>JACKNX010000042.1 GCA_024234635.1 Pseudomonadales bacterium | reverse complement strand
AATGAACCTGCCGTCGATCAACGTGCGCGTGTCCGACATGCTCGACGCACTCGAAGAAGTCGCCGGCAAGGCGGTACGCGATCGCGTGAAGTTCGTGCGCGACGAACGTATCGCCGGCATGGTCGCCAACTGGCCGACCGGCGCCACCGCACAACGGGCGGCGCGGCTGGGCCTGCATCCGGACGACAGTTTTGCCGACATCATCCGGCAGTACATCGAGGACTGCAGGAAGACGCCAGGTGGGGAGGCGGCGCTCGCGGGCCTGGGCTGAGCCCGACCCCATGGCCTGCCCAGATCGCAGGCAGCCAGGCCGGAGGGTACAGGAGGTCAGCGCGGCAACAGTCGCTGCACGTCCTCCACCATCATCTTCAAGGCGTCATCCGGTTTGGCAGCACCGTTGACGACCGACTGCAGATGGTCGGCGATGACATCGGTGATCTTCAGCCCGTTGTCGCCGGGGAAGCCGTACCACTGGGTCACCACATCCAGCTGACGCATGTTGGCAAGGTGGTTGGGTTTGCTTTTGTAGAAGTCGCCCAGGTATTTCGGATCGCTGGCCGCCAGCGCGTTGGCCGGCGCATAACCGGTGTGGCTGGCGACATAGGCGGCGCTGTCGGCCGAAGTGATGAACTTGACGAATTCCCAGGCTGCCTTCTGCGTGTCGGGTTTCTTGGCGGACATCACGACCACGCTTCCACCACCTGGCAACTTGCCCTTCTCCGCAGGGAGCGGAAAGGTGGTCGTGCGCACGGGGAAGCGGCCACCGACAGCCTTGTCGAGTGTCTCGGTATAGGCGGATGTCGATATCAGAATGCCGATCTTGCCGGCGGCGAACGACTGCCGGCCCGCCGCAACGTTGAGGTTGCGCATGCCGCCCTCCTTGACCATCCGTGACAACAGGCGCATCGAATGCTGCCCAGCAGGACCACCAAAGGCAACCTTCTTTTCATCGGGCGTCAGCATGCTGCCGCCCTGCGACATGACCAAGGCCTGCCACATCCAGTTACCGGTGATGTCCCAGGCAAAGGACACACCCGATATGTCGTTGCCGAGCGCATTGATTTTCGACGCCAGAGCCAGTAGACCATCCCAGTCCTGCGGGAAGCGGTTCGGGTCGCCACCGACCTGACGCACGAGGTCAGCGTTGTAATACACGACTGGCGTGGAAACGGCGAACGGCAACGAATAGGTATCGCCCGCGACGCGCCCGATGGCCATCAGACCCGATGCGTAACCACGCGACTCCCAGTTGGACTCGGCCCGTATCAGCTTGCCCAGCGGCTGGACGAAGCCGCGTTCGACCAGTACGCGTTGTCGGTTGATGGCGTGGATGCTGATGTCTGGCAAGTCGTTCGAGATCGCCCCACGCAAGGTTTTCTCGATGCCGTCCTCATAATTCTGGTACGGCGGACGGGTTACGACGCGCACATCGGGATGGACCTTCTCGAATCGCTCGACCAGGGTGTCGAAGATGGGCTTGAAAGCGTAAGCGTATGGATACTGGATCGTGATCTGCGTTTGTGCAGCGGCGATCGAAACAGTTGCACTGCCCACGAGTGCAGCGATGGCGTGAACAAGTTTCATGTGATTTCTCCTCGGGTTGGGGGGCACTGGGACCGGGATCAGCCTTTCAGGCCGGACATCGTGATGCCATCGACAAAGCGTCGCTGCATCAGCAAGAACAGAAGAACCAGGGGCAGGGTCACGATGACGGTCATGGCCATCATGGCGCCGTAATCGGTACCGAATTCATCGTTGCGAAAGAACACGATTCCACGTGGCGGCGTCGCCAATTCGGGGGTGGTCACCACGATCAGAGGCCAGAACAGGTCGTTCCAGTGCGCGATCACCGAGAACACCGCGAACGCCACGATGGCTGGCGCGGCCGTGGGCGTCACGACACGCCACAGAATGGCCGACTCGCTCATGCCGTCGATGCGCCCGGCGTGGATCAAGTCGTCGGGGATCGTCATGAAGTACTGGCGCAGCAAGAATATGCCGAATGCCGAAAATGCGAAGGGTGCAATCAAGGCGGTGTAGGTATTGATCAAACCCACGGTATGCAGACCGATATAGACCGGTATCGCCGGTGCCTGATGCGGCACCATCAGACACAGCAGGATGGTGGCGAGAAACGCGTTGCGACCGCGCCAGCGCAGTTTGGCCAGCGCATACGCGGCCGGAATGGCAACCAGCAGTTGCAGCGCCAGGATGGCGGCACTCACCACCAGCCCGTTGAACATGAAGCGCAACACCGGAACCGTGCCAACCGCCTTTGCGTAGTTTTCCAGTGCGGCCCAATGCTGGGGGATCAGGTTCAGTTCACCGGACATGATTTCCGGCAAGGTCTTGAACGAGGTCGACACCATCCAGATCAGCGGCAGCAGCACGACAAACGCCGCCACCGCCAACACGGCGTGCAGCAACCACCCCATCAGCCTGCGTTGGAACGAGCGACTCATTTGTAATGGATCCGGGGTTCGAGCAGACGTGTCTTCACGATCGTGATCGCGAACACGATGAGCATGAAGACCACCGTGATCGACGATGCGTAGGCCGTGCGCAGGAAGGTGAAAGCCTCGGTGTACATCGTGTACAAGAGCACCTCCGAGCTTTTGCTCGGCCCCCCGCGTGTCAGGACTGCGACCGTCTCGAAGACCTGGAACGACTGAATCAGAGCGATCACGGCGACAAAGAGCGTCGTTGGCGCCAGCATTGGCCAGGTCACCAGGCGAAAGCGACGCCAGGGCGTCGAGGCACCGTCGACCGCCGCCGCCTCGTACAGCTCGCGGGGAATCGATCGCAATCCGGCGATGAACAACACCATGTAAAAGCCCAGCCGCAACCAGATGCCGATGGCCGCCAGCGCCATCAGCACCGTGTCCGGCATGCCAAGCCAGTTTTCCTTCGGCAGGCCGATCGCAGTCAGAGCGATGGTGACCAGTCCGAGATCGGGGTGCAGCATGAATTCCCAGACCACGGCCATCGCCACGAACGTGGTAGCCACCGGCAGGAAGAATGCGGTGCGGTAGAAGCCCCGCAACGGACCGCTCGCCTCTACCGCAATTGCCAGCGCGAGCGCCAGCACGATCGATGCGGGAACATAGTAGGCGACATAGGCAAAGGTATTGCCCAGGCTCTTCCAGAAAACCCGGTCGCGGAACATCTCCACGTAGTTCGTGATGCCCTGAAAGGAGAAGTCACGCGCGCCGAGCTGCCAGTCTGTCAGCGATATGGCGGTGACCGCGGTGATGGGCAGGAGCACGAAAACCAGCATGAGCACCGTAGCGGGCGCCGCATACAGCCAGGCGCGCCGCTGCTCCAGTCGCGCGAGTCGTTCCCTCATGGCGCAACACCTGTTCGATGGAGCGCAATCCTGCGGCCGTCCGGACCAAACACCAGCACATCGGAGACAGCCACACCGAAGGGGGTCTCTTGCCCCATGCGCAGCTGCGCGGCGGCCTGCCGTGTCGCGCGTACGATCACGCGCTCGTCGAAGCCCTGGGCCGCCAGATGCACGAAGATTTCGGGCCCCATGTCCTCGATGAAAGTGATCTTGCCAGGCCAGGTCAGTTCATGGCGACCAAAACCAGCCGACTCGGGACGGAAACATACATGGCAGATTCCGCTCCCCGAAGCAGCTACCGGCAAGGTCGGCATGCCGTTGCCCAGATCGATGCTTCGGCCGTCGCTCCTTGCCTGCATCCGGTTGATACGGGGTGTGCCGATGAACTCCGCGACACTCAGCGTCGCTGGCTCGGCATACAGCCGCTGTGGCGTATCGATCTGCTCGAACCGGCCCTCGAACATGATGGCGACCCTGTCCGACATCGTCATCGCCTCGACCTGGTCGTGCGTGACATACAGGAAGGTCGTTCCGATACGCTGGTGCAGCTGTGTCAACTCGGCACGCATGGTGGTGCGCAATTTGGCATCCAGGTTCGACAACGGCTCGTCCATCAGGAAGAGGCTCGGCTGCCGGACGATGGCTCGACCCAGAGCAACACGCTGACGTTGTCCTCCCGAGAGTTGCGACGGCCGCCGCGGCAACAGATGCCCGATGTCGAGCAGACTGGCAACGGCCTGCACTTCGCGTTCGATGTCCCGTTCAAGGCGCCGAGCGCTCGGCAGCCAGGAGCCCACCAGCGGAACGCGCTGCGCCGGGCTCAATCGGCGATACCGCAGCGGCACCGCAATATTGTCGAAAACCGACAGATGCGGGTACAACGCATAACTCTGGAACACCATGGCGATATCACGTTCGCCTGGCAGCCGATCGTTGACCGCGGCGCCGCCGATCAATACCTGTCCCGAATTGTGCGACTCCAGTCCGGCGACGATGCGCAGCAGGGTGGACTTGCCACATCCCGAGGGTCCGACGATGGTCAGGAATTCGCCGTCCTGCACGTCGAGGCTGACGCCCTTGAGGACCGCATGATTCCCGAATCCCTTGTGGATGTCTTTCAGGGCGAGTTCTGCCATCTTCTACTCCTGTCGTGCAAGTACCGACACCGACTCTGGCGACACGCTGGCGCCGGCAAGATGGATCGTGTGCATGCCCATCCGACGCGCACCCGCAATGTCGGTGGTGAGGTTGTCGCCGATCATCACGGCGCGGTCGGGGCGTGCGCCGGACAGGTCCAGCGCTGTCTGGAACAGCAGTACTTCCGGCTTTCCGATGACCAGTGACAGGGTCGATGGCAACACGGCCTTGAACAATGCAAGAATCGCCCCGGTCTCGATGCGTGGCACGCCACCAGCGCCCGGATGACTCAGGTCGGGGTTTGCCACCACCAGCATGGCGCCCGCATGCAAGGCTGTCACCGCGGCCTCCAGGTCGTGCACGCGCGCATCGAGCGCTCGGGTCAGCAACACGACGTCGGGAGTTTCGTCAACGAGACGCAGGCCGGCCTGAATGGCCACCTTGCGGATCTCCTGCGTGCCCAACAACATCATGCGAGCGTTCGGCCGACGTTGCGCGACGGTAGCCACGGCAAGCTCACCCGCCAGGACAAAGCGTGCAGCCGGTATTTCCAGCCCCCTGCCGCGCAACAATTCCGCCAATGCAGCTGCCGAATGGGTGGAGTTGTTGGAGACGACCACCAGCCTGCCAGCCGTTCGTCGGACAAACGTGGCAGCACCGTCAAGGGGTCTGTTGTCCTGTGCCAGGCACCCGTCCAGATCGGCCACGACGACCTGGGCCGCATCAATGCATTGCCAGGCGCGTTCCGACATGCCGTCGATACCAGATTCGGTCAGGTCCGCCATGATCGCGTCACTGCTGCGCATCGGCCTTGGCGATGTACTCGCGCATTTGCGGCGAAATCACCTCGGGCTTGGGCGCGAACGGACGCGACAGATTGGCCCAATGACGACCCGGTTGCCGAACCGGCAGTCGGTAGTAGGCCGGATCCCGGCCGAAGACTTCGAGCGTGATCTGGTCCTGCACGTGCAACAGCGCATACGCGCCGCTGGGGTGCGGCCAGGTCGTGAAGGACTCGGAGAGTGAATGGATGGTGATGTAGTGAATGCCGTCGATCGTGTTGCGTGCATTCCAGTGGGTGTGACCCGACACGCACAGAATGACCTTGCCGCTCTCCTCCAGAACGGCGCGCGCTCCCGCTGCGTTGGCGTAGTGGGCAAATCCGGCGAAGTACTTCTCGAAATAGAAGTTGCCGATCATGCTGCCTTCGTCCAGCGGCAGGTGCGAAAACACGATCGTCGGCAGTTCGGTGGACGCAAGGTCGGCCTCCAGCCACTGCAGATCCGCGGCATCGAACACAAACGCTTGCTTGCCCTTGACACAGGTGTCGGCGTTCCAGAACACCAGATGGAAGCCCTTCAGGTCCCGACTCCATGAGTGGAACCCCGTCTGCATGGCAGCTTCGGCGGCGACACGCGACAGGTCATGGTTGTCATGGTTGCCGAGCAGGTGGGCGCGCGGCAGCGTCAACTTGCCGAATGCCGCCGCGATGTCCTGCGTCAATTGCCGGTCCGCATCCTGGTCGAGGTTGTTGATGCGGTCGCCGAGCTCGACCACCAGATCAAGCGGCAGGTTGTTGGCCCAGTCGTTGAACGCCGCCAGCAGCGGCAAGGCCGCAGGCCCCAGCTTGGTACCGACCTGCGCGCCATGATGGATGTCGGCAACGAGGCCCAGGCTCAGGGTCTCAGACATCGCGCATTCCCTCGATCGCTGGCGAATGGCCTGAAATAATGCGGCGGCGACGGGCAGGTGAGATAGTATGCATAAGAAACAGATCAACTTTGGTCTAAAACGATCGTAATCGATCTTTATTGCGCCAGTCAAGACTTAATTCTGAATTATTTTGATTACAATTTGATTACATGATCAAAGCAGAACGCCAACGCCTCATACTGGGAATGCTCAACGGTGACGGCGTCGTTTCGGTAGAGCAACTGGCCGAGAAGTCCGGCAGCTCCTCGATCACGATCCGGCGCGACCTGATCGATCTCGAGCGCCAGGGTCGGCTCAATCGCACCCACGGCGGCGCCACGCTGGTGGAGAACCTTCACGCTTACGCACGATATGAGGGCGGGACCTACGAGGACCGTACCAACACGCACGTCGACCGCAAGCGGCGCATCGCGGCGAGAGCAGCGCAACTGGTCAGTGACGGTGACAGCTTGCTCATCAATGCCGGCTCAACCACGACCGCCTTCGCGCGCGCCCTGGTCCACCACAAGAATCTGCAAATCGTCACCAATGGCCTGACGGTTGCGATCGAAGTCGGCAAGAACTCGTCGTTCGGTGTGTTCGTGCTGGCGGGCATTCTCGACACCAAGAAAATGGCGACGGTATTCCAGCCGGACTCGGGCGATCTGCGAGGCATACGTGCACCCGCAGCCTTCCTCGGAGTGGTGGGTGTGCGCATTCCCGATGGCCCCATGATGCTGACGCCGCAGGAGGCACGCATGAATCAGGCATTCATCGACGCGTCCACTGAAGTCACGCTGCTGGTTGATTCCAGCAAGTTCGAAGCGGAGGCGATGTACCGGATCGTCCCCTGCGAACGCATCAGCCGGATCGTAACGGATGAAGGCTTGTCGTTCTCGCATCGTGAACAGATGGAGCGACTCGGCATCGAGGTGATTGTTGCCTCGGACGATCGATCCCTGACAGAACCCGACTGAGGGGCCAGGCTTCGGCGATGTCCACCATGGTGCCGTCGCTTCCCGCATGCCCGCGAGACGGCCCATGACGCGTACGCCACGCAACGCACTCGCAACGCCGGGCTCATCGACCGGCCGTTGACGGCAAACAGGCGGGCCATGGCGCCTTGCGCGATGGCGTTCGCCTGCCGAAACGGCACCAGGGTTGTCAGCGTGCACGATTGCGCCTAGGATGGGCCCGGCTCCCCGGTCGGCCCATCTGCGCGATGGCCGGCGCATCCGTCTTGCGGAACGCCCGAGCCTCATGCCTGCCATCCGGCATCCAACAATCAACACAGGGGAAAACATGCAACTCATCACGTCGAGCCGCCGCATGCTCGCGGTCGCAGCAGGTGCATTGCTGGTCGGCGCCTTTCTGAGCGCACCGGGCGGTGCGTTCGCCAAGGACAAGCACCACGGCGAAAGGTCCCATCCACACCAGCATGATCGGA
>JACKNX010000041.1 GCA_024234635.1 Pseudomonadales bacterium | reverse complement strand
AGCAGTTTCGGGCCGAAACAGGTGGCTCGCAATGGAATCACCATTCCTCGTCGTCGCGCCTTGCGCTAATCGCAAAGCCCGGCGCGATCTTCCGCAACAGGTGTGAGAAATGCCTGCTAGCTGCGCTTCCTGGCGGCCTCGCGCTCTTCACTGTCCCGCACGTATTCCCAGACTTTGGACATCACCACAGAGCCCTCGCCTACGGCGGACGCAACGCGTTTGACCGACCCGGCGCGCACGTCGCCAACGGCAAAGATTCCCGGCAGCGATGTGGCATAAGGGAAATCCACGCCGACTGCGGCGCCGGTCAGCACGAAGCCCTTGTCGTCGACCTTGACGCAGTCGTTGAGCCACTGCGTATTCGGGGCTGCGCCAACCATCACGAACAGTGCCCGAGCTTCCAGATCGCGGGTGCTGCGGTCGACCCGCCTGCGCACCGTGATATGCGACATCGAACTGTCGCCATGAACTGCGGCGACTTCGTGATTGAAATGCAGGCTGATGTTCGGGTGCGCTTCAAGTCGGCTGCGCAGGTAGTCAGACATCGAGGACGCAAGTGACTCCGCGCGCACCAGCAGATGTACTCGTCTGGCGGTTCGGGCCAGAAACATGGCCGCCTGGCCAGCCGAATTGCCGCCGCCGATGATGGCCGCTTCGGTGTTGCGACAAAAGCGGGCTTCGATATCGGTGGCGGCATAGTAGATCCCGTTGCCTTCGAGCTCCTCCAGTCGCGGTATTGGCAGGCGTCGATACTGCACCCCGGTGGCGATGATCACCGCCCTGGCACAAACCTCGTCATGGTTGTCCAGACTGACGCAGAACAACCCGTCGTCCCGTTTGATCAGAGACGTGACGCGCCTGGGCATGGCAAAACGCGTGCCGAATTTCATGGCCTGAACTTCGCCGCGCCAGACCAGGTCAGCCCCGGAGATGCCGGTGGGAAATCCCATGTAGTTCTCGATACGGCTGGAGGTTCCGGCCTGACCGCCGATGGACACATCCTCGATCACCAGGGCGCGCAGACCTTCGGCGCCGGCATACACCGCCGCTGCCACCCCGGCCGGACCACCGCCGATGATCAGCACATCCATGATCTCGCCGGTCTGCAGAGCCAGATCATGCCCAAGCAGGCGCGCCACTTTCAGCGGAGTGGGGTCGCGGATCAGTTGCCGCGTTCCGAAGATCAGCGCGGGCTTGAGCTCCGTCTCACCGCATGCAGTCAGCGCCCGTAGCGCGCGCGGATCATCCAGTTCTATGGTCTCGAAGGCGATCTTGTTGCGATGTGCGAATGCGGCTACGCGGCGTAGATCGGCGCTGTGATCAGTACCAATCAACGTCAGACTGCCGCGCTGATCCTCGATCATGCGGCGGCGTCTGGCTGCCAGTACGGTGATGATGATGTCGCTCATTTCCGGCATCTGGCTCATCAGTTCGAGCATGTCCAGCCGGGGAACCTCGATGACCTCCGTGTCGCGTGCCATTCGCATGGGGATGGAGTAGCTGCCGCCATGCAGAAAGCCGATCTCGCCGACGAACTGGGCAGGTCCCAGCGTGTGCGGTAGTGCCCGTTCACCCGTAACAGGGTCGACCACTTCCACTTCACCGTCCACGACATAGATGAAGCGGTCCATCAGCATGCCGGGCTCGGCAATCATGTGGCCCTTCGCGTAGTGCCTGACGCTGCCCCGGCGCCGCAGCGCCGCGACATGCTCGTCGTGCAGCGGCGTGCGCTGCATCTGCCTGAGATCACCAGCGAGACTTTCCATGGATGGGTTCCTGAGAGGGTCGAATGCGGGAACTGGGTTCGATACGGTTGCGCGACGTCCATCGAAGAGCCTAACGGCGCAAAGTTGCTGGATGTCGTGTCCAGCCGACGCGAACGGACGGCGTGTCTGGCTGCATTACACCTCCAGCGTTGCGATCAGGTCTCTGTTGATCCCATGCGCATCAGCCCCGGATTCTGCTCTGCTGTTCCTGCCAAAATAGCCAGTCTCGCTGACACCGATGTGCTCAC
>JACKNX010000040.1 GCA_024234635.1 Pseudomonadales bacterium | reverse complement strand
AACAGGGCGTCAGGCTGCCGCGACCTGTTGTAACCCGTAACGTTATAGGTTACATTTTGCGCTTTGATCGAAAGCTTCAAACACCGGGGTCTTGAGCGATATTTTCTCCGCGGAACAAAGTCTGGGGTTCCGCCGGAGTTGGCATCTCGAATCCGGCTGGTCTTAGGTAGGTTGCACGCTTCTGAAGCACTCAAAGACATGAATCTGCCCGGGCTCGTGCTTCACGAGCTTAAGGGCAATAGGAAAGGAACCTGGTCCGTTCGGGTATCTGGAAACTGGCGTATCACATTTAGATTCTACGGAGTCAACGCTATCGACGTTGATCTCGAGGATTACCACTGAGGCCGTTCGATGAAAATGCATAGTCCCCCTCATCCCGGTGAAGTACTACGACAGCTCTGTCTAGAACCGCTCGGAATCAGCGTCACCGAAGCGGCGGAAGCGCTCGGGGTAAGCCGTAAAACGCTTTCCGCAATATTGAATGGTCGCGCTGGAATTAGCCCCGAAATGGCACTGCGCTTGGCCAAGGCCTTTGGCACGTCGGCCGAGAGCTGGCTTAATCAGCAAATGCACTTTGATCTTTGGGCAGCAGAGCAAGCAGTTGGCGATTTGAAGGTCCGCAAATTAACGGCAGCCTAACCAGCTGGTGGAGGCCGACGCTTGACCGCTCCTCCCTCCGCTGCCGCTCTAGTCATCGCCGTCAAGCGCGGCTCATTGTGGCTATATGGACCTCCCTACTGAATCAAGGTGCGTTAAGTACTATTGATAGGTCGCTCCTGGTTGCCGTGACGCGAACTCTGAGATGAAGGTCGGTCGACTGCAGTTCTATATTCGGCTTCTGAGTTGAGGTTCTATCCTCGAGCCATGATGACGTCCGCACACCCGGGCCTCATTCGTTAGACGGTCTGAGAAGACCTCCACAATGATCAGGTTCCCCGGATGGCGGTCGAACCGCATTCATCGTTGAACAGCGTTAAGCAGGTTGCGAGCTGGTGCCGTGTGCAAGGATCGCCCAGGCGACGCGTGCATGCTTGTTGGTCAGGGCGACAGCAGCGGTATCCCAGGACGTGGTTGCATTGTGGCGTTCCGTCCAGAGGCTCTTCGGATCTGAGCGTCGTGGTTCATGGTGTATACATCAACTCGCTTCTCGCGACGTCTACGATCAAGGTGCGTAGATGGATGTCACCGCGCTCGGCGATGCGGCCGAGACGCTTCTTGCCGCCGGTGGAGTGTTGTCGAGGTGTGAGTCCGAGCCAGGCGGCGAACTGCCGTCCGTTGCGGAACTCGTGGGCGTTGCCAACCGTGGCGACGAGGGCGCTCGCCGTGATAGGTCCAATGCCTTTGACCGCGGTGAGGCGCTGAGCCGTCGGATTCTGGCGAATGAACGCCTTGAGCTTACGGTCGTAGGCCAATACGCGGGTATGTGGCGTCCGTAGTTGGTCGAACAAGGCGTCGAGTTCGTCCCAGGCCAGGGCCGGGACGTCATCGGCGAACCGCTGGCGTACCTCGTGCCGGCGGGCCTTCATGGTGTCGACCCCCTTTGGCACGACGATGCCGAACTCGGCGAGCAGGCCTCGTATCGGGTTCGGGGCGCGGGGATGCGCGGCGACCACTGCGGCGCGTACCTGATGGACGACGAGGATGGCCTGCTGCTCGGCGGTTTTAGCGGGGACGCAGTGCATGCCCGGTCGCCCGGCTGCTTTGCAGATGGCCTGAGCGTCATTGCGATCGTTCTTGCCGGTGGGCCCCTGGCGTCGACAAGGGGCGACGAACTGTGGCGCGAGGAGGCGCGGGCGAGGCCCGAGCCTCGCTCACTGGCGCGCCCAAAGATGAGCGCCGGCGCCGGCTTCCATGGCCACGATGCACGGTGCTAGATTGGCGAGAAACCCGAGCAGCCCGGTGCGTTTCAGGGTGTGCCTGATGACGGCGTGCTCACATTCATCGACGCCGAACGGGGAGAACGTGTACTTGGCCAGGTCGATACCGATACGGGTAATCTTGCTGATCATGGACCTCCCCGTAGCCGGGCGACCTGCACCCGGCTACGGGGAGGTCCATGTCATTCGTCAGATGCACGGAAGTCGTCGAAATTTTCGAGGAGGAGACTGATGCTGCGCCGTATTAATCCAAAGAACATCATGGCACCGGTCAATAACGCCTACGTCCATGCTGTCCTGATTCCTTCGGGTGCCGACGTTCTGCATATATCGGGGCAAATCGGTGCAGATGCAGATGGAAATGTTCCCGCCGACCCAGCGCAACAAGCCGAGAATGCCTGGTCGAACGTCATGGCAATTGTGCGAGAGGCTGGAATGGAGCCGATTCATATAGCGAAATTGACGGCCTACATCGTCGACGAGGCAGCGTTCGCCCCATATGCGGCTGCCCGGAATCGCGATCTAGGAGAAGGAAATCGCGTCGCGGCCACCGCCGTGTATGTTCCGCGGCTCGTGAAGCCGGAATGGAAAATCGAAATCGAGGCCATTGCGGCAAGGACTTAGTGCAAGTGGAGAGGGCAACCAAGGAAGGAATCAGCGTACAAACCAACATTACTATGGAAGCCGACGCTGGACCGATCCTCCCTGCGCTTTCGCCCCGGTCGTCGCCGTCAAGTGCGGTTGAGCGCGACGTTAGCTGCCCGCGGAGTTCACCTTGGATCAATTGTCGAACTACGAACTCTTCGCCTTACTCACCACGTACGGTAGTGACGCCGGGAGTCATTTCATGAACTTCCTGGCGTTCTTCTCCGCGTATTTGGTGGCAGTCTATTTGGTTGCGGACCGGCTCGGGGTGCGAACGCTTTTGAGCTTGAGCGTGCTTTACGTGGCAGTGGTAGCTATGACAGCGAGCGGTAGCTATATAACGTTACGCGGCGCCGTCGATATTGCCAAAGAATGATCAAATCGACACATTGCCGGGGCCACTCACCTAAACGACGTCTCCGGCTTCCTGACGGGGTACGCCGGCAACCTCCTGGTCTTCATGAACCCGGGCATTGAGTTCCTGGCTTGTGCTGGAAGCATTGGTTCTGCATCCCACCATCGGAACAAGATGTCGAATGAGCGGGCATATGAATGACCAAGCGAAATGCAACACGAGTGACAAAAGGGCTGCTTGGACATCCTCCAGTGTTCTGAAATCGATTTTCCGTCCCGCGCGTGGGTTCAGGCGGCGTGGGCGTGTGTGGTAAGGGTGCAAGAAATGGAACGCGGTGCACAGGGTCCACTCGCCCGTGCGGATCGAATTGAACTCGATACTGGAATTGGCGGTAATCGTCCATGAGAACGATGCGAATCGGCGCCTGTCATTGTGGTGCGGTCCGTTTCGAGGTGGACCTCGACGAGGATGCGATACCCTTGAACCGGTGCAACTGTTCTTTGTGCCGACGCCGGGGTGCGGTGATGACGAGCGTTCCGCTGGACCGGTTCCGGCTGCTCGCAGGCGCTGAGACGTTAAGCTTGTACCGGTGGAACAGCGGTGTCGCGAAGCACTATTTCTGCAGCAGGTGCGGTATCTATACCCATCACCAGCGGCGTAGCGCGCCCGAGCAGTACGCGGTCAACGTCGCGTGCCTGGTCGGAGGCGATCTGAGCCTTGGGCGCACGGTCGGCGAACTCGATGGCGCATCCAACTCGCTGGTCGGTGTTGCGCAAGACCCGCCGCCGGCGACAGTCCCCGGCAAGGCCATCACGTGAGCGCGCTGCACCCCGTGGCCGTGCATCCGGGTACGGCAGGAAGAGCCGGGCCGGTCGCGCCACGGTTGGAGAGCTGACGGGATGGTAGGAAGATGCCTGTGCGGCCGCGTGCGCTACGAAGTGAGCGGTTCCGTGGATCGCGCCTACCAATGCCATTGCTCGCTCTGCAGGAAGCAGGGCAGCAGCGCGTCCAGCTTCGCGACGATCGTGGCGGCCGCAGATTTCCGCTGGCTGCAGGGCGAGCAGGGGGTGACGCGATTCCGCAAGAGGTCGGGCTTTTCGTCCTATTTCTGTTCGAACTGCGGCGCGACCGTGCCCAATCAGCTGCGCACGAATCCGTTGGTCTGGATTCCGCTCGGGGGCCTGGAAACCTCGGTGTCACCGCGCGTCGTGGTGCACCTGTACGCCGATTCCCGTGCACCCTGGGACACCGACCAACTGGCCGGCCGGGTTTACGCCGAAATGCCGGGGCTCGATGAATTCATGGCCTTGCTGCACGGGGGCGGCGGCCAGGAGCGTTGAGGCGCGCGCGGAGTGGCTGCGCGACGGCTGCGTGGCGGCCTACCGCGCACCGGCAGCGAGCGCTTGGCGCGCCAACTTCCAGCCGCGGCACGAAACCGCTCGTGGCTTGCACACTCACTGTCCGCCTACCGCTCGATGGCGGCGCCCGTAGCCGCAGACCCCGGCTTGGTGCAGGGGGCCGATTTTGCGCATCGCAGACATGAGCACGGGCGTTGCGGGCGGGCGCTTCTGCTGGAACTCCAGCAGGTCGGAGCCCTGGGATCTCGCTTCGAGTAGCAACGCCGTGCCCTGTTCGGCGACGTCCGCCAGGGCGGCGAATTCGTCTCGCGTCAGCACGCGGGCATACGCCGGCGCCATGCAGCGGCAGGAGTCGGCTTCCATC
>JACKNX010000039.1 GCA_024234635.1 Pseudomonadales bacterium | reverse complement strand
CATCGCGCTGTCCCAGGCGATGAGCCACCAGGACCACCGCGACTGGTACACACATCGGCGGTTCTCCGCATCCGCGCTCGAGCGCATGACCGCCTCGGTTCGCCGGGTCTTTCCCCGCATCTGGACGGACTACGCCCGTAAGCTGGCTCATCCCGTAACCTGGAGCTTCAACCTGCCGGATCACGATGGGGATCTCGAGATCGTCCGCACCCGGCTGGGGCAGACCTACTACGGACAGTGCTTCCGCCAGCGGGGCGATCAGTACTTCCACGACCTGCAGCGGCTCGAGATCGACCCGGCGCCGGATGCGGACCAGACCGTGGTCGCGGCCGGGCATGTGAGCGCGACGCTTATCGACATCAACGCGATCGGTCAGAGCATGCTGCCCGTGTAACTGCCGGCACCGGTGTGTCGATCGTATGTCCGTTTCGTTCGGCCGAGGGTTTCGGCATGGTGTTTCTGATCCGGGCGGTTTCTCGCGTCACGTCTCCAGCATCTCCTCCAGCGCGTACAGCGTTTTTTCGGGAAATGCTCGTGCGGAAAATTTCGGCTGATGACTGCCAGGCCAGCCGCATAGGTGCCAAAGACGGCGGGCTCGTGCGCCAGGGTGACCACGACGCTGGAATTGCCGGACGGCGGCCACATGATCAGCGACTTGTGGCGGGCGCAATGGATGGCGGCGATCAGCAGGCGCCTCCGGGGCCAGGCTGCCTGATGACTCAGCAGTCTGCCGGCTGGTCTATGCCCATTGCTCCCCGGGGAGCACCGGCGTTGCGGTACTCCCTGTGCAGGGAAGTTGTCTGGATCAGACGCCCGGGAAACACAGGCAGGGTGACTTGATCGCCGTATCAGCCTTCGACCAGACGGCATCGAAGGCGTGCATTGCCTCGGCGGCTTCCGCTTTGTGCCCCTGCAGCTCAAGTGCGCGGGAGAGGCCGTAGAGGCTCCAGCCGTTTCCCGGCCAGCGCACCTGGTCGGCGCGGAAGACACTTTCCGCCTCGGCATACTTCCCACTCTGAAGCAGGGCCGCGCCGAGTGCATGACGAACCGGCTGGATCCAGCCCGGTGGTTCATCGTAGGTCAGCGCGTCTTCCTTGCGTACGGCGTCCCGCAGCGACTCGAGCCCGTCTTCCTTCCTGCCGACACGGTAGAGTATTTCCCCTTGCATCAGTGCCTGGGCGATGTCGAGCAGCGCGTGCGCTGGATTGTTGCCAAACGGCAGGTCCATTGGGACGCTCTGGCGGGCATCCATGAACGCCCGTTGCTCGTCCTGTGCGGATTCGGATTTGCCCAGTGCGGCATAGGCAACGCCCCGGGCATAGTGGCGAAGCGCGCGTGAAAGTGGCAGGTAGTCGGGGTATTCGGGCGTGGCGAGAATGTCGTCCCAGCGGCCGAAACGCATCAGCACCTCCATCGGCATGACCATGAACCCATCCGCTGGCGGATTTTCCCGAAGGAACCGTTCGGGAATGTTGTCGGTCAGGCTCCTGATGGCGTCCAGCGCCTCCCTGCTGCGGCCGCTCATCATCGCGGCGAAGCTCAGCATGTGGTGATTGTGGGCCATGTAGATGCGGTAGAAGCCGGGCTCGGGTGCCCTGGCGGCATAGGCGTCGTCCGCCGCGATTGCGAGGCTGTTTGCGGTCACCGCCTGTGCCCACTGGCCGGTTTTTACGTCGATGTGCGAAGGCATGTGGACCATGTGCCCAAGTGCCGGCTGCAGATTTCGCAACCGGTCGGCGGCGGCGCGTGCCTGCCCGGGATGACCGGATGCCTCGAGGGCGTGAATGTACAGGTGGTTGGCCAGAGGATGGTCCGGGTCGAGTTGCAGCACCCGATCGAGAACGGCGACGATTTCCAGCGTTGCCGCCTTCGCGGTACCGTCTGCTGTCCACAGGTCCCAGGGATGCAGGTCGGCCATCGCTTCGGCGTACAACGCGCCGACGTCGGGATCGTCGGGAAAACGAAACCACACGCCGGCCATGGCCTGTGCGTAGGCGAGATCGAGTGGCGCACGGTCACCATCGGAGTCCGTCGCGAAGCGCGTAGCCTGTGCCGCGATCAGGGCCTGGTCGACCGGGCTCGCCGATGCCCGCAGTTGATCAGCCCGGCGCAGCGCGCTGAGGGCTGCCTGTGTGTGGTCAGCTGGCACGAAGGGGTTATTGATGTGTGGACCATTCGCGATGGCGATTCCCCACCAGGCCATGGCGCAGTCGGGATCGAGCGTGGCCGCCTCCTCGAATGAGCGGATGGATTCGTCATGGTTGAAAGCGAACATGAAGGCGAGGCCCTGATTGAACCAGGGTTGAGCTGCGGTGTTGCATCCGCTCAGCGTGCGTCCGTGATTCCCCAGTCCGTCGAACAGGTGCGGTGTTCCGGAGGCCCCGCTGACGGTAGTCGTGAACAGAATGCTGACAAGTGAAACGAAAGTCGGGAGCGCGCGGACCAATCGCATGGGAGTACTCCGCAGACGGCAATCGCCGGGCAGGTAATCTATCCCGTAGCCAGTGACGCCCGCAATAGCAGGCGCCTTAGCGCGTGACAGCCGGCTCGGCGATCCCCCCGGGGCGATCCGGCTCTGCGCGGCTCTCGTTTCAGGGGAGTTCCGTCGTCCCCATCAGAAACCGGTCGATCTCCCGTGCCGCTTCACGCCCTTCGTTGATGGCGCGCACCACCAGCGACTGGCCGCGACGGCAGTCGCCGGCCGCGAACACGCCGTCCACGTTGGTGGCGTAGTGACCGTAATCCGCCTTGTAGTTGGAGCGCTCGTCATAGGCCACGCCCAGCGGATCGGTTGCGGCGTGTTCTGGGCCGAGGAAACCCATGGCCAGCAGCACGAGATCGGCGGGCCAGACTTTTTCCGTGCCGGGAATGTTCTCGAATCGGCCGGCCTTCATTTCCACGTTGATGGTCTTCACCGCCTTCACGTGACCGTTGCCGTTGTCGATGAACTCCAGCGACGAAATGCTGTACACGCGCGGATCGTCGCCGTCGCGGTGTGCGGCTTCCTGATGGCCGTAGTCCGTGCGGAAGATGCGTGGCCAGGTGGGCCACGGATTGTCGGCGGCGCGGGATTCGGGCGGTTTCGGGAACAGCTCGAAGTTCACCAGCGTCTTGCAGCCGTGCCGCAGCGAGGTGCCGATACAGTCGGTGCCGGTGTCGCCGCCACCGATGACGATGACGTTCTTGTCCTTCGCGCTGATGTAGTGCCCGTCCAGGTGATTGGAATCGAGCAGGCTGCGCGTGTTGGCGGTGAGGAACTCCATGGCGTAGTGCACGCCCTGGAGCTGGCGGCCGGGAATGGGCAGGTCGCGCGGCACGGTGGCGCCAGTGGAGAACAGCACGGCGTCGTTTTCCGCGCGCAGTCTGCGCACGTCCACGGTGCCGTCGGCGCCGTCGCTGACCACCTGGCCGGTGAGAAATTTAACGCCCTCGGCCTCCATCAGGTGCACGCGGCGGTTCACCACTTCCTTCTTGGCCAGCTTCATGTTGGGAATGCCGTACATCAGCAGGCCGCCAATACGGTCGGCACGCTCGTAAACCGTGACGGTGTGGCCGGCGCGGTTGAGCTGTTGCGCGGCGGCCAGACCGGCTGGTCCCGACCCGATGACGGCCACCTTCCTGCCGGTGCGTGTCGCGGGCGGTTGCGGTACCACCCAGCCTTCGGCGAAACCGCGGTCGATGATCGCCATTTCGATGTTCTTGATGGTAACGGCCGGGTCGGTTACACCCAGTACGCAGGCGCCCTCACAAGGTGCCGGACACACACGACCGGTAAACTCCGGGAAATTGTTGGTCTTGTGCAGGCGATCGAGCGCTTCGCGCCACTGCCCGCGGTAGACCAGATCGTTCCACTCCGGAATGAGGTTGTGAATGGGGCAGCCATCGTTGGACTGACAGAACGGCACGCCACAATCCATGCAGCGGGCGCTCTGGCTGGTCAGCCGGTCGGTGTCGTGTTCGGTATAGATTTCGTTGAAATCCAGCAGGCGCACAGCGGGCTCCCGGTACGGGGCCGCGTTGCGTGGAAATTCCATGAAACCGGTTGGCTTGCCCATAAGACGATCTGTCCTTTCTTCTTTCCTCACCATGCTGGTCTGGTCTCCGTGACCCAGGACCAGCGAAGGCGGCTCACTGTCCGCCTGTT
>JACKNX010000038.1 GCA_024234635.1 Pseudomonadales bacterium | reverse complement strand
GCGGCCACCGCACACTGACGTGAAATGTACGAAGCCAGCTCCTTCGTCTCCACCCGGCGGATGATTTCGATGCTCGGGCAGTACGCACGAATGGCACGAATACGTTGGGTCATAGTGGTGATCCCTCCTTTGGGATCAATGGTTCAGCGATGATGGAGGCGTCCGGGGTGTCGGTAGCGATTGTCGCACCAACCGCGTCTTGGGGGAAAGTCCCTTGCGACGATTACCTGTCCGGGATGTTCCATTTCGCTTGACGTTGGTAAGAAAGTACTCAGCGTCCTGCGCTGGTAAAATCATGACATAATTCCGGGTGGGTTGGACAGCGACGGAAGGCTGGAAGTGACATACGACAAAGGGCCGATGCGCACAGCGCACGGCTACGCTATTCGGCCGCCGGCTGGTCGAGCGCTTCGGCGTAATGTGGGAGAAAAAGCGATTTCTTTGAAAGAAGTTGGCGGCGCCGGCCAAAACACGGGCGAAGGGATACAACACCATACATGCTCCCATGGTGTTGAATCCAGGCATCCTCGCATTTCTTCTGCCGGGTCCGTTACTGCAGAGAAACCCATGTCTCGGGTTCTGCGATTCCATTCTCCACATGATTGCGCTGAATGTGATAGGGAACATTGATGACCACAATGTTCTCATGCACGTAGAGGCGGAAGCGCAGGATATTGGCTGTCTGATTATGCAGGAGGTTGGCCGCAACTGAGTTGGGGACAAACTCGGGAATCACCACCGTGATCAGCCGGTCGGGATATTCGTCGCTGTTGACGTGCTCGATGTACGTGATGAGCGGTGTCAAGATATCGCGGAAATCGTACGCAATCACGACCAACTCGATACCAATGGTTACTTCGGGGAAGCGCGCCCAACGCTGCCGGATTCGCTCCTCCTGTTCAGGAGACGTCACGATGCAGACTGCGCGTACGTCGCCAGCCAGTCGTTTGGCGTACTTGAGCGCACGCAACGTGCCGCGGTGGATGTCGGCGATGGGCACGATGACGACATCGCCGATGTCGACCATGTCGATCGGTCGCAGATCCTGTGTACTGAGCGCCTCTGCTACGTCGGCGTAGTGCTTATGGATGGAGCGTAACCAGAAAACGAGCAGGGGGATAGCCACGACGACCAGCCAGGCTCCTTCCGTGAACTTGGTGATGACAAGCACGGCGAAAACGATACCCGTCGTTACCGCACCGACGGCATTAACGGCGCGTTTCCACCACCAACCACTTTCGAAATGGATGACCGTTGCATCTGTATGTTTCGTCTCACCGGGCGGAACCTTTGCCACGCGCCCCATCAGGCGCACCATGCCCGCCTGCGACAGCGTGAAACAGAGCATGACGCCGAGAGCGTAGAGGGGCAGCATGGCAATCTCGTCAGCGGCGAATATGATGACGATGACCGAGGACAATAACGCCAGCGTGACTATCCCGGAACTGAACACCAGGCGGCTGCCACGGTTCTGCAGCCAGCGGGGCAGAAAGCCGTCATTGGCCAGAAAGGAACTCAACCGTGGAAAGTCCTGGTATCCCGTATTGGCGGCCAGGACGAGGATCAGCATAGTAAAGAGCTGCACCCAGTAGTAGAGCACGCCGTTGCCGGCCACCAGGCGTGTCATCTGCGAGAGCACACTGTCGCCTTCCTCCGGCACAATCGCCAGTTGGGTGGCGAGGAACGAAATGCCCATAAAGAGCGCCATGGCCATCACACCCATCCAGACCATGGTGACTGCCGCATTCCTCGATTCGGGCGGTTTGAAGGCCTGGACACCGTTGCTGATGGCCTCGATGCCCGTCAAGGCCGTGCAGCCGGCGGCAAAGGCGCGCAGTAGCAGCCAGACGAAGGCGAACTGCGTAACCGTATCCGCCGGCGGCACCTGTACCGGATGGGGTTCGAGCGGCGCACCGGCCAGGCCGGTGTAACGCGCAAGGCCGATGCCGATGATGACGAGCACGCCGCCGACAAAGGCGTAGGTGGGCAGCGCAAAGATGGTGCCGCTCTCGCGCACCCCGCGTAGATTGATCCACGTGAGCAGCACAATGGCGCCAAGCGCCAGGACGACCCGAAAATCGTAGAGTTCGGGGAAAGCTGAAGTCATGGCGCGTACGCCTGCCGAAACCGAGACGGAGACGGTCAGAGTGTAGTCGACGAGCAGCGCCGCAGCGGCAAATAAGGAGGGCAGCGTGCCCAGGTTATCCTTGGTGACCGTGTACGCACCGCCGCCGCCTGGGTAGTGAAGGATGGTCTGGATGTAGCTGAAGATGACAAAGATCACGAGCGCCGCGATCCCGATGGCGATGGGCATGGTCAGCCGCAGCGCACCGCTGCCCAGCAGGATGAGCACGCTCATGATGGCTTCGGTCGCGTACGCGTTGCTGCTGATTGGGTCCGAGGCAAAGACGGCAAGCGCGCGTGCTTTGTCCAGGCGTTCGTGTAGTTCGGCGCTGGTCGGGAAAGGCGGGCCGATGATGATATGTTTGATTTGTTGGAGCGTCAACGGAATACCTTTCTGCTTGACACAGGGTGAGGTTCTGACTTCAACTCGCCCAGAGGGGTGCGTGGGGGGCGGTGGCTGACTTCGATGCGAATCTCGTCCCAAAGGACGATGGCGAACAGTGCTATCGCAACAATGGCGATGGCTAGCCCGACCGGCTGGCTGACTAACATGGTGTAGCCTCTGAATATGGCGCCGGACAAAGCAGGTCCGACGTCTACAGCATAGCGGAAACGGAATCAGGGCAGGGTCAAGGTTTGAGAGAGGAAGATCAAGAAAATATCAAGAGGATTTGGGTGCAGGCACATTGAGCCTGCCGGGCATGCCGCAGCGCAGGCGCGTAGCATTGTGTACTGGTGCGGGGTGCCAGGATTCAGTCGGCGATGAGGCGATAGCCGACGCCAGGTTCAGTGACAATCAGCTTGGGTAGCGCCGGGTTGGACTCAAGCTTCTGGCGCAGTTGGCCGAAGTAGACGCGCAGATAGTGAAGCTCATCGACGTATTGCGGCCCCCACACCTCACTCAGAATCTGGCGATGGGTGAGCACCCTGCCGGGATGCTGGGCCAGCAGCCGCAGTAACGCATATTCGGTTGGGGTGAGCTTGACGGCTTCACCGCCCCGCGTGACGAGCCGGCGCGCCAGGTCAATCTGGACGTCGCCAAAGGTGAGCACCGGCTCCGGCGTTTGCGGGGTCATGTGACGCAGAGCGACGCGTAGCCGCGCCAGCAGTTCGACGGTGCTGAAGGGTTTGGTCAAGTAATCGTCGGCGCCGGCGTCGAGCGCGCTCACCTTGTCCAGGTCGGCGGCGCGCACCGAAAGCATGACAACCGGCGTCGTTGTCCACTCGCGCAGCCGGCGCAGCACTTCGACCCCCGACATATCCGGCAGATTCATGTCAAGAATGATGACATCCGGGCGATGCAGCACCGCCTGGGCCAGCGCGTTGTCGCCGCTGTCCGCCTCAAAGACACGGTAGTCGTTAGCTTCCAGGCTGATGCGCAGAAAGCGCCGAATCTGGATTTCGTCATCTACAATCAGGATGTGCGGGCCTTCGGTCACAGGGTCGCCTCCTTGACGGGCGGTGGCGGCGAACTCACAGGCAGGCGGATCGAGAAGGTCGTCCCACCGCCGGCGCGTGGCTGCACCGTCAACGTCCCGCCGTGCGCCTCGACCAGACCGCGGCAGATGGAGAGGCCGAGGCCGGTGCCGCCGGCAGCCGTCCCAGGCACGCGGTAGAACTTTTCAAAGATACGCTCGAGAGCATGAGCCGGAATGCCCGGTCCGCGATCTGAAATGTCCAGCCGCACCCACTCTCCTTCCGCTGCGGCCGTGATGTCCAGTGCGGAATCGGCCGGCGTATAGGAGCAGGCGTTGTCGAGCAGGTTGACCAGCACTTGCTCCATGAGGACGAAATCCATCTTGACGAGCGGTATCGCCGGTTCAATCACAACCGTGAGCGGCCGGCCGGCGATTTCGCCCTGGAGGCGACGCAACGCAACGCCGGCCACATCGCTGATGTCACACCACTCCACCTTGAGTTGCAGGCGGCCGGCATCCAGTCGCGACATGTCGAGCAGGTTTTCGACCAGACGATTGAGCCGTTCGGCAGCCGACTCTATTTCGACCGCCAATTCCGTGCGTGAGGTCGAGTTCAGCGCTGTATTCGGGTCGAGCATACTGCTGGCGGCGCCGGCGATGGTGGCGATGGGTGTGCGCAATTCGTGCGAGATGGAATTGAGCAGCGTCGTGTAGAGGCGCTCGGATTCGCGCAACATGACCGCCTGTTCGGCCGCCTCATCGAGCAGTTCGCGCTCGATGACCAGTGCAACCTGGCTGGTAAAGGTCTCCAACAGCACTTCCTGGTCAAAGGATAGACGGCCAGGCTGTCGCGTGCGGACGCCTAGCACGCCAACGGTGCGGCCTGGCGTAGAAAGCGGACGAAATTGCGCCGAAGCTTGTGGCAGCGTTGCAGTGTGCCGGCCGGCGGGCCGATTGTTTTCAAAAGTCCAGGTTGCCACACCCGTATCCCTGTCGCCAACAGTGAGCGTGCTGGACGGATGCACGTTCTTGGCTAGCTTGCCTGCGTGCGTCAGCATGATGGCTACATCGGCGTCAAAGACGCGGCCGATCTGCTCGACCGCAGTTCGCAGCACGTCATCCATATTGACGGCTGTGGCGGTCTCGTGTGCCAGCGTGTATAGCGCCGTCGTGCGATCGGCATTGTGTTGCGCCTGCCGTTCGCGTGTGCGCAGGCGTGCGGTGAGCGTTCCTGCAAAGAGCGCAATGGCAAAGTAAAGCAGAAAGAGGATGATATCCTCCAGCGCCGCAATCGCGAAGGTGAAGCGGGGGTGCATGAACAGATAGTTCCATGAGACGGCGCTGGCGGACGCTGCCAGCAGCGCGGGGCCACGCCCCAAATAAACGGCGATCAGCAGGACGGCCAGCAGGCTAATCAACCCGACTGCCTGGTACGTGATCCAGGGTACGGTCAGGTCGGCCGCCAGCAAGAGCGCAGTCACGCAGGTTACGATGACAAACGCCCACCCATAGTCTTGCCAGGTCGAGTGTGACTGGGTGATTGCGAAGGGAGGGCGAGGCGCACGAGTTGTAGCTTCCTTTTGCCCTGAGACAACATAGATGTCGGTCGTGCCACCGGCCTGGATGAGTCGTTCGACCAGCGATCCGCCGTGCAGCCAGTCTCGAAGCCGCGTATGCAGCGGACGGCCCACAATGATCTGTGTGGCGTTTCGTTGTTGGGCAAGACGCAACAGGCCGGCGACGATATCTTCACCCGCTGCCGTGACAACTTCGCCGCCGAGCGTGCGCACAAGTTCCAGATTCTTTGTCAGCATCTCACGCTGCGCAGCCGTGAGCCTGGTCGACGTCTCGATAGACGCGGCAAACCACGGCGCTTCCAGGTTGTAGGCCATGCGGCGTGTCCAGCGAATCACCTCTTCGGAAAATGGGCTGGGGCTAACTGCCACCATCAGGCGCTCTCCCGATTTCCACGGGCCGGCGATACGCTTGACTTCCATGTAATCCTGAAGCTGGTGGTCTACGTGCTCGGCCGTCAGGCGCAGCGCCATCTCGCGCAGCGCCATCAAGTTGCCGATGCGGAAGAAGGTGTTGCCCGCCACCTCGGCGCCTTCAGGTGCGTGAACTTTTCCCTCTGCCAGACGCTTGCGCAGTGCCGCAGGCGTCAGATCGATGAGTTCGATCTCGTCTGCCAGGTCAAGCAGCGAATCCGGTATCCTCTGCGTGACCTCAATCCCTGTGATCTGGCGAACGGCGTCGGCGCGACTCTCGAAATGCTGGACGTTGACCGTGGTGTAGATATCGATGCCGGCGTCCAGCAGTTCCAGTACATCCTGATAGCGCTTGACATGGCGTGCGCCGGCGGCATTGCTCTGGGCAAGATCGTCAACGAGCAGGATTCGAGGCGCACGGGCCAAAGCGGCATCCAGGTTCATGGCGTCGAGGGCATCAACGGCGAGCCTGCCATTGCGCCCGGCGAGTTGTTCCAGCCCCACCAGTAGCAGATTTGTGTCGGGACTACCGTGCGTGTTCACACAGCCCACGACGATGTCGACGCCTTCGGCCTGCTCTTTGCGCGCTGCTTGCAGCATGGCGGAGGTCTTGCCAACGCCAGGCGCCATGCCGAGGAAGATTTTCAATCGGCCGGGCGGCTGCTGCGGCTCTCGTTGCCGCGCAGGAGTGGATTGTGAGCCGTGCAATGGGTGATGTGAACGCATACCATCCATTGTAGCGCATCAAGGGCCAGCGTCACTTCCTTGTTGTTCACGTAGGGCCAAACCTAACGTGGATCGCCACACTCAATATCCGGTGGCTGCGTGCAGGGATAGACCACTGCCTTCCGCTCTTGTTCCATGAGCCAGAGTACAGAATCGGGGTCGTGTGGTCTGCGCTGAGCGTGCCTGCCGACGAGACCCAGGCGGTCGATAACCCGATTGAGTAGCCGGACGAATTCCTCAATGTTGACCATGCTCCGCTCACTTCCTAGCTGACCTTGGCGCCGGCCGCCGGTATGAGCGCACCCCATTCATGATTGTCATCTGGACGGAGAACGCGCTCGGTGCAGAGCCTGGCGCATCGTGACAAGTCCACAAGCTATCCAGAGCATGCACCAGGCCAGGGGCAAGAATGCATCAAGGTACGTGAGATTCGCATCAAGAAAAGATCAGGATGACCATGGAGGGCTTCACATAGTCTCTGAGCTTGGAACGAAGGTCGGGCTGCCACCACCCTACCCATCATTCATCCCTCGACGTTGTCTGGCTGCCGTAGCCAATATGACAGGCGGCGTAGAGCGCCGAGCCAAGCACGATGGCTGACATTTTGGGGTAGGTGGCGCCTGCCCCTGCAACCTACTGGAAGGCAGCCAGAAGCAGGCAATGCAAAGCCCCGGCCAAAGTGGCCGGGGCTTTGCATTGCGCAGGGACATGCGGGCGGTGGGGCAGGGTCAGGGTCTACACCCGCCAGTGTGAGCCTGTCGCATCAAGTCAGAATCTGCTCGCCGGGATGCGAGTCGTTCCAGATCGCCGCCAGTTCATCGGCTGTCCTGCCGATGGCTTCCCGGTTGCGGATGGTGCCGAGAAACTCGCCCGGCGGGTTGAGCAGACCAAATCTCCTATCGAGCGATCAGCGGCTGAAACAACAGGTACGATCTGGCCATGCTGCGGTAGACCCCGCCCGCCATGTTTTGCGCAGCGGAAGCAGCGGATTGAGACGTCTGGTCACCAGCGGCATTCAGCGCTCCGCCGGATGTGCCAATGTAGTAGACAACCCGGCCGCTCTCCACGCCGGCATCGAATGCGTCAATCGTGGCAACTGAGGCAATCCCGCTGCCGTATTCCCATGCGGTGGATAGATCCGCCGGGATGGATTTCAGGTAGCGCAGGCCGTCCATGGTCGCCGCATAGAGCCAATAGTCCATGCCCACACGGACGAATTTCAACGCCCAGACCGGGTAACCGACCCCACTCATGAGGGACCAGGTGGCACCGTTGTCATGCGACACAAAGACACCGGCATTGGGATTGTGATCCCCGGGCCCAAAATTCGGCCCGCCGAAGAGGAAAATCGAAGTGGAATCACGCGGGTCGACGGCGATTGGGCCGACACGTTCCACATCGGGAGCGGTGGGCAGGGCGAGCCAGGTTGCACCGCCATCCACGCTGCGCAGGAGGCCCGAATCGGTTCCGGCATAGGCGATGGCCGCGTCATTTGGGTCAAAGGTCAGGAAAGTGATGCACTGGGTCCCTGCCGGCGTTGACCGTTGAGACCAGCTCTGGCCGCCATTGTTGCTGGCATAGATCAGCCCGGGGCCGGGCTGCCACCACAGCGCCGGTTTTACGCATACGCCAGCCAGCAAGTGAGATGGGGTTTCAGGGTCCGGCTCCAGCGCCAGGATTTTGGCTTCCTGTCCGGTGTAGGCAATGGGTAATACAAGCGGGTATTCGGTGAAGTGCTTGCCGTGGTCGAGCGATACGCGCACGACAGGATTGGATGTGTACCCGCCATCGCCGAAATAGACTTTGCCGTTGGTGAAGGGGTCTGCGGCAAGCCCCATGCGATAGCCGCCCATGGGAATGTCCAGATTCCGCCAGCTTCGGCCGCCATCGACGGTATGTAGAATCCCGCGCGACTGCGTCGCCGCGTAGGCTTCATCGGCGTTGAAGGGGGAGACTGCCAGCGTGCCGGGCAGGTTGGCGCCCAGCCCGGTTGCCGCTTCCTGCCAGGTTGCCCCGCCATCTGAACTTTGATACAGGCTGACCGCCGTTGCGGCAAAGAGGGTGGTCGTTTGCTTGCTTGACGCGCCGGGGACGACCGCAAAGTCATGCGCTCCTTGGAGGCCGGCGCCAAGGGGAAGCCACGTCAGGCCGTCATCTTCGGAGGCATACCCCCCATCCACGCCTGCCCACAGCAATCCGGGGATCGTGTCGTGGTAAGTGACGCCGTTGACGGCCGATCCGGGGTTGACCTGAACCTCCGTCCACGTATCGCCGCCGTCGGTGCTGCGATAGGCGTACGCTGTCGCGCCGTTGTTGGAGTCGCCGGTCAGCGCCCAAAGCGTATGGTGTCCGCTGCCGCCCAGGGTGGGGGCGAAAAGCAGGCCGCCGATGAAGCTGGCATTGGGAAAGCTGATCGGGGCGCCCCAGCTTTGGCCGCCGTTGGTGGATGTGTAAACCTGCCCGCTGTCCGTGCCGATCACCCACTTCAAGTCGGGACTGGCCGGGTCAAACGCCAGGGCCGTGAGGTTCAGGCCGGAGGTGCTTGGGAGCACGCTGCTCCAGTTTTCGCCGCGG
>JACKNX010000037.1 GCA_024234635.1 Pseudomonadales bacterium | reverse complement strand
AATGCAGCGTTTTCCGCTGCATTTGCGGGCCAGCCGTCCCTGGCTGGCATACCAGGCTGCTTTTTCAGCAGCCTGCTAGGCCGGTACCGCCCGATCCCGGGCCCAGGCACGCAGTGAGTGCACGGCTTCGGCATGCAGGACGGACAGCGGGTAAGTGCGTTCCACCGCCTGCAGCAGATCCTGGTCGCGAACGTCTTCGTTGCGTGCGGCGGCCAGGTAGCGTGCAGAGACGATCACCTGTTCGATCTCGGCACCCGTGAAGCCGTCCGTGGCGTCGGCGAGCATCTGTAGCGAATACCTGCTCGCATCGAGGTGGCGTTTGCCGAGGTGAATGCGGAATATCTCCTCGCGGGCAACCGCGTCGGGAAGATCGACGAAGAATATCTCGTCCAGGCGCCCCTTGCGCACGAGTTCCGGCGGCAGCGCCGCTATGTCGTTGGACGTGGCGACGATGAAAACCGGCGTGGGGTTTTCCGCCATCCAGGTAAGCAGTGTGCCGAGAATGCGTTGGCTGGTGGCTGTTTCCGTGCCGGCGGTGGACAGACCTTTCTCGATCTCGTCCATCCACAGTACGCAGGGCGCCATCATTTCCGCCTGTCTCAGCGAGTTCCGCAGGTTGCGTTCCGATTCACCGAAATACTTGTTGTACAGCGCGCCGAAATCCAGGCGCAGCAGGGGCAGCCCCCAGAATCCCGCAATCGCCTTCGCCGTCAGGCTCTTGCCGCCACCCTGCACGCCCAGCAACAACACGCCCCGCGGCCGGTCTTCCTGGTTGTCCAGAAAGCTCTTTTCGCGCAGTGCCAGCCATTGCTTGAGATTGTTGAGGCCAGCCACGTTCGCGAAACGCTCGGTGTCGTATTCGAAATGCAGCACACCCTCGGCATCGAGGAGATCGAACTTCAGCCGGTTGACCTCGGGGATATCGGATTCGGTGATGGCGCCGTCGGTATGTACTGCATGCCGGATGAGTATCTGTGCCTCGGCGTGTGATATGCCCCGCAGGTTGGCGATCAGCTTGCGCAATGTCTCGCTGTCAGTTCGCACCTTGCGCCCACCATTCTGCTCGGACCACACCTGGGCCTGCTTGCGGACCATGCCCATCAATTCATCGTCGCTGGGCAGGCGCATCGCGAAGCTGGCGGTAAACCGGCCCAGTTCCGCCGGCAACTTGAGCTGGTGGCTGACCAGCACCACGATATTGCCCAGGGCTTCGCGCTGCTGGGCGATGTCCTTCAGATAACGGACATGCAAGGGTTCCTTGTCCAGATACGGATGGAAGTCGCACAGCGCATAGATGGCAGGTCCCGGGGTCTGGGCGATGTGTTTGAGCACGTCCTCGGGATCGCGCATCTGTTGCTGGTCCCGCAACGATTCGCCAAACCCGCCCAGGCGCAGGCCCTGGGTGGCAGACCATTCGTAGTACGACATGCGGCGCTGAATGGCCGAGTTGAGCAGCAGGGCCAGAACCCGTGGTTCA
Organism: Pseudomonadales bacterium; assembly: GCA_024234635.1. Lineage (GTDB taxonomy): Bacteria > Pseudomonadota > Gammaproteobacteria > Pseudomonadales > Azotimanducaceae > SYFY01. The sequence goes on along the minus strand of JACKNX010000037.1, from coordinate 7,958 downwards.
TCGCTGGATTCCACGACAATGAGTGGGATGCCGGCGTCGAGGATTAAGTGGAAGTCCTTGGTGTCCGCCATGGTGTCCGTACGCTCGTGAGGCGGTGGGAATGGTACCATCCGCGTTCCCCGCGGGCAGGAACTGGAGCGCAGAACATGACCACCATCGACCAGCTCATTGTCGGTTTCGACCGGGGGTTGCGTACGGTGTTCGGTCCTGCGTCAGGCCATCGGCCGAACCCGGCGGCGGATCTTCCCGAGGCTTGCCTTGATGAGACGCAACGTCGGCATGCGGCAGGGCTTATGCGGATCAATCACACCGGTGAAATCTGCGCCCAGGCGCTCTATGAAGGCCAGGCAATGGCCGCGGAACAACCTTCCGCACGGGCGATGCTGCTCAAGGCGGCGGACGAGGAGGCGGACCATCTGGCCTGGTGCGGCGACCGGCTCAGGGAACTCGATTCACGACCCAGTGTGCTCAATCCCCTGTTCTATGCGGCTTCCTGGTGCATGGGCCTGTTGACCGGCAAGCTGGGCGACCGGGTGAGCCTTGGTTTTGTCGAGGCCACGGAGGAGCGGGTTGGCGCTCACCTCACTGAGCACCTGGAGACTCTGCCCGAGTCGGACCTGCGAAGTCGCGCCATTGTCACAAGAATGCGAACGGAAGAGGCTGAGCATGGCGCCACTGCCTTGCGAGCCGGTGGGGCGTCGTTTCCCGTGCCGGTGCGCCGGTTCATGTGGCTGCTCTCGCGCGTGATGACCGCGTCGACATACCGGATCTGAACCTGGCGTCGATCTACTACACCGGGGCGCTTCGCCCGGCGTTCACCTCTCGCCCTGCAGTTGATGAAGCCCGGCGCTGCGTATCATTCAGCAGGCCGCTGAAAAGCGGCCTGGCCGTCCAGCCAGGGACTGCTGCCAGGTGCCGCAACAAAAAGTTGCGTTTGGCGCGAGTCGGCGACGCCGAGGAGTGCTGAAGACGTACAGGAGGGATATTCAGCGTCCTCTCATGGAACGAAGTTCCATGCGTGACAGCGCTGGCAGTCGCAACGTGGCCAGCTGTTACGCCGTATGTGCGATGGGGGGATGGTGGATGAACTGCACCACCGTGCCGTCCGGATCCTTGCAATAGAACGAACGTGCGCCGTCGCGGTGCGTACGCGGCTTCGCGACGATAGTGACGTTGGCGGCCGTGCAGCGGTCATGCCATCTGTCCACGTCGTCGGCGGCTTTCACAAGCACTCCGATATGATCCAGACGCCCATGGTCCGGCGCCGGTTCCGCGCGCCGATGCAGCGCGAGATTGTCGCTGCCGCTGCAGAGGTAGATGTTGTCCGGATCCGGGTGCCACTCCACGTGGTAGCCGAGCACCTGCGTATAAAAAGCGACGCATTCCTCCAGACGATGCACGAACAGGGCGACATGGCGCAATCCCGCGTGGGTGGGTGGAGCCTGGTTCATGAGCTGCTTTCCTCGATGCTGTGGCTGTGGGAAATGCTGACGCCGCCTCGTTCCAGCATGATGGAAGCGCTGCAGTATTTCTCCGCTGACAATTCTACGGCTCGCGCCACCTTTTTCGGATCGAGGTTTTCCCCGGTGACATCGAAGTGAATGTGGATACGCGTAAATACCTGCGGGACTTCGCTGGCGCGTTCCGCCGTCAATCGGGTGACGCAGTTGCGCACTTTCTGTCGCGATTTCGTCAATATCGTGACGACATCGTAGGAAGTGCAGCCGCCCAGGCCCATCAGCAGCAGTTCCATTGGCCTTGCGCCGCGATTTTCACCGCCGCCATCCGGTGGGCCGTCGAGTGGGACCAGGTGCCCCGAGCCGCTCGTTGCCGTGAAATGGACGTTCTCGACCCAGCGAATTTCCGCCTGCATAGTAGATTCTTCCGTTCAGAGGATCTGTTCAGTGTGCCGCTTTGTTCGTGATGCTATCGCCCAGGACAACCGGAAATGCCGCAAAAACAGGGTTCAAACGTGATAGATGACCGTTCAGAACGTGATTTGACGCCGTTTGTCGACTGTGTCTCGAAACCACGGATACGAAACTGCGACTATTCTTCACACGCAAGGTGTGACGAAGGAGCGGAACAAGGTGCTTGCAGCGAAAAATACTCAAAGCGCATTCATTTCAAAGCGGCCAATGGTGGCACGTGGCTTTCAGGCGAATCAACAGGAGAACGCGCATCTCGAAGCGTTTCTCACTGCTGCGCATCGCCGGAAGTACCCGGCCAAGAGCACGCTGATCTACGCCGGGGACAAGAGCGATTCCATCTACTATGTGTTGAAGGGCTCGGTCACCGTTCTGGTGGAAGACGAATCGGGTCGCGAAATCATTGTCGCGTACCTGAACAAGGGTGACTTCTTCGGCGAAATGCCGTTGTTTGTCGAAGACTCTTCCCGCTCCGCCTGGGTGAAGGCCAAGACGGAATGTGAAGTTGCCGAGCTGTCCTACGGCAAGTTCCGGGAACTGGCTGAAAAGCATACCGAGCTGTTGTATGCCGTCGGTCGACAGATGGCCGAGCGCATGGCCCGAACCACGCAGAAGGTAAGCGACCTGGCTTTCCTCGACGTGACCGGCCGTGTCGCACGCACGCTGCTCGAACTGACCCGTCTGCCCGACGCGATGACGCATCCGGACGGCATGCAGGTAAAAATCACCCGCCAGGAGATCGGCCGCATCGTTGGCTGTTCCCGTGAAATGGTGGGTCGCGTTCTCAAGACTCTGGTGGATCAGGGCCTGGTTTCGGTCAAGGGAAAGACCATGGTGGTGTACGGAACTCGCTGATAGCACCAAAAGGGCTGTAAAGCCCCACAATCACAAGGAATGTGATTGGAGAAAAGAGCCCGCTTCGGGCTCTTTTTTTTTGCCAGTTGACCTGCCCTGGGTCTGAAACCACTGGCGTGAACATGCGTTGTCGCGCAATCCTGCTTATCATCCCCGGTCCGGAAACCAGCGGCTCGTATTCAGACGGGGAGACAGGATGAACACTGCGGCAATACAACTCTTCGGGCCAGCGACGCAGCCCCTGCAGAACGAATTTGAGGTGCTCACGCGCATGCTGCCGTTTGCTGGTGCGCAGGTGCTGGAACTCGGGTGCGGGGCCGCGGAGAAAACCCGGCTCATTGCCGAGCGCACTGAAGTGAACGCCATCGTGGCGGCGGAGGTGGACCGCATACAGCATGAGAAGAACCTGGCCATCACCGACCTGCCCAAGGTGACGTTCGAGGCGTTCGGCGCGGAAGCGATTGAGGCGCCTGATGCCAGCTTTGACATCGTGCTGATGTTCAAATCGTTGCACCACGTGCCTCTGGACAGCATGGATCAGGCGTTCGCGGAAATTCGACGGGTGCTCAAGCCGGGTGGGCTTGCCTATATTTCGGAGCCGGTCTTCGATGGTGAGTTCAATGAGGTCATCCGTCTGTTCAATGACGAGGAATTTGTGCGTCAGGCGGCTTTTGCTGCCGTGGGCCGGGCCATTGGCGACGGTGGCTTTGAACTGGTCGAGGAGTATTTTTTCCGCAACCGCGTGAAGCTGGAGTCGTTCGACCAGTTCCGCAACGGGCTGATCAACGTGACGCACACGCAGCGCAATGTCACGCCGGAACTCATCGAACGGATTCGCGAGCGGTTTGAGAGCTACCGCAAGCCGGAAGGCTTTGTTTTCGAAGTGCCCAATCGCGTGGATCTGCTGCGGCGCAGCTGATTCGCGACCAATTCGCCGCGGCCGCGGGATAGCGCGGCCGTGGGCTCAGGCAAACAGTTCCCGCAGCCGAGCGCCAGGATCGTCGGCGCGCATGAACGCTTCCCCGACGAGAAAGCCGTGAATGCCCGCCGAGCGCAACCGGGCAACGTCGTCATGGGTGTGAATCCCGCTTTCGGCGACCAGCAGCGTACCGTCCGGCACCATCGACTTCAGGCGAACGCTGTTGTCGAGCGAGACGTCGAACGTCTTCAGGTTGCGGTTGTTGACGCCCACCAGCGCGGGTTTGAGGGTAAGTGCCGTCGCCATTTCCGCTTCGTCGTGTACTTCGATGAGCGCGTCCAGGCCGAGCTCCAGCGCCTCGTTGTACAGCTCTCCCAGCAGCGAAGATTCGAGCGCGGCGACGATCAACAGTACGCAGTCCGCTCCCAGACACCGTGCTTCGGCGAGCTGGTAGCGGTCAACGACAAAGTCCTTGCGCAGAACGGGCAACGTGACCGCATCCCTTGCCTGGATCAGAAAGTTGTCGCTGCCCTGAAAGAACTGTTCGTCGGTAAGCACCGACAGGCAGGTAGCGCCGCCGCGTTCATAGCTTTGAGCCAGCTCCGAAGGCACAAAATTTTCGCGGATGAGCCCCTTGCTGGGCGAAGCGCGTTTGATCTCGGCGATCACGGCGGCGCGACCAAGGGCAACCGATCGTTGCATGGCGGCAACAAACCCGCGGGTAGGCGGCGCGGCGCGACAGTGGCTGAGCAGGTCGTCCAGGGATCGATGTTCGCGCCGCACGGCAACTTCCCTGTGCTTGTGCGCAAGTATGCGGTCGAGAATGGTGCTCACTGCTCCTCCGCCATCAGGCTGGTGATACGTACGAGCTCATCCAGTTTTTCCTGGGCCAGCCCGGCGGCAATGGCATCGCGTGCCATTTCCACGCCGTTGTCCATGCTGTTGGCCACGCCGCTGACGTAGATGGCGGCGCCAGCGTTGAGCGCAACAATATCGTGCGCCGGCCCCGGTTCGCCGGAAAGCGCGCTTCGCACCAGGCGCAGACTGTCCGCAATCGAGGCTGCCTGCAGGCTATCCGTAGCCTGCCGCTCGATGCCGACGGACCGCGGATCGAACAGGTACTCCGTAATGGTGCCGGCGCGCAGCTCGCAGCAGTGCGTTGGGGTATGCAGCCCCATTTCGTCGAGCCCACCGCAATTGACCAGCAGCACGGCTTCGGAGCCGAGCATCTGCAGCACTTCGGTGAGTGGCCGCAGCCAGGCTCTGTCAAACACACCCATGAGCTGGCGGCGGGCGCCCGCCGGATTGGTGAGCGGCCCCAGCAGATTCATCATCGTCCGGATCTTGAGTTCACCGCGAACTGGCGCCACGTGGCGCATTGCGCTGTGGTGCGCAGGGGCAAACATGAAACCAACCCCCACTTCGGTGATGCAGCGGGCAATTTGCGCCGGGGTCAGCGCAATGCTGGCACCGGCGGCCTCCAGCAGGTCCGCGGCGCCGCTCTGGCTGGACGCCTTGCGGTTGCCATGTTTGGCAACATGCGCTCCCGCTGCCGCCGCCACCAGCGCAGCGGCGGTGGAAATGTTGAACAGCTTCTGGCCGCTGCCGCCGGTACCGCAGGTGTCGATCAGATAGGGGGCATCGACAGCCACGCGGGTGGAAAGCGCACGCATCGCATCCACGGCGCCGGCGATCTCTTCCACGGTTTCACCCTTGCAGCGCAGGCCCATCAGTAGCGCACCGATCTGGGCCGGCGTGGCGTCGCCGGACATCACGCCCAGGAATATCCCGCGCATGGCGTCGCGGGAGAGGTTGCCGCCGTCGGCGAGCGTGTTCAGCGCTGACTGCATGTCCATGGGATCAGTCCAGGGTGTGGAGGAAGTTGCGCAACAGGGCGTGACCGTGTTCGGTGAGAATGGATTCGGGATGAAACTGCACGCCCTCCACGGCAAGATGGCGATGGCGCAGGCCCATGATTTCATCCATCTGGCCGTCGACTTCGGTCCAGGCGGTGATTTCCAGCTCGGCGGGAAGATTCTCCCGTTCCACGATCAGTGAGTGGTACCTCGTCGCCTGGAAGGGGGAGGGCAGGCCATGGAAGACGCCCAGACCGGTGTGATGGATGGCGGAGAGTTTGCCGTGCATCACATCGTGCGCCCGGCTGACGGTGCCGCCATAGACCTGGCCGATGCACTGATGACCCAGGCAGACGCCCAGAATCGGTATCCTGCCGGCAAACGCCCTGATCACGTCCATGGCCACGCCCGCCTCGTTGGGCGTGCAGGGACCGGGTGAAATCACGATGCCGGCTGGCGCCATCGCGCCGATGTCGGCGACCGAAATTTCATCGTTGCGGTGCACCACAACATCCGCCCCCAGTTCGCCGAGGTACTGCACGATGTTGTAGGTGAAGGAGTCGTAGTTATCGATCATCAGAATTCTAGACATCATAACTCCTTGAATTATCTAGAGTAACAATTGATGATCGCTGGTCGTTACTCACTTTGTTATACACATTGACACTGGATTCCAACGGCGCACAGGCTCCAAGGCCCCGCTGATTCAAACCCGGCACCACAGATAACAACCTCCCTTCGCGATTGTTCGGGGAGCGCTCCCAGGTCGGGATGGCTGAATACCGGTTGGCAACGCAAACCGCCGCGCACCACGATGCCGTGGCACATAAGCTATCGTCTATGACGGAGGTTTGTAATGGCATCGGGCAATCTCCTTTGGTCTTGGAGCCGCCGTGCCGGAGAGCCATCTGCTGGACCTCGCCTACCGGTACGGCGGCAAGGTGCGGTTCGAGGCCGCATCGACGTGCCGCTTCCTACTGGAAGCGCCACCACAGAACAACATTGATCGAAGCGGTACGGGTCATGGCAGACCGAAGTTTAGTTAATTGGAAAGCTGCGCGCGGACATACCGAATACAGCCTCATAATCTTAACCATTGTAACACGCACCCGCTATTTGCCGTCTATAGTATTGTGCTGATCACTCGGCCACTCGACCCCTGCCAAGGGAAAGAGGCCCTTGCGCCTAAGTTTTCATGATTCGCCGGCGTGTTGGGTCAGCATTGGCAGCAAAACTGTTCATTATGTGAAATCGTTCAAGGAACTTAAATCAGTCTACGCTTATTATTGGGTAGCGATATTATTTACAGCGAGACCCTAATGACAAGGAACTTTCAACGGGTAGTCGCGACGGCCGGGCGTTCATTGCGTTGCGCTTTATCTCTGGTGTACTCCTCCACTGTCAGCTGACGCCCATCGGATAGATGTCAGTTCCAGCGAGGGGGAAGAGTCGGCAAAGCAGTCGATCCGCCGGGCAATATTTTTCCAGGCTTGGTAGGAAGATCGCGTTATGGTGGCGTTAGTCAGCAGGGAGGAGTCAACGCATGGATTTACGCCATCTTCGATATTTCATTGCCGTTGCTGAAGAGCTGCATTTCAGCCGCGCCGCCGAACGGCTCAATATCGAACAGTCCCCTCTCTCGCGAACCATCAAGAACCTCGAATCCGAACTGGATGTGTTGCTTTTCGAGCGTACATCCCGAGGCACACGCCTGACGTGGGCAGGACAGGTTTTCCTGGAAGACGCTCGTCGCATTCTGCTTTGCCTTGATCAAGCCAAGACCAATGCCAAAGCAGCAGCCTCAGGCTACCGGGGCACACTACGCATAGCCTTGTCCGACGGAATCGCACGCAGTCGTTTGACCGCCCTTTTGGCACGGTGCCGGGAAGAGGAACCCGAAGTCGAAATACGGTTATCGGAGATACCCTTTTCCAAACAACTGAGGGGGATACGCAATGACTTGTATGACGCAGGCTTTGCCTTCGCTGATGAGGTCGAGGATGGCATAATCGCCAAATCAGTCTGGCGCGATCCCCTGGTGGTAATCGTCCCTTCCAGACATCCACTGCTGGTTCACAAACGTGTGCCACTCCATGAAGTCGTCAACTACCCACTGGTCCTCTGCCACCCGGAAGTCTGCGCGGGGTGTAGCCAGCAGTTGGACAAAATGCTCTGCTCGGTTGATGCCCAGCCCGTCGTCGCCGAGAAAGTGGCCACTCACGACCTGATGCTGACCCTGGTTGCCGCGGGCTACGGCGTCGGATTCTCCAGCACAGCCCATATCGAGGACTGCCGGCACAAAGATGTCGTGACGAGACCTCTCGCCGGTCGCTCGTTCATGTTGACTACCTACCTAAGGCGGCCAGACAATGAGCCCTCAGAGCAGTTGACCAATTTCAT
>JACKNX010000036.1 GCA_024234635.1 Pseudomonadales bacterium | reverse complement strand
CGCGCGCTTCTGCAGCGCTTGCGAGAGCCCGTGCACGAAGGTCTCGGCCGTCTCGGCCAGATACCACTGCAGGTGGCAGGCAAGACGCGAGTGGTCATCGATCACCCCGAGCAGCACGGGTTTTTGCCACACGCCCGTGCGGCTGAGCACCGGGTGTGTGCCGTGGTGGAAGTCGGCGTGCCAGAGCGCGTTGGTGTGCGCGCTCTCGTAAGAGCGGACCTCGACCCGCGCGAGCCGTTCGCGTGCCTCGGCGCGAGCGGCGCTGTCGCGCACGGATCGCCGCGCCTGGCGAAACAACCCCTGCGCCGCAAAGTAGCGGCGCACGCTCGCGTACGAGGGCGCCGCCCCGAGTGCCGGATCCTCGCGCAGCCGTACGGCCAGGTTGTCGTAGTGCAGCTGCACCGTCCAGCTCGGGTGCGCGTGGTACTGGGCGTACAGCAGCGCACCGATCGCCGTCGACAGGCTGCGCTGGCGACCGGCATCCTTGCGCACCCCGCGGCGTAGTGCCGCCACCGGATCCGTGCGGGCGTTCTTCGCCGCGTAGTACCAGCGCTCGATCGTCGAGCGCCCGAACCGCACGGCCTCCCCCGTGACCGGGTGGCGCCAGTGTCGGGCCGCCAGCTGCACCAGCGTCTGCTGCAGCGCACCCGGCTCGGGCGGCGCCGCCAGCAGCGGACCGATGATCATGAAGCGCAGCCGTGCCCAGCGGTCTCGATCGCCCTCGACCGTCCTGCCCATGCGAAATCCCCGTGCGGTGAGTGTATGCGCAGCCTACGCAGCTCCTCCCGCCTCGCGGCACCCGCATCGTCTGCGGGTCATCCGCGCGCCCTCACCGAACGCGACAGCGGTGCGAGCAGCCGCAGCAGCCCCACCACCGAAGTTGCCGAGAAGGCCTCACCCCAGCGTTCCAGCAATCCGCGCGGCAACGCTTGCTCCTCCACTGGCGTGGCCAGTCGTGCCCGGATCGCCGCCCACGGCGCACTGGCTGCGAAATCTCTCCGCCACCACCGTCGCCAGCGCTCGAGCGTGCGCAAACCGACCCCGATACGCTCGCACAGTCGCTGCCGGTGCCGCTCACTCAGACCCTGTGCCAGCGCACACGCCAGCACCACCACGGCGCCCGCAAACACCCGGCGCCCCAGAAAACGCACCGACGACGGCGTCATGCGCCGTCGGCACCCGTCGCGGGCACAGCAGAAACTCAGGCGTCGCACCCCGTCCGGCCCGAACAGCGCACGCGGCACGCCGCGCGGCTTGCGCGGGTAGTCGGCGCGATGCAGCGGCGCACCGCACGCCGGACAGCCGCCAGCGCTCTCCTGCTCCGCCAGGTCGTGATCGATCAGCTGCAAAAACCGCCAGAAGCTGGCATCGCGTAACAGGGCATGGCACATTGGAGTGGTCTCGCATTCTTGGTCGAACACGAGACAACCCCCTCGGAGGGCTTCTTGCAAGCTCTTCGAGGGGGCCTTGCTTCCGCTCCTCGCCAACCGTGACAAAAAACGGCCGGAAATCCCTCAGATAGTCTGGTCAGGCTCACTGGATAACCGCCACCCGCTCGGCACCGACCTCGGTCCAACAGAAGAGCCAATTGCGCTGTTTATGGGAAGCTTTCCATAACAGAAAAGCATGGATGTTCTCGGACACGCCTGCTGGCGCACGCGCCAGTGCGTTGGTCTACTCGCTCATCGAGACGGCCAAGGCCAATGGACGCGAACCGTACGCGTGGCTGTGCCTTGTGCTCGAACGCCTGCCACTGGCTAAAACCGTCGCAGAAATCGAAGCGCTGTTGCCGTGGAATGTCCATGACCAGGATTTAGCCATGAACCTGCTCGCTCGTGAACAATGGGGTTGATGGATCGGATACAGAAGATCACTGACATCTACGCCACGGCGCTGGACTACGACACCACAGCGACGGCCACGAAGCGTTTTTTGCAGCGGTGCAGAACAAGTTGCATTACGCCGTTCACGGGCAAACGGCCGCCGAGGTGATCGTGGATCGGGCGGACCACCAGAAAGAAAACATGGGCCTGACCCACTGGGAAGGCGCACCCCACGGCAAGATCCACAAATACGATGTATCCCTCGCCAAGAACTACCGGTCGGAGTTCGAGTTGGCGCAGATGCAGCGTATCGTGTCGGCCTATCTGGACATGGCTGAACTTCAGCCCATGCGCCGCATCCCCATGACCATGCAGGATTGGGAGGAACGCTTGAGCGGCCTCCTGGACTCTGGGATCGAGACATTCTGCAGGATGCAGGCAAGGTGTCTGCAGAAATCGCCAAGGCACATGCCGAAAGCGAATTCGAGAAATACCGCATCGTGCAGGATCGGTTGTTTGAGAGCGATTTTGACCGCTTGCTGAAACAGATTGAATCCGGCAACACGCTGGATGGCGACAAGGAATAAGGCGATGGCCGCCAAGAAAGCCATCAGCGATTACAAGAAGGCACTGGGCCAGCCCGAGGGCCTGGCCGAACTCACAGTGTTCTATTGCGAAGAGGTGTTCGACTTTCTGGCCGGATGCGGCATGGACGACGAAGGCTTCTATGACGCGCTGTTGCGGATGTTCGAGCAGGCACTGAAATATGTGCTGACCTTGCCCGCCGGGCAGAAGGCCACATTCATTGCCCGGCTGGACCGGGTGCGCCAACTGGGGCAGAACGTCGGCTGGGGCGTGGGCGATGACTTCGATCACTTCTGGTCCGAAGCCGGCTTGGTAGGTGAGGAATGAAGAAAACCGAGAAGGCTGTGCTGGGCACTTGGCGCATCACCGGTATGGAAGTCTGGGATGCCGACTACTTTGATATGGATGCCCCGGCGCACATCACGCTCCGCGACGATCTGACCGGCGCGCTCCAGTTCGGCCAGGTGCAAGGCGACATCGATGCGCGTGTCAGCAGCGTGGACGGCGTGGCGCGAGTGGAGTTTTCCTGGTCGGGTGCCGATGAGAACGACCCGATGAGCGGGCGCGGTTGGCTGGAGGTGACGGGCGATCAGGCGCAGGGACGCATCTTCATCCATCTGGGCGATGACTCAGCCTTCACTGCGGTGCGCGCGGGATGAACGGCCCGGAGGTCGATCAGGCTTTGGAACTGAAAGCCCTCCAGGCCGAAAACGCCCGCTTGGTCGCACTGCTCGAATTTCATGGGATCGAATGGCGGGTGCCGCCACAGCCAATCACCGTGGCTGCTCCAGAACCAGAACCATCCCGCCTTTCCACGGCTGAAAAGGTGACGCTGTTCCGCCGCCTGTTCCGCGGGCGCACTGATGTGTACCCTATCCGCTGGGAAGGCAAGACCTCTGGTAAATCAGGCTATGCCCCAGCCTGCGCCAACGAGTGGCGCGCCGGTGTTTGCGAAAAGCCGCGCATCAAATGCGGTGATTGCAGCAACCGCCTGCTGATCCCAATGTCCGATTCAGTTATCTACGACCATCTGGCTGGTGAGCACACGGTCGGCGTTTATCCGCTGCTGGAGGATGACACCTGCTATTTCTTGGCTGTCGATTTTGACGAGGCCGACTGGCGCGACGACGCCCGCGCTTTCATGCAATCCTGCCATGAACTGGGTGTCCCGGCTGCGCTGGAAATCTCTCGGTCTGGAAATGGCGCGCACGCGTGGGTGTTCTTTGCATCCCGCGTTTCCGCCCGTGATGCCCGGCGTTTGGGCACGGCGATCATCAGCCATACGTGCTCACGCGCTCGGCAACTGAAGCTGGAATCCTATGACCGCCTGTTTCCGAACCAGGACACGATGCCCAAAGGCGGCTTTGGCAACCTGATCGCCTTGCCGCTACAGAAGTGGCCTCGCGAGAGTGGCTGCAGCGTCTTCGTCGATGCCGATCTGCGCCCGTATCCGGATCAGTGGGGTTTCCTCGCCTCCATCCAGCCCATGGCCGCACACGATATCGAGCCGACCATCTTGCGGGCCACGGGCGGCGCCCATCCGCTGGACGTCACCTTCATCGATGATGAAGACTTGGCCACACCCTGGAAGCGTGAGAGCACATCGACCAAGAATCTGGCAGGGCTAGTGCCGAAGTCGTTGACCGTGACGCTGGCCAACCTGATCTATTTTGAGAAGGCCCAACTGCCGCAGGCACTGGCCAATCGCCTGATCCGCCTAGGAGCCTGCGCGGCAGAAGGGAAATCACATTGCCGAGAAATTCCAAGCGCACTTTTTGAAGCAGCGGACGCGGCGATGTGGAGGAAATGACCTGTGCGGCACGTACCTGATGACACATGCCCAAGCGTGGCAGTGGCCTGAGGGCGAGTTTTCTCTCTCTTGCCCCTCATGCCCACGCTGCCATCCGCCTCAAGTTCATCGCCAGACACACCAGTTTCCATTCGGCCCGTACCTTCTCCACGCCACGAAAACTGAATTGCCGGAATCCCAACACCGATTTGATCCAGCCGTTGGGTGCTTCCACGATGGCCTTGCGGCGGCGGTACGCCGCCTTGCCGGCTTCACTGGCTAGCGTTTGCGCCATGTCCGCGGTGTGCGGGTATTTTTGTGCATCCACCTGCGCTTGTTCGCGCCCTTCTCGCCCCAGTGCCACGATGACCTCGCAGGGCGTGTGTGCCAGCGCGGCCAGCGCCGCTTCACTGCGATAGCCGGTGTCGGCCAGAACCTGCTTCGGCAAGGCCCCCGTCGTGCGCTGTACCGCGTCCACCATCCCCGGCAACTGGCCACTGTCGGCGGCGCAGTCGGTAAGCTCTGCCGCCACGATGATCTGACGCTCGGCATCCACCGCCGTCTGCGCGTTGTAGCTGTGGTCGAAGCCGCCGTTGGACTGCTTCATGATCCGGCTCTGCGGATCGGTGAAGCTGGTCTGGTCGCTGTCCTCGGGCACGCCGAAGTCGCGTTTGAACGGTTTGCCTTTTCTCGGCTTGCCGTCGGAATCATGCGGCTTGCGCTCGTCGCCTTCATAGCGCCCGCGTGCGGTATCGGCCTCGCGCTGCTGCGCTTCCAGACGCGCCTTGCCGGCCTGGATCGCCGCCAGCCGCGCTTCGCGCCGCGCGATCTCGGCCGGCAGATCGTGATCGGGTTCGCTCGCCTCTGCCGCGTCCGTGGCGCGGGCGCGCTCCAGCAGCGCCGCAATCTCTTCCTTCAACTCCACTTCGGCCTTGAGCATCCGCCCATAGCTCATCGCCTTGTGGCGCGAGGCGTTGGCCTTCACCTTCGTCCCATCTACCGCAATCGTGCCCAGCTTCACCAGCCCGCACTCGCGCGCCAGCTTCACCACCTGCACGAACAAGGCCGACAGTTCCTCCAGATGCAGCGCACGGAAATCGCTCAGGGTCCGGTGCGCCGGGAAGTTGCCCGCCGCCAACACACGGAACGCCACGTCGTCATACAGCCGACGCGCCAGCTTGCGCGAGGAGAACACCCCCGTCGCATAGCCATACAGCAGCACCTTCACCATCATCTCCGGGTGAAACGGCTGATTGCGTGGCCCGCCCTTGGCGTAACGGGCGTGGAACGCCGACAGGTCCAGCGAGGCCACGGTGTCGGCAATGAAGTACGCCAGATGCCCTTCGGGCAGCCAGTCCGCCGCCGACACCGGCAGCAAATGCCCTTGATCAGGGTGATACGGAAGGTAGGAAGTCGTCATGTCGCAGTCGTCGCCCATCGTCGTCATGCCATTATTGTCGCCTATCAGAGCAGCGTTGGGCTTCTGCCGCGCAGGCTCCTAGGACGGTCTGCATTACACCGCCGTGTTCGCAGGCAACCACAAGAACGATTTCTCGCCGCACGGGCCGCTCACCCCGCAGGCCAGCACCGCTTTGCAGGCCGAAGTGGATCGGCTTTACGCCATCTTCGCCACGCAGGTCACGGCCATGCGCTGGCTGGATGTGGATGCTGTGCGCACCGCCGGCCTGTGCATGAACGGCTCGCATGCGTGGTTTGAACGGCACGGTCTGGACTTTCGTGCCTTTCTGCGTGAAGGGCTTGATGCGCAAACGCTGCTGGCCACGAATGACACGATGGCGCTGCGGGTGGTGAATTACGCAAAAGTGCACGCGCGAACTCGGCAGGAGAAGCACTGATGGGTGGCAGCAGCAAGAAGCAAACCGTCGGCTACCGCTACCGCATGGGCCTGCATCTGGTGCTGTGCCAAGGGCCGGTCGATGCCGTGCAGGAAATCCAGATGGCGAGCGCACGGCGTGAGCCTGACCAGACTATTGGCTGCAATTTTTGCGGAGATTGATGCCGTTATTCTCCGCAAAGAAAAGATAGTGGCGCAGTTCGGACATGGGACAGGCGAACTGCGCCATAAATTGGCTCGGTTCTGAAAACCGCGCCATATTGGGTGTAAATAGCTATCAATTTGGAATCGAGAACACCACTATTTCCCGATCGGGAAACAAAAGGCAAGTTATGCCCTAACCACACTGAACATTCCCGATCGGGAAATATCGTTTGCACATAGTCCGGTTGTGGTTGATAATTTCCCGAACGGGAAACTGAACAAGCCATGACATCCATTCGATCACCTCAACAACTAGGGCGTGCACTGCGTGCCGCTCGCAAGCAACTCGGGCTGACCCAGCCCCAGTTGGCGCTGGCAGCTGGGGTGGGCGTGCGCTTCATTGTCGATCTTGAAGCAGGCAAACCCACCTTGCGGCTGGAAAACGTGCTGCGGGTCATTGATGCCCTGGGTGGTGAGGTCCAGTTGAGTGGATTGCCATCTGATGCTTCCGACACTCAACGAGAGGATGACGGCCATGGCGCATGAGCTGGAAGTCTGGCTTTTCGCCGATCGTGTCGGCACGTTGGCCTTGGTCGATGGGCGACTAAGTTTTTGCTACGCACCCGATAGGCTGTCACACAAAAACGCCGTTGCCTTGTCCGCCTCGCTGCCCCTGCAGGCGGAGCCGTTCGACGATCGCAAAACGCGCCCGTTCTTTGCCGGTCTTCTACCCGAAGGGCAGATGCGCCGCCTGATTGCGCAACAGTTTCAGGTGTCTGACCAGAACGACTTTGCGCTGCTGGACCACATCGGCGGCGAATGCGCCGGAGCCGTGACGTTCCTTGAGCCTGGGCAGGCTTTGCCTGTGCCGAACCGCAGCGATGGCGTTCAATGGCTGAGCGACGAGGAAGTCGTGGCCATTCTGGATGAATTGCCGCGTCGCCCCATGCTGGCAGGCAAAGACGGCTTGCGGCTTTCCTTGGCCGGTGCCCAAGACAAGTTGCCCGTGGTTTTCGATGGTGCGCGCATCGGGTTGCCCCGGGGCGGTACACCCAGCTCCCATATCCTGAAACCGGCCATTCACGCCGTCCCCGACAGTGTGACCAACGAGGGATTCTGCATGGCACTGGCTGATGCCATGCGGCTCAAGCCGGCGAAATCAAGAATTCACCAGGTATTGGATCGCTCCTTTCTGCTGGTTGAGCGCTACGACCGACTGATCGATACCCAGGGGCACCGGCAACGGCTTCATCAAGAGGACTTTTGCCAGGCACTGGGCGTGGTGCCCGAAATGAAATACCAGAATGAAGGTGGCCCGGATCTGGCGCAGTGCTTTGATCTGGTGCGCAGTGCGACACGCCCCAGTGCGCCGCAAGTCCTGCGACTGCTCGACTACGTGATTTTCAATGCGCTGATTGGTAATCATGATGCGCACGCCAAGAATTTCTCTCTGCTGTACTCAGCCAAGGCTCCCGTTCTGGCACCGTTTTACGACACGCTCTCGACTGCTGTGTATCCAACACTGACGCAGAAGATGGCGATGAAAATCGGCAGCAAGTACAAGTTCAGCGAAGTCCAGGCGCAGCATTGGGAGCAGTTCGCCGAAGGCGTAGGCTTTACCAAGGCGCAGGCTAAACGGCGCATTCTGGAGCTGGCAAAGTTACTGCCTGCGACGGCGCGCAAGCTCCAGTCTGACCCCGGACACAGTTTTGCTGGCAATGCCGTGGTTGAGCAAATCAATACCTTGATTGAACAACGCTGCGCCCTGACCTCGCTTCAGCTTGTGGCCTCGAACGCCAGGTGGTAGGTGACGATGCCGCGCGGCGTCATCGGTCCAAGGGGCAACGCCTGGAAATACTCAGGTGGCACACCCGGGAGAACCAGGTCGGGGCTGGCGCGAAAGCCGAAGCGGCCGTAATAGCTCGGGTCACCCAGCAGCACGCACCCCTGGGCGCTCTGCTGCCGCAGGGCGGCCAGTGCTGCCTGCATCAGAGCGGAGCCAATGCCACCGCGCTGGCGCGCGGGAAGTACCGAGATCGGGCCCAAACCGAACCAATGCGCGCTGCCATCACTGATGTTCACGGGTGACAGCGCCACGTGACCGACCAGCACGTCATCGATCTCGGCCACGAGGGAGATCGAGAGCGCACCCGCGCGTCGCAGTGCGTTCACGACGTACTGCTCGGTATGACTGGTGTGTGTCGCACTCAAAAAGGCCGCAACCGTGACGGTCTCGATGGCCAGTACATCCGCTGGCACTTCGTCTCGGATTTTTGCTGGCATGGGTACCCCCGCCTCGATTCAAGGCCAGCAGCCGGATTTCACGCTTGCCGCATGCGCTGCGCCATCTGTACTGCACCCAGTACCAACAATCCTGCCAAGGCTCCGACGACGGCGTTGAGCCCATTGCTTGCGAGAGCCTGCCACAGCCACCCCATGCTGCCCTGAGCAACGGCTTGTGCCGCGCCTTCCACGGCATGGTGCAAAAACTTGATGCCGTGCACCAGGATTCCTCCCCCCACCAGAAACATGGCTGCGGTGCCTGCGATGGCCAGAAATTTCATCAGCCAGGGAGCCAACGCCAGCAAGAAACGCCCGAGCACTTGTGCCGCAGCCTGGGGTTTGCGACCCAACCAAAGGCCCAAATCGTCGATCTTGACGATGCCTCCCACCAGGCCGTAAACCCCCACCGTCATGAGAACGGCAATGGCGACCAGAACGGCCACCTGTTGCACGAAGCTGGCCGCAGCGACCGTGCCCAGAGCGATGACGATGATTTCCGCCGACAGGATGAAATCCGTACGCACAGCGCCTTTTATCTTGTCCTTTTCCATGGCAACCAAATCCACGCTCTGGCTGGCATTGGCACGAGCGTGCTGGACGTGAGCCGCTTCGTCATCCGCCTTGCTGTGCAATAACTTGTGCAGCAGCTTTTCTGCACCTTCAAAGCACAAAAACGCTCCACCCAGCATCAACAGTGGCGTGATCAAGCTGGGCAGCAATGCGCTGATGAGCAAGGCGGCGGGAACCAGAATGCATTTGTTGATCAGCGACCCCTTGGCCACCGCCCACACTACGGGAAGCTCTCGATCCGCACGCACGTCCGCAACCTGCTGGGCATTGAGCGCCAGGTCATCACCGAGGACACCGGCTGTCTTCTGGGTCGCCACTTTGGTCATGGTCGTGACATCATCGGCGATCGCTGCGCTCTTCTTGGCTGCGACTTTGGTCATGAGCGCCACGTCATCGAGAATGGCGGCAATATCATCAAGCAAGGTCAACAAGCTGGCACCAGCCATCGGCGGATTCCTGTACAAAGTGGCGAGTCGGCGAAATCCGCCGGGGTTCCACGCAGCGTAAGCGGTCAAACGAAGACGTTATATCTTTCCGTACGCCAGTATTGACCTCGTGCGATCGTGGACACAATCGCCGGCTCGACGATCGTGACCACGTTGCACGTCACATCCAGGCCAAAACGCAGCCCCGAGTCGTTCACCACCGCATCGCGTACCTTCTGCCTGCGTGTGCAGGTAATCGACTGTTCGGGTGGCGGCGAGCTTGCCTTCGAAGCCGTCGAGCAGGCATACACCCACATCGGATGCCGCCCGGGCACTGGCGCACCGCGCCACACCCATGAACTCAACCTGCCAGGGCGGCGTGCCTGGTCGCTGGCGCACCACCCGTACGTCGTGCTCTACACATCGAGCGCCCTGAACAAATCGACATCTGGCGCGTGTTGCATGGTCAGAGCGACACACCGGCGTGGATGCACGAACTCGACACGGTGTGACGGCGGGCCAACCAACGCCTTCACCGTTACTGCGGCAGTGCAAAAGCGATCAGATAATCCCCCTGCCTGGTACCCAGCATGGCGGAACCGCCAACAGCGAATACGACGTACTGCCGTCCGTTCTCCACGTAGGTCATTGGGGTTGCCTGCGGCCCGGCAGGTACATCTGCCTGCCATTTGAGCGCGCCCGTCTGGCTGTCGAATGCACGAACCCGGTTTTCGGCGGCGGCGCCGATGAAAGTCAGGCCACCCCGCGTGACCAGTGACCCACCGAAGTTGGGCGTGCCCAACGTCACATCGATTCCGAGAGACGACTGGTCACGGGTGCCCCCCAACGGGCGCGACCAGAGACGCGTCCTGTCCTTCAGATCGAAGGCTTCCAGCACCCCCCAGGGCGGCGGCGTGCACGGGATGCCCAGCGGTGACAGAAACATTTCGAGGGCCACACCATAGGGTGTCCCGGCCTGTTCCTGGTAATAGCCCTGTTCCTGCAACAGCTGCTTCTTCCGCTTGCCCTCGGCGATCGCCTCTTCCTTCTCGCTGTGGGGGACCAGCGTCCAGATCTGGGCGATGCGGTTCGAGTTGACGAACAACCGTTGTCGTTCCGGATCGATCGACACCCCTCCCCAGTTCACGCCACCGACGGATGAGGGGTAGACCAGCGTGCCCCGCACTGAAGGCGGCGTGAACATCCCTTCATAACGGGTTTCGAGGAAGCGAGCGCGGCACCACACCTGATCGAAGGGCGTAAGCCCCCACATGGAGGCTTCCGACAGTTCGGGCGGTACGAGCGACGGCAATGTCGTCGGAAACGGTTGCGCTGGCGCCAGGATTTCACCCGGCACCGCGCCGCGCGGGGTTGGCCGCGTCTCCAGCGGCGTCACGGGCTCACCGGTTCGTCGGTCCAGCACGAAGAGCTGGCCGCTTTTGGTCGCCTGTATCAGCGCAGGGACCTTTCCCTTCGGCGTGTCGATATCCACCAGCGTTGCCTGTGCTGCGATATCGTAGTCCCAGATATCGCGATGCACGGTCTGGAACGACCAGCGCGGACGCCCGGTCGCGACATCGAGCGCGGTCACCGAACTGGCGTAGCGGGCCTTGTCATCGTCCTTCAGCCCGCCGAAGAAATCGGGGGTGGCATTGCCCATGCCGACATAGACCAGCCCCAGTGCCGCATCGCCACTGGCCACGCCCCAGGCGTTCGGCGCCCCGCGCGTATACACCTGCCCCAGCGCCGCAGGTGGCGCATCGGGCGCGACGGCCGGATCCCACGCCCAGCGCAGGACGCCCGTCACCGCGTCATAGCCCCGGATCACCCCGGAGGGTTCGTCAACCGATGCGTTGTCCTTGATCGCACCGCCCACGACGATGACGCCGTTCACGATCGTCGGCGGCGACGTCAGGCCATAGTAGCCAGGCAAGACCTCGCCCAGCCCTTCGTGCAGGTCTATCGCTCCGTTCCTGCCGAAGGATTGGCAAGGTGCTCCGCTTTGCGCATCGAGGGCAACCAGCTTCCCGTCGATTACCGGCGCAATGATCCGCTGCGGACATTCCGCAGCACCGGGTGCCTCATGGTAAGCGACCCCCCGGCAGGTAATCGTACTCATGCCAGTCATGTCCGGCTGCGGATCATGGCGCCAGCGTTCCGTGCCCGTCACCGCGTCCACGGCGATGACGGTACTCTCGGGGGTGCAGACATACAGCGTCGAACCCACCTTGAGCGGCGTGGTCTCAAGCGCTGGGTGATTGCCCTGCTTGAGATGGCGCAGCGCGCCCATACGCATGACCCAGGCCACTTCCAGCCGGCTGGCATTGGCCGTCGTGATCTGATCGGCCGGAGAAAAGCGACTCGCGCCCAGATCGTTGCCATAGTGCAGCCATTGCGCCGCATCACCGTGCATCGCCGTGCCCTGCGCCAGCGTGGTATCGGCATTGCCCGAATGGTTGTTGTGGAAGGCAAACCAGCCCATGGCAGCAATCGCGACAACACCGCCCAAAATGCCTGCGCCCCAACGCAACGACGTGCGATCACTCGCCGCCGGCGCGCACCCCACGAGCCACCACGGCGCCCATGCAACCACGCCGACCACGAGCGGCACGCCCACACGGGGCAGGGTCAGCCACAGATCGATACCCGTCTCACGCACCGCCCAGATCAGCGTCAACAGAACGACGCCGAGATAGACGAGCAAACCACGACGCCGCCTGCGTGCCACCAGCACACCGGCAAGAACGGTTCCAAGACCCGCTGCAAGGTAATAGGCCGTGCCACCCCTAGACATCAGCCAACCGCCCGCGAGGCTGAGCGATATCCCGTACGCCAGAACGGCCAGACCGACGACGGCGGCAAGGATGCGGTTCGGTTCCTTGTTCAATACACGCACCTCATCAGGTATCCCGTGCCATCCTTCGATAGCATCGCCGGGTTGCTGGCATCCATCGCCACACCTGCAAGCCTGGATGCAGCTGCGCGTGGTGTTGCCCGATGACCAGCCAGCCCGACTGAAACTGCTCGGCAGCAGTATGCTCGGGTAAAACCAGCTTTGCCAATCGAGGACAATTCGCCGAACCACGCCCCGCCTGATGGCGTCATTGCAACGGGGGCAACGCAGAGTGCGAACTGCCACGCAGACCGGGCCAGCCTCCGCTACATTGCCGACCCGGCGCCCGACTGGAAACTGCGGAGACACCCCTGCGCAAGCGCGCACTGCGCATCCCTGGCGACGCGTCCCTGGTTGAGGTTTCCCGCGTCGCAACGATAAGCTGACAACAACACCCATATTGCCAACCAGGAGGCAAACCGCATGCGCGTCGGTATCGCCCTGATCGAAGGCTACAGCTTCAGCCGCGACCCCGAGGAACTCGGCTTCCGTGGCCTTGCCGCAAGCGCCAGACGGATCGAGGAGTTGGGTTTCGACGGCATCCTGTCGTCCGAAACGGCCGGCCATGACCCCTTTTTTCCCCTGCTGATCGCTGCCGAGCACACGAGTCACGTGGGACTCGCAACCGGCATTGCGGTCAGTTTTCCGCGCAGCCCGATGGTCACCGCGCAGATGGCCTGGGACCTGCAACGCCTGTCCGGCGGACGCTTTTCGCTCGGGCTCGGCACGCAGGTGAAGGGTCACAACGAGCGCCGCTACGCCACCCCGTGGACCTCGGCACCCGGACCGCGCATGCGCGAGTACGTGCAGTGCCTGCAAGCGATGTTCGAAAGCTTCCAGAATCCCGGCAAACCACGCTGGTTCGAGGGTGCACACTATCGCTTCTCGATGCTGCCACCGGTCTTTGCGCCCGAACCAATCGCACATCCGAAGATTCCCATCCACCTGGCTGCCGTGAACCCGTACATGGCGCGACTGGCCGGTGAACTGGCTGACGGAGTATTCGCACATCCGGTCATCACGGCACGCTACCTGCGCGAAGTCATGCTGCCGGCAGTGGAAAAAGGCACGCACCGGGCCGGGCGTGATATGTCCGAAATCGACATCATCGGCGCACCCGTCGTGGTCACCGGGCGCGACGAGGCCGAACTCGACGAAGAGCGCAAGCTGCTGAAACGACGCGTGGCGTTCTACGCATCGACGCGAACCTATCGTCGCGTGTTCGAGGTGCACGGTTGGCAGGAACTCGGCGACCGCTTGCACGCACTCTCGGTCGAGGGGCGCTGGGAAGACATGACGCGCCTGATCCCGGACGAGATGGCCGAGGAGTTCGCCACCATCGGCAGGCTCGAGGAAATCGGTGACCGCCTGCGTGAACGCTGGGGTGGATTGCTGACCACGCTGAACCTGCCGACCGATTACCCGCTGCGCACGCCCGAGGAGGCCAGGCTCGCACGCAACGCGGTCGAGACGTTGCAGCGCGCGGGCTGACAGCGAGTTGACCGCTTGTCGCCTGCTGCCTGCTACAATCCGCGCCTCATTGGGGAGTAGCTGCTCTTCGGCATCGAAGAGGCTTGCGTCAACACACTTGACCGGCAGGTCGTGGCGCAAGCGGTACTGGGGCTTGGCGAGACCATTGATCACGACGCATCCGATGTGGCCGGGATGAGTCGTGATCATTCGTCTGCCGCCGGGCCCGGATACTTCGATGGAACCATTTCTGGTCTCGACGGGAGTTGTTGCCCTCGCCGAGGTCGGCGACAAGACCCAGTTGCTGGCCTTCGTTTTCGCCGCACGCTTCAAGAAGCCGCTGCCGATCATCCTCGGCATCCTCGTGGCCACCACCGTCAACCATAGCCTTGCCGGCGTGCTCGGTACCTGGATCAGTGCCAACGTGAGCGCGGACGTACTGCGCTGGGTCCTCGGTCTCTCGTTCATCGGCATGGCGATCTGGACGCTGATTCCCGACGAAATCGACAAGGACGACACCACGGCCGC
>JACKNX010000035.1 GCA_024234635.1 Pseudomonadales bacterium | reverse complement strand
CAGCAGCGTGGACGGATTCAGGAACAGCAACACCACCAGGCCGATGCCCCACACGCAGGCCAGCCAGACGGTATGCGCGGGAAGGTCGACGCCCTGTTCAAACCGCGCCAGCGCGGTTGCCACGAGCGCAAACACGACGAAACCTGCAAACCACAGCAGGACGCGGAAGTTGCGATGCCGGAGGAGAGCAAACACGCGAAGCCTTCTTCCCTGAGGAGACAACCAGAATTGATGGGAATCCTACGCGCGGATGCACGAGCCGAGGTGAAGCGGATGTGCGACGAATGTGAACCCAGGGTCGATGAGTACCGGAATCAGGGGCGCCGGACCACAATCTGTGCGCACGCCGCCTACAAGTTCACACATCTTCAGCCAATTCGGCGGCGATCGAATGCGGTACCGCGGATAGCGTCAGCCCGCCTTCGCCTGCCGAATTGCCCGGTGCCATCCGGCCACCAGCCGGCTGCGTTCGACAGCGGACAGGGCAGGTTGGAAAACCGTCTCCTGATGCCAGAGCGTGGTGGCACGATCCAGCGAAGGAAACAGCCCGGCACCCAGCGCTGCCAGGATCGCGGCGCCAAGCACGGTGGTTTCGATGACGCGCGGTCGCTGGACGTCGATCGCCAGTATGTCCGCCAGAAACTGGCACAGCCAGTTGTTGACTACCATGCCACCGTCAACGCGCAGGCTCCGGGCGCGCGTACCATCCCGCGCCATGGCCTCGAGCAGATCCAGCGTCTGGTAGACAACGCTGGCCACCGTCGCCGTCACCACCTCATCCACCCCGGTGTCCAGCGTCATGCCGGTGAGCAGAGCCCTGGCATCCGGCTCCCAGTGTGGGGCGCCGAGCCCCGTGAACGCAGGCACCAGGTAGACGCCCCCGGTATCACCACCCGTCGCCTGGCAATGCCGCTCGGTATCCGCCGGATCCGTGATCAGTTTCAGTTCGTCGCGCAGCCACTTCACCGCCTGACCGGCGACGAAGATGCTGCCTTCAAGCGCATAGGTGGTAACGCCGTCTACCCGGTACGCCACGGTCGACAGCAATCGATGCGCCGAAGCGGGTGGCGTGACGCCGGCATTGGCCATGACAAAACAGCCGGTGCCGTAGGTACTCTTCAGCATGCCGGGATGTACGCAGCCCTGGCCAATCAACGCCGCCTGCTGGTCGCCCGCCACGCCGGTGATGGGGATGGCCGCGCCAAACAGCTCCGGCTGCGTGCTGCCAAACGTCGCGGCGCAATCCAGCACGTCAGGCAGCATCGCGCGCGGCACACCGAATTCTTCGAGAAGCGTGTCGCTCCAGCATTGCCGGTGAATATCGAACAGCAGGGTACGCGACGCGTTGGTGGCATCCGTGACATGCCGCTGACCGCCGGTGAGCCGATAGATGAGATAGGTATCGACGGTACCGAAACACAGTTCACCGGCTTCGGCGCGCGCGCGCAGCGACGGCGCGCTGTCCAGTATCCAGCCGATCTTGGTGGCGGAAAAATACGGATCCAGCAACAGCCCCGTCTGGCGCGCCACATCTGCCTCGACACCCGCCGCGCGCAGCTGGTTGCATCGCTCGGCCGTACGCCGGTCCTGCCAGACAATGGCGTTGTAGACCGGCCTGCCCGTGGCGCGTTCCCATACCAGCGTGGTCTCACGCTGGTTGGTAATGCCGATGGCGGCGATATCCCGCCCCTCGAGACCCGCCTGTGCAAGCGCCGCGCGGGCAGCGCTCAGCGTGGTATCCCACAGGACGTCCGGCTCCTGTTCCACCCAGCCGCTGTGTGGAAAGGTCATGTCGAAAGTCCGTTGGCCGCGTCCGACGATATTGCCGTTGACGTCGAAAATGAACGCGCGGGAACTCGACGTTCCCTGGTCCAGGGCGAGAATATGGGTCATGGGTTGCGTCGCTCCGGTAGGCCACCGACAGGCAATGTGTGGCAACAGGACGCACTTGGCAAGGCGGTTCACTCGCCCGTCGTGGACTCCTGCGACAGTTCCACGACAACCGGTGTCGTGCGCGGCAGCGGCTCGAACGGCTGCTCGTGCACCGTGGGTCTGTCCACGGTCAGCATACGCAGCAGCGTCCATACGGCCGCGAGCGCGAAACAGACGGCAACATACAGGAAGAACGCAGCGCCACCCTGCCAGGCCATCAGCGGCGCGACGACAAGCGGACCGACGATCGAGCCCAGGCTGTTCATGATCAGTACGCTGCCGGCAATCTGGATCAGCGGTGCCGTGGCATTGTCACTGGCCGTGGCAATACACAGCGCATACACCGGCATGCTGCAGGCCCCAACCAGAAACATCGCGGTGTGCAGCATCAGCCCACTACCGTCGACAGTGAACCAGGCGGCTGTCGCCACCAGCGCGCCGGTAACCGCAAGGGCCGCTATCACCCGACGTCTGTCCGTACGGTCGGAATAGCGTCCGGTCGGAAACTGGGCAAGCGCGCCGCCTAGGATCGCGGTGCTCATCAGCAGGCCGATATCGGCGCCATCGAGGCCAAATTGTCGACCCACAAGCGGTCCCACCGCCCATACGGACCCGGTGATCAGCCCTCCCAGAAACGCACAGACCAGCGCAACCCGGGAGGCTTCCAGCAGCGCACGTGGATGAAACCGGAGGCTGGGCAGGGGATGTGGTGCGGCAATGCGGGTAAGCCCCACGGGAATGATTGCCAGGCACAGCAGGACAGCGCCCAGAACAAACAGTTCCAGCGTCCCCACCTCGGCAAGACCCAGAAAAGCCTGCCCGGCCACCATGGCCAGTAGTGAAATCACGCTGTAGACCGCCAGCACCGAGCCCCGACTGGCGCTGTCCGCAACCTCACTGAGCCAGCTCTCGATGACCATGTACAGCCCGGAAAACGCATAGCCCGTGGCGAAGCGCAAAACCAGCCAGGCCCCGAACTGGCCCACCAGCCCGGCACCCAGCAAGGCCAGCGTCGCCACTGCCGCCATGACCATGAAGAGCCGGATGTGTCCCACTCGGGCGACAAGCGCGGGGACCGTCAGGCAACCAACCACGAAACCCAGGAAGTAAGCGGACGCGGTTACACCAATGCTGCCGGTGCTCCAGCCCAGGGCCTGGGCATGCATGGGCAGCAGCGTCAACTGCAACCCGTGCCCCGCCAGCAGTATGGCCACGGCCAGCAGCAGCGTGCCGATTCGCACAAGCGTGGCGGTCACTGGCATCTCCCATGGGGCATGGCAACGGACATTCCGGTCAGGGCGCCAGCCAACTGGCGCGCCAGCCGTCGGGTACTAGCATGATTCTTAGCGTGCCCGCCCCGGCCGGCGAAACGGTCGCCACCGAATGCAGTGAGAGACAGGCTGCGATCACGAGCGCCCCCCCCACGAGCACGTGGCGTTGCACCCCAACGTACCGGCCGCGCAGATGCAGTAAAGCCATGAGCACGCATGCGGCGCCGATGATCGCATTGATCGATATGGCAAGCGGCAGCCAGACACTGAGACCGGGGAAATCCTGCCAACCTACAACCAGGTGCACAAAAGAGGGCACGAGCACAACCGCAGGGACGACATAGACGATGAACGGCAACAGACAGAGCAGGGCTACCGGCGCCCGGTGCACGGGTGCGCGGCAGGTCTGAAGGGCGGATTGAATCAGCATTTCCGTATCGCCAAGCGCACGCACCGCTTCCGCAACCGCTTGCTCACCACGACAGGTGTCCTGCAATTCCGCTACCCGTTCGTGAACATGCGCCGCGATCTCCGCACGCAACGCCCGCCGGTAGTGCCGTGGCAGCGAAGACACTTCTATCGCGTTCAGCACGGCCCGCAACGAATCGCATTCCGCGTCATCCGATGACACGGTTCACCGCCTTCACCATCCCGCGCCATTCTTCGATCATCGCCTCTAGCCGCCGCCGTCCCTTCGCCGTCAGCCGGTAGTAAAGACGTTGCCGCCCATTTGCCACCGTCGCTTTCCTGCCAAGGCAACCGTCCGCCATCAGGCCATGCAGCAGTGGATAGAGGAGGCTTTCCCGCATGTCCAGCTCGCCATTGCTCAGCTCCCTGACCGCCTGCACCAGCTCGTAACCATACATCTCACGCTCAGAGAGGCAACGCAGCACCAGCATTTCGGCCACACCGGAAACCTGGTTGGTCCTTGATCGCATGAATGTCGGCGCTCTCGGCGTGCGTAGGGGAAGAATTGTAATACCTTTCCGCCAGAGGTATGGTCAATACCTTCTGATCAGAGGCATGTGGCGGAAGGCGCGTGGCGGCCCGACGGATTCCGGATCACAGGAAAACAATGCGCAGAAGAACCATGCACCGGAGAAAGCGGATTCCCAGGCTTCACGACGCCGGTTCGTGGCGGTACGGTGGCCTGCTTCTCGCACTCACGCTTCTTACCGCCTGCGCACGGGGCGGCGTGGAGGCTCCGCCGGTCCACGACGGATCAGTGGCTGTCCGCTTTCATCCCTCTGTCCGCTTTCATCCTTCCAGCGCCGCCCGTGTATCCGGAACCGCTGTGCTTCTGCCCGGCAGCGGCGGCCTGGCAATCTTCGGAGACGACACGCATTACACACACGCGGCCGACTGGTACAACGCCCATTGCCTGGATGTCCTCCTCGTGGATTACAAGTCGACCTGGCGCCTGGCGGGCAAACCGGCCGTCGGCGATACGGGCGAAAAGATCGCCTGGGCAGCGCAGGCAGCGCTCGATCAGGTGTCCAGCACCGGCCGACCTGCAATTGCGGCGGAAAATGCTGCAATTGACGCGAACCGGCGAAGCCGACAACGGCAGATACAAGTCCCGGAGGGACACGTTCCGCCTCCTGCCAAGCAGCCGATAGTGCTCGTTGGCTGGTCGCTGGGCGGCGAAGGCATCTGGGTTGCCACTGACCCCGCCTCTCCCCGGTTCATGCCAGACGTCAGCGCGGCGGTCGCGTACTACCCCTCCAACCAGACCAGCCGATCCCTCAGACCTGCGGTCGCAACCCTGGTGCTGACGGGCGACGCCGATGACGTCACTCCACTCGACGACATGACAGCCAGCGTCGGCAACAGTCCGAACCTGACCGTGGTTCGACTTTCCGGTGCGCACCACGCTTTTGACGTCGAGAGCCTGAAGACACCCCGAATCATGCGGTTTCCACCCCTCATCGGCCGCAAGGCGACCCTGCAATACAGCGGCACGGCAACGCGCACGGCACTTCGGGAGATCGCATCGTTTCTCGATGTGAATGGCCTCGGCTGCCGCGGTAACAACACCGCCCGTTGAAGTATCCGCCGGCGGGATCGCCCTCCCATGGACGACATGCGCGCCCGCGGGGGATTCGCCAGGTGGAAGAATCGGATGCGTGTACTAGCCTGTCAGAAATCCATCCGCGTCATCGGCATGCCACAACGGAACCTCAGACAAGCATCATGAATCAGACAGCCTCTCTCCCGGCAGTGTCAAATACCCGCCGCCTCGGCTTTCGCGGCCGGCTCATCCTGACCATGCTCGCGCTGGGTCTGGTGCCTTTGCTTGTCGTCACATTTAGCACCAGCCGCCTGGGCAGCCGTGCCCTGGAACAGGAAGCGGAACTCAAACTCGATGCCGTACGCGAATCGCGCAAGGCGCAGATCGAAGCCTACTTCACGCAGATCAGGGACCAGGTCGAGACGCTCGCGCGCAACCGCATGGTCACGGAGGCCATGCAGGACTTCAGTCAGGCATTCAACGCGCTTGGCAATGTCGCGGACACCGATCCCGATGGCTTCACGAGAATGCGTGAGGACGTTGAAACCTACTATCGCGAGCAGTTCGGTGCCGAATATGCCAAGCGAAACGACCACGTAACAAATCTGGACGCCCTGTTGCCGACCGAAGCGGACGTCATCGCCGCACAGTATCATCTCATCGCGCGAAACCCCAATCCTCTGGGCGAAAAGCATCGCCTGGATACATTGGCCGACAGCGGAGAGGACAGCCGGCAATACAACCGACTGCACGAGCAGCTGCATCCGATTCTCCGCGACTATCTGGAGCGTTTCGGCTACTACGACATCTTCCTCATCGAGCCCCGGAACGGACACATCGTCTACTCGGTGTTCAAGGAACTCGACTTCGGCACCAGTCTGTTCAACGGCCCCTACCGGGACACCAATTTTGCGGCGGCGGTACGTGATGCCATGGCGGGCGAGTCCCCTGCCACCCAGTTGCGCGACTTCGCCGCTTACCTGCCCTCCTACGATGCGCCGGCCTCGTTCATCGCCACGCCCATACGGGATGGCGGGCGTCTGCTTGGCGTGCTTGCGTTTCAGATGCCGGTGGACCGGATCAACAACATCATGAATCTTGACGCGGGGCTGGGCCGGAGCGGGGAGACCGTGCTTGTGGGCGCCGACGCCCTTCTGCGCTCGCAATCCCGTTTCACCGACGACAACACGATTCTCTCCACGCGACTCGAGAACGCCGCCGTCGACCAGGCATTGAAAGGCGTTTCCGGGAACGCCGGGATCGCCTCCGCCGGGGGAGTTGCACAGCTATCGAGCTATTCGCCACTGACAATCGCCGGGCTGAACTGGATTCTGCTTGCCACGATCGACCGCAGCGAGGCACTGGCCGCGGTCGACAACCTTGTCCTTGTCGGCGCACTGAGCGTGCTCGTCGCCGCTGGTCTCATCATCGCCATTGCCTGGCTGTTTGGTGGCAGGGTGTTCCGCCAGCTCGGCGCGGAACCGGATGCGCTGGCGCGCGTGGCTACCTCGGTTGCCGAGGGCAATCTCGATATCGACCTTGAAACCGGCGAAAAGCCGTGCATCGGCGTGTTCGCGGCCATGCGTCGCATGCGTGACAACCTTCGCGAACGTATCGAGGCTGAACGCAGCAAATCCGCTGAAATCGAACGCCAGTCCGAAGAGATGTCAGCGCTGGCACGGGACATGGAAGCGCAGGCACGACAAACCCGCGAGCAGGCGGATGAGATAGCCGCCCAGGCACGGGTGACGGACCGCATCAAGCAGGCGCTCGACAACGTCAGCTCCAGCGTTCTGGTTGCGGACGCGGAGCACAAGATCATCTACACAAACAAAGCCGCGCACCAGTTGCTGTTGGGCATGGAAGACGTACTTCGCGCCATGTACGGCAAGTTCGCCGCGGACTCGCTGGTCGGCACGCACATCGACACTTTCCACAAGGCCGGCAGCAAGACCAGACAGGTCCAGGCGCTCGGCCATGAACATACAGCGCTTCTCAACCTGGGCGGGCGCTCCGTTCGAATGGTCGCCAACCCCATCATTTCAACCGCTGGCGAACGCCTCGGTACCGTAATCGAGTGGCAGGACAAGACCCAGGAACTTGCCACCGAACACGAAGTGCGCGCAGTGGTTGAGGCGGCCCGCAACGGACAGCTGGACATGCGGGTGGCGCTGCACGGTAAACAGGGTTTCTTCCTGGCGCTGTCCGAAGGCATCAACAGCCTTCTCGATGCCACGGAAACCGTTATCAACGACTCGGTGAACGTGATGGGCGCGATGGCGGAAGGTCACCTCGACCGCTCCATGCCCGATGATGTGCAGGGCGCTTTCGCCACACTCAGCGCGGACACCAATGCCACCATTCGCAAGCTGACCGAGGTCATCAGCTCCGTTCAGCTGACATCGGAGTCAGTGCTCACGCAGTCGGAAGAGATTGCCAACGGCAACTCCTCGCTGGGCCACCGTACCGAAGAGCAGGCCACGCGACTGGAGGAAACCGCTGCGTCGATGGAAGAACTGACCACCACGGTACGACAGAATGCGGACAACGCCCGGCAGGCAACGGAACTTGCCGGTTCCGCCGTCAGCCAGGCACGTGGCGGCGGCAGTACCATGCGTGCGGCCATCGACGCCATGCAGGCAATCAACCACGCGTCACGCGAGATCGAGAACATCATCGGCGTCATTGACGACATAGCCTTCCAGACCAACCTGCTCGCGTTGAACGCAGCGGTGGAGGCCGCGCGGGCCGGCGAGGAGGGGCGTGGTTTCGCGGTCGTGGCGTCCGAAGTACGCCACCTGGCGCAGCGATCGTCTGACGCGGCGAACGAGATCAAGGTGTTGATCCAGGACTCCGTGAACAAAGTCGAAGAAGGATCGCGCCTGGTCAATGACTCGGGCCAGCGTCTGGACGCGATCGTATCGGCGGTCGAGCGGGTGGGAACGATCATCGAGGAGATTTCCAACGCCAGTGAGGAGCAGAGCGCCGGCATCGAGTCGGTCAACGACTCGGTCATGCAGATCGACCGTATGACCCAGCAGAATGCCGCCCTGGTGGAGCAATCCGCGGCTGCCAGCAGGACGCTGGCCGATCTGGCGAGGGAACTGCGCGGCACGGTGAGCTTCTTCAAGGCCGTGGGCAACCACCGCTGACCCGACGCCACCGCCGGGGCAGGCCATTTCCGGCCCGCCTCATCGTCCCGGGAGCTGGCTGACACCCCATCCGCGGAACACGGTCAATACACGGCCCATGCCGTCCCCGAACGCGCCACCCGCGGCCGGCAATATCGTGGCTCACCTGCCGGCAGCGACGCGCCCCGTGCCTGCCATGTCCCCCCAACTGAGCACCCCTCGCCGCGCCGGCAGGGCGGTAACCGGATATCCGCCACCGCCAGCCCAAATGGATGGAGCGCGAGCATTCTGGCAGCGGAAACCGCTAAGCCGTTGATCTTGAATGCCCACAGGTTATCCACAGTTTTTTCCCCGGATTTTGCCTTGCAAATACCCACTCACCTCACTATCTTGTGGTCCACGCGTCGGAAAACACTATATGTTGTGGTTTGTCACCATAGCGCTGTAAGTGTCCTTCCGGGCCCGATCCCGCGGGATCAGGCCTCCGGACGGATGGACGTGCGTTGCAATGGACTACCTCGCCCGTGGCTGACCCTCGCGATGAATGGCAGTTTCGTTGCACCGCTTTGGACCGACGCAACTCGATCCTGCGAACGGAACACGGGCTACCGGTAACCGGCAAATTCGACGATCGGGCGACAGGAAACAACGCGACACCGTCTGGTGACAATAATCGGTGAGGCCAGTTTTGCGGCATCGCACCGAATAGCCGCTTCCCCGCCGGGCAAGCACACCTGACCGATCGACTCCGCCTGCCGCTCCCAGCGCCGCCAGCCAGTCACCACGCCCGCTTCACGTTCCGCTCCAGGGTAGGGAGGGGATACAACGTCGATTACCGGACGAGCGCAAACGCGTGATCGTCCCAGCCAGGGAGCCCTATGCAAACGGATACTCAGGTTTCCACACCCAGTGTCGTACCCACCAGGACCAGCCAGAGCCAGCCGGCTCTTTCCGCCGCCATTACCGCCACGGCGCCGGGAGAACTGAAGGTCATCAAACGTAACGGCACCGTCGTGCCGTATACGCACGACAAGATCGCGGTTGCCATGACCAAGGCATTTCTTGCCGTGGAAGGCGGCACCGCGGCCGCGTCACCACGTATTCGCGAACTCGTCTCAGCGCTCACGCTCCAGGTGACGGACGCGTTCAAGCGTCGCCTGCCCAGCGGCGGCACGCTGCATATCGAGGACATTCAGGACCAGGTGGAACTGGCCCTGATGCGCTCCGGCGAGCACAAAGTTGCGCGCTCCTACGTGCTGTACCGCGCCGAGCGCGCCAGGCTGCGGGACGAACGCGCCGCCGACCGTGCCCAGCAACCCTCGTTGCCACAACTGCATGTCACGCAGGCCGACGGCACACGCGTTCCGCTCGATACCAATCGGCTGCGCCAGCTCGTGCGCGAAGCCTGCGAGGCGTTATCCGACGTCGATCCCGAGCGCATCATCAACGAAGCGCTGAAGAACATGTACGACGGCATCGCCGCCGACGATGTTGCCACCTCGACGCTGATCACCGCGCGCACGCTGGTGGAAGAAGAACCCAACTACACGTTCGTCTCCGCCCGCCTGCTCATGGACGAACTGCGCACCGAGGCGCTGACGTTCCTCGGCGTCCAGAAGCCCGGCGCGGCGCCCGGCGATTTCCGCGCCGTGCAGAGCGAAATGGGCACCATCTACCCGCTGGCGCTGAAAGCGTTTGTTCAGCGGGGCATCGAACTCGAACTGCTGTCACCGGAGCTGGCGGCGTTCAACCTTGACGAACTGGGCGCGGCGCTCAAGCCGGAGCGTGATCTGCAGTTCTCCTATCTCGGTCTGCAGACCCTCTATGACCGCTACTTCCTGCACAGCAACGAAGTGCGCTTCGAGCTGCCGCAGGTTTTCTTCATGCGCGTGGCCATGGGCCTGTCATGGCGCGAAGACGAACCGAACCGGCGGGCAATCGATTTCTACAACCTGCTGTCGTCGTTCGACTACATGAGCTCCACCCCCACGCTGTTCAACGCGGGCACGCTCAGGCCGCAGCTTTCGTCGTGCTTCCTGACCACCGTGCCGGACACCCTGGAAGGTATCTACAGCGCCATCCATGACAACGCGATGCTCTCGAAGTGGGCCGGCGGACTCGGCAACGACTGGACCCCGGTGCGCGCGCTCGGCTCCTACATCAAAGGCACCAACGGCAAGTCGCAGGGCGTGGTGCCGTTCCTGAAGGTGGTAAACGACACCGCCGTGGCCGTGAACCAGGGTGGCAAACGCAAAGGTGCGGTGTGCGCCTACCTGGAAAGCTGGCACCTGGATATCGAGGAATTCCTCGAACTGCGCAAGAACACCGGCGACGACCGTCGGCGCACGCACGACATGAATACCGCGAACTGGATTCCCGACCTGTTCATGAAGCGGGTTATGGAAGATGGCGAATGGACATTGTTCTCGCCAAGCGATGTCGGCGACCTGCACGACCTGTTCGGCAAGGCCTTCGAGCGTCGCTATGAAGCCTACGAGGCAATGACGCGAAATGGCGAACTGAAGCTGTTCAAGCGTGTTCGCGCGGCTGACCTGTGGCGCAAGATGCTGTCCATGCTGTTCGAAACCGGGCATCCGTGGATCACCTTCAAGGACGCGTGCAATCTGCGCTCGCCGCAGCAGCACGTCGGCGTGGTGCACTCCTCCAACCTGTGTACGGAGATCACCCTCAACACATCGCAGGACGAGATTGCCGTCTGCAACCTGGGTTCCGTGAACCTGGCACAACATATCGTTGACGGAGAACTCGACACCAAAAAACTCAAGAAGACCATCCGCACCGCCGTGCGCATGCTCGACAACGTCATCGACATCAACTACTACTCGGTGCCGCAGGCGCACGCGTCCAATATGCGTCACCGGCCGGTGGGACTGGGCATCATGGGATTCCAGGATGCGCTTTACCGCATGCGCATTCCGTACAACTCGGACGCCGCCGTGAAATTCGCGGACCGCTCCATGGAAGCCGTCAGCTACTACGCCATCGATGCCTCCTGCAAGCTGGCCAAGGAACGCGGCGCCTATGCCACGTTCGATGGCTCGTTGTGGAGCCGCGGAGTGCTGCCGCTGGACTCGCTGCGCCTGCTCAAGAGCGAACGCGGTGACGACTACCTGGACGTGGATATGACCAGCACCATGGACTGGGACAAGCTGCGCAAGAAAGTGCAATTGCATGGCATGCGCAACTCCAACGTGATGGCCATCGCACCGACGGCCACCATCGCCAACATCACCGGCGTATCGCAGTCCATCGAGCCGACCTATCAGAACCTCTATGTCAAATCCAACCTGTCCGGCGAATTCACCGTGGTGAACCCGTACATGGTGCGCGACCTGAAGGCGCTGGATCTGTGGGACTCGGTGATGGTGAGCGACCTGAAGTACTTCGACGGCAGCCTGCAGGCCATCGACCGCATCCCGGATGATCTCAAGCAGCTCTACGCAACCGCTTTCGAAGTGGAACCGCGCTGGCTGGTGGACGCCGCAAGCCGGCGCCAGAAGTGGATCGACCAGGCACAGTCACTGAACCTGTATATCGCTGGCGCCAACGGCCGCAAGCTGGATATCACCTACCGCATGGCGTGGTTGCGTGGACTGAAAACGACTTACTACCTGCGTGCCCTGAGCGCCACGAGCGCCGAGAAGTCGACGGTCAATCGCAGCAAGCTCAACCGGGTCGATGCCGGGTCCATGAGCAGCAGCGACAGTGTCGAACTCGGCGAAGCGGCGCCTGTGCCAGCGGCCTGCTCCATCGACAATCCCGATTGCGAAGCCTGCCAGTAAGGAGGAGGAGAACAGGATGGCCACACTGAGCTGGGATGATTTTGACGACACCGCCGCCGCGACCGGTCAGCGCACGCCAGCGCCTGCGCGCGAACAGGCGCTGAACACGCTGGAAGCTGAAATCCGGGTGCCGGAGCCGGCACCTCGCGCAGTTCCGGCGCCAGCGATTACGGTACCGCCACCGGCGCCGGAAACAACCGCCGAGGCGCCCCTGCCTCCGGCGGCACTGCCCGACGTGGTGATGCCCGTACTCCCCGATCCCTCGGAGGACACGAGCTACGAACGCGTTACCGTTGATCAGAAAGCGATGATCAATTGTCGAGCCGACCTCAATCAGCTTGTCCCCTTCAAGTACGAATGGGCCTGGCAGAAATACCTGGATGGCTGCGCCAATCACTGGATGCCGCAGGAAGTGAACATGACGGCGGACATCGCGTTGTGGCGAGGGGCGGATGGCCTCAGCGACGACGAACGCACCATCGTCAAACGCAGCCTGGGCTTCTTCTCCACGGCGGACTCACTGGTGGCGAACAACCTGGTGCTGGCCATCTACCGGCACATCACCAATCCCGAGTGCCGTCAGTACCTGTTGCGGCAGGCATTCGAGGAAGCCATTCACACGCACGCCTATCAGTACTGCATCGAATCCCTGGGCATGGACGAAGGCGAGATCTTCAACATGTACCACGAGGTGCCGTCGGTTGCGGCGAAAGCCTCCTGGGCGCTGAAGCACACGCTGGACCTGTCGGACCCGAACTTCCGCACGGGCACCCCGCAGAACGACCGCAAGCTGCTACGCAATCTCATCGCCTACTACTGCGTACTGGAAGGCATCTTCTTCTACTGCGGCTTCAGCCAGATCCTCTCCATGGGCCGGCGCAACAAGATGACCGGTACCTCGGAGCAGTTTCAGTACATCCTGCGCGACGAGTCGATGCACGTGAATTTCGGTATCGACGTAATCAACCAGATCAAGCTGGAGAACCCGCACCTGTGGGATCAGGACATGCAGCAAACCGCCCGGCAGATGCTGCTGGAAGGCACGCAGCTTGAGATTGCCTACGCACGCGACACCATGCCACGCGGCGTACTCGGCATGAACGCGGCCATGATGGAGGACTACCTCAAGTTCATCGCCAATCGCCGTCTGGTGCAGATCGGACTGCCGGAGCAGTTCCCCGGCGTGAAGAACCCTTTCGGCTGGATGAGCGAAATCATGGATCTGAA
The DNA here is from genome assembly GCA_024234635.1 of Pseudomonadales bacterium. Lineage (GTDB taxonomy): Bacteria > Pseudomonadota > Gammaproteobacteria > Pseudomonadales > Azotimanducaceae > SYFY01. The sequence goes on along the minus strand of JACKNX010000035.1, from coordinate 3,507 downwards.
GAAGGAGAAGAACTTCTTCGAAACCCGCGTCACCGAGTATCAGATCGGCGCCCTGAATTGGGACTGATCTCCCCGCTCCGCGCCACGTGCGCGACGGCCCTCACGGCCGTCGCCGCACTCTGTTTCTGTACCACCGCATTCGCCCGCGCCTCCACCGGTACGCTCCACTACCAAGCGGTGGGTCTGGAAAAGCCCGCGGAAATCCTGGTGGACAACTACGGCATACCGCATATCTACGCAGGCACCCATTACGACGCCTTCTTCGTGCAGGGTTTCAACGCTGCGCGCGATCGGCTGTGGCAGATCGATCTGTGGCGGCGACGGGGGCTCGGGCAACTCGCCGAGGTGCTCGGTGAGAAATACGTCGCGCAGGATCGCGCCGCCAGGCTGTTCCTGTATCGCGGCGACATGTACCGGGAGTGGCTGGCATACGGTTCAGACGCCAAGCGTATCGCGCAGGCATTCACCGCCGGCATCAACGCCTACGTGGACCTGCTGGACGCCCAACCGGCGTTGCTGCCACCGGAGTTTGCGCTGCTCGACTATCGCCCGTCCCGATGGGCGCCTGAAGACGTGGTACGCATCCGCAGCCATGGTCTGACACGCAACGTCACCACCGAAGTGCAGCGCGCGAAACTGGTCTGTGCCGGTGGTCTGGAACTGGCTGCGCGATGGAAGGTGCTGGAACCGGCCTGGACCACGCAGGTGCCCGCGGGTCTCGATCCCTGCGACGTACCCGACGATGTTCTTCGCGATTACTTTCTCGCCACCGCGCCGGTGCTGTTCGACAAGCCCGAAAACGCCGTAGCCAGTGCCCGTGACGAGGCACTGCGCGCGGACTACGGCAGCAACAACTGGGTGGTGGCGCCAGAGCGCAGTGCCACGGGTCGCCCCATTCTCGCCAACGATCCGCATCGGGGGCACGCCGTGCCTTCGCTCCGCTACGTCGCGCATCTGGTTGCACCGGACCTGAACGTGATCGGTGCGGGCGAACCCGCGCTGCCCGGGATATCCATCGGCCACAATGAACGCATCGCCTTCGGCCTCACGATTTTTCCCATCGATCAGGAAGATCTCTACGTTTACGAACGCACCACGGACGGGTACCGATACGCCGCCCGCAGCGAACCGCTGACCGTCGTGCACGAGCGCATCCCTGTGCGCGGGGGCAGGCCCGTCGAGGTGGAACTTGCCTTCACCCGCCATGGGCCCATCGTCTTTCAGGACCAACAGCATCTTTGGGCCGTGCGCGCCGCCTGGCTGGAGCCCGGCATGGCGCCCTACTTCGGCTCCGTGGAATACATGCGCGCTGGCAACTGGCGCCAGTTCTCCGCGGCACTCAACCGATGGGGCGCCCCCAGCGAAAACCAGGTGTACGCCGACGTGGATGGCAACATCGGCTACAAGGCCGCCGGCCTCACACCCGTGCGCCGAACGTGGGACGGCCTGTTACCCGTGCCAGGCGATGGCCGGTACGAGTGGGAGGGCTTTGCCGACATGGACGTGATTCCCGGCGAGTTCAATCCCTCCCGTGGCTTCACCGGGACCGCCAACTCGATGAACCTTCCGGAGAGCTACGACATCGCCAGCCATCGCCTCGGCTTCGAATGGTCAGCCCCCTGGCGCTATCGCCGTATCTTCGATGTGCTGGGCAAGGACGAGCGGCACACGCTGGCCGCTTCCACGGCGTTGCAACGCGACTACCACGCCGCCCTGGCCAATGCGGTACTGGATGGTGTTTCCGGACTGGCGGAACGCGGCGAGGCGGGACACATGCTCGCGCAATGGGATCGCGTCGTCGCCCGGGAATCCGGACCCGGCGCTTTGTGGGCGGTGTGGTACTACCAGCATCTGTCGCCTGCCATCGCCGCGCTCACCGGTGGCGAACACGCCAAGATGCTCACGCCAGTCGATCCGTTCACGGTTCTGGAGGTGCTGAAAAATCCGGCTGATTTCCCGGAGGCCGATGGCCTGGTCACCCGCACGCTGGCCGCCGCCTGGGAAGATTGCCGGCAACGCCTGGGTAACGAGCCCGCGAACTGGACCTGGGGCAGCCTGCATCGCACGGCATTCATGCACCCGCTGGCGAACACTGTGGATCCGGTGACCATGGCACGGCTCGGGATGCCGGACTACGGTCGAGGCGGTACCGGCAATACCGTCAACAACACGCACTTCACCGGCAGCGACTTCCTGGTGCGCTCCGGCGCCTCCTTCCGCATGGTGCTGGACGTCGGCCGCTGGGATGACGCGCGCATGACCAACGCACCGGGGCAATCCGGCGATCCACGCTCCCCGTTCTACGCGAACCTGCTGGAGGGGTGGGCGAATGATGGCGACTTTCCGTTGCTGTTCAGCCGGCGTGCAGTGGAGAAAAACCTCGCGATGCGCATCCAGCTCGAGCCGGTGGGTACAACGCAGTGACCATACGTGCGCCAACCCGATCCACCTGACGCGCATCCGGCAGGATGAATTACGTGCGGAAACTGGCACTGACCGCGGCATTGATCGCCGCGGCTTGCCTCGCTGTGATGCGGCCACTGGATGATCTCGCCAGCAGCAACCTGTCGGACAGCCTGAGAAAGAGCCTTGCCACCTATGCCGTGGTACGTGGCCTGAATGCGATGATCAGCGTCGCACAGGGGACCGAACTCGCATTGCAACCCGCGGGCATCGGGGTAACCCTGACCGTGGGTGAGGTGCTGGACCCTCTCAACGATCTCGTCGAGCGGTTTTCCTGGGTCGTGCTGGCCGCAGCGGCATCCCTGGGCGTGCAACGTCTGCTGGTGGAACTGTTTTCCACCAACATCGCCAATGCCCTCACCGTCGTAGCTGCCCTCTGGTTGATCGCAACGCTCTGGCGACCGGCAATATCTGAGGCTTACCTCTCCCGGCGTATTGGCATCGGCATCCTTTTCGCCCGCTTTGCCATCACGCTCGTCGTAATCGGAGTTGGATGGATCGATGAAAGTTTCCTGAGCGAGCGGCAGAACGCGTCGATACGCCACCTCGAAGCCACCAACAACGCCATTGAAACGACTTCGTCTGATGCCGGGATACCTGCTGGAGAGCCGGGACTGCTCGAACGAATCACCAACGCAGGCAAGGCGATGGATCCGCGCCCAAGACTGGCAGACCTTCAACAGCGGGTGGAAGCATCAGTGGAAGAGATTGTGTCGATGATTGCCGTTTTCTTTCTGCAGACGCTGATCCTGCCGCTGGGTTTCGCCATGCTGGGTTACGGCGCCTTTCGCCGCTTGCGCTGATCGGACTCGACCGGGCTCCGCCCGCAACGTGAAGTACAGAGCCGTGCCTGTCCTTGCGCAAAGTGGCTCATCAGATGAAGCTAATACCGGCTCTCCCTCCGGCTTGCAGTGCGGACACAGGTTGCAGGATGTGGCCCTGCGCCGGCATCGGGCGCCCAACAGCTTGCCACGTTGCGATTGTCAGCGCTGTCGCGCATGGAACTTCGTTCCATCAGAGCATGCTGAAATAGTCCATCCTGGA
>JACKNX010000034.1 GCA_024234635.1 Pseudomonadales bacterium | reverse complement strand
TCGTCAACGTCACGGAAAATCGTCCGGCGCTGCATACGGCACTGCGCACACCAGCGGGCAAGGGCCTGCCTGGTATCGAGACGGAAGTGCAACGCACACGCGCCAGGGTAGCCGACTTCGTGTCGCGCATTCGTGACGGGTCATTACGCGGCTGCACGGGAAAACCCTTCCGTCATGTGGTCTACATCGGAATCGGTGGTTCGCACCTCGGTCCGGAACTGGCCGTGCGCGCGCTGGGTACCGACAGACGATTGGACATCCGCTTCGTCAGCAACATCGATGGCTACGCGCTCAGCCAGGCGCTCGATGGCTGCGATCCCGAGCGCACCCTGTTCGTCACGGCCTCGAAGTCGTTCTCCACGCTGGAAACGCTTGAAAATTCGCGCACTGCCCGCTCCTGGTTTCTGGAGCGCACGGGCCTCGCGGACGGTGTGGCCAACCATTTTGCGGCCATCAGCGCCAACGTTGAGGCTGCCGCCGCGTTCGGCATCCACCCGGACAACGTCTTTCCCATGTGGGACTGGGTGGGCGGCCGCTATTCGCTCTGGAGCGCAGTCGGCATGCCGGTTGCGCTGGCTCTGGGCAACAGCGCGTTCGACGCCCTGCTGGCGGGAGCCAGGGCCATGGACGAACACTTCGCCGATGCGCCGCTCGAGCACAACATGCCGGTGCTGGCCGCCCTGTTTGGTGTCTGGAACACCAACTTCCTTGGCGCCGAGAACCACGCCGTGCTGGCCTACGACGAACGGCTGACGTTGCTGCCGCTGTATCTCCAGCAACTGGAAACGGAAAGCAATGGCAAACGTACCCGCGTGGACGGAACCGCGGTGGACACCCATACAATGCCCATTCTCTGGGGCGGTGTGGGGACATCCGGCCAACATGCCTACCACCAGTTGCTGCATCAGGGAACACGCGCCTTCAGCGCGGATTTTATCTTCACCGCCGAAAGCGCCACACCACTGCTGCATCATCATCGATGGCTGCAGGCCAATGCACTGGCGCAGAGCCAGGCCATGTTTCTTGGTGACGCCACGACACAGCCGGAAAAACAGGTTCCCGGCAACCATGCGACCACTACGCTCGTACTCGATCGCCTGGATGCGTATCACCTTGGCGCACTGCTGGCGCTGCATGAACACCAGGTGTTCTGTCAGGGCGTAATCTGGGGCATCAACTCCTTCGACCAGTGGGGCGTGGAATTGGGCAAACGTCTCGCCAACCCCATCCACGAGGCGCTCGAAGGCGGCGAAAGCCGCATGCAGGACGCTTCAACACGCTTCCTCATCAACCATCTGCGTGCATTTGACCAATCATCCGCCAGTTCCGGGAGTCAGCCGTGAGCCATACCTACCCCATCCCCGACAGTTTCAGGACGCGTTGCCACATCGACGAAGCGACGTACGAGCAGATGTACCGTCGGTCCGTCGAGGACAATGAAGGATTCTGGAGTGAACAGGCCGAGGCTTTTCTCACCTGGCGTCAACGCTGGCATACCACACGTACGACGAACATGCGGGAAGGGCGCTTTCGCTGGTTCGATGGAGGCACGCTGAACGTCAGCGAAAACTGTATCGACAGGCACCTGCCGGCACGCGCCAGCCAGACCGCAATCATCTGGGAAGGCGATTCCCCCGACGAAGCAAAACGCATTACCTATGCGGAGCTCTCCGAGGCCGTCAATCGCCTCGCAAACGCGCTGCGATCCCGCGGCGTCGGCAAGGGCGATCGTGTCTGTATCTACATGCCGATGATTCCGGAAGCTGCGTACGCGATGCTGGCGTGCGCACGCCTGGGCGCGATCCATTCAGTGGTATTCGGCGGCTTCTCACCCCAGTCGCTGCGTGACCGGATTCAGGACGCGGACTGCCGGACCGTGATCACCGCCGATGAGGGGATGCGTGGCGGCCGTATCGTGCCGCTCAAGCGCAATACCGAAGAAGCGCTTGCGGGATGCCCCAACGTACACACGGTGCTGGTGGTAAGACGCACGGGCAACGATATTCCGTGGCATGCCCCGCGCGACGTCTGGTACCACGAGATTACCGAACAGGCGTCCACCACCTGCGACGCTGAGCCGGTTGATGCAGAGCATCCGCTGTTCATCCTTTATACCTCGGGCTCCACGGGGAAACCGAAAGGTGTGCAGCACTCTTCCGCCGGCTATCTGCTGACCGCGGCGATGACTCACAAGTATGTCTTTGACTACCACGATGGCGACATCTACTGGTGTACAGCTGACGTCGGCTGGATTACGGGGCACTCCTACATCGTCTATGGCCCACTGGCGAACGGCGCGACCACGCTCATGTTCGAAGGTGTTCCGACCTGGCCCGACGCCTCGCGCTGCTGGCAGGTCATCGACAAACACGACGTCAACATCTTTTATACCGCGCCCACGGCCCTGCGACAGCTCATGGCGCAAGGCGATGAATTCGTGCAGCGCACCAGCCGCAAGTCCCTGCGTCTGCTTGGTTCGGTGGGCGAACCGATCAATCCCGAAGCCTGGGAGTGGTATCACAGGGTCGTCGGCGAACATCGCTGCCCCATCGTGGACACCTGGTGGCAGACGGAGACCGGCGGCATCATGATCAGTCCATTGCCTGGCGCCACCGTACTCAAGCCCGGCTCGGCGACGCGCCCCTTCTTTGGCGTACAACCGGCGCTGGTCGACGCCAACGGTAACGTCATCACCGAAACCCAAGCCAGCGGAAACCTCGTGATCACCGATTCCTGGCCCGGACAGATACGCACCGTATACGGCGACCATCAACGCGTGATCGATACCTACTACAAAGCGTATCCCGGTTTCTACTTCACGGGGGATGGCGCCCGGCGGGACGCCGATGGGTACTACTGGATCACCGGACGCGTGGACGATGTCATCAACGTATCCGGACACCGTATCGGCACAGCCGAAGTGGAAAGCGCGCTCGTACTGCACGAGGCAGTTGCGGAAGCGGCCGTAGTGGGTTTCCCACATGCGATCAAGGGCGAGGGCATTTACGCCTACGTCACGCTCATGGTGCACGATGCGCACGACCGCAATGCACTTGAAGCGGAACTGGTTGACCTGGTTCGCAAGGAAATTGGCCCCTTCGCCAAGCCCGATGTCATCCAGTGGGCACCCGGCCTGCCCAAGACCCGGTCAGGCAAGATCATGCGGCGTATTCTCCGCAAGATTGCCGCGAACGAACTCGACAATCTGGGCGATACGACCACGCTTGCCGACCCCGCGGTTGTTGAAGATCTTGTCAGAAACCGGAAATCGGCAGGCTGATCGTCCAGGGCCCTTGGGGCGCTGGCGGCTCGACATGAGCCCTCCGGTGTGACGCGCTCGGCCTCCAGGGATCGGGACAGGGTGTATCCTGTTCCCGGTGACAGAGTCGGTACGCAACCGGGCACCACCCCTGACGCGGCCCGACTCGCCCGCACGATAGCGCCCAAGCGCCTCGGCGGCAGACACGCTGCTTGCGCACCGATGTGGTGCGATGCAGACGACGTCGGAGAGCATGACCGCTCACCGCGTCGTCAATACCGAAACTGTCTCTCTTTACCGGCGGCAAAGACAGACAATTACGGTAAGACAGCGGAATCCCTGATGGAATAGGGTCTGGTACATGCCGTGTCTTTCGCTATCATACGCGGCTCTTCGATCCGGCAGGACGGAAAACCATGGCTGCAAAGAAGAAAACGGCCGAGGCCAAGAGCGCGAAAACGCGCAAGCCGGCTGCCACCCGGGCTTCAGCGGAGAAGAAGCCCGCAAAGAAGAAGGCGCCGGGTGTGGCCGCCTCCGGGAATAAAAGTACTTCCGGGAAATCCAGCATCCCACGAACCAAAACCACGGAAACTACTCCTGCAAGGAAGGCAGCAACTGCCAGCACTGCCGCGAAGGAGGTAGAAGCGAAAGCCAAGGCAAAGCCTAATGCGAAAGCTGCCGACAGCACTACGACGAAGAAGAAGGCATCGGTATCGACTGCTGCCGTGAAAGAGAAAAGCACTAAAAGAACCGCGGCTTCCCCTGCCGGAAAGGAAGCATCCGCAGCAGCCGCGACGAACGCCAAGATCAAGGATTCATCCACCAAGCCATCCAAGACGGACAAACGCAAGACCGTGCCAAAGAGTACCGCCCGACAGATCGATTATTCCGATAACCAACCTTTGCTCTCACAGGGGCCCATTCACGGTATCGCCCCTTACCAGCTCAGTGCTGGTGAGGAGTACATGAGTGAAGGTCAGCTCGCCCACTTCCGAAACATTCTGCTCAACTGGAAGCGCGAACTCATGGAGGAAGTGGATCGGACCATTCACCACCTGCGCGACGAAGCGACAAACTTTCCGGACCCCAACGACCGGGCCACACAGGAAAGTGAGTTTGGCCTTGAGCTCCGCGCCCGCGACCGCGAGCGAAAACTGCTGAAAAAGATCGACTCCGCGCTGGAGCGTATCGACGACGGCTCCTACGGTTACTGTGAGGAAACCGGCGAGGAAATCGGTCTGCGCCGGCTGGAAGCCCGCCCCATCGCCACCCTGTGCCTCGAAGCGCAGGAGCGCCATGAAATGGTGGAACGCCACTACGGCGAGCGGGACGACCGCTACCGCTGAGTGACTCAGGGCTGTCGATGTGTTCGGGTCATCCGGGGATGATCCGAACACATGACGGCTCCTTGCCCACCATTGCCGGTATTTTCTGCTTCTTCAGCGTTGCTTCGCCATGCGCCGTAAGCCTGACGATCTGTAGGGCAGAAAAAAGGGAGATCTGCCAGGCAGATCTCCCTTCTCGTCACACGACGCGCCCCAATCAGGCCGCTTCGTAGTTCTTGACCTCTTTCATGGACAGTTTGATGCGTCCCCGCTGATCGACGTCCAGAACCACGACACGAACCTTCTGGCCTTCCTTCAGATAGTCGGCGACGGCTTCCACCCGCTCATCCGCAATCTGGGAAATGTGCAACAGACCATCCTTGCCGGGCAGGATGGAAATGAACGCACCAAAATCGACGATACGTTCGACCGTACCCTCGTAGATGCGCCCGACTTCCGCTTCCGCAACAATTTCCTGGATTCGCCCAACTGCAATGGAACGAGCCTGCTCGTTGTCGGCGAAGATCTTCACCGTGCCGTCGTCCTCGATGTCGATCTCGGCACCGCTCTCTTCCACGATGCTGCGAATAGTCGCGCCACCTTTGCCGATGATTTCGCGAATCTTCTCCGGATTGACCTTGAGGGTGGTGATCACCGGCGCGTTGGCTGACAGGTTCGGACGCGATTGCGCCAGCACCTTGTTCATTTCGCCCAGAATATGCAGGCGGCCTTCAAGCGCCTGACGCAGCGCCGCTTCCATGATTTCTTCGGTGATACCCTGGATCTTGATATCCATCTGCAAGGCGGTGACACCTTTCGCGGTACCCGCCACCTTGAAGTCCATATCACCCAGATGGTCCTCGTCACCGAGGATATCCGTCAGCACGGCATAACGGTTGCCTTCCTTGACCAGGCCCATCGCGACACCTGCAACAGGCGCCTTGATCGGCACACCCGCGTCCATGAGTGACAGGGAGGCCCCGCAAACCGACGCCATGGAACTGGAACCATTGGATTCCGTAATTTCCGAGACGACGCGAATGGTATAGGGGAAGTCCTCCACTGAGGGCAGCACCGCCTGAACACCGCGTCGGGCGAGGCGGCCGTGGCCGATTTCACGTCGCTTCGGACCGCCCATGAAACCGGCTTCACCAACGCTGTAGGGCGGGAAGTTGTAGTGCAGCAGGAAGTGATCCTTGTAGGAGCCTTCCAGTGCATCGATCATGGCCGCATCACGTTGCGTTCCCAGGGTCGCAACTACAATTGCCTGCGTTTCACCACGCGTGAACAGCACCGAGCCATGGGTCTTCGGCATCACACCGACTTCGATGGAGATCGGCCGCACGGTGCGCAGGTCGCGCCCATCGATCCTCGGCTCGCCATTGAGAACGCGTTCGCGAACGATCTTCTTCTCGAGCTTGCCGAATTCACTGGCCACATCAGCCGCGCTGAAGCGCGCGTCATCGCCGGTCGCCAGTGTCTGCACGGCACCTGCGCGCAGCTCAGCCACACGGTCCTGTCGCGCCTGCTTGTCGGTAATGCGATAAGCATCCCCAAGCTGCGTCTTCACCTGTGACTCCACCGCACTCTTCAACGATTCGTTGACCGGTTTCGGTTCGAATACCTGCTTCGCTTTACCGGCTTTTGCCGCCAGGTTGTTTATCGCGGCGATGACCGACTGCATTTCCTGGTGCGCGAACAGCACGCCGCCAAGCATTTCGTCTTCCGTCAGGCAATTCGCTTCGGATTCCACCATCAGCACGGCATCGGCAGTGCCCGCCACCACCATGTGCAACATCGAGGACTTCAGCTGCTCATAGCCCGGATTGAGGATGTAGTTGCCATCAACATAGCCCACGCGCGCTGCACCGATCGGACCCGCAAACGGGATACCGGATACCGTCAACGCGGCAGACGCGCCTATCATGGCGGCAACATCCGGATCCTGGTCCTTGTCCGCCGACATTACGGTGAGAACCACCTGCACTTCGTTCATGAAGCCTTTCGGGAACAGCGGGCGGATCGGTCGATCGATCAGACGCGAAGTCAGCGTCTCCTTCTCGCTCGGGCGACCTTCCCGACGGAAGAATCCACCGGGAATCTTGCCGGCAGCGTAGGTCTTTTCCTGATAGTTAACGGTCAGGGGAAAGAAGTCCTGGTTGGGGTTGGCGGTCTTCGCCCCCACCACCGTTGCCAGAACCACGATATCTCCCATGGTGACCAGTACAGCACCCGTTGCCTGGCGGGCGACGCGGCCCGTCTCGAGCTTCACGGTGTGCGCTCCGTATTGCACTTCTTCGATTATTGCGTTCAATTCCGCTCCTTAATTCCTGTTGGCACCGGGTGCCGATACCCGCGACTGGCGGGTTGTGCGAACCACTGCCGGCGTTCTTACCGGCGCAGGCCAAGGCGCTGAATGAGAGACGCGTACCGTTCCGTATTCTTGCCTTTCAGGTAATCCAGCAATTTTCTCCGCTGGTTGACCATGCGAATCAATCCACGACGGGAATGATGGTCCTTGCGATGAACACGGAAGTGTTCCTGCAGTTCATTGATGTTGTGTGTCAGCAGAGCAACCTGGACTTCCGGAGATCCGGTATCGCCTTCCGCCTGCTGGTAATCCTTGATGATCTCGGCTTTCTTTGCCGCATTCAGTGCCATGTCAAAATCTCCTGTTGAATATGCCGTTACAACCATTGCATCCGAATACGTGGCAACCGCGCATATCTGCAGTCAGCCACCGGACACCAGGCGACGTGGCGCAACCCGCCCGTCGTCCAGAATCTCGCCCACGCCAATAAATGCCGCGGGCGAAGAAGCTTTCGTCACCGCCAGGCGTACCCACCCGCGCACAGGTGCTTTCGGCACCTGAACAGGTTGTCCCTGACGCACATAGAAGGCCATCGAATCGGTGAGCGTCACCTCGGGCCAGTGACATACAGCGCTGGCGATCGGTTTGAGGAAGTTTTCGGCCCGACCTTCGTCACAAGCGGCCTCAAGCATGTCAAACGTCACCAGATCCTGTTCCCCGAACGGTCCGGCCGCCCGCCGTCGCAATGCAACGACATGCGCGCCACATCCAAGGTCCCGACCGATATCTTCTGCCAGCGATCGCACATAGGTCCCCTTGCTGCAGTGGACCTCAATTTCAATTGTCTCACCGGTGAACGCGACCAACTCGTTGCTGTACAGCGTAACCAGGCGCGGCTTTCGCTCGACTTCCACACCGGCCCGGGCAAATTTGTAAAGCGGCTGGCCCTGGTGCTTGATCGCCGAATACATCGAAGGGACCTGCTCGATCTCTCCCTGGTAACGCGACATCACACGTTCGACGTCCGACCGGGCGATACCGTCAACAGGATGTTCAGCGATGATCTCACCGTCAGCATCACCGGTCGCCGTTTCCACTCCCAGTTTCAGCCTTGCCCAGTATTTCTTGTCGGAGTCGAGCAGATACTGGGAAAACTTGGTGGCCTCACCAAAACAGAGCGGCAGGACGCCGGTCGCCAGGGGATCCAGGCTTCCGGTGTGGCCCACCTTGCGAGCCATCAACATCCGCTTCGCCTTCTGCACCACCTGGTTTGAACTCATGCCCACGGGCTTGTCCACCACCAGGAAGCCGTCAAGCGGGCGTCCCCGGTTATGCCTGCTCATCAGCATCCTCCGGATGCCGGGAGCGGTCTTCCGCGACGGCATCCTCGATCAGGCGGTCCAGGCGCGGCCCATCCACCATCGACTCGTCATAGTGAAAACGCGGCTTTGGCGTCGTGCGCATGGTATGCGTGCGGGCCAGTTCAGTGCGCACCCAGCCCGCTGCCTTGTTCAGGGTCGTCACCAGCGTTTCGCGCGCGGCAGCGTCGGTCGCCTGCAGGGAGGAAACATAGATGTCCGCGAAGGCGAGATCACGGCTCACCTGCACATCCGTGACGCTGATCATACCCACGCGTGGATCGCGCATCTGACGCTGCAGGATGCGCGCGACCTCGTCACGAATGAAATCGGCAATACGGTGTGTGCGCTCACCCGCTGACGGCTGGTGCTTCACAGCGTCCTTGCAACCTCTTTGGTGTCGAACACTTCGATCGTGTCACCAACCCGCACGTCGTTGTAGTTGCGCACGCCAATACCGCACTCCGTACCGCTGCGTACTTCGTTCACGTCATCCTTGAAGCGCCGCAACGAGTCCAGCTCACCCTGGAAGATCACCACGTTGCCACGCAACACCCGAATCGGCTTGCTCCGCAGCACACTGCCTTCCAGGACGATGCAGCCCGCGATCTGACCGAACTTCGGCGACTTGAAGACATCGCGTACTTCAGCAACACCAACAATTTCCTCGCGGATTTCCGGCGCCAGCATGCCGGTGAGCACGCCGCGGACATCGTCGATCAGTTCGTAGATCACGCTGTAATAGCGAAGATCCACACCCTCACGCTCGATGAGTGTTTTCGCGGAGCTGTCGGCGCGCACGTTGAAGCCGAAGATGACCGCGCCATACGTCAATGCCATGTTGACGTCCGACTCCGAAATTGCACCGACACCGGCGCCGAGAACACTGACCTGTACTTCATCGTTGCCCAGTTCGGACAACGCCTGGGTTATGGCTTCGAGACTGCCGCGCACATCGGTCTTCAGCACCAGCTTGAGCACCCGCCTCTCACCTTCGCCAACGTTGGCGAACAGGTTGTCGAGGCGTGCCGCCTGTTGCAGCGCATACCGTTTCTCGTTGGAGCGGTCGCGACGGAAATCTGCCAGCTCGCGCGCAGTGCGTTCGTCGGTCACCACGCCAAAATCGTCACCGGCTGCCGGCGTACCATTCAATCCGAGCAGTTCCGCTGACATCGACGGCGGCACGGCGTCCACCTGCTCGCCCTTGTCGTTGATCATCGCGCGGGCACGGCCGTAGAACTCGCCGGCAATGACGATGTCACCCTTCCTGAGCGTGCCGTTCTGGACGAGGATGGTGACCACGGGACCGCGGCCGCGATCCAGCCGCGATTCGATGACCACACCGCGTGCGGGTGCCTGTGGCACGGCCTTGAGCTCCAGCAGTTCCGCCTGCAGCAGGATTGCTTCCAGCAACGCATCGATACCCATGCCGGTCAGCGCGGATATGGGTACGAACTGCGTATCGCCGCCCCAGTTGTCCGGCACAACGTCGCGGGCAGCCAGCTCACTGGTGACTCGCTCCGGGTCCGCGCCGGGAAGATCCATCTTGTTGATGGCGACAATGATGGGCACGCCCGCAGCCTTGGCATGCTGGATCGCTTCTTCCGTCTGCGGCATAACACCGTCGTCGGCGGCCACGACCAGAATGACGATATCCGTGACCCGCGCCCCGCGCGCGCGCATCGCCGTAAAGGCTGCGTGACCGGGCGTATCGATGAAGCTGATCGTCCCCTTTTCGGTTTCAACGCTGTAAGCGCCGATATGCTGCGTGATGCCGCCCGCTTCACCGCTGACGACCTTGGCTTTGCGGATATAGTCCAGAAGCGATGTCTTACCATGGTCCACGTGCCCCATGACGGTGACCACGGGCGGCCTCGACACCTGCTCGCCTTCAATATCCAGCGATTCCTTGTGCGCCTCCTCGATGGCGTCTTCCCGCACGGCCTTGGGTTTATGACCGAGCTCTTCCACGACCAGCGTCGCGGTATCCTGGTCAATGGCCTGGTTGATGGTCGCCATCACCCCGAGCTTCATCAGCTGCTTGATGACTTCACCAGCCTTGACTGACATGCGGCTGGCAAGTTCGCCGACCGTGATCGCGGAGGGAATCTCAACTTCCCGGGCAATAAAATCGGTGGGCCGGAATTCGCCGCCCTGCTGATCGACGCGCAACCCATGCCCACTGCCGCGTGGCCGATGCTTGCGGGCACCACCTCGCAACTTGATCTCTACGCGGCCCTTGCCACTTTCTTCTTCCGGACCAGTGCGTCCGCGACGATCGCGCTCTTTACCGCGAACCCGCTTGCCGCCTCGCTCTTCCGCCTGCGTCTTGGCCTGCACATCAGCAGGATTGACCGGCTTTTCTTCCGCGACGGGCTCCGGCACGTCGCGTTTCTTGCGCTCACTAGCCGCGGCTTCACGAGCGGCCGCCTCGGCTTCGGCGCGCAACCGTTCTTCCTCGCGCAGTCGCGCTTCTTCGCGTCGCTTCTCTTCTTCAAGCTGACGCTGCTCTTCTTCCTGTCGCAGCGCTTCCGCACGGCGAGCTTCTTCTTCGCGAATCCTGCGTGCTTCTAGCTCCGCCTGACTGGCTACAGGTTCAGCGGGCGCCGGCGTTTCCGTTTCACTGCGTTTGACGAGCACGCGCTTCTTGCGAACTTCGACCTGGACGGTTCGGCCGCCTTTGCCTTGCCCTGTCTTCAGCGTACCGTGGCTGCGACGCGTCAACGTGATCTTCTCGCGACCACCCGCTTCGCCACCGTGCTCACGCTTCAGATGGGTGAGCAGCTTCTGCTTCTGCTCCTCGCTGACCTGATCGGTTTCCTTCTTGTGCGGGAGCCCGGCTTCGTGCATCTGCGCAAGCAGACGTTCAGCCGGCACACCGACAGTGGACGCGAGTTGTTTTACCGTGACATCGGCCATTGTCTAATCCGCTCTTGCTGCCCGGAGGCAGACGTTTATTCCATCTTCGCGCTGCGGAAGCCGGACACCTGATCCGTATTTCCTCACGCCATGTTGTCGTGCGACAGACTGCATTCGAGATGACGCCTCAGTCCGCCGCTTCCTCGAACCAGGGAGCACGGGCTGTCATGATCAGCGCCGCCGCCTTTTCTTCATCGAGGTCTTCAGCCATTTCCAGCAGATCCGGTACAGCCAGTTCCGCCAGATCTTCCATCGTTACCACACCCTGGCTGGCCAACTGGAACGCGAGCTTGCGGTCCATGCCATCCATGTTGAGCAGGTCGTCCGCCGGCTGGGTCTCGGAGAGGATTTCTTCGTTGGCGATCGCCCGCGTGAGCAGCGCATCTTTCGCGCGATTGCGCAGTTCTTCAACGATTTCCGCATCGAAGCCTTCGATCGAGGTCAACTCGTCGACCGGAACGTAAGCAATCTCTTCCAGCGTCGTAAACCCTTCTTCCACGAGCACTTCGGCAACATCGCCGTCGACGGAAAGCGCATCCATGAAGGCCTGAATATAGCGACCCGCCTCTTCCTGCTGCTTCTGCTCGGCTTCCTCGAGCGTCATGATGTTCAGTGTCCAGCCAGTGAGATCACTGGCCAGACGCACATTCTGACCACCACGACCGATTGCCTGGGCAAGATTGTCTTCGGATACCGCAACTTCCATCGTGTGGCTTTCCTCGTCCACGACGATGGCTTCGACCTGGGCAGGCTCCAGGGCGTTGATGGCCAACTGCGCGGGATTGTCGTCCCACGGCACGATATCGATTCGCTCGCCCGCCAGTTCGCCGGACACGGCCTGTACGCGCGAACCGCGCATACCCACGCAGGCGCCAACGGGATCGATACGTCCGTCGTTGGTTTTTACCGCAATCTTCGCTCGCGATCCCGGATCCCGTGCCGCCGCCCGGATTTCAATGACATCTTCCGCGACTTCCGGCACTTCCAGTTTGAACAGTTCGATGAGCATCGCCGTGGAGGTACGGGTCAGCAGCAGTTGCGGGCCACGGTTCTCCGGCTGTACTTCCAGGAGCAGCGCGCGGATGCGGTCGTTTACCCGAAAGGACTCCCGGGGAATGAGGTGCTCCCGCTTCAACAGCCCTTCCGCATTGTTGCCAAGGTCCACGATCACGTTGTCCCGCCCCAGCTTCTTCACCGTGCCGGAAACAAGATCACCTACACGCGGCAGATACTCGGCGACGATCTTCGCACGCTCCGCCTCGCGCACCTTCTGCACGATGACCTGCTTCGCCGTCTGCGCTGCGATACGACCGAATTCCACCGATTCGACGGGTTGCTCGATTACGCTGCCAATGGCAAGCGAGGGATCTCTTTCACGCGCTTCGGTAATGTCCACCTGCGCCGCGGGATTCGGCTCTTCCTCGGCATCCAGGTCAACCACGGCCCAGGTGCGGAAGGTTGAATACTCACCCGTATGCCGGTCGATGGCGACGCGGAACTCCGCCCCTTCTTCGTAGCGTTTCTTGGTGGCCATGGCCAGTGCCGATTCCAGGGCCTCGAAGATGACTTCCTTGGCGACCCCTTTCTCATGGGAAACGGATTCCACTACCGTCAGCACTTCTTTGCTCATTTGTCAGCTCATCTCACGTCAGTCAAACCGGGGCACGATGCGCGCCCGTTGCACGTTTTCCAGCGGAAAGACGTATTCCTCATCATCCACATGAACGTAGGCCTCATCGTTTTCGAACGCGGCCAATGTGCCCACGAAGTGCTTGCTCCCATCGAATGCAAGATGGAGCCGGATATCCACCTGCTCACCCAGGCTCTGGGCATAGTGCTCGGGCTTGAACAGCGTGCGATCCATGCCCGGCGAGGACACTTCCAGCGTGTACTGGCTGGCAATCACGTCAGCAACGTCGAGAACATCGCTGACCTGGCGGCTTACCCGCTCACAATCGTCGACGGTAATCCCTTCGTCCCGATCAATGTAGACGCGCAGGCGCGAGTACCGCCCCTGGGCGGAGTACTCGACTCCCCAGATGCGGCAGTTCTGGGCCCTGATCACGGGTTCCAGCAACGTCTCGATCTCCTGCTCTTTGCGATTCACTTTCCGTTTCCGTCACTTGGTTCGCCGGACGCTGGAAATCCATCCCTGCGGGCCTGTTCCCGACACGGCCGGATTTACCGACCGATGCATCGAGCCCAGCCGCCACTTTCCCGGCGGGAAAAAAAAATGGGCTCAACGCCCATTTCTCTTTCGCTTTCGCGATCGCACCCAGGTGCATCTGTCTGCAACTACGGCCACCAGACAGCCACGGACGAACCCGCTGACTGCGGCCTGCACTCCGCGTCAAGCGCGGAACAACACACTACACCCGAGCCGGCAGCACCGCGTACGGTGCTACCTGACTTTGGTAGCGGGGGCAGGATTTGAACCCACGACCTTCGGGTTATGAGCCCGACGAGCTACCAGACTGCTCCACCCCGCATCAGCAAGGGGCGGCATTATAGGGAGGCGTAAATGGGTTCGCAACTGGCAATGAGGAAAAGAAGCGCCGCGAAGCGCAGACAGACAGCCCTCTCACACATAGCGCATAGCACATAGCACATAGCGTAATGTGCTGTCGGGTCGACACTTCGCTTCGCGAAGTGCAGGAAAAAACTCCGCGAAGCGCAGACAGATAGCCCTCTCGCACATTGCGCAGAGCGCAATGTGCTGTCGGGTCGACACTTCGCTTCGCGAAGTGTCGGATATGGTGCCGAAGGCGAGACTCGAACTCGCACGGGCAATGCCCACTACCCCCTCAAGATAGCGTGTCTACCAATTCCACCACTTCGGCATGAATTCTGATGGGTTCCCGACGTCAGACGTCGGGAAGGCCGGAATCTACACTCTCCGGTTCCGGAGTCAACTCCGGCGCATCCATCGGCTGCCCCGCCACCGGCGCGGATTCTACCGGCACCACGGGCAGACCTTCGATAACGTGTGTGCCAACCCGCTGCTTGGCTGTATATGCCAGCCCGAACGCAATGGCAAAAAAACCAACGGCAAGCCAGGCGGTCATGCGGCTGAGGAAAGTCCCTGCGCCCGCACTGCCAAACACTGTGTTCGATGCGCCGCTACCGAAGGCCGCACCAACGTCCGCACCCTTGCCCTGTTGCAACAACACCAGCACGGTCAGAGCAATCGCATCCAGCACAAGCAGTGCCAGCAACACCGTATCCAGAACTTCGATATTCACACTCACCTCGATACAACCCGATCAGCCTGCCGCTCTGCCTGCCTCATGCATCGCGCGGGCTATCGTCATGAACCGTTCACCCGCCAGCGCCGCGCCACCCACCAGGGCGCCGTCCACCAGGCTCGAACTGAACAGTTCGATGGCATTCTTCTCATTCACGCTGCCGCCGTACAGTACGGTGGCCGCAAACTCGCCGTCGACGGCGTCATTGAGCACTCGCCGAATGGCGGAGTGCATCGTCTCCACCTGTGCCAGCGTCGCACTGTGCCCCGTCCCGATCGCCCATACCGGTTCGTAGGCAACCACCAGTCGGCGAATGGCTTCCGCCGACAATGCGTTGGTAACGCACGATAGTTGTCGGGCAACAACTGCCTCGGCATCGCCGGCCTGCCGCTCCTCGAGCGTTTCGCCCACGCACAGGACAGGTTGAAGTCCCGCCCGGAACGCCGCTACCACCTTCGCCGCCACGAGCTCGTCCGACTCGGCGGCGTATCGGCGGCGCTCCGAGTGCCCGACGATGGCCCACCGTCCGCCGAGATCCGCGACCATGGTCGCCGCCACTTCACCGGTATAAGCGCCCGCTTCCTTATCGTGGACATCCTGCGCGCCAACCGCCACACGCGCCTCGACCGCGTCAAGCGCGGACACCAGTGGGGCGAGATGCGTCGCCGGCGGAAATAGCACCAACTCCACGCCTTCCACCGGCTGCAGATGCCCCACGTACCCCTGAATCATGTCCAGCGATCCGTGCATCTTCCAGTTGGCGGCGACGATCTGTCGGCGTGCGGTATCAGTCATGCCACCGAACGCTAGCCGAAGGGCGCGCAATGGTAAACGTGCAAATCGAAAAAAGCATCCGCGCCGTGCCGGGCATCGGTTGTCAGAAGATCGCCACGGCAACCCGCCGGCAACAACCGTCCCGGCAGCACTCCAAGCCGCACTGCCGGTCCGCCCGCTTCGATGAGGTCAGTGTCCGTTCGTCCGCGGGGCGAGATTTTCCGCGCTGTAGGCCAGTTCTGCGGCAATCGTGCGAACCTCGAGCATGTCCTCGCCTTCCACCATGACCCGCAATACCGGCTCGGTCCCGGATGGTCGCACCAGGATACGTCCCCGCCCGGCAAGCTGAGCCTCCTTGGCTTCAACCACGCGCCTGAGTTCCGGATTTTCGGCAACCTGCTTCGGTTCCTCGACACGCACGTTGATCATTTCCTGGGGCATCATCGCCAGCCCGTCCAGGAGCTCGCGCAGGCCACGCCCTGTTTCCACGGACGCCCGCAGCACCTGCAGCGCGGCGACGATACCGTCTCCGGTGGTCGTCCGGTCCAGACAGACGATGTGCCCAGACGATTCACCGCCGAGGATCCAGCCCTGGTTCTTCATCAGCTCCAGCACGTAGCGGTCGCCCACTGCCGCTCGCGCAAACGGGATATTGCGCGTCGCCAGTGCTTTTTCCAGCCCGAAATTTGTCATGACGGTACCGACCACCCCGCCACCGAGTTCGGCGGTGCTCTGGCGATGACACGCGATGATGTACAGCAGTTCGTCGCCATCCAGCACGTTGCCGCGGGCATCCACCATGACCACCCGATCACCATCGCCATCAAAGGCGATGCCAACATCCGCCCGGTACTCGCGCACCTTTTCCACCAGCATCTCGGGATGGGTGGAGCCACACCCCGCATTGATGTTCATGCCATCGGGGTCCGCGCCGATCACGATGGTGTCAGCCCCCAGCTCCTCGAACACACCCGGCGCAACGTGGTAAGTGGCCCCGTGGGCGCAATCGAGCACCACGCGCAAACCGCTCAACCGGAAGCCACGATCGACCGTCGCCTTGCAGAATTCGATGTAGCGCCCGGCCGCGTCCGGTAACCGGCTCGCCTTGCCCAACTGCTCCGAGGCAACACAGACCATTTTGCTTTCCAGCATGGCCTCGATCTCGAGCTCCAGCTCATCGGGCAATTTGTTGCCGAAGCTGTCAAAAAACTTGATGCCGTTGTCGTAGTAGGGGTTGTGCGACGCCGAAATCACGATGCCGGCGTCAGCGCGCAGGGTGCGCGTCAGATAGGCGATGGCGGGGGTGGGCATCGGCCCGATCAGACCGACATCCACGCCGGCGCTGGCGAGCCCGGACTCCAGCACCGATTCCAGCATGTACCCGGAAATGCGGGTGTCCTTCCCGATCAGTATCTGGCTGCGGCCATGCTGGGCGAAAACCCTGCCAACCGCCCACCCGAGGCGAAGACAGAACTCCGGCGTAATCGGGTAGTTGCCCACTCGGCCGCGGATGCCATCGGTACCAAAGTATTTTCTGCTCATGTCCTTTCCTTAACATGATGACGAAAAGATCCTTCCCGGAAATTTTCATCGACCGCGGGTATGCGCCCGCTCTTTACAACCCGCGCGCTCATGCGGTTGAGTTGCAACCCGGCCAATCCATGAATCAGCCAACAGGCTGCGTTTTCAACAGCCTCCTCGTTTCCCGTGGCCGCATCGCCGCCACGACTATCCTGTTCGTCACGTCACGCCGCTGAGTGCCTGTACAACCGCGAGCGCATCACGGGTGGGCGCCACATCGTGCGTGCGGATCACCCGCGCACCACGCTCCACGGCCAGCGCCGCCATGACTGCCCCGCCGACCATGCGCTCCGCCACTTCCCTGCCGGTAATGCGTCCGAGCAGCGATTTGCGGGATACCCCGATCAGCACGGGATAGCCGATACCGACCAACACCGGCAACCCGGCCAGCAGCGCAAGGTTGTGCGCAAGTGTCTTGCCAAAACCAATGCCCGGGTCGACCACGATGGACTCACCTGAGATGCCAGCCAACTGCGCCGCCCGGGCTCTCGCCGCGAGATAGTCGGCGACTTCGCCAACAACATCGCCATAGGCCGGGGCATCCTGCATCGAACCGGGCGTGCCCTGCATGTGCATCAGGCAGATGCCCGCCCGCATTCCAGCCACCACGTCCAGCATGCCCTCAGCTTCGCCGCCGGACACATCGTTCACCAGGTGCGCGCCTGCCTCCAGCGCCGCGCGCGCCACCATCGGCTTTCGCGTATCAACAGACAACAGGGTATCGAGTCCCCGAAGGCGTTCCATGACCGGAATCACACGCGCCAGTTCCGCCGCCTCCGGTACATCCGGCGCGCCTGGCCGGGTAGACTCGCCACCGATATCGAGGAGCGTAGCACCGGCCGCAAGCATGCTTCGGGCAACGCGCTCAATACGGTCGAGATCCGGCTCGCCCCGGGGGGTCAGCAGATTTCCACCATCCGAAAACGAATCGGGGGTGACATTGATCACCCCCATGATTTGCGCCCTGTCGAGCGCCAGCCGCCGCGCACGGCACCTGACTACGGCCATGCAATCAGGTCTCCGCGGGACCTCCGATTGGACGACCGTCCGAACTCCTGCTGGGCGGTGACGTCGGCGGCTCGGGCGCGCGTGGCTTGGCACCGGCCATGATGTCGTCGATCTGTTCCGAACCCAGGGTCTCGAACTCGATCAGCGCTTCCGCCATGGTGTGCAGCTTGTCGATGTTATCGGTCAGCAACTGCTTCGCACGTCCATAACTTTCGTCGATGATGCGTCGTACTTCATCGTCAATGTCCTTGGCGGTGCTCGGGGAGTGTGGCTTCGGCCTAACGCCCGCCGACATGCCGAGGAACGGTTCTGCGCCGTCTTCGTCATACATGAGCGGCCCCATCTTCTCGGACAGCCCCCACTTGGTGACCATGCTGCGCGCCAGCGCGGTTGCCCGCTCGATGTCGTTGGACGCCCCCGTGGTCACCATATCCTTGCCGAGAATCATCTCCTCCGCGATACGGCCGCCGAACAGGCTGCAGATCTGGCTGAGCAGGGCTTGCCGGCTCAGGCTGTAGCGGTCTTCCGTCGGCAGGAACATGGTGACGCCGAGCGCCCGCCCGCGTGGAATGATCGTGACCTTGTACACCGGATCGTGATCCGGCATCAGCCGACCGACGATGGCATGCCCTGCCTCGTGATAAGCGGTGTTCCGCTTCTCTTTCTCCGACATGACCATGCTCTTGCGCTCCGCGCCCATCATGATCTTGTCCTTGGCTTTCTCGAACTCGACCATCTCGACGAGGCGCTTGTTCACCCGCGCGGCGAACAGGGCGGCTTCGTTGACCAGATTGGCCAGGTCGGCTCCCGAGAAGCCGGGCGTGCCACGGGCAATGATGCTGGCATCCACGTCTTCGCTGATCGGCACTTTGCGCATGTGCACGCGCAGAATCTGTTCCCGACCGCGAATGTCGGGCAGGTTCACCACTACCTGACGGTCGAAGCGTCCCGGGCGCAGGAGTGCCGGATCGAGGACGTCAGGCCGGTTGGTGGCGGCAATGACGATGATGCCGTCATTGGGCTCAAACCCGTCCATTTCCACCAGCAACTGGTTCAGCGTCTGCTCGCGTTCGTCGTGTCCGCCACCGAGACCGGCGCCACGATGCCGCCCCACCGCATCGATTTCGTCGATGAAAATGATGCAGGGCGACTGTTTCTTGGCCTGTTCGAACATATCGCGGACCCGCGATGCACCAACACCCACGAACATTTCGACGAAGTCCGAACCGGAGATGGAGAAGAAGGGCACCTTGGCTTCGCCGGCGATGGCCTTGGCCAGCAACGTCTTGCCTGTACCCGGCGGCCCCACCATGAGGATGCCGCGCGGAATCCGTCCGCCCAACCGCTGGAACTTGCCAGGGTCACGCAGGAATTCCACCAGTTCCTGCACGTCTTCCTTCGCCTCATCCACCCCCGCGACATCCGCGAAGGTGGTTTTGATCTGATCTTCCGAGAGCAGCCGCGCCTTGGACTTGCCAAAGGCCATCGGGCCGCCGCGACCGCCCGCGCCACCCTGAACCTGACGGAAGAAAAGCATGAACACGGCAATGATGATGAGGAACGGCAGCATGGTGATCAGCAACTGCGTCCAGATGCTCTGCTTCTCCGGCTGCTGCGCATGAACCTGGATCTTGCGGGCAAGCAGATCATCCATCAGCTTGGGGTCGGGAATCTCCGGACGCACCACTTTGTACCGCGCACCGTTGATGTCCTCCACCACCAGCACCCGGTCACGATCGTCGACGGACTTGACCTGATCCGAACGGATGCGGTTGATGAATTCCGAGTAGCTGATCTCGGTAGGTTCCTGCTGCGGATTGAAGTTGTTGAACACCGTCAGCACGATGGCGATCAGCACCAACCAGATCAGCAGATTTTTTCCCATGTCTGTCAAGGAGTTACCTCACTATCATGTTCTGAGGCGGCGCCTGTTCCGGGGCTGCCTGCAAACGTTTCCCACTCCGCCAATCCCGTACCGGTCAGCAAGCTTACACCATGCCGTTCCAGGCAACAGGCGCGGTATCACACACCGCCACCGGCAATTTCCGCAATCCGGCCAATGCACACCGCATAGACCTCGCGGGATTCCGCACGGGACGCATCGGGTTTCGCCACCTTTACGGAAGCAAAAACCGTGCGGGCCTCGCGCACCCAGCCGTCCGTGCCTTCGCCCTGGAACAGTTTGACCACCAAACGGCCGCCAGGTTTCAGCCAGTGCCGTGCCGCCTGGAGCGCCAGATCGGCCAGGTGTATCGACCGCGCCTGATCGGCTGAACGTATCCCTGAGAGGTTGGGGGCCATATCCGATAAAACAAGGTCAACGCTGCCTGCCGGCGCCAGGGCTTCGATTTCCGCGTCCACTTCCGGCTCGCCGAACCACCCCGTGATCACTGTGACGTTGGCGCCACCCACCACGGGTAGAGGATCCACGGCCACCACCCGGCCCGCAGCGGCGCGTTCGCCCAGATAACGGGTCCAGCCTCCCGGCGCGGCCCCGAGCTCGAGTATCTGGTCCTGGCGGCGCACCAGGCGGAAACGCTCATCGAGCTGCTCCAGCTTGTAGTGCGCGCGCGAGACGTTGCCTTCCTGCTGCGCCTGGCGGACGTAACGGTCGCGTTTCTGGCGATTCAGCCATCGACCGGAAGAGTTGCCCTTGCGCGACATGGCCTCAGAAACCCCCGAGATCATGTACTGCCCTGGCGGAATCCGGGCGGACAGCGGCTAGAATGCGCGCCCCTGCAGGACAACGGTGATTCCCCTGGATACGCGACAGAGAAAAGAGCTGCGACAGATTGCCCATCACCTGTACCCGGTCGTGACCGTCGGCAACGCGGGCGTCAGTGACGCGGTGCTGAAGGAACTGGAGCGCGCGCTGGCCGATCACGAGCTCATCAAAGTGCGCATTCACGCCACGGACCGGGAGACACGTCAGGCCCTGGCCGAGGCCATCGTGTCGGCATCCGGCGCGGAACTGGTGCAGAGTATCGGCAAGATCCTGGTGCTCTATCGACGCAACATCGACGCAAGCCCAGCGCTGTCGAATGTGCTTCGACACCGCTCCCACTGAGACGGCTCTGTCGATAACGACAAGTCCCTGCAGGCGCTTTGCCCGTCCCCATGCCACCGTGGGAAGGTCAGATATGCTCGACAGCGTCAATCTCGTATTCGCGCAGGCCACTGGGGGTCTGCACGGACACGGCATCGCCAACCAGTTTGCCGATCAGCGCACGCGCCACCGGTGAGGTCACGGAAATTTTCGCCACCTTCAGGTCGGCCTCGTCTTCCCCCACGATCTTGTAGGTGACGGTCTCGTCGCTCTCCACGTCCAGCAGGCGAACCGTGACACCGAATATGACTTTCTCGCCCGGCGGGATGCGGGAGATGTCGATGATCTGGGCCTCGGACAGCTTGCCTTCGATATCGCGAATACGCGCTTCGTTGAGGCCCTGAACTTCCTTGGCGGCGTGGTACTCCGCGTTTTCGCGCAGGTCGCCGTGTTCCCGGGCCTCACCGATCTGCCGAGAGATCTCCTGACGCAACTGGTTCTTGCGGTGGTTGAGCTCCGCCCGCAGCGCTTCGGCGCCTTCAACTGTCATTGGTACTGGCATGATGCGGCGGATTCTGGCGCACCCTCACCACGCGGGCAAGCGAGCGTGTAATTCCTGCAGGCAATGCACGTCTTCGCTCATGCCTTCCTTCAACGCGATGCAGATTGCCTCAGCGGCAGCGATGGTCGTGGTGTAACAAACCTTCTTGCTCAGCGCGAGCCGCCGTATCACCGCCGAGTCCGCGATGGACTGGCGACCCTCCGTGGTGTTGATGATGAGGTCGATTTTTTCGTTCTTGAGCATGTCGGAGACGTCCGGTCGGCTTTCGCCCACCTTGGGTATGACCGCACACTCCAGACCTTCTTCGCTGATCACACGCGCAGTGCCGCGGGTGCCTGCCAGGCGAAAGCCCAGGGCCGCGAGATGGCGTGCTACGGCTTTGACCGCTTCGCGATCCGACCGTTTGACACTGAGAAACGCTCTGCCGCCTTTCGGCAGCACCACGCCCGCGCCGAGGCTGGCCTTGGCGAAAGCCTGACCAAAAGTGCGCCCGACGCCCATCACTTCGCCAGTGGATTTCATCTCGGGCCCCAGTATCGGGTCCACACCGGGGAACTTGTTGAACGGGAAAACCGATTCCTTGACGCTGATGTAGTTGGGAATCAGCTCGCGGGTGAATCCCTGCGCTTCCAGGGACCTGCCAGCCATGCAGCGTGCGGCGATCTTCGCCAGCGACTGGCCGATGCACTTGGAGACGAACGGCACCGTTCGGGACGCGCGCGGATTCACCTCGAGCACGTAGATGCGCTGGTCCTGCACCGCGAGCTGCACGTTCATAAGGCCAACCACACCCAGCTCCACGGCCATCGCTTTCACCTGGTCGCGAATTGCGTCCTGGATACGCGGCGACAGATCACGAGGCGGCAGGGAACAGGCGGAGTCACCCGAATGGACGCCAGCTTCCTCGATATGCTGCATGATCGCGCCGATCACCACCTGCTGCCCATCGCTGACGGCGTCGACGTCGACTTCCACTGCCTGATCGAGAAAATGATCCAGCAGTACGGGGGAATCGTTGGACACGTCCACCGCCCGCGTCAGGTATTCGCGCAGTTCGTCGTCGTCGTAAACGATCTCCATCGCCCGCCCGCCCAGCACGTAGGAGGGACGCACCACCAGCGGGTAGCCGATTTCATGCGCCGCCTCGATTCCGCGCTCGATGGTCGTCACGGTGCGATTCGGCGGCTGGCGCAACCCCAGCTTTTCGATCATCGACTGAAAGCGCTCCCGGTCCTCGGCACGGTCGATGGCATCCGCCGTGGTGCCAATGATCGGCACGCCGAACCGCTCCAGGTCTTCCACCAGTTTCAGCGGTGTCTGCCCGCCGAACTGCACGATCACCCCGGTTGGTTGCTCGACGTCACAGATGGCCAGCACGTCTTCCAGCGTGACCGGCTCGAAGTAGAGCCGGTCCGACGTATCGTAGTCCGTGGACACCGTTTCGGGATTGCAGTTGACCATGATGGTCTCGAACCCGTCTTCCCGCATCGCCAGCGCCGCGTGCACGCAGCAGTAGTCAAACTCGATACCCTGGCCGATGCGGTTCGGCCCGCCGCCAAGCACCATGATTTTGCGGCGATCCGAGGGATTGGCCTCGCACTCCTCCTCGTATGTGGAGTAGAGGTAGGCGCTGGTGGCCGGAAATTCCGCGGCGCAAGTATCCACACGACGGAACACCGGGCGTACGCCCAGTTCCTGGCGCGTGCTGCGCACCATCACTTCGTCGGTATCCAGCAGACGTGCCAGGCGCGCGTCGGAGAATCCCTTGCGCTTGAACGCGTACCACTCCTCGCGGCTAATCGCCTCGACCGCCAGTTGGCTGATCTTTTCTTCCGTGGCCACGAGGTCTTCGATTTCCGCAAGGAACCAGGGGTCGATGCCCGTGATCTCCTGGATCTCTTCCAGACTCATCCCCAGCCGGAAGGCATCAGCGACATACCACAGGCGCTCGCCACCGGCGGATTGCAGCTCGCGTCGCAGGCGCGAATGGTCGGTGGTGCCCGGTTTGAAGCGATAGATCGGATCGAAACCGCTCTTGCCGGTTTCCAGACCCCGGAGCGCCTTCTGCAACGACTCCTGGAAGCTGCGGCCAATCGCCATCACCTCACCCACGGACTTCATCTGTGTGGTCAGGCGCGCATCGGCCTTGGGGAATTTCTCGAAGGTGAAGCGGGGAATCTTGGTCACCACGTAGTCGATGCTGGGTTCAAACGACGCCGGGATGATGCCGCCGGTGATGTCGTTGGCCAGTTCATCCAGCGTGTAGCCAACGGCCAGCTTGGCGGCGACCTTGGCAATCGGAAAACCGGTCGCCTTGGAGGCCAGCGCGGACGATCGCGACACCCGGGGGTTCATTTCGATGACCACCATGCGCCCCGTCTTCGGATCGATGCCGAACTGCACGTTGGAGCCGCCGGTATCCACGCCGATCTCACGCAACACCGCTATCGAGGCGTTGCGCATGATCTGGTATTCCTTGTCGGTCAGCGTCTGCGCCGGGGCGACGGTGATACTGTCGCCCGTGTGGATGCCCATCGGATCCAGATTCTCGATCGCGCAGACGATGATGCAGTTGTCCTTGTGGTCCCGCACCACCTCCATCTCGAACTCTTTCCAGCCGAGCAGGCTCTCGTCGATCAGCAGCTCCCGCGTGGGCGACAGATCGAGACCGCGCTCGCAGATCTCCACGAACTCTTCCTGGTTATACGCCACGCCACCGCCGCTGCCGCCCAGCGTGAATGACGGGCGGATGATGCAGGGATAACCGAGTCGCGCCTGTACCTGAAGCGCTTCCTCCAGGCTGTGCGCAATGGCCGAACGCGGGCACTCGAGGCCGATACGCTTCATCGCGCGATCGAACAGCTCCCGGTCTTCCGCCTTGTCGATGGCTTCCTGGCTGGCGCCGATGAGTTCCACGCCAAATTTTTCCAGCACTCCCTCACGCACGAGGTCCAGCGCACAGTTGAGCGCCGTCTGTCCCCCCATCGTCGGCAGCAGCGCCTCCGGTCTCTCACGCTCGATGATCTTCGCCACCGTGCGCCACTCCACCGGCTCGATGTAGGTGGCGTCAGCCATGGCCGGGTCCGTCATGATGGTTGCCGGATTGGAATTCACCAGCACGACACGATAACCCTCGTCGCGCAGCGCCTTGCACGCCTGGGCGCCGGAGTAGTCGAACTCACACGCCTGGCCGATGACGATCGGGCCGGCGCCAATGATGAGGATGGTCTTGATATCGGTACGTTTAGGCACGGCGGCGCGCCTCCATCGACGCAACGAAACGATCAAACAGGTACTGGCAGTCCTGCGGCCCGGGACTCGCTTCGGGATGTCCCTGGAAACCGAACGCCGGGCGATCGGTACGCTCAACGCCCTGCAGGCTGCCATCGAACAGGGAGACGTGAGTGGCCGCCAGGCAATTGGGCAGCGATTCGGCGTCCACCGCAAAACCGTGATTCTGGCTGGTGATGATCACCGCGCGGGTTTTCAGGTCCTGCACCGGGTGGTTGGCACCGTGATGCCCGAACGGCATCTTCACGGTGCGTGCGCCGCTCGCCAGCGACAGTAACTGGTGGCCGAGGCAGATGCCGAAGAGGGGCATCTCCGCGTCCAGCAGTTTGCGGATGGCGGCAATGGCATAGTCACAGGGATCGGGATCGCCCGGACCGTTGGAAAGGAACACACCATCCGGCTTCAGCGCCAGCACATCGTCCGCGGGGGTTTTCGCAGGAACGACCGTCAGCGCACAGCCGCGCTCGGCCAGCAGTCGCAGGATGTTGCGTTTGACGCCGAAGTCGTACGCCACGACCCGGAATTTCGGGTCGGTCAGCTCGCCGTAACCCGTCACCAGATTCCAGTCTGTCTGCCGCCACTCCCGGC
>JACKNX010000033.1 GCA_024234635.1 Pseudomonadales bacterium | reverse complement strand
GCGCAACTGGCACCAGGTCGCGCAGGGTGTCGTAGGGCAGTTTGGGCAACAAGGCCTGGTTGACCGCGACGGCCCCGGCATAACTGAACAGTACCGTATGCCCGTCGCCCGGCGACTTGGCGGCCAGGTCATTGCCGATCATGCCGTTGGCGCCCGGCTTGTTGTCGACCACGAACGGCTGGCCGAAGGTCTTGCCCATGTGTTCCGCGATCAGGCGGGCAAACAAATCGCTCGGTCCGCCCGCGGCGGAGGGCACGATCAGCTTGATCGGCCGGGAGGGCCAGGCGGATTGCGCAAGCGCCAGAGGCGCGAGTCCGGCGGCGATGGCAGCACAGACGAAATGGCGGCGTGTGCAGGTGCAAGAGGTGTGCAGGTGCATGGTGATCGTCCTCGTGGGGTTGGCGTCAAACAAAGATGGAGGGCAGCGGTCGACACAGTGTATATCAGCTATAATAATAGCTAAATACAGGTAAATACCTATATGACACAGCCATCGCGTTCCCGCATGAGGAAGACCGTGCCGCCTACGACCACCCCGCTCACGCCCTACCGCCTGCTCGGCGGCCCCGGATCACCCTATTCATTGAAGATGCGCGCGCTGCTGCGTTACCGACGCCTGCCCCATCTGTGGATCGTGCCGCGTGGCTATATCGGCAAGGGCGGTGAACTGGCGGCGGCCGGAAAAGGCATGATCCCGGTCCTGCAGTATCCGGACGGCAGCTACCATGCCGACAGCACGCCGCTGGCCGTCGATCTCGAGCGGCGCCACCCGGGCCAGCGATCGGTGCTTCCGGCAGATCCGGCGGTGGCGCTGCTGTCGCATCTGATCGAGGACATGGCCGACGAACTGCTGGTGGCGGCCATGTTCGACCTGCGCTGGGGCAGCGACATCGACCGCCAATTCTGCGCCACGCGCCAGCTCGCCGGATGGTTGGGGCCGGTGCCGAAATCCGACATGGACGCGACGGTGGCACGGTTCACGCATCGCCAGACGCAGCAGCGCACGAAGATGGTGATGGCGGACAACCACGAAGGGCTGATGGCGCTCTACCAGGATGTGCTGGCCGTCATGGAGGACATGCTCCAGCGGACCAGCTACCTGTTCGGCGAACGTCCGGCGCTGGCCGACTTCGGCTTGTACGGGCAGTTGAGCCAATGCGCAATAGATCCTTCCGCCAGCGCCATCATGCGTGCCCGCGCACCACGCACATTCCAGTGGACCCAATCGCTCGACGACGCCTGCGGCGTGGACGGCGAATGGGCGCCGCGCGACATCTGGGAGCCGTCGGTACGACGCATGCTGGAACTCGTCGGCAGGTTCCACCTGCCCTTGCTCGCTGCCAACCACGCGGCCGTCGAGAACGCGCAGGCGCACTTCGAGGCGCACTTCGACGGACGCCATTGGCGGTTGCCGGCGCAAAGCTACAAGCACAAGTGCCTTGTCTGGCTGCGGCGCGAATGGCAGGCATTGCCATCGGACGCACAGGCCTCGATCCGCGGCCTGTTGGCCGACACGGGTTGCCTGGACACGCTGGCGGCGGGCACGGAGCCGCGCCTGCCGGTACCCGCGATGGCGCCTCTGTAAACTCGACCCATGCGCCGCGCCGAATCTTCGTCACCGCTGTTCGCCCAGGTTCGCGACAGCCTCAAGGACAGCATTGCAAACGGCACCCTGGTGCCGGGAGACAAGCTGCCCTCCGAGGCCGACCTGGAGCAGCGTTTCGGTGTAAGCCGCGTGACGGTGCGCCAGGCTCTGGCCGATCTGCAGGCCCAGCAGGTGATCGAAAAGATCAATGGCAAAGGCAGCTTCGTGCGCAAGCCGCAACGCCATCCGTCCGAACTCGGACCGCTTTCGGGCTTCTACGAGACCATGCGCCGCAGAGGGCATGTGTCGTCCGGCATCGTGTCGGGCATCACACGCATCGAGACCGATCCCACGCTGGCAGCCGCGATGCGACTGCCGGTGTCGGCGCCGATCGGCATGTTGACCATCACCCGCCTGGTCGATTCAGAGGTGCATGCCTTCCAGCGCTGTTATGGCAGCGTGGGCCTGCTGGAGGCCATGGTGCAGCAGAACCTGGCCGAGAACGACCTGCTCACCGTGCTGAACAAGCACCTGGGTTATCCGATTGCCCGCTCGCAGATCGACTTCGAGGCGGTCAACGCGACGGCCGAGCTTGCAGAGCGCCTCAAGACGCGGGTCGATGCCGCGTTGCTGCGTATTCACATCACCTCGTACGACGGGCGCGACACGCCCATCATGCACAACGATTTCTTCGCCAGGGGCGACCGCTTCCGCTACCAGCTCAACGCAGGCGTCTGACAGCGGTCGCGATTGCGCGTGCCTGCCAACACGCGCCATGGCAGCTTCGCCCATCCGATGCAGCGAGCATCCTGCACCGGACGATCCGCTACAGGATCAGCGCGAGGCTGGCGTCGAGGTGCTCGGACGGCAGGCGCTTGAAACCCGAACGCGCAAACCGATGCAGCCGCCCGACGAGGAAGGCCGTCAACGCCGAGGCCATGACCTGCGCGTCGACACTGGGCGTGTCGCTGCCACTGCCTTCGACGACAGGGCGCAGGCTCTGGCGCAGCGTGGCCTCGAGCTTGTCGAAGAACTGGTTCATGCGCTGCTGCAGCCGCGCGTTCTCGAACACCAGCGCGTCGCCGACCATGACGCGTGTCATGCCGGGATTCTTCTCGGCGAACTGCAGCACCATCGAGAGCATCGTGCCGGCGTGGCGCGGTATGGCCGTTGCGGCCGCGGTGTCGTCCGATGCCTCGGTCTGCGCCCGTTCGGCGACCTGGTTCACCAGCGTGAACACGCTGTGTTCGATGAACTCGATCAGGCCTTCGAACATCTGTGCCTTGCTGGCGAAATGCCGGTACAAGGCGGCTTCGCTGACGCCCAGTCGGGCCGCCAGGGCGGCCGTCGTGATGCGATCGGCATCGGGTTGCTCGAGCATCTCGGCCAGTGCCTGCAGGATCTGGATCCGACGCTCGCCGGGCTTGGGCCGCTTGCGCGCGACGGGTACGGCCGTGCCGTCCGGATCGGATGCGCTGAGACTGTTCGGGGCGTCTGGCATGGTGGCGGCGGCGATGGGTTTTTTATTCTCGCATAGCGCCATCTAGGGGCAAACCCGCACTGGCAGGGCCGCAGCGGCCGGGGCGTGCGGCACGCCCGGGCCCGAGCCACCGCGCGCCGGAGCTGGGTGCGTTCAATGGGAGCGGATCATGGTGCCGAACGGCTGGTCCGTCAGGATCTCCAGCAGCAAGGCGTGCGGCACGCGGCCATCGATGATGTGCACCGAGGCCACGCCGCTCTTGGCGGCGTCGAGCGCCGACGCGATCTTGGGCAACATGCCGCCGCTGAGCGTGCCGTCGGCGAACATGCCGTCGATCTCGCGCGCCGTGAGGTCGGTCAGCAACTGGCCGGACTTGTCCAGCACGCCGGGCGTGTTGGTCAGCAGCAGCAGCTTCTCGGCGGCCAGCACCATGGCCAGTTTGCCGGCAACAACGTCGGCGTTGATGTTGTAGCTCTCGTTGTCGTCGCCGAAACCGATCGGCGTGATGACCGGGATGAAGGCATCGTCCTGCAGCGCGCGCACCACGCTTGGGTCGACACTGACGATGTCGCCGACCTGGCCGACGTCGTGCTCGCGGCTCGGATCCTGGTTGTCGAGCATCTTGAGCTTGCGCGCCCGGATCATCGCGCCGTCGCGGCCGGTCAGGCCGACCGCCTTGCCGCCGGCCTGGTTGATCAGGCCGACGATGTCCTGCTGCACCTGGCCGGCGAGCACCCATTCGACCACTTCCATGGTCTCGGCATCGGTGACACGCATGCCCTGGATGAACTCGCCCTTCTTGCCCAGGCGCTTGAGGGCGCTTTCGATCTGTGGGCCGCCACCATGCACGACGACCGGGTTGATGCCCACCAGCTTGAGCAGCACGACGTCCTCGGCGAAATCAGCCTGCAGCGCCGGGTCGGTCATGGCATTGCCGCCGTATTTGATGACCATGGTCTTGCCATGGAACTTGCGGATGTACGGCAAGGCCAGCGCGAGGATCTCGGCCTTGTCACGCGGTGCGATGGGGGACGAATCGGTCATGGGTGGCAATCGATGCGGGGTGGGGATGCGTCATTGTGCAACATCACCGCAGGTCGGATCACTTCAGCGGACTGTAAGCCGAGTCGACATAACCATTGACACAGGTCCTGAGGACATCCTTGAGAACGTCGATACGCTCCATTTCAATCGCCTCGCGCAATTGTTCGAGCTGAACCTGAAGTTCCTCCCATGGCAGGAACTCCTCATGGGCTTTCATGATCCTGGGATGTGCCGATGGTGTCGGGTTGTTGCCGATGAGCAGTTCCTCGTACAACTTTTCGCCGGGACGCAAGCCGCTGATCTCGATCGCGATATCGCCATCGGGATTCAACTCGTCGCGCACACGCAAACCGGACAGCTCGACCATGCGCATAGCCAGATCCATGATCTTGACCGGTTGGCCCATGTCGAGCACAAAAACCTCGCCGCCCTCGGCCATCGACCCTGCCAGCAACACCAGCTGCGCAGCCTCCGGGATCGTCATGAAGTAGCGCGTGACCTCTGGGTGGGTGACGGTCAGTGGCCCGCCGCTTGCGAGCTGCGCCCGAAACAACGGGACCACGCTGCCACTGGAGCCCAGCACGTTGCCGAATCGCACCATGCTGAACCGCGTACCCTTGGAGTCGGCACGGGCTGCCAGTGCCTGCAACACCATCTCCGCCAGACGTTTGCTGGCGCCCATCACATTGGTCGGTCGCACCGCCTTGTCGGTAGACACCAGAACGAAATTGGCAACGCCGGACTCCATCGCAACACTGGCCATGTTCAGCGAGCCGATGACGTTGTTCTCAATGCCTTCCGATGGGTTGCTTTCAACGAGCGGCACATGCTTGTATGCCGCAGCATGGTAGATCCAGCTTGGCCGGTACTCGCGCAACAGCTCCTGCAGGCGTCGGCGATTGCGGACACTGCCCAGCACCGCGACGATCTCGACCTTCAGCGCTCTTGCGCGACACAGCGCCAGCAGTTCCTGATGCACGGTGTAGAGGCCGAACTCGTTGTGATCGAGCAGGACCAGCCGCACAGGTTGCTCGAGCACGATCTGACGGCACAACTCGCTGCCGATGCTCCCGCCGGCTCCGGTGACCAGCACCGTCTGGCCGCGGATGTCGTGGCGCCCCTTTGAATCGACCGGTACAACCGGATCGCGCCCCAGCAAATCCTCGATATCCAGCTCTTTGATGTCGCTCACCTTGACCCTGCCACTGGTCAGGTCGGAGATGCCCGGCAAAGACCGGACATGGACAGGCACGTGGCGCAGGCTGGCGATGATCGCGTTGCGCCTTGATCGAGACGCGCTGGGCAATGCCAGCAGAATGTCCGTGACGCCCCGCCGCTTGACCAGATCGTCGATCGCGCTGGGCAAATGCACCCGCGCGCCGTTGATGCTGCGCCCGGCCTTTGCGACATCGTCGTCAATGAAGCCGACCAGCGTGTACTGTGTGGCGTTGCCGAGCGCAGCGGCCGTCTGAACGCCGGACTGGCCGGCACCGTAGATGAGAAGACGTCCTTCGGACTTGACGCCGTTCCAGCCGAACCCCGCCAGCCAGAATCGCGCCATGGCGCGGCTGCTGCCGGCCAGCAGCAGGAAGATGAGTGGTTGCAGGACCCCGATGCTGCGGGGAACATCGGGCCATCGCTGCCACACCAGCAGGGCAAACAGGATGACGGCATAGACCCCGACGGCACGGGCGATAGCCATCAGCGCGGCCATTCCGGTGTATCGGAAGATCGCGCGGTACAAACCCAGGTAGACAAAGATGGGAACCGCCAGCAGCGGAGCGATCCAGTAGATCCGCCATTGCAGACCAACGGGCCAGTGCAATGTGTCCAGCCGAAGGCTGAAGGCGAGCCAGGTCGCGACAGTCGCCAGCACAACATCCATCAGGATGACAGTGAGCTGCTTGCCGATACGGGGCAACTTCAGCAGGCGCTTAAGCATCGATCGATTCCTCGCGAACGGCGGCACTGACCGCGAGCAGCCACAACAGGCTCATTCCCAGCGCCGCATCGCGAAACGGCGCATTGACCATGGCCGTCACGAAGAGCCCCACAGCCATCACGACAGAGATATCACCTGCGACGGTGCGTTTGCGCCATCCGGTGGCGACGAACCGCGCCAGTAGCCATACCAGTATCAACATGCCGGCGACGCCAGTCTCCATGCCATTGAGCAGGAAGTCATTGTGCGGGTTGTTGATGTTGGCAAACTGCTGGCGCGACGCGTCCGAGGCCTGCCCGTCAATCGTCTTCCAGACAGAAATCCAATGTGGCAACCAGCTTCCGAGCCCGGTACCGATCAGCGGATGCTCCGCCATTCCCTGCAAAGCCTCTTCGTACATCCGCAGTCGCACGCCCCCACTCGTTCCGTAATCGGCATCGGCCTGTGCCAATTGCAGGTTGGCGGCCAACTCCTCGAATCGATCATGGACGGTCGGAGACAACTGCCATACCGCGGCCAGCAGCGCCAACACGGCAGCCGCGCCCGCGAGGGAGGCACGCAAGGACCGAAACCGGCACAACACGGCGCACAGTGGGAGGATCGCCAGCAGCAGCTGCGCATTGCGCGACACCGCGTGCAGGGCGACCGTGACCGTCAACAGCATCGTCGCTGTCAGCGCAAGCACGCGCCCGACCGAATCCGTCGATTTGCCCAACGCGACAACCAGGCACACGCCGCTGGCCACGGCCATCGTGATCATGTTCCCGCTGCTGAAATTGTTGCGCGAGGACAGCAAACTGGCCCAGATGGTCCACGGCGGCAGGCCCCAGACATGGTGCACCGCCACCACCAGCGCCGCGAGCAAGGCGCCGCCGACAAAACCGGCGAGTGCGAAGCGCGCTTCTCGCGGAGTGAGCATCAGGCCAAGAACCAGCACCAACGCCACCCGGAACACATGGAACAGCCGCGTCGCAGTATCGGGATACCAATCACCCGTCAGGGTCGCTGCCGCAGTCCACAACAGCATGGCCAGGATCGGCGGCAGATACCCACTGGCACGCAAGCACCGCACGCGATGCGCGATGTCACCGCTGGCCGCCAGCGCCAGCAGCATCAGCAACAAATGCAGGTACATCACGCCGACCGGCGTGAATGCGGCCACACCCCAGCTGAACGCCAGGAGAACTACCGACTTCTGTCCAAAGCGTGCCCTCCGAAGATGCGGTGCGACTTCGCGCGACTCAACCTGGATTGGCAATGGCAAATTCTTCCTTTTTCCGGCCCTGCTCAACCAAACTCGCCAGCCAACGCGGAGTCAAGCCGCGACCACTCCAGGTTTCGCCATTCGGTCCGCGAAACTTGGCCGCCACTTTGGCGGCCGGAGCCTTGTCGGCGCCACGCCGCGCCTTCGCCGGCTTTTTCGATGCGGGCCGGGCAATGGCCGCCTGAATATCCTTGACCGTGATTCCGAAGGCACGCATCTTCTCGACGATTTCCTGGACGGTCTTGTCGAACTCCTTGGATCGAATGTCATTGGCCTGCTTCTGCAGCTTTTCGATCTGGCTCTGAATATCGATCAGGTTGGTCATCGCATCACCTTCAAATACATGCTTGATAACTCCCATTAATTTCTTGTCTTGCCGAGGCTGCGATTCTAATGCGTGACATTTTCTCGACGCATGACTTTCAGTGCCGTGCCGACCATTATCTGAACATCGAACCAGAAGGACCGCCTTTGCAAATAGTACGCATCCAGTTCGACCTTTTCCGGAATCGGTATTTCGTCACGCCCGTTGATCTGTGCCCAGCCAGTCAATCCTGGAACCAGTTCATGCACGCCCCGCGCCGTGCGCATCGCAATCAGGTCATCCTGGTTGTACAGCGCTGGCCGCGGACCGACAAAACTCATGTCACCGGCGAGAATGCTCCACAACTGCGGCACTTCGTCCAGACTGCTTCGCCGCAGGAAAGAGCCAATCGGTGTCATGTAGTCCTGCGGGTCCGCCATCAGATGGGACGCGATTGCCGGAGTGTCGGTGCGCATGCTGCGGAATTTCGGCATGCTGAACAGCACATTGTTCTTGCCGACCCGATCGGACCAATACAACGCCGGGCCCGGCGAGGTCAGCCGCACCAGCAACCAGATGATCGCGCATGGCAGCGCCAACACAACAGTCAACGCAAGGGCCAGGGACAGATCGAACAAGCGCTTGACCAGCATGGGGCAGTCGTCAGGCCGTGGTACCGAGGGTACGGCGCAGGCCTTCGTCCACGCCGATAGGAGGCGACCAGCCCAGTACGCGCTGCGTGTCGGACAGGTCGATCTGCAGACTGCCCGTGAGGCGCTGCAACGCCGGTCCCTGGCCCAGAGCCCGGCCCATGCATCGTAAAAGGCGTGGCGGAACCGGATACAGACGCGCATGGCCGCCACGGGCGAGCGCGAGGCGCCGCAGCAACGCTGCCGTAGACAGGTCGGCCCCGTCACTGACCAGCAGTACCGTGAAGGGCGCCAGTGGCTTGACGGCACATTGCTTGAGCAGATCAACCAGGTTGTCCAACGCCACCAGGCTGCGCCGGTTGTCGGTGACCGACGCCAGGGGCAGCGGAACGCCGCGATCCAGCCAGCGCATCATGGATGCGAAGTTGCCTCCGACGCCGGGCCCATATACCAACGGCGGGCGTACGATAACAACCTCCATGCCCGCATCGGCGCCAATCGCCTGAAGTCCCTGCTCCGCCTCATGCTTGGATATTGCGTAAGGGTCCTGTGGACGTGCAGTGTCATCGGCCGTGAATGGAACGCCGGGCAACGTCTCCTCGCCATTGACCTTGATGGTGCTTACGTACACGAACCGCCGCACACCGGCGAGAACGGCCGCGCGCGCCAACGCCAGCGTCGCGGCGGTGTTGACCCTGCGAAACTCCCCCAGCGGATCGGCCGCGCTTTCCGCCATGACATGCACGCGAGCCGCACAATGGATGATGCAACGCACACCGCCCAGCACCCCTGACCAATCGACGGTGCCGGCCAGATCGCCTACCGGATACGGCCGCACACGATCAGGCCAGCGCCGATCCAGTGCCCGCACCGCCACAACCAGCTGCTGCGCCAGGTTGTCGGATAACAGGCCTTGCACCACCGCATGCCCCACAAAACCCGTGGCCCCCGTCACCAGGATCACGTCGTGTCGTCTCCGCCAGGCCCGGAGATACCTGCGCCATCAAGGACAAGGCTTCCCGTTTGCCCATGGGGTCGGGACAGACACAGCCGCCGGTCAGTTCGCTTCATGCTTCATGTACTCGCATCAGATTTGATCATCGGCCACAACGCTCATGCGGGGGTTGCCCGGGCGCCGGCCAGTTTTCGGTAGAGAGTCTCGAATTTCGTGACGATGGAAGTCCACAGATAGTTCTGGTAGACATGGGCCTGGAGATTACTTCCCACGGACGCCATTTTGCCGGGATTGCGGAGCAGATCGCGCAGGCCGCTTCGCAGCCCCTCGACGGTTGCAGGCACCACCACCCCGGCGCCGATA
Organism: Pseudomonadales bacterium; assembly: GCA_024234635.1. GTDB lineage: Bacteria > Pseudomonadota > Gammaproteobacteria > Pseudomonadales > Azotimanducaceae > SYFY01. The sequence goes on along the minus strand of JACKNX010000033.1, from coordinate 16,918 downwards.
TCACGCAGGTTGTTCATTCCGCAGCGATCGGTGAGCAGGACGGGAAGCCCCGCAATGCCGGCCTCGAGCACAACGATCGACATCGCTTCCTGGCGCGAAGGAATCACCATCAGTTGTGCTGCGTGCAGCGCGTGGGATTTCGTCTCTCCCGAAATATGTCCGATAAAGTGAATCCGGTCAGCCATCGCATGGTCTGACGCGGTTTTCTCAAGCTGCTCCTGCATGCCTTCGTCGGGGCCCGCAATAACCAGATGCGCTTCGGGAAACTCATTGGCCACTTGGGCAAAAGCCTCGAGGAGCAGATCCGGCCCTTTGATGGGGTTCAGCCGGCCAATATAGAGAATGAACGGAAATTCCCCGAGGCCATATCTTTTCCTGAACGCGTCGTCATCCCGCGCCTGCAAGGGAGAAATGTTGATTCCATTGGGAATCCATACGATCTTTTCAGGCGAAACCCCGTATTCAGAGAACTGCGTGGTTTCACTGGGCGCGATCACGATTTGCGCGTCCGATTTCCGGATGATGTTGCGCCCCACAATCCAGTTATAGATTGTCTTGATGCGCCGGGACCGTCCAAACAGGGGCAAGGCCCCGGCGGGACACACGACGTAGGTCTTGTCGAACTTCCGGATGTAGAAATAGACAAGGGCATTCAACAAGGTCCAATGCCCCATCAGATGCACGACATCCGCGCTTTCAACGAGGGAGGAAATGACCCCCAGCTTCGGCCGTGGCAGGTAGAAACGCCTGCTCAGGCACGGCAACGCGACGACGACCACGCCCTCGAGCTCCGCCCTGCGCGCGGCCGTGATGCCGATGTCGAGCGTCAGGATCGTCGTCGCATGACCATTGCCCGCCAGGGCTTTCGACATTTCCACCGTTCTTTCGGCCGTGCCTCCGCCGCGAACCGGGTCGATGCTCATATTCACATTAAGTATCTTCACAAAGATCCTCTAGTGCGCCGATCAGTCCCCGTGGAAAACTGAATCCTGCCGACAGGATTTTCCTGGAAGAATACCGAACGTCACCGCGGTTGCACGGACCTTTGGTCGCACGCCTCATCAGGTACGGGATCACCCAGGGAAGATGTGGCAGGGGCTTCACGGAGTCGAGCGCCTGCTTGTTCTTGATTGCGCCACACAGGGCAACTATGCCAGCCACCGTATTCATTTTCTCCTCGTCACACGACAAAATGAAGCAAGCACGTCGATCGAAGGAAGGATGGTCGAGGAAATAGATGGCCGCAGCCGCCACGTCATCCGCGTGAATGAGGTGGGCGTTTTCCCCTCCCTTGATGAATACCTTGGCCTTGCCCAGTTGGTGCAGGAAGTTCCTGTTCCGGTCGACGACATTGGTCGGACGCAGCACAACCACCCGAGCATTTCCCTGGTAGCGTTCGACCCGCATTTCAGACTCGCGCTTCGACTTTTCATAGGCATTCATGGGACGGCATTCCGTGGTCTCGTCTACCAGGGGATTCGACACCAGGCCGATGACACCGACGCTGCTGAGGTGGCAGATATATTTCAGGTCGGTCTTCTCCGCCACTTCAAGCAGAGACTCTGTGCCCTCGACATTCGTTTGCCACATCCGTGTCTCGTCATGGAGTTCCGCGGCGCAGTGGAACAACATCGTTGCTCCTTCCAGCAGCCTGCCCACGCTCACCGCGTCGGAAAGGTCCCCATGAACGATTTCTGTTCGGGAGTCTCGGTGGTCGGCGGCCCGCGTCAGGATGCGCACGCGCAATCCCCGGGCAATCAGTGCGGAAACTATGCGTTTTCCGACCATTCCCGTGGCGCCGGTGACTGCCGCCAAATCGCTCATGCCCAACCCCCTGTAGCGCAACGTTGTTTGAAAGATCGCTGTCGCGAGCAGTTCCGGCAGGGCTCCGACATGCCGGTCCCGGCCAGTCCTGGCGAACCCCCTGTTTCAGCAAGCCGACCTGGTCCAGCATAGGGCGCCTTGTCCGCGGCCGGTGCAGGTCATGCGGTGTTCTTGCGCCAGACGTTCTGATTCACGAAATCGGTATAGCTCAATATGATGCGAACGATCTTGTCGGACACATTGTCCGGCGCATAGTCGTCGACCATGCTCAGTGAGCGCTGATCGCCCCGGCCCTGTGTAGCGAGTATGTCGAGCCCCTGGACGACCCGATCGGTATTCATGCCGACCATCATCACTGCGGCCTCCTCGAACCCTTCCGGCCGCTCATGCATTTCACGAAGGTTGAGCGCGGGGAAATTCAGAATCGACGACTCCTCCGTGATGGTTCCACTGTCCGAGAGCACCGCCCGCGCATCGATCTGCAGCCGTACGTAGTCGAGAAAGCCGAAGGGCTTGTGAAACTGCACCAGCGGATGGGTTTTCCGACCGAGCGCATCGAGCCGCTTGCGAGTGCGCGGATGGGTCGACACGACGACCGGAACCGAATACCTCTCTGCCAGCAACTCCAGCACGCCGAACAGACGCAACAGGTTGTCCGGCGCATCGACATTTTCCTCCCGATGCGAACTGACCACGAAATACCGATGCTGCTGCAAGCCCAGGCGCAACAACACGTCCGAGCTGTCGATACCAGCGCGGTAATGGTTGATGACTTCGCGCATCGGACTTCCGGTCTTGATGACCTGCCCAGGTGGCAGGCCTTCCTTGAGCAGATAGTCCCGTGCGATATCGCTGTAGGTGAGGTTGATGTCTGCCGTGTGGTCGACGACACGCCGATTGATTTCCTCTGGCACACGGAAGTCGAAGCAGCGGTTCCCCGCTTCCATGTGGAAAACCGGAATCTTGCGCCGCTTCGCTGGAATCGCTGCCATGCAGCTGTTCGTGTCACCGAGCAGCAATACCGCCTCCGGGGAATGCTCCTGCAACACCCGGTCTGCGGCGATGATGACCTGCCCGATGGTCTGCGCCGCGGTCTCGCCGGCGGCGGACAGGAACACATCGGGCCGGCGAATGCCCAACTCGGCGAAAAACACCTCGTTCAGCTCGTAGTCGTAGTTCTGTCCGGTGTGCACGAGCACATGCGCGCAATGCCGGTCAAGCTTGTCGATGACCCGCGACAGCCGAATGATTTCCGGCCGGGTGCCGACAATCGTCATGACCTTGAGCTTACGCATGTGTGGCCTCGCGAATGATGTCCAGTGTCAACAGAACCTCCTTGACCTGTTCGACGTTCAGCCGCCTGGTGTTGTGCGACGTGTAATCGTCGATTTCCGAAATCGCCGTTTCACCTTGCACGAAATACTTGTCGTAGTTGAGGTCGCGAGAATCGGCCGGTATGCGGTAGTACCCCCCGAGGTCCTCCGCCCGCGCCATCTCCTCGCGCGATACCAGCGACTCGTAGAGCTTCTCGCCATGGCGGGTCCCGATGACCTTGGTACCGTTGTCGCTTTGCAGCAGAGACTGGATGGCCGCGGCAAGGTCACCCACCGTCGATGCAGGCGCCTTCTGCACGAAGATGTCCCCCGGACGCGCATGCTCGAACGCGTACAGGACAAGGTCGACCGATTGTTCAAGTGACATCAGAAAACGTGTCATGCTCGGATCGGTGATCGTGATCGGCTGCCCGCTTTGCAACTGCCGCAGAAACAGCGGAATCACGGACCCGCGCGACGCCATCACGTTGCCGTACCGGGTCGCCGACAGAACGGTCCTGGCAGGATCGCACAGCCGCGACTGCGCAACCATCAGCTTTTCCATCATCGCCTTGGAAATGCCCATGGCATTGATCGGATACACGGCCTTGTCGGTACTGAGCACGACGCACCGCTTGACCCCGTTGGCAATGGCAGCGCGCATCACGTTCTCGGCCCCCAGCACGTTCGTCCGCACAGCCTCCATGGGATAGAACTCGCACGAGGGCACCTGCTTGAGCGCGGCGGCATGGAACACGTAGTCGACGCCGCGCAGCGCATCGTGCACGCTGTCGTACTGGCGCACGTCGCCGATGTAGAACTTCACCTTGTCGTTCTTGAGCGACAGCCGCATGTCTTCCTGCTTTTTCTCGTCGCGGCTGAACACGCGGATCTCCGCGAAGTCCGTGCGCAGAAACCGGTTCAGCACCGCATTGCCGAAGGAACCGGTTCCACCCGTGATAAGCAGTACTTTGTCGTCAAACATGGTCATGTGTCTCCGATTGCTGATTCAGGCGAAGGCGTGCATCTGCCTGATGAGTTCAGGCCAAGGCGCGGGCTGGTAACCGGTGATCTGCCTGAACCGGCTCGAATCCAGGGATCGATCGATCACGAGATCGCCGTCGGCCCTGATATCGATTGTCTTGCCATAGGCTTTGGCGACCAGCTGCAACAAATCGAACTTGTTGATCGGATCGGCCGAGACATGGTAGACGCCGCGAAGGTCCGGACGCGGTATGACGTAGTCGCGCATCACGCGCGCAAGCTCCACCGTCGGCAGGCCCGAGAAAACCGCGCGCGTAAAGCCCCTCACCGCACCCTGCTGGGCCAGGAACCAGCCGATGAGCCCGTTTCCTGTGCCGAGCTCGGGACCGATGATCGAGGTGCGCAGCGTCACGGCATGCGGATAGTCGACTTCGCCGAGCAACTTGGTGCGCCCATACAGATCGCCGGCATCGGCGCCGTCCTGTTCGCGGTACATCCCACGTGTTCCGGCGAAGACGCAGTCCGTGCTCATGTGAATCAAGCGGGCGCCAGCGACGCTGCACAGCCGTGCCAGCCGATGAGGCAACAGGGCATTGATCGGAATTGCCGCCAACGGGTCGTTGGCCTGCGAAAGCTGCTTGATCAGGCCGATGCAATTGACCACCACGTCGGGGCGTGCCTGCGCGAACAAGCCCATGAGGCTGTCAGTCGATTCGACGTCCACGCCCAGCACGATCCGCTCCCGCAGACCCGGTGGCAACAGGGCCACGGCCGAAGCGGAGCGCGCAGAGCCCGTCACGGCATAACCGTCGCTTTGCGCGAACAGCCGCAGCACCGCATGGCCCAGCATGCCCGAGGCGCCCAGTACGAGGACGCGTGTTCTGTCAGTTTCCGTCATGTCCCGATTCTCCCGCGATCGACGATCGATTCATCGCTTTTCTGCGACCGTGAGGCCGGCAAAATGCGCCACCAGTTTGTCCGCCAGCAACCCTGGATCGAAGTGCTCGCGGTAATACGCGAGCCCGGCGTCGCCCAGGCTGCGCAATGCGTGCTCCGGCAGCGCACTCAGTCGAAGCACGGCCGCGGCCAGGGCCTGCGCATCCTCCGCGGGACAGGATACGCCCGCGCCCGACGCGTCCAGCACCCGCGCACCTTCGCCGTCGAGGGAGGCTATCACGGGTTTTCCGGCCGCCAGGTAGGCCTGCATCTTGCTCGGGACGGTCTGGCTCATGATCGGGCTGCGGACCAGGCTGACCAGCAACGCCGATGCCTGCGCCAGGATGGCCGGCATGCATGCGGGCTCGAAGCGGCCGGCCATCTGCACATTGTCGAGCTGGCGGCGGGCGATTTCCTGCTCCAGCCACTCGCTTCGGCTGCCGCTGCCCACCAGCACAAACCGGACGCGCGGATGGGGTCTGAGCAACTCGGCCGCGTCCAGCACCGTTCCGAGGGCCTGCACAGTACCGAGGTTGCCTGCGAACACGACATTGAAGCCGGGTCGCAACGTCAACGCCGGCGCAAGTTGCGCAGGTGCCTGGTCGAACGCCAACTCGCCCGGATTGGGATGGTAGGCGACCTTCGTCCGCCCGGCCATGGCCCGCACAGGTTCGACGAAAGCCTCCGACTGCACCAGCAAAAGGTCGCTACGCCGATAGATCCAGCGCACGACAAGTCCGACCAGGCCCAGCAGGCGTTGGTTGCGCACGAATCCCGTAGCCTCGAGCCCCTGCGGCCACATGTCCTGCACCCAGGTGACCAGTTTTGCGCCGGTAGGCCATTTCAGAACAATGGCCGGTATTGCCTGCAGGATCGGCGAGACACCGAACACGAGGATCGTGTCAAAGCGCTGGCCACGCAGCAGCCACGCACCGAGCACGCTGGCGCTGAGCACGAACGACAGGTAATTCAGCGACAGGCGGACGGCGCCGGCGCGCCCCCGCGGCGCCAATGGCACGCGGTAGATCGTGTAACCGGACGCATGTTGCTGCGCACCCAGGCCCATCGCCCGGTATCCGTGGAATACAGCGCCGCTGGGATAGTTCGGCTGGCCGGTCAGTACCGTGACTTGGCAGCCCTTCTCACGCAGCGATTGCACGACTTCGGTGATTCGAAAGGACTCTGGCCAATAGTATTGGCTGACGATCAGAACTCTCATGCGCCGGCACGTCCGCTTGGCTGCTGCCATAGCGCTAATGAAGTCCGGCAATCTGCGATTGCGCGCGTCGATGGGTTGCGGTCCGGCATCGGTCAGTTTGCAGAGTGCCCCGTGCGAGCCGCCCGGTAACGCTGGAACAACGACACGGCGCCGATGAAGAAAAGGTTGACGACGATATAGCCGTTGCTGATGGCAAACCGGAAATAGAAGACACCCCAGTAAGGTAGCAGCACCAGGAAGAGTATCAGGAGCAGTCTTGCCAATGAGTAGCCGTGCAACCGTCCAGCACGGGTGATTACATGGTTGCAGAGAATGCCGTACAAAATGACCGCAAGTACGGCGCCCCAGTTCCCGAAATCGGCAGCCAGGTCGGACACGAAAGTCCCGAACAACCAAGGCTCTACCCCCTGATCCAAGTACTGTCCGAAAACATCCATCTTGATGTCCGACCAGACACTGCAATTCAGATCGAGAACATTGCATAGGGGGCCTGCGAACATCGGGAAGTTCGCAACGCCCAACGTCACCGGCCGATCGATCGATGAATAGTCGCTGAAGGCGATCAGTTGCATGCCGAAGTACCGGAAGATGCTCCACGCGCGGCCCTGATCCGCATCGAAGAATCGGGAGACCGTGATCATCACGAACGGAACCAGAACGGCCACTGCGCACAGGGTTCCGACAATCGAAATCTTGACGCGGTCCACAGGACTGAGCTGGCGGCGAAAAACCAGGAAAACCATGCCTGCGGTCATCAGCCAGTAGACCGTGCCGTCTCGGCCCACATAGGCAAGGATGTAAATGACGTAGGAAAGACTGGCCAGCACGAGCAACCCGGCGCGCCGCACGTTGCGGCCTTGTCCCGGCCTGGCCGCCAGACGGTAGAAGGCCAGCACCAGCGACGAACTGAACAACTGGCTGGCAGCGCCCGAAACGGTGTTCAGCAACCCATAGGCATTGAGCCGGTCCATTTTTTCGTCCAGCAGCAGTCGATTCATGTTGACATCACCGGTCATCGACTCGATGGCGAACGGGAGAAAGAAGACCATCGCTGCGAACTGGGTCACGATCAACAGGTTTTCAATGAGCCAGGCACTTTTGAAAATGTGGGGCCCGGCCTGGACCTGCTGCCATCGGAAGCGTGCAAACCCCGAGATGCTGATGATGATCGCCAGCAGCAGTGTCAGGATTGCGCCGTGGTTGGGCTCGTAAACCGGCGTGATGCCTTCCGTCAGTTCGAGGAAGACCGCGGAAAGGCCCAGAGCCAGGTACAACCACGACAACAACGCGACCAGCGTCGATCCCGCGCGCGCATGGCGACGCAGGAACAGGCGGTAATAGAGCCCGAGGCCTATCGTGAAAATGGCGGACATGGGTCAGTTCCGACTATCGGACATCATGCGGCCCCACTGGACCTGCGTACGGCGCATCTCCGACAGATTGCCGACGATGCGCTGCGGCGATACCCAGGCGAAATGCCGCGCAGCGAATCGCAGAAAGTCCAGCGTGGTCCAGCGCAGATTCTTGGCGTCGACCACGGCGTTGCTGACCGCCCACAGAAAGAAGCTGCTGCGCTGCTCCGGCGATCCATGCAGGAAATGCGTCGCGTGCTCAATGGATATCTGGCGCACATTCTTCAGTGATTTGACCGTCAATGATCCGGTAGAGGCCACGCGATACCGACCGAAAACGCCCGACAGGATATGCCCGCCCCCCTTGGACAGGAGATCCCAAGTGAGATACAGGTCCATGACCTTTCGATCGAGCGGCAACACCTCACGTGACGTGCGGCGATACATCAGGGAGCTGTGCACGCCGACGAATCCCAGCCGTATTGCCTGCGAAAAGCTGACGTCCCCATTGCTGAACATGGACAGATCGGCGGTATTGCCCGAGCAAAAACGCCCGGCATCGTCGAAGAAGTCGACGCGATGCCAGACGGCATTGCACAAGGGCATCCGGTCCAGCGCATCGGCCTGTGCCTGGATCTTGCCAGGCAGGGCGTAGTCGTCTCCATCCATATGGGCGACATATTCACCCTTCGCGGCATTGTGGGTGTTGAGATAGTTCTTCAAGCCACGCGAGTTGACCTCCATGAATATCGGCTTGACGATTCCAGGGTATTTCTTCGCGAACGACGCGACGATGGCCTGGGTCCCATCGGTCGAACAGTCATCACCCACGACGATGTCGAAGGGAAATGTCGTCTTCTGGTCGACAAGACTCTGCAAGCATTCGCCGATGTATCTCTCCTGGTTATAGGTGATCACGCAAATCGAGACCTTCGGCTGAATGGGCGTTGCTTCCATGACCTGCGTCTCACTCATTGCGACACACGGGCGTGCCACCGGGCGACAAGCAGACCGCGCAACCAAGACGAGCCGGCCATGGCGCTGAGCAACACACATGCACCGACGCCGGCCAGGCTGGCCACCACCGCCAAGCGACCTGTCGGCCACTGGATGAGGGAACTCGCGCATGCCGCAGCGACCGCGGACGCGAACGCAATGGGGCCGATGTCCCGCCATAACCAGAGCGAGTGCAACCCGCGGCTGAATCGACGATGAACAACTGGCAACCACAGGACGAACGGCGTGGCGTTCGCAATGATCCACGCATACCCGGCTCCCAGCATGCCATGGGTGCGGGTCATCCACAGCAGCAGGGGAATGAACAACAGCAGGAAGAAGAAATTGCCGATCAGGTGCAATCGGAGATCGCCCTTGGCGAACTGGAGGTAGTAGGGAAACGCCGCCAGCGCCAAAAAGCCGTTGCCCAGGGCATACAGTGCCAAAACCGGTGCCGCAATACGCGCCAGTTCACGGTCCCCCGTCCACGCCCACAAGACAGGCTCGGCGAACAGCGCTAGCGTCACGGCCGCCGGGATGGCAACGACAGCGACCAATTGCGTGGCGCGTCGGTACAGGCCGATCAGCGCGGGCTCATCGCCCTGGGCATTGAGTCGCGTCATGCGCGGCAACAGGGCGCCACTGATCGGGCTGCTGATCATCATGATTCCGCTGGCCACAAGGACCGCCAGCGTGAAGTGGGCATACTCCTCCAGCGCGACAATCCCCGACAACAGGAGCTTGTCTGTCTGCGTGACCAGCACCCAGACAGCACTGGTGAATGCGATCGTGAGCGAAAACTTCAGAATGCCACGCAAAGGCCTCCAGTCCCATGGCAGGCGCGCAGTCCCATCGACAGCCGGCATCAGCCGGTAGGCCATGTGCACCAGCATGCCGAGTTCGAAAACGGCCACGACCAACTGGAAACCGAAATAATGCGTCGGCGTGGACCCCACAAACATCAGGAAAGGAACCACCAGGCCGAAACGGACCGTCGCAATACCGGCGTTGAATACGTTGAGCCACACCAGGCGTTCGAACCCGATGATGGCCCCCCGGTACAGACCGCAAATCCAGCGCAAGCCCACGATGATTGCCATCAATATGACCGCCCGCTGGACTTCGGCGAGCGGCAAGTCCTGCACCTTGAGCCAGTCTGCCGCAATACGGTCGGAGCCCACGACGAGCGCCACCATCCCGATCGCGGCGACAGCGACAAAGACGCCCTCCAGCGCACGCAGCAACCTGCGCAGCGTCAATGCGTCGGTCGACCCACCGCCAAATCGCGCGGTCTCGCGCGACATGGTCGGCGTCAGCCCCATGTCCAGCAACATGAACCATGCCTGCAGCATGGCGAAGAACCCCACCAAGCCAAACGCTTCGATGCCCATGTACTTCACGTACAGGGGTACCAGCGCAATGCCGATCAGAGCGACATAGATCTGCCCGGCATAGTTCGCAATAACGTTCCGAGTGAGCGACATCAGCTTGAACGCTGCACGGCCACATCACCTCGCTCACACATCAGAAAAATGCTGGAGCACAGGTCCGGATATTGCTGACCCAGCTTGTAGCAACCGTCCAGATATTCCTTCGAGATGATGTCGGTGCTCAACAACCGATCCCACTGGAAATTGGCCAGCGCCTTGAAGAATATGCCCGATCGATGCACCACCTTGAGATCGGCGGCAACGGCATCGCGCTCCAGGGTATCGAGCGAGTAGGTGCACCGATGGCCATGTTCCGCCTCGGCCTTGGTCACAGCGGCGTTGTGACTGATCAGCCCCATCTTCACGGCGATCTGACGCGATGGCGCATTGGCATTCGGGCAGACCAGAAACAGACGGCCGCCATCTGCCAGCCATTCCTCATTGACACGCCGCAGAACTGCGACCGGATCGTCCAGATGCTCGAGTACATGGGTCAGCACGATGTTGTCGTAGCGACGGGTCAGGTTCGCATCCTCGAAGCGCGCATGCACGAATACGACCTTGCCCCCAAGTCGGGCCCTGGCCTGCTCGATCGCCTCGCCCGAGGCTTCGACGCAGGTCACGTCGTCGAAATGGCTAAGGAACCGACGCGTGAAATCGCCCTTGAAACTCCCCAGCTCCAACAGGCTGCCTCGATTGAAGAACGGCTCGAACGACCGGATCATGTAGGGATGCATGACGTCGAAATCGAATCCGTAGGCATATTGGTGATCCGGCGTATCGCGAATCTCGCGGTTGTAGTCGCGGTTGTCTTCCATCGGACTAGTCTTTCCTAAGTCGAGGCGCATCTGCACGAAAGGCCCCTTGGTTTCCATGCGGCGAAAGCCGGCTCTTGCATATAGTCGGATCGCGCCGGCGCTGTCGACGCCGACCTGGAGCTCGATCCGTTCGAAACCGAGTTCCATGGCGTGCTGCAGACAGGTCCGCAGCAATTGCTGGGCGACCCCCTTGCCTTGCCATTGCCGCAGTACGCTGACATTGGAAATATGCGCAACGCGGCGAGAGTCGTCATTGCAATAGGCCGCCACCAACCCCACCAGTTCAGCGTGATGATAGGCTTCGAACCGCGCTGCATTTTCGGTCAACTTGACTGCGTAGGCATCGATGTTCACCCGATCGCTCAAGCGCGGCACGAAGCCAGCGTCGCAGAGTCGCAGATGCGCGGCGATGCACGCCGGCGTCGATCGATCCCGAACTACATCGATGCCGTCGATCATGACTTCAGCTCTGCCACACCGAAGCCATATCGCCCGAACGCATTGCCGTTGTACAGCATCAGGACACGGCCATCACATTCGAATACGTTCGGATAACACTGCATGTCGCTGTCCCAGGCTCCATCCTCTGTTTCCAGCAGCGGGTTATCGTCGTCGCGCGTCCAGTGGCGCAGGTCGTCCGACCAAGCGTGCCCGATTCTGTAGCCGCGGCCCTTGGTCTTCCTGAAATCGAAGGATTGCCGATAGCAAAAAAACATGTGATACCGCCCTCCGATCTCGATCACGGTCGGCAACGCTTGGCTTTCGTCTGCCCCGAGACGGTCGGGAACGATCTGCCTGGCCTCTTCCTTCATCCAGTGAATGCCGTCATCCGATACGGCGTGCCCGATCTTGTACGTCCGATCCGGCGGTTCGTTGGCCCGGAACTGGCGCCATCCGGTTCCGAACATGTACCACATGTGAAACGATCCATCGATAATCCGCACGAAGGCATCGCCTACCAGGCATGGCTCATGCAAGGAGGATGCAAGCACAGGACCGTCAGCCACCCGCTGGAAGGTCCTTCCGTTGTCGCGGCTGATCACCAGGCCGACAGCCGTGTCGACCGACACCGAAACGCGCCGTGTCCATCCGCAGGTGTACCCCAGGATCACATCGCCGTGCCGAACGACGTTCAGCGGGAAGATCCCGTGCTCATCGAAGCATCCCAGATTGCCCAGGGGAATCACGGTATGGTCTGAGACGGCCTGCACCGAGCGCAGGCCGCGGTCCATGTCGACGTACGCGATATGGCTCAGGTACTTGCCGTTCCCCGGATCGACCTGACGCGTAGCAAAGTAGATGCGCACGAAGTCATCAAATACCAGGGCCTGTGGCGACTGGGCGAATTCCTTGCATCCGTTTGGCAACGCGTGCTCAGTCGGATCGAAGATCTTTCCGAGTCTTTCCCATCGTGCAGCCACCATCATCTACTCCAGTTCACCCTCGAGCTCTGCCAGGCCGAAACCATGCCTACCCACCTGGTTTCCGAGGTAAGCCATGTAGGTCTTTCCGTCAAGTTCGAACACATGGGGATAACTGATCATTTCGGCGTCCCAGCCTTCAGCCGAGACGTCAATTCCCGCCTTGGAATCGTCCCGCGTCCAATCGGTGAGATTGATGCTCGACGCATAACCGATGCGGTAGCCGTTCTCCTTGCCGCGGAAGTTGCTGCTGCGTCGGTAGCAGAAAAACATGTGAAATTTGCCATTGGCAAAAAACACGTCCGGACTGGCCTGTGCCTCGTCGTCCTCGATACGGCTGGGCACCAGATCCTTGTCATGCTTGTGCCAGTCGATCCCGTCCGCCGACCATGCCATCCGGATCTTGTACACCGGCTCGGGCCTGTTGTCGGCGATGATCCACTTGCGACCGGCGATGTACCACAGATACCACTTGCCGCCATAACGCCGGATCTTGGGACCACTGATGACAAATGGCTCATGCAGCGAATATCCCAACACCGGCCCAGGTCCTTCCTTCGCAAAAGTCTCTCCGCCGTCGTCGCTCACTGCACGACCAATAGCCACATTGAAGGGCACCGACTCACATCGGGTCCAGCCGGCGTAATAGGCAATGACACGGGAGGATTCCCGGATGACCGACACCGGATAGGTGCCAAATTCGTCGAACTCCCCCAGTCCGCCCAGTTTGAGAATGGGATTGTCCCCGACGCGGCGCACGTCGAACAGGTTTGCACGCTCGAGGTCGACAAAGGCCGAATAACTCACGTACTGGCCTTGCGCATCGGGCGGCGGCCGGCAGGAAAAATACACCCTGACGAAATCATCGAAGACCAGCGTCGCGGGCGCCTGCGCGAACTCCTTCAACCAGGGGCGTCCGGTCACATCCTGCGGCGTAAACAACTTACCCAGCTTTTTCCATCTGAACATGCGCGTCGACTCCTGGACTCAGATCAGGTCGTAATGGGTTTCAACGCAGCTGCGAACGGCATCGACCGGGTTGAACATCAGGACATCGATGATGGAAAGCCAGGGTACGAACGCAGCCCCGAACTGCCGGTATTCGAACGGCCTGGAACGGATGAACTTCAGCGCAATCCCCTGCTGCAGAAAGTCGCCGGGAGAATACAGATCCTGGCCACCGATCGCATTCACATAGGTATCGGCACCAAGCACCTTGCAAATGGCCAATACCTTGTCCTGGGACCTGAGCTCCCTGTCCACAGCAAGGTCCGACGAGGTCACGATCCGGGTCGGGATGCCAATATATTCGGCGGTATCGCGTACGGATTTGCGCAGAAAACGAAACAGGTTTCGCTCTTCCTGACAGACGATTTTCTCCAGCAACCCATACGTGGCACTGAAATTCGGCGCCCGGGCATAGGCCCCACGAAACACATTCAACATCTTCTTGCCGCTGAATGCCGGCGAGATGGACCGCTCAGCAATATCGAGGCTGTCCGAGTCGCTTGCCAGCGGCAGGGAAAAAACGGCATCGCCGCCATTCTGCAATAGCCGGTTCCTGTTGATCCAACCCTTTTTCGTATATTTGATGTTGTCGTAGATGACAAAAACATCGACCGACCCCATCAGCTGGAAATAGCCGATATAAGGCATGAAATAGGGCTGCATGATCGCCACTCTCATGGGCGGTCCAATGCTCCGGGGTATATGCCTGCGGTACTCATTGGGCGGCAATGATTTCCACGATTCTCCTGATTTGCGCATCCTCCAACAACGGATATATGGGCAAACAAAGAACCTGCTGCGCGGCGACGGTTGCCACCGGCAGGTTCTCGCGATGCGCGGAAGGCAGCCCCCGGTACATGGGAAAATCACTGATCAAGGGGTAGAAATACCGGCGTGGATGGATTCCCTGCTCCTTGAGCCTGTCATACAGTGCGTCGCGGCTGATCGGGTATGTGCCATCGACCAGTATGGGGAAATACGCGTAGTTGGCCTTTTGCTCACCCGCGTCGCCCAGGCACCGAACCCCCTTGACGGGCACTAGCAACTCGCGGTACATCGCGTCGATTTCCTTGCGCCGTGCGATGGCCTCGTCGATATGCTTGAGCTGCAACAAGCCGAATGCGGCATTCATTTCACTCATCTTGCCGTTGATTCCCGGCGCGACGACGGTCACCTCGCCCGCGTGACCGAAATTCTTGAGTTGATCGATACGCAGCTTGGTTTTCGCGTCATGACAAATGATGGCGCCGCCTTCGAAAGTATTGAAAACCTTGGTCGCGTGAAAACTCAGGATCGACAGGTCGCCGTGATTCAGAACGCTGCCACTCGAGCGATCGACGCCGAATGCATGCGCCGCATCGTAGATGACCCGCAAATTGTAGGTATCGGCAATTTTTTCGATGGCATCCACATCGCAGGGATGACCATAACAATGTACGGGCATGATCGCCGTGGTCTGGGGCGAAATGGCGGCCTCTATCCGTTCGGGATCCAGATTCAAGGTTCGGGCATCAACATCGACAAATACGGGCTTGATGCCGTTCCACAGCAGCGAATGAGCGGTGGCGACGAACGAATACGGCGTGGTGATCACTTCGCCGGTGATTCTCAGCGCCTGCAGTGCAGTAACCAGCGCGATCGTCGCGTTGGTGAACAACGCAATATGTTTCACCCCGAGATACTCACACAGCGCCTGCTCCAGTTGCTGATGGAATGGCCCGCCATTCGTCAATATCTTGTTGGCCCAGATCTTCTCCAGATATGGAATGAACTCCGCCAATGGCGGCAGATACGGCTGGGTGACGTAGACAGGTTTCATCTTGGTTGGTCAGTAATGTTCGCGGATGCCCGATGCCTGCGGCCTCCATGAATTCGCCAGTACACGCGACCTGCATACGCAGCGCCATGGAACACGAGGAGAGCCCGCCGACAGGGAAGTTGTCATTATCGCCCCCCGGCAGGGCATCGATCGCCCCTCCGGCAAATGGGATAGCGACGGACGCGCCATGGCTCCAGCATGCCGAAGGCGTCAATGACTGGGGACGCTACAGCGAATACGGCCGGTGCAATCGACACGCCGAACGAGCGTCAGCGCTCGACCGGATCGGCTTTCCTGCCGAGCGCTCCACGAATGCGAGCAAGTTTTTCGGCGGCGGAAGGATCCGCCGCCGCATTCCGAAGCGCCTCTCGACCAAAAACGAACATCAGCAGTAGTATTTCGACAATCACTATCGCAGCGATGGTGAGCCGCACCTTCTTCGGCGAAACCGGTTGGCTCGGCAATGTTGGTGGCTGCACCAGCAGGGCTTCACTCAAGCCTTCCAACTGGGCCTCCAGGACACTGATCTGGGTTTGCGCTGCGGCAATCACCGTCAACAGATCCGCATAGGCGAAGCTGCGCGCGATACCATTTTCTGCTGCCGGCTCCGTCCCGTTGGCCGCGACGCGCCCCAACAACAGATTCGCACTCTCCTGCCCGTTCTTGAGGCGCAATTGCGCCTCGGCCAGTTGCGCCTCCAGTCGAGACTTGATGCTTCCTCTTGGACGAGTGACCTGATAGGTCTGTTCAATCAGCAAGTCGGCAGTCGCCTTCGCCAACTGCGGAGTCGCGGCAGAAACGTGGACCGTCAACAACTTGTCGGCACGGCCAATCGCCATGTCGATTCTCCGCCGCAGCTTCCGCCGCGCGTCATTGGGATTTTCGCCCTCGTCCAGCCCCATCTTGGCAATCACGGCGTCAAGCACCGGCGCGGTCGTCATCATGCCCGCCATGGTCTGATCTGCCTGCAGCACAGCCTCGCTGACATAGGTCTGTGGCAATAGGTACGCAATGCCCAACATGCAAGCGCCGGCCAACAAGGGGCCAGCGACGAGCAACTTGGCATTCTCAGCCAACGTCACCAGCAAATCAAGAAAACCAATGTCAACGGACTCTGTAGATTGCGGACTGTCAGGGGGAGCTATCATTTAGGGAGCGGAGCCATTGTGTGACAGCGCATTCTAGCCGGCACGCCTCCCCTGCTTGCAGAGTCGAGGATCGTAGCGGGCACGATCATCCGGCTTCCCGCCACAGGCCGCCTCAGGGTGTCGCAGGTGCCCTGTCCCGCAGATGCAAGAGTGAAGCTGGCACGGTCTTACGCGTCGAATTGGCCCCGGCCGGGCGTTTGGACGGTTGGCGGCGGTAGACCCTGCGGCGGATGATCCACACCGGACATGCGTGACCGCCAGAAGCCGGATGTCAACCCGCCACGACCTCTCGGAAGTAGTCGATGGTGCGCTCCAGACCCTGCTCCAGGCCGATTCTCGGCTCCCAATCCAGTCGCGCACGTGCCTGCGAGATGTCGGGACGGCGCTGCTTCGGGTCGTCCTGCGGCAGCGGCTCGAAGCGCAGCTGGCTTCGGGATCCGGTCAGGCGCAACACATGCTGGGCGAGTTCGAGCATGCTGAACTCGCCTGGATTGCCCATGTTGATGGGGCCCGTGCAGTCATCCGGCGAGTCCATCATGCGCACCAAGCCGTCGACGAGGTCGTCGACATAGCAGAAACTGCGTGTCTGGGACCCGTCGCCGTAGATCGTGATGTCCTGCCCGCGCAGCGCCTGCACGATGAAGTTGCTG
>JACKNX010000032.1 GCA_024234635.1 Pseudomonadales bacterium | reverse complement strand
TCAACGATGCCGGCTACGAGACGGCCTGCACTTTGTGGGGTGGCGACTACGTTGCCTACGTCGACTGCCGGAAGGATCTCGGGTGCTACGTTGAGCTGCATGGCGACGCACCGGTGATCCGCAACATGTTCCAGATGTGGAAACGGGAACACGAAGAATGGGACGGCGTTACCGATCTCATCCGTGACGGCTCCGGAAGGCAGGGATAGTCGCTATTTCATTGGTCGACCGGGTCGATGGCCGCCAGCAACAACCGGCCCCGACAAGCGCCCCAACGGAATAACGTGAAATAACAGTTCTACGAACGGAGTACAAACCATGAGCATCATTGATCGGTTCCGTCTTGACGGCCAGGTGGCGGTGGTAACGGGCGGCGGACGCGGCATCGGCGAAGGCATTGCCCTCGGGCTCGCAGAGGCCGGCGCTGACGTCGTAGTCACGGCCAGGCGCACGGAGGAAATCGAAGCAGTTGCCGCCAAGATCCGCGCGAAGGGACGCCGGGCACTGGCCATAACGGCAGACGTGATGAAGATCGAGGAAGTGCAGCGCATCGCGGACACCGCCTTCCGGGAAATGGGCGCCCTGACCTGCTGGGTAAGCAATGCGGGCGGCGCGGACGACCGCGTGCCGCGCACCTTCCTGGACATGCCGGAACGGCAATGGGACTTCCAGCTCAACCTGAACCTCAAGGCGGTTTGGACCGGTGCCCAGGCGGCGGCGCGCATCATGAAAGAGCACGGCGGCGGCACGATCATCAACATCTCTTCCGCCGCGGCAGGCAATGCATCGCCCAACAACGGCCCCTACGCGGTGGCTAAAAGCGGCGTGAACAACCTGACACAGACACTGGCGGCGGAAATGGCGCCGCTCGGCATCCGCGTCAACGGCGTCTCACCGGGGCCCATCCCCACCGAGGTGTTCATGGAGTTCCTGAAACTGAAACCGGAGGACATCCCGGAACTCGGCAAACGTTTTGGTATTCCGCTCGGGCGCGTGGGCACGCCCGAAGACATCGCGCCCGCAGTGGTCTACCTGGCCTCGGATGCATCCGCCTGGATGACGGGCCATACGATGCTGATCAAGGGCGGGCCATAACCCGCCCGCATCCGTACAAGTCGGGAAGCCCGCCCCCTGACAAGGCTGCCGAAACCGCGGCCGGACACGCCGGCCAGGGATGACCGGCTCGCCTGTGATGCGGGGAGCAAAGCTGCGGGAGGCAAGGCTGAGGGAGGCAAGGCTGCGGCAGGCAATACTGCGGGAGTCAATGCAGCCGCAAATGCCCCGTAAATACCGCAGCAAACACCGCACCTGACGCATGTCGGCGACGTCGCCGACAAGTCCGGGCGGAACCCGTTCAGCAACCTCTCGTGGAGCGAAGCTCCGTGCGCGACAGCCCCGGCAATCGCAACGTGGCCATCTGCCAACGCCCGGGCGCAGGAGCGATACCCTCCCGGGACGTGAGCGTGGGTGATGCCGGCATCAGCGCGCGCGGCATCTGCCACGGCGACACGAGCGCGCAACGCAGAGGGCACACCCGTGGAACGGGCTCGATCCAGCACATTGCTCTACGTTTAGAAAAACGTGCCAACCGATTGAATTTACTGGAAAGGGTGAGCGATTCACACTCACCCAATCAGGGCCTTCAGCCTGGGAACTTCCCGGCCACGAAGCCCTCGGTCTCCATCCGCCGGGGCCAGAAGAACTGCAGGCTGCAGCGCGCGATCAACCACTTGCCACCGACCTTCTCGTAGGCTTCGTCGTAGACACCAAACCAGACGATCGGCATCTGATCCGGCGGCGTCTGCGTCATCACATCGATCAGGTAGGAACGGCCCTGCGCGGTCGCCTCACCGGTGAGTTCCACCCAGTGATTGCAGATGTTGTGCATGGCATTGAAGGTGATCGCGCCCGGCGGCGTAATCACATTCTTGTAGTTCGTGCGGATGGTCTCCCGCCCTACCCAGTTGCCGTACTCCGGACCAAACTCGCAAACGGCGTCTTCCGTGAACAGTTCCGCCAGATCGTCGATGCGGCCACTGTCCATGTATTGCGAATACAGCATCTTCACCTTGCGAATGGCTTCGATGTCGAGCTGCCGGCGTAGCGCGCGGATCTCCTCCGCGGACAATGATTCGATACTCATGCATGTCTCCCCGGTCTGCGTGAGCCACCCGGCCCGTTTGATGACAGGTGGCACCCCGAACGGACGCCCGCGCCGTGGTGGCGCCGGGCCCGTCACATTTCAGTTTCCCTCGAACAGTCGGCGCGAACCGCCTCGCGAGCGTCCGTCAGGTGATGCTGAGGCCGCTTTCCGCGATGGCGTCTACTTCGGCGCGAGCCGCCGCCCTGTCCTCGAAGTACAGCGCGTTCAGCCTGGTGAAACGCGCCGTGTCCGCGGGCACATCCTTTTCGGCGAAGATGGCACCTACCGGACACGCCGATTCACAGGCGGCACAGTCGATGCACTCCGTCGGGTGCACAAAACACATTCGGTCCTCGTCTTCCTGGTAGATGCAGTCGACAGGACACACCTCGATACATGACGCGTCTTTGACGTCGATGCAGGCACTGGTGATGACGAAGGTCATCTTCTCCTCTCGGTTTGTTCAGATGGACGTCAGGTCGCCCGTCATCCGATTCTTCACCGGATGCAGGCGCCACCTTGGCAGCGACCGTCATACAGGTTAGCTTAATAACGGTCAACGCTGCCGGTTTTTTTACCATCACTGGCGACGGACTGCACGGCCTGTCCACCGCGGCTGTCGAACACATGCCGGGACAGGCGAAATTGCTGCAACGCGGCAGACCGCGCCAGCGTGTATACAGAGGGGGACTCATGGACGCACTTCGCGACTTCACCGCCGAACTGGACACCGACATTCACTCGGACGATCCGGGCGGCGACCGGGACTTTCCACTGATGCCCGTCGGTCAGGCGGTGGATATGGGACAGGCGCCGGATGGCACGCCGCTACTGGATCCACGTGTCCTGCATTCACGGGAATTCTTCCGCAATCCCTACCCTTACTACCGCATCATGCGGGATCACTACCCGTGCTTCCATGACAAGCTGCACAACACATACTACGTAACTCGCTACGAGGATGTCTGGCGCTGCTACTTCGATGACGAAGGGTTCAACACGATTCCCAAGGGCAGTTCCAGCGGGGTTCTGGGCAATACCCAGCTCGAGCTGTCCGGCGTCGAGCACCGCCGCCGTCGCAATCTCTACGGCCAGCACCTGGTCGGACGCAGCCTGGATCTGCGTGTGCCGTCCATCCAGCGTCTGGCGCGGCAGATGATCGATGACTGGGACGACATGCTCGATTCCGGCTATGTCTTCGACGACGGCAGGAAACGCATCGTCGAGCTCGGCATGGCGTTCGCCAACGAATTTCCGGTACGCGTGGTGTGCGAAGTCCTCGGCTTTCCCAATGAAGCACGCAAGCAGTTCTTCTACTGGTACAACTCGATGATGAGCGGCCTTGGCGGCTCGGCGCTGCAGAAGCAGGGTCTGGAAGCACGCCAGAGCCTGGAAGACTACGTGCAGGAAATTGTCGAGGAGCGTCGACGCAAGCCTTCGTACCTGAAGGACGAGGATGGCAACGTGATCGGCAAGGACATCATCACCAAACTGTGCGAGACAAGAGTGGACGGTGACTACCTGTCGACCGAGGAGATCACCTCCAACATCGCGCTGGTCGTGGCGGCAGGCGGTGAAACAACCCGCGGCGCCATCGTCAACATGTGGTATCTGCTGCTGCAGCACCCGGAGCAGTTCGCCGCCGTCTGCGCCGATACCGAAAACTGGAACCGGGCATTCCACGAAACACTGCGCAATTCCTCCCCGATCGGCGGCCAGCCGCGCCACAACAGCCATGATCTGGAGATGCACGGTGTGCATGTCCCGGCAGGCTCGCTGATGCAGATGGTGGATTTCTCCGCCAACCACGACGATCGCGTTTTCAAGGATCCGGAGAAGTTCGACATCTTCCGGCCCGACCTGTACAGCGGCAAGCTGCTGCGCAGTGGCTACAGCAAGGAGGGGCGCTGTTCGCACATGGCGTTCGGCGTAGGGCCGCACCTGTGTCCCGGCGCCTGGATCTCTCACCAGGAAGCCGTTGAAGGGTCACGCATCCTGCAGCAGCGGCTGAAGAACGTGCGGATTGTCGAGGACCGCATGGCCAAGGATATCGATGGCAAGTCCCTGGCACCCATCGGCATCGTGCGCGTACCCGCGCTGTGGCTGGAGTTCGATCGCCCATGAGTGAAGCAGAGAACCTGGTCGTTGGCGCCAACGGCGTTGCGGTGCCGCATTTCGAGCATTCGGGCGAAGGGTATCGGTCCTATGAGGTCCACCAGCGTGAGCGGGTGGGCCAGTCCACCGAAAAGATCAACGGCGCGCAGCTTGCGTCCGCCGACTATGCGGCCAACCCCTACCCGTATCTGCAGATCCTGCGCGAGAACTACCCGTGCTACCGCGACTGGATCAACAATTGCTACTGGGTGACGGGGTACGACGACGTCACGTCGATCTTCACCGACGAAGCCAATTTCGAGACCCGGCCGAAACTCTGGTACTACGGACTGCAGGGTTTCGGGCGCGACCTGCGCAACGAAATGCCGGTACTGTGGGCCTGGTCGAAGGCCATGGACGGGTTTGCGGTACCCGTCGCCGAACAGCTCATCGCCGGCTTCGGCAAGGGCGAGGCTGACCTGGCGCGCGACTTTGCCGTGCAGTACCCCATCGTACTGCTCGGCCGCATGCTCGAGATTCCGGATGACGAACTCGGCACCTTCGCGGTGCGCTACTGGCGCGCCCAGCGCGGCGTGTTGTGGTACCCGCAGGCACAGCTCGCGGGTCGACAGGCGCTCGACGAACTGGTCCGGTACTTTACGCCGAAACTGGCCGCAGCCAGCGATCAGGAAACCAGCGTGCTTGCCGCGGTGGCGGCGGTCGGCGGTTCCGCGGCAGATCTCGTCACCACACTGCTGGAGGCGGATCACCAGACACTGCACGGCGCACTCGCCAACCTGTGGATGAACCTCCTGATCGAGCCGGTCAACTTTGATCACGTGAAACAGGATCACATGGCGATGAAGATCGCCTATCTGGAAACCTTGCGGCACTCGCCTCCGGTAATCACCGCCGAACGGTTTGCCCGTCACGAGGTGGAACGGTTCGGTCGCCTGATTCCGGAAGGTGGCCTGATGCGGATCTCCGCGCTCGCTGCCAATCGCGATCCGCGCATTTTTGCGGACGGTGACCGTTTTGATGTGGATCGCCGCGACATCTGTCATCGCGAAGCCCGCGGACAGTACCGGGCGGACGGATTGCCGCAGGGCATCGCCTTCGGCCTGGGTCGCCCGTCACGGCATCCCGCTGTTCCGGAAGACAGGCCACGCTCGCTGTACGCGTTGACGCGGGATACCGCGGTGGCCGCCAGCTGGACCCTTGCGCAAATGCTCCCGGACCTGCGGCTTCGCGACGGGACAACCCCTGTCGCGCGGTGTCTGCGCATCGGCGAAACCTACGCCTGCTGGGAGCTGCCGGTACGGTTCTGAGCACGCTGCGCGGGGCCGCAATGGCCGGGCGAGTGGGAAGATGAAAACGGGCGAACCCGTCAGCGGGTTCGCAACACGACAGACGAGCGGGAGAGCACGGTATGGCGGAAGCAGCAATTCAAACAGCGCCGCGAACGGACATCGATCCCCGGGAGTTCGATGGTCCGGCGTTTCAGAAGAACCCCTTTGATCTCTACAAGCGGTTGCGGGATCACCATCCCGTCTACCACGACCGCTTCCACAATCGCTGGATCCTGAGCCGCTACTGGGACATCGACACCGCCTTCCAGGACAACGGCAGCTTCGACCGGGCGCAGTACAGACCCGGGGGGCCGTACAAGTTCGGCACCAATCACGTATTCGGCCCCAACATCCTGGAATACGGCAACAGCAACGAGCACCGGCGTCTGCGCAACATCGTCGCCGGTCAGTTCGTGGGCCAGAAGCTGGACGATTTCATCCCCATGATCCACCAGATCTGCGAAGAGGTGGTCGACCGGCTCAAGGGCAGTGATACCTTCGAACTGGTCACCCAGTTTTCGAGTCAGGTACCCATCCGGGTGATCTCCAACATGCTCGGACTGCCCCGTGAGGACGAAGACACCTTCGTCGGCTGGTACCACGCGCTCATCGCCGGGCTCGGCTTCGGTGGCGAGCACCTGGCCCGCGGTGTGGCGGCCCGCAACGAGATGTGGGCGTATCTCGACCCGATCATCGATGCCCGAACAGGCAAGGACGGCGAGGATCTGCTGTCGCGCATCTGCAACGCGGAACTCGCCGGCAGCCGCATGACGAAGGAAGAGGTGAAGGGATTTGTTGCACTGCTGCTTGCGGCGGGCGGCGACACCACCGACAAGGCCATCTCCAACATGTGGTATCACCTCATGTACACACGACCGGACCAGCTGGACGCAGTCATCGCCGATCCGGACCTGTGGCAGAACGTGTTCACCGAGATGATGCGCTACGACGCGGTGGTGCATACCCAGCTCCGCTACACGACGCGGGAAGTTGTGATGCACGATCAGGTCATTCCGGAACGCGCCGGCGTCATCCTGTATCTGGGCTCCGGCAATCGTGACGAGCGCGTCTTCAGGAATCCGGACACCTTCGACATCCAGCGGGACGACCTGCACATGGGGCGCGAAAACCGGTCAGGGCGCTACAAGGACGGCAAGCCGGGCCACCTCGGTTTCGGCATCGGTCAGCACTTCTGCATGGGCTACGCAATGGCCCGGCAGGAATCCCAGATCGCCTGCATGAAGCTGCTGCAACTCTACGGGCGCCCCGCGCCGCGGGACGCCACCCACCCGGGCATCACCTCACCCAACATCGATTCAGGCGGCTTTCGATCGCCCAGCGAACTGTGGCTGCGCAAAGCCTGATGACATGAGCCGGAAACTGCGTGACACGACGCCCGTGGCCGTGTCACGCCACAGGGGGAAGCAACCTTGGCAAAAGTACGCATCGACCTCGACACCTGCATACGTGCGGGCGAGTGTTATTACAACCATCCGGAACTGTTCCGCATGAACGACAACGGCGAGCCTACCCTGCTCGCCCGTGAGCTCGACACGCCGGAACTGATCAGGCACGCACGCGAGGCGGCAGTCGTCTGCCCCGCGTCCGCCATCATCGTGGAGGAATGAGCATGTCACTTCGAGGCAAGAACGCCATCGTCACCGGCGCTGCCGTGGGCCTTGGCAACGCATACGCGAAAGCACTTGCGCTGGAAGGCGTCAACGTTGCCGTCTGCGACATACGCGAGGACATCGACGCCCTGCCGCAGGAACTGGAGACACTGGGTGCCGGCGCCATCGGCTTTCGCGCCGACGTCGCCAACCCCGCCGACGTACGCCGCGTGGTGGATGGTACACGGGAGGCCTTCGGCAGCATCGACATCCTCATCAGCAATGCCGGCGTGTGGGGCGCCAGTGTCGCCGACGACGACCTCGATAAATCGCTGGCGGACTACGACCGCATTGTCGGTACCAACCTGAAGGGTGAATATCTTTTCGGACGGGCGGTCATTCCGATCATGCTGGAACAGGGTACCGGCGGCGACATAGTCAATATCGCCACCGACCACATGGTGACGTGCGGCGCACCCAACGTCATCTGCCCCAACCTGCCGACCTGCCCCTGGAAACACCCGGAAAATGGCCCCCGGCCGACCGGCGGCGGCGAAATCATGGACCTGTACGATGCGGCCAAGTGGGGGCTGAACGGACTGCTGTTCGCATGGGCAAAGGCACTCCGTCCGCACAACATCCGTGTAAACGCATTCTGCATGGGCGCAACCGACTCGTACATGCTGCGCTCCTTCCACAACTTCAATCCGTCGCCGGAGGAGGAAGCCTCCTGGATGCGCGCGGAGGACAATGCGCGCGCACTGATCGACCTGCTCAAGGAAGGCCCCACTGGCCGCACCGCGCAGAACCTCAATTTCTGCGTGGGCCGCCCTGTCAAACTGGAACCGCCGTTGCCCGACAAATACATCCTGGCCTCGTCCATCAATCCCGCCAACAGCCAAGGGAGGGCCTGACCATGGCACTGCTGGATAACAAGGTTGCCATCGTCAGCGGCGCCGCCCAGGGTCTGGGCGAAGCCTTCACACGCCGTCTGGCCGCGGAAGGCGCCACCGTCGTGGCCTTCGATACGCAGGCATCGGTCGAATCCCTGTTCAGTGGCGAGTCCAATATCCACGCCCTGCGGGCGGATGTCTCAAAGCGTGAGGACGTGGAGCGCGTCGTCGCGGCGGCGGCGGCTCTTGGCGGCGTGCACATACTTGTGAACAACGCCGGCAGGTGGAAGAAGTCCCCTGTGACGGACTCCTGGGACAAGGCGCTGGCGGACTGGGACGAGATCATGGACACCAATCTCAAGGGTGTGATGCTTCTGTCCCGGGCCTGCGTCCCACTCATCCGGGCCGCCGGTGGCGGTGATATCGTCAACATCTCCACCTACTACGTGCTGCCCGCTCGCAGTGATGGCACCAATCCACCCGACACCGATCTCTACGCTGCCTCGAAGTGGGCATTGAACGGGTTCACGGACGCCTGGGCCAAGTACCTTGCCAAGGACAACATCCGCGTCAACGGTCTGTGCATGGGCGCCACCGACACTCCGATGCTGCGCGGTCTGTTCGCGGACGGCCAGCTTCCACCTGAGATGGCAAAAACCGTCATGTCGGCGGAGGCCATCGCCGGGCTGATGATCGAACTGTTCAGGGACGGCAGAACGGGCGAGAACATCGGCGCCTGGGTGGGTTCTCCCGTAACTCTGGGACCGCGCAAGGCGGCCCACGAGCGTATATCCGGATAAGACGCTCGGGAGGCGCGGCGGCAAACCGCCGCCGCGCGCCGATTACACCGCCGCTGGCAGTTTCAGCAGCATCTTGCCCCGGTTGACGCCGCGGTAGAGTTGTTCGAACACGGCCCCGAACTCGGAGATATCGCCTTCGACCGCGGTTTCCGGCAGCTTGAGGCGGCCGTCGCGAATCCAGCCTGCCATGCGTGCCCTGGCTTCCGCGTAACGCGCGGCATAGTCGAATACCACAAAGCCCTGAAGGCGCGCGCGCATCGTACCCAGCCAGATGTAGTTCGACGGCCCCTGCATCGCCTCCTCGGTGTATTGCGACGTGGACCCGCACAGCAGCACCGTGCCATGCATGCCGATGAGTTTCAGACTCTGGTTCATGACGTCTCCGCCCGTGTTGTCGAAGACCACATCCAGGCGCTCCGGAGCTGCCTCCCTCAGCCGTTCAAACCAGCCCGCATGACGATAGTTGATGGCGACGTCATAGCCGAGTTCCTCCACCAGCCAGCGACATTTGTCGTCATCGCCCGCCGTGCCGATGACACGCGCACCCGCCATTTTCGCGAACTGCCCCGCCATCGTCCCCACCGCTCCCGCGGCGCCGGTGATCAGTACGGTCTGCCCCGGTTGCGGACGGCACACATCGAACAACGCGAAGTACGCGGTAAGGCCGGACACGCCAAAGCCACCCAGCCACGCCGACAGCGGCGCCTGCGTGGTATCGCAGCGCTCGAGACCCGAGCCGTCACTGAGCGCATATCGCTGCACGCCCAGCGAACCGCTGACAAAATCTCCAACGTGCCAGTCAGGGTGGTTCGACTGAATCACCCGACCGGCAATGCTGCCGTGCACCCTGTCGCCCGGCCGCACGCGGAACAGGAACTCGTCGCTGTCCCGCACGATCAGTCGCAGGGCCGCATCCAGCCCGACATAGTGGCTTTCGATCAACAGCTCTCCCTCGCCCGGCTCTGGCAGGGAAGTCTCACGCGTCGTGAAATCCGCCGCCGTGGCAACCCCGTCGGGATGTCTGGCCAGCAGCACCTGTAGATTGGACCGCTCGTTTTGCATACGCTCTCTCCTTTCGGTATCCGTCAGTGCACATGCTACCAATGCAGACAGCAACCGCGTAACGCGGCGCGACGAATACCGTATTCGCCAACCAACCGTGGGGAGACGGCCGATGAACGATCGAATACGCGTGCTGGTAGTCAGCAAGGGACATGACTACAACCACGACGCCTTTCTGGCGATGCTCGACGCCATGCCAGACATCGATGCCACGCTGGTGCAGCAGCCTGCCGCGCAGGTCGTGCTGCAGCCAGGGAACGTCGACCCCTGGGATGTCATTTTCTTCTACGACATGAGCGGCATACCGGGCGTGGGTCTGCTGCACGACGGCGCCAACGACACCGGCATCCCGCCTGAACCCTACCGGCAGGCCATCGAGGCCCTGCTGCAGTCGGGCAAGGGTCTGCTGCTGGTCAATCACGCCACCGTGTCGTGGCCGCTCTGGCCCGTGTGGCGGGAGATCCACGGCTCCTCGTTCATGCTGTCCCAGGGCCAGCTGGATGGCAGGACAGTGCCGGGATCGGGTTATCGGGGCGGTCACGGCCCGCTGGAAAGCGCCACCATCAGGCTGGTACCACAGGGCCGGCACCCCGTACTGGAAGGGCTGGAATCCGGCCTCGACATCACCGACGAGCTGTACCTCAAGACTCCGGAATTCGAGGCGCACGTGCTGCCCCTGCTGCGCGGCGACTACGATTTTGTGCAGGCGAACTTTACGCCGCCGCCGCTGGCGAGCGCCGAGGAACGGGCCAGCTGGCAACACCCCCCCGGCAGCAACCTCATCGTCTGGGCCAATGCGGCACGACGCTGTCCGGTCATCGTCTCGGACGTGGGTGACAGTCCACTTGCGTATGACAGCCCGGATTACCGGCGGCTGCTCAACAACGCCTTCCGCTGGCTTGCCTCCCACGATGCACGGCTGTGGGCGGAATCCGTCAGCGCGACGCGACGCCGCTGAATGACCGCCGCAGGCACCCGCCATTCACGCGTTATCACGCTGTCACAAGGGCGAATATCGGGTTACGATT
Source organism: Pseudomonadales bacterium (assembly GCA_024234635.1). Lineage (GTDB taxonomy): Bacteria > Pseudomonadota > Gammaproteobacteria > Pseudomonadales > Azotimanducaceae > SYFY01. The sequence goes on along the minus strand of JACKNX010000032.1, from coordinate 20,112 downwards.
AAAACCGTCGCGCCTGACGGATTCTAAAAACGGGCCGGAAGTACGCAGTCGGTACCCGCAGGGCAGTCCCGAGGCGCGAGGGACGCAACACCTTCAAGGGGGAGAGAACTCATGGGTACGCAACCGGTCGCCGGCAGGCGACGCCGTTTTCCGTTGTCCGTGCTGTCCGTCTCCGTGGCATTTGCACTATCCGCGAATGCTGCCGAGGACAAACAGGGCGCGATGCTGGAAGAGATCGTGGTGACGGGCACCAAGCGGGAGGCAGGTCAGCAGGACACGCCAATCGCTATTTCCACCATCACCGCCGACGCCATCAACCGTTCGTTCGCCAACGACATCCGCGCTGTCGCGGACCTGTCGCCGAACGTCACGCTCACCAACCAGACCGGTTTCAACGCGCTGGCCGGCGGTATCCGGGGCACGGGGACCATTTCGATCCTCACCACGCAGGATCCGAGCGTCGGTATCATGATCGACGAATTTGCGCTCAATCATGTGCAGACGCAGCTGGTGGAGCTGTATGACATCCAGCAGGTGGAGATCTACCGCGGCCCGCAGGGCACGCTGTTCGGCAAGAACAGTACCGGGGGCATGATCGCCATCACCACCATCCGCCCGGACCTGGAAGAGTTCGGCGCTGACATTCGCGCCGGCTTCGGCGGCTACGACGGCGGCGCAGGGACCAAGAAGCTGCAGGCGGCCGTGGACATTCCCCTGATCGAAGGAAAACTGGGTCTGCGGTTTGCCGGCACGTACACGCAGGAAGACGGCTACTACACGAATGACAAGGACACGGCAACGTTCCCGAATTCGCCGATCTACACCGGCATCGAGAACCTGCTGCCACCGGAATTGACGGGCGTGCCCACAAAGGGGGCCGGCGAGCGGCTTGGCGGCAAGGAGACCTTTGCCGGCAAGGTCAAACTGCTGTGGCAGCCCACCGAGAACTACGAGGCCTACTTCATCTACGAAGCCGTGGATGACAATTCCGACTCCCCACCCGGTATCAACGAGACCCCCGCGAACGAGGGCTTCCTGCTGCCGCTGCTGGGCTTTCCGGGCATTCACGAAGCAGGTCACGGCGATCCCTTCAGCACCGGCATGAGCCAGCAGGGGAATGGAATCAACATCCGGGACGGCCACCGCGTCAACGTGAATGGCTTCTACCTGAACCAGGAACTGTCTCTCGACCAGTACTCCATCAAGTCGATCACGGGCCTTCGCAAGCAGACGGAAACGCTGCCGAGCACTTACACGGGCGAAGCGTTCGTATCGCTGTTCGACGCCACCCGGAACCTGGAGCGGGAGCAGTTCCAGCAGGAGCTGCGTCTGCAGTCCGAATTTGATGGTCCCTTCAACTTCATCGTTGGCGGTGCGTACGCAACCGACGACCTGGATTTCCGTGCCTACTCCACGGTCGGGTTGACGGGTCTGTTCCCCACCGGCGGTGTGGATGACCGGGGTTTCCTGAACTTCTACAACCTGCGAAATCTGACCGGTGATCCGGGCGCAGGACGCGTGGAACAGGATCGCGAATCGCTCGCCTTCTACTTCGACGGCAGCATCGACTTCGCGGAGCGGTTCCGCTTCACGGCCGGTCTGCGCTGGACCAAGGACGAGAAGGAGTTCTACAAGCCGACCGGTGGTGGTGGCCCCTGCAACCAGTTCACCGAACTGTTCGATGCCCGACCGGCAGACCCCAACCAGCCGCTCGATCTCGCCACGAACTGTATCGACGTCGGCTCCGGCCGTGTCAGCCGCGCCGGTATCACGGGTGCGGAAATCAGTCAGCGTGATATTCCCCTGCCAGACTCGGCCTACGCATTCATCGTGGATACCAAGAAGAGCTGGGACGAACTGACCTGGCGGGGTGTGCTGGACTTCCAGATCGACGACAAGCAGATGACCTACTTCAGCGTATCCACCGGCTTCCTCGCCGGCGGCTTCGCCGAAACGTGTTCGCAGCTCATCACCTGCCGTCCCTACAACCCGGAGACCAACACAAACTTCGAGGTGGGCTACAAGGGTGACCTGCTGGACAACCGGCTGCGCCTGAACGCTGCGGTGTTCTTCACCCAGTTCAAGGACCTGCAGCGCAATCAGGTATTCCGCTTCACCGACGCTGATGGCACACCGGGTCAGGAGACCATTACCCTGAACGCCGGTGAATCCGAGTCGAAGGGGATCGAAATCGAAACCACCTGGCTCCTGACCGACAGCCTGCAACTCAAGGCAAACGGCAGCTGGCTGGATGCGGAATACACGAAGTTCGACTTCTTCGTGAACGACACCATCGGCACCCTGGACCTGACCAGCCTCGACATTCCCTTTGCGCCGGAATGGCAGTTTGGCGTGGAGTTGCTGTATGACCTGAACCTGTCAACGGGCGCCAGTGTCACCTTCGGTGTCAGCGGCCATTACCAGTCCGAGTTCGAAATGAGCCCGCTGGACGAAAATGCCGCCAACAACGGTGTCGTTCGTCAGCCCACTTTCACGCAGTTCGAAGACCGCGTACTGGTCAATGCCAACATCACCTATCGTGATGCGCAGGACCGCTACTACCTCACCGTGTACGGCAAGAACCTGCTGAACGAGGAGTACCGCGTGTCCGCCAACTCGGTGGGCAACCTCTGGAACTTCACCATGTACGGCGCGCCACTGCAGTGGGGCCTGGAGATGGGTCTGAAGATGTGACCGGTACGGGCACGACGCGTTCGTGCCCTTGTCGAATCCGGGCCGGCATTCGCCGGCCCGTTTCATTTCAAGTCAGGGAAATTCCGGCTTCTTTCAGTTGCGCCTGCGCTGCATCCATCGCCTGGCGCACGGTATCAAAATCCGCGGACGGCAGGCGGAAGGTCAGACTCTCCACGCCGAGCGCCTCATAAACGGCGTGCGCCTCGGCATCGAAGTAACCCGACACGACAACCCGCGGCGCCGGTCTGCCCTTCTCCGCCGCCAGTTCGCGCATGCGCGGCACCATGTCCCTGAGTTCCGCCAGCGGCGTCATGCGCCCCGGGGTGATGTCGCTCGCCTGGGGCACCACGACCGGCAACCAGCCGTCCCCGTAGCTGGCTACGCGACGAATCACGTTGGGGCTCGCGCCCGCGACAAATATGGGCGGATGCGGCTTCTGCACGGGCTTGGGCCACTGCCAGCTCGGCTCGATGCGCACGAATTCGCCGTCATAGCCTGCCACCTCGTTCGTCCACAACGCCTTCATCGCTTCCACGCGTTCGCGCATCAGCCGAAAACGGGTCGATGGTTCCGTACGGTGATTGCGCAGCTCCGGCTCGTTCCAGCCGGCGCCGATGCCAAACAGTACGCGTCCGCCCGACACCAGATCGAGCGTCGCCACCGCCTTGGCACAGTTGATGGGATCGTGCTGCGGCAGGATCACGATGGCGGTACCGAGCAGAATGCGTGTTGTCGCACCCGCCGCCAATGACAAAGCGACGAACGGATCGAGCATCGACGAGTATTCTCTGGGCACGGTATCCGCCATGGGAAACCGGGTGCTGACAGGCATGTGGGAATGCTCCGATACCCAGAAGGCATGAAAACCGCGGTTTTCCGCCTCACGCGCCACCACATCGGGCCGGGCACTCGTATCGGTGGGAAACAGACTGACACCAAATTTCATCAACGCTCTCCTTGAAAAAAGCCGTTGCCAAGACTGCGGCACCGGTGCCGGGTGCGCAAGCTGCATGCAACCCCACGCAGCCGGCCAAGCAAGGTAGGTTCCCACGCCTTTGTCAACCTGTGCCTGACCGGCAACATCGTTCAGAATGCGCGTTGCCAACCAATCGACCATCCAATGAGCAGCAAGAAGCTCCGGCGATTAGCCGCGGCAGTGGCCTTCATCGTGCTTGTCTTCTACTTCTCCACGGGGCTCGGCCCGGACGGTGGCATGAGCTGGCTGCTTACCATCGCAGCGGTGATCGGCGCCTACATGGCCATGAACATCGGCGCCAACGACGTGGCCAACAACGTTGGTCCTGCCGTGGGTTCCGGTGCATTGACGATGGGTGGCGCTATCGTCATCGCCGGTATTTTCGAAGCGGCCGGCGCGATGATTGCCGGCGGCGATGTGGTGGGGACGATCAAGAACGGCATCATCGATCCCGCGCAGATTCCGGACTCGGACATCTTTGTGCACCTGATGCTGGCCGCGCTGCTCGCAGGCGCCCTGTGGCTGAACCTCGCCACCGCATTCGGCGCACCGGTATCCACCACCCACTCCATCGTGGGCGGCATCCTCGGCGCTGGTGTGGCAGCCGGTGGTATGGCCATTGCGAACTGGGCCGAGGTCGGCAAGATTGTCGCCAGCTGGGTGATCTCGCCGGTCATGGGCGGCATCATCGCCGCGGCGTTCCTCTACCTTATCAAGCGCACCGTCACCTACCAGAAGTCCACCATGGCCGCGGCCCGGCGCGTGGTCCCCCTGCTGCTTGCCGTGATGATGTGGTCATTCGCCACTTACCTTGCCATGAAAGGCCTGAAGGCGATTGTCTCCCTCAGTTTTCCGATGGCGCTGGCCATTGGCGCGGTTCCGGCGATTGCCATCTACCTGTTCTCCCGTCCCCGTATCGCCGCCCAGTCGGCCAGATTGCCCGACGACAAGGAGCATGTGAACGACCTGTTCACCTGGTCGCTCGTCTTCGCCGCCGCCCTGCTTTCCTTCGCCCACGGCGCAAACGACGTGGCCAACGCGGTCGGCCCGCTGGCGGCCATCAACGACGCCTACCTGCATCACGGCGTATCGACCAAGGCGGCAATTCCCATCTGGGTGATGCTGATTGGCGCCATCGGCCTGTCAGTCGGTCTGGCGCTGTATGGTCCCCGTCTGATCCGCACCGTCGGCTCGGAAATCACGGAACTCGACAAGACCCGCGCCTTCTGCATCGCCATGGCCGCGGCCATTACCGTCATCGTTGCGAGCCAGCTCGGCATGCCCGTCAGTTCCACGCATATTGCCGTGGGCGGCGTCTTCGGTGTGGGTTTTCTGCGCGAGTACCTGAAGGTGAACTATGCGCGTCTGATCGAGGAGATCGAAAGCCACCATCAGGGATCGGACCAGGCGGAAGTCGAACAATTCCTGCGCAGCTTCGAGGCGGCGGACATCGCCACCCGGGGAATCATGATCAAAGCCCTGCGTCGCAAGGTGAACAGCACGCCCATCCGGGGACGCGAGCGCAAGAGCCTCAAAAAACTGCACAAGGAAGAGCTGGTCAAGCGCTCCCTGCTGCTGCGCATCATCGCTGCCTGGGTGATCACCGTACCGGCATCGGCAGGGATTGCCGCACTGCTCTTCTACGCCATACGGGGGCTTGCCCTGAGCTGAGGGTGCCCCGCCGGATCCAGCGGCGTGCGGCGCTGGCCGGCATTGCGGCTTTACCGCACACTACGCGCCGCACAAACAAGGGGACCAGAGAATGGCCATATCGCTCTACGACGCCACCGTCGCTTCCTTCATCCAGACCGTTGGCGCCGCTGTCGGCTTCATGGAAAAGGGCCGCGCGCACTGCGCGGAAAAAGGCATCGATCTGCAGTCCGTGGTGGAAACCCGCCTGTACCCGGACATGCTGCCGTTCCACTTCCAGGCCGTCTGCATCGCACACCACACCCAGGGTGCCATCGAAGGTGTGCAAGCCGGTGAGTTTGCACCACCGCCCTCGCTCAGCCTGGACTATGCAGGCCTGCAGAAGCTCGTCGCCGACGCGCATGCCTACCTCAAGGGCCTGAAGGCCGAAGACATCAATGTACTGGAAGGGCGAGAGGTCATCTTCCGTCTCGGTAGCAACGCCATGCCTTTCACCGCCGAAGACTTCCTGCTGACATTCTCCATGCCCAACCTGCACTTTCATGCCACCACGGCGTACGACATCCTGCGCATGCAGGGCACGTCGCTGGGCAAGCGGGATTACCTGGGCGCGTTGCGCATGAAGCGTCGATAGCTGACTTTTCCCGCGCACTTCGCGGCGATGGCCATGCGGTCCGCCGCGCCACGGCGCGACCTTTCGGATCAAGACGGGATCAAGACGGGATCACTGCATGTCGATTGTCGACACCAACACCGCGCCGCTGCCTCCGGGCGTGGCGCCCCTGGATATCGCCATGCGTGTCACGCCGCTGGCGCAGGCGGATACATTCCTGGGTGCCGGCCGTGACTACGGCCCCCTGTGGGTGTACGGCGGCCACCTGCTGGGCCAGGGCCTCGCGGCCGGTCTGGCAACCGTGCCCGATGACAAGCTGGCGCACTCACTGCACGCCTACTTCCTGAAGACCGGCAAGCCCGGTGAGCCCATCCGCTACGCGGTCGACCGGCTGCGGGACGGTCGCAACTACCAGTTGCGGAGCATCCGCGCGGAACAGGAAGGCGAAACACTCCTCATCATGACGGCTTCATTCAAGGCCATGGAACCTGGCGACGAACACCAGACGCCAGCGCCTGACGTACCTCATGCCCGCTCGTTGCGCGCAGCCCGCATCGAGGCCGGGGCACCAGCCCTGGAAATGCCATTCGCGGCGCCGTTTGGCATCGAACAGGAGGCCTGTGACGACTGGAGCCCACGCGGCCCGCACGGGCAGGACCCTGCTATCCGCACCTGGATGCGCGCGCCGATCTCCGCCGGCGCAAACGCTCGAGACAGGCAATGCGCGCTGGCCTATCTGTCCGACAGCACGCTGATGTTCAATGCGCTGCGCCCCTACGGCAACGCATTCGCCACTCACCGCGCCACCAGCCTCGATCACAGCCTGTGGTTTCACCGCGAAGCCGACCCGGCGGACTGGCTGCTGTTCGACCAGCGCAGCCCCACAGCGGCGGACTCACGCGGCCTGAATCTCGGCGCCATGTTCGACGGTAAAGGTCGTCTGGTGCTGAGCGCTGCACAGGAATCGATGCTGCGACGGTTGTAGTGCAACCGCTCAGAATGCCTGCCGTGTCACCCGGTCTCACATCCTGACGGTAGCGCCATTCTCCGGCCCAGCCTCCGGCTCGAGCCGCTCCTGGATTTCCTCCAGCGTGAGCCCCTTTGTCTCCGGCGCATATTTCATCACCAGCAGCGCGCCGATGATGGGGCCGATTGCCACCCAGGTGACGCCCCAGGATATGCCCATGAATGGAATGAGCTGGCCGATCAGTAGCGGAATGAAGACTTCGGCGACCCGTCCGAACAGGTTGGTGGTCCAGCCATAACCGGTGGCACGCAGCTCCGTCGGAAACAACTCCGACGCATAGACGTGCGTGGCACCGATGGCGCAGTTGAAAAAGAACACCGTACAGATGTGCCAGAAGTACTGTCCCGCCGTGGTGTTGGTGTGAAAAAGACCGACAATCGCCACCGCGGCGATGCTGTAGAACACCGAACAGGTCAGCTTGCGCCCAAGACGGTCTACAAGTTGACCAGCCAGCAGGTGTCCAAAGGCGCCACCGATGTACGCCCACATCACCACGTCACCCACCTGCGCCGGTGTCATGCCCACTTCCTCGCGGGCGTAAATGGCCCAGAACGCCACCGACGGTGCTGTCACCAGGTGCACACAGTTCCAAAGCAGCGCCACGACCCGAAACCTTGGCAGGTAACGCGGCTTGAACAACTGCGCTGCGCCCTGCATCTGCGCGCGGAGCGTCGCCATCAGCGATTCACTGCCACGTTGTCCCGCCACTTCCTGGTAGCGGCCCGTTTCACGGATGAACAGTCGCAGGAACGGCAACAGAAGAAGCGGCAGCGCGCCAATCAGATACAGCCCACGCCAATGCGCGCCATCGTCCTCGATACCCAGAAACGACGAACCGACGGCAACCAGCGACATGGCGAAATCGTGCGCGGGATTGCCAGGCGCGTCCTTGAGCAACAGAAAGAACGGCGATGCCTTGGCCATGGCCACCGTACCGATGGTCGCGAAGGCCGTGAGTATGGTGATGCCGGTGCCACGCAGGTGAGCGGGGAACTCTTCACTGGCAATGATGATGGCGAGGCCGTACTGCGCCGTAAGAAACAGGCGGGCAACCGTCTGCCAGAAGGCAAACTCGGCTTTTGTCTGCACGAACGCCGTAGCGCCGCTGGCAATGGCGAATCCCGCGACCGTCACCAGCAGCAGCGCGCGTCGCCCGAACCGATCGGCACACATGAGGAAGAAGAACGACGCAACCACGCCGGCCCGGGTGATGGCGTAGATCGTGCCCCACTCGTCCAGGTGGATGTCCAGCGTGGCGCGCACGTCCACGGACGCCAGGGTCAGCATCGACGCATCGAAGCCTTCGTACAGGGTGCTGATGCCGAGCAAGGCGAGCAGCAGGATGTGATAGCCGGAAAACCGTTCGCGCGCCGGCGCTGCGTCCTGAGTCACTTCGCTCCCTCCAGCCCAACCAACCAACGAACGTGTTTCGGTCCCGGGGTGAGTGCCTCGTCAGGCCAGCGCAAAGAGCGGCACCGCAAGCGTCTCGTGATCTTCCCACACCACCGTCACCCGACGCCCGATCAGCGACAGGTCCGGTGTATCAACGCCGATGAGATTGGAGACGAGGCGTGGGCCCTCGTCCAGATCGATCCAGGCGACGATATAGGGCGCCAGGCCACGGAAAAACGGGTGATAGCTCTGGCGCACCACCGAGTAGGTGTACACCGTGCCCGACCCTGCCGAGTCCTTCCATTCAAGTTCGCCGTTCGTGCAGCCGGTGCAGTGGGCGCGCGGATAGAACACGACGGTGTTGCATTGCCGGCACTGCTGGTACGAGAGACGGTGTGCCTTCGTGGCCTGCCAGAATGCCCGGGTGTCCGCCTCTTCGGCGTCCGGCAGCGGGCGCTTTGCGTCAGTCATTCTCAGTCCCTCCCCAGCACGATCGTGCCCGCGCAGTGGCGGGTGCCAAGCATGCCGCCGTTGCCATGCGCAACCGCCAGACGGGCGCCATGCACCTGGGAACAGGATTGCCCACGTAACTGGCGGGCGGCTTCGATAAGCAGGAAGATGCCACGCATGCCAGGGTGATTGGACGACAGCCCGCCACCGTCCGTGTTCAGCGCCGGACCGTCCCGGTTGTCGAACTTCAGGCGTCCACCTTCCACCCAGCGACCGCCTTCGCCCTTGGGACAGAAGCCGAGATCCTCCAGGATGGTGAGCACGGTGATGCTGAACGAATCGTAGATCATGGCGATATCGACCTCGCCAGGGCTCACCCCGGCCTCACCGAAGGCGTCCGGTCCGGATTGCGCCGCGGCGCTCACCGTGACATCGCCACCAGTTTCCGGATACTTCGTGGCTTCGCCCGCACCAAGAATCCACACGGGCGGTTGACGACAATCACGGGCGACCTCCGGGCTGGCGATCACCACCGCGCCGCCACCGTCGGAAATCATGCAGCACTCCAGCAGATGCAGCGGATCGGCAATCATGCGGGACCTCAGCACGTCGTCGACGGTCGTTTCGCGAATGTCGAGGAAATCCAGATCCTGCATTGCCTTCACGGCTTCCGGGTTGCGCATGGCGTGATAGCGCGTGGCTACCGGGATCTCCGCCAGCTGGGCGCTGGTCGTGCCGTACTGATGCATGTGCCGGTGGGCCACGAGCGCGTAGTTGGCTACCAGCGTCAGCCCGGCAAAGACATCCATGTTGTCCGCGGGATGGCCACCACCGGCGCGCCCTCCCACACCGATGCGCTGCACGGCGCTGTGTGCCGTGGAGCCGTATGTCAGCAGCGCCACCCGGGCCTTGCCGGCGGCAATGTCCCGCTTTGCGTGCGCGGCATGGTATTCGTAGGAACTCCCGCCGACTCCGGTCGTATCGATGACCCTGGGTTTCAGTCCGAAATACTCGGCGATATTCAGTCCCGCCATGCCGCCGCCTTCGCCGGCATCGTAGACGGCGTCGACATCCGACCAGTTGAGGCCGGCATCTTCCAGCGCGCGGGCCGCGCTCGCGGCCTTGATCTGCAGTGCGCTCTGCCGCCCCTCGACGTCGCGTGACGGAAATTCATGGATGCCGACAATTGCGGCATCGCGTGCCTGTGTGGCCACTGGATGTCTCCCCCTCCCCTGCGGTCAAGACGCGGCAGGCTTCCCGGGCCTGCTGCCGGGAGTCTACCTGCTGCCCCTCACCCGCGCACAGCTACCGATCAATCGCCGTCGATGAGCCTTCCGAGCCCCCCGAGCACCGAGCCTTCACCTTTGCTGGAGCCGCCCTGTGACGGCGCGTGGGCCAGGATGCGGTCCGCGAGCCTGGAGAACGGCAGCGACTGCAGATAGACCGTGCCGGTACCCTTCAGTGTCGCCAGAAACAATCCTTCACCGCCGAAGAACATGCTCTTCAGGTTGCCGGCTCGCTGGATGTCGTAGTCGATACCCTCCGAGAAGCCGACGATACAGCCGGTGTCCACACGCAGCGTTTCCCCACTGAGCTGCTTCCTGATCACCGTGCCGCCCGCGTGCACCAGTGCAAGCCCGTCACCCCGCAATTCCTGGAGAATGAACCCCTCGCCGCCGAAGAATCCGGCGCCCAGCCGCTTGTTGAAGCGGATGGTAACCGCGGTACCCAGCGCCGCGCAGAGAAACGCATCCTTCTGGCAGATGAAACGGCCACCGATGTCGCCGAGCTGCAGGGGAATGATCTTGCCCGGATAAGGCGCGGCGAAAGCCACCCGCTGCTTGCCCGCGCCGCTGTTGGTGAAATGGGTCATGAAGATGGATTCACCGGTGAGCACGCGCTTGCCGACGGAGAGCAGTTTGCCCATGAGACCACTGTCCGCTTCGCTGCCGTCGCCCATGCGGGCTTCGAACGTAATGCCTGACTCCATGTAGTTCATGGCGCCGGCTTCGGCAATCACCGTCTCGCCCGGGTCCAGCTCAATCTCGACGATCTGCATGTCGTCACCGAAAATTTCGTAGTCGAGTTCGTGCGATTTCATCCTGTCTCCTTGGTCGGGTCCTGCCCACGGGTACAACGGTGCGGTGAATTCTAGCGTTCCAGGGTTCTCAGGTCTTTGCCCACGCCGCGCCAGGCGACAGAATCCCTATCCCAGTCGGGTTCATGTAAAAAACCGGGAGGCGACCGAATCATGCCGCAGGAGTCCACGCCAGCCCACCGCGCCGGGCGCTCGCGGCCGGCCACGCCCAGGGGTATCAGCCCGCCGGAGGCGGGCTGGCGCCTGCGGCTGTACATTGTCATCTTCGAGGCGGATACGCGCGCGGGTCGGTGGTTCGACATCCTGCTCCTGTGGATGATTCTGGCCAGTGTCACCGCGGTCATGATCGACAGCGTGGACAGCTACCACAACCGGTACGGCGCCGTGCTGCGATGGCTGGAATGGACCTTTACCGGCCTGTTCACCGTGGAGTACGTGCTGCGGCTGGTGTGCGTGCGTCACCCTTGGCGTTATGCCTTCAGCTTTTTCGGCATCATCGACCTGCTGGCCATCGCACCGACCTACCTGGCCCTGCTGTTTCCGGAGCTGCACGCGTTCGCGAACATCCGCGTGCTGCGGATGCTGCGCATCTTCCGCATCCTGAAGCTGGTGGAATATGTCAGCGAATACAGTGCGTTGGGGCGCGCGTTATGGGTGTCGCGCCGGAAGATCTTCGTCTTCCTGTCGGTCGTTTTCCTCGTGCTTCTGGTGATGGCTTCCCTGATGTACGTCGTGGAAGGCCCCCAAAACGGCTTTACCAGCGTACCGGTAGCGATGTACTGGGCGATCACTACCATGACCACTGTCGGCTTTGGCGACATAACGCCACACACGAACCTCGGTCGCATCATTGCCTCACTGATGATGCTGCTTGGCTGGGGCACGCTCGCCGTTCCCACGGGCATCGTGAGCGCGGAACTTACCGCCCAGACCATGCGACAGACACCGACCACGCGTACCTGTCACGAGTGCCTCAGCGAAGGGCACTTGCCCGGCGCACGCTTCTGCCGCGACTGCGGCGCACCGCTGCCGGCCCGCATCGCCGACTGACGGGTCTACCGCCCGAAAGACGGTGCCGCGCGGGTTCATCGCCCGGGCGGCGGGCACCTGGCGGCGATGCTGCCGGCATTCACGCCGGACGTGGCAGCGCCGCCTGCAGGCGGTCAATGGCCGCGCCCACGTCAGCCAGCTTGTCGAGACCGAACAGACCGATGCGGAAGGTGGAAAACCAGTCGGGCTCGTTGCACTGCAACGGCACACCGGCGGCCACCTGAACGCCGGCGCCAAGAAACTTCCCGGCCAGCGCGCTATCGTCGGTGTAGCTCACGACCACGCCCGGGGCCTCGAACCCGGGCGCGGCGACGCTGACATAACCGTTCTGCGCCAGCAGGTTCCGTACCCGCGATCCCAGCTCCAGTTGCGCCTGACGGGCCCGCTCGAAACCGAAATGGCGCGTCTCGTTGCAGGCATCGCGGAAGGTGCGCAGGCCGTCCGTCGGCATGGTTGCGTGATAGGCATGCCCGCCCTTCTCGTAGGCCCGCATGATGTCGTTCCACTTGCGCAGGTCGAGCGCAAAGCTGGTGCTGCTGGTGCGCGCGAGTTCGTCGCCGGCACGTGCGTTCATCATCACCAGTCCCGCGCAGGGTGATCCGCTCCAGCCTTTCTGCGGCGCGCTGATGAGGATGTCGACGCCGGTGGCGCGCATGTCCACCCACAGGGCCCCCGAGGCGATGCAGTCGAGCACAAACAGACCGCCCACTGCGTGCGTGGCATCCGCGATGCCGCGCACGTACGCCTCCGGGAGCAGGATGCCGGACGCCGTCTCCACGTGCGGGGCAAAAACGATGGCCGGTCGCTCTTCGTGAATGGCCTGCTGAATGTCGGCCAGCGATGCCGGCGCAAAGGGCGCAAACTTCCGCGCCTCCACCGGCTGCGCCATGAGCACGCGCGCGGCCGAGGCGATACGACCGGCGTCCAGGATCTGGCTCCAGCGGAAGCTGAAGAAACCATTGCGCACCACCAGCGCCTTGCGGTCGGTGGCAAACTGGCGGGCCACCGCTTCCATCGCATACGTGCCGCCACCCGGTACGACAGCCACATGATCGGCGCCGTAGATTTCTCTCATGGTGGACGAAATATCACGCATAACCTGCTGAAATCGCTGTGACATATGGTTCAGCGACCGGTCCGTGAATACCACCGAGTATTCCAGCAGGCCGTCCGGGTCGACGTCGGGTCTCAGTCCGGGCACGAGGCAACTCTCCGATCCGATAGGGTGCGCTACTCTAGCCCACATCAGGAGGGAAATGGTGTCGCCAGGGCCGGAGGGGACAACCCTCTCTACCCACGACAGTTCCCTGCTTGACCTTCCTCCGACACGGCCCAGAATGCTGGCATCGCAGCCAGGACATGCCCATGCCCGCCCCCATGACCACCGAACAGGCCGTTGCCGCACTGGCTGAGCTCGAGCCCTCGGGCAACCGCTTTTCACTCGGGAGCGACCGTCTTGTCGGCCATTTCCGTTTCCGTGATTTCCCGGCGGCGTTTGCCTTCATGACACGCGTCGCGCTGGTCGCCGAGCGCATGAACCATCACCCGGAGTGGCGTAACGTGTACAACCGGGTCGACGTGGAATTGACCACACACGATGCCGGGGGGCTGACGGAGCTCGACTTCACCCTCGCCCGCGCCATGCTCGACGCAGCCGGAGGTTCTTGAGCCGATGCCGAGCTACCTCGTAGGCATCTACCGGCCCGGCGGCTACGACCCCGCCCGCGCGGAAGACGTTGCCATGCTGCACGGAATCGACAACCTGAATCGCGAGATGGTGGCCGCCGGCGTGCGGCAGTTTGCCGGCGGACTGCAATCGCCCGACCGCGCCACCTCGCTTCGGTGGACACCCGAAGGCGAGCTGATCCAGGACAACGCTGTGTTCCTGCGCACGGACATGTACCTGGGAGGATTCTGGATTCTGAACGTGGCCGATCAGGCCGAGGCAATAGCCTGGGGACGCAAGGCAGCCCGGGCCTGCCGCGCAGGCGTCGAAGTGCGCCCCCTGCATGACTGACGGACGGCAAGCTCTCCGGACTACCGCGTGCGCGGGACGCCGGTGCGGTCACGTGTCCCGAAACAGCCCCGGCATGCGGATGACCTTGCCCGTCTCCTGGGGCGGCCGGGAGATACGCTCGAGTTCGAGGAACAACTGTTCCATGCCGAACGGCTTGGCCAGAAAGGCGGTGCTGGGATCGCGCGGGTCGATACGCAGCGGTTCGTGTACGTAGCCGCTGATGAACAGCACAGGGAGAGAGGGATCGCGCAGACGCAGACGACTCGCCAGTTCCTGGCCACTCATCAGCGGCATCGACACATCGATGATCGCAGCCTTGAAACGGTGCATCGCGGCCCGCTGCAGGGCCGCTTCCGGCGAGGCCGTGGGGAACACGTTCTGTCCGAGAGAGGACAACATGGCCGCGTGTACCTGCAACACGGCCTCATCGTCATCCACCAGCAATACCGTGTCCCGTTCCAGTGGCTCCACCGTGATGCCGCCGCCGGCAGCGCCGGCAATCGCATCGCCTGAACGGGGCAGATAGACCACCACCGCGGCGCCGCCGTCGATATTGCGGGCATCCACCGCCCCCTGGTTGAGACTGGCCGTGCTCAACACCGCGGACAGCCCGAGCCCCTGGCGTCCTTCCTTCGTGGTTACGAACGGCTCGAACAGACCCTCCTCGCGGGTAACCGTCATGCCACCTGCGTGGTCGCTGACCTTCAGCCACACCACATCGCCCTCCGCAAGACCATCGCGGTTCATCAGCTCCGGCAGATCGTTCGGACCAACCCGCCGACGCCCGGTGGACACCTGGATGGTGCCGGCTTCGCCGCCATACGCTTCCACGCTGTTCATCACCAGATCGATGACCATGTCGCTGACCCGGGCCGGACTGATTTCCACCGGCATCGCACCGATCGCAAGGCCGACGTCCAGGGTGATGCCCCTCGGCAGTTGCGGTTCGACAATCAGCAGCGCGTCGCGTACCAGGTCGTTGAGATCGAACGTCGCTTCCGCGGGACCGACCTGATCGCCTTCCTCACCGAAGTAGCCGAAGCGCACGGCCAGCTCGGACGCCTGCTCACCCGCGCTTTTGATGTCGGCGAGGATGTTGCGCACCTTCTGGTGATCGAGCGGCTCGTTCTCCACTTCATACTGCGCCAGGTCCACGTTACCCACCACGCTGACCATCAAATTGTTGAAGCGATGGGCGATGCTGGACGACAACCGCCGCAGGCTGTGCACCTGCCGCGCGGAGATGGCGGCTTCCCGATACCGCTCCAGCATGGTTTCGTCGCGGAGCGAGAGTACCGTCCCGGACACACTGCTACCGGTCTGCACGCGGCGGACCTCGATGGCATACCAGCGGGTGCGATCGTCTCCCACCCGGAACAGCAACGGCCGGGCACGATCATCCGCTTCGTCGTTCACCAGGCGTTCGAACACTTTCTGGCCGAGCGTTCGCCCGACACTGGTCGTCAGTTTTCCCGGCAACCACTGGCGGACGTCCGAGCCGAGTTCCTGGGCTTCCGGAAACATCGCCACGGCTGTCGGATTGCGATAGATCAGCCGCATGGACGAATTGATGAACAAACGCGGATAAGGATCCGATTCCAGCAGGGCGCCGAGCGACGAGCCGAGGCCTTCGTCCATCCAGCCTTTTGCCACGGCAATGATGAGGATGCCACTCGCCACCCCGTAACCGAGATTCATCAGGTGCACCGGCGAGACTTCGGAGGACGTCAGCAATCCGCAACCGATGGGCAAGACCATGGCGGAAACGATTACCAGATACTGCGTGCGCTCGCCCTGGCTCTTCGCGGCCACGGCGGAGTGGATGCCGGTGACCACCGTCACCAGGCAGAGCAGGACGAGTTCGAAGGCGTAGACGATCCAGGCCGGATGCAACTCGAAATCATGCGAACCGGTGAGACTGACGAATCGGGCAGTCGACGGCAGATAGGCCAACACCAGCGTGACGGCCAGCACGCCACCGGGCAGGGCATGCGTCAGCCAGCGTGACGCCGGCACGGCCCGCCCATGCAGTGTCATGACCCGCAGCAGCAGCCACAGGCAGTTCACAACGCTCAGTCCAAAGGCGATATGCACGGCGCGCACCATCGCCTGCTGCACGCTCAACTCGTCACTCACCAGGTAGAGGATGGACGCCGTCATGTAAAGCACGGAGGCGCCAATGAGCATCTGTGGATACCACCACAGCGATGGTGGCGCCCACCGGGTGGTTACCACCACGGCACTCAGCAGCACGGCGAGTGCCGACAGCGCGGAAAGCAGAATCCAGATCATGAAAAGAAGTGTGACGGAAACCGGCTCCTCTGCCTACGGGGGTCCGCCGGCAGGGCGCGTCATCCGCGCCAGAAAGCGGTCCAGCGCATTGGCGAACGCCATGCGCTCACGCTGCCCGAGCGGCGGTGGACCGCCACCGGTCACGCCGCTGGCGCGCATGGTGTCCATGAAATCCCGGAGATTGAGTTTCTGGCGAATGGTGTCCCGACTGAACGCCTCGCCGCGTGGACTCAGCGCCTCAGCGCCGCTGGCCATGACCTCGGCAGCCAGCGGAATATCGGCGGTAACGACGAGGTCGCCGCGCTGCACCGACCGGGCAATATGATCGTCTGCCACGTCAAAGCCGCCGGGCACCTGCACCGAGCGCAGCCCCG
This sequence comes from Pseudomonadales bacterium, assembly GCA_024234635.1. GTDB lineage: Bacteria > Pseudomonadota > Gammaproteobacteria > Pseudomonadales > Azotimanducaceae > SYFY01. Next base: position 3,479 of record JACKNX010000032.1, on the reverse strand, counting down.
GAACATTCGGAAGCTTTACCAGCCGGTTCGCAACAAACAGCGCTTCCACGCCCGTACGCACCGCCGCCCGCACGATGATGTCACGCACCACCACCGGACAGGCGTCCGCATCCACCCAGATTCGCGCCATGCTCCCCCCAATCGACCCCCCGCCAGCACTCAGGCCCCGATGCCCGTTGGCGACCAGCGCGAATTGTGCTTTATTCAGCGCCCGTCGATACACCGGTTCCATCCGGAACCATACGCAGGGGGAATACATGCAAACCTACGACAAACTCTATATCAACGGTGACTGGGTAGCGCCACACGGCAAGGGCACCATCGAAGTCATCGATCCATCCACGGAAGAAGTCTGCGGCGTGGTTCCGTCCGGCAATGCCGAGGATGTGAGCGCCGCGGTGGCCGCCGCGAAGGCGGCCTTCCGCACCTGGAGCCGCAGCAGCGCCGCCTATCGTTCGGAACTGATCGGCAAGATCGCGGAACGCTTCACGCAGGAAATGCCGAAGATCGGTGAACTGTGCGCGCGGGAACTCGGCACCCCGCTCAAGACCAGCATCGGCCTGCACGGCGGTCTGGGCGTCGGCGTCATGAGCTCCTACAAGGACATCCCGTTCGAGATGGAGAAAGAGGAGAAGATCGGCAACTCCATCGTCATCAAGGAACCCATCGGCGTGTGCGGATTCATCACGCCCTGGAACTTTCCGCTGCACCAGATCGTCGCCAAGCTGGCGCCCGCCCTCGCTGCGGGTTGCACCGTGGTGGTCAAACCCAGCTCCGACACGCCGCTCACCGCCTTCTGGCTGGCGCAGGTGCTGCACGACGTCGGCCTGCCCGCAGGCGTTTTCAACCTGGTGACAGGGCCCGGTCGCACCGTGGGTGAAGCCATGTGCACCCACCCGGATGTCGACATGATCTCCATTACCGGCTCCACCGAAGCCGGTATCCGCGTGGCGCAACTGGCCGCTGGCACCGTGAAGCGGGTAAGCCAGGAGCTCGGCGGCAAGTCCGTCCTGCTGGCCCTGGAGGACGCCAACATCGCGGAAGCCGCGGCACGCGCCGGCGGTGGCATCTGCGCCAACAGCGGTCAGGTGTGCGCGGCATTGAGCCGGTTGCTTGTGCCGCGGGCAAAACAGGGTGAAGCCATTGCCGCCGCCAAGGCCGCCGCCGAGTCCGTGGTGGTGGGCGGTGCTTTCGACGAAGGCGTGACGATGGGGCCGGTCTCTTCCAAGTCGCAGTTCGACACCGTGCGCAGCTATATCCAGAAAGGCATCGAAGAAGGCGCCACGCTGGTCACCGGCGGCCTGGACATGCCAGCGGGCAAGAATACCGGCTACTTCGTGAAACCCACCGTCTTCGCGGACGTGCGCAACGACATGACCATCGCCCAGGAAGAGATCTTCGGGCCGGTGCTGTGCATCATTCCGTACGACTCCGAAGAGGAAGCCATCGAAATCGCCAACGACACGATTTTCGGTCTGTCCGGCGCGGTGTATGGCGGCACACAGGAGCGCGCGATCTCCGTTGCCAAACAGATCCGTACGGGTCAGGTGGCCATCAACGGCGGCGCCTTCAACGTGGCTGCGCCGTTCGGCGGCTACAAACAGTCCGGCAACGGCCGCGAACTGGGTCCTCACGGCCTCAGCGAGTTCGTGGAACTGAAGGCCATGCAGCTCTGATGCAGTGACTCGGGCAGGGGAAGGCGCACGCCTTCCCCCTTCCCCGATCCCCCATCCCCATCCCTCTCCCCCGACCACCATGAATACGGCAACGCCTCAACCGTACTGGTTCGTGCGCCTGGACCGGCGCTGGCCTTTCGGCCGTATCAGCTACGGCATTGCCGTTTTTGTCTTCATGAGCGTGCTCACCGGTGCGCCGCTCGGGGTGCTCAATCCCGGCAGCAACCTCGACGCCATCCGCGGCAGTCTGGGTCCCGTACTGTTCTTCGCATTCGTCAATGCGGTGGTACTTGCCGGCATTCCCGCCATACTCGACCGCTCGCAGCGTGCGCTGGAGCAACTGGCACCCTGTCTGGACATAGACTCCGCAACCCTGACGGCAATGTCCGCTTCGCTGATCACGCAGTCCCGCTTCCGCGCAGTGACAACCACCGCCACGGCTCTTGCGGTCGGCTGCGCGCACTACCTGCTGATCATCGATCCCGGCCTGGGCGACCCCGATATCGGCGTTACGCGAGCGCAATCGCTGGGCGGGCTGATGGGCACGGTCATCACCTGGTTCGTGATCCTTGGCACGATCACGGCGCTCATCTACAACGCCCGGCTGTACGGTGCAATCGGCCGCAAGCACCTGCAGGCGGATGCCCTTCAACCCCACCAGCTTGCACCGTTCGCGACGCTTGCGCTGTTGCCCAGCCTCACCCTGATGGGCACGCAGATGGCCTACCCGCTGCTGTCGCTCAGCGGCGAATTCAATGCCAACGCGACAATGCCCGGCTTCCTGCTCACGCTGGGCTCAGCGATCTACCTGCTACTGCGCCCGACCTGGCCAGTGCATGTCCACATGCGCGAGGCACGCGATGCCCTGCTGGCCAGTACCAACGCCCGGCTTGCCGAATGGCGCCGCGGTCAGAGCCCGATGAACCTGCCGGCCAGCAATATCGCGGAGGTCTCCGCCCTGCTGACCTTCCGTGACCACGTACGACGCGCTCCGGTATGGCCCTTCAATATTGCCCTGATCGGCCGTTGGCTGTTCTACCTCATCATCCCGCCGCTCACCTGGGTGCTGGCCGCGCTGGTGGAATACGGCGTGGATCACTGGCTGGGTTGACGCACAGCTCACGTAGCCCCGCGAAGGGTCTCCTGTACAATAACGCGTTTTATTTATCTGGCCGATCGCCCTTGAACGCACCAACAATCCAGGCGACCAGCGTTCTGCTGGCCCTGCTGTGCCTCCCGGCGCAGGCCCTCGAATGGGGAGCGGTCACGCCGAAAGGCACGCTCGACGGCATTCCCATGCACACCATTTCGGTGAAAGACATGCCGCACGACCAGGTGGACATACGCCTGGACGGCAAGGTGGACGAAGCCATCTGGGAGACGCTGCCCGCCTACGACAACATGCTGGTAGCCATTCCCGGCACCGGCGAGCCGTCCACCTTTCCCACCGCCACACGCTTCCTTGCCACGGAAAAGGGTCTGTACGTGTCGGCTGTCATGTCACAGCCAAAAGGTACGCTGGTCCGGCGCATGGCCAACCGTGACGAATTCATCGATCGGGACACCTTTGGCGTGACGCTGGATACCACCGGCGCGGGCCTGTTCGCCTACTGGTTCATCATTGCGCTGGGTGACACCGTAATGGATGGCAAGGTGCTGCCGGAGCGACGGTACGCAAACGACTGGGATGGTCCCTGGACCGGGGCCACCGCGGAAACGGATTCAGGCTGGAGCACAGAGTTGTTCTTCCCCTGGTCGATGATGAACATTCCCAACGTCAACGGCCGACGCCAGATAGGCTTC
>JACKNX010000031.1 GCA_024234635.1 Pseudomonadales bacterium | reverse complement strand
ATACCGTGGCGACGGCAGCACGGTCGAACACACCCGGCGGTTCGGCGCTGACAACGTGCGCGTTGCGTACGGCCCCTGAGTCATCCACGTCGTACCCTACGACGACACTGCCTTCGATGCCTTTGTCGCGTGCCTCTGTCGGGTAGTCGATTTCGGCGCCCGAAATCAGTTGCAGCGGGCGGTCAGAGGTTGCGCAGGCCGACAGCAGCAGGAGGCTGGCGATCAGAAATCCTGTTGAACGGCGCATGGGCGAATCCTCGTCGGGCGTCGCGACATTGTATCCCTCCCCGTCGCCATCGTCTTTCACGCCGGCACGTGCGGCAGTTGCCATCCTTGCTATGCCCACTGCATTGCCACCCCGCAGCAGGCGGACGATCACGGTGTACTTACCTCGCTCACGACGCAGCATCAGGAAACTCATTTGCCGCCGGCTGGGCTGGCGGGAAGCCCGGTGCGGTGTGGCCAGAGCTCCGGTGCTGATGCCGATCCCGATGGAAGGAAGTTTTTTCCTCCGATTGAACTTTCAGCGCGGTCGCCGGAATGAACAGGCAAGGCGTGCGCAAGCTTCCATCAGTGGCGGGGCGCTTCCGGTGCGGGGAGCCGCCCGGCAGTGTCCGGTCCGGAGCGGGAGAGGCGTGCAATGTCTCACCATCGGCTACGGAACTTGGCGACTTCATTCATCCGCACTACCCGCTCGCTGAAACACGACTCGCCCGCTGGCGCCCTGTTCGCGTGGGGTATTGGCGCGATTGCGCTGACGGCATGGCTGATCTGGTTCTTCGCCGCGCATGTCACGCTCTACGAGGTCTCGGCTAAAGCGCGACTTGAAGTCATCCGCTCCGCGCACCCTGTCGCATCGCTTGTTTCCGGTCGCATCGAGTCGGTGTCGTTCAACCTGGGACAGGATGTTCGGGCCGGCGACGTACTGGTCACGCTGGATTCGCATGATCGCAGGTTGATGCTCGCGGAAGAAGTTTCGCGTGCCGAATCGTTACCCCCTCAGATCGCGCTGCTTGAGCAGCAGATCGAGCAGCTGCGGCTCACGCGTTCGAAGGACCAGCAGTCCATGCAGTCGGCGGTCGGCAGTGCGCAGTCGCGTCGTGCGGCGGCGGAGGCCGCGGTGTCGTTCGCCAATGAATACGAGCGACGGCTCTCGGAGCTGAGCGACAGTGGTCGCGGTGCCATGATAGAAACCCTCAAGGCGCGGTCGGAATCGCGCAAACTCAAATCCGTGGCGGCGGCTGCCGCGGCCGACCTGCATCAGATCGAGCTGGCGTCCGAAGCCAGGACACACGAGATCGAAGCGGAACTCGACAATCTCGAGCGCGAAGCGGCAAGACTGCGGGGGGCACTCGAAACGTCCCGATCTACGGTGAGGCGGATTCAGCAGGAGATCGTCAATCACCAGATCAGGGCACCTGCCGATGGACGCATCGGTGAAAGTGCCGCTTTGCAGATTGGCGCGTATATCCAGGTGGGTGAAAAACTGGCGTCACTCGTACCACCTACTGAACTGCGCATCGTTGCGGATTTCCCGCCCGCCTCGGCACTCGGGCGCATACGCGAAGGGCAACGCGCGCAGATGCGGCTGGATGGATTTCCCTGGGCGCAGTTCGGTGTGTTGCCCGCGCAGGTCGTCGGTGTGGGATCGGAAATCCGGGACAACCTGGTACGCGTCGAATTCCAACCGCTGCCGCAGCCGGAATCGAAGATCATTCTTCAGCATGGGTTGCCGGGGGCAATTGAAGTCAACATTGAGCAACTGACGCCTGCTGTACTGGTGATGCGCAAAGCCGGGCAATGGCTGGAGCATGATCGGGTGACGCAGGCGGGCCGTGGTGCCAGGACATGACTGCTGCGGTCGGCCAACGCCGCCGGTGGTTGTGTCCGGAGGTGGTGCAGACCTCATCGATGGACTGCGGTCCCGCGGCGCTGAAGTGTCTGCTGGAGGGATTCGGCATACCGGCCAGCTATGGCCGCTTGCGCGAGGTCTGTCAGACCAGCGTTGATGGAACCTCCATCGACGACATCGAGTTTGTCGCCAATCGACTCGGTGCCAGAAGCGAACAGCAGATGCTGCCCCTGGACCATCTCTCCCTGCGTACGGCGCCGCTTTTGCCTGCGATGGTAGTCACCCGTCAGCCGGACGGCGGGACGCACTTTGTCGTGGTATGGCGGCGGCACGGAAACTGGTTGCAGGTGATGGATCCTGCCGCCGGACGTCGCTGGTTGCCTATTCGCCGGTTCGAGGCGGACGTCTTCCGGCATCGTCAACGGGTGCCGGCTTCCGCCTGGCGTGAGTGGTCGGCCTCTGAGGAGGGACATTCGATGTTTTCCTCGCGGCTCCTGGCGCTGGGGATGACGAAGGTCGGCGGGCAGGGTCTCCTGCAAACGGCCGAAAAGGATTCAGGCTGGTTCGGCTATGCAGCACTGGATGCCTCGATCAGACTCGTGCAGTCCCTTGTCGATGCCGGCGGGGTCCAGCGCGGTCGTGCGGCGACAGCGCTGCTCGAATCGCTGCTGCTTCGTATCGATCCGGACGATATCTACCGGGACGTGCCGCTCGCCTACTGGTCGGTGGAGCCCCAGCAACGCCTGGATGGCGAAGAGCGCATGCTGGTGCTGGAAGGGGCTGTGTTGCTGCGTCTGTCAGGTGTCCGTCCTGCACAGGCACCTTTACCCTCCGATGTAGGCGTGAGCCCGCAGGATGCGGCGCTGGCGCGCGTGCTCGGCGAGACACCCTTCAACCCCCTGAGCGAGTTCCGCAGGATTCTGAAGGCCGGGGGGCTGACATCACCCTGGCTGCTCTTTGCGGCTGTAGCGGTTGCCGCTGCCGCGGTTCTGCTCGAAACGCTGCTGTTCCGGGGTATGTTCGACATTGCCTGGGACCTTCGGGTGGGCAGCCAGCGCATGCTTGCGGCGGGTGCGCTGCTGATCTTCGTGGTCGTGCTCTTCATGTTGGAACTGCCTGTGCTCATGGAATCGATGCGGCTGGGACGGCACGTCGAAGCACAGCTGCGACTGTTGCTCGCGCGTCGCCTACCGGAACTGGATGACCGGTACTTTCAGAGTCGCCCGGTGTCCGACATGGCCGAACGCGGCCATGGCATCGCCACCACCCGCGCGATGCCATCGCTGCTCGTGCAGTTTGCCCAGACGCTCTGGAACCTTGTATTCACGCTGGCGGGCATTGGCCTGATTGCCCCCGGGAGTGTCACCCTGGCCGCGCTGGCCGCGGCGCTTGCCATCCTGCTGCCAGCGACTGCGCAATCGTTGCTGAACGAGCGGGATCTGCGAATGCGAAATCATGGCGGGGCCTTGTTCCGCTTCTACCTCGATGTCCTTATCGGCCTGAATCCCGTGCGCGTGCATCATGCGGAAGCGGCCGTTCGACGCCAGCACGAGGGCCTGCTGGTCGAATGGGTGCGCGCAGGCAGGCGGCTGATCGCTGCACAGCTTTTTGGCGAAGGGCTGCAGTCCCTGCTGTGTCTGGCTCCGTGTGTATACCTGTTGTGGTCCCATCTGGGACGTGTCGGGTCGATCGGTGGAGGCGATCTTCTGCTGGTGTTCTGGGTGCTGAAGCTTCCCGCATTGGGTGCACAGATCACGCAGCTCGCGCAGCGATTCCCGGCGCAGCGCAATACGCTCCTGCGTCTGCTGGAACCACTTTCCGGTGAGCAACCCCCGGCACCACAGGTTGCGCCACGTGACCAGCCGGCACCTGCCGCCGGGGCATCCGCAGTGTCGATCCGCGACGGCGAAGTGAAGATCGGCGGGCATGTGGTGCTGGACGCACTCAACCTCGATATCCGAGCGGGTGAACATGTTGCCATTGTGGGTCAGTCAGGCTCCGGCAAGTCGACTCTGCTGGGATTGCTGCTCGGCTGGCACCGACTGTCGGCCGGCACACTCCACGTGGATGGTCGTGCGTTTGGTGATGCGGAGATTCTCGAACAGCGTGCTGCTACAGCATGGGTGGATCCTGCGGTGCAGATCTGGAACCGCTCGTTCCTGGACAACATCGCCTACGGGATTGCGCAGCCTGATCTCGAGCGCCTTGGCGCGGCCATCGATGCCGCTGCGCTGCGTGAGGTGCTGCGGAAACTGCCTGAGGGGCTGCAGACGCTGCTTGGTGAAAGCGGCGGCCTGTTGTCCGGCGGCGAAGGGCAGCGTCTGCGGACGGGCCGGGCCTTGCTGCAGGAGGATTGTCGTCTCGTCCTTCTCGACGAGCCATTCCGTGGCCTCGATCGTCAGCAGCGTCGCCAGCTCATGACCACCGCCAGGCAATGGTGGCGTGATGCAACGCTACTGTGCGTCACGCATGACATACAGGAAACTCGAATGTTCGACCGCGTACTGGTCGTGGAAGGCGGGAGAGTTGTCGAGGACGGTGCGCCTCGCGCACTTCAGGCGGGTTCCACCCGCTATCGCGCCCTGCTCGATGCGGAAGTCGACCTTCACCTCACGTTGTGGCGTGACCCCCGATGGCGTCGCGTGACGGTCGCAGACGGTGTAGCCAAGGCAGCGAAAGCGCGGAGTCCGGGCGCATGATCGAACTCGCCTGGTCGATCGACCGGCTTGGTGAAGGCCTGCATGCTCTCGCTGAAGCGACGCAACTGCTTGACCCAGCGCGAAGAGAACGGGCAATCGCCGTAACGGTTCCGCTGACGCTGGAAGGCGCGGAACTCGGGCGCTGGATCGCATGGTGCGCAGGCGCCATTGGGCTGGAAGCCGAAGCGTTGGAGACAACGCTACCTGAAGCAACGGGCATGTTGCGCCGCCTCGGACCCGCCGTCGTGCGTCTGGAGCATGAAGGCCGTGCGGGATTCCTCCTGGTCCTTGGTTGCAGGCGACGGGTCGTGCGCATCCTGGCGCCTGACCTTTCAACCCGGAGCATTCCGGTTGCAACGCTGCGGGATACCCTGTGCGCACCGCTTGAAGCGCCGTTGCGTCAGGAGGTGGATCGTCTGCTTGCGCCCCTGGATCTGCGCGCCTCTGCCCGGAAGAAGGTAGGTGCCACCATGCGCCGTGTAAAACTCGCGCACCAGCGCGTTGGTGGTGTGTGGATGCTGCGCCTGCCGGCGGGTGCGCCGTTCGGCCGGCAACTGCGGGACGTTCTGCTGCCTTCGCGCGTGGCGTTGCTGGCAATGGTGTTCATTGCCCTCTACGCGATGGAAATTGCGGGCTGGACGCTTATCGGCCGCGCGGCGCTTGCGGGTCGCCATGACCCCGGCTGGTTGCTGGGCTGGGGGCTGATGGTGTTTTCCCTGGTTCCGCTGCAGCTGCTTGCCGGCTGGCTGGACGCAAATGTGGCGCTGGACTTCGGCAGTCTGCTGAAGAAGCGGCTGCTCACGGGCGCCCTGCACATGGATCTGCAGTCGGTGAAGGCGCGTGGCGCTGGGCAGTTGCTGGGCCAGGTGCTCGAAAGTCAGGCGCTCGAATCGCTTGCCCTGAACGGGGGCTTCACAGCGCTGGTTGCCGGCATCGAACTGTTCATGGCGTTCTGGGTGCTTGCCCTTGGGGCTGCCGGAGCGATACATGTGACGATGCTCTGCATCTGGCTGGGTGTCATCGGAGCGTTGTGCTTCCGCTATTACCGGCGCCTGCTCGGCTGGACGCTGAAGCGGCTCGACCTGACCCACGATCTGATTGAACGCATGGTTGGGCACCGCACCGTGCTGGCGCAGGAGCCTCGCTTCGGGAGGGAATCGAAGGAGGACCGGCTGATGGCGGACTATCTCGGCGATGCGATCAGGGTGGATAGACTGGCGGCGTGGATCGTGGGCGGTATCCCCCGCGGCTGGTTGATACTTGCCGTTGCAGGACTGGTGCCGGCGTTTCTCGCGCACGATGGCTTTTCCGCCGCGCTGGCGATAAGTCTCGGCGGGATCCTGCTGGCCAACCGGGCGTGTACGGGTTTCGCCGGTGGCTTCCTTGCGCTCGCGCGTGCCGCGGTTGCCTGGCGTCAGGTCAACGTGCTTTTTACGCGCGCCGCAACCACGGAGGCCACCTCCATTTTCCTGACGCGAGACCAGATGGAAACCGAAAGTCAGCCAGGCACGCCGCTGATTTCGGCGAGCGATATCGTTTTTCGCTATGACTCGACGGCAGAACCGGTACTGAACCGGTTGTCTCTCGACGTTCACAGGGGGGATCGCATCCTGCTCGAAGGGCGTTCGGGGGGCGGCAAGTCGACGCTGGCAGGCGTGTTGACCGGACTGAACCAACCGGAATCCGGTCTCGTGCTCCTAAAGTCGCTGGACCGTTTTACACTCGGCGCGAACTGGCACCAGATGGTGACCGCGGCGGGTCAGTTTCATGAAAACCACATTCTTGGTGGAACGCTGGCATTCAATCTGCTGATGGGCCGTGAATGGCCGCCCTCGGAAAAGGATCTCGAAGACGCCGCGTTGCTTTGTCGTGAACTGGGTCTTGGCGATCTGCTTGACCGCATGCCGTCAGGGCTCCAGCAGGTCATTGGCGAAACGGGCTGGCAATTGTCGCACGGGGAGCGCAGTCGGGTCTTCCTGGCGCGTGCGTTGCTGCAGAACAGTCAGCTCACCGTGCTCGATGAGAGTTTTGCGGCCCTCGATCCTCTGTGCCTCAAGGAGTGCCTGCAGTGTGTGTTCGCGCGTTCGCGGACGCTGGTGGTAATCGCTCACCCTTAGATGAACTCGTTGAATTGCGGTGTGCCTCGAAGCGTCCAAACAAGGATATGAACCATTGTGAGCGTGCAATTCAGGATGGCAGGAAAGGCGGCAGGACAGATCAGGGGCGTGTGGGGTGGCAGTTGCGCGTGGTTCGGTTGGAAGGACGATGGCCGCGGCCATCGTCCTTGACTGCGTCGTAGTGGCAATCAGATGCCGACGCAGCGGGAGATCGGTGCCGGCGGTGGCGTGTATTCGGATTCATCGCCAGACTTGCGGTTCTGGGTCTGGCGTCCTGCACGCACATTCGTCTTCACTTTCATCGGGATAGTCTCCACTCGATTGTTGGGCTCTTCGAAAGAAAGGCGTATCAACCTTTCCTTGTAGTGAATTCCGCCAGCAACCGCCCAGGTTCAACGCGGGCAAAGAATCTTTTCAGTTATTTTTCCGCGGCAAGCGCCTCTATCTTTTCCGGAGTAATCGTCACCGCAATGCCGAACCAGTCCCTGATCTCATCGAGCAGAAATGGCAACCGCGCGGAACCGCCGGCCTGCAGACGATTGTGGATGTCGATCAGGGTGAGGTCGAAAGGTAGTGCGCTCTGCTGCCTGCCCAGTATCCGGTTGATGCGCATCTGTATCGCGGATGCCACGCGCACGAATCCATGCAGCGTGAGAAAAGTCTCGATCAAACAATCAATGACGGGTTGTGATTCACCTTGAAGAATTTTCCGCACGCCTGTCTCGATGATGTGTCGCGAGGCTGAATCCAGCGCCGCGCTATCCGGAACTGCCGCTTCAGCGAGTGACGGGGTTGGTGGTTCACCGCGCATGCCCTCGGCACAGAAGTCGTGGATCTGCACGTAGGCAGCCAGTCGCTCGGCGCGCATCGCAGCATTGGCGTGGTGTGTTTCGCGCCGGAGCACGTCCGCGTGCTGCGCCAGTCGTTCGCGCAGCCCGTCTGCTGCTCCATCGGCTGACAGGGAAACGATGTTCGCGAGGCGTGCATAGCAGCCGGTCATGACCGGCCAGACGGAGAAGATGGCGGCGTGAGCCTGGAGGCCGAGCAGACCGTAGTCCATTGCCGATTCGATCGCGGCGCGTGCGGTCTCAAGCTCAGGAAGCAGTGTGACTCCTTCGGCTTCCGGGCTTGCCCTGCCGTCGATGAGCACCTGCAGGAGATCCTCAATCATCGACTGCGGTCCAGCGCAGACACCGTGCGCAGAGGAAAAGGAAAAATTCCGTTCGGCGTATTCGTACACACCGCGGCTGGTCATGGGCGTCGACACCGGTAGCGTCGGTTCACCCACAGGGACGAATATCATCTGGTGCGTCACCATCCGCACGCCGTCGGTGACCCTGAACAGCGACGACAGCGCCGGATGCAGATCTCCGTTGGATATCCTGTCATCCACCCGCATCATCAGATAGGTCGGTAACGCCAGAACCATGGTGGCAAGCGCTTCGATACCACCCAGAGTCCAGCCTCTGCGTAGCGATGGATACCGGTGCAGGAAAGCGTCGCGTACCCACGGCAACAGGGCCATCATCTGCGGCCACTGCGCACCCATGCTTCGCAGCGCGGTGGCGTTCATGGGGCGCTCGTCCCGGTAACGGCTGCCAGGATAGTTGCAGATGCGCCATTCAATCGGCCGGTCGAGTCGGAGGGCTGGCGGAAACACGTTGGCTTCACCCACCTGCCGGTTCTCGCTGTCGAGCGCGATGTGTATGACACGAAAGACAGGAATGACGAGTTCGAGCCACGCAAGCGGGAGCTCCCGCGCGGCAAGCGTTTTTGTCAACAGCGGGCAGTTGTTCCAATCTCCCGCGATTTCTGCGGTTGCGGGGGCCAGGAATGGATTGGTGGTTCCGACATGGCGTCCACGCGGTTCCGGCTCGCCGTATTCCTGCGCCCGGCGCAGAACGCCGGCATCGAGCAGCGAATCGAGCAGCGGCTGGACTGTCCGCCACGAATAGCCCGGCCCCCAGTGCTTTGCATCCCCGGCGATGAAATGCGATTGGGTAGCAAGCGCTTCTGCGAAGGGGAACAGGTCCTCTTCGTCGAACTCGATTTCCTTGTCGTCGTAGAACAGGTGCTGCGTCTTCGATCCGTCGGGGCTCGTCGAATACTGTATGAAGGCGCGCTTCGCGAATGGCAGTACCAGCCGTTCGTCGTCACAGAGTGGCGCGGGTTGGCTGAGCGACGGATCGGTGTCCTGCCTGACGGAATCTTCGGGTTGTGAGTGACGCGTCGTCATTTCTTTGAATCCCGGTGCGTGAGCCGGTCGTGAGCGGTGTACATGGCTGATGGTCGCCGGCGTGCCGGTATCCCGTCATTGGATGGCGGTGATGTCGTCCGGATGGCCATGCATGGGGCCGGCGGGATCGAGCATCGCATCACGAATGTCTGCCGCGGACCACCGCGGGTGCAGTTCCAGCATGAGCGCGGCCAGCCCGGCGACGTGCGCGGTGGCGAACGAACTGCCACTCATGAACTCATAGCCGCTTCGAGGCACGGTAGTGAGGATGTCGCTACCCGGCGCGACGATCTGTTCAGAGTCGCCCCCAGCGTTCCCGGTTACCGCGAGCACGCCGGGAAGGTTTGCCGGGAAACCGCCGTCTTCCTTGTGTTCGGGCACAGCGGCAACCACGACAATGCCCTGCTGGAGTGCTCGCTCGATGAGCAGGCGCAGAATCGTATCGTCCGGTCCGCTGAGGCTGAGGTTGATGATATGGCTTCGCAGCCTTATTGCCTCGTTGAGTGCCATCGCGAGCGTGAAGGTGTTGCACCGGGCGGATGCCGCCGTTGCGCCATCGGGCCAGCAGGCGCGAAAGGCGAAAATCTCCGCATCCGGGGCAATGCCGGCGATGCCTATTCCGTTGCCCGCTACCGCGGACAGAACGCCTGCCACCGCCGTGCCGTGCACGTCGTTGAGCGCATTGCCCGGTTCGGAAGGCGCAAGGTTCTCAGAGCGTTTTACCTGCCCCTCCAGATCGGGGTGATGGGTATCCACGCCAGAGTCGATCAGGGCGATGCGGATGCCGCGTCCACTGGCCCGCGTATGCCATTGATCAATGTGCAATGTCCGGAATGCGGTCTGCAGAGGCAGATAGGGGTCGCTGTATTGCATGGATTCGAGACCTTCCGGCAACCGCCGCGCCGCTGCATTCGTTTCGGTCTGCAGCGTGCGGAATTCGCCCATCCGTTGCGCCGAACCCACGTGCTCATCGGCAGCCAGTGCGTCGAGGAGTTGCTCGACATCCTGAACGCCGTCCACTTGATATACGACACAACTGACGCCGAGCGCCGTCATTGGCCACTGCGCAAGGATGCGCAGCGCATGGCGCCTGGCGATTGTGTTGGCGATTCGACGACTCCAGCCGGAGTTTGTGTAACTTGTCCGGGCCGCGTAGTCGCCCGTGGTACCGGCGGAAACCGCACGCTGAATCGTTTTGTCATCGAAGGTGACGAGGATCCTGGCCAAGGATTGATCCGCGGACGCGTCGCCTCCTGGCAGTGAGCGGGCTGTCGTGCAGCCGGCAAGAATCCAGGCGCAGGTCATGGTAGCGATGAGAACGACAATGCGTCTGTTCATGGTTGGGCGACCGGTTCGGCGAGAATGACATCAGGACGTGCCCGGAACAGGGCAACCACCGTCATCGTGTCTGGTGCGCCCGCATCCCGATCCAGGGCGATGCGGATGGCGCCCGCACTGTTGGGTTCACCTACCTGGCGCCCGTGGATGGCGGCGAGCAGTGCGTCCAGTTCGGTGGTTGGCGCCGCGGCATCGAAGACGACGACCAGATCCGCCTGTGCCGCTGGCGTCCGCTCCGACGAAAGCGTGGTATAGGCAGCGTCAAAAACCGGGGGCGCAAGTGAGATGACCAACCCGACCATGACGGGAAGCAGGCATGCAGCCAGTGCCAGTCGTGGTTGTTGCTGCCAGATCCGCCGCAATCGCCCCTGGCTCGAATGGAATTGCCGCGAAGTCTCCCGGGTATCATTGGCCACAGGATTGTTCCGGCTGTGCAAACGATGCCCGAAGCGCTCGAGCGATGCCCTGGCGGCCAGGTTGCCATCGGCTATCTCAGCCGCTGTCTGCACGTCGCGCCGCAACCGTTGGAGGCTGTTCACCTCAGTCTGGCATGCCGCGCAATCATGAAGATGGGTGCGCACGAGAAACGCCTGCGCCTCGTTGAGCGAGCCATTGACATGCCATGGGAGCAGCATGCGCAGGCGCATGTGTTCGGGCGTATCGAGGCTGACAAGGGTATCCATCTGGCTAGCTCCTGGAGTCGTTCGCGAACGCCTGCAGTTTCCTGCGTGCGTGGAACATGCGTGTCTTTACAGTATTTTCCGGGCATTCGAGCACCTGGGCGATCTCCTCGTAGGGAAGACCGTCCACGAAGGTGAGCAGGACCACGGCGCGCTGTTCCACGGACAGCGTAGCCAGTGCGGCGTGCATCCAGTCCTCGGCCTCGCGGCGTTCGGAATGATTGCCGAGGGGATCGCCCAGGACATCGACGAATTCGTCGATATCGAGATCGTTGCTGCGCCGCAGGGCACGTGACGCGGCCTTCAGGGCCTTGTTGTAGGCAATGCCGAACACCCAGGTCGACACCTTGCTCGTTGCGTTGAAGCGCGACGGCTGTTCCCAGACGAACAGCAGCGTCTCGTGGATGAGTTCTTCCACCTGATCCGGATTTCTCGTAATCCGGAGGATGAAGCGGAACAACCGGGGGTGGTAGATGAGGTAGAACCGCTCAAAAGCGCCCGCATCCCGTGCGGCGATACGCCGCAAGAGTTCGTTCTCCTCGGTCTGCCCGGTTTCTGGTTCCGGCCGGTCTTCCGGTGTCTTGCCGCTGCGGATGATTGTGGCGTCCTTCATGAATCCGTCGAGTCGCGGGGGCGCGTATCCTTAATTCCGCCAGGATGCCCAAAGGTTCAATGGCTGGCGGATTCAGAAGCCGAAAGTGACCGTCAGCACGAATCGGTGCTGCTGTTCCTCCAGGTAAAAACGCCCGGAATCTTCGTCCGCTGCGTCGTAGCTGACCGCGAAGGTGTCTGTATAGCGCAGATCCGCGACCAGGTTCGGCGTGAGGAACCAGGACAGGCTGGCATGCCAATAACCCTGTTCGAGATTGGATGCCTCGGTGGACGCGCTGTAGCCGATTCCCCCGGAGGTCTGGAGGTTGGGGTAGAGATCGTACGCCGCACCGAATTCGACTGACAGCAGGTCGGGGGACCGCCCATAAGCGTCCGGCGCGAAAGACAGCCGCGCGGTGAACAGGTCGCGGAAATGCACGGCCGTGGTAATTTCGGCGTGGTTGGCGCGTTTGCCTTCGATCTTCCCCTCGTGCCGGTAAGCGGCAATCCAGGTTTCCGTCTGCCAGTCGTCGTCAATTCGCCATTGGCGACCGACGCGGGGGATGACTACCCAGGATGACGTCCCGTTGCCCGCCCCGCTGTCCAGGTCCTCCCCCGACACGCTGAGCCCCCCGTACCATCCGGATTCGGCGACATACTCAAGGTTGCCCTGAATCGCGGGTTTGCCTTCGCTCATGGAATAGCCGCGGTAGGCGTACTCGGACATCCACTTGAGATTGCCGTGCCATGCGGCGTTGGCGGTGCCGGCTGCGATCAGGAATACGGCGGGCAACAGGTGGCGCATGCACCTGCCGAACCGACCTTCCCTGGCGTGCATAGGCAAGCACCGACCATCCGTCATCTGCCGAAATCGACCAAGCGGTTTGAACGGTCGGCATGGTACCCCACCAGACGGCCGGGTCCTACGGGAACGGCTGGAGCGAAGAAGGGCGTGGACTGGACCTGGTGCTACCAGCCTGGTCACCGATGCGTCAGGATTGTCGCGACCGGAACCGGAACGTCAGGAGAGTGTGATGAAGCGAGCGATGGCATGGTTGGTGATAGGGGTCTGGATGCCGCTGACGCTGCAGGCGGCGGAGGAGAAGCTGCCAGCGCCGAGCGCAACGCCACTGTTCTGGAAGGGCGATGAGCAGGTTGCGGGCTTCCGCAACATGTCCCGCCTGTTCCCCCACCGCGACATTCACGCCGGTGGCAGGGTGCTGGAGTTGCCGGTCGCCGAGCGTGATCTCGATGGTGTTACGTTTGCCGATGGTGACGCCCGCATGACGGTGGCCCAGTACATCGAGCGTCAGCGGGTGGCGGGGCTGCTGGTGGTCAAGGACGGCACCATCGTCTACGAACGCTATGCGCTCGGCAACGATCGCAACACCCGCTGGGTATCGTTCTCAGTGTCCAAGAGCGTGGTGTCAATGCTCATCGGTGCCGCCATCCAGGACGGCTACATCCGGGACGTCAACGAATCCGTCACCGCCTATCTGCCCCGGCTCGCGCATTCCTCCTACGATGCGAGCTCCATCGAAAACCTGCTGCAGATGGCGTCAGGCGTCGCCTGGAACGAAGACTACGCGGATCCGGACTCGGACGTGGCCACGGCATCCTACGCAACATTGCCGCTGTACGAGTTCCTTCGCAACAAGCCGCGCGACGCCAAGCCCGGCGAGAAGTTCAATTACAACACCGCGGAAACCAACCTCGCGGGCACCCTGTTGCGCTCAGCCATCGGTAACAACCTGTCCACCTATCTGGAGGAAAAAATCTGGCAGCCTTTCGGCATGGAAAGTGATGCGTTCTGGCAGTTGACCGAACCCGGTGGTGGCGAATTCGGCGGTTGCTGCATCAATGCAACGCTGCGTGACTATGCACGCATTGGATTGTTCGCCCTTGCGGACGGAGTGCTTGCGGATGGTACGCGTGTGCTGCCAGAGGGCTGGATGATGCGTTCCACGACGCCATCGCGGGGGTTTGACGGTTATGGTTATTTCTGGTGGCTCAAACCCGACGACGCCTACGCCGCCTCCGGCATCTTCGGGCAGGGTATCTACATCAATCCTGGCAAGAAGGTGGTGATTGCGCTGCACAGTGCCCGTCCGGATGCAAGCAAGGATTCGGACTGGATACTGGAAGACGCGCTGTTCCAGGCACTTGCTGATGCCGTTGCACAGTAGCATGCCGCGATTCCCGGGAGGGCAATGAGCAAATGTGACGGAAAGGTACACATGAATTAAACACGCGCGAAACAATGCCTGATTAGCCTCTGATCACCAGCTATCACAAACGATCAGGAGCAATCTGGTAATGAACTTCCACAAGAGCGCAGTGTCTGCTGCCGTCATGCTTGCCTGCGCAGGGGCGGCGAACGCCGGGACGGATGTCTACTTCAATCCATTGACGCAGTCTGCGGCCGTTGCGCAGGTGCCGAACCATGTCAACGAGCTGAGCAATCCGTGGCAGGTGCCAGCGGGCGTCAGCTACACCAACCTCACGAGCCTCCGGGAAATCGAAGCGGATCCCACACAAACCGCCATTCGCGTCCCGGGCCTGGGCACCAATGCGTCCATGTGGGACATGGCTGCGTTCGACCGCACGGGTCGCTATGTCTTCATTCCGCACGAAACTCAGTATGGTGCGGGCGTATCCCGCTACGACATCAAAACCGACCGCACGGTCAACCTGTTTCGGGGCGACATGAACGGTGCTACCGGGAACTGGAGCGGCGATTTTGGTGCGCTGGACCCCGCCACGATGACTCCCAAGGGTACGCTTCTGGTGGCCGAAGAATGGTCGGGCGAAGGTCGCCTGTTCGAGATCGAGAATCCCCTGGCGGATGTTGAAAGCGGCGAGGCTGTTGTCGTCAACGAACTGAATGCAATACCCAACGTCTCGATCGAGGGACTGCAGTTCAATCGCTTCGGCACGGCGCTCTATTTCGATGACGAGGATCGCTCCGGTTCCATCTACAAGTTTGTCCCGACAAAGAAGGGTGACTACTCCAAAGGGCAGACCTTTGTGCTGAAGGTGGATGGCTTTGCAGGCGATGTCACCGCCAATGCCGGCAGCTTTCCCAATCACAATCCGGCGGAGCGTACCGGCCTGGCAACCTGGGTACCGATGACCGATGCGGATGGCCGCGCGCTGACGACGGCGGACCCGTTCGACAACGCCACGCGTGGCGGACGGGCCGCTGCTGATGAACTGGGCGGTACGCCTTTCCGTCGTCCTGAGGACATCGAGGTGGGGCGCAGCAGGCGGGGCAATGACATCGTCTACTTCACCGCAACCGAAGAACTTGCCGTCTATTCCGTGGAGGAACTTGGTGGTGGCAAGGCGATGGTGCGGCTTGCGGTGGATGAGAACACCGTGAAAAACCTGGGCTTTGCCCCGACCACCGGCCATCTCACCTCGCCGGACAACCTCGCGCAGGATGCCCTTGGCAACATCTACGTCGTCGAGGACTGGCCGAATGGTGACAATCGTGGCGGCGACATCTGGTTCCTGCGTGATACCGACAGCGACGGCGTTGCGGAATCGCTTGATCACTTCATGAGCCTGCAGGTCAAGGGCGCGGAAAATACCGGCATGATCTTCCGGCCCCAGTACCCCACGCAGTTCATCGTCCACATTCAGCATCCTGAAAGCGTTGACGAGTCGGTCGAAGGCGGACAGGGGGATGCATTGTGGCTCCTCGATGTGAAGGATGTGGTTGCACCGCCATGTGACTTCCGGTTCGCCGTGGATCCGGTAACAGGTGTGCGTAGCCGGGAACTCGTTCAGGACTACGCTACCCGTACCTGCGCGGCGGAGAAGAGCACCTTCGTGCGGCAGTTGAAGGACGCCGGGCGGCGCTGAGCGCCTGTCGAAGCCGGGGTCGAGTGCCCCGGCTTCGACATGTCCGGCTGCTGAAGCCGGCGCGTTGCGGAGTCGACGACTGGCTTCGTGCCCTGTTGCCAGACTTCGCCGTAACTCGCACCATGTGCGGGCTATGACTTGTCAACGCCAGAACATCCTCATCCTCTATCTCGAGTCCTCGGCACTGGATGCCCGCACGATCGGCTGGTCGTTGTACGAAGGCGCGAGTGACGCCCGCCATGACGCCGGTGATGCAGACGAGCCGCCCTATCCGACCGGACTGGCGGCGCTGCGCGACGGTTGGCGATTGCTGCAGATGTCGCCGCTGATACCCCATGTGCCGGGCGATGAGTTCCGTACCAGCTATCTGAAATACGAATTCCTGTTCGAGAAACTCATCGACATCGATCCGGCTGGAGGCGCCAGATGACGAACATTCCCCTGCGCACCCTCCACATGGCGCGATTCACGGCGCGCGGATTCCTGCGCATGGATGCCGTGGTGCCGCCGGCGCTCAATGCCCGCTTTCTCGCCGACGTCGGGCATCCGCCGGACGATGCGGTGGACAATCTGTGGCAGCACTACGGGCGCATCATGCAGACCAGCGCCATTCCACTGGTGATTCCGGGCACGCCGCTGGCCGATGCCTACCCCGAAGGCAGTGCCGTTGCCGAGTTGCTGGCGCTGCCCGCTGTGCGTGGCGCGATCAACAGCCTGGTGGGCGAGGGCTGCGTGGTGGACCATCATTTCCTGCACATCACGTTTCCGGGGCGCCTGCATGCTTCCGCGGGGCTGCCGCACAATGCCCAGGTGAACCATCAGGACTCCACCATCGATCCGCGCCAGGCATTCGACGTGCAGATCATGTATTTCCCGCACGATGTCACCCTGGAAATGGGCGGCACGCGGTTCATACCGGGAACGCATCTGCGGGTGGTGAGCGAGGCTGCCATCGCCCGATATCAGAACGTGCGCGGGCAGCAGCACATGGTGTGCAAGGCCGGCACGCTGCTGTTCCTGCACCACGGCATCTGGCACGGTGGCGGCCGCAACGATTCCGAACGGCTGCGCTACATGTTCAAGATCCGGCTGTGCCCGACCGCGCCGCAGTCGCGGCTGTGGGACACCAGCGATCTCGACGCCCTGTCGCAACCCCGCCCCATCTTCTGGACGGGCGGCAAAGGCAACCAGGAAACCATCGAGAGCGTGCTCATGCAGCCGGAACCCTGGTTCGAAGCCGACACCGGGCGGCTGGAATACATCAACCGCATCCGGCTGTGGCGTTATCTGTCGGGCAATCCAGGCTACGACGCCGATTACTGGCTGACGCGGGTGGAGAACGAGCAGGCGGGGTGATTGGCCGACTCAGCGTCACCGCGGTGAGGCTGGTATGCTCGCGCCCTGAATTCAACAGCCCCGGAACCTGCCGTGAACGACGAAACGGATAAGCCCGATGACAAGCCCCCGCTGACCTTCTGGCAGATGCTGGGCAGCACCGTTTCTGCGGCGTTGGGCGTGCAGTCCAGCGCCAACCGCGAGCGCGATTTCTCGCGCGGCAAGGCGTCTCACTTCATCCTCATGGGCATCGGCTTCACGGTGGTATTCGTGCTCCTCGTGGCGCTGGTGGTGAAGGTGGTATTGAGCCAGGTGAGTGCCTGAGCGGTCAGGTCGCGAAGCCCTGAAGTGATCCGTAAGTAAGTGCTTGCTTTCTTATGAACGCCGATATTCCGGTCATTGATCTCAGCCAGGTAGACGTTGATCTGCTGCGGGATGCATGCGCGACATGGGGGCTGTTCCAGGTAGTGGGTCACGGTGTGCCGCAGGCAGCTGTTGATGCGCTACGCACGCAGTCCCGGCAGTTCTTTGCCCTGCCGATGGCTGAAAAACAGGCGCTAGCGCGTACAGCGGACAACCCCTGGGGCTACTTCGATCGCGAACTCACCAAAAACGTGCGTGACTGGAAGGAGATCTTCGATGTCGGGCCGGCCTACGGTGCCGCGGTACCGCAGTGGCCGGCGGCGGAGCCGGCGTTCCGCGCGGCCCTTCAGACCTACGCCGAGGCGATACACACGCTGTCCCTGCGTGTGCTGGAGGTGCTGCTCGCAAGCCTGGGAGAATCACCGGCATCGCTCGTGGCGACCTTCCGGCAGCACACCAGCTTCCTGCGGCTGAACTACTATCCGCCCTGCCCCGAGCCGGCGGCAGCGAACAGCGCCACCGTGCCGGCGCACGGGCGTCTGGGTATCGGCCATCACACGGATGCCGGCGCGCTGACGGTGCTCGACCAGGCTGACGTCCCCGGATTGCAGGCGCTTCGCGACGGCAGGTGGTGGCTGGTGCCGGTGCGTGAAGGTGCGTTCACCATCAATCTCGGCGACGTGGTGCAGGTGTGGTCCAACGACACCTATACGGCGCCGGTGCACCGCGTGCTCGCGCAACGCGACGCCACGCGCTTCTCGACGGCCTATTTTCTGAACCCGCCGGAGGACTGCATCTACGCGCCGCTGCCAGGTGCCATGCGTGAGCATCCGGCGTGCTATCGCGGCATTTCCTGGCGGGAGTTCCGCGCGCGACGCGCCGCGGGGGACTACGCGGACTACGGGCAGGAAGTGCAGATCAGCGACTACCGCATCGCCTGAGCATCGTCAGGTCTTCGACAAGCGGTCCAACGCCCGCTCAACGCATTGACGCAGCCAGGCCTCATTGTCTTCCAGCCAGCGCACCTGCGCGAACAGTGCCTGTGCGCGGGTGAGGTTGTTACCGCGCCGCGTGACGCGGAAGTACCTGTCGCCCTGCAGGTGATCCGTGAGACGCCGGATGGCCAGCATGGCTGTCATGTAGCGCGGCGCCAGTGTCAGCGCGCGCGCGTCCGGCTCGCTCACGTGGGGCAGGAATCCCTCGAGCAGCGCTTCCAGCATCGCTGCATCCGGCGGAATACCAAGGCTGCGCACGAGATCGCCGAAATCCCAGGCGTAGTGCCCTGGCATGACGGTGTCCAGGTCCAGTATCGCCCGCACTTCCGTGGACTCGCAGGCGAACAGCAGATTGTCGAACTTGGCGTCGGCGTGGATGGTGGCGTTCTCGCGCGAAAAAACATCGCACAGGGCGCGTTGACGGTCGATCAGGGACTGCCACTCGGTGGCAACGTCCAGTGCATCGAACGTGGCCAGATAGCCGGAAAGGCGGAGGAACCCGGCAATCGTCGGCTGCAACTGCGGTGCGGGCAGGTCCCGCAGCGTCCGTTGAAAGCGGCCGAATGCGTCACCGGCGGCGCGGGCGTGTGCGGTCGTTGGCGGCGTTCTGTGGCTCTCTGTGTTGTCGACAAAATGACACACGCGCCACGTATCGCCATTCAGCGTCAGCGCGGGACGTGCGTCGCGGGTAGGTCTCAGCCGGGCGAGAGGCAATGCGCGACAGTGCGCGATCACCCGTTCGGTATTGGCCACCACCCGCGCGGGATTGGTGAATACATCGCGGTTGATGCGCTGCAGCACCCAGGTGCCCTGCGCATCGCGCACTTTCCACGTGTCGTTGATATGGCCGCCGCCCAGTGCCTCCACGTGCAGCGGTTCGCCCCAGCCCGTGCGGAAAGCGTCCGTCGCCGTCATGTGAGTCGCTTTGCCAGCGTCAGCAGAGCAGCCGGCATGTATTCGCCGCAGGGACGGTAACGCTCCATCAGACGCTGCCGCGCATCTTCGCGTGAAAGCTGGCCATTGAGTGCATCCAGCGCGATGCCGAGCCCCTCGCGCAGAGCCCCTATCACGCCCTGTATATCGGCGGGCAGGGCGGCCGTGGTGGTATTGCCGATCAGGCGCGCGCACCAGTGCCGGAGCGCGTCGTCGTCGAGTGCCGCGATGGCCCGCAGGGCCAGGCTTTCCGGCAGCAGAAAATCCACCACGCGATTTAGTGGCGTATCCAGCGTGTAAGGGCGTGCCTGCGGCATCTCGCGCCCCTCGATGCGCGCTGCCAGCGCCACGTCGCCGAGCAGGCGCGCATACCATTTCACCGGCTCGCAGAGCTCCACCAGCGGCAGCAAGTCGTCGCCCACAAGGCTGGCCAGCGCCGTTCGTTGTTCGGCCAGCCGCTCGTGGATGAAGCGCGGCCAGCGGGCCGGCATATCCGCGTCGGGGATGGATTCCGGCGCCGACCACAACAATTCCGCCACGGCCGGCAAGCGGCTCCACAGTCGTGAAGGCAGGCAGGCCGCGTCCACCAGTTCGCCCCACAGGCAGGCTTCGCCGCCCAGCACGCGGCCGCGTGCGGGCGCCGGGGGAAGCTCCGCAACCTGTCGCCAGGCATGTGTCCAGCGCATGCCCTCGGCCACGTGGGCGAAGCGGTGGTCGGTGAGCAGGGCGTCTTCCCGCGCCACAAGATCCGCTTCCGCCAGCGCCGGATCGTAGCGGCCGTGCACGTCCGCGGGGTAGAAGAGATCGAGATAGAAACCGGACGAGACGATGCAGTCGCAGCCGGCTGCCAGTGCGCGGTCGCGGGCGGTCGCGCCGCGCCAGGCCTGCACGGTGATGCCGCGCGGCATGTCCGCGTGCAGCACTTCGTCCCAGCCCAGCGTGCGTTTACCGAGTTCGCGCACGATCGCGTCCACCCGTCGGTTGAAGTACGCCTGCAGGGCGCCACTGTCGGCGAGACCGTTCACGGCCATGAAGGCGCTAATGTCGGCGTTCTCCTCCCACCAGCGCGAATGCACCTCGTCGCCGCCGATGTGCAGGTAAGGGTCTGGAAACACCTCCGCGACTTCGGCGAGCAGATTGCGGATGGCATCGTACACACGTTCGTCAGCCGGGTTCAGGCAACCCGGATGCACGCCGAACCGGCGGGTGGGTTTCGCCTCACCGGCGCCCCATTCCGGACAGGCGGTTAGCCAGCTTGTCACGTGGCCCGGCATGTCGAGTTCCGGCACGATGCGGATGCCGCGCCTGGCGGCGTAGGTAACCAGCTGTCGCAGTTCGTCGGCGGAATACGCGTCGGCGCTGGCGATGTTCGGGTAGTGGCTGCTGCGAAAGCGGAAACCCTGGTCGTCCGACAGGTGCAGGTGCAGCACGTTCAGCTTCAGCCAGGCCATGCCGTCGAGTACCTGTTCCAGTAACGAGATGGGCAGGAAGCGGCGGGCCGGGTCCAGCATCAGTCCACGCCAGGGGAAGCGCGGGCGGTCTTCGATCTGGCAGTACGGGAATCCGTCAGGAGTCTGCAGCTGCGCGAGTGTGACGAGGCCGTGCAGGATGCCGCGCTGGTGGGAGGCGGTAAGGGTTGCGCCCTTCTCGTCGATGGCAAGTGTGTAGGACTCGTCGTCGTCGATGCCCGGCCAGTCAGCTGAATTTTCCCAGCGGATATCGAGCGGCTTGCCGGTTGTCGTCGGGTCGATGGTGAGTAGTCGACTCACGGCGCTGGCCACGACGTTGTTGTCTGGTCCCTGCAGGCTGACGCCCTGGAAGCGGGTTGTGCCCTTGTCGACTGAACCCATGTGTGCGGGATTGGGGAATGCGGTCATGTTCGCCAGTGTGACATTGCGTCCCGGGTGCACCAATAGGCCCTGTCAATCCACTCTCGATACGTCTTCAGGTGGCGACAGTATCTCCAGAGCGGTCTCCCGGTCCGCCCCCTGCAGGTTGGCCTCGGCATAGTCTCTCGCAGCCTGTGCGTCCAGGCGTAGCCAGCCGCGGAAGGCTGCTGTTACGGCTGCCTGTCGGGCTTCCTCGCCCTTGACCAGAATGGCTGCTTCCGCGGCGAGCGGGCCCTGCACCTGGGCGATGAATTTCTTGAGCGCTGCGTTGGCCGCGGCCCCTTCGACGCTCCGCGCCCATTGCAGCGCGCCGGCCGGATCGTGAAGCGCGTAGTTGCCGATGACCGTTGATGTCAGCGTCGCGTGTTTGTCGTACTCGGGGTGTGATGCAACCCATCGACCGGCAGCCGCCCAGTCATTCGCCGCC
The DNA here is from genome assembly GCA_024234635.1 of Pseudomonadales bacterium. Taxonomy (GTDB): domain Bacteria; phylum Pseudomonadota; class Gammaproteobacteria; order Pseudomonadales; family Azotimanducaceae; genus SYFY01. Next base: position 11,654 of record JACKNX010000031.1, on the reverse strand, counting down.
CAGGATTCCATGATGCGCTCGACAGCTGGTTGCCGCTGCGATGCGCCCAGCCGTTCTGCGGCATTCAGCGCCAGGGCAGGAGCGCTGTTTGCCCATGCGCCGATGACCGTCGGGAGCATGGCCTGCAGATGGGGCTCCGTGCGCGTGGTGAGCCAGGCGACGACCTCTTCGTGATTCCGGATGATCAGAGAACCGAGGTGCGCCGTTGGTATGTCGGCCTGTGACGGTTCCAAGCTGCCAATGGCGTCGAGCGCAGCCAGCGGCGCCTTCTGAATCCAGTTGAACAGCAGGGAATGCAGATACTTCCAGCGCACCTGTTCGTCCATGGGGAGTGTGATGACGTCCGCAAACGCTGCCTCCGGGTCGGCCCGTACCGCCCAGCGTGCCCAGTCCGCGTCCAGCCCGCTGGCGAACATCCTCGATTGCTCTCCCATGCGTTCCGCCCGGGCGAGAACCTCCGCCAGCGGTGCTGCGCCCAACACCATGGCCAGTCCCATGCTGATACCGGTCCGGTCCGCCGGCGTGGCGGTGTCCAGCAGCAGCCACGCCGCTTCCGGGTCCCGCTCGGCGATGGCATGTACAACGGGGAACCACGCGATTTGCCGGTCTGGCGAGGACCGGATCCACGCGAGTGCAGCACTCCGGTCGAGCATGGCGAGTCGATACAGGGCTTCGTTTACGACAGTAGCGAGTAGCGGATCGTCCTGTTGCAACCAGGCCTCATCGAGATAGCCGGCCAGCGCCGCGGCATCCGCAGACAGGATCGTCTGTAACCAGACGAGCAGGCGTTGCTGACGGTCGGGGATGGCGCTGATGTCCGCAAAGCCGGGAAATGAAGCAGTGGGCGACTTGCGTGGGTTGCCAGGGGACTCATCGGCGCCGGATGCGTCACTGACGCGATCGCCCCGCAGATTATTGTCGGCTTGTGATGTGGTGGTCGGCGTCGTGGCCTGAAAGTAGTCGTCTTCGAGGGCTGGTCTCAAGACCCAGCCGAGCAGACAACCCGCCAGAAGGGCCAGTAGGAGCGGAACGTATCGCGTCATGCGGGTAGCGGCTGCCGCTTGTGACCTGCGAATCATGATGACACCATCGCTTCCCCTCACCAACCGAGCCGGGATGGCCCTCCGATGAACATCCGCGAACGCATGCAGACCGTCCTTGCCGCCGAAGCCGCCGCCATTGCCGCCGTGCGCGTGGACGACGGTTTTGTACGCGCCGTGGAACTGATGCAGGCGTGTCGCGGCAAGATCGTCACCACCGGCATCGGCAAGGCCGGGCACATTGCGAAGAAATTTGCAGCGACGCTCTGCTCCACCGCCACGCCGGCCGACTTCCTGCATCCGTCCGAAGCCGCGCACGGCGATCTGGGGCTGTTGTCCCAGGACGACGTGATGGTGGCGTTCTCCACCAGCGGCAAGAGCCGGGAAGTGGTGGAGGTGTGCGAGCTGGCCAAGCACATGGGCGTTACGCACGTCATCGCCGTCACCTCGCACCCGGACTCGGAACTGCGCAAATACGCGGATGAAGTGCTGGACATGGGCGTGATCGAGGAACCGTGCCCGATCGGCCTCACGCCCAGTGCCTCCATGGCGGTGATGCTGGCCATCAGCGATGCGGTGGCGCTGGCGTTGATGGAAGCCAAGGGGGTGACGCGGCACGACTACGGCCTGCGCCATCACGGTGGCTACCTGGGCCGGGCCGCGCGTACGGACAACCTGCCGGCGAGCCGCTGAGCGGGACTATTCGGGCGTCAGTTCGAGCACGCGTTCACCGCTCGTGCAGGTGAAGCCGAGGCGATCCAGCAAAGAATCCGCAGGCGTGCCAGCCGTACAGACGATAATGCGCCCGCCCTTGGCTTCCGCCACGCCGATGGCATGGCCGATGAGCCAGCTGCCAACCCCACGGCCGCGATACGCAGGTACCACCGCAAGCGCTTCCAGACGGTAGCGCGGACCGGCCTCTGGTGCGATCAGGTAGGCGCCAATCACCTCGCCCCCGGTTTTTGCCACGCGCACCAGCGGCAGCGACCGGGCTTCATTGATGCGCGCCTCGGGCAGCCCGCCCAGGGCCAGCATTTCGGCGGGAAATTCGGTGGCAAACGGAAAGTAGATGCGCACCTTGCGGGTAAGAAAAGCCAGGTCGGGAGCGTGCATGGGTTCTCCTAAACCGCGTGCAGGGCCTGGTCGAGATCCGCCAACAGGTCGGCGCACGTTTCGATGCCGATGCTGAGGCGAATGAGCGTGTCGCCGATGCCGAGTTTCGCGCGCACGTCCGCCGGTACGCTGGCATGGGTCATGATGGCGGGGTGTTCGATCAGCGATTCCACGCCGCCCAGGCTTTCCGCCAGCGTGAAGATGCGCACGGCCTCCAGAAAGCGTCGCGCGCCGGCCAGATCGCTGGCAAGTTCGATGGCCATCATGCCGCCGAAGCCGCTGGCCTGGCGTTTTGCCAGATCGTGTTGCGGGAACGACGGCAGTCCCGGATACAGCACGCGCGCGACCTTCGGATGCGCTTCCAGGAAATGCGCCACGGCCATGGCGTTGGCTGCGTGCGCCTGCATGCGTACCGCCAGTGTCTTCAGGCTCCGCAGGCACAGGTAGGCATCGAAGGTGGCCTGCACGCCGCCCACGGCGTTGGCCAGGAATTTCAGCTCCTCGCCCAGCGCCTCGTCGTCCGTGACCACCACGCCACCGATCAGATCGCTGTGGCCGTTGATGTACTTGGTGGAGGAGTGCAGCACCATGTCCGCGCCGAGCGCGAGCGGTCGCTGGAAGTAGGGACTCATGAAGGTGTTGTCCACCATAACGCGCACACCGCGCGCGTGGGCGATGTCGGCGAGTGCGCGGATGTCCACCAGCTTCATCAGTGGGTTGGTGGGGCTTTCCAGCCACAGTAGTTTCGTGTTCGGCCTGATGGCGGCTTCCAGTGCACCGGGGTCGGTGAGATCCAGGTAGGTGAAATCGAGCCCCTGTTTGCGGAACACGCGTTCGAACAGGCGCAGCGTGCCGCCGTACATGTCGTCGCAGCACACCACGTGATCGCCTTGTGACAGCAGGTGCATCACGGTCGTGGCGCCCACGCAGCCGGAGGCGAACGCAAAGCCGTAACGGCCGCCTTCCAGGTCCGCCACACAGCGTTCGTACGCGGTGCGTGTGGGGTTGTGCGAGCGGCTGTACTCGTATCCCTGGTGCACGCCGGGGGCACTCTGCGCATAGGTGGAAGTGAGGTACAGCGGCGTCACCACCGCGCCGGTCACCGGGTCGGGGGCCTGGTGCGCATGGATGGCGCGGGTTTCAAAGCCGAGATCGTGGGTGTTGCTGGCGTCTTTCATGGCGCTACGTTAGCAGCGCGGTTCACCATTTCAATCCAGATTACGCTCCAGCCACGCCACGTCCCAGTAGCGGTCGAATTTGTAGCCCACCTCGCGGTACACCCCCACGTCGTGAAAGCCGAAGCGCCGGTGCAGGGCCATGGAGGCTTCATTGGGTTGGGTGATGCCGGCGTAGGCCCGATGCGCGCCGCTGCCGCGCAGCGCGTCGAAAAGGGCGGAGTACAGGGCCGTGCCGATGCCGCCATGGCGGGTTTCGTGGGCTACATACACGCTCACTTCCACCGACGTGCGGTAGGCGGGCTTGGTCTTGAATTCGCCGCTACAGGCGTAACCGGTGACGGTATCCCCGTCCGTCGCCACCAGGCAGCGGCGTCGCTCGCCGTCGAACTGGCCGAACCAGGGCTGGCGTGTGTGTGTCGTATACGGTTCGATGTCAAACGTGCAGGGGCTTGTGATGATGTAGTGGTTGTAGATGGCGACAATGGCGGCCAGATCGGCGCCCGTCGCGGGTCGTGTCACCAATTGACGTTCTCCTCCAAAGGCCGGTCCCGGTTGCCCTTCGCGCGGATTTTCCGGGGAATTTACGCCTGGGCGATCGAAAAGGCGAAATCATTTCAGGCACCGATGCAAGCTACCGCACGGGGCAAAGAGTTGTTACCGTCGCGGCCATGTCCAGCTTCGATGCCATTCGCCACTACACCGACGCCGAGGTGCCGGGCGTGCTCACGCGCCTGATGGATGACCCCGGCTTCATCGGGGCGATGGCCACCATCCGTTATCCCCGGCTCTATCCGTTGCTGCGCCCGGTCATCGCCTGGGGTGTGCGTCGGCGCCTCAAGGAACTGCTGAAAGACATCCGCACCGTGGCGGATGTGCAACTCGAGGTGGGCCGGCTGCTCGCCAGCGTGGAACGCAAGTGGACGGAAGGCGTGACGCTCGGTGGGCTGGAGAACCTGCCGGATGCTCCGTGTCTGTTCATCGCCAACCATCGCGACATTGTGCTGGATTCGGCGTTCCTGAACTGGCAGCTGCACCTGGCCGGCCGGGCGACGTGCCTCTCCGCCGTGGGCGACAACCTTGTCACCACGCCGTGGGTGGGCGACCTGATGCGCCTGAACAAGAGTTTTGTGGTGCCACGCTCGGTGACGTCGCCGAAAGCGGCCTTCAAGGCGTTTTCAGAAACGTCGGCGTTCATTCGCAGTGCAATGGACGGGGGGCAGAGCGTGTGGATCGCCCAGCGGCAGGGGCGTGCGAAGGACGGTAACGACCGCACGGACGCCGCGGTACTGAAGATGCTCACCATTGCCTGGCGGCAGGAAATCTCGGGCTTCCACGACTATCTCGACCGTGTGCACGTGCTGCCGGTGTCCATCAGCTACGAACTCGATCCGTGCGATCTGATGAAGGCGCACGAGCTCGCCATGCGCGACCGCGACGGCGCGTACACCAAGGCGTCGGACGAGGATCTGCGCAGCATTGCGCTTGGCATCCTGGGCTACAAGGGCCGCGTGCATCTGCAACTCGGCCAGCGGCTGACCGGCGCCTTCACGGATGCGGATGCAGCGGCCCAGGCGCTGGATGTGGCCATTGCAGCTGGCACGCGCGTGTACCCGACGCATCGCCTGGCGGCAGAAAAGTGTGGTGATTCGCCTGGCAGCGTGCCAGACGAGCAACAGCCCGCGATCCAGCGCGTGATGGACGCCTTTGCGGCCCGGGAACAGGCCGCGCCAGCGTCAGAGTTGTCCTACCTGTACCTGCAGTACGCCAACGTGTGGCGTAACGCCGCGACGGCTCAGACGATGAGTGGGGGCTCGTCCAGCGCGGCGAGTTGCTCACGTAACTCCAGCACGTGGGCTGACCAGTAGCGCGCGCTGTCGAAGGTCGGGAAGGCGAGCGGAAACGCAGGGTCGTCCCAGCGCCGGGCAATCCAGGCGGAATGGTGCAGGATGCGCAGCGTGCGCAGGGTTTCCACCAGGAGCAGCGACTCCGCGGGAAACGGGTGGAACATGTCGTAGGCATCGGCGATGGTGCCGAGCTGTACCAGCCGGTCCTCGCGTTCACCGGAGAGCAGCATCCAGATGTCCTGGATGGGCGGTCCCATCGCGCAGTCGTCGAAATCGACCAGATGCAGCGTATCGTTGCGCCAGAGCATGTTGCCAAGATGGCAGTCGCCGTGAATACGGATGGCCGGTTCATCGGCAGGATCGCGCATGCGTTCCAGCAGCTGTGCGGTGAGCGTTGCGTAGGCGGTTTCCAGCTCGAGCGGCAGCCAGTTGCCCTGCAGCACGAAATCGCGGCTCGCCGTTCCCAGTCGACGCAGGGAGATGATCTCGCGATGCGCGAAAGGCCGGGTTGCCCCAATTGCGTGCAGACGGGCCAGCGTTCGCGCGATCACCGCCAGGTCGTCTTCGCGCTCGATGTCCGGCGTGTGCCCGCCCTGGCGGGGGAACACCGCAAAGCGAAAGCCGAGATGCACGTGCATGGCGCCGTGCGCGTGGTAGTCGGGCGCCACCACCGGCAGCTCCGCCGCCACGAGTTCGCGCATGAAGTCGTGTTCTTCGCGGATCTGGGCGTCCGTCCAGCGCCCCGGCCGGTAGAACTTCACCACGCTGAAGCTGCCATCGTTCATCTGTGCCTGGTACACCCGGTTTTCGTAGCTGTTGAGCGCCGTAAGGCCGCCGGAGGGCTCGTAGCCGGCGGCTTCCAGGGCGTCCAGAATGAGATCGGGGGTAAGACTGGCGTAGGGTGTGGTTGTCATGCGCGCAGTGTACGCGTGCGTCTCGTGCAGAGGGAGTTGGCGTGCGTAGCGGGCCCGCTGGCCACGTGCGGATCGGCGTTACACCGCGCGCTGGGTCACCCACCATTCCACCGACGCCGCACCGGCGTCGAGGAGGGTGCGCGTACACGCGTTCAACGTGGCACCGGTAGTGAGCACGTCATCCAGCAATGCCAGATGTTCGCCGTGCAGTTGACGTGTGGCCCTGAATGCCCCGCGCACGTTGCGCCGCCGGCGTGCTCGTGCGAGTCCTGTCTGGTGTGGCGTATGGCGTACACGACGCAGCAGGTGGCAGTCCATGGGAATGCCCACGTTGCGCGACACGATTGCCGCCAGTTGTACCGATTGGTTGAAACCACGCAGAAAACCGCGCCAGCCGGACAGCGGGACGGGTATTACCAGGGACGGCACCGACCCCGGGACGAGCTGATCGGCCACCGCCTGTGCAAGCAGGTCACCAAGCACGCTGCCCACCCGGAAGTCCGCGTGGAATTTAAGACGACGCACCCAGCGATTGCAGGGCGGTTCGAATCGCAGTGGCGCGATCGTGCGTGTACACCGTGGCGCGTGACGGGAACACGTCGCGCAGTACCCGGCAGGAGTCAACGGCATGGCGCAGCGGGCGCAGGCCTGCGTGTTCCAGGGCAGGGCGTGCGCGCATTCGGGACATAGTTCACGCTCACCATCGAACCGGCGTTCGCAGGCGATGCAGTAGCGTGGCAGCAGGTCGTTCAGCCATCCGGATAGCAGCGGAAATTCTCCACGGGACGTCGGTTAACTTGTGACAGAAAATGTGTTGTGAGACAAGTCACCCATGCCGCGTGTGTGCAGGCACATTTCCGCAATGCCCGTGCGATTGCTGCTGTGCCTCTGGCAATCTCAGGCGTAGGGTATTCAATGGCCCGCGAACCCGGATGGTGTATCGCGATGCGAGCGGGCGGTGGATGGATTGACCGGAACCCAGACGGACAGTGAGAAGCGAGGTGTGCTATGGCTGTCAACCCGATGCTTGGAGCGGGAATGGTCGGAATCCAGAAAGGGCTGCGTGGCGTGCAGCAGGCGGCGCAGGATGTTGTCGAGCAGAACCTGCGCGTACCGGCGGAAGAAGCGCAGGAATCACCCAGACGCGTCGATGAAGTGAAGGAAATCTCGGAAGCGCTGGTCGACATGCGCGTGTACGAACGCCAGGTACAGGCGTCGGCGAAGGTCGTGGCAGTGGGCGATGCCGTGACAGGTACGCTGATCGATACGATCGCCTGAGACGACAGCGACGCCGCCGCTGTCATGGCTTGCCTTCCGGCCAGTGCCGGTTGGGCGTGGCGGCGGCAGGGAGTAACGGCGGCAGGGAGTGGCACGACATGCAGGGAAGCGTGGCAACGGAAACCATCGCGGCGGGTTTTCTGCAGGCGGCCATGGTTGCCCAGGTGCGCGAGCTGGCGAGCCGCGATCGCGAGGTCCGCGCCCACGAGCAGGCGCATGCCGCGGTGGGTGGCGCGCATGCGGGTACACCACACTTCCAGTACGAGCGCGGTCCCAACGGCGTGAGCTATGCCGTTGAGGGACATGTGAACATCGACGTGTCGGAAGTGCCGGGCGATCCTTCGGCAACCCTCGAGAAGATGCAGACGGTGCGCCGGGCAGCGCTGGCGCCAGCCAATCCCTCCCCTGCGGATCGGGCGGTGGCGGCCAAAGCCACGCTCAGGGCGGCGCAGGCGCGCGCGGAACTGGCGGACAGCCGCCGGGTCGATATCTCCGATGCGGAAGGCACCAAGGGTGGTTACGTGGACATTACCCTGTGAGACTGTGCCGCAACGCCTGCTGATGGATACGCCCCATCTCACCCATCAACAACACCGGTCCGCAAGGAGACCGACAAGGACGCAATCATGGCATCACTGAAAGACATGCGTTTCATCATTCACGACGTGCTCGACACCGAAGGCCACCTGGCTTCGCTGGGTGTTGACGCGTCGTGCGACCGCGCCTTCATCGATGCGGTGCTGGACGAAGCGTTCAAGTTCACGGACGGCGAACTGAAGCCGCTGAACGCATCGGGCGACCGGGAGGGCTGCACGCTGAAGGATGGGGTCGTGACCACGCCCGCAGGCTTTCGTGAGGCATATCGGGGTTATATCGCGGGTGGCTGGGCCGGGCTGGTGGGGCCAACGGAATACGGCGGCCAGGCGCTGCCGCCGACCTTCGGCCTGATGCTGGAAGAACTCATCTGCACGGCCAACATGGCATTTGCCATGTATCCGGGCCTGTCCCGCGGCTGCATGCACGCGCTGATCGCGCACGGCTCCGAAGCACAGAAACAGCATTTCCTCACCCGCCTGCTCACCGGTGAGTGGACCGGCACCATGTGTCTGACCGAGCCGCACGCGGGATCGGACGTGGGTCTGGCGCGCACGAAGGCCGAGCCTCGCGCGGACGGCACCTGGTCCATCACGGGCACCAAGATATTCATCTCCGCCGGTGAACACGATCTGTCGGACAACATCGTGCACCTGGTACTGGCGCGCACCGAAGGGGCGCCGGCGGGTACCCGGGGAATATCCATGTTCGTGGTTCCCAAGATCGATCTCGACGGCAGCCGCAACAGCGTGGTGTGCGGGGCCATCGAAGAGAAGATGGGCATACACGGCAACGCCACCTGCGTGCTGAATTTTGACGCCGCCCACGGCTATCTGGTGGGCGAAGAAAACGCCGGCATGAAGTACATGTTCACCATGATGAACACCGCGCGGCTCGGCGTGGGCCTGCAGGGCGTGTGCCTCGCCCAGCGTGGCTTCGAAGCCTCGAGCGGGTACGCGCGGGAACGCCTGCAGATGCGTTCGCTGACCGGACCGAAGGCGCCCGACAAGCCCGCGGACCCCATCCTCGTGCATCCCGACGTACGCCGCATGCTGATGGCGCAGCGCGCCTTCATCGAAGGAGGCCGTGCGTTGTGCTACTACGCCAACCAGTGCGTCGATATTCTGGAAATGGGCGCTGACGCGGAACGCAGGCAGCGGGCCGGCGAACTGCTCGACTTCCTCACCCCGATCGTCAAAGGCTTTCTGACGGAGTGGGGCTTCACCTCGGTGAATGAGGCCGTGCAGATTTTCGGCGGGCACGGCTTCATCCGCGAAACCGGGGTGGAACAGTACGTGCGCGACAGCCGCATCACCCTGATTTACGAAGGCACCACGCAGATCCAGGGCCTGGACCTGCTGGCGCGCAAGGTGATGATGACCCAGGGCAAGGGGCTCACGCACTTCATCGGCGAGATGCAGCAGGCGGCGGCCGAGTGCAGGGCTGAACTGCCCGAACTGGCGACGACGCTGGAAGTCATCATTGCCGAGTGGCCGGCGCTCAGCATGCAGATCGGCGCAAAGGCCATGGCCAATCCGGACGAAGTTGGCGCCGCGTCGGTGGACTACCTGTTCTACAGTGGCTACGCGGTACTGGCGACAATGTGGGCGCGCATGGCGGTCACCGCGCGACGCAGGCTGGCGGAAGGCGTCGATGACGCGTATTTCGCCGCGAAAATTGACCTCGCACGGTATTACCATGCGCGCATCGTGCCAAAGATGGCCGGGCACAAGGCAGCGATGCTGACGGGCAGCGACAATCTCATGCAGGTGAACGACGCCGTGTTTACGGCGGACTGACCGGCCGGCGCCTGGAATGGCGCCGGGGATGGGAAGGCAAGGACAAAGAGAATACGTAGAGGGGGAAACGGCATGGACTATCAGCCGCCGGAAACCGACATCAACTTTCTGCTGAACCGGGTGTTCGCACTGGGCGAGGAGTGGGCCCGCATTCCGGGTCTGGCGGACTTTACACCCGACCTGCTGAGCGCCGTGGTCACCGAGGCGGGCAAAGTGGCCAGCGAAGTGCTGGCACCGGTGAACCAGCCGGGCGACGAGGAAGGATGCCGCTGGGACAACGGCACCGTGACCACCCCGGCCGGCTTTCCGGCGGCGTTCGCGGCGTTCAGGGATGGTGGCTGGCTGGGCCTGTCCGGCAACCCCGCGTTTGACGGGCAGGGCATGCCCAAGACCCTCGGCTGCGTGGTGGAGGAGATGTTCTGGGCCGCCAATCCGGCCCTGTATCTCTACGGCACGCTGAGTGTCGGTGCCGCGCTGTGCATCGACTCCCACGGCACGCCGGAACAGAAGGCCATGTATCTGCCGCGCCTGTATGCCGGTACATGGACGGGCACGATGTGCCTCACGGAGCCGCATGCCGGCACGGACCTCGGCATCATCCGCACGCGCGCGGAGCCGAAGGCGGATGGCAGCTATGCCCTCACGGGCACCAAGATCTTCATTACCAGCGGCGAACACGACCTGGCGGAAAACATCGTGCATCTGGTGCTGGCCCGCCTGCCGGATGCACCGGGTGGCACGCGTGGCATTTCGCTTTTCATCGTGCCGAAATTCCTGCACGACGAAGCCGGCAACCTCGGCGCGCGCAATGCGGCCGCCAGCGGCGCCATCGAGCACAAGATGGGCATTCGCGGCAGCGCCACGAACGTGATGAACTTCGATGGTGCCACCGGTTATCTGATCGGTGCGCCGAACGCGGGTCTTGCCTGCATGTTCACGATGATGAACTACGAGCGGCTGTCGGTGGGCATCCAGGGCCTGGGAGCGAGCGAAGCTGCCTGGCAGGCGGCGTCGCGATATGCAAAGGACCGGTTGCAGGGGCGTGCCCCTACGGGCCCGCGCAATCCCGATGGCGCCGCGGACCCGCTGCTGGTGCATCCCGACGTGCGGCGCATGCTGCTCACCATCCGTGCGCATGTTGAGGCTGGACGGGCATTTGCCATCCTGGTCGGCCGGGAACTGGACCGCGCGCGCCACAGTGGCGACCGGCAGGCACAGGCGTTCTCCGAATTGCTGACGCCCATCGCCAAGGCTTATCTCACGGACCGCGGGTTCGAAGACGCCGTGACCGCGCAGCAGGTGTACGGTGGCCACGGCTACATCCGCGAATGGGGCGTGGAACAACTGGTTCGCGACGCGCGCATCGCACAGATCTACGAAGGCACGAATGGCGTGCAGGCCATGGATCTCATCGGCCGCAAGGTACTGAAGGACGGCGGCGCGACCCTCAGGGCGTTCTTTGCGCAGCTGGAGTCCGATCCGGTGGATTCGGAATTCGCGGCAGCCGTGGCGGATGCCCGTGATCTGCTGTTCCGGGTTACCGACGATGTTGCGCGCCGCAGCCGCGACGATGGCGACCTGCCGGGCGCAGTGGCAACAGACTACCTGGACCTCGCGGCACTGACCCTCTATGCCTGGCTGTGGGCCCGCATGAGCGAAGCGGCGAAAGGCACGGCACTGGAAACCAGCAAACGCCTGACGGCACAGTTCTTTTTCGCGCGATTGCTGCCAAGGGCCCACTCACTGGCCGCTGGCATTGGCGCAGCTTCTTCCGCGGTAATGGCGATGGCGGACGCGGACTTCTGACCTAACAGTGTGCTGAAAAAGTCCCTCCTGGACTTGTTTCAGTGGTCGTCGGCTTCGCCGACTCGCGCCAAATGCAGCGTTTTCCGCT
>JACKNX010000030.1 GCA_024234635.1 Pseudomonadales bacterium | reverse complement strand
GACATTGCGCGCCGTCACGACAACACCCTCTCCGGACCAGACCACTCGATCCAGCGTCAGTGGTCCCGCCAGACGGCCGGACACGCCCTCGAGCATCAGCCGTCCCGAGGTAAATGCCGCGGCGCGAGCCAGCACCCACCGCCCTCCCGCCTCCGTATAGACCAGCGTCGCCAGCAGCAGCGGCAACAGCAGCGACAGACCCAGCGCCACCAGCAGCGCACGGCCCAGCAACGGGTTGCGCAACCGGCTCACAAGTCCGGACCGAGGGTCAGATGGATACGGAAGTTGGCGCTGCCGTCCAGCGGATGGGCAACATCGACACGAATCATGCCGATGCGTGACTTGTAGCGAATGCCAACGCCAACCGCCTCGTGCTGGCCGCCAAACACCCGCCGACTGGCGCCACCGCGGTCGAAAAACGCCGCCACGCCAAAGTCCTTGTAGACGAGCCGGTCCACCTCCACCGACTGGTTGAAGAAATGGGAGCCGCCAATGTCATCGCCCGCCGCATTTTCCGGTGACAGGCTCTCGAACGCATAGCCGCGGACGCTGCGATCACCCCCGGTGAAAAAGCGTTCGGAGGGCGGCAGCGCGTCAAAGTCGCGGGCTTCGACCAGACCCATCGCGCCACGCAACAGCAGTCGGGACCTGTCACCCAGCGGCAACACCAGGTGCGCCGCCCCGGACACCTGCACAAAATCCGTATCCGACAGCACCCCGGCCGTGCCGCCGTGCGCATCCAGCCGCACGCTGAAACCACGCCGGGTGAACAACAGATCGTCGCCCTGCTGCCACAGCAGCTCGATGCCGGGAACGAGGATATCGGCGCGCTGGTGCGGACCGCTGCCAAAATTGAACTGTTCACGCGCATACCGCACATAGAGCGCCCGCCGCATGCCGTACCAGCCGTCCTCGAGCCGCGCACCCAGTTCGTACTGATCGATGTCCGCGTCGCCTACCTGCGCACGCTCGGCCTGACCATGGAACCGCAGGACATCCGTAGTCACGTCACCCACCGGGATGGCGTAGTCCATCGCCAGCGTGCTGCCCTGCACCGCCGTCTGCAGGTTGGCGCGCAACCGGTGGCCACGGCGGTTGAGCCGCCGGAATTCGGTGCCGACCTTGGCGCGCGGCCCGGAGTCCGTGCCGTAGCCCACGCCCATCTCGTATCGCTGCGATCTGGCGGGATGCGCGCGCACGACAACGGGCACCGAGTGCCCGACCGCCGCCGACCGATCAGCGTCAATACGCACGTCGTCGAAATACCCGGACTGCATGAGGCCCAGTTGCAGGTCCGCCAGACGCTGGGTGGAGAACGGACTGCCCGCCGTCACGCCAACGAAACGTTGCGCAAACTCGGCGTTGAGTACGTCCTGTTCCAGCCGGATGGCACCAAAGTGAAACCGGGGACCACTCTCCACCTCCCAATGGATCGCCGCCTCGGCCTGTGACGGGTCCACGTCCATACGCGCGGTGACGATATGCGCCTCCAGGTAACCGTCCGCGTACAGGCGATCGAGCAGCCAGCGTTTGGCCGCCTCATAGCGACCGTGATGTACGCTCTTTCCCGCCTTGAGCGGCAGGTCTTTCAGCCAGCGATCGCGCCAGTTCCCGTATGCGGCTTCACCCGTGAGCCGTATATCGGGCTCCCGCCAGCGGCTGCGTGGACCTCGGGTGACCACATAGGTGACAAGCCGGTTGCCGGGCTCGCCCGCCAGCGAAGCGTCGACCACTCCGCTGTAGTAGCCAAGCGCCTGCAACGCCGCGCGAATATCCGACGGCGCCCGTTCGTGCAGTCGCCGAACGCGGGCATCCGAGGCCCGTGCCGACGCCCTGGCGTCTTCAGCGAGCCTGGCGATGGCCAGGTGAGCCTCGATATTGCGTTTGACGCTGCCGCTGACGCCATCAACCTGCACGCGCAGTTCCGCGCGCGCCAAGGACCCGGCCAGCAGCAGTGCCATTGGCACCATCAGGCGCACGAGCACCCGACCGGCAGACATCACGACAACGGATCCGCTGAATTCACCACATGGCCATTATCATCCAGAAACACCGAGCGGAAGCTGAACGATGCCATCCTGCCGACACATCAATGGACGCTGCCGGCCGGAAATGCCGGGACGGGTGCTGGACGGCGGCTGTAAACCATTCGTCCCGCCCCCGCGTCAAACCGATCGATGAACAGCCACGTGCCGCAAGCCACCAGCGAAGCCGCCCTGATATCCCGCGCCGCGCAGGGTGATATGGACGCGTTCGCCACGCTCTACCGGCAGCACCATCGCCGCGTGTACGCGGTATGTCGTCGCCTCGTCGGCGATGCCGGTCTCGCTGAGGAACTCACCCAGGACACCTTCGTAAACGCCTGGAAAGCCCTCGCGCGATTCCGGGGCGATGCCGCTTTTGGCACCTGGCTGGTACGGATCGCAACCAACCTCGTCATCTCCTACCAGCGCCGGCACGGTCCCTGGCTGGCGTGGTTACGCCGTGGCGAGGAGCTGGACGACGCCGCCGTCGAGTCTACCGGGGGCGAGCGTCTGGATCTGGATCGCGCCATCGACCGCCTGCCGACGCGCGCCCGGCAGGTCTTCGTTCTGGTGGAGATCGAAGGCTTGTCCCACGAGGAGGCGGGGCAGCAGCTCGGCATGGCCATCGGCACCAGCAAGGCGCAACTGCATCGCGCGCGACAATTGCTTCGAGGATTCCTGTCATGACCACAGACGCGAATGTCGATTCCCTGGACAAGGCACTGACCGGCCTGCCGCGCGAACTCACGCCGGGCCGCGATCTATGGCCAGGCATCGAACGCAGGCTCACGGCAGTCCCCGCGCGCCGGCGCGCTCCGTGGCTGCCTGCCGTTGCTGCCCTGGTGGTGATCGCCGGAGGATTGCTGATGCGCTTCGGCGACGATGCCGGTCAACAGCTGCGGCAACTGCAGGCGCGCCGGGCCTTCGACAGCGAACTGGCCGATTATCGCCACGCCCGGGCGGTCTATGCCCGGGACTGGGCAGCGCAGCGCGAGGGCGTGGATCCGGAAGTCGCCCGGCTGATCGAACGCAACCTCACCATCGTGCAGGGCGCCCAGGCTGACGTGGCGCGCGCGCTGGCCGCCCAACCGGACAACCCCGATCTGCGCGGCATGTTGCGGTTTGCACTGCAGTCGGAACTGTCGATCTATGAAGAGGCGCGCACGCTGACGGCGACGTCGATCTGACAGGTCGAAACGCCGCCCGGGGTTAAACCCCCGGCCTCACCAGTGCGTCAAACCACATGAAAATCAAGGAGAACACCGATGCACCTGACCATGCCAGCCTGCGCGATCCTGCTCACGACCAGCCTGTCCGCGATCGCCGGCGATGCCGTAAACGAAACGCTCGAGGCCGGTGGCGCGGTCAACGTCACCGTGCGCCGGGGCGAAGTCACCCTCGTTGGCTGGGATCAGCCACGCGTGGCTGTCACCGGCACCCGCGATGACCGCTCGAAGGAATTCATCTTCCGGCGCGAGGGCGACAGCATCCAGGTCGAAGACCGCTTGCCCGGCAACGTGCATGGCGGCGATGGCACGAACATCGTCATCCATCTGCCGAGTACCAATGAAGTCCGGGTCAATCTGGTCTCCTCGGATCTGCGGCTGGAAAATACCCGGGGGCGCCTGCGCGCGCGCACGGTCTCCGGCGACGTGCTCGCCGAGAACATCGGCGGCGACGCCACCATCAACACCGTCAGCGGTGACGTCATCGCCGACCACGATGGGGAGGAACTGCAAATCGAGGTCATCAGCGGTGACGTCAAGGCCACGAGCAGCGCGCGGGAGGTGGCCGTTAAATCCGTCTCCGGCGATGTGAACGTTCAGTGCAGGCAGGCATTGCAGCACGGTGATGTCTCCTCCGTTTCCGGGGACGTGCAGTTGCGCTGCGCACCGTCGGACGGCAGCGACCTGCGCCTGGCGAGCATCAGTGGTGACGTCATTTTTACGCTGTCGGGCGGTAACGCGACCATTCGCGCGGATGCCGGGCCGAGTGGCGACATCAGCCTGAGCCTGCGCGGCGAGACACTGCGCCGGGAAAACCGCGGTCAGGGCCGCCACGAGACGCTCGATCTGCGCGTTGGCAGCGGTGACGCGGACGTCAGGGTTACTACCATCTCAGGCGATATCAGCCTGCGCGGCGGCTGATCCGGCGACGATCACTCCACTGCAAGCCGGGGCACCAACAGCAGACACCAGACGACCTGCGACGCCGGTCGATTGATTTACCGGCAACAGTCACTCCAACGATGCACCACCATTCGAATCCTGGTCGCTTCCCATCCGTCGCTCCTCCGACTCCAGCACACCATCGGCCACACGCTCCGGGCGGGGTCTCACCCTGTTCTGGGTCGCAAACTACGCGGCGCTGGTCTGCTGGCTGACTGCCCGCACGCTGGTCGGCGCAGGAGGAACGGGCTGGTTGTACGCCACTCTGCTCGCCACCACATACGCCACGTTCTACCTGTTTCCGGCGTGGGGAGTTACCTGGCTGGGCAACCGTCTCGCGCCGACACGTTCACTGGGCGCGCGGATTGCTCCAGGCGCCACCACCGTGATTCTGTGCGCACTGTATTTTGACGGCCGTCTCTACGAACTCTATGGATTCCATGTCAACGGCTTCGTGTGGAATCTTGTCATCACACCGGGGGGGCTGGAATCCCTCGGGCTGACGGGGGCCACGCTCGCCGCCGCAGCCGCAGTCTGTGCTGCCCTGCTGGCGGCGGAATCCGCCCTGCTGCGCCTGACTCGCCGGCTTCCCGAGCCACCGCCCGCGCCCGGTGCAGCCATGACGTCATGCATGCTGCTGATCGTGCTGACGGCAAGCGAAAGGCTTTACTACGGTTTCCAGGATCAGCGCGCAAATGCCGCCGTGCTGGCCGCTGCCGCCAGGCTGCCCGGGTATCAGCCGCTGACTTACGGTCACTGGCTGACCGCGCACGGCATTGCCCGTACCCGACACCATCACGGCTCACTTACCGCTGCCAGTGGCAGACTGCAATACCCCCGGGCTCCGCTCATCGGCAGCCGCCCCGACGTGCCGCCGAACATCGTGGTCCTCGTCGCCGAGTCCTGGCGGGCTGACGCGCTCACCACCCGGATCATGCCCTCGACTACGCGCTTCGCCGCACGCGCCATCAACTACCGGCAGCACTACAGTGGCGGCAATGGCACCCGCATGGGTCTGTTTACGCTGTTCTACGGGATGGACGGCAGCTACTGGCAGACGATCCTGGACGAACGTCGCCCCCCCCTGCTGCTGCGTCGCCTGAACGATCTGGGTTACCGCTTCCTGGCGCAGACCGCCGCCCGCTTTTCCTATCCCGAATTCGACGCCACCATCTTCAGCGGCCTGCAGGCGGACCGCCTGCACGAGGACAGCGCGGGCCCCACCTGGCTGCGGGATCGCAGCAATGTGGCGCGCGGCATTGACTGGATGCGGGCAGTGCCGGACGGACAGCCTTTTTTCTATTTCCAGTTCTTCGAATCACCCCATGCCCCGTACGCCTTCCCGCCGGAAGCCACGATTGAGCCGGACTACGTGCGCGACGTGAACTACCTGGACATTACTCCCGATGCCGACCTGACACGCCTGCGGCATCGCTATGACAACTCCGTCCATCATCTCGACCAGCAGTTCGCGAGACTGTTCGAATACCTCGAAACCAGCGGCAGGCTCGCCGACACCCTCGTCGTCGTCACCGGAGATCATGGCGAGGAGTTCAACGAAAACGGCCACTGGGGACACAACAGCGAATTCAGCCAGCCCCAGGTTCGGGTACCGCTGATACTCCGCATCCCCGGCCGCCCGCCGGCGCAGGTCACGCGCATGAGCAGCCACATCGATCTGGCGGCAACCCTGATGCCGCTGCTTGGCGTACGCAATCCGATAGTGGACTACAGCACAGGCCACAACCTGCTCCCACCGGGCGCCGGGGACGGCAGGCGCGCCGTTACGCTGGCGGACTGGTCCCGCATCGCCTGGGTGGGCACAGATTACAAGTTTGTCTATCCGCTGGGTCCCGGCGGGGGCGGCACCCGTATCGCCACACGCAACGACCGCGCCGTGGTCGATGTGCCGGACATCGAGGCGGTAGAACGCACGGCCATGCACGAGCTGTGGCAAGGCATGCGGCACTTCCGACGCTGACGGGAAACGGTCCGACGCACGGGCGGCGCGTGAGCACGCGTCAGCCTCAGGCGCGCTTCAGAGCGCCCTGGTGCGGGGATCGGGCGCGATGCCACTGGCCTCCCCGGACCGCTTCCATCGCCATCGACTGAGCAACCAGCCAACGAGCGCGCCTCCACAGATGCCCGGCAGTCCTTCGTAGAGCGCATCCTGCCAGCCCATCCACCGCCACCACCAGCCGATGGCAATTGCCACCAGGGTCGTCGCCAGCGCCACGCCCTGGTCGACGCGACAGCGCAACGCATAGAGCGCCAGCAAGGGCGCGAACGCGCAAGCCAGCGTCGACCAGGACAGAATGACAAGGTCGAACACGCTCTGTTCGCCCGACAGGGCCAGACCAAGTGCAACCAGGGTAACCAGGGCGGTCACCAGCTTCAGATGCAATGGTCGCTCGAGGCGCCCCTCCAGCAGATCGCTGGTGATGGCGGACGAGCAGCTGAGCACCAGTGAATCAGCGGTGGACATCGTGGCGGCGAAGATACCGGCCAGGATGACACCGACAAGAAATGGATCGAGCAGTTCCACAGCCATCGACGGGAGTGCCAGTTCCGGATCGAGCGACTCGAGTTCCGGCAGGTACAGACGGGAAAGCAATCCCACGGCAGTGGCAAGCAGATAGAACAGCAAAAAATAGACGTAGTACCACCCACGGGCACGCGTCATCTGGCTCTCCGATTCCAGACTCATGAAGCGCACCATTACATGCGGCTGACCCACCACGCTCAGGCCGGCGAACATCCAGCCAACCACAAACAGGAAGTACCCGGTCACGCCCGGTACCAGCAGGTCCTGCGGAGTGAGATCGAGGTAGCCGGGAATGGCATCAAGCCGATCGATTGCCGCGATGAGGCCATGCTGTCCCTGCACGCCCGCGACAAACAGGATGGACATCGCCACCAGCATGGTCATGGACTGCGCAACATCCGTCCAGATTGACGCGCGAATGCCTCCCGCCGCGCTGTACAGCAGAACCATGGCGGCAGACAGGACCGCGCCCGCCTCCGCCGGCCAGTCGAGCACGCCATGCAGCGCCTTGCTGCCGGCGCTGATCTGCGCCGCGGCGTACGTACCGAGAAAGACCAGCGATACAATCGCGGCGAGACGCTGCCACAGGAACAGGTCACGCCGCTGCCAGCCGGCGAGCACGGCGATGTAGGACGACTGCCCGCTTGCTCCGGCCGCCCGGCGCAACCGCCGGTGCACGAACAGCGACGCCAGCAGGTCTCCGAGAATCCAACCGAGCATCAGCCACACCGCCGCCAGTCCGGCCACGTAGGTGTACCCGATCACGCCGATGAACATGTAGCCGCTGTTGTTCGTGGCGACCGCAGAGAGCCCCGCGAACATCGGCGAGACTCCCCTGCTGGCGAGATAGTAGTCCAGTTTGGTGCCGCGGCTCCTGAGTACCGAGCCAATGCCCACCAGGAAGAACATCGCCATGAATACGACAAAGGTCGCCAGAATCATTTCACTACCCTGCCTGTCCCCCGGACCGCTGCGTCATGGCTCCAGCGGCACGATGTGTTCGCGCGCGGCGACGAACTCCGGTCGGATGCCCTGCGCCGCAAAGGGCATGACGGGCCGGTTGTCGAGGGCGTTGTAGACAAAGTACGCATTGCCGCGCGGCCAGGGTGTCATGTTGTTGAATGAACCGTGCAGCACGTTGCAGTCGAACACCACGACGCTGCCGGCGCTGCCAGTGGCGACGCGGATGCCGTACCGCGCCGCCAGCGCCGTGAGCTGTGCGTCGGTGGGAATGCCGTACTCCTGCCTGCGCAGCGAGTGGAGGTAGTGCGCATCCGGAGTCGCGCCCGCGCAGGCGAGGAAACAGCGGTGCGAACCCGGCATCAGCATAAGCGGTCCGTTCAGCGAATTGTTATCGTGCAACAGCACCGTCATCGACACGGTGCGCATGCGCGGCAGACCATCCTCGGCGTGCCAGGTTTCGAAGTCCGAATGCCACTGGAAGGACTCGCCATCGAACCCGACTTTCACATTCAGTCGGGACTGATGCAGGTATACCGCACCGCCGAGCAGATACTTCGCCAGCGGCAGTAGTCGGGCGTCGGCAGCCAGCGCCGCGAATACCGGGCTCTGTGTGTGTAGGCTGAAGACCGAGCGTAACTGTCCCGAG
Organism: Pseudomonadales bacterium; assembly: GCA_024234635.1. Classification (GTDB taxonomy): domain Bacteria; phylum Pseudomonadota; class Gammaproteobacteria; order Pseudomonadales; family Azotimanducaceae; genus SYFY01. Next base: position 24,763 of record JACKNX010000030.1, on the reverse strand, counting down.
CCGGGTTCCGTGATCAGGGTATCGGCATTCAGTGTGGCGGCGTCGGTCTGGAGGCGCTGCACCTCGGCCAGCAGCGCCTCGACCTCCCGCAGCGAAAACACGCTGTCCAGTATGCAGAAACCGTCACGGTCGAAGTCACCGATCAGTCGGGCCTCCACCGGCGGCGGGGTGTCCGCAGCGGACCAGCAAACCGGATCCAGGCGAGGCAACAGCCGGGTTTCCTCGCCACGCGTTGGGTAAAGGTCCGGCGTGGCGGTCTCACCCGCGCGTGACGTGAGCGGTTCACTCACGGCCCATCTCCCATCCGTGGATAACTGCCGGATGCATCGTGTGTTTCCTGCCCCACCAGGGGAGGATTGAATACGCATGCCAGCACCAGCTCGGTGTGCGCTTCCAGCCGATGCCGGTCGTGTGCGTTCAGCGCATACAGCGTGCCGGGCTCGATGGCGTGTTCAAGACCGCTGTCGCGCTCGAACAGGCGACCGCTGCCACTGATGCAGTACACCGCTTCGAGATGATTGGTGTAATGCATCAGCATCGCCGAACCGGCAGGAAAGGTCGTGATGTGAAACGAAAAACCCATGCCATCGCGCGCCAGGAGCAGTCGCACCGATTCCCACTCCGGCGTTTTCACATGGCAGTCGGTGCCCCGGATGTCGGCCAGTCGGCGAACGATCATCGTACGCCTGCCCCTGGCTTGGCCCGATTCCGGGTTCCGGACGCGTCACCGCCCCGCGCGGCAAAGGCCTCGGCGGCCGCCTGGCTCAGGCGGGAGAGACCATCCGCCAGTTCATCGCCGGAAATGGTCAGTGGCGCCAGCACCTTGACGACTTCGTCATAAGGACCGCTGGTTTCGATCAACAGACGCCGCGCGAAGGCCGCCCGCGTGAGTTGACCCGTCGTTGCCGAGGACGCTGCTTCCTGTGGCAGTGACAGGCCCAGCATCATGCCCCGGCCCTTGATCGCCTGCCGCGGATCCAGCCCGTGAGCAATCGCAATTTCGGCAAGCCCCGCGCGCAGCTGGGCACCGCGCGCCGCAATCCGCGCCGTCAGCTCGTTGTCGCGCCAGAAATGGTTCAGCGCCGCTGTCGCCGTCACAAATGCGTGGCAGTTACCGCGAAAAGTGCCGTTGTGTTCCCCGGGCGACCACACATCCAGGTCGGGCCGGATGAGTACGAGCGACAACGGCAGGCCAAGGCCTGACAGCGACTTTGCCAGCGTGATGAGGTCCGGCTGAATGCCGGCGTGCTCGAAACTGAAGAACGTCCCCGTGCGCCCGCAACCGGCCTGGATATCGTCAACGATGAGCAGCGCGCCATGCTTGCGCGCGATCGCCTCGACGCGCTTGAACCAACCGGGACCGGCAACGTTCAACCCGCCTTCCCCCTGGACGGTTTCCAGCAGGATCGCCGCTGGCTTGTCCACACCGCTGGACGGGTCTTCGAGCACCGCATCGAGGTAGTCCGCGGTGTCCACGTCCGGCCCCAGATAGCCGTCGAATGGCATGCGCGTCACCCCGGACAGAACCAGCGTGCCGTCCATGCGGTGATGGCCGTTGCCCGTCGCTGCGAGCGCGCCAAGGCTGACCCCGTGGAAACCGTTGGTAAAGGCAATCACGTTCTGACGTCCGGTGACCTTGCGGGCCAGTTTGAGCGCTGCTTCCACCGCATTGGTGCCCGTCGGCCCCGTGAATTGCGCCAGGTACGTCATGTTGCGCGGTTTGAGGATCACCTGATTCAGCGTGCGGAGGAATGCCTCCTTCGCGTCCGTAAACATGTCGAGCCCACAGGTGACGCCGTCGCGCTCCAGATATTCGATCAGCGCACGCTTGAGAACCGGATGGTTGTGGCCGTAGTTCAGCGTCGAGCAACCGCACAGGAAGTCGAGAAACGCCTGATCGTCGCGATCGAACAGGTGCGCCCCTTCCGCGCGCGCGAAGGTGCGGGGAAAGCTTCTGCAGTAGCTGCGCACCCCCGATTCGTAGCGCGCGAAAGCATTCGGCACGGGCAATGGGGAAACGGTTCGCGTTTCCGTGTGGGTAATGGTCATAAACAATCCTCCTCGATTGCTACTGGGTGGGCGCGGACGCGAATGGTCCGATCGTGAGCAGGAATTCACTGTCCTGATCACCAGCCAGATGTGTGTGACGATCAAACAGCACACGCTCCTCCAGGGGTGCGCACAGTTCATCGGCGAGATGCCGGAACATGCGCGCCGAGGCGCGATTGGCAAGCGTCACGCTGGTATGAATGGTGTCCACTCCCGAATTCCGGGGGCGGGAAAGGATGTGCAGGATGAGCCGCTGCCCGAGACGCTGACCGCGAAACCGGGACGCCACCGCAACTTGCCAAATGAACAATACATTAGGCTTACGCGGGAGTCGGTAGCCGGAAACCCAGCCGGCAAGGCAGCCGTTGACGGCGATACTCAACGCCAGGGCACTGGTATCGGCGAAGTGACCGCATTGCAGCAGATGGCAGTAGCGGGAGTTTTCGTCGAGCGGGGGACAGCCGCGAATCAGGGCCGTCACCGCCGGACCATCGGCGGGTTTCGGCTCTCGAATATCAAACACTGAGCGATATTTACTTTGCTTTACAAAGCATTATTAAGCCGGACTTCTGCGGTTATTTCCACAATAAACGCGATATCCGGTAAAAATGAGGCTAAATAATACTTTTATTGACAAATTATATTGAGCGCAATGGGTTGCATGGCGTTTCCACTGGCCGCTAACGTCGCGGCGTAATGCCCTCGAACCCCATGCCAGCAGGGCAACCACGGAGGACAAGTGACGGAAGCAGACCAGATCGGCGAATCGGCACTCACCAGCCTGCGCCGCATACTGCGTGTGGTGGACACGCACTCCAGGGAGCTTGCCCGCACGGCCAGTCTCACCGCTTCCCGCCTCGTAGTACTCAAGATCCTGGCGAACGGCCCCACCACGGCGGGCACCATTGCGGAGCGCGCGGGCATCAGCCAGACCACCGTGACGCTGCTGCTGAACAAGCTCGAAGCCATGGCCCTCGTTCGCCGACAACGGAGCGAAGACGACCGCCGTCGCGTGTGGGTGGAACTCACGCCCCAGGGTCGCGCCGCCATCGACAAGGCACCCGACCTGCTGCAGGACGTATTTCTCCAGCGCTTCCGCAAGCTCCCATCCTGGGAACAGCACGGCATCGCCGCTTCCCTCTCCCGCATTACCTACCTGCTGGACGCCGACGCGCTGGACGCCGCGCCACTACTGGATGTGGGACCCATCGATCGCGCCGCCACCTGAGCCACTGCAACGGCAACCGGGCCAGCACACGCAGCCGGAAGGGGGCACACGACCAACGCACCGGTCCCGCACGGAGGTCACCGATCGTATTGCCAGGGACACCATCGATCGCCTGGAGGGCGTGGCTGCCCTTGCTGAGCGACGCGACGCCCGGCTCACCTGTCACTGAGCGGGCTGCCGGCCGACCCTGCAACGGGGTAGTGGGATTCGCGCCCGCAATCTGGTAACTATGCGCAACCGAGTTCCGCTACACCGCCATGCCCAGTCGAGAAGAAGCCAAGGATCTGCGCCGCCAGCGCATCATCGAAGCCGCGCGCGCGCTCATCCGGGATACCGCCGAGACCGGTTTCAGCATGCGTCAGCTGGCGCGCGATGCCGGCGTCAGTCTGGTGACGCCCTACAACCTGTTCGGCTCCAAGCTGGCGATCCTGCAGGTCCTGCTGGACGAGGACCTGGCAGACTACGCCACCGAACTGAATCGCAGCCGCCGCGACCCGCTCAACCGCATCTTCGAGGCCGTGACGCTGGGTCGCGTCTACTTCGAGCGCGATGAAGCGTACTACCGGGCCGTGATGAGCGCCGTGCATGCGGAGCCCGCCACCGGCTTCCGGTCCGTGTTCCGCGCCCCGCGCCGGGCATTGTGGGCACGCCTTGTCCGCGCCGCGGTAGAGGGTGGCTACATCGACCCGTCCTGTCCGGTGGAAGTGACGGCCGATCTGCTTGCGGGCATCTACTTCCAGAACATCCAGGACTGGGCGCACGGCGAGATGCCGCTGGAGGAAGTGGAGGCACGCGCCCTGCATGGCTTCGCCCAGGTACTGCTGGCGTCGGTGACCCCCAACTGGCGGGAACGTGTCGCCAGGGTGTCCGCACAGGCGCTGGCCACGATCAGCGAAAACCGCCACACCACCGGGGAACGTCCGAAGACAGCACTGGCTGGATAGCCCCGGCCGCGCTGCTGCACGATATCCCCGCCCTGAACCGGCGCCGGCAGGGCGAAGCACTGGCGCGCATTGCCGACGACGGCACGCGGTACACCTTGACCGCAAGAAGGACACGATCGTCAGCGCCGCGGAGAACGTCTGTCCCAGGGAGGTCGGGGATGTCCTGCACCAGCATCCGGATGTCGCGGAAGCCGCCGTCTTCGGTGTGCCGGACGATCATTGGGGCGAACGCGTGACAGCGGCCATCGTCGCCCGGCCGGGACGCCAGCTCACCGCGGCGGCTCTGGACTCCCTCTGCGGTGGGGAGCTGGCCGGCTGCAAACGGCCCCGTCAATGGCATTTCGTGACGGAGACTCCCAAAAACGTCTCCGGCAGGATTCTCAAACGGGAACTGCGCGCACGATTCGGCGCCTGAATCGGCAACACCACTGACCTTTCGACCCGGTTCGGGCATTATCCCCGCCAGCAAGATCCTTTCCTGATGCCATCAACGGAGCGAGAACGATGAGCAAACCCACCTTCCTGCCCCTCCTCAACTCCATAGCCGTCAACGAAGCCAAAGGCGAAAGGCTGTTGGGGACCTGGGCAAAGTCCACGCGCGATCCTCAGCTGAAGTCCGTGCTCGAATTCGTCGCCATCCGCGAAGGTGAACACGCCATGGCCTTCACCAAGCGCATGTGCGAGCTGGGTTATTCCGTGGACGAAGCCAGCGCCTACCAGGTCTTCAGGAATTTTGATGACCTGCTGGCCTGCGCCGGCTCGACGGCTACCGATGCGGAAAAGGTGGCCATGCTCGCCGGCGATTCCCGAGGCGAGACGAAGGATCCATTTCGCGGCTTCTTCAACGACACAACCATTGATCCGCAGACCGGCGCCCTGCTCGGCCGCTATATCGCCGAGGAGCGTGACAGCGGTCGCCGGCTGCGCGCGGAATACGACCGCGTGCGTGCCTCTGCAAGCACGCCGGCAGGCGACGAAGTAAGCGAGTTGCGGGCCTGTGTCGCCGCCATGCAGGTGGAGCTGGAGAGTCTTCGCCGGCAGGTGAATGGCGGCCGCTAGCGGCGTAAACGGATAACTGGCACCACACCGGGACGGGGAGCTAGCGTGCGGGTTCTTGTCAGCGGCGGCAATCGCTACATAGGCCTCGAACTGGTGCGCGAACTCGCCGCCGCCGGCCACGCGGTGACGGTTGTCAACAGCCATGAGGTGCCCCTGCCCGCGGGCGTCAGGCGCATTCACGCCGACCGGCGCCTCCCGGGCGCCTTCGAGGCGGCGCTGGGACCGCACCGTGACGACTTTGACGCCTTCTTCGACAACACGGCGTTCGTGCCCGCGGACGTGCTGCCGATGATCGAACTGTTCCGCGGTCGCCTGGCGCACTACGTGTTCACCAGTTCCCAGGCCGTGTACCGGCGCAGTTACGTTCTGCCGATTCAGGAAGGGTTCCGACGCCACGCCGCGGACGATGAGGATCCTCGCAAGGCCTACGGCGTCGGCAAGGTGCGCTGCGAGGACCTGTTGCTGGCCGAAGCCGCGGCCAGCGGCTTTCCCGCCACCTGCCTGCGCGTGGGTCACACCATGGGACCACGCAGCCCGGCGCCAACGCGGGATCCGATCTTCTTCGCCCGACTCGAATCCGGGCGCCCGATCCCCGTGCCCGGTGACGGCTACGCCGTCACCCAGCTCATCCACATCAACGACGTTGCCCGCGCCATGCTGTCGCTGCTGGGCAACGCGGCGGTGACAGGCAAGGCCTACAACGTGTCGGGCGGCGAACAGGCCAGCATTCTGGGCGTCATACAGCTGATCGGCCGCGCCACCGGCCTGACGCCACGCGTCGTGCACGTGCCCCAGGAACTTGCGCGCAGGCAGCGCCCGCCCCTGTTGCACTGGGGCGAAGCGCTGACCGGTTCAGCCTATCTGGACATCGGTGCCCTGCATCGCGCTACCGGCTGGTGGCCGACCTACGGAATAGAAGCCGGTTACGCGGACGCCTGGACGTGGTACCAGGAAGAAGGGAGACACTGGTACAGCTTCGATTTTTCGACCGAAGATGCGTTGCTGGCCAGCCTCGCCGCCGGCTGACCACGCTCAACCGGTTGATGACCGCGGTTTGGTGGCCGGCAGCGATTCCCGCACCGGCAACTGCCGGATGGTGGAGGGCCTGTCCTGCGGCGCCTCCGGGGGGGCGCCATCCACCGGCCCAACCGGCAGATTCAGCAGGTCACGCACGCGCGCCACCGTATGGGAAAATTCATCGGCGGGTGGTGTGACGGTTGTCTCCCCGACCGCCTCGCCAAGCCATCTGCCGTAGCCACTGGCAATGAAACGTTCATGGAACAGCGCCAGATCCCGGGTCACGCGCTGTGGCAGATAGCGCATCATGAGGCGGTAAAAACCGGCGCGTACATCGACTTCATCGTCCGTCGGCTCGTCGACATTGAATACCAGGACGGGGGACCCGGTTGCGGCCGCCTCACTCATCATGGCCACGCTGTCACTGGTCACGACAACGCGATCCGCGTGTGCCAGCATGCCGAAATAAGGGTTGTCCGCATCGCCCCGCCGCCAGCGATAAAGTGTGGTGCCCTCGGGCAGCAAACGCTGCAGCGTGTCGACAGCCTTGTTTCCCGTGCGTGAACTTGTGCTCACAAACAAGGTTCCCGCACTCGTCGCATGCAGGCGCGTCAGCGCCCGCGCCAGTCGTGCTGCCGTACGTGGGCCGAAATAATGGGGACCGCTGTCGCCGCCGACGAGCACGGCTGTCAGCGGCCGCGGCAGATTGCGGAAGCGCCCCGCGAAGCGCTCGCGGGCATCCTGCAGCGATTCGGGGAACACCCCGTGCAGCGTGAGATTGTTGATGATGACCTTGTGCGACGGCCGCATGCGGTACTGCGGTGTACCCACCAGCAGGTCGAAACGATCAGCGGGCGCCCAGGTACGCCCCAGAAAGACGATACGCGAACGCCCGCCGCTGCGACGACGCAGCCAGCGACAGAACGGCTCGTTTTTCATGCCGCTGCAGATGATGAGATCGGGCGCGTCCTTTCCGGGCAGCTCGCGGTAATTGACGATTCCCAGCGGTGAGACGAGCCGGAGCAAGCCGAGCAGCGGCGCAAACCAGCGGTAGCGAGGTATGAATTTGACATAAGACAGACCAAGGCGACGCGCCAGACCATCCAGCTGGGAGTTCTCTCCGGCGCGATAGCTGGAGACAACCCAGACCGACGGCTCGGCCGCCGTCGCTCTGGATACTGTACCTGCGTCCTGTCCGTTCATCGTCCGCATCCCGATTGCCAGCCACCCGTCACGCCGCAGAAAATGCCCGCCCCGCCATTGCCGGTCTCATCGCCGGCGCATTCTATGCGTTTCACTTGTCTCACGGCACTCGTGAGAGCCTGCCCGTGGGCGGAATCAATCGCCGTCCGGCGTCGACAACGGACGCCGATGCCGGGCAACGCCCTACGGCTCACCGCACCACCATAAGCAGCCCGAGCGCACCGAGCAGTGTCAGCGCTGCCGGTAACGGCACGCCGAGTTCCGGCGGCACCCCGGCCAGCAACAGGGCATTGACCAGGATCTGCTGCAGGATGATCAGCGACAGCATGCCGAGAATACCGCCGGTGACCTTGGCGCCCAGCCCACCGCGTTCGGTCCGCAACAACAGGATCGGCGCCGCAAACAGCGACAGCGCCAGTACCACCAGGGGCAGTGAAAGCCGGCGTGCCAGTTCCGTCCGTTCCAGCAACACCTCCTCGGGGGCGTGCCGACGCGTGGCTTTGTAGAGCTCCTCGCTGGTGAGGCTGACGATGGGGAAATTCAGCACTTCGTCCAGCGCTCCCCACGGGGGTTGCCACGCCAGGGTGGCCTGCGTGGAGCGTTCGACGCGCGCCATGCTGTCGAGACGGTTCTGCACCACCTCGTCGAGCGCCCACTCTTCTCCCTGCCTCGCGGTCGCGGACCGGGCGAACAGGCTTTGCTTCAATTCGATGCCGTCGAACTCGAACTGCAGGATGCCCCGCGGTTCCGTATCGCGCCGGTAGGAAGCCACGTTGACGAATTTGTCACCCTGCCGGTACCAGTAACCGGAACGCGCCAGCAGCTCACCGTCCGGCTGGAGCTTCGAGAGCCGGTAGGTGATTGCGTCCTTGCCCAGTGGCCTGGAAGCCATTTCCACGCCGACCAGCACACCGGCAAAGAGTACGGCCGCGACTGCACACCGGAACATGACCCACGCAGGAGAAAAACCGGCAACGCGCACCGCCAGCAGCTCGTTGCTGCGGATGAATTGCGCCAGCCCGTAAACCGTACCGAGCATGGCCGCGAACGGCGCCATCTCCAGCGCCAGCGTGGGCGCATTCAGCGCCACGACCGCCAGTGCATCCAGGATCGTGTACGCGCCCTTGCCGACGTCGTCGACCTCCTCGATCAGCGCAAACACCGAAAACAGCGCCACCAGCGTCAGCAGCAGCAGCACACAACCGCCGAACAGACCACGCACCAGATAGCGGCTGAGCACGGAGGTCACGCGGGCCGATCCACACGATTACCCCGCAGTGCCGTCCACAGCAGGATGAGCGCAGCGATGACCGCAGGCGCAACGAACATGCCCGGAGATGCTTCGATCTGGCCGTTCTCCATGGCCGAGCGCGTGGCGCTGGCAAGATTGAAGACGCCGACGTAAAGCAGCAGCGCGAGCAGATAGCGGGGATACGCCGGCTGGTCCGGCTGGAGCCGGCCCAGCATCACCCCCAGAACGCCCAGGGCGACGGCCAGCATCGGCACGGTAAAACGCCACTGGTACTCGGATATCTCCTTGATGGTCTGCGCCGTCGCCAGGTCGGCGGTCGGACGCGCCTGGCGACGCTGATACTGGTTGACCGGGGGCTGACGATGCAGGAAACGCATGGTGTCGAATCGCGTCGTGCGCAGCAGCCGTGACGTGGCATCGAAGCTGTAGCTGTAGCCGTCGGTGAATTCAATGGGCGTGATACCGGACGCCTCGCGTTCCCCGAGCAGCGCCGACCGGGCGCGAATGACTTCACTGCGCGTCTCCAGCCGTCGGTAGACGAACACGTCCGTCAGCACACCGGTTTCCTGATCCACCGAGCGGGCGGTAGCGACAATGCCCCGCGATTCCGAGAATTCGTCCGGGCGGATGACCGACTGCAGTCGCCCCGAGATCGCAGCGTCCAGTTTCTCCAGCGTGTCGTAGCCCCAGGGGCGCAGCAGCGTGGTCACCACCAGCGTAAGTACGCCGACGACGAGACTCACGACATACAGCATGCGTTCGATGCGCCAGGGCGAGACCCCCGCGGCATAGTAGGCGTGAGCTTCGCCATCGCGGTGCCACGTTGTCATGGCGTAGACAAGACCGAAGAAGAACGTGGTTGGCAGCAGGATTTCGAGCACCACCACATTGCGCAGCAGCACGCGCTGCAGCAGTTGGCTGAGCAGCGCTTCGCCCAGAATGACTTCCCGCAGATACACGGCCAGCGTGAAGATCGAGTAGATGACCAGTACCACCAGCAGCCCGAGCACTGCCGGTTTGAGCACGAGCCAGACAACCTGTCGGTCTGCAAGTTTCAAGAGCGGGACAAAATCCTTGTTGGCGCAGTGCGCATGACCGGCCATCGGGGCAGGACGCGCAATGCTCTCGGCGCGCCGGAGCGCCGCGCGCAGTCTATCAGGCCGGCACAAAATGTCTGCCGGCACAAACTATCTGCCGGCACAGGGCGCGCCCGGCCCGTGCGCGGCCACCTGGAACCGCATTTCGCTTCGCACCGGGCTGCACCCTGCGGTACCCTTCGCGCCCCGACAAGCTCGCGCCGCGCGCCATCATGCTGGCGCCCGCGCCAGGCGGCTCACCCGCCGGTTCACGACCCGCAACAGGAAACGACAGAGATGACCAGGGAAACGCTCATCCTCGGCGCCGGCATGACCGGCCTCGCCGCCGGTTACGCTTCAGGCGCACCGGTGTACGACATGGCCGACGGCCCGGGTGGCATCTGCCGTTCCTACTACCGCCTGCCCGGCAACATCGAGGCGACCACCGCCGCGGAGCGGGACGCTGCGTACCGCTTCGAGAACGGGGGCGGCCACTGGATCTTCGGGGGCGATCCGCTGATCGTCGCGTTCATGGAACGCATGGCGCCCATGTCCCGCTACGCCCGGCTGTCCTCCGTGTACTTTCCGGACTCCCGCACCTACGTTCCCTATCCTCTGCAGAACAACCTCCGCTATCTGCCGGAAGCCGTGCGTATCGCCGCGCTGACGGAAATGACGCGCACCGATCGCCCGCCGGTGGCGACAATGGCGGAATGGCTCGAGGCGAGTTTCGGTCACACGCTGGGTGAGCTGTTCTTCAAGCCGTTTCATGAACTCTACACCGCCGGTCTGTTCGACCGCATCGCGCCGCAGGACGGCTACAAGTCGCCTGTGGACGTGCGCAACGTACTCACGGGGGCCATCTCGACGGCAGACGCCGTCGGCTACAACACGACGTTTCTCTACCCGCGCGACGGTCTGGATCACCTGGCCCTGAAGATGGCGCAGCACTGCAAGGTGCAGTACGGCAAGCAGGTCACGGGTATCGACCGCAAGGCGCGCGCGGTGCAGTTCAGCGATGGCTCCGAAGCCGGCTACGAACGCCTGATCTCCACACTGCCCCTGCACCACACCCTGCAACTGGCGGGCCTCACCGTCGCCGAACCGGCCGATCCGCACACCGCCGTGCTGGTCCTCAACATCGGCGCCCGCAAAGGACCGGCCTGCCCGCCTGATCACTGGTTGTACATTCCCGCCTGCCGGTCGGGTTTCCACCGCGTCGGCTTCTACAGCAACGTCACCACCAGCTTCCTGCCCGCCGCGTCGCGCGCGCAGGCGGACGCAGTAAGCATTTATGTGGAGCGCGGTTTTCCCGCCGGCTCCCGGCCGGACGCTGAAGCCACGGCGGCGTATGCGCGCGAGGTGGTGGAAGAACTGCAGGAGTGGGGCTACATCACGGATGCCGAGGTGGTGGATCCCACCTGGATTGACGTTGCCTACACGTGGTCCTGGCCTGGTTCGACATGGCGTGGCAGCGCCATGAAGGCACTGGAGGCCGAAGGCATCTACCCGACCGGTCGCTATGCCCGCTGGATTTTCCAGGGTATTGCCGACTCGCTGCGCGATGGGTTCATCGCCGGCAATGCGCTGGCCGGCGGCTGAGGCGAAGCGCACCACTATGCAAGTTGATGTTCAGCAGCAATTCAGGTGTGCAAGTACCTGAATTTGCAGAACCCCAGACGCGCCTATTTTTGCCAAATGGTCTGACAAACACGCCGTCTCCGGGTGAAAATCAGGTCTCTTTTGGGAAAAAAAGGGTCGCCGCGGGTTGTCCTCGCTGCTGAATTTCGGCATTATTCCTCCACTTTCTCTCCATTTTCGGATTGCCGCCAGTGCCACGACACATCACCGTCCCGGTCTTCTGCTGCGCGCTGCTGGCGTTCTCCGCCGCGCACGCGACGACGCTGGACTACGACGCCTATCTGGGTGACCGGAAGGTGGGCGAGGCCAATGTGCGGATCGAGAAGGATCAGTCCGGTTACCGCGTCAGCGGCAAGGCCAGCGCTATCGGTATCACCGGCTTTCTGACCCGGTGGCGTTCCTACTTCATCGTGCGTGGCATCTTCGCGCGCGGTCACGACGCCCGGGCGGATGCCTTTCGCCTCAGCGAACGCAAGAGCAGCAAATCCAAGGACATCTACCTGGAAGACGGGCAGGTTCACCTGGTCAAGGACGGCGTGCCGACCCGCACCACTGCCCCACCCATGTCACGCGACCTGCTCACCGCGCTGTTCGCGGCTCCGGACTGTACCCGGGACGACGCGGTGCACAATGGCAAGGATATCTGGCGGCTGCAGCTCCTGGACAGCGGCAACAATGACGATGGCAGTCAGTACTGCACCTTTCACGTCGTGGACGAGGATGACAAGGATTTCGAAACCCGGGTTTCCTTCGACAGCGTGGATGGCGACGTCGTACCGGTGAAGCTGTCCTTTCACGGCAGTTTCGAAGGCCGGCTGGAGCTCAAGCGCCTGGCGACTCGCGGCTGAAGCCGCGAGGTCCAGGGGATATCCCCCGACCGTCACAACTCGCCGGACGATAGGACGCCGCCCCTGAGTTCCGCTACCATGCGCGCGCGGCATTTCATCACGAGAGGCAGCCTCCAACGTGACCCAGAGCATTCTGCACAACCTCTCCAGCGACAGCATCGATCGCAATCCTTTTCCCCATCTGATTCTGCGCAACGCAATCGAACCAACGCTCTACGCGGAGCTGGAACGCAACCTGCCGAGCATGGAGATGGTGGCCGGGCCCGGACAACTGAAGAACAACCATGCGTATCGGCTTGGCGCCGAAAATGTCATCCACAATCCGGACATTGCCCCGGTATGGCGGGAGTTCTTCGACTATCACACGAGCGAAGCCTACTTCCGCGAGCTGGTTGAATTCTGGCGCCGCGACGTCGCCGACTATCACCCCGGGCTCACGCGCAACTACGGCAAGGCGCTCGACAGGTTCAGCGTGGGTCGCCGCGACGGACGCAAGAGCCACGCCCAGGATGAAAACACCCAGACGGACGTCGTACTGGACTGCATGTTCGTCTACAACAGCCCCGTGCAGGCCGTCAGCTCCGTACGCGGCCCGCATGTGGACAGTGGGCGCAAGCTCTACTCCGCGATCCTCTACATGCGTTCCCCCGAAGACGATTCGACGGGGGGCTCGCTGGAACTCGACGAGCCTTCCAAAGGCAAATTGCCGCTGTGGTTTCGCAAGCGCACGCCGCATCGTTACGTGAACAAGGTGAAGGAGCTTCCCTACGAATCGAACACGCTGATGATCTGGCTGAACTCCTGGCGCAGTCTGCACGCGGTCACACCGCGATCGATCACGCCGCACCCGCGACGCTATGTGGTGTTCACAGCCGAATGTTATGGCGGCAAGGTGGAAGATTTCTTCACGCGCATGCCAAAAGCCGGCTGACATCAGCCGGCACCCGCACGACCCGATCCGCTGAGACGTCATCGAACTGCGGTATTCTGCGTCTTTCCATCCAGCCGGCCGAAGCGATGCACTGGTCCCTGAAGAACTACCTGAAACGTCACTCCAAGGACCCGGCGGTACGTCGCCGGGCAATGAACAAGTTCTTCGAACGGCGCCTGCGGCCGCATGGCCTGCATCTGTACAAGGGGCATCTCAACTGGGCGCTGTCCGGGGAGCTCAACGCGCTGCATGCGACCTGGGGCGATGTACCCGGCGTACCCGCGGATCGTTGTGCCTTCCTGCACGCGGTTGGCCGCATTGCCCGCGAACGCGCGCTGGACGGCGACACCGCGGAATGCGGCGTGCGTTACGGCAAGAGCACGTTTTTCCTGCTGAGCGCCCTTGCGAGCCCGGACAAGCCGCACCACATTTTTGATTCCTTTGAGGGTTTGTCCGCAATCGGTGCCCGCGATCGCCCGGCAGGTGAAACCAAACGCTGGCAGGCTGGCGATATCGCCGTCGGGGAAGACGTCACGCGCGGCAACCTTGCGGCCTTCTCCAACTGCGTGTTCCACAAGGGCTGGATTCCGGAGCGCTTCCCTGACGTCGCGGACCGACGGTTTGCGCTCGTGCACATCGACGTGGATCTGTACCAGCCGACGCGGGATGCGCTGGAATTCTTCTATCCCCGCATGGTGCCAGGGGGCATGATCCTCTGCGACGACTACGGTTTTGCATCGTGCCCCGGCGCCACACAGGCATTTGACGACTTCTTCGCCGACAAACCCGAATTCATACTGCCCATCCCGACCGGTCAGTGCTGGGTGGAGAAACGCGGGGGTTGATCCGTCAGTTCCATCACCACCGGAAATCGCGGTAGCGCGCGACCCGTTTCCACCGCCCGGGGGTAGCCGGGTAGTCAGTCAGACGTTCAGCAGGCTGCGCAGCCGATCCATGCCGCGGTTCCACTGCGGATCGCGCGCGAAATATTCACCCGTCGTGGTATCGCCGTAGCACTCGCCCGCCACCGCGACATACCGGCGGGGATGCTGCGTAACGTGACGTGGCGTAACCCCGTGGATGGCGTGTGCCCCGTTCAACCAGAACAGCAGCAGATTGGACCGGTAGGGAATCACCTTCACGTCGCGCACGTAACGTTCGGGGATGCGCTTGAGCGTGCCACGCGGATACATGCGGTTCTTCAGCTCGAACATCACATGGTCGCCGCCACGGGAGTCATCCTGTTCCGTCCGGAAATACAGCAGTGACGAGAACAGCTTGTGCGGACTGTCGATATGCGGGCCCCGCACCGCCGTTGGCTTCGAAACCGGCGTATTCACGCCGAACACGCAATCGAGCACGATGTCAGCAGCCTGGTTGCGCGCCGACTGGCCTTTTCCCGTTGCCCGCGCCTCCGCGTGGAAGGCCTCGAGCGGTTTGCCGAAGTTAAGCGGCAGATCCGGATGCAACTGCTCGACCACGTCCCCCCAGACTCGCACGAAGGCGTCGAAGAAATCCTGGGAGAGATGGAACTCGAAGAATTCCCGCCAAATAGGCGCCACCTCGTCCGGATGGTCGAGCACTTCCGCATTGCCGCGCAGCGTCGCCTTGTTGTTCAGATTTTCCTCATCCCGCGCCACGTAGCGCATACTCGGATAGGTACGCGCGAGTTCGTTGAACAGCTTCTCCGGCAATGCGCCTTCCACCACCACATGCGGGTACGGCGTCATGACGATGTTGGCCGGTTTGACGTTCTGCAGAATGTTGAGTTCGCTCATGCCCTGTCCTGAATAAGCCGTCGAATTGAACGCTTGCAAGGTTGCACGGATGGATCTGGATCACCTGTCTGTCCTGACGGGAGACGGGCGCCCTGCCAGGCAACGGACACATCAATGGTACTACTGTCGGTATGTGCCGCTATCTGTCGCTATCTATCGCTACGGCGACAGATCACTCCGGCTGGCCACCCGGATCAACGCCCGGTAAGGACAGCATCGAAGCGTGCCTGGAGGCATCATTCTGACGCAGAGCCAGCCAGCGATGCATCTACGTCATCCACGTAACGCAACTGCATCGGCGTCACGAAGGGCGCATCCACCCGCTTGCGGAGCACCGCCACACCGAGCAGCTTCTTGCCCTTCAGCAGCAGGCGGTGCAACTGCGCACCGAAGCGATGTTTCGGCGGCGCCCCCGGCAGGCGGATACGCAACGCATCGACACGTCCGCTGAGCAGGTTGCGACGCGGCAGTTTCGGCTCGGTGAGCAGCTCACCGAGCGACACCTCGGTCTCGTCCACAAGGAAACCAGCCGGACCAGCAGCACGTCCCGCCGGATAGGCAACCACACCAACGCCTTCGCGCGTGGCCGCACCCAGACAGAGCAACTCATAGCCGTTCGCTTCGCTGAGCGCATGGTACAGATTGGGCTGGAAGGAATAGAAACCGTGATTGATGTAGTTGATGAATGGCATGACGTGCACCATGAGCCCGTCCACTGCCGTCAGGGCATGCACGTTGGCGATGACCGCGTACTGATTGAAGACATGCTCGCCGGTACCGTTGTTGGTCACCAGATCAAATGTCTCCCGGTAGTCATAGGTCGAGGCCAGCTCCGCGTTCAGATCCATGATGAGGCTGCCGTAACGGTCGTTGACGTCGATCGCGGCATAGGAGCCCGCACCGATGGCGCGGTAGAAGGCCTCGGTGGCGGCATCCCGCGCGGAACCGTCAAGCGCCGCGATGGCCGCCAGCCCTGCCTGGTCCTGACCAAGGCGCACGGCACGCTCGAGGATGACGCGGAAGGCGCGCGGGTTCACCGTGAGGGTCTGGTTGCCCAGCTCCATCACGGAGCGGGAACCGCCGCAGAGCGGCAGCACCGACTGCGTGAGCAGCCCCATCAGAGGATTGAAACTCACCTTGTACCTCCATTCGCGGGATGCAGAAAAAGTCTCTCCTGAACATTTTCTGTTGTCGTCGGCTTCGCCGCATCGCGCCAGACGCCGCGGCACCGCCAGGCACACCATGCCACCGGCCCGCTCACGAGGCCTTGGGCGGCGATATCACCGCTGGTCGCATATCCGCATAGAAGCGGCCGCGGAACCGGTCCACAAGCCACCACACCGGGGAGACGAGCACCGCAAAAATTTCGCTGGGCTTCATCAGGTTGCACAACAGCCATTCACGGTATCGCGATCGGGTGACGAAGTGACGAAGTTTTTTCTTGCGCCGGCCCGTGGTGACGAAATTGTCGCTGCGGCTCACCCGCTGGATGGCGATCATGGGGAAATAGGCATAGACCTCGGGGAGCTTGGCGAAGGCGGCGTCCAGCGCCTTGCCGACGCCGCGATTCATGGCGACCGGTGAGCCATAGGGCCGCTCCGCCAGCCAGGCCGTGAGCCGGGGACTGGCAACATAGGCGTGCGCGCAGGCGGAAGCGGTCTTCAGTACATGGGGGTGCACAAAACAGGCACGCAGCGGCCAATGTCCGAGATGGTAGATGTTCCAGTCCGGACCCAGACTCTCGAGGCCTGCCGCAACCCGGGCCAGCACCGATGGCGACAGGTTCGCATCGAACAGCACATCGTCCTCGCAGACGAGCGTACGCTCGGTTCCCCGCTCCTGCGCCAGACGCGCGACCGCTCGATGCGATTCCCAGCTGCCGACGATTCCCTTCTGCGGATGACGGGCCGGACGATAGAACGACACCAGCTGACACAGCCCCACCCGATGAAACTCCTGCGCCGCCTGCGTGGCACGGTCATCCCGGCTCTGCAGACAGATACACCAGGCGGCGTCCAGAAAATGCCAGTCCAACCGCTCGGCCGGCGGCACGGTGCCATTGCAGTAGCGGCAGTTTTCATCTCTCGGGCATGGATGGATCACGGCTGGCGCCATCGCCACGGGTGTGTCGCTCACACTAGGTCTCCTGTTTCTGCCATGGCGCACGGAGCAGGACGATCACGTCCCGTCGGCTGCCGTGTTACGCTGCCTGCATGTCGCATGCTGTCATGTTCCGTCCCGCCTGGCTTGCGCCGAGGCACTGGCCGTTGTGGCTTGCATGGGGACTGCTCATCGCGGTCGCCTGGCTGCCACGCGGTGCACGCCGAACCATTGCCGATGCGGTCGCCTGGCTCTGGCTGCGGCTGCCGGATCGTCGCCGGCAGATTGCCCGTATCAATCTCGAACTCTGTTTTCCGGAGTGGCCCGAGGCCCGTCGCCACGCTGCAATGACTGAAAGCCTGCGCGTCGCCACCCACGTCTTCCTGCACTACGGTGCCATGGCCGGGCACCGTCTGCGCACCCTGGGCGCCGACGCGCAATTCGACGGCCTGGATCGCCTTCACGCACTGCAGGCAGCCGGCAGGAACATCATTCTGCTCACACCGCACTGGACCTGCTTCGAACTCGTCGCCCAGGTACTGTCGCCTCACCAGGCACTGGCCAGCATCGTTCGCCTGCACGACAGTGACAACCCCCTGGACTGGCTCATCACGCGCGCCCGCACACGCTATGGCGCGCGCATCTTCGACCACCGGGGCAGCATGCTTGCGCCACTGCGCGCCGTGAAGGACGGTGCGTGGCTCCTGTACCTGCCCGACGAAGATGCGGGCGACGGTCCTCACGCTTTCGCGCCATTCTTTGGCCGGGACAAGGCAACGACAACGGCGCTGGCAAAGATGGTGCGTGCCACACAGGCCGTGGTCGTGCCGACTTCGCTGCGCTTCGATCCGGACACGGGACGGTTCAGCGCCTGCTTTCACCCCCCGCTGGAAGGCAGTCTGGACGCTGGCTCGATGAACGCGGTGCTCGAAGAACTGATACGTGGAGATATTCACCAGTACGCCTGGTTCACCAAGCTGTTCCGGACGACACAACCGCCAGCCCGGAATCCCTACAAGAATGGATGAGCCGCAACGCCGGCAGTCACGCGATACGTTCCCCGCATCCGCGATTCAGGCGATGCAGAGCGGTTCCACGCGTATGGCGGCAGCCTCGGGCGACTGACTCCCGTTTGCCGCCGATGCCTCGGCCTGACGGGCCGCCAGGTACATCAGTCGCGCCTGTGCGCGGGCCGGCTTGCCGGATGATGTACGCGGCAACGAATGCGGCGGCACGAGGCACACCGTCACCGGCACGCCAAGCGATGTCTGCACGTTGCAGCGCACCCGATTGCGTAGTGCATCCGCTTCCGCCGCGTCCTGCAGACGGCACTGCAGCAACAGCACCACTTCGTCTTTTTCACCGGGCGTCTGTACGCAGAACGCCATGGCGTCACCGGGACGCACGGCTTTGTTGGCTTCGGCAATGGCTTCCAGATCCTGCGGCCACAGGTTGCGTCCATTGGCGATGATCAGGTCTTTTGCGCGGCCCGTGATCACCAGGCGGCCCTCGGCGAAGTAGCCGAGATCGCCGGTGTTCAGCCAGCCGTCCTGCAGCGCGGCCGCATTGGCTTCCGGCTCGTCGAAATAGCCGTTCATGCAACTTGGCGTCCGCACCCAGATCGTCCCGATGTGCCGTTCCGGCAGAGGCGCGCCGTTCTCTGCCCGGATCTCCACACTGGTGTTTTCAACGGGCCGGCCGCACACGACAAATCCCTTGAAATCGCTGGCCCGTGCGCCACCACGGTAGTCGGCTTCCGTCGGCGGTGAGGCAATACCGTCGTTCATGCAGCGGTCGCGGTGCACGTAGTCGACCTCAAAGTCGCGCGATACGTCCGCGAAGCTTATTGCCAGCCCCACTTCCGCCATGCCGTAAGCAGGCACCAGCGCCGTACCACGGAACCCGTGGGGCGCCATGGCCTGCGCGAACTCGCGCAGCACTTCCGGCCGGATCATGTCCGCCCCCACACCGGCGACGCGCCAGTGGCTGAGATCCAGTCGTTCCGCATCGCGATCGCGTCCAAGTCCACGACGCGCGCACAACTCGTACCCGAACGGTGGCGAAAAGGATACGGTGGCCTGTGTGCGATCGAGCAACGTCAGCCATAAACGGGGACGCAGGGCAAATTCGCGTGTTCCGAGGAACCCCGCTGACAGCCCGGCGGCTACGGGGACCAGCAATTTACCGACCAGCCCCATGTCGTGGTAGAAGGGCAGCCAGGACAGCAGGCTGTCGTTCCGCGTGAGCCGCAATCCAGGCCCCACCATCGCCTGCAAGTTGGCCATGATGGCCTGCTGCTCGATGATCGCGCCGCGGGCAACGCGCGTGCTGCCGGAGGTGAACTGGATGTAGGCGCAGTCCCGCGGGGTGGCAGTACCAAGCAGCTGGGTAACCTCCGCGTCCGCGGCATGGATTGCCAGTTCGTCCAGTGTGCCGGCGAACAGCAGGTTGCTGCCGGCCCGACTCACCGCGTCGGACAGGAGTTCACCGAAGTCCGTCGTGGAGAAGGCGGCAACGGCGCCAACCTTGCGAATGAAGAAAGCGATCTGTTCAACGTACCGGTCTCGCCCGCCCAGCGTTACGTTCGCCGTCAGGGGTACCGGCACGAGGTTGGCGTACTGACAGGCAAAGAACAGCACGACAAAATCGGGACTGGTTTCCGCGATGACGGCAATGCGATCGCCTGCGTGCGCGCCAAGTCCGAGCAACTGTTTGGCTACCCGCCTCGCTTCCGAGCGCAGTTCGCGGTACGCCAGAAAACGGCTTTCCCTGCCTCTACCGTCGAAGAACGTGAGCCCCCGGCTACCGCTCTGCCCCCGCGCCGATTGATCCAGCGCTTCATGCAGCGTCCGGGCGGTGATATCGATGGCCGGCTCGTCCGCGCCAGGATCGGCGGGCACGAGCGCCTGCAGTTTCAACGGGTCCAGAGTCCAGTTCATTGCTATTCCCGGGGCGATGGACGGATAGACGGATAAAGGGCACAAAAGCGGCCGGCATGATGAAGAAATTGATGCAATTTGGCTAGTGAATTTCTCCATTATTTTTCCATGTTCCGCCAGAATGCGCGTTTCGTCCCAGTCTCCCCGCAACTCGTCAAGTTAGCAGCACGAATAGGCAAGAAAAATCATAATACCTGCCATTTCAAGCGCTTCGCGCATGCCCTTCACCTGTTGCGTGAGGTACAGGCCGGGCACTCCTTGCCTCCGCGCGCGCCGCGGCGCTCTAATCCCCGTCTCGTGACGCAGGACCCATCATCGCCGATGAGCGGCAACCACTTGTGGAATCTTGGCCTGGGCAAGGTGGCGCCCGGACGCGGCATGCTGTTGCTGGGGGGGCGTGGTGACGAGGAACTGGCCTCGGCCGTGGTCGGGGTGCTGGGCGGGCAGTTCCCCCGTGCCTGCTGGTACGCCATCGGTCTCAATGGCCCCGGTGCGCGCGTCGTGGATGTGACACCACCTTGGCCGAGCGCGTTGACGCGACGCAACTGGCTCCGGCGCCTGCGGATCCAGCTCGTTGTCGTGTTGCCCGGGGGGGCGGTTCATCTTCCGTTGCTGCACCCGGCCAGCCTGGTGGGCGCGCAGATCGTCTGCCTCGACCCACCCGATGACCGAATCGCCGGTGCGGCCGACGCCATACTGTGGAGCGCGGCAGCCATTCGCGAGAGCAGCGGCAGGCGCGACGCCACGGTCTTCCGGGAACCAACCGTTGAGGCGGGTCTGGCGTGCCTGTCCACCTGGCTGCGGGGACGGCTGGCCATCCGTGGCGGCAGGCAGGAAGACGGCGGTCGCGCGCTGCCGCTGCTGGCGCGGTGGCAACAGCGCCGCTTCCGTCTGCTTGCCTCGGTGGCGGCACTGAATGACCTGCTTGGCGGACCGGAAACGATTCTCTGTCTCGGCAATGGCCCCTCCAGCGAGGATCTCGACCCCGCGAGCACCCCCTTCGACGCCCTGTTCCGCGTCAATCATGCCTGGCGCACACGCGGCCGCTTCACGGCGCCGGACGTGGTATTCACCGCGCAACGGTCATCGCTCGTTGCCTGCGGCACGCATCCCGTGTTCTGCGTACAGTCGAACGACGCCCTGCGGAAACTGCTCCGCCGCCCGTGGTTGAGAACCGGTGGGCGCCGGTTGCTGAACGCCGAAGCGACGGGCATCGTCGACCCGGGCGCTTTCGGCGACTACAAGCCCACCAACGGCGCTGTCATGATTGCCGCCGCGGTTGCGCTGGCGCCCCGGCGCCTGATCGTGGCCGGCATCGACCTGTTCAGCGATCCACGCGGTGCCTATCCGGACGCCGGCAATGCCGCCAACGCCTATACGCCGGCGCACGACCGCGACACCGAGGCGGGTTTCCTCCTGGCAACGCTGCGGCGCTTCCGGGGGGAACTCATCGTCCACGGAGAGACCTTGCAGCGCCTGCTGGCGGCCGACGGGGCCGCGCAGGAGACAAATGTGGATTGACTTTCGCCCCGTGCTGGCGACCATACGCGCCGCGGACCGCCGCCAGCAGGGTGGGTGGTGCGCGGAAAACTGCGATCAGACCGCGCGCCGCACGACACGGCGCGTAACCCGGCGGCCGGTTGATTCCGCCGACGCTTTGTCCAACCATGCGTGACGTTCACGCGCCAGGGTGTCGCATCGCGCGCACACCACCCATCGGGAAGATGCCAGTGGCCACAGCAAGCTCCAGCGCCAGCAACCAGTCCAAAGCGCACAAACAACGGTTCAAGACCCGTCTGCAGCACCGCCGGATGGGCGGTTCGCTCACCCTGCGACTGCACGGACGGGCCGAAGGCGATCGGCGCGAGCCCATCCTGGTGGACCTGCCGCCGGTGACGCCGGCGACCACGCCGGATCCCCGCCCCTGCGTGCGTATCTATGTTGGCACCGAACCGGCGCAGTTCCGCGCCGAACGCGTTCTGGTCTGGAGCATCCTGAAACACCGCGACCCCGGCCGGCACTACCAGGTCTACCTGATGTCGAATCTCAGGGGTTTCGATCGCTCGGACTGGAAGACGGGTTTCACCAACTACCGTTACGCCGTCCCCGGCCTGGCCGGCTTCCAGGGGCGCGCCATCTACAACGATGTGGATCAGATCTATTTCAGCGATCCCGCATTGCTGTTCGATACGCCGATGCAGGATCACGCCGTACTCAGCATCGATGAGCGGGAAACCTCGGTGATGCTGCTGGACTGCGAAAAGCTGCGGGACATCTGGCCGCTGGCCCAGGCGCAGGGCGCAAGTCACCACAAGCGCTTCCGGGCCCAGGTGCACAACGCCGGGTTGTGGGGCACCATGGACGCCGCCTGGAATGCCCGTGATGACGAGTACCGCGCCGGCACCAGCCATCTGCTTCACTACACGACACTGCACAAGCAACCCTGGCAGCCGTTTCCCGAACTCCTGAAGTACGAACCGAATCCACTGGCGGGCTTGTGGACCGATCTCGAAGCCGAAGCGGACGCCGCGCGCTTCACGCTGTTCACGGAGCAATCACCCTCCCCCCGATACCAGGAGCTGATTGCCATGTACGGCTCCATGCACGATGAGGGCCGGCCGGAAACCGGACACGGTGCAGGCGAAACGTTCTCCGGCCGCTCGCTGGTGGAACACATTCCGCACGTGGCCGAACTGGTCAAAGCAACCGGCGCCGCATCGATCCTGGACTACGGCAGCGGCAAGGCCGGGTTGTACCAGCCCGCACCGGGTTATCCCGCGTACGCACGCTTCAAGTCCATGCCGGCATGGGGCGAAACCGTCATCACCTGTTATGACCCTGGCTACGAGCCATTTTCCGGCCCGTATGAAGACAAGTACGACGGCGTCATCACCACGGACGTGCTCGAACACATCCCGGCGGAAGACATTCCCTGGGTGCTGCGTCACCTCTTCCGCCACGCCGGCAAATTTCTGTACGCCGTGGCGGCCTGTTTTCCGGCCAAGAAGATCCTGCCGGACGGCACCAATGCCCATTGCACGGTAACTCCGCCCGACTGGTGGGCGGCACAGATGCAGCAGGCAGCCCGCGAGTTTCCCGGCGTGCGGTGGCGTCTGTGCACGCAGGAGAAGAGTTATTTCGCCTTCGACCAGCGCAAGAAACTGCGCAAGAAAGGCATTCGCAACCGGTTCTTCTCCGGCTGATGACAACCCGCCCCGTCGTCTGGGTACTCGGCAGCGACAAGCTCGGCGACAACGCCCAGCTCGAGCAGATTGCCGCCTGCCTCGCCGGTTGCTGTGCGGTCGAGCCGCGCCGCCTGGTATTCAAGGCGCGTCACCGGGTCGGCAAACCCTGGTTCACGCCGTCCGTGCGCCACGTGGATGTCGCGGCTTCCAGTCCGCTGTCGCCGCCCTGGCCCGATCTCATCCTCACAGCCGGTCGACGACCTGCCATGGTGGCGCTGTGGATCAAGGCACAGTCGAACAACGCCACCCGGGTGGCGCTCGTCGGCCGTCCCAAACGCTGGCCACACGCCTTCGATCTCATCATCGCCGCCTCGCAATACCTGATCCCTGCGTGGCCGAACGTGGTAACGACACGGCTGCCGCTGATGGATATCGACCACCATCGCCTGGCGCAGGCCCGAACCCAGTTCGCGGACGCGCTGGCCGCAGTGCCGCGACCGCTCACCGCCGTGATGATCGGTGCCGCCACGCGTCCCTTCCGGCTGCGGGCAACGGACATCGAGCGCATGCTCGGGCAATTGCGTGCCCGCAGCGGCGGCCAGGGCACGCTGTGGCTTGTGACAAGCCGACGCACCAGCGCGGAAGTTCGCGACGCGTTGCCCGCCATGTTGCGCGGAAGCGACAGATTGCACGATTTCAGCAACGGTGGCGCCAATCCCTACCTGGCGCTGCTTGCTGATGCCGATGACGTCGCCGTTACCGGGGACAGCGTTTCCATGATTACCGAGGCCGTCCGCGCGGGTCGCCCACTCACCATATTGCCGCTGCCAAGGTCGCAAAGCAGGTTCGCCGCCTGGGTGGACCGGCTGCTCGATGGCAGCCACTGGCTCCGACCCAACGCCTGGCAGCGGCTGCGGCTGCGGCTGGGCTGGGTGGCGTTTCCACGCCGGCTCGAGGCGCTGCACGAAACGCTGGTACGCGCGGGTCTGGCCGTGTGGCCGGACACCCCGCCTCGCGCAATCGAACGGACGGAAACAGCCCCCGAACTGGCACCGGTCATCGAGCGCCTGTGCTCGCTGCTCATCCACCATCCCGGCGCAACGGCTCGAGGCTGAGATATGACAACCCCTTCCCTAAACGTACAGCGCAGCGCCGAACGCCTCGGCGCCCTGTTGCCACGCGCACCGAGAATCCGCCTGGAACGGCGAATCCGCGGCTGGTTCGATGCCCGCCGGCTGCGCGAGGCGGACGTGGTGTTCGTTTCCTTCGGCAAGAGCGGCCGCACCTGGGTGCGCGTTCTCATTTCGCGCATGTACCAGCTGGTGTACGGCGTCACGGACGAACTCATCGAGTTCGACAACTATCACGCCCGGAATGCGGCCGTGCCGAAGGTGCTGTTCACCCATGACAACTACCTGCGCGATTACACGGGCCACGGTGGCGGCAAGCAGGCGTATGCCGGCAAGAAGGTCTGCCTGCTCGTACGCCATCCGGCGGACGTGGCGGTATCGCA
>JACKNX010000029.1 GCA_024234635.1 Pseudomonadales bacterium | reverse complement strand
TCTGCAGCGGCGTACCGGTGTAGTCCACGCCACCGGTGCTTAGCGTGTAGTCCGCCCAGTCGAGAAAACCCGTGACGGCATCTCCGGGCGCAAAATCCGGGTGCCGCGACTCCACGACGCGTCCGGCAACACCACCACGCATGATGCCGCCTACCGGAATGGGCGAAAATCGCGCTTCGAGACCTTTCACCCACGCGTGATTCATGGGGTCGCAGGCGAACCAGCCATTGCGGATCAGTACCTGGCCCACGCCCGGGCCGGGAATCGCACCGTCACGCTGCCCGAAACAGGCCCGCTCCAGGCCGATGCCGGGCGACTGCGATGCCTGCGCCACGATCCATTGCCGGTTGCTCTGCCCCACGCTGACGATCCCGATACTGGTTGTGTTCAGCCAACTGCGCGCGCCGTGACCGGGCGACGCTCCTGCCCGGCCTCACGGCGGCGCGCGGTGCGTTCGGTCATCCCGCCTGCCGCTCGAACGCCACTTCCGGAAAGCCGGCATCCGCGCTTTCACGCAGCTTGTCGTAGTAGACGTTGGCGCCACCGAAGTAGATGAGCACCCGCGGTTTCCGCGCTTCGAGATTGGCTCCCATCATCCAGGAGTGCACCTTGTCGCCCTGCGCCATCAGGGTCTGGGCGTGTATGTCCGCGGTGTGGGCAACCCACGCCGCTTCCGCATCCGCCCGGGGATTGCACACCGCATACCCTTCGTCGCGCATCTTGCGGATGCAGTCGATGATGTAGATGACGTTCTGTTCGATGGACGTGGGCAGGTTCGCGAAAGGCGCCTGCGGTCCGGTGACCAGGAACAGATTGGGGAACTCGGCGACAAACACCCCCATGATCGAACTGGAAACGTCTTCCCACTTGTCACGCAGCAGCAGACCGCCACGACCGCGAATGGGCAACGCCTCCTGCGCGCCGGTATAGGCCTGGAAGCCGGTCGCCAGAACGATGATGTCGAAGTCGTAATCACCCTTCGTGGTACGCACGCCGGTTTCGGTGAACTCCACCAGCGGTTCCTCGTTGCCGATGTCCACCAGGGAGACGTTGTCGCGATTGAACGCTGCAAAGAAACCGTGATCGAGTGGTGGTCGCTTGGCGAAGAACGGATACCCTTTTGGAGTGAGCTTGTCCCGGAGAACCGGATCCTTCACGCCTTCGAGCATCTTGCGAATCACGAACTCGCCAGCGATCCGGTTGGACTCGGGGTTGGACAGCAGGTCGTCAAAGGTCTCGAAGACGAAACGGAAACTGCCGCGCGGCCAGTGTTCCTCGAATATCCGCTGCACTTCCTCCGGCGGCGTCTCCGCGATCGTGCGGCCCACCGGGCTGTCGAAGGCCATACCGAAGACATGGTTGCGGCATTTGGCGATGATCTCGTCATAGTGTGCCTTGATGTCCGCCTCCCACTCCGGCGTCATTGGCTTCTGTACCGCCGGCATCACGAAGTTTGCCGTGCGCTGGAAAACGGTCACATGGCCCGCGGTTTCCGCCATCACCGGCAGCATCTGCACGGTGGTGGCGCCGCTGCCGATGATCCCAACGCGCTTGCCCGCATAGTCCAGGCCCTCCCGCGGCCAGCGGGAAGAGTGGAAACAGGGCCCCTTGAAGCGGTCCATGCCTTTGAAGTTGGGAATGACCGGTTCGGAGATCATGCCCATGGCACTGACGAAGTAGCGGCAGGTGCAGGTCTCGCCCGCCGCCGTGGTGATGCGCCAGAGTCCGGCGGTTTCGTCGTAGTCCGCCCGGCTGATTTCGGTGTTCAGCGTGATGTGCGGCCACATGTCGCAGCGGTCGGCGACAAAGTGCATGTAACTCAGGTTCTCGTCCCAGCTCGGGTAGCGAACCGACCACCTCCACTCCTGCAGCAGTTCCTTCGAGAAGGTGAGGCAGTAGTAGTAACACTCGCTGTCACTGGCTGCGCCGGGATAACGATTCCACGTCCACGTACCGCCGATGTCGTCGGCTTTGTCGAATACGTGCACGGACAGACCCGCTTCACGGGCGTAGTGGATCAGGGCCAACCCGGCAAAGCCTGCGCCTATGCCGATGACATCGTAGTCAGGCTGGGTATTGGAACTCATGGCTATATTCCCCTGCAGATGATCACGTTCAATTCGCCCGCTCGAACCGACTCGGCGGGCCGGCGTCCTCCCTCTCTCCCACCGTCTCGCGGCGCGTCGCGGCGAGCGGGCCAACCCTCACCGGGGCCGGGGCGCGCAGCGGATGGCGCGCGGTGGAAACGCGCGGGTAGCGTATCAAGATTCGCGCGCCGGATCGCCCCACGCAACCCGCGCGACAGACAGGAGCACGCGCAGCTGTCCTAACCCGCCCCGTGAACAACAGGCGAACCGTCACGCCGCGCACCACCTGGACCGGCGGACGAACAGGAGCAGGCACAGGCTGGCCATCACGGCATGAATGACCACGCCAGCCGGCTGGTCGCCGGCCGTGACGAGCGAAATGAACAACCCGACATGGAACGTGGACAGCACGCCAAGCACCACGGTTGCGACGGCCGGAACCGTCCGGAAAGGCCACACCCACAGGACGGTGGTGGAGATCGCCAGCGCCGCGAATCCATAGTGCATTGCCCACTGTTCCCCGCTTCCCGCGGCGGCGAAACCGGTCGGCCCGCCGATCAGGGACACTGCCGCCAGCAGTTCGATCAGCAGGTTCAGTACCAGGGTAACGGTATACAGATGGTTCATCGCGACAGTCTCTTTCATGAATTCGTTCCTGCCCGGATCACCGCCGTCCCGCAGACAAGATCATGTACACAACGGCGATCCTTGCGGAATATCGCCAGTTGATCGACAAGAGGCAGCAGGCAGAGCCAGGGAATCGGTAAACAGAACAGCAGGGGAAAGAAGAGCGCGCGGAGCGGCACCAGCTTCCAGAACGGCAATCGGACATCCGTTGACGGACCGTCGAACCCGCCATCCCATGCAACGAGGCGGATTCCGAGCAGCTTCTTGCCCAGGGTCTGGCCATCGCGCCAGAGCGTGATGCCGTTCAGCAGCACATAGCTCACCACCGCCAGGACCAGCACCTCAGCCATCCAGACACTGGTTCTGTAGTCCTCCGCATCCTCGACCACCCCCGTCACCATGACCAGCAGCACCGTTACCGCGGGTACCAGCAAGCCATCCACCAGCGTCGCCGCCAGTCGCCGTCCCCGTCCCGCCGGTTCGCGCCGCTCAGCCATCGCCATTGCCGTCCACCAGCTGGAACACGAGGAACGCGTTGCCCGCGCGCTGACGGCCGACATAGCCGTATCCCGCGGTGACGAGCAGCAGATCATCGGCCAGGAACGGGCCGTGGGCATCGAAGGCACCGCCCGTCGTATCGACGCCGTTTACCGCGACCAGGTCACGCCACGCATCCCACGACCACAGCAGCCTGCCATCGGTCGCGGCGTACACGTCCAGATAGCCATCGATACTGCCCGCCACAACGATGTCGTTGGCAGCGACGATGGCGGCGGACAGCCCGTAGACGCACTCTTCGTCGTCACACCGCGACGCGCGGCGGGCCGTCCAGCGCGGTTCACCCGTGGCGATGTCCAGTGCGTAGAGTCCCGGCGCCGGTTCGCCCGGCGACGGAAATCCCTGCAGGCCCTTGTCGCTCACGGGAACAAACAGCAGACCCATCGATTCGTTCGCCGCCATCCCCCAGTGCACGCCGCCAATGATGCCGCCCCGGCCCAGCCGGCGCGTCCACACCGGTTGCCCGGTGGCAGGATCCACGGCATGCACCTGTGCGGACTTCTGCCCTCCCACCAGCAGTTCCCGTCCGGCCGCGGTGCGCAGCAGCATCAGCGGCGCCCCGAAGTCCACATCCGGCCCGGTGGGTTCGGCACAATTGGGATGATTCAGGGCCTTGATGTTGCAGGCAGCGGTGTAGGCATCGTTGGCCGTGAATTGCCGAACCCAGACGATATCGCCAGTAGTGGCGTCGACCGCAAACATCGCATCGCTGGTGGCCGTGGTTGGATGTGAAAAGTTCTGTCCGGTACCGAAGTACACGCGGTTGCGCGTTGCATCGAATGCAGGGGCACCCCACACGGCGGCCCCGCTCGGGCCATACTCCTGCACAAATCCCCAGTGGCTGCCCGTCTCGCGAGCCGGCTCGGGGATCGTAGGCAGATACCAGCGTTTGCGGCCCGTGCGCAGATCAAACGCCGCGATACCACCGCTGGTGGTGCAGCAGCCATACAGTGGATTGACGGCCAGACCAACCTCCAGCGAGGCGACGGGCAGATAGACCGTATCGCTGGTGACGAGCGGCGTGCCCGAGTACCAGGGTACCGGTTCGTCATCCACCGCAGCGTGCCAGATACGCTCACCGCTGCGGGCATCGATGGCATACAGGCCGCTGAGCCGATCATTGAACAGGAGCGCGGGACGACCATCGATGCGCGCGGGCAGCAGCGCGCTGGCAATTGTTCCGGTGTGTTCGTGAACCCAGCGTTCGCAGCCGGTCTCGCGGTCGAGCGCCACCACGCCGCGTCCGCCGTCGCCCAGGAACACCGTATTTTCGGTGACCAGGGGCCAGCTGCGCGGGGTCGAACTGGCCAGTCCGTAGGCCCATTTGAGTGTCAGGCGCGCGGCATTGGCCGCGGTGATGGCCGAGCGTGGTTGATAGCGGGTGTTGCGATGGTCGATACCCCAGCCAACGATGTAGCCGTCGTCCAGCCCGGCAATGCCGGCTGCATCCTCGCAGGGCGCCGCCCAGGCGACGCTTGCGAGCAGCGAACTGATGAGAAGCGCCATCGCCCGCCACGTGGCATGCACCCCACAAAACGGCATGTCTCCCGCCACTTGCATACGGGTACGGACCACGGGGCGCATCGTCAGTTGAACAGGTTCATCAGGCGGGTCAGCCAGGTCATGAACGGCATCTCGGCCAGTTCCATGATGGTGCCATCCGGATCCCGGAACGCTACGATTCCGCCCCAGGCATCCGGACCGGAACAGCACGGCGTGATCGGACTGATCATTTCCACGCCCTGCGCCACCAGTTGCGCCACGTCACCGTCGATATCGCCGCTGGTGAAAGCCATCCGATGAATGCCAATGTGGTTGATGGGCAACGGATAGGGCGGCGTGGGATCAAACGGCCGCAACCACTCGACCAGTTCGATACGCGATGCATCCTCACGGTGGGTCAGCCGCACGCCGTGAATCTCGAACGGGGCGTCGAAACCCATGGCCGCCGCCACCTCGGCGGATTCGGTGGACGCCAGCTCGCCGGTGGCTTCGTAGCCGAGCATCCGGTACCAGGCCAGTGAGCGCCGAAGATCGCTGACATTGATGACAACCGGACCGATGCGTTGCAACTGCGTCGGCGCCGTTTCGTCCACTTCGCCGGCAACCTCGCGTAATTCGTAGAAGGTGCCGTCCGGATCCTGCAGCATGACAAAACGGGTGCCGTCCGCACGCTGCACGGGCGCCGAGAGAAAACGTACACCGGCAGCCGAGAGCGTGCGCACATCGCGCTCGACATCAACGGTTTCGAAGACCGCCCAGGCCATGCCCAGCCGGTTGAGCGTGGGGTAAGGCGGCGCGTCATTGCGGGGAATCGTGAACTCGATCAGATCGATCACTCCCCGGTTGAAGCCCAACCCGATCAGTTCGCCGTGCAGCAGGTAGCCGCCGGGCTCACCACCCTTCGCACCGTCATAGGAGGTTGGCTGGTCGATACCGATAGCCTTCGCCATGGCCACCGTGTTGGTGTCGGGAAAACCGGACAGCGTTGCAAAACCGAGCAGTCCGTAGAACGCGCGTGCCGACGCAAAATCACCCACATTGGTGTTGAAGTGAATGCGACTGAGCACGTCCAGCGCCACGTCAGCAGTCTGCGTGACCCGCACGCGCACCGGTACGCCGGGCTCGCCTTCCACCGTGAGGACATTGCTGTCCCGCAGCGATACCTCCCCGGCGGCAACCGGCTGGTCGTTGAGACGCACTGCCAGACCCGTTCCCGGCCCCTCGATCGCCAGCTGCGCCGGTCCCGCGGAAGCCGGGAAGGTAACCGTGTTGACATCGGACGCCGCAACATCGAGACGCAGCAACGCACGCGTGAGTTCGATTGTCTCCGCGGCGCCGGCGACGGGTACGCTGACCAGCAGAACCATCAGACCGGCCAGCAGCGAGGCTTTCAAGCCGCTGTCACCCAACCGGACGCACGCGCCCCGATTTGTCGGTCGGCCCCCGCCGGCCGGCCTCTCCAGACCGGTCACCTGCCATCGTGTTGCGGCTCGCATTCGCTCCTCTGCTTCTCTTCTGCCCGTATTCATTCCCGCGCTTCAGCTGTCCTGCGCGCCATGCCCTCCAGCGCCGGGCGCGCATGAGGCACCAGTTTGGCCGCGTGTGCAACCCGGAGGGCAGGTTCAGCGCCGGGTACACCGGCTGCTGCAGCTGAGAGGTGCCGCATTCGCATCGGAGAACCGCTCCCGCAACGCACACCTGGCGCGTGTTGCCGGCACCTGCGCGATTGCTCATCGGTCACGTTCTCGCTGACCACCAGGGGGCTGACCAGGGACGGTCTGCGCAGGGAACACTGCGCGCCAGTCATCGCCAGCGCCGCCAGCGTCAACCGGATGCGTGCCGTCGCAAGGCCACCAGACCGGACGCCAGCAGTGCAATGGCTATCGGGCCCATGCACAGCGACACCGCCGCCAGCGAGCGGTCGACCGCGGCGGGATCCCGGAACACGTAGTCGGTGCAGGCCGCCACCAGCGTCGGTCCCAGCGCCAGACCGATGACGTTGGTCGTCACGACGTAGGCACCATTGACGACACCACGCATGGCGTTGGGGGTGACCTGCTGCATGGCGGAGGTGACCAGTGCCAGCGGCAGCGTCACGCTGAAGCTGGCACCGGCGATGCACCAGAGCGCGCCGGTCGCAGTACCCTGCAGCGGAATGGCCGCCAGACAAACGGTCGCCAGCGCCGCGCCCAGTATCGCCACCAGCAGCGCGGCGTCGCCCCGCCCGGCACGATCGACGAGACGGGCAACGAATGGCCCGCTCAGCACGCCGGCCGACCCGGCAACCAGGGCGATGAGACCATAATTGCGTCCTGCATCCGCCAGATCCCAGCCATGCACGCGCACAAGGATTGTCGGGGTCCACGCCTGCAGGCCGTAGAGCATGACCACGATGAAAGGCACACCCAGATGCAACGCAATGTAGATGCGGGCGTGGCGGCGCATGTACGCGAACACCTCGCGCCAGGGCGGCACCACCTGCATCGCCCCCCCGCGCCCGGTGCGTATGGGTTCCCGTACGGTGCCGAGCAGCGCCGCGATGAGCACCCCCGGCAGTCCCACCGCGATGAAGGTAAATTGCCAGGGCGCAAGTTCGCCCAGCAGCGGTACGTCGATGGTGGACACCTCCCGGGTGAAATCGAGCACCTCGGCACCGGCAATCATGGCGATGCCCGCGCCGATGTACGGCCCCATCAGATACACGCTGATCGGCCGCGACAGACGCTCCGGGTGAAAGTAGTCCGCCAGCACCGACCACGCCGCGGGACTGAGGGTGGCCTCGCCGACACCAACCCCCATGCGCGCCACCAGCAACTGCCCGTAGTTGCGTGACAGGCCGCAGGCAATGGTGGTCGCGCTCCATACCAGCACGCCGACAATCATGATGCGCACCCGGTTGAAGCGGTCGACCAGCCGGCCGATGGGTACACTCGCCAGCACGTACGTGATGGCGAAAGCGAGGCCCTGCACAAAACTGATCTGCGTATCCGTGATGTCGAGATCCGCGCGGATGGGTTCCACCAGCAAGTTCAGCACCTGCCTGTCCACGAACGAAAACGTGAACCCGAGCAGCAGCACGAACGTTACGTACCAACCGTACGCGGCCGCGGGGTAATCCGTCGCCGCCCCCGCCGCAACGTCGGGGGTGTTTGTCCTGCCAGCCATCACACGCTGCCCAACGGTCGCACTTCGCTGGTGAGATGCACGAGATTCATGTCGTGGATCTGCCAGCCGGTGCCCGGAACATAACGGACTTCGTCCAGGTAATTACCCATGACCACACGCAGCCGGTTGTCCGGCCACACATGCCACGCCTGCAGATAGCTGGACAGGCACGCCTCGCCGGCGCGGAGTCGATACGATCCCGCCTCGTCTTCCTCGGGCGTGAGCACGCGGAAATCGACCAGCTGCGTACCAAGCAGATGCTGTGTCACCGTGTAGTCCCGAAGCGCTTCCGTGACTACGGCAGCCCAGCCGTCGGGGCCACGGGCCTGCAGCGGTCGACCGGTGGCGCCACTCACCCGGATGTTTGCATCCGCCGTGAAGATACGCCGGTAGATCCTGCGTGCCTCGTCGGTGGCGGCACCATTGCCTGTCATACCGAACAGGTCCGTGGCCCGGCAGTACCAGCGTCGCAGGTACTCGATCTCCTGTCTGGCCTGCACGTAATGCGCCGAGAACGGCGCGTCGAGCGAGGTCTGCGGCAGCATCGGTGCGACCATCAGGCGTTCCTCCCGGCACCGGCGTCGAGGTAGCCGCCGCCGCGGACGATCTGTTTGATCTGCAGAAACTCCAGCAACCCTTCGGGGCCGCACTCCTTGCCCCAGCCGCTCTGCTTCCAGCCACCGAACGGCTGCGTGAGCGATACCCCCGCCAGATTGATCGCCACACTGCCTGCGCGGATACGGCGCGCCACCCGGCCCGCCAGTTCCGCGTCACGCGTGTACACCGAGCAGGCCAGGCCGAAGGGTGAGTCGTTCGCGATGTCGATGGCCTGCTCGATGCCATCGTAGGGAATCACCGCCGTCACCGGACCAAATATTTCCTCCCGGGCGACTCGCATGTGGTTGTCGACATCCGCCAGCAGGGTCGGTTCGTAGAACCATCCCCGATTCAGATGCGCCGGTCGCCGGCCGCCAGCCACCACCCGTGCGCCTTCCTCCCTTGCCACCGCCACCTGCGTCTCCACACGATCCCGCGCCCGCTGTACCGCCAGCGGACCGCGATCCGTCGCCGGATCGAACGGATCCCCCACCCGCAGCCCGCGAAAATGTTCGGCGAGCGCGGCCACCACCTCGTCGTAGCGACGGCGTGGCGCCAGCACACGGGAAAGGTTGACACACACCTGACCCATGAAACCGGTGGTGCCGGGTCCGAGAGTCGCCATGACGTCATCGAGATCCGCATCGTCGGCGATGATGGCCGGCGACTTGCCGCCGAGTTCGAGCGCGGTCCGCGCAAGCCGGTCCGCAGTGCGCTTGACGACGTCCACGCCAATGGCCGTACCGCCGGTCAACGCCACCATGTCCACCCCCGCATGCGCCACCAGATACTGCGTCACCGCCGTGCCTGCCGCCAGCACGCTCACGACGCCTGCCGGGAAACCGGCTTCACGGATCGCTTCCGCGATGAGGCGCGAGGTCAGCGGTGACTCCGGAGCGTGCTTGATGATGACCGTATTGCCCGCCAGCAGCGCCGGTATGACCTTCATGCCCATGAGCACTATCGGACCGTTGTAGGTGAGGATGCCGAGCACGGTGCCGATCGGCTGACGCAGGAGCCGCACATCCCCCCGGTCTTCCTCCCAGCCAAGGTCACGCGCATGGTCCAGCGCACCTCGCCAGACGGCGACGCCAGCCCCGTCATTGATCATCTCCCCGTGCGCAATCGTCGCGCCGGATTCAAACGCCCAGGCACGGTTGAGAACGGGCAGCAGACGCTCGAGGCTGTCGCAAAGACGGGCGCACACCGCAATGCGCTCCGCCACGGGAAGGTCAGGCCATGGCCCGTTGTCGAAGGCATTGCGCGCCGCAAGAACCGCCGCATCCGCATCGGCGGTCGTGGGCGCTGCCACGCGCGCAAGGCACTCTTCGGTGGTCGGCGAAATGACCTCAACCGGCTCGCCGGTCGCCGGGCACCAGACACCGGCGATGAACTGGGCATCGAGCCCTGGAACCGCAACATCGAGACGCTCTGGGTGTGCTGGCATCGCTAGTCTCTCCTCGTGACGTCCGCCATTCAGCGGAAATAGAAATCCGGCGCCGGCGCGCGGTTGGGATTCACCGCAACGGTTTCATCCACCTCCCGGTAGAAGATCGACGCAAACAGCTCTGACTCCACGGCATCGAGCGCGGACATCGCGGGCCGGCCGCGCACGAACTGCGCTCCGTGATCGAACCACAGTTCCGTGATGCAGTCCCATCCCGCATGGAACCGCTCCCTCACCGCAATGCCTTCAGGCGTAAAGCCTTCCGCGTCCGGCGGAAAGAAGCCGGTCATCACATCCAGCTCGGCGCGGAAATTGACGATGAGGCCACGCAGTCCGGGCAGCCGTGCCAGCATGGGGGCATACCGACCGGTGACATAGGCACGGAACAGCGCTTCCGGGAGCTCCGTTCGCCGTTTCGCGAACTGCACCAGCTTGAAGATTTTCCGCTCCGGCCGCCGGACGGGCAGCGCCACGTGTTCGGCAACCATGAACTGGAATGGCGATCCCGTGTAGAGATAGGCGCCATCGCCACCCACGGCGGCAACGCGGGCGTCCTCCTCCAGTCCGCCCGGCCCTGGTTTGTCCCGCGCCGGTGACTTGGCGGCAAGATAGTCATCCAGGGTGTCGAACACGAGCTGGCCCCAGCCATCCCACAGCGCATCAAAATCCATGGGCTCGTCGCGGCTCAGCATGGTAACCAACGGTCCCAGTGTCGATTCGATGGGCTCGTTGGCACGCACGTTGAGCACATAGCCGCGAATCTTGTTCAGACGCCGCCCGTAGGAGTTGTGGTAGCCCACATGCGCGGCACGGTAGTCATCGTGCGTGAGATTCGCGTGGCGGCGGACAAAGCCGAATACCTTGAGCACATTGCCTCCGTCAGCGGTAGTAGAAGGCCGGCGCGGGATCGCGGTTCGGCATGACGATGACGTTCTCGTCCACTTCCACGTACCAGTGCGCGTCGAACAGTTCGCTTTCGAGCGCGCACAGTTGCGGATGCAGTGCTGCCGAGCGTCGCGCCGCGACAAACGCCGCCACGCTGTCGAAATGCATTTCCATGGCACCGTCCCACAACGCGCAGAAGTCCTGTCGCAGGCGCCGGCCCTCGTTGCTGTTCCACCACCCCTGCTCGGGGAAGTAGCCGCGAAAAGCCGCTTCCGTGTCGGCGTCACGAAAATTCAGGATGCACCCGTAGAGCCCGGGCAGCCGCGCCGTCAGTGCGGCATAGTCGGTGAGTACGCGTCGCTGAAAGTGCCATTCGTCCAGTGTCGGGCGACGTCGGAAGAACAGCACCAGCTTGGTGAGTTTGCACTCCGGTCGTTCGACCGGCAGCACAATGTGTTCGATCATGCGCAGGTGGTGGGAGCGGAACTCGCCAGGCCGCCCGGCAATGCCGTCGAACACATGCATGCCGTGTCCGTAGGTCCAGTCCGGATCGATGCCCAGGCCAGAGGCCATGGCCCGCGTCGGTTCGGCGTCGCGCGCGGAAACCCAGGCCTCGCGGCTATCGAACAGAACGCTGGGGAACCCGTCCCACAGGTCGAGAAAGCCCGGGGGCTCCGCGCGGACCACGTCGCCCGCCAGCGACCCAAGTCGGGGCACGAGTGGCGCGTTGGCCCAGATGTTCACCGTATAGCCGCGAATACCGCGCAGGCGCCGCGAGATACCGCAGTGATAGCCCACATGCGCCGCCCGGTACTCATCGTGCGTGAGCCGTGCATTGCGTTTGAGAAACGCAAAAACCTTGAACATGCCTCCCCCCGCCACCGCGGCAACGGGATAGTACACACAATTCCGGACGAATCGGGATTGTCGCGCCGCCGAACAGCCTGGCCGTCCCGCACCAGCAAGCGACGGGCCGGGCAGGCACCGAATGGCCCGGGTTTGGTGGTAATCTGCCCGCCAAACTCAGGGGAGAGCGAGATGAGCCGACTGGCCGTCGAAGGCGATCGCTGTATCGCCTATGAATACTATCCCGCCACGGGCCGCCTGCCGGTGGTGGTTCTCAGCCACGGCTGGGGAATGGGCGCGCGCGCCTGGGACGACGTGACGGCCGGGCTGTGCGACGCCGGCTGGCCCGTGCTGGTCTACGACCATCGCGCGTGCGGGCAGTCGGACAAGGATTTCCGCGACGTGTCCATTGCCGCTCTCGGCAGCGATCTGGTTGCGCTGTGCGAGCACCTGGCACTCGACAGTGTGGTCCTCAATGGCTGGTCCCTCGGTGGCGCCGTGGTCGTGGATGCCGCCGTAAAACTCGGGTCGCGCGTGAGAGGCCTGGTGCTCACGGGAGGCGCCACGCCGCGCTATACGCAGGCTGACGGGTTTCCCCACGGCGGTACCGCCGCGGATGTTGCCGCCACCGTCACCGCGCTGCGCGCCGATCGCGTGAATTTCCTCCAGGGCCTCTACACGCAGGGTGTGTTCGCCGCCCCGGTAAGCGAGGCCGTGAAACAGGCAGCGGTGAACCTCGCGCTACAGGCTGGTCCCGCCGCGGATGCCTCGCTCGGCGCGCTGGCGCATATCGACCAGCGCGACGCCATGCGCTCACTCGGCATGCCGGCACTGGTCATCACTGGCGACCAGGATGGCGTGGTTCCCCCGGGTATCGCGGAATTTGCCGCGAACCTGCTGCCGGGCGGCCGGCTGGCGGTGATGACCGGGTGCGGCCACGCGCCCTTCATCGAAGA
This sequence comes from Pseudomonadales bacterium, assembly GCA_024234635.1. Lineage (GTDB taxonomy): Bacteria > Pseudomonadota > Gammaproteobacteria > Pseudomonadales > Azotimanducaceae > SYFY01. The sequence goes on along the minus strand of JACKNX010000029.1, from coordinate 21,075 downwards.
TCACGGCGCCTACGCGACCCTGCTGCACGGCTTCCTGTCGGAGATCAGCGCATGAGCCATGACGTCCGCTTCGGCCTCTGGTACGACTTCCGCAATCCCGCCCCTGCGCGCTGGGCCTTCGAGGACCTGTACGCCGAATACCTGAAGCAGATCGCCTGGGCCGAATCGCTCGGCTTCCAGTCGGTGTGGCTCACCGAACATCACTTCGTGGAAGACGGATACACGCCCTCCCCGCTTGTACTGGCTGCGGCCATCGGCGAACGCACACGGTCCATGCGCATCGGCACCAACCTCATGCTGTTGCCACTGGCGGATCCCGTGCGCCTTGCCGAGGACGCCGCCGCGCTGTCGATCCTCACCCGCGGTCGCTTCGATCTGGGCGTGGGACTGGGATACCGGGAACTGGAATTCAACTACTTCAAGCGCAGCCTCCGCCACCGCCCGAGCCTCATGGAAGAAGGCGTCGAAATCCTGCGTCAGGCGTGGAGCGGCAACCCGGTGACCTTGCACGGCAAACGTTTCCAGCTGGACAACCTGCCCGTTCGCCCCGTGCCGGCAACGCGTCCGGGCATCCTCATGGGCGGCATGGCGGAACCCGCCATTGCCCGCGCCGCGCGCCTGGGCGACGGATTCCTGTCCACCGGCGGCATCGGCCATGACCTGTACATCCAGGCACTGGCGGCACAGGGCAAACCACGCAGCGCAGGCGCCATCTACGCCGGCCACTGGGGCATCATCTCCCCGGACCCGGAAGCGGAAGCACGGCGTGTCGCACCTTACGCCCTTTATCAGACCAACGCGTACGTTGCCTGGGGAGCGTTCGGTCCGCCGGACCAGGTTCCCCTGTTCCCGGACGGCGACACCGCGCTCCGGGAAGGGCTGTACGATGTATGGGACGGCGACACAGCCGTGCGTGAACTCGTGACGCTGCTCCGCACGTATCCCGAAATCCGCGATGTGCATTTCTGGGCGCAGCTCCCTGGCGAGCCGCTCGAACAGGGCAGCGCACGCATCGAATACATGGCGACGCAGGTGCTGCCGAAAGTGCGCGCAACGCTGGCGGCAACTCCGTGAGCAGCGGGAGACCATCATGGGCGTGCTGACGGACGAGGTACTGGCGGCCGTCGGGCGCAAAGGTCCGCCACGGACGGAGGTCGTCAACCGCCGGGATCTGCGCAAGTACGCCATCGCCACCGGCCAGACACAGCGCAGGTACATCGACGGCGACGAAGCGCCGCCGTTGTATCACGTGGCGTTGTTCTGGGATGTGGTACCGCTGTCGGAACTGTCGCCGGACGGCGTATCCATCGACCGGCTGCTGCCCCGATTCCCGCTGGAAAAGGCGATGGCCGGCGGACTCGATATCCAGTATTTCCAGAAGATCCGGCCTGGCGACGTGCTGACAGGAACACGCACACTGACCAGCATCTACGAGAAGGCCGGCCGTAGCGGCGCGCTTATTTTCTACGAAGTGGTACTGGATGTGGTGCGCGACGACGGCACGCTGGTACTGACCGAAAAAACCACGAGGCTGCTCCGATGACCGCTGTTCCGGACGTCGACAGACTTGCGGTCGGCGATGCCCTGCCGCAAACACACTACACACCGGACAACGTGCAGTTGTTCTTCTACAACGCGGTTCTCTGGAACGCGCATCGCATCCACTATGACCTGCCGTATGCCACCGAGGTGGAAGGCTACGAGGGACTGGTCATTGCCGGGCCCCTGCTGGGCGACTGGCTGGCGCAGGCCGTGGACAACTGGCTCGGCGAGTGTGGCTTCGTGCAACGCCTGGAATATTCCAACCGCCAGGCATCCTTCATCGGCGAGACGCTCTGCACCGGCGGCGTGGTGACTGCGGTGGACAGGACACGGCGCACCGCCGAGTTCGAACTGTTCGTGAAGAACGCAGCCGGCGACATCATCACCCCGGGCAAGGCGACGGTGCAGTTTGACTGAGTACACACAATGCACCTGGCGCGACGTCCTCTCCTCCGCAGGAGCTGATTCATGGCACTGAAGGGCAGCACCGCCATCATCGGCGTCCACGACACCCGCGTCGGCAAGGTGCCGGAAAAAAGCGCCACCGCGCTTTGCGTGGAAGCGGTCCTCGGCGCGCTGGCGGACGCGGGCCTGCGCCTTGCTGACGTCGATGGGCTTGTCACGTGCAACAGCATGGCGCAACCGCACATGTATCACGCGGAAATGGTCGCCGAATACCTGGGGCTCAAGCCCCGCTACTGCGCCACGGCGGCCGCGGGTGGTGGCGCCACGTTTACCGTGCTCTACCAGGCGGCACTCGCCATCGAGGCCGGCATCTGCGATACCGTGGTGATCGCCATGGCCGACAGCCTGCGCAGCGGACTGTCACGCGAGGCAGCCATGGTCATGCAGTCATCCAGCGGCCACGCCCAGTTCGAAACCCCCTACGGTGCCACGGTTCCCGGCTACTACGCCCTCATCGCACAGGCTTACCTGCATGCCTACGACGCACGGCCGGAACATTTTGCCGCCGTGGCGGTTTCCGGGCGACAGCATGCCTGCCTCAATCCAGCCGCGGAAATGCGCAAACCCATCACCATCGAAGACGTGCTCGCCAGTCGCCTGATTGCCGATCCGCTGCGCCTCCTGGACTGCTCGCTCGTCTCCGACGGCGGCGCCGCCGTTGTACTGACCCGGGCTGACAGGGCTGCCCACGCTCCGCATTCACCTGTCTATCTGCTGGGCGCGGGTGAAGGTCGTGGCCACGAGCACATCAGCCAGGCCGCCTCCCTGACTCAATCCGCCGCCCGGCTCAGCGGCGAACGCGCCTATGCCATGGCCGGACTATCGCCGGCCGATGTGGATCTCGCACAGGTCTACGACTGTTTCACGCCAGTAGTGTTGATTGAAATGGAAGATCTGGGGTTGTGCGGCGTTGGCGAAGCAGGCGATTTTTTCCTGCGCGGGGACGGCGCACCGGGTGGCCGCCTGCCCATCAATACCCACGGGGGCCTGCTGTCACATACACATCCCGGCAATCCTGGCTCGATGTTTGCGCTCACCGAGTCCGTGCGGCAATTGCGCGGGGGTCTTGGCGAACGTCAGGTGGCGGACGCCAACGTGGCGCTGGTGCATGCCCAGGGCGGCATCCTGTCCAGCCACTGCACCGTCCTGCTCGGCACGGAGGCAACGCTGTGAGCGACAAACCCCTGCCACCGGTCGACGCCGAAAGCCGGGCCTACTGGGAAGCCTGCAACACGGGTCGGCTGCTGCTGCAACGCTGTGCGGCCTGCGCCAGCGTGCAGTTCTATCCGCGCGTCCTGTGCGCGCAGTGCGGCGCGGTATCACCGGAACCTGTCGACGCCAGCGGGCATGGCATCATCCGCACTTTTACCATCATCCGCCGTGCGGTCTCGGCGGCGTTCGACGCGGACGTGCCGTACGTCGTGGCGTTGATCGAACTGGCAGAGGGGCCGACGATGATGAGCAACATCATCGACTCGCCCCTCGAAGCGGTGGCCATCGGCGCACCGGTGCAACTCACCTTCGAGCGCCGCAGCGACGCCATCAATATCCCGCAGTTCCGGCTTGTCCCCTGACGCGCTGGGTGCGAACGCGTCCTATTCCAGCAGGCTGCGCAGCATCCACGCCGTCTTCTCGTGCACGGCCAGTCGCTGGGTCAGCAGGTCCGCGGTCGGCTCGTCTCCCGCGGCCTCGACCGCGGACACCACGCTGCGTGCGGTACGTGCCACTGCTTCATGCCCGCGCACGAGGATCGCCACCATGTCCATGGCCTTCGGCGGCACTTCCGGCGCATCGGCCAGGCTGGCAAGTTCGGCGTACTGCGAATAGGACCCCGGCGCCGCGTGACCGAGCGAGCGGATGCGCTCGGCAATCAGATCCACGGCATTCCACATCTCGGTGTACTGGGTCATGAACATCGCGTGCAGCGTATTGAACATCGGCCCGGTCACGTTCCAGTGAAAATTGTGGGTGGTGAGATACAGCGTGTAGGTGTCGGCAAGCAGGCGCGACAGGCCGCCGGCGATCGCGGTGCGGTCCGCGTCGCTGATGCCGATATCGATTGGGACTGACGTGTTCATGGCTACCTCCTGAACATCCTGTTGGATTCCCCGTGACAATTCCCGGGGCACACATGCATTCTGGACAGGAGCTGCCGTACTATCCAATCGATTGATCCATTCGTTTCAATCGTCAAAAGCTATCAAAGGGGCAGTGACAACCAAGGCCACCGGGGCATGGACTCTCCGCCTACCCTGTGGTTCCCTCTGCCAGCCAAACCGGGAGGATCACGACATGCACAACGAGCCAACGACGTTGCCGGCCATGCCCGCGGGACTGACTCCCGACTGGCTGACGGCAGTGCTGCATGATGCCGGGATCGGCACCACCAATACGATCACCGCCGCCGAACGCAGCCAGGTCGGCGACGGGGTGGGCATGATGAGCGAGCTGTCCCGGCTTACCCTGACCTGGTCGACGCCGGACGCCAGCCTGCCAGCGTCGCTGATCGCCAAGTACGCCTCCACCAATCCGATGAACCGCCAGGCAGCCGGTAGTTTTCATGTCTACGAACGCGAGGTGCGGTATTTCCTGGAAGTCGATGCGCGGACCACCGCGCGGACACCGCGCTGCTACTACGCGCGTCTGGAAGGAGACGCCTGTCTGCTGCTCATGGAAGACCTGACGGGCTATCGCGTAGGCAGCCAGGCGGACGGCAGCGGGCTTGCCGACACCCGGCTCGCCATCGACGAACTGGCGAAGCTGCACGCGCCGTTCTGGAACAACGTCAGCAGCTTTCCCTGGGTTCCGCATGTCGTCAACAGCTACCACGCTGATGCCATGATCGCCATGGCAAACGGCGGCTGGGACAACATGGTGACAGTATTTGCCGATCATTTCCCGGCGTCGGTCCTCGCCAACCGCAACGTCATACTCGACGCAATTCCGGCGATGCAGGCGGTGATGGACCAGGCCCCCAACACGTTCATCCACGGGGATTACCGGGCCGACAATCTCCTGTTCGGACAGGTACCGGGACAAGCGCCCATTGTTGTCATCGACTGGCAGGGACCAATGCTCTGTCGAGGCATGGTGGATGTGGCCCTGGTGCTCGGGCAGAACACCCACATCGAGGTACGGCGGGAACACGAACGGGCCATCGTCCGGCGTTACGTGGATGGTCTGGCCGCACTGGGTGTCGAATACCCGTTCACCAGCGCCTGGGAACACTATCTGGACGCGCTGGCCTACCAGTGGTGCTACTGCGCCACGGTAACCGGCTCGCTGGACAGCTCCAATCCCCGGTCAAAAGCGTGGATGTCGGGACTCATCCATCGCCAGGTGGCCGCAACGACGGACCATGACCTGCTCGCCCGGATTCGCCGCTTCGCCTGAACCTCTCAGGCGCAAGCGGCGACTCCGCTGTGCGATCAATGGGTGTACATCAACTCCACCGCATACGTGCGCGGCGCGCCCCACCCCTGGAAGCCGGTGTTGAAGCCGCCGAGGAACAAGGCCTGCTCGCGCCACTCGCTGTCGTTCAGGTTCTTGCCAAAGGCACTGAGCGTGAACGCACTGCCATTTTCCATTCGCCATTCATAGGCAACCCGGGCGTCAACCTGCACGTAGTTGCCATCGAACAGTTGCTGGTTGGCCGCACCACCGGTCTGTACCAGCAGGAACTTGCCGACCTTTTTCCAGCCGACATTGGCTGAGAAGGTGCCGGGGCCGATATCCTTTTCATAACCCAGGGACAATGCAATGTTCCACTCCGGCTGGCGGGAGTTGTCATCACCGCCCAGTACCCGCGGCGTGCCGGCGGGATCCGTCACGCCTGGTGTAGCGGTTGCGCAGCCGTCGATGAACTCGCAGGCAAACGATATCTGTTCGTTCTTCACATCGATCACGCCGCCACTGAACGAAAATGCCCAGTCCGGAGCGAACAGCCAGGTGCTTTCCACTTCCCAGCCATCGATCTCCTGCTTGCCGCCGTTGTTGATGAGCGTGGTCGTACCCGGAATCGATCCAGGGGGAAGCGGGATGATGGAGCTGAACTGTGAGCCGTCGCGTTCCAGCGTGAACCAGGCAACGTTCAGGCGCAGCCGCCGGTCGAAGAATTCGTTCTTCACGCCCACTTCGAACTGCCATCCGTCTTCCGGATCGAACGCTGCTTCGCTGGCGTTCGGCCGCGCGGAGCGGATACTGAAACCGCCGGAGCGAAAACCTTCGGAATAGTTTGCGTAGACACGATTGTTGTCGGTGAACGCCCAGTTGGCCGACGCCGTCATGATGACGTCGTCCCATGAATCGCCTCCCGAGTACGCCGTACCAACACGCTCCGGACGGCCGGTGAAATCGAATTCGAACGCCGGGCCCCGCGTATCGAAGGCACCGTCGGTGTAGTCGAAATAGGAGTTGAACGCATCCTTTTTCTCATCGATCCAGCGCGCGCCCACCATGAATTCCAGCGCCGCCGTCGGTCGCCATGTGAGCGAACCGAACGCCGCTTTCGACTTCACGTCTTCACCGGCGATCTGCACGCTGCGAGCGTTGGGAATCTGGCAGATGGCATCACCCACGCTCGGATTGGCGCGCAGGCCGGCCGCCGCGCAGGGAACGCCGGCCGGCAGACCCAGCGCCACGCCAGGAAGCTGCAGCACGTTGTTGGTGCGCTGGGTGAAATTGAGCTCGGACTTGAAGTAGTAGAGGCCCAGCATGACGTCCCACTGCTCGTTGATCGTCCAGTCGAGCCGGACTTCTTCCGTGAAGACCTCGTATTCCTGATCACGCAATGTGTGCAACTGGGCAAATGGAATCGCCACGCCGGCAATACTGCCGCCGTCGAAGTCCTGGTTGACGAGGTCATGGCCATCGTGGAAGCCGGTGACGTTGTGTACCGTCACGTTGTCCGAAATTTCCCAGTCCACCCGCAGACCCCACTGGTCCACGTCGTACTTGCTGGGCTCCTTCTTGTCGGCGAGGTTTTCGAACGGATCGTCACCGTTGAAACGCGGATCCTGCGGCAGGGTATCGCTGCGATCGATGATGCGGTCATACGTGAGGATGGCATCCACCCGCTCGTCAGGCGCCCAGCGCAGCGACGCCGTCTGCGCGCCGAAGTCGACCGCACCTGTGGTACCGCCCAGGGTGACGTTGTCGTAGAAGCCCTTGCGCTCCCGATCCACCACGCCGAGCTTAAGCGCCAGCATGTCGTCGACCAGCGGCAGGTTGATGCGTGCCTTGTACGTGCGCGAATCGTAGTTGCCCATCTCCGCGCTCGCCTTCACGCCGAATTCGTTGTCGCGCCCCTGATATCACGTGAACGCCAGTGGCAATCAGGCCGAACGGGCGCACGGATAAGCCGAGGGCTTCTATGCCATCGGTCTGACCATGTCAAGGCCGCGGGGCGGCCGAACGTGTTGTCTGCCCGCTTCAGTGTTCGATGACGATCTTGCCGAAATGCCCCCCACGGGCCATCAACTCAAAAGCGTCGGCCGTGTTTTCCAGCGGAAACCGGGCGTCGATCACCGGATGAATACCGTTGAAATGCATCGCCCGCAACATGCGCTCGAACATCGCGCGACTGCCGACCGTGACCCCCTGTATCCTGCCGTTGGAGCGGAAAATCTGCGTGATATCCACGTCCTTGACGTAGCCGCCCAGCACACCAATGACGTGGATGTTGCCACCGAGGGCAATGCTTGCAATTGATTGCTGCAGCGTATCCGCGCCGCCCACCTCCACCACATGATCCACGCCGCGCCCACCGGTGAGTTGACGTACGGCACTCGCCCAGTCCGGCATCTGGCGGTAGTTGATCACATGCGTGGCGCCCAGCGCGCGGGCCCGTTCGAGCTTCGCATCCGATGAGGATGTCACGATCACTTCCGCGCCGAACAGGCGGGCAAACTGCAGAGCGAATATGGAAACGCCACCGGTACCCTGCACCAGTACCGTTTCGCCAGCCTTGAGGTTGCCTTCCTCGACCAGCGCCCGCCAGGCGGTAAGACCGGCGCAGGGCAGTGTCGCCGCCTCCTCGAAGGTCATGTCGTCTGGCAGGCGTGTCACGCCCTCCTCATTCAGGACCATCAGATCGCGCAGGCACCCGTCGATGGGGCCGCCCAGCGTCGAGCCGCGAGCCTCCGGCGTGATCCGTCCGTCCACCCACTTCTGGAAGAACATCGGCGCAACGCGATCACCGACCGCAATTCGACGCACACCGTCGCCTACCGCCACGACTTCACCGGCCCCGCAGGAGTTCGGCACGAGGCCGGGTGTGGTGGCGCCCGCCTGCCGCACCGTGACCAGGTCACGGTAGTTGAGCGAGCTGGCATGCATGAGCACCAGCACCTCCCCGGGACCGGGCTCCGGGTCGGCGGCGTCCACCAGTTTCAGTCCGCTGATCCCCCCCGAACCAATAACGATCTTGCGCATCTGCTAGTAATCCCTGTTTGTTGATCCCTGCCTCCTGGCCTACCGCTGCCCCAGACGGGGGTCATCAAGAGCGGATTCCAACTTTTCGCCGACTATAACGCGTTCAACAATCCCATGCGTTTCAGTAATCTTCCCGCTACCGTGTACATGTGACACGACGGGGTGCCCAAGTCGCCCCCGGTTGCAGACCTGTCGATTGCGGGGGAGCCGTGAGCAAGTTGTTCGAACCATTTGAAGCGGGTGGACTGACGTTCAAGAACCGCATCGTGCATGTACCCACCACGCTCAACATGTCCGATCCGAGGGGCTACGCCACGCGCCGGCTGGCGGCAGCATACGGTTCCCTGGCACGTGGCGGTTACTCAGCGGTGATCGTCGGCGCCACCTGCGTGCGGCAGGACGGTCTCATCAACGAACGCATGCTTGGTCTGTACGACGAAGACTACGTCATCGAATTCCGGGATACCGTCGCGGAAATCCGCAATAACGACTGCCTTGCCGGCATCCAGCTGTTCTACGGTGGACTGATCCCCGGCCTCGGCACCACCGTGCCACTCGAACCAGGCAAAGGCTGGATACCCGGCACCGTCGCCTGGGGACCGAGCAACAAGTACGTCATCGGCAATCCGCACAGCGACGTGATCCCGACGGCGGTGTACGAGGAACTTGTGGAAGCCTACGGGCAGGCCGCGCGACGTGCCCGGGAAGCCGGCTTCGATTTTGTCTCTTTCCATTTCTGTCACGGCAGCCTGCCCCACACCAACTTGTCCCTCCTGTCCAACCAGGGCCGCACGGACAAATATGCCGATCGGTTTCTGTTCTGCGAAGAGATCATCCAGCGTACGCAGGCGCTGTGCGGCAAGGACTTCCCGATTGTTCCCCGCCTGTGCTGCGACGAAAATCTGGAAGGTGGCTTCGACCTCGAATACTTCGCCGAACACTACGCGCCGCGACTGCATGCACTTGGCATCGCCGTGCTGGATTGCACATTCGGGTCCATGCTGGGCGCCCCCAGCCGACGCACGGACATCCACTCCACCGAGTTCATCGGTCCCTCGTTCTACACCCCCAAGGTCGTGAACAGGGAAAATATTCAGCGTCTGCGCCAGGCCCTCCAGAACCGCAACATCGACATGCCGCTGATCGGCTCGGCCAATCTGATCGCACCGCAGCACCTGCGCACCATGGTCGATGAGGCCGGTGCGGATTTTGCCGGCGTGTGCCGCCTGTCGCTCGACGATCCGGACTTTCCCAACAAGATGCGCCAAGGCCGGGAGGACGAGATCCGCCTGTCCACCCATACGGGCGCCTCGCTCCTGCAGGGCAACATCTTTGGCAAGGGCTGGGCGGGCTCAGCGCAGAACCCCGTGTTCGGCCGCGAGGACGAGTTCCGCATCGTGCCAACCAACCGTCCGCTGAAGGTAGTGGTGGTCGGCGGCGGCTCCGGTGGCATGGAATACGCCATCACGGCAAGGGAGATCGGTCACGACGTTGTGGTGCTGGAAAAATCGGCAACGCTCGGTGGTGTCATGGACTGGGCGGGGAACTACCCGCACCTGCCCAATATGGAGATGCTGCGCCATCAGCCGGACTACCACAGGCGCATGATGCAGAAGTGGGCAGTGCCCGTCCGTCTCGGTGTCGAGGCGAGCGCCGGGATCATCCTCGCCGAAAAACCGGATGTTGTGGTGCTCGCCACCGGCGCACACGCCGTGATTCCAGCCGTGCAGGGGCTTGCCGACGCCCTCGCTACGGGCTTCGCGCTCACCATCGACGACGCCATGCGGCGCGTCAATCCACCTGCTCTGGACGGCAACGTGGTGATCTGGGGCGCCGGGGAAGGTGCCGAGCTCGCCGTGAATCTGCAACGTGGCGGGGGCGGCGTACGTCTTCTGGAAGCAGGGCCGCACTATGTGCCGGCCAACTACATCGGCTCCCGGGTGTACGCCATCATGGGCATCATGGCGCACGCTGGACTCACCGTTGAAACGGGTAAGCGACTTGTGCGCGTGACCAGCGGCGAAGCCACCTTCACCGACGCGCTGGACCAGGAGGAAACCCTGAAGATGGATCATCTGGTGATCTGCCAGGGCCGCAAACCGCGTAACGAACTCGCCGCCCCACTGCGCGCCGCCAATGTGACCGTGCAGGTGATCGGCGATGCACGCGCACCGCGCTCGTACGCGAACGCGATCCACGAGGCGGCGTATCTGGCACGGAACCTCCAGCGATGAGCGGCAGACTGGCTGACCGGGTTGCCCTCATCACCGGCGGTTGCTCAGGGATCGGCCTTGCGACGACGGAACTTTTCGTCGCGGAAGGCGCACGCGTGGTAGTGGCGGATGTGCAGGACGACAAGGGCCGCATACTGGAGAAGCGTTTTCCCGACAGCGTCGCCTACCTGCACTGCGACGTCACCCGGGAAGCCGACATCGAAGCCGCAACGTCGCTGGCCGCCACCCGGTTCGGTGGCCTGGACGTGCTGTTCAACAACGCCGGAACCGGGGGCACGCCTGCTGGCGCCATGGACATGACGACGGAAGGCTGGGACGCCACGTTCGCACTTCTGTTGCGCGGGCCGATGCTCGGCATCAAGCACGCTGCGCCATTGATGCGTGCGCGCGGCGGCGGCTCGATCGTCAACACCGCCTCCATCGCCGGCCTCGAAGCGGGCTGGGGACTGGCCTACGGAGTCGCCAAGGCTGGTGTCATCCATCTCAGCAAACTCGCCGCGGCGGAACTGGCTCAGTACAACATTCGTGTCAACGCCATCTGCCCCGGCGTGATCGTCACGCCGATCTTCGGTGTCGCGGCAGGCCTGGAACGCCCGGCGGCGGATCAGATGGCCGGCACGCTCACGGAGGCCGCCAGCCGCATGCAACCGGTGCGCCGGGCCGGTCAACCCCTGGATATCGCAAAAACCGCCCTGTACTTCGCCAGCGACGAGTCGACCTTTGTCACCGGCACCTACCAGATCGTGGACGGCGGCATCCTGGTGGGCCAGCGCATCGCCTGGGACGCAACCGCCCTCACGCCCATTCACGCGGCCATGCTCGACGCCGCCAGTTGAACAACCAAATCGTGACAAGGAGCCGCCATGGCCAGTGAAGACACCGAAGCCGTACAACCCCTGGTGCCCTATCTGAAAACGGATGCCAGTGGCCCCTACCTGGCCGGTTCGAAATGCCAGGCGTGCGGTCACCTGTTCGTGGGTGAACGTCGCGTGTGCGCAAAGTGCTCCGCGCGCGACCAGATGAGTCCGGTGCGCCTGGCGGAACGCGGCAGGTTGTACGACTTCACCGTGGTACATCGCAGCTTCCCCGGCGTGGATACGCCCTTCGTGGACGCCATCGTCGACCTGGAGGATGGCGCCCACCTGAAAGGCACGCTGCTGGAGGTGGAGCCGGACCCGGAGAAAATTGCCTTCGACATGCCGGTGAAGATCGTCTATCGCGAAGCCGTGCCCGTGGGGGGCGGCGGCAAGCCCTATCTCACCTATTTTTTTGTCCCCGCCTGATGTCGTCAGGCACAAAACCCGAAAGGAGACCGACATGAGCGACGTCTATATCGTGGGAATCGACATGATCCGCTTCGGCCGCTTCCCGGAGCGCACCGTGCCCGGCCTGGCCGCCGAGGCCGCGCTGATGGCACTGGACGATGCCGGTCTCGGCATCCGCGACGTGCAAGCCCTGTACTGCGGCAACCTGGGCCAGGCCAGCGGCATGGTCGGCCAGCGCATGCTGGCGGAAATCGGCCAGACCGGCATTCCGGTCACCAACGTGGCGAACGCCTGTGCCACCGGCGCCACCGCCTTTCGCGACGCGTGGATGAGCATCAAGGCGGGCGTTTACGACATCGTGCTCGCGGTGGGCGTGGAACAGATGGGCAAGGGCCTCCTGGGCGGCAGCGGCGGCGTCTCCACCGAAGGCCTCATCGGATCCGGCACCATGCCGGCGATGTTCTCCCACATCGGCATGGAACACACCCGCAAGTACGGCACCACCTTCGAACAGTTCGCGAAAGTGTCGGTGAAGAACCACTTCCACTCCACGCTGAATCCGAAGTCCATGTACCGGCGGGAGACACCGCTGCCTGAAGTCATGAACGCGGAAATGATCGCCTACCCCAACACCAAGCTGATGTGTTCGGTGAACGTCGACGGCTCCGCCGCCGCGGTACTGGTGAGCGAACGCAAGATGAAGCAACTCGGCCTGTCGGCTCGGGCGATCCGCGTGCGCGCTTCGGAGATGAGCAGCAGCCCGTTCGAGGAACGTCAGCTCGCCATGCCCGATTTCAGCGCTGTCACCCGCGTGGCGGCAAAAAACGCCTACGAACGCGCGGGCCTCGGCGCCGACGCCATCGATCTGGTTGAACTCCACGATTGTTTTGCCACCGCGGAGATCGTGCACTACGAGAACCTCGGTCTTTGCGCGGATGGTGAGGCGGGCAGGCTCATCGACTCCGGCGCCACGCAGCTGGGTGGCCGCATTCCCGTGAATGTGTCCGGTGGCCTGTTGTCAAAGGGACATCCGCTGGGCGCCACCGGCATCGCCAACATCTACGAGGTGAGCACGCATCTGCGCGGCGAAGCCGGTCAGCGGCAGGTGGAAGGCGCCCGCATCGGGCTTACCCATGTGGTCGGCGGCGGCCCCGGCATGGGCGCCGCCTGCGCCATTCACGTGCTGGAAAAAGCCTGACTCCGTCCTGCAGGGACGACAACCATTCGATTGTTTCAGCGGAGAATCCAGCACCATGTCGAGTTCCGACACGCCAATGCACCCGGCCCACTACCCGGTACTGCCGATCATCAACGCGCTGCGCCGGGACGCCGATCGGCCCATCATCCAGATGGTGGGCGGTCCGGTATGGACAGGGGGACAACTGGTGGATGCCATCAGCCAGTACGCCCAGGCACTGAGTGCGCGCGGTATCGCCGGCGGCAAACGGGTGGCGCTGCTTGCAGGCAACTCCGTGGAAGTCGTCATCCTGCACAACGCCATTGGCTTCAGTGGCGCCGGCCTGGTCACCATGCACCCCATGGGTTCCGCTGACGATCACCTGTTCGCCATCGAAGACGGCGAAGTGGAAGCGCTGATCTACGACCCGGCCAAGTTCGAAAAACGCGCGGCGGAGTTGATGGCACGGACCAATCGGTTGAAATCCGTGCTGTCGCTGGGCGAAGCCGCCACCGGCGAAAACCTGAAGACGCTGGCAGCCACGTTCACGCCCGGCCCGGTCGAACCACCGGCGCTGCCCCCCAACACGGTTACCCGCCTCTCCTATTCCGGCGGCACCACCGGCACGCCCAAGGCCATTCCAGGCAACCCGCGCTCCGGTGCCGCGGCTCTGTCGATCATGATGCAGGAATGGGAGTGGCCCATCGAACCACGCCTCCTCGCCACCGTGCCGCTGAGCCACGCCGGCGGTACCCTGTTTGCGCCTGCCGTGCTGCGTCACGGCTCGATGGTCGTACTGCCCTCCTTCGACGCCAAGGCCGTGCTCGAGGCCGTGCAGACCTACCGCATCAACTGCATGATGCTGGTACCCACCATGATCTATGCCCTGCTGGACCATCCGGACTTCGACAGCTACGACCTGTCGAGCCTGGAAACCATTTTCTACGGTGCGTCGCTGATGTCGCCAGTGCGCCTGAAGGAAGCCATTGAACGCATCGGCCCGGTGTTCTTCCAGTTTTACGGTCAGGCGGAAGCACCGATGACCGTCACCACGATGCGACGCGGCGAACACGATCCCGACAATCCGCAACGCCTGGCATCCTGCGGCAGACCCGTGCCATATGTGAACGTGGCGTTGCTGGACGACGACTGCAATCCGGTAGCGGACGGCGAGCCTGGCGAGATCTGCGTGCGTGGCCCCCTGGTGATGGACGGTTACCTGAACCGCGAGGAAACCAATCGCGAAACATTGCGTGGTGGCTGGTTGCACACCGGCGACGTGGCCGTAAAGGACCCGGACGGATTCCTGCGTATCGTCGACCGCAAGAAAGACATGATCGTCTCCGGGGGCTTCAACGTCTTTCCCAGCGAGGTCGAGAACGTCATTGCCTCGCATCCGGCCGTCGCCCAGGTGTCGGTATTCGGCACTCCGGACGAGAAGTGGGGCGAAGCGGTCACTGCGGCGGTGGTGTTACGCCCCGGCATGCGCGTCGAAGCCGCGGAGATCACCGCGCTGGTGCGGGAACACAAGGGACCGGTGCAGGCACCGAAATACGTCCATTTCGTCGACGCCATTCCGCAGACCGCCGTGGGCAAACCGGACAAGAAGGCGCTACGTAAGCGATTCGCGTAAACCAGTAGCCGGCCCGGGGCGCAACACACGGGCCAGCTACCACACGCCAACGCTGTGTACCACAGGGTGCCTCAGCCGACTTCTCCATCACGGGGGCGGGCGAAACATGGGCTTGCGGCCAAGCCAGGACACCGGCCAGGACACCGGCCAGGAAAAATGTGAACGAACGCCCATGCATTCCGTGAGCGCCTGACCACTCTCCCCCGTTGCTGTGTTGCAATCGGCCCGCCCGCGGACTTCCGACGCACGAACTTCGCCGCCCTGCCTCACCATGTCGGGGTTGATCCATACGGAGTTGAAGTGTGATCACGTTATGCAAACCTGCTATAGGTCAACCTGTCCGCGCGCGATGGGTGGTAAAGTCGGCGTCCATTCTTCAACACAGTTTTTTTAACCCATAGTGGAATACAGGCGCGAGATCGACGGACTGAGAGCGCTGGCCGTGGTTCCAGTCGTTTTCTACCACGCAGGATTCACCCTGTTCAGTGGTGGTTTCGTTGGCGTCGACGTGTTTTTCGTCATCAGCGGTTATCTCATTACCTCCATCATCATCGCCGAACTGGAACAGGGAAAGTTCTCGGTGGTGAACTTCTATGAACGCAGGGCTCGCCGCATTCTTCCCGCGCTGTTCCTGGTTGTGCTGACATGCCTGCCATTCGCCTGGCTGTGGCTCATGCCAGCGGCGCTCAAGGATTTCTCCCAGAGTCTGGTGGCGGTATCCACGTTTGCATCGAATATCCTCTTCTGGCAGGAGAGCAACTACTTCGCCACCAACGCGGAACTGAAGCCACTTCTGCACACCTGGAGTCTCGCGGTTGAGGAACAGTACTACGTGGTGTTCCCCTTGTTGCTCATGCTCGCATGGCGACTCGACAGGCGCTGGTTGATCGGCTTCCTGACAATCCTCTTTCTCAGCAGCCTTTTGCTGGCCGAATGGGGCAGCAGAGTCGATCCGACAGCAACCTTCTATCTGCTACCGTCGCGCGGCTGGGAACTGCTCATGGGTTCGTTCGTCGCCTTTCATCTCCGCTACCGAAAGTTGGCCGTACCACCACGCTGGCTTGCCGAGGCGGGCGGGACAGCCGGCGTGCTACTCGTCCTTTTTGCAATCTTCGTTTTCGACCGGAATTACCCTTTCCCCAGTCTTTACACGCTGATTCCCACGGCAGGTACCGCCCTGGTCATTCTCTTCGCCACCAGCAGGACCACCATCGGCACACTGGTTGGCCATCCCGCTTTCGTCGCCATTGGCCTGATCAGCTACAGCACCTACCTCTGGCACCAACCCCTGTTCGCATTTGCGAAGCTGCGCAGCCTGTCCGAGCCGGGACCAATCCTGTTGATGAGCCTGTCAGTCCTCTCTTTCGTTCTGGCCTACTTCAGCTGGAAGTGGGTTGAAGCGCCCTTCCGAAACAAAGCCAGATTCGATCGACGGGCAATTTTCACCTGCAGCCTCATTGCTTCGCTCCTGGCGATTGCCATTGGCCTCGTGGGACATTTCGCAAAGGGATTCCCATCCCGCTTCGACCCGGCGATCCTGCGAGTACAGTTTCCCGACAGTGGCTTCATCAACAACTGCGGAGACGGTCCTGAAGAAAGCTGTCGTCTTGGCGAAAGGAATTTGCGCCCCACCATCGCATTGCTTGGAGACTCCCATAGCGGTGCGCTTTGGCGGGAACTCGATACAGAGCTCAAAACGATCCATCGATCGGCGCTGGCTTTCAAGGGTGGGTGGTGTGTTCCCCTGCTCGACGTTGGAACATCGGATCCCAAGAAAAATCCGGCCTGTCGAGAAATCATGTCCGCGGCATTCAGCCACGTCCTCTCGAACAGCGATATTCGGTATATCGTGCTGGTGTCGGAGTGGTCGAACTATACCGAAGGATATCGATGGAATGATTCTGGCATTGCTTTCTACACCGATTCCCTGAGTCGTGTTCCCAGCCTCCAGGAAAACCGAGAGACGATCAAGCGGGGGCTTGAGCGGACCCTGGATGCAGCAGCCAGGTCGGGAAAGCACTTGATTCTGGTCAAACCGACGCCTGAATACGAAATCGACGTACCGACTGAACTGGCAAAACACCTGAAGTTTTCCGGCTCTGCATCCCTGGGTGGTCGCGAGATTTCGGTCATCGAATATTCGGCACGCAACAGGGTATTCGAAGGAATACTCGATGAACTGGGCGTTGCGGCGCGCGCTTCGCTGATCAGTCCCGCAACGATCTTCTGTGAAACCGGCCCATGCGAGTTCCTTGAGGACGGCGAGTCGCTTTACTCGGACGGGAACCACCTGTCCAACAAGGGTGCCCAGCGCCTTGTACCTCATATCGTCCGACTGCTTGGACAGGACGGATACCTGCCCGCTGGTGTCCCCCGTCACTGAATCGACGAAATTCAAAACACCCGGATGCGTCATGAGTAAACCGCATCCCGCCGGAATGGCAGTATCCTCGTCTGGCCATGCAACACCGTTGTCGCTTCTTCACGTCATCCGGAAGGGGCCTGCCACGCCAGCAGGTGTTGGTCCTGGCGCTGGGCTTGCCATTGGGGTCCACCAGTGCCTGCACGTCACGCCTGGCTCCAGGCTGTTCAGCGCACGTTGAAACAACGCGAACGAGGCCCCCTCAGACACCGCGGCAGAATCGAACGGCAGCAGCAACTGCTGAATATACACAGAGCGCGCGACGACTCTGCCTTACACAGCAACCGGCATCGCGTCATCTACGCCCACTCTTGTGCTGTCTATGTGCTGGTATCCGCGCGTATGCTGACCCACAATCTTTAAGTTTCCCCGTCTGCACCTTCAGAGAGAGACACCATGGACTTCGATGACGTCATTCTAGGTCGCCGCAGCATCCGCGGTTTCAGACCGGACCCGGTACCAAAAGACGTCATCAGGGAAATCGTGAGGCTAGCGACGCGTGCGCCTTCCTCCATGAATACCCAACCCTGGCACCTGCACGTGGTCACGGGTGAACCGCTGGATCGGATCCGCGCCGGCAATACCGAGCGTAATCTCGCCGGCGTGCCGGCCTCCCGGGAAATCCGCATGCACGGCGCCTACGCCGGCGCGCACCGGGATCGGCAGAAGGCCATTGCCCTGCAGCTGTTCGACGCCATGGGCATCGCCTGGGGCGACAGGGCACGCCGCCAGGACTGGGTGCTGCGTGGCTTCCGGCAATTCGACGCACCGGTTTCCATTGTCATCACCTTCGACAAGGACCTGGAAGACAACGACATCGCCATCTTCGACTGCGGAGCCGTGGTGAACTGCCTTGTCAATGCCGCCTGGTCACGCGGCCTGGGCTGCGTGATCAACGGCCAGGGCATCATGCAATCGCCCGTGGTGCGGGAACACGCTCGCATTCCGGACGATCAGGTGATCATGAGTTGCGTGGCAATGGGTTATCCGGCGGCGGACTTCCCGGCCAACGACGTTGTCTCGACCCGGCGTCCCGTGGACGACGTGGTCAACTTCGTCGGCTACGAAGACTGAGCGGGTGGGCTGATGAGGCACATGGCGAGCAGCAGGCACGACCGGCGGGCTGCTACCCCCCAGCAGTTGTGCCGCCTGCTGCTGGGGCTGTGTTGCGTCCTGCCGCTTGTCGCACAAACCGCTGACACCGGTACAGGCACCCGCTTCACCGACGTCGAACGCGTGGTTGCCTTCGGCGATGTGCACGGTGCCTACGGGGAGCTGGTGGACGTACTCAGGGCTGCGAAGATTCTCGATGCCGACCTGCACTGGTCGGGTGGCGTGACCCATCTCGTGAGTCTCGGCGATCTCCTGGACCGGGGTCCTGATTCGCGGCAGGTGCTCGACCTGCTCATGCGCCTGCAGGAAGAAGCCGGCCAGGCGGGTGGCCGGGTGCACGTCATCCTCGGCAACCATGAAGTCATGAACCTCACCGGCGATCTGCGTTACGTGTCCGCCGGGGAGTTCGCAGCCTTTGCCAAGCCCGGTGATACATCAGAATCCGCCGGGCACGCCGAGCACCGGCGCGCGTTCGCGCCAACTGGTCACTATGGTGAATGGCTCCTGCGTCAGCCGGCCATGATCCTCATCAATGACACCGCCTTCGTGCATGGTGGCCTCAGTACGCTGGCCGGCACGCTGACGCCCGAGGCAATGAATGCCCGCGTGCAGGCCACCCTGCGTGACCTGTTGTCAGCCGGCGCGGCCGCGCACAATGACGGACTGCTTGCCGACGGCCAGGATCTGATCGACGCAGGACTCAGACTGACAAAGGAACCAGCTCCCGTCATGTCGCCGGCCCTGACTACCCTCGCCCACGCGGCCAGCGAGTCGCTGCTGGGCGACATGGGTCCCCTCTGGTATCGCGGCAACGCACTCTGCCATCCCCTGATCGAAGGCACGCGTCTGGCGCGCACGCTTGCCAGCATCGGGGCACGGCGCGTGGTGATCGGTCATACGCCAACGCGTACCCGGCGCGTAACCTCCCGCCTGGACGATCAGGTCATAGCCCTCGATACCGGCATGCTGGCGGCGGTCTACCGTGGCATACCCAGCGTGCTCCGCATCGAGGATGACGTGCTCCAGGTTGTCACGGCCACGGGCACCGACCGCGTATATGCTGAACAATCCACCGCGGCACCGGCCAACGCAGCCGCACCGCCAGGCGAACGGGCTGCCCGGCAACTCGATAAACTGCTGGGCCTCGACATCGTGGATACGGGCCAGGACAGCGAATGGCTCAGTGAAGGACAGCGCCAGACGCTGGGCCTGCGCCGCGACAATACCTGTGAAGCAGGCAGCGACTACCTGCTGGTGAGCGTATTCGACGCCCTGATCGGCAATCCGGCGAGAACCGTGGACACGCTCGGTTACGATCGCGTCACCCTGAAACTGCGCCTGAAGGGTCACGAACGGGCATTCGGTCGCGGCAGGGTCATCCGCACCGCCGCGGTTGCGGTGCCACCGGCGCTGCGACAACGGCTGAGAGCCCTCACGCCCGCCACGCTCGACGCGGCGCTGGGCAGCGTTCTCGACAAACGCGCAGTGCGCGCCTTACTGCAGCGCCGGGATATCATCGTGGCGGACTGGCCGGAGCTCGACTGACCCATGCGCAGATCCACTTCCCTTGTCGGACCCGTATCGCTCATCACGCTGTACTACGGACTGCTGATCGTGGCGGGCGGGGTCGTTGTCCACCATTTCTCGGCGTACGGGGATCTGTTGCCGTTTGGCGGTATCGACGCGCTGCTGGCCCGCGGCGCCGACCAGCTGAAGGTCGTCAGCGAGACCGCACCGGAAACGCTGCCACTCGGCGCGGACGAGACAGTGCGGCTGCTGCTGGCCATCGTCAGTACCGTGCTGCTGATGGTGCCCGTGTCCTGGGTGTACTTCATCACCACGCGTGACAAGGATGTGAGCACCTCCTTCGCGCAGACCATCATGGTGTTGCCGGTCATCGTCGCCGGCATCGCCATGATCGTGCACGGCAGCCTGGCGCTGGCGTTCAGCCTGGCCGGCGTGGTCGCCGCCGTGCGCTTCCGCTTCACCCTCGACGAGCCGGCACAGGCTCTGTACATCTTCGGCGCCATCGCGGTTGGACTGGCGGCGGGCATCAGCGCGGTGGGTATCGCCACGGTCGTCTCCGCCGCTTTCGTCTATCTGACGCTGGCGTTGTGGCGCATCGACTATGGTGACAACCTGACCTCCCCTTTTTTCGCCTTCCTCACGGGTCGCGGCCGGGACGACAATGATCTCTGATGCAGACCGCCCCATCACCGCCCGCCGCCTGTGCCTTGGCGCTGTCGGCTTGTGCGCCTTCCTGGTGGCCTGTTCCGAAACACCAGCGGCGACGGGTACCGCGCCGGCGTACCTGGACAGCTTCAACCTGGAGACGCCCGACCGACAATGGACCCTGCCGAAGCCGCTGACGGAAATCTCCGGCCTGGCGGTGACGCCCGATGGCCAGGTGTTTGCCCACGACGACGAACACGGCGTCATCCACCGCCTGGACATCTCCACCGGCCAGCGGCTGGGGGCTTTTGCGCTCACGGGTAACGCCGAGCGCGGCGACTACGAAGGGATCGCCTGGCTGCAGGAACGCCTCTGGCTGGTCGACAGTGATGGCGTGCTCATCGATGTGCGCCCGGGCGCTGACGGCACGCGCGTGGCCGGTACACGCCACGAGACCGGACTTGGCGAGCACTGTGAGGTGGAGGGTCTGGCTGCCGACGCGGCTCGTCAGCTACTCGTGCTGAGCTGCAAGCAACAGCGCGACAAGCGCCACAACGGCGCGGTGACCGTACATTTCTGGTCCGCCGATGGCGGGCTTGACGTGCTACCGCCCATGACCC
>JACKNX010000028.1 GCA_024234635.1 Pseudomonadales bacterium | reverse complement strand
GACGAAGACATACCGCTCGTGAAAATCGACTACGCAAACCGCGTGCTGGTGCTTGGCCGCGCCGTCCGCTGGGCCGCGGGCGCCGGCGTGCGCGTTGTGCTCAGGTCAGGGGCCACTGCAGGGTGACGGCGGCACCTGCGGGCGGCAGGTGCTGTGGACACTGCCGGCAAACCGGAGTAGGTTTCGCTCCGCAGCCTGGATTTCACTGAAGAAACCGGGACTGGGTTGGCGAACCGGCAGGCTCGTTGCGCCACTGGATTCGCCGTAGGCGTTCCACTCACGTGCTTCGCACGCGAGGGACTTGATCCTTGCTTCACCGACGACGGTGACGCTGACCGGACAGGTACCCGACATGAACATTCTCGATTTCAAGGCGCGCAAGCGCGCCGGATCCCCCATCTCCATGCTCACGTGCTACGACTACACGTTTGCCCGCCTGTTGAACCAGAGCGACGTGGACGTGTTGCTGGTTGGCGACAGCCTTGCCATGGTCGTGCACGGCCACCCCAGCACCGTACACGCCGATGTGCCGATGATGGCCATGCATACACAAGCCGTTCGGCGCGGCGCGCCGGACAAGTTCATCGTTGCCGACATGCCGTTCCTGAGCGCACGCGCCGGTATTTCCACTGCCATGGAAGCCACTGCCACGCTCATGCGCGCCGGCGCCAATGCCGTGAAGATCGAAGGCGAGCGGGGCCAGCTCGACGTCATGGCGCATATCGTGGAATCCGGCGTTCCAGTGATGGGACATCTCGGCCTCACGCCACAGTCCGTCGAGGCGCTGGGAGGACACCGGGTGCAGGGGCGAAGCGAAGGCGCCGCTGTGGAAATGCTTGCATCCGCGCGACGGCTTGAAGCGGCTGGCTGTTTTTCGCTGGTTCTCGAGTGCGTGCCGTCGGCCCTGGCCCGCACCATTGCCGAAGCGCTGTCGATTCCCGTCATCGGCATCGGCGCCGGCGTGGATACCGACGGTCAGGTCCTTGTGCTGCATGACATGCTCGGCATGAACGAAACGTTCAAGCCCAGATTCCTGCGTCACTATGCCACTGCGCACACACTGGTACGGGAGGCGGCAAACCACTTCCATGTCGACGTTCAGGAACGCGCTTTCCCGGCTCGCGAGGAGTCGTACGCATGAAAGTGGTGAAAACACTCGCCGAGTGGCATGTCGTGCGCGAATCGATGGACGACAGCGTGGGCTTCGTGCCGACAATGGGGGCGCTGCACGCCGGGCATGCCGCGCTGCTCGAGCGCAGCGTGCGCGAGAACCGATACACGGTGCTCAGCATCTACGTCAATCCCACGCAGTTCAACAACGCCGATGATCTGGACAACTACCCCTGCACGCTGGAGGCCGATCTGAAACTGGCGGCGGATCTCGGGGTGCACGCGGTACTGTTGCCGCGATACCAGGAGATCTATCCGGACGGCTTCCGCTTCCGTGTGGATGAAACCGACTTCAGTCACACACTCTGCGGCGCGCACCGTCCCGGCCACTTCACCGGTGTACTGACGGTGGTGATGAAGCTGTTCAACATCGTGCGCCCCAGGCGGGCTTACTTCGGCGAGAAGGATCACCAGCAGCTCACGCTCATCAGGGACATGGCGCGCGCCTTTTTCCTGCCCGTCGACGTGGTGTCCGTGCCCACCGTGCGCGACTCGGACGGTCTGGCGCTCAGCTCACGAAATCTCCGGCTGTCGCCAGACGCCAGACGCCTGGCGCCGACGTTCAGCCGTTTGTTGGCGTCCGCCGCGGCCGATGCCGAGATAGCGCAGGCACTCATCGACCAGGGTTTTACGGTGGACTACGTGGAGACGATCAACGGTCGCCGCTACGGCGCCGTGGTCATGGCCTGTGGCGACCATACAGTGCGCCTGATCGACAATGTGCCGGCTCCAGAACCCGGCTTCGCACGGGCTTCCTGACCGCCAGTTCCGCCTCGGTCGGGCCAGGGAAGGCGCTGTAGTTGTCCTGAAAACACCCTACACTGCGCCTTCCATCAGCTGTGGCAGTGCGTGATGCGTCTGGAGCGCAAGGATCACATGGATGCGCTCGGCGCCTCCCTGCTCATCGGCTTCAGCGTACTGCTGGGGCTGAACCAGGCACTGGTCAAACTGGTGAACACCGGCTTCGCACCGGTGTTCCAGTCGGGGCTACGCAGTTTCTGCGCTTTTTTTGTGGTACTCGCCTGGGCAGCCCTTACCCGCAAACGCATCAATTTCCGCGACGGTACGCTGGGCTGGGGCCTGCTTCTTGGCGTCCTCTTCGCCCTGGAATTTGCCATGCTGTTCATCGCGCTGGAATACACCACGGTGTCGCGGGTGTCGCTGTTCTTCTACAGCATGCCCCTGTTCACCGCCGTGGGTGCGCACTTTCTGTTTCCCGAAGAACGCCTGCACACCGGCAAGGTTACGGGGCTTGCCGTGGCACTGGGCGGGCTTGCGCTCGGACTTTCCGACGACACCTCCCGCGCCACCGACACGGCATGGGTGGGCGACGCGCTGGCAATCGGCGGGGCCATCTGCTGGGCCGGAATCGCGCTGGCCATTCGTGCGTCGCCACTCGTGCGGGTGTCGTCGGAGCAAGTGATGCTGTACCAGCTTGGCGTGTCCGCGCTTCTGTTGTTGCCAGCCGCCCCCCTGTTCGGCGAGATGGTGCGCAATGTGACGCCCGGTCTGATTGGCATATTCGCTTTCCAGGTGGTTGCCATCGCCAGCCTCGGGTTCCTGATGTGGGCGCGCATCCTCACGCTGTATCCGGTGGGCAACATGGCCTCGTTCAGCCTGCTGACGCCCCTGTTCGGCGTATTTTTCGGTTGGCTTGTTTTCAATGACCCGCTTACCCTGCGCTTTGCCATCGCGCTGCTTCTGGTCGGTGGCGGCCTGCTTCTGATCAACCGCCGCCGCGTCTGAGATCAAGCGTAAAGGGAAGATCCGGGTGAGGTTGCCGCGGCTCCAGCCGTAGCCGGCCCTGCGTTCCCCCGTGCGCGATGAAGCGGGCCCCACGCCGGGCTTCCGCCTCGTTGGCGTTCAGCGGAAAGGTGTCGTAGTTGCGTCCGCCTGGATGGGAGACATGATAGGTACCACCCGCGATGGAGCGCGCGTTGCCCTGGTCCACCAGATCGAACACCAGCGGCCCGTGCACGTCGATGGTGGGGTGCAGGCTGGAGGGCGGATTCCACGCCTTGTACCGCACGCCAGCCACGTAGGTACCCTGTTCCCCGGTCGGATGCAGCGGCACGTGACGCCCGTTGCAGGCCACGGCATACCGGTCTCCGGGCAGTCCTCGCACGAGCACCTGAAGACGCTCGACGGAGGAATCGACATAGCGCGCCGTGCCCTGTCCACTGCTTTCCTCGCCGAGCACATGCCACGGCTCCAGTGCTGCATGCAGTTCCACGCTGATGCCGCGGGCTTCGAGGCGACCGATGAACGGGAAGCGGAATTCCAGGAATGGCAGATACCAGGCCTCCTCGAAGCGATAGCCAGCCCGATTCAGCCCGCGCAGGACATCCTGAAAATCCTGCCAGACGAAGTGGCGCAACATGAAGCGGTCATGCAGGTCGGTACCCCAGCGGATGAGCGGCGCGCGATAGGGCTGCTTCCAGAACCGGGCCACGAGCGCACGGATGAGCAGCATCTGCGCCACGCTCATATGGGGATGCGGCGGCATTTCGAATGCGCGCAGTTCCACGAGGCCACGCCGGCCACCGGCACTGTCCGGTGAGTACAGCTTGTCGATGCAGAATTCGCTGCGGTGGGTATTGCCGGTGAGATCCACCAGGAAATTGCGCAGCACCCGATCCACCAGCCAGGGCTTGTCCGTTTCGCCCTCAGGCAAGCGGTCCAGGGCGATCTCGAGCTCATACAGATTGTCGTCGCGCGCCTCATCGACGCGCGGCGCCTGACTGGTCGGACCAATGAACTGCCCCGAAAACAGGTAGCTCATGCTCGGATGCCGCTGCCAGAAACGCAGCAGGCCGCCGAGCAGTTCCGGGCGCCGCAGGAACGGACTGTCCTCCGGTGAGGCCCCCCCCAGCGTGACGTGGTTGCCGCCGCCGGTTCCACTATGGCGCCCGTCGAGCATGAATTTTTCCGTGCCGAGCCGCGTCGAGCGGGCTTCGTCGTACAGGCGCTCCGTGTTCGCGACCAGTTCATCGAAGGATTTCACGGGCGGCACGTTGACTTCGATAACGCCGGGGTCGGGTGTGATCTGTAACACCTTGAGTCGCGGATCTTTCGGCGGCTCATATCCCTCGAGCACCACGGCAAGCTTCTGTCGCGCGGCACACGCGGCGATGGCGTCCACCAGGGCAAGGTAGGCTTCCAGCCGCTCCACCGGTGGCAGAAAGACGTGCAGCGTGCCCTCGCGCGCCTCAACTACCAGCGCCGTGTGCACCACCTCCTGTGTGCTTTCCGGCAGCTTTTCCGCCGCCTCGGCGCCGGCCTCCGGCAGGGCTTCACGCGCGGCAAAGGGATCTACCTCGGGCTCGGCTTCGCGCGCGTCCGGTTCCACCCACGGCAGCGATGCCAGCGGCAGCCGCAGTCCCATGGGTGAATCGCCGGGCAGCAGGAACATGGCCCCCGCCCGGAACCGCCACCGGCTGCTCACCCAGCCTCCCGAACGGCCGCGACTTCGCCAGCCGAGTGGCAGCGCAAATCCAGCCGGCGTGGTCAGACCCGCGGAAAAAATACGTGCCAGACGCTCCCGTTCCAGCGGGTCGTCCAGGCGGGAATCCAACGGTGAGACGTTCTCCGGCAGCGCCTGTTCACGGACCAGGTGGTGGAATACGTCCTCGTACCCCGGACAGATCGTGGCGACGCCCACCTTCAACCGACGCGCCACCGCTTCCACCAGTCGTCGTGCATCGTCCACGGAATGCGTGCCGCCCTGCGCGCCGCTCACCGTCAGGCACTGCGGATGGCGCACGATTGGCTTGCCGTCCGTGCGCCAGAACAGGGACATCACCCAACGCGGGAGCGGCTCGCCCGGATACCACTTGCCCTGCCCGAAGTGCAGCAGACCGGACGGCGCGTAGTGCGCCTGAAGCCGATCAAGGAGCTGCCTGGCCAGCGCCGTCTTTGCAGGCGACAACGCCGTGAAATTCCACGCCGCGCCATCCATGTCATCGATGGACACAAAGGTGGGTTCGCCGCCCATGGTGAGGCGGACATCACCCCTGGCGAGTTCCGCATCCACCTGCGCACCGAGCCTGAGTACCCTGCGCCACGCCGTACTCGAAAAGGGCTTGGTGACACGTGGGTCCTCATGAATGCGCGTCACCTCGTTGGCGAAGGAGAACGTCACTTCCGCCGGGCTGGTGGCGCCGGTGACCGCCGCGGCCGAGGCCGGCTCCGGCGTGCAGGCAAGCGGAATGTGGCCCTCACCGGCAAACAGGCCCGAGGTGGGGTCCAGCCCGATCCAGCCGGCGCCCGGCAGGTACACCTCCGTCCAGGCATGCAGATCGGTGAAGTCGTGGTCCGTTCCGGATGGCCCGTCGAGCGCCGCCTGGTCGGCCTTGAGCTGCACCAGATATCCGGACACAAAACGCGCGGCCAGGCCAAGCCGGCGCAGTATCTGAACCAGCAGCCAGGCGCTGTCCCGACACGAACCGGACCCCAATGCCAGCGTCTGTTCGCACGTCTGCACGCCGGGCTCCATACGCACCAGGTAGCGCACGTCGTGTTGCAGTCGCTGGTTGAGCTCGACGAGGAAGGTCACGGTACTGACCGGCCCCGCGGCCACGGACTTCAGCCACGTGGTCAGCCGGGGACTATCCTCCGACACTTCCAGATAGGGCGTCAGGTCGCGCCGAAGCTGCGGCTCATACGCGAAGGGAAAGGTTTCGACGGCCTCATCCAGAAAGAAGTCGAACGGATTGATCACGGTCAGGTCCGCGATCAGCGACACATCGATGCTGAGCTCCCGGGCCGGCTCCGGAAACACGAACCGCGCCAGGTAGTTGCCGAACGGATCCTGCTGCCAGTTCACGAAGTGTGGTTCCGGCAGGACCTTCAGCGAATAGGCGCTCACCGGCGTGCGGCAGTGTGGCGCCGGCCGCAACCGGATGACGTGAGGAAACAGCTGCACCCGCCGGTCGTACCGGTAGGCGGTACGGTGGCTGAGCGCGACGCGTATGCTCATGCCGACCCGTCAGCGTACCAGTCGATGCCTGGCAGCCGCGCAAAGGCGACCTTGATTTCCTTGTTCCAGTTTCGCTTCACTTCGCGCAGATAATCGTCGTCTTCGTCAAATCGACGGTACTGACCCGGTTGCAAGGATCCTGCCATGTAAGTGGCGACCTCGATGGGAGGCCCGACGGTGAGATTACTGCGCATGGTACCGTCCATCGATACCAGGGCGCACAGCGCGGCTTCGTCGAGAGACGAATTCATCGTGATTACGCGATCCAGAATCGGCTTGCCGTATTTGGATTCGCCGATCTGCAGGTAGGGTACCTGGTCCGAGCTTTCGATGAAGTTGCCCTCCGGGTACACCATGTAGGAACGGCAACGCGCGCCCAGCACCTCACCAGCCACCAGGAAACTGGCCTCGAATACGGGACCTCCCGGCGTCTTTTCCTGCTCACGCCGGCTGAGCGCACCAATATAGGCCGCCCCTTCGCTCACGTTGCGCACCGTCATGAGGCTTTCTGGCGCCCCGTCCCGGATATCACGCTCCATGTTCGCGAAAACGCCCTGTGTGGTCGCCAGATTTCCGGAACAGCAGATGATGAACTGCCTTTCCCCGGGCACGCCGACACGCCGCATTTTGCTGTGCGTGCTGACACTGTCCATACCGGCGTTCGTGCGCGAATCCGAGACCAGCACCAGCCCCGCCTTCACATTGATGGATACGCAATACGTCATGTCGATTCAGCCATATGGCTACGTCCCGTCTCCTCATTCCAGAGGCGAATATCAAACCAGCCGGAAAGGTCCAAAGGTTACTTCCGGTCACGGCTTGGGGGCGTAGACTTCAGTTTCAGGGGCGCGGATCCAGACGCATCATCCAGTCAATGCAGCAGGTCGCGCAAGGCGGCAGATCATTGCACAAAACCGTCCCAGGATTCGCCCCCTGTCGCTCGGTGTCGCCGCCAGGCGACCAGCTTTCGCCGTCCACCGAGCTTCGCAAGTTGACGCCCCAGGGCCTCCCCGGTTTAATACGCGGCCTTTCAGTGGCCAGGTAGCTCAGTTGGTAGAGCACGTGACTGAAAATCACGGTGTCGGCAGTTCAATTCTGCCCCTGGCCACCATATCCACGCATTCGCCGCGAAGCGGCGAATGCGTGACCCGGCAGCTACTTCGCAAAGCGAAGTAGCGAAAGGGCTACCCCCCAAGCAGCAAACTCCCCGCGAAGCGGCGAATGCGTGACCAGACAACCCCGATGAAACTTGCCTACGGCAAGTTTCATCGGCCCCACAGCACATTGCGCAAAGCGCAATGTGCGAAAGGGTACTGGCCCCATGGCTCCACCCCACGACTCCAGGCTCCGCCCCACCAACGGCGGGGAAAGACCGGTATTCACTAAATCCGATCGATGATCCAATCCCACCCACAGTGGGTTAAGCCCCGCGCTAGGTAGCTCTAGAACTCCTGAGCCCGCAGGCCATTCCGTCGTCAATGAAACGGTCGCCGCTCGTTGCGGAAGATCAGGCACCAAGCCAGCAAAGCGCCGTAAGAGGGGTGACAGGATTTCACGCGTCAAACACAGCATGTGTTGCCTGATACGCCGGTCTTGCGCGCAATCGCTGCACGTAAGCCAGCACTTTGGGCGACGGTTCCATCCACCCGAAACGCATTGAAAAATCCAGCATGCCACCGAACACGACATCTGCCGTTGTAAACTGCCTGCCCAGAGCCCAGTCAGATTCGGGTGTCATGGCTTCAATGGTGGCCAGGCCACGCGCCATATCGCCCCAACCGGCGGACATGGCGTTGGGGTGCGTAAAGCCAATGCTTTTCAGCGCGAACAACGGTTCCAACGTGTTGCCTGCAACAAACAGGTAACGGTAATACGCCGCACGCAGGGGTGAGTTCGTGGGCGGAGCGAGTTGTTTCTCCGGAAACTTATCCGCAAGGTAGGCGCAGATGGCGGCGACCTCTGTGACCACCATCCCTTCGTCTTCCAGTGCGGGCACTTTTCCCATGGGGTTGATTGCCAGGTATTCGGGCGATTGCTGCTGGTCGGATGCAAAATCGATCGTCACCTGCTCATGCGGAGCGTCCAGTTCGGCAAGCATCCAATTGGTGGTAACGGCCCTGCTCATGGGATTGGCGTAGTGTTTCATGGCGTGCTTCTCGCTGAGTGACTGGTCAGAGGCGTGCTCGGGTGGCTGTCAGTGAACATCAATCTCAATCGTGTGCGCAATTCGGGACCGGACAACCCGTTGTCCCCCGCCAGCGCGTTGCTGCGCCGCTGCACTGTTCGCCAACTTCGATGTAGCCAGACACGGTGAACGGCACGATCTGCTGGCGAAGCAGGCTAGTGTTAGTCGATCGCCGCCTGGCGCCGCGTCGTTACCAGGCATGGAATCCACTGGTCGCGACCGGCATACCGTGGCAAGCCTGTGCTCACCCAGAACGTCTGCGACGTCAGGGGCTGCAACAATCGGCCATCACCTGCCTACCAGGCAGGATGCTGGACCCTGGCTGCCGGTCAGTGATGTCATCAGCTTATCTTCCGGCAGCGGACTGGAAGCCACGGCCATTCGCTACGGCGACGTGCAAGGCCAGCCCGGTCGGCTGAGCCCGATGCCCCCGTGTGAAGCGCCTCCGAGATCCACCGGTGGGACGGCCTACGCCGCGTGATTTCGTGGAAATCGCGGATTGCCCCCAGGTTTGCCCAAACGTCACATTGAAGACCCGGTTCCGGCAGGGGCGGGCTGTCACAAACGACGGGGAGACCGATGCATCCAGTCCAGACAAACTGCATTCTGATACTGCTCCTGGCCATGCCGTCAGCGCTCTGGGCTACCGAGCTCGAAGGTGTCGTCACGGCCCGGCGCGATGGCGCACTGATGGTCAGCGTAAGCCCGCGGGAAGCCGCCGTGCCGGCGCTCGATGATCCCGTACGATTTTCCCTGGACATGCAGGGAATCATCGTCAACGCCGGTTCCGGACGGGTCGTGGAGGTCGGCAATGGCTACGTATGGGTTGATCGTCTCACCGGCAATCCGGATCTCGAGCACCACGCTGTCATCGAGGCATCCGGGACAACCGCGCCCGCGCCCCGCCAGCAGTCCGCGCAAGCCGGCGGCAACTCAGCCACGGCCGGTGGCTGGGCGGCAGGCGGCGGCCAGCGGGTCGACGAAGAAGAACTGCTGCTGGGCACGATCGACACGGCATTTGCAAGCTGCGACTTCTCCCGTGCCTTTCGATTGGCGGATGCCGGCCTGCGGCGCTTTCCGACAAACGCCTGGCTGCGGGAAAACCACGAAACGCTGCGTATCCAGGCCCAACGCGCCGACAGCTACCGTCAGGCGCTGAACACCGCGTACCAGGCGCTGGGACAGAGCGATTTCGACAACAGCATCAACGCCCTCCGACAGGCCATGGGGAATGCATCCGTGCAGTGTGACCAGGACAAGCAGGTCCTGTCCCTGCTGGAACAGGCCCGCGCGATTGCACAAATGGACCGCGAAGCAGCCATTGAACAGGCACGTCGACGCAGCCTGGCAAATACTGCAGACAGCGCCGCCTATCGCGAGCAGATTGCACGCAAACGCGCACAACGGGAGGCCATCGGCAACCTGCTCACGGGCAATCTTCTTGGCCTGCTCGCTGCCAGCAATGGACAGGACGCAAACGCGGCAGCGCCAAAGCCCCAGCCAGCAACCCCGGAAAACGGCGATGTTTTCGTACAGACACTGATTCAGAACAGCGAATCACGCAATCGGGAAATTCTCGAGAAATGGCGCGCCAGTCAGGGCTGGGAGCCCGGATCAGGTTCGCCCGCCACTGCCGGGAAGGAAACCACATCGACAACGACGACAGCCGGTGATGACGACGATCTCGTACGCCAACGTGTCGAGCAGACCGAACGCGACAACGCGGAGGTTCTGGAACGCTGGCGTCAGACGCAGGGCTGGGACTAGCCGACAACAAGGCCCGCCGCAACTACCGCTGGTGCTGAAGCTCGCGTGCACCTTGCATTAACTTGTGCGCGATGTCCCGCCACATGGGATCTCAGTTACGTCACGATGCCCGTTGGTGAACAGGCTGATCCAGACGAACATGCCAAGCGCCCGTCGTCACGGCACAATACGAAAACTGCGTACGCGACTGATGCAGGCATCGCGAATGCAGACTTCACCCCGGAACTCGTAATCACCCTGGCTGGCCTGCGCGGGCACCGTCAGGCGAAACCCACTGACGTGCTGGCCACCA
Source organism: Pseudomonadales bacterium (assembly GCA_024234635.1). GTDB lineage: Bacteria > Pseudomonadota > Gammaproteobacteria > Pseudomonadales > Azotimanducaceae > SYFY01. Next base: position 25,675 of record JACKNX010000028.1, on the reverse strand, counting down.
CCGCGCCGTTCCTCGCTGCGCCGGGGGTAACCTGGCAGAACCTGCCCATTGAACAATAGCGTGCGCACTTCCGTTACCGGTGTCACCGCCTGCGGGGAAGCCGTCACCGTATATTCGAGCAGAAGATTGAGCGCGCCGTTGTTGCGAACCACCACCGGATCGGCGACCACCGTGAGGGCTTCGACGACCGGTACCTGTCTCTGCTGCGTACTGCTGGCCTGACGTCCCGGCAACGGTGTCAGGGTTCGCTCCGGCTCAGGCTCCGGCATCACCGCGTCGGGCACCTTTCGCAATCCGTCGACGAAGTCCAGCGTGTACATCGTGAGATTGCGGCGAAACCAGTCGAGCGTATTGAGCTTGTCGCTGAGTTTCACCCTCTGAACACTGTCGCCGCTATTGCGGGAACCAAACATGACAGTCCAGGGTCGATGATTGCGCAGCGAAACGTAGACTGCGCCACCGCCTTCCTTTTCGACAATGAACGTCATGGATTCGTAATAGAAGCGCATGCCCGTGATCGTCCCGACTGTGCCTCGCGGGGCCGCCAGCACGCGGTAATTGCGGTTCTTCAACCACTGTGGAAACACGGTGACCGGCTGCGGCTCGCTGAAACCGCCCAGGGGATCCGTATCGATGATGTTGTATTCGTACCAGTCTTCCTTGAAGACCACGGTTCTGCCTGTGAATGCCGTACGGATCTCTGAAATCCTCTCGGGAGACAGCTTGACGCTGCTTGCCACCTGCCCGGTGTCATCCCGCACGAACTGTGGATTGATCGGGGCAGTCCCACCACTACAGGCTGAAAGCATCCCCCCAATCAGGAGCATCGCCGAAACCCGACGAAACCGGTTGAGGGAAAGCCAGGCCTGCTGCCCGAGGAGCCGTGCGTTCAGCGGTTCGGATAGATTGTCCACCAGGTGTCACCCCCATCGAATTCAAGTTTGTAGACGCCGTCGCCCAGTTCCTGGCGCTCGGCCACACGGCTCCGTTTCCATCGACACTGACGAAACGCGTCATCGGTACATTCGTAGTCCGTTACCGTACTCACGTCGATGACGGTAAAGCCTGTTCGATTGCAAAACGTATTGCGCCGTATGAAATGCGTCGCGTCACCGCCGCCGTATCCCCGCCGGTACATGAGCGCATACTGATCCGGCTGAATTGAGGGGTCCTTGCACACATGAGGCGTCTCCGCCGGCACCTGCCAACTGGTTGAAGGTTCCTGCAAGCCGCCATCGCGCGGCGCGGCGTGGGGTTCGACCCGACGCAGCAGTTCCCTGCCGAGCGATTCCCAGAAAACCCGCGACTGCGCCGACCTGTTACTGCGTGAGCTACCGGTAACGAACGTCACGAACGCCCGTTTCGCGTCACTGAAGATGACCCAGTCCCCGGTAGCGAACCGGTCCGCTTCCACAGGCTTGTCATAGACCTTTATCACGCGGTCGTACCAGGCCGTCAGCATGGACTCGCTGGCACAGCTTGACCCACTCGCATTGCAGCCCTCTCCGTACGTGCAATTGGTCTTGCCGCCAACAGAGTGCGAACGATGCTCAAGCAGCCGTACGCCGGGGTCGGGCGCGGGACACTGTCCATTGAATACCGGCAACTCTGCATAGGTTGGTTCCAGCGTGTTTGCCGGTGGCGTTCCGGCATCGGCTACGCCGGGGGCGTTGGCATACACCCACACCTTCACCGCCCCGCCACTGGCAATTTCGCTGCCTGCATCCGGCGCCTGCCGGTAGACCTGACCAGCGACCTGGCCTGCACCATCCGCCGTCTCCCCCAGGTTTGCCGCGATGACAAGACCTGCTGCGGTCAACAGCAACTGCGCCTGAGCCACCGGTTTGCCAGCAAGATCCGGCACGCGAACGCCCTGCCGGTTCGCGGTCAACACCTTCAGGCGGACGACGCTGCCGCGAGCCGCCACGAGTTCGCCGTCCGGGATCTGCGCGGCCACGGTATCGACCCGACGGGTATCGCTGGTGGAACCTGCCGAATCGAATGCCGCAAGCAGCCCCGCCGCTTCAATGCGCGTACGCGCTTCCGCGGCGGGCAGCCCGACAACCCGTGGCACCGGCACCCCCGCCGCCGGCTTGCCCAGAACGCTGGCAATGATGCGCCCACCAGCATGAATGTCACCGCCGCCGTCCGCACGCACCGAGTCAACAGTCCCCACCTCCGACGGGGTCGGCGCCGGTGCACCGAGTTCCGGTGGGAGTACAACAAAACCAGCGTTTTCCAGCGTCCTGCGCGCGTCCGGCCAGGGTTTTCCCCGGACGGCGGAAAGTACCGACGCCAGGTCGCTTGGTGCGCCTGCAATAGCCGACTGTGTGGATTCCCCGGCTTCCGCCGTCCATGTCCTGCGGCAGTCGGTTGGCTCCGAACCACGCAGACGGGAGCGGACGAATACCTCCAGCGTGCAGAGATTAAGTGAGTCCAGCCTCTGCCGGTTCGCCCACACATAGGCTTCCGGCGAACGTCCACCGGCATCATCCGGGCGGCCATTGAGCGTGATGACGCCGCCCACAGCCCTTCCCTCCACTCGTCCCCAGGGATCCCAACGCAATTTTGCGCCCCGGGCATTCGCCAGCGGCTCCGCCCGCGCAAGCCACTCGCGAATGAGCGCGGCCGTCGCCATATCGTCCGGATCCGGCTCGGCAGACGCCTCTATGGTCGTGTCAGGCTTTGACACTGTCCGCGGCTCGGAAGGACTCGGTTCGGCTGGCACAGGCGAGGCAATCGCGTCGTCAGACCGACGCTGGTCAGCAGGTGTGTCTGAAGGCGGCACAAAAGGCGGAAACTGCGCGGCAGCGTCGGCGTCGGCGGTGTAATGCAGGCGAATCTGCCCGGTATTGAGATGCAGTGAACGTCCCAGCCACACAGTCAACCCACCGGAACGGCTGCGAGCCGCCACATCCGCCGCACCATTCCAGCGGATAGCCACATCACCTTCCATCGCACCAACCGCGTCATCCGGCAACACGGCACGATAGTGGTACAGGTAGCTCGCCCTGTCGGTGCCGCCGGATGTCTCCACAGGCGCAAACTCGATTGTTACCGGCAACGACTGTGCATGCGCGTAGCTGCCTTCCCAATCACGACTCGGACAGTGCAACTGCCACTGCGCCGCCTGCAGGTGCGCGGCGCTCGGCGGGGCACCAGGTTTCAAATCGAATGGGGACACTTCGAGGTAGAGGCGAGGTCGCCGCAGTGCCTTGGTGCAATCTTCGCGTGCATAACCCGACTCGTACGCAGTGGCTGTCGCCGCTATCCGGAACGGCTCACCCAGTACGATCCGGGCTGGAAAGGCAGTGAAGCCGGCCGTACCGCCATCCCGGCGCGTTCCCTTGCCCGCCCAGTTCAGATCCTGTACCCAGTCCCAGCGGAAACCGGCCTCACCTTCCGTATGCGTGGTATACCGCGCCGTATCCTCGGCCGCTGCCTGAAACCATTGCACGTCGGTCAGGAACAACTCGGGTCTGCCATCGGCATCGACCGCTGCACCGACGGTGGTGCTGACGTCAGGCGCCGCGGGCTCACTCGCTGGGGGAATGACATCCGCACTGGTTTCCACCGCCTCGGGCGTGGCTGCCATCAGCAAGGGAATTCGCAGCGATGCCTCGGCGAACCGGTTTCCGTTTGCGTCGATCGCCGTGGCCGTCAGCAGCAGTTCGTGCGCCTTGTTCGCTGCTTCAATGGGCAGGGCAAACTCCTCGCCGGGTCTACTGACACGTTTGCCACCATCCGTCTTCCACTCGATGGTCCAGGGCTGTGGATTCACTTTCTCCGATGCGGACACCGTCGCCCAGCTGGTCAAAGATGTGGCGATTTCCTTACCCGGGTCGAGTACCGGCACCGCCCAGATTTCCATGCCAGGCGCTACCGTCGGCATGCCATCGAGCGCCCAGCCGAGAAATGCTTCACCGTTACGCAGGTAATACTTGCGCCGCTGCTCGGACCGGTGTTCCGCATCAATGGCTTTCGCCAGCATGGCACGCTCGCCGATGGCTTCCATGATGCCGCCGCGCAGCGCAATCTCCTCGTTCAGTTGCTGCTGGTAGCGCTGGTTCTTGCCGGTGTAGTAGTCGTTGATAAGCCGGTTTTCGAGCGCCAACCGGAAGTCTTCCGGCAACATCCCCGCCGTCCTGTGCACCGTCAGTTCGTCGTAGTCCTGAAAGGGACCTGTTGCATTCCACCAGTGCAACACAAACTGTCGCACGCGCGTTTCCAGTACCTCGCGCTCCTTGACAAGAAACGCCTGCGACGCCCCGCTCGCCGCGTCGGCGGCTTGCTTGTCGAGTGGACTACGCCGTGACGCCTCGAACAGGTCGGCGACCACGGATTCCTTGAAATCGAAATCTGGAAGGCGCTCGATGGTGCCCGGCACCACCTGCTCGTAGAAATAGTCATAGATCCCGCGCCGGCGCGCCTCCAGATCCCCACTTTCGCCAGGATCGATCGGGGTCAACAACGCCGGACGCGGGGACTCCACCCGCTCTTTCTGCCCGCTGCTCAGAGTCCGACCAGCTTCAGGATCGAGATAGCCCTGATAGGCGAGCAGAATGCTGTCGCGTTGCAAGGGCGCGAAGACGGCATGTCCGGCCAGTTTTACAGCTTCGACGCCAAACTGAATGCCCACCTTCAGCGGGCCGTATCCGGGAATGAGTTGCATGGACACCATATCCAGTGTGGCATTCACAGGGTCGCTGACGACCCCCATGCCGGCGCCGAGTACCGGAATCCTGGACATCACCTCCATGCCAAGCGTGTGCCACACCGCGGGTGTCATCCGGCCTTCGACCACATAGCTGTCCAGCACCTTGATCAGCGATGTTCCATAGTCCGCCGCCATCATCAGATTGGGACTGACGAGATTCTCGTTGTACCCCTTCACCTCGTCGCGCCAGGCGTAGAGGGCAGGCAGTTTGCTGCTGCCACCAACCCCCAGAAGCAGCATGTCCAGCGACCGCTCCTGCAGGAATTCCTCCAGCACCTTCGCTTTGTTCCAGGTATCTGTACCGGCGAGCTTCAACGGCCGTTCACCCCGTGCGGCCATGTCCGCCGCGATCTGGGCAGTGGTTGCCTGGTGCTGCGTGAGACGTTCGGTCAGGGTTACGGGATGATCCGGAACATCCCGCGTACTGTTGCGCAACGCCCGCTCGATCGTCTCGTGCTCGTAGATTCCCTGCAAAATGCGGATGTCCCGCTCGGCATGCGGAGAAGCCCGGCGGATACGCTCGATCTCCGCCCGATTCATCAGGCCAATCCCGTCCTTGAGTTCGAAGAACGCCGAATACTGATAACGACGCAGGGTTTCAGCATCCACCCGAATCGTGGTGGGCTGGCCATTCCTGTCGAGCGTCCGGTAGTCCTGGCCAACCCGTATCGGTGGCGACAACCAGTCACCAAGCCGCTCGCCAGCGGCGCGGATATTGTTCTCAACCAGCAGTGTCGGCCAGTAGTGATCGACGTGCGCCCGTGCGATCTCAACCAGCGTAGCCTCGTCCACCGGCATGTTTTTCGGCCAGCTTGCCCGCTCCAGATCCACAAGAGGGCGGTACGCCTCCGGACCCAGATCGGTAATTTCCCCGCTCTTGCGCTCGCGAATGTGCATGGCGGTCTCCAGCGCCGCCAGCACGGTGTGGAGCTTCAATTCGCGTGCAGCGGGAGCCACGTCCGCGAACATGTGACCGTAAAGCGCGCGGACAGTCTCCAGTCGTTGCGCGGATGTCAGCTTTTCGAACGGTGTCAGCGCGTGAGACAGATTGAGGGTCGTCTTGGTGCCATTCAGACTGCGCAGCAGGTACTTGCCGCCAGCTACCCGATCATCCGCGTGAGCATTAAAGAAATGCCAGTTACCCACAGCGGACCCGAACGCATTGCGCGCCCGGCTGTCCGGCTGGTAGAAGAACGGCAGTTCCGAGGCAATCACGTTCATCCGCGTGTGCTTCGGGCCGTCGTCCGTCTGTTCGATCCAGGTGAATGTCTGCCGCTCCGGATCCACACTGCGGGCCATGATCTGGTTTACGTAAGCGCCTTCAAGGAAATAGGCTTCCGGATTGCTGCCGAGCAGCCGTGAACCCTGCCGCACACGCGCGGCGAATTCCGCGCTGGACCCCGCCTGGCGCCAGTCGGGGATGGTCGCTTCGTAACGATGTGCCACCAGGTCGAACCGCGAAGGGTCGATGCCGCCGGTGAGCGAGCGGAAAAACGCCTTGTAGGCTTCCACCATCGCAGCGCCGTCCGCACCGGTTTCCGACGGATAAAGAGTGAAGTCGATATCCGACTTGGCGTTCATCTCGCCAGAGCCAAAGTCGTTGATGCCGATGCGATCACCGAATCGACGACTAGCCGCCAGCATATTCAGCGCCTCGGTGTGGAGTGCCGCGCGCTCCCGCCCGATCTGACGGGAGTCCGCTGCCGTAATGACACCAGATGCAAGCAGTGCATGTATGATCGAAAAATGCCCGGCACGGCGGTACAACTCAACGACCACTGCGCGGTCAATGGGCCTCCCTGACGCCTTCACCTCCTGCCAGTACGCGATCCCCGCTGTCTGCGCCCGGTGGGTATCGACCCCGCCGTAGTCATTGTGGACTGTCCTGTCAGGTGCCGTGCTGCTGCCGAAGTGCACCCCATTTCCGAATACGGGCTGCTCTTCCTCGGCTGCGCGACCGACGGGTGTGGCGGCAAAGCTGTCGATCGATGCCGGAAAGCACAGGCAGCACAGCGCGACAGCGGACGCACGGCTAGCGATCCGCTTGAATGCCTGCACCCGGGATAGAGCCGTATCCGCCTTCACAAACCCACCATATCGCCAGCCCCGAAACCGGCACGGCCTCCTTGAACCACCTTTTGGCGGCACATGAAAACTGGATCACCCGCCGCACTCTCAATGGCAAGCGTACGCCCGTCTTCGCGCCAGGGACCTAGGGATATTGCGGATGGACCGGCTGAGAGCGCCGGGATGGAAGCGTTTCAGGCCCACTCATCCTTGAAAGCCCGCACGCTGAACCAGCGACGCGGGAATGACTCAGCCAAAGGCAACAAAAAGACCAACGACCAGCAGTGCAATGATCAGCAGGGCCGCATACACGGCGATCTGCGGCCCATTGATGGGCGTGTCAGGTTTTTCTTCCGGCACCGTTGCGCCCAGATCGAGCAGCCCCTGGAAGACACGGTCCTGATGTCGGAACAGCCGATCGGCTGCGGACCAGCCCATGGCGCCGAACGCGGCCATGGCCATGCCGTAGAGGCTGAAATCCGGCATCAGTTGACCGAGCGTATCGTAGGCATGCGCGCTACGTTCTCCCGGTCCGGGTGACAGAAACCACGCGAACAGAAAGCCGCCGAGCGCTCCCAGCGCCACTCCGTACAGGCCGAACTTGCCGCGACCGATGGCACGGCGGCGTGACCAGCTCCACAGGAACGCATCCCGTTGCGGATCGTTCATCGTATTTGCCTCCTGCCTGCCAAACCGCGGTATCTCATCGTCATCAGGAAAAACGGGCACCCGCCTGATACCAGCCTCTGCTTGCATTTACCAATCGCACCACAAGCAGCATCACCGGCACTTCGATGAGCACGCCCACCACCGTGGCAAGCGCCGCGCCTGACTCGAAGCCAAACAGACTGATGGCCGCAGCCACCGCGAGTTCGAAAAAATTGCTGGCGCCGATAAGCGCCGAGGGACAGGCCACGTCGTGGCTTTCGCCAAGCCGCCGGTTCAGCCAGTACGCCAGACCCGCATTGAAGAACACCTGGATGAGAATGGGCACGGCCAGCAGCAGGATGACCAGCGGCTGATCGAGTATTGCCTGACCCTGGAACGCGAACAGCAACACCAGCGTGGCCAGCAGCGCGGTGATGGACCACGGGCCGATTCGCTCAAGCGTCGCGTCGAACACGGCCTGCCCCCGCTGGAGCAACAGCTTTCGCCACCACTGCGCGATCAGCACCGGGATGACGATATACAGCACGACCGAGGTGAGCAGCGTATCCCACGGCACCGTAATGGCGCTCAACCCCAGCAACAACGCAACGATGGGCGCGAAGGCGAACACCATGATCGTGTCGTTCAGCGCCACCTGTGACAGCGTGAAGATCGGATTGCCGTTGGTGAGGCGACTCCACACGAACACCATCGCCGTGCAGGGCGCCGCCGCCAGAAGAATCAGCCCGGCGACGTAGCTGTCGAGCTGATGCGCGGGCAACCATGGCGCGAACAGCTCACGAATGAACAACCAGCCGAGCAGCGCCATGGAAAACGGCTTCACCGCCCAGTTCACGAACAAGGTGACGCCTATGCCTCGCCAGTGCTGGCGCACCTGATGCAAGGCGCCGAAATCCACCTTGAGCAGCATGGGGATGATCATGACCCAGATGAGCAGGCCTACCGGCAGGTTGACCTGCGCAATCTCGAGCTGCCCTATCGCCTGGAACGGCTCCGGCAACAGCCGTCCCAGGGCGATGCCCGTGACGATACACAGGAATACCCACACCGTGAGATAGCGCTCGAACAGGTTCATCGCCAGACAGGCCGCAATCTAAGGCGTGTCGCCTACGCGTCCGGCGCCGGCCGCGCCCGCTGGTTGTACAGCATTTTCCTCAGCGCCACCTTCTCTTCATCGCTGAGCGTGGAGAAGTCATTGCTCATGTCGCTGCCCACGGCCATGCCTCGCTGAACGGCAGGCCGCTCACCGAGTTCGTCGAACCAGCGACGAAAATGCCTGAACTCGGCGATGTCCTGCCCCTGCCCGGCCCAGTTCACCGTCCACGGATAACAGATCATGTCGGCAATGGTGTATTCATCGCCGGCAAGATACCGCGATTCATACAGTCGGTTATTGAGTACGCCATACATGCGGTTCACCTCGTCGGTGAAGCGGCGCACCGCATAGGACTGATCGCCCTCGCTGTCCTTCAATCGCCGGAAGTGACCGCACTCGCCGGATTTTGGCCCCTGGTTGGCCATCTGCCACATCACCCACTGATTGACGGCGTAGCGCTCACGCACATCCTGCGGGTAAAACTGTCCGGCCTTCTCGGCGATGTACATCATGATGGCGCCGGACTCGAAGACGCTGATCGGCGCGCCGCCATCCACGGGGTCGTGGTCCACCATCGCCGGCATGCGGTTGTTCGGGCAGATGCGCAGGAAATCGTCCGTGAACTGATCACCCCTGCCGATATTGCAGGGCACCACCCGATAGGGCATGCCGCATTCTTCCAGCAGAATCGTGACTTTTTTCCCGTTCGGCGTCGGCCAGTAATGCAGATCGATCATGTTCAATCCCCTTCGTTGCGTGTGTCGGCGTGTGTCGGTATGTTTCAGCGTGCGGCAATCACTTCTTTGCCGATACGGGCAATACCGGCCATCGGCTCCGGTCCCAGCGCCATCAACGGCACAACCGCCCGATGTACACCGGCAGCGGCCAGTGCGTCCAGCGAAGCCGGATCCTTCACATTGCCCCACATGCTGGTGATTTCGATCTCGCTGAAGTCGCGCCCCACGCGATCGCAGGTGGCCCGCAACTCGGCAAGCTGGGCACGGATGACGGACGGGTCCGTACCCGGCACATACCAGCCGTTGCCGAGACGCGCAATCCGTTCGTAGATCCTGCCCTTGTTACCGCCCATGATCACCGGCATGGGTTGCTGCAGGGGAACGGGATAACTCTTGAAGCCTGACCAGTGCAGGAACTCGCTCTCGTGTTCCACCACGTTCCCTGACCAGACCTTGCGCATGGCAGCCACGTAATCGTCGAACCGCGCGCCGCGCCGCTCGAAGGGCACGCCCATGGCGTCGAACTCCTCGCGCAGCCAGCCAATGCCCACGCCGAGCATGAAACGTCCACCGGAGAGCACATCGAGGCTGGCCACCTGTTTCGCCATCAGCAGGGGGTTGACCTGCGACAGGATGTTCACGCCCGTACCCAGACGGATGGTTTTCGTCGCCATCGCGATGGCGGTTAGCGCGAGCAAGGGATCGATGAACGGGGTTTCCGGGGCGGCCCCCATCTTGCCGGAGTCGTTGTAGGGGTACTTCGAGGCGTAATCCAGCGGCACGATGACGTGCTCGAAGGTCCACACCGATTCGAACCCGGCGGCCTCGGCGGCCTGCGCCAGACCGATCATGGGCGCGGGATCGGCAAATCCGATATTGATGGGGATGAGGCCGAGTTTCATGGTGTTTTCCGGTTCCGTTTTCAGGCCGGCAATAATGGCAGACAACCGGCGCGTTGGCAGGTGGCCACGTTGCGATTGCCAGCGCTGTCGCGCATGGAACTGACGTTCCATGAGAGGAGGCTGCCAAGGCTTTCCTGACATTACCAGCCGGGGCGGCCTTCGCCTCAGCGCACCAGCCAGTCCAGCGCCGGCGGCACGTCCAGGATCACGGGTTGCCAGTTCCATCCGGCGCCGCGCACCACTGCCTGAAACGGCGCTTTCATCGCCTGCAGATTGAAGTGCCACGTCGAGGCAAGCTCGCCGGTGGGGTTGCCCGCCGCATCGAGTTGCACACCGACGCTGGACTGGGTCTCAGCCTGGAAGAAGACGATACCCGTCGACCATTGCCAGCGCAGGGACGCGCCACCGCTCCCTACCGAGCCCTCCAGGGCCGACTGGTAGTCCGTCACGTAGACCGTATGGCGCGCAGCATCCGGTCGCAGCACCAGGCGATGCACCCGGCGCGCGGCATGGGCGGCCGCGTGGTCGAGCCAGCGCGAATCCGCATAGCGCCACTCCACCTCCAGCGCTGCACCGTCAGGAAGCGCCCGTACCGAAACGGGCGCTCCGGTATCCGCCACCGCGAGCAGGCGCGAGTGCAACGTGTGCACATCGACGACGGGCACATCGGCGGCAGGCAGCCCGGACGCCCAGGCCGCGCCCTTGATGAAGGCAAACGAAACCAGCAGCACGTAGGCAAACAGAAAAGCAGACGCCGCGGGCCACGACAATCCGAAGGGTGGCGGTTCGACAACCGCATCGCCCGCCTGTGCGATCACCGCCTCGTGCGTGTTGGCCGGAAAACCACTGGCGCTGACGATGGCCTTCAATGCCGACGTGTCCGCCGCGGACCAGACCCCCAGGTGGCATCCCGCCACCGTGGTGAATATCACATCGCCTGCCGGTCGTGTCCCGGAAAATCCGCGCCGGGCATCCCCCTGCACCCAATCCGTGAGACCACTCATCGCCAGCCAGCCGAGCATTCCCCGCTCCGCCGCCGCTGCGTCATCGAAAGCGGCAATGATGGCGGTGGCACCTTCCCTGAAGATCACGAACCGCGCCCAGCGGGGCGACACCCCGGCCGAGGCGAACATCGGCGCCACGTCGGTGACCATGGCGTCCGCGGCCTCCTCGCCAAACAGACGCGCCAACGCATCCGGGGCGTCCGGTGCGGCAACGGGTCGGTTCCACCACCCGGAACGCGCGGAAACGACACCGTCACCGGCATGCAGCGCCTTGTACAGGTTACCCGCCAGTTGCGGGCCGACGATCAGCAGGAAGATGCCGCCAAACCAGAGGACAGGGCGCAGCGACTGGCCGGCGCGCGCCATGAGCAGCGCAAACAGACCAATGATGAGCGCGCCGGCAATCAGCAACACGGTGGAAACCAGCAGCCCCGTGTTGTTCGTCAACAGTGCCATGCGCGACATCGTCCGTCCCCTTCAGCGCGAAAACCAGCCGCGACGCGGCGTGACCCTGTCCAGGCGTTCCAGGACCGCCGTATAGCGACTTGTGTTGAAACGCGTACGCCGGTGCTGCCATCGGGCGATGTCGTACGCGCGCATTCCCACGTCGAAGTCGTGCGTTGAGTGCCAGGCATCGCCAGGCGCATCCTCGCTGTACGCGTACACCGCGGTACTTTCCAGCGCGGGATTCGCGCCATTTGCCAACAGCCAGTCGACCTGATCCAGATTGCCGGAGAGCGCGGCATGGTGCAGTGGTGTCAGTCCGTAGTTGTCCCGTGCATCAACGCCAGCGACCAGCAAGCCGTCCACGCCGCGATAGGCCGTATGCAGCGGTACCCGCCCGTCCCCGTCGCGCGCCAGCGGATCGGCGCCGGCCGCCAGCAACAGGGGCGCGGTTTCCGGCGCCGCCCGATGCAATGGCGTGCCGCCGTCAAACCGACGAGCGTCCGGGTCCGCGCCGCCACTCAGCAACACCGGCACACAGGGGACACAGCCGAACCCCGCCGCCCAGTGCAGGGGCGTGTTACCGGAACCGTCGCGTGCGTCCACCGGCACGCCCGCCGCCAGCAACACCTCGATCAGCCGCGGCCGGTTGTCCGCATGATTGTGGGACGTGGCCAGGTGCAGCACGGTTTCGCCGCCAGAGGCCAGCGGCGGTTTGCCGTCATCGCGCGCCAGCAGGCGGGCGAGCGCGACATCGTCACCCGCTTTCAGTACCTCCCGGTAGGTGTCGATGTCCACTGCGTTCGCCGCTATGTTGGTAAAGGTGGTGAACAGCGCAACCAGCCATGCAGTCCGCAACCGGAATTCACTGCCTGAGCCTGCGCAGAAAGTCATCGCGCTCCACCTCGAATGCCCGACCCTCGCCACCGCTCGTAGCCTGCGCCGCAAAAAAGTAAGCCCAGCGCTGCGCACTGGCGTTCGCCTCCGCTGCGCCATCCGCATCGTTTTCGGCGGTCAGCCGCGCGAAGCGCTCCAGGTACAGTTCGGCGACCAGCAACGCAAAGTGGGCATCCGGTACGGCATCGCGGATGAGCGCCTCCGCCGCCTCGAGCTGACCCGCCCGTTCAAGTTCCCGCGCCTTTGCCAGCCACGGCTTCATCGTTTCCCTCCGCATTTCCCTCCGCAGTATTGCCCTGCGCAGACACCTTCAGGCGATCCGGCACAACGCCGCCTGTCTGCTCCGTCACCATGGTGTGCCCCAACATTTCACGCAACCGGGGCCGCAGTCGTTCGGCCACGAAGCGCGCGCCCGACCGCGTCAGATGATTGCCGTCATAGGTCAGCAGATCGCCACCTGCATCGAACAGCGGGCAGGTGCCACCGCTGCATATTGCTGCCTGCATGTCGAGATAACGGTACCGCGCGGGCAACTTTTGCCCCAGCGCATTGAGTGCTCCGATCTCCTCGGGCGACGGCTGCTGGAGCCCACGGCGTTCAACCGGGGACATATGGGCCAGGGCGGTGCGATTGAAATAGCCAAAACTCTTGGCACCCATGACCCACACCGATGCCTTGCTTCCCGCCAGGGCCGTATCCAGCGTTCGCCCAAGGTGCATCAGCGCCCACGGTGCCCACTTGTGGGCGACGATGATCACGTCCGCGCCGCGAATCAGCAATGGGTCGATACGTCGTGAAGCGCCGCACACGTCAGGCAACGGGTCCGTCGAACGATCGCCCGCTTCCGGTCCCACGTAGAACTGACAGTCGACGACAACCTGGCGCGCCACCAGATCCAGCCCGGACAGCTCCGTTGCCGATCGAATCACATTCAGGAAATCACCGGAGAAACTGTCGCCGATGAGCAGTACTTTCGGCCGCCCGTCGTTCGCGAACGCCGCCAGCTTGTCGTAGTTGAAATATTCGCCGAGCAGGAACTGATACCGTTCCTCGCGCGACACCAGGACGTCAGCAGCGTCGGCATCGAAACGACCCGGCGCGCCTTTCGCAACATGCATGCCCACGCCCGCCCCCAATGCCAGCAGGCTCGCGGTCCCGAGCGACACCACAAGCAGTCGCGTGGAGACACGCGCCCGATTGCGAAACGGTGCTTCCACGAATCGCCAGCTCAACCAGGCCAGCAGGAAGGAGAGCACGATCAGCGCCAGGTACACCACAAGCGATGGTGGGTGCACGTCCAGCAATCGCGCGAAGGCAAACAGCGGCTGATGCCACAGGTACAGGCTGTAGCTGAGCAGTCCCACCTGCACGAGGGGTCGACTGCGTAACAGGCGCACCACACCATGATTCCCCGTGGCGAACAGGATCAGCAGACAGGTGCCGGCCACCGGCGCCAGCCCATAGATTCCCGGAAAAGGCGTGGTGCTGTCGTAGAGGCCAATGGCAGCGGCGATCAGGCCAAGACCCAGCAGCGACAGCCAGACGTTGCCGGCCGGCAATGACCGCCGTTGCCACAGAAAGGCGCCCACCGCGGAACCGGCCAGCAGTTCCCACGCGCGAAACGGGGTCAGGAAGAACACATCGTGCGGCCAGCGATGCCAGCCGTATTCGGCCAGCGTCAGCCCGGCGACGACGGTAACCACCAGCACGGCCGTGAGATGATGCCTGGCAAGACGATGAAGCAGCAACACCACCACCGGGAACAGCAGGTAGTACTGCTCCTCCACCGCCAGGCTCCACGTGTGCAGTAACGGTTTCACTTCCGCCGCGTCGCCGAAGTAACTGTTCTCGGTCCAGAACAGGACATTGGACACAAAGGTGATGACAGCCACCACGCTGTGGCCGAACTCCACCAGCGCATCCGGCACCATGACCAGCCAGGCCACCGGAATACACAGCAGGATGACGGCAAGCAACGCGGGAAGGATGCGCCGCGCGCGCCGCTCGTAGAACCGCATGATGGAGAATCGCTGATCGTCGCAGTCGGCAAGCAGCAGCGATGTGATCAGGTAACCGCTGATCACGAAAAAGACGTCCACGCCAACATAGCCGCCGGCGAAGCCGCTGAATCCAGCGTGGAAGAACACCACCGGAATGACCGCCAGCGCGCGAAGCCCGTCGATTTCTTCCCGGTACTGCATGGAAAGTTCCGTCGCCCTGCGCCGGCTGTCCGGCCACTCGAAGGTGACAAGCCTACTGCAGCCTGGCGCCCGGAAATTCAGCACCCTGAGCGATTTCTGGCGCGGAATGTAAGCGGCCACTTCCTTGACGAATGTCCATCCGTCGCCGTGACGGCGTAACATCACGGCGCTGACTGGAGACGCCCATGCCCGCCATCGCCTTCGACCTGCCCGCCGATGTGACCGCCGCCCGAGATGGCCTGCTCGCCTTCGCCGACCAGGAGATTCTGCCCCGCCACGCACGGCACAAGCCGTTGTTCGACAACCCCCGACGCCTCTATCGCGAAGATGGCCGCTTCTCGGACGAGCTCCTCGCCATCATCCGGGAGGTGCGCACCGCCGCCGCCAGCGCCGGTTTCTACCCGATGTGTGTGCCGGAGGCACTCGGCGGCGGCGGTCTGGGACATCTCGCCTACTACGTCGCCTGGGAAGCGCTGTTCCACCACTGCGGCCCGCAGAACTGGCTGATGCTCTACGCGCTGGCGCATTGGGCCTTCGGCCCGAGCCGCCTGCTGGAACAGATGACGCACGAGGCGCGCGAGCTTTTTCTGCCCGGACTGATGGACGGCACCCGCTCCATGTCGTTCGGGCTGTCGGAACCCGGCGCCGGCTCCGATGCCAGCATGCTGAAGACCCGCGCCGTGCGGGACGGCGACGGCTGGCGGCTCACCGGCCGCAAGATATGGACCACCAATGCCCCGGTCGCCGACTACTGCGTGGTATTCGCCATCACCGACGCTGAGCGTGCGGCGGCCAAGAAAGGCGGCATCAGTGCCTTCATCGTGCCGACGGACGCGCCGGGATTCACCGTGCAGCGGGTCATCCGCCTGTTCGGGCACATCGGCGGCGACGAGGCGGAGCTGGCCATCGACAACCTGTACGTGGAGCCCTGGCAACTGGTCGGTGCCTTGAACGACGGATTTGCCGCGGCACTCTACGGCGTCTCCCTCGGGCGCGTGTACAACGCCGCCCGCGCCGTGGGCTACGGGCGCTGGGCACTGGAACTGGCGCTGGAGTACGCCAAGGTCCGGGAAGCCTTCGGCCGCCCGATTGCCGATTATCAGGGCGTCACTTTCCCGCTCGGCGACTCGGCCATGGAACTGCACGCCGCTCACCTCATGGGATTGAACGCCAGCACGTTGCTCGATCAGGGCCACCCGGCCATCAAGGAGCTGAGCATGACCAAGGCCTACGCCGTGCAGGTGGGTTACCGGGCCGTGGACCGCGCCATGCAGACCCATGGCGCCATGGGCTTCACCAATGAGGTTGGATTGACGGAGGCTTGGCATGCCCTGCGCATTGTCAACGTCGCGGACGGCACCAACGAGATCCTCAACCGAACCATCACGCAACGACTGCTGAAGGGCGATACGGACCTGTGATGGCGACGGCGGCCGCTTGCGGCCGGGCGCCAGACATTCCCGGCACGGCCTCGTTGGAAGGCGCGCGAAACCAGTCACGTCGCCGACGCCTGCCCATGGCGACACGCCGTGGTTGCGGGCATGATGAGCCAAATCCACCCACCCCCTCCGCACCCAATCATGAACTGGCAGGCCTGGATCGCGGTGCTCGTCACCGGATCAGTGTTGTGCGTGCTCGCTTTCGTCCCCCGCCTCGGCACGGACCTGGTGCTGGTCGGGGCACTGCTCATCCTTACCCTCACCGGCGTCCTCACGGCTGAAGAAGCACTGGCTGGTTTTTCGAACCCCGGTCTCATCACCATCGCCGCGTTGTTTGTCATCGCCGCGGCCGTACGTAATTCCGGCGGCGTGGACCTGGTCGTGGACCGTATCCTTGGCCGGCCGAAGGGACAGCGCAGCGCACTGCTGCGGCTCATGCTGCCGGTGACCCTGATCTCCGGCTTGCTGAACAACACGCCAGTGGTGGCGGCCATGATTCCTGCGGTCAGCCAGTGGACGCGACGGCTCCGCCTGCCCGCATCGGGATTCATGATTCCGCTCAGCTACGCCTCCATTCTGGGCGGCACCCTGACCCTCATCGGCACGTCCACCAACCTGGTGGTAAACGGCCAGTACCAGAGCATCACCGGGAAAAGCGGCTTTGCGCTGTTCGACATTTCGCTGCTGGGCCTGGCCAACGCCGCGGCTGGCATCCTGTTCGTGGTGCTGTTCGCGCCTCGTCTTCTGCGTCCCCGCCAGACGCCCTCGCAGGCGTTTGCGGACAAGCGCAGCTTTACCGTGGAAGTGGCCGTGGCGGCGGATGGACCGTTGCCGGGGAAGACGATCCTGGCGGCCGGTCTTCGTCAGCTGGAGAGCATCTACCTGGCCGAAATCGAGCGGCAGGGCTCCATCATCACCGCAGTCGGCCCTGAACAGGTGCTCATGGGTGGCGATCGCCTGGTCTTCGTCGGCGAAACCGAAGCAATCGTCGATGTACTGCGCATCAACGGGCTGGTGCCTGCCGTGGGCGACGAACCCGTGCTGGCGCGCGATGCGCCGGAGCGCATGCTGATGGAAGCGGTGATCGCCTCCAGCTGCGAGGTCATCGGCAAAACCATTCGCGCCGGCCGGTTTCGCGACCGCTACGGGTGCGTCGTGCTGGCCGTGGCCCGCAACGGCCAGCACATCCGCGGTCGCCTGAGCTCCATCATCCTCGAAGCCGGTGACGTGGTGCTGATGGAGGGACGCCCGACCGCCTACAACCGGTTGCGGGAGTCGCGCGATTTCCTGCTGATCAGCCGTCTCGACCACGAACTGCCCGACCACAGCAAGGCGACCACGGCCTGGCTCATTCTTGCCGCGGTGGTTGCCCTGGCAGCGTTCGATGTGCTGTCGATGTTCAATGCCGCGCTGCTTGGCGCGGCGCTGGCTCTGGTCCTGCGCTGCATTTCGGCGGCGGAAGCCCGACGGTCGCTGGACCTGCCGGTGCTGGTCACCATCGGCGCCAGCTTTGCGTTGGGCAAGGCACTGGAGACCAGCGGCGCGGCGGAAACACTGGCGCACGGGCTGGTTGCCGTGGCAGGGAACGATCCCTACCTGCTCCTGCTTCTGACCTACCTTGCGGTCATGGTGCTGACGGAACTCATCACCAATACCGCAGCGGCCATGCTTTCCCTGCCCATCGTGCTGGCGGTTGCCGCCAGCGCCGGTCTGAACGATGTGCCCTATGTGATGGCGGTGATGATGGCGGCCTCCGCCAGTTTCGCGACGCCCATCGGCTACCAGTGCAACCTGATGGTCTACGGCCCTGGCGGCTACCGCTTTACCGACTTCTTCCGCATCGGCATTCCCATGAACCTGCTCTGCTGCACGGTCACGGTCACCGTGGCGCCATTGCTATGGCCGCTTACGCGCCTCTGAGTGCATCAAGCGCGTAACGCGGCCAATGCGGGTCAGCGCGCGGCCACCACCCGGATTTCCACGCGGTAAGCCGGGGTGGCGAGTTTCGCTTCCACGCAGGCGCGTGCCGGCGCGGCACCCGCCGGCACCCACGGATCCCACACGCTGTTCATCGCGGGAAAGTCGATCATGTCGGCGAGCCAGATGGTGGCACTGAGAATCTTCGTCTTGTCGCTGCCGGCTTCGCCCAGGTACTGGTCGATGCGCGCAAGGATCTGTCTGGTCTGGCCAGCCGCATCCACGGTTGGATCGTCGGCCACCACACCGGCGGTGTAGACCGTGTCGCCGTGAATGACGACCTGGGACAGGCGGGGCCCTACATGAAGGCGCTGGATACTCATTTTCTGCTCTCACTGCTGGCGGTGCGCGGACCGCGAAGGCGTGGATGATGGCCAATCGCTCACCGCTTGCCAATGTCGGAAAAGCCGTACGAAAAATTGCTGTTCACCTATGGGAACGAATACACTGGCGCGCGTTCTCGACCGACACCTCCATGAATCTGGCGTGACGGGCGTAGCAGATAAATTTACCTTTCCCTGCCTTGCGCAAACGGACGCGGCCCGGCGACCCGGTCCGTCGCAAGTGGCACTCCAGCACGCCTGGTGGAGCCCGAAAGGTTGATATTCCCGCGCCGGCGAAAGGATTTCGTGTGAGCTCACAATCAGGCCGCAGCAGCCCGGACGGTCGATCCAATTCGGCCGAATGCCTCGCTTGCCGGCATCTTCCTGCATCGTCGACAGGTAGCGCCCGTTGCTGCAGCCACTAATCGCAAATCTTCAGTCACGGGAAGCGGTCATCGGCATTGTCGGACTTGGCTACGTCGGCCTGCCGCTCGTACTGCGCTTCTCGGAAGTCGGCTTCCGGGTACTTGGTTTCGATATCGATCAGAGCAGAGTGGAAAGCCTGATCGCGGGCACCAGTTACATCAAACACGTATCGTCCACTGCTATCGCCGAAGCGCGTCAGCGGGGGTTTACCCCAACCGTCGATTTCAACCGTGCCGCGGAGGCCGATGCGCTTATCATCTGTGTACCCACGCCACTGAACCGCTACCGGGATCCGGATCTCAGCTTTGTGCTGAACACGATGGAAACGCTGCTACCCCACCTGCGGGAAGGTCAACTCATCTCGCTGGAAAGTACCACCTATCCGGGCACTACCGACGAGGAACTCCGCACACGCATCGAAGCAAAGGGATTTCAGGTGGGAGACGATGTCTTTCTGGTGTACTCGCCAGAGCGGGAAGATCCCGGGAACAGGCAGTTCTCCACCCGCAGCATCCCCAAGATCTGCGGTGGAACGACTCCCAATTGCCTTCAGGCCGGCGTGGCGTTGTACCAGCAGGTGATCGACCAGGTCGTGCCCGTGAGTTCAACGCGTGTCGCCGAACTCACAAAGCTGCTGGAAAACATCCACCGCGCCGTGAATATCGGCCTGGTCAACGAAATGAAGATCGTGGCCGACCGCATGGACATCGACATCCACGAAGTAATACGCGCTGCCGCCACCAAACCTTTCGGTTTCGCCCCTTACTACCCCGGACCGGGGCTGGGTGGCCACTGCATACCCATCGATCCGTTCTACCTCCGGTGGAAGGCACGGGAATACGGATTGCGTACACGTTTCATCGAACTCGCGGGCGAAGTCAACGCTGCGATGCCAGACTACGTCGTCAGCAAGGTGATGCAGGCACTGAATTTACGCGGACAGGCGATCAAGGGCGCCAGCGTGCTGATACTCGGCATCGCCTATAAGAAGAACGTGGATGACATGCGCGAATCGCCAGCGGTCGTGCTCATGGAGAAGTTGCGAAGCATGGGTGCGGCCGTTGCGTACAGCGATCCCCACATACCCCGATTTCCGTCGCTTCGGAACGACCATTTCGATATGCACAGTATCGAGCTGTGTCCACAGACGCTGTCGACCTACGACTGTGTCCTGCTGACCACCGATCATGATCAATTCAACTACGAAATGATTCGCGACAACGCGCGTCTTATCGTCGACACGCGTGGCCGCTACACCGAATCCCACTGCCACATCATCAAGGCCTGACCCATGCGCAGTTATCCGGCTCCCATTACTGACCGAAAGATCCGCTTTGCCGTCGTCGGCTGTGGTCGCATCTCCGAAAACCATTTCAAGGCCATCAGGCAGCACAGTGATCGCGCCGAACTCGTTGCCATCTGTGATGTCGACGGCCGTGCGCTCGACCGGGCGGCCACCGAAACACTGGCGCGCCCCTATTTTTCCCTGAAGCAGATGCTGGCCGAAACCAACGCCGATGTCGTCGTGCTGACGACACCCAGCGGACTGCACCCGGAACAGGTCATCGACGTGGCAAGCGCCGGGCGCCACGCCATGACGGAGAAACCGATGGCGACCCGCTGGCACGACGGACTACGCATGGTGAAGGCGTGTGATGACGCCAATGTGCGGTTGTTCGTCGTCAAGCAGAACCGCCGCAACGCAACACTGCAGCTCCTGAAGCAGGCCATTGAAAGCGGCCGATTCGGACGCATCTTCATGGTGAACATAAACGTCTTCTGGAGTCGTCCACAGGACTACTACGACAGTGCGGACTGGCGAGGCACCTGGGAGTTCGACGGCGGCGCGCTGATGAACCAGGCCAGTCACTACGTGGACCTGCTGGACTGGTTGATCGGTCCCATCGAAAGCGTGCAGGCCTACACGGGTACCCTCGCGCGCAACATCGAAGTTGAGGACTCCGCGGTTCTCGGCGTCAAGTGGCGTTCAGGCGCCCTCGGCTCGATGAACGTCACCATGCTGACTTATCCCAAGAACCTGGAAGGAAGCATCACGATCCTCGGGGAGAAGGGCACCGTGCGCGTCGGAGGGGTGGCGGTCAACGAGATCCAGCACTGGGAATTCGCGGAACCGCACCCGCAGGATGAAACCATCAAGGCCGCCAACTACGCGACGACGTCGGTGTATGGATTCGGACATCCCCTCTATTACGACAATGTCATCAATGTTCTGCGTGGAGAAGCGGAAGCGGAAACCGACGGACGCGAAGGACTGAAATCCCTCGAAGTACTGATAGCCGCCTACCTCTCCGCGCGAGACGGCAGACGGGTGGCGTTGCCCCTGGACTACTGAGAAGCGACGATGGCCATTCACCAGGATGCAAGAATCGACCCGCACGCCGTCGTCGACGACGGCGCCACGATTGGCGCCCGGTCACGCATATGGCACTTCGTGCACGTATGCAGTGGCGCGCGCATCGGCACGGACTGCTCACTCGGCCAGAACGTGTACGTTGGCAATGACGTCGTCATCGGCAACAACGTCCGCATACAGAACAACGTCTCCGTTTTTGATGCGGTACGCCTGGAAGACGACGTTTTCTGCGGTCCGAGCATGGTCTTCACGAACGTCTACAACCCCCGCTCCGCCATATCGCGTAAAGACGAGTACCGACAGACATTCGTTCGCAAAGGCGCCACCCTGGGCGCCAACTGCACCATCGTGTGCGGCAACGAAATCGGCGAATACGCCTTCGTTGCAGCGGGCGCCGTCATAAATCGCCCGGTCGCACCGTACGCGCTGATGGCCGGAGTTCCGGCTACCCGGCGAGGCTGGATGTGCCGCTGCGGTATTCAACTGAAAGGACAGGACGCCGTGACCTGTTCCTGCGGAGTCCGATACAACATCACCACCCAGGCGTGCACGCCTGCCTGATAGACAAAGACATGACCGAAAAAATTGAATTCATCGACCTCAAGGCTCAGTACCGGGAACTGAAAACGGCCATCGATGCCCGCATGGCCAGGGTGCTGGAGCACGGACAGTTCATCATGGGACCTGAGGTCAGAGAACTGGAGAATGCGCTCGAACAGCGTACCGGCGCCGCGCATTGCATAACGGTGTCTTCCGGCACGGAAGCGCTGCTGATTGCGCTGATGGCACTGGGCATCAAGTCCGGCGATGAAGTCATCACCACACCATTCACGTTCGTGGCCACCGCCGAAGTGATCGCTCTTCTCGGCGCGGTGCCGGTTTTCGTGGACGTGCAGACCGACACCTGCAATATCGACCCTGCGGCACTGGAAGCCGCGATAACACCACGGACACGCGCCATCATTCCGGTTTCGTTGTACGGGCAGCCCGCCGATATGGACGAAATCAATGCGATTGCCACCCGCAGGGGCAATATTGCTGTCATCGAAGACGCCGCGCAGAGTTTCGGTGCCACATACCGCGGAAAGCAAAGCACGAACCTCAGCGCCATCGGCTGCACCAGCTTTTTCCCAAGCAAACCGCTGGGTTGTTACGGCGATGGCGGTGCAATCTTTACCAGCGATCCAACGCTGGCGAACGCGATGCGTGAAATTCGCGTACACGGCCAGGCAAAGCGGTACTACCACACCCGGATCGGTGTCGGCGGTCGCATGGATACGCTGCAATGCGCGGTGGTACTCGCCAAGCTCGAACGCTTCGACTGGGAAATCCAGCAACGTCTCGCCGCGGGCGCGCGGTATGCCGCCCTCTTCGACGGGTGCAACGCAACCACGCTGCTGGCCGTGCGTCCCGACAGAACCTGCGTTTGGGGTCAGTACACCGTCATGGTGGACAATCGCGAAAAAGTACTGGACGCACTTGCCCGTGGCGGCATTCCGACGGCAGTGCACTACCCGGTACCATTGCACCGGCAGCCGGCGTACGAAGGCCTCTGCCGCGTGGCTGGCACCCTGCACAACGCTGACCTCGTCGCCAGCAGGGTCTTCAGCCTGCCCATGCACCCCTACCTGGAGGCGGCCACACAGGAGAAAATCGCCGCTGCCGTCATCGCCGCGGCATGAAAATCGTTACAGTGGTAGGCGCCAGGCCGCAATTCATCAAGGCCGCGGCTGTTTCCCGGGCTATTGCCAGCGACCACGCAGGCGATATTGACGAGCTGATCGTGCATACGGGACAGCATCATGATGACAACATGTCATCCGTATTCTTCGACGAACTCGGGATTCCATCCCCCCGTTACAGCCTGGGCATCGCCGGTGGAACGCACGGCGCCATGACGGGACGTATGCTGGAGGCCATCGAGCACGTGCTGCTCAAGGAACGGCCCGACTGGGTACTGGTCTATGGAGATACCAACTCCACGTTGGCCGCCGCGCTGGCCGCCGCCAAGCTGCACATACCTCTGGCTCATGTAGAGGCAGGGCTTCGTTCGTTCAACATGCTGATGCCGGAAGAGGTCAACCGAATCGTCGCCGACCGACTGTCTACCCTGCTTTTCTGCCCCACTGAAACCGCTGTAGCCAATCTGGCTGACGAGGGACTGCGCGAGGGCGTACACAACGTCGGCGATGTGATGTACGACGTCGCCCTCTACTTTGCAAACCAGGCAACTTCGCGGACCGCCGCGCTCGCCGATCTTGGCGTGCGACCTGGCGCCTATGCGTTAGCTACCTGTCATCGGGCCGAGAATACCGACTCCAGGGAGAGGCTCGCGTCGATTCTCGACGCGCTTTGCACAATAGCTACTCAGCTCCCCGTGGTACTGCCACTGCATCCGAGAACCCGGTCCAGAATTGAACAGTTCAAGCTCGGCGCCAAGCTCAAGTCGATCACAGTGACCGAGCCGTTGGCTTTCCTGTCGATGGTTGCGCTGGAGCGCGATGCCGCGGTAATTCTGACGGACTCGGGTGGCGTACAGAAAGAGGCCTTTTTCTACCGGGTACCCTGCGTCACGATGCGCGATGAGACCGAATGGGTCGAGACCGTGGCGCTGGGCTGGAATTCGCTGACTGGCGCCGACACCGACGCCATCGTCAACGCCACACTCAACCGGGAGCGCTCACGCACGGATGCATCCCCTTACGGTGCCGGTGATGCAAGCCGGCATATCGTTGCCGGTTTACTGGCGGCCAACCCTGGCAGGAACCGTCCCTGATCCGTGCAATGCACCGCAGACGCAACTCAAGTCGAGAGGTCTGACAGCGTAATCAGGGGACTTCGTACGTCCAGGAAGCGGCTGCCGGTCGGCCCGGCCCCGTCAACCCCACCTCCCGGAACGTGAATGGTTCATTTTCCACCACCAGGTAGAGACGGATCGTATTCGTACCTTGCCGGAAACTGGCGGGATCCAGGAACAACGAAATGACTCTGGTGCCGTTGATATCCAGTACGGGAACTGCTGCGCTGATGCCGTCATTTACAACGGCGACAACGATCTGCCTGCCGTCCCCCCGCTCATCGGCGCCAAGGTAGAGCTGTCCGTTCAGATGCAATGGCCGGAAGTCGGCCGGACTGACTCCTTCAGGCGGATTGAATCCGGCCAGGTACGCCGTCAGCCTGGCGGGCACCACCGCGCCAACGGCATCGGGCCGCAGGCCCAACCATTCGGGATGCGATGAATAGCGGGGTATCGCCGAACGCGTCCGGCTATCGCCGGCCACGCTCCGACGTATTCGATGAACTTCGTCCATCTCCGCGTCGAAGAGATCCACAGGATAGCTGTCATACGTCTCGCCGAGGCAGAAATTGCCGCGAGACGCGAGTGGCTGGGATCTCTCGCCCAACGTGACGCCCGTCATCTCCTTCTTCCTGGTCAGCGACTTGCCAAGCTGGGCAAGCACTGTCGGCAGGATATCAATCGTCTGCACGGGCTCATCACTGACGTTCCCTTCCTTTTGCCCTGGGTACTTCACCAGCAGCGGCACCCCCATGAGCCTGGCAAAATTCTCCCCGGTTGTACTGCGTCGCGGCTCTCCCATGCCATAGGCCACGCCGTGGTCCGCAACAATCACCAGCAACATGTCATCGAAGACGCCCGCCGACTCGAGCTTCGCGCGGATTTCGCCAACAAGCTTATCCACGAACATCGACTGCTGGATATGCCGGTAGTAGTTCTGATTGATGTGCTCCTCGGGTCCTGTCCAGACGCCATTTTCCAGCCCGTAGGTTGCACCGCCCTCGAAATAGCCGGCCCCGTCGGCAACATAGTTGAACGGGCTGTGCGGCAGCAGTACGTGGGCAAAGCCCACCCATGGCGAAGGCAGCGTCACCAGATGTGCGACGAAGGACAGCAGTCGACCCGCGCGCTCATCGATGGTCGAGCGGGCACGCCGGTTTTCCGTCTCCATACCGCCGGCGTGCAGGGTGCCGGCCTGAATCCAATACGCCTTCAGCTCCGGAAGCGCATCGCGCCATGCATCCGGGAAGATGCCATGCAGGAAGGCAAGGGCAAGATGTTCAGCCAGCAGGCGGTAGGAGTCCGCACCCGCGTGCCGCTGTCGGCAAACACGCTGCGGACAAAGCGACGTCACCGGCTCCAACGCCCTGATCTCGTGGCTGTCGGCAAGCAACGTGAACAGGTTCATCGGATAGTTGGCCAGTGTCGGCGAAACGTTGGTGGGGTGAGGGTACTTGGCCATCCGACCGACGAGAATCGACGGTACCGCGGTGACCGTATTGCACGACACCGAACTGGCACCGCGATACCAGGTAGCCACCTCCCCCAGCGAAGCGAGATTCGGGAAACGACGCCCATCGAGCTCACCCGCTTCGTCGAGGAGTG
>JACKNX010000027.1 GCA_024234635.1 Pseudomonadales bacterium | reverse complement strand
CCCATCGATATCACCCGGGCGCAGAAAGCGGGGCCGGGCGACGACTACATCTACTGGCCCAATTGACCGGGCTGACTGATTGACCGGGCAAGGGAGAGAACACATGGGCGTATTTCTGGGCAGCAGTGACAGCGAGCGGGCGGCGCTGATCGACCGCCGGCAGGCGCGCGACGAAACATTGCGCACGGCGGACATTGCCAATGCGTTCGCAATCGATCCCACGTGCGATCCGTACGACCTTGCCCTCGAAGAACTCGATCCCTCGCACCCGTCACTGTTCGTCAATGGTACCCACTGGCGCTGGTTCCAGCGGCTGCGCGACGAAGCGCCCGTGCACTACCACCCGGTGAGCATGATGGGGCCCTACTGGTCGGTGACGCGCTTCGATGACATCCGTTACGTCGACAGCCATCACGAGCTGTTCTCATCGAGCTGGATTCACGGCGGCGTGTCATTGAACGGCCTGCCGGTGCGCGATGCCGGCAATCCGCGCGGGCTGAAGATGTTCATCGCCGAAGACCCGCCGAAACACCACAACCAGCGCAACGTCGTGGCGCCCCTGTTTGCGCCCACCAGCCTGGCACAACTCGAACCGCTGATTCGCGCGCGCGCCGCGGACATCCTGGACAACCTGCCCATCGGCGAACAATTCAACTGGGTGCGGCACGTGTCCGTGGAGCTGACCGCGCAAATGCTGGCGACGCTGTTCGACGTGCCGCAGGAGCACCGCATGAAGCTGATCGAGTGGAGCGACACCATCAGCAGCCTGTCCGACCCGGATGCCTTCGAGTCGCCGCACATCGGTTTCCAGAAACTCTACGAATGCCGCGACTACTTCCGTGCACTCTACGAGCAGCGCGCCACCGAGCCGCGCAAATTCGACCTCATTTCACTACTGGCACACGATCCCAGCACCCGGGACATGGACCCGCAGGAATTTCTCGGCAACATCATGCTGCTCATCGTCGGCGGCAACGACACCACCCGCAATTCCATTTCCGGTGGCGTGCTGGCCCTGAACGAATATCCCGACGAGTACGCCAAGCTGAAGGCCGATCCCGGTCTCATTCCCAACATGGTGCCGGAGATCATCCGCTGGCAGTCCCCGGTACTGCACATGGCGCGTACGGCCACCGCCGATACCGAGCTCGGCGGCCGTCAGATCCGCCAGGGCGACCGCGTCTGCATGTGGTACGTCTCAGGCAATCGCGATGAGCGCGTCATCCGGCGCGCTGACGAATTCCTGATCGACCGCCCCGACGTGCGGCATCACATGGCGTTCGGCTTCGGCATCCACCGCTGCGTGGGCAATCGCCTGGGTGAGATGCAGCTCCGGGTGATCTGGGAGGAGATCATGAAACGCTTCAGCCACATTGAAGTGGCCGGCAACCCAGTGCGGCTGTACTCCAACTTTGTGCACGGCATTCGCGAACTGCCTGTCGTCGTGCATCGCTGACGCCCCCGACCAGGCGTGGCGACAGCGCCGCACCCGCCGCGGTGCCACGCACGACAGACGTTTCAATACTGAAACAGTTTCCAATATTTCGGGGCCGCGCAAATCCCTGAGCTTCCGGGCCCGGGCGATAATTTAAAACGTGTACTGAAACAATCCGGCAACACCTGATTGCCATCTGTAAAAGATTGTTTATCCTGCGTCGCGGGGAGACCTGTAGGTCCGTTACGTCCGTGGTGCAAAACAGCCGCCACTCCGCGGGCACGCAATCAGTTACAGGTCTGGCGGCATGGAGTCAACGATCCACACAGGGGGTTATAAGGATGCATATCCTTTCCAAAGTCGGGCGCTTCGGTGCCATGGCGACGCTGCTGGCTGGCACGTCCGCCTGGGCCGCAGACGAACCGATCGAAGAGGTGGTCGTCACCGGTTCCTACATCAAGGGAACACCGGAAGACGCGGAACTACCGGTAGACGTGCTCAGGCGCGAAGACCTCCAGGATGTCGGTAGCCCGACCATCCAGGAGATGGTGCGCAACCTGACCATCGCCTCCGGCAACCTTGGCCAGACCAACCAGTTCCAGACCAACGGCGGTCAGGGTAACGAAGGTGTGGCCACCATCAACCTGCGGGGCCTGGGTGCTTCCCGCACGCTGGTACTGCTGAATGGCCGGCGTCACGTGGCCACTGAAACGCAGGGCGTGGACATCAACGCAATGCCCGCCTTCGCCATCGGCCGCATCGAGATGCTCAAGGACGGCGCCGCCGCCCTGTACGGCTCCGACGCCATCGGCGGCGTGGTCAACTTCATCACCCGCGAAGATCTGGAAGGTTTCGAGATCGGCGGCAGCTACCAGCACATCGAAGACGGTGGCGACTGGGACCTGGATGCGGCGTGGGGTGCAACCGGGGACAACTGGAACTTCCTTGCCGCGGTATCGTACGCGGAAAAGAAGGAGATCCCCTTCCGCAAGCGTGACTGGGCGGTTCTGCCGTTCTCCCAGAACACCCAGGGCGGCTGGTCCAGCATCTCCAATCCGGCAAACATCCTGTTCCCGGGTGTCGGTGTCATCCCCGACCCGCGCTGTCAGGACCTTGGGGCGTTCCGTGACTCGGCGGGCTCCTGCGGTTTCCAGTTCACCAACTTCGACAACCTCCTCGAGAAAACCGAAGAGACAAAGCTGTTCTCCAGCTTCAACTACGATCTGACGGAGAACGCCACACTGCACGTGGAAGCGTTATACGCGAAAGTGGAACTGCCTGAATGGAAGACATCGCCTTCCTACGCGCCGCAGTCGCTGTTCGGTATCGACCGCATTGCACTGGCGGACCATCCCGGCCTCGTACAACTTCGGGCGGATTATCCGAACCTGCCCCAGACCGGTCCGGCGTTCCCCATCAACCGTGGTCTCGGCGCCAGCGGTAAATTCGGGGAGCCTGAAGTAGGCTCGCGCGAAACCGAAACCCGGCGACTGTCGGTTGCCCTGGAGGGCAGCTTCTCCAACGAAGTGGACTACAACGTCAGCGTGAGCTGGTCTGACCGCGTCCGCAAGCTCGAAGGCGATGACATGATCATCGAGAACATGGGCTTTGCCATGCGTGGCTTCGGCGGACCGAACTGCGACCGTGCTGCGGCGATCGCGAACAACACGCCAGGCCAGAATGGCTGCCTCTACTACAACCCGTTCTCCAATGCTGTCGAACGCTCCGCGATCAACGGTTTCGTGAATCCGGACTTCAACCCGGCACTGGCCAATACACGGGAACTCGTTGACTGGTTGTTTACCGAAACCGGATCTGAGGCAACGAACGAACTGCTTGTCTTCGAAGCCATTTTCTCGGGCATGACCGGGATCGAACTGGCGGGTGGTAACGTCGGTTGGGCCTTCGGCGCGCAAACGCGCCGGGAACGCTATGAACTCGACCTGTGGGATATCGCCAACCGTGAACTGAATCCCTGCCCATGGACCGATCCACTGGCCATCACGCTCGGCTTCACGCCTTCGCTGAGCTGCGATCCGCAGACCGGCCGCCTGGCATTCCTTGCGGCCAGCGACGAGGAGTACACGAGCCGGCGCGTCTACGGCGTGTTCACGGAATTCAATATTCCGGTAACGGATCGCTTCAACATCCAGGCGGCCGTGCGTTTCGAGGACTACGGCGGCCAGGTTGGTTCGACGATCGATCCAAAGTTCGCTTTCTCATGGAACGCCACGGACAACCTGACCGTACGCGGCTCTGCCTCGACGACGTTCCGCGGTCCGCCGCAGAGCTTCCTTGGCGGTACGGGCACTTCGCTGCAGTTCAACGCCGCGGCCAACGCCTTCAAGGCGGTAGATAACGTTGGCAATCCGAATCTCAAGCCGGAGAGCGCGGTCACGACCAACCTCGGTCTCATCTGGCAGAACGAAGTGTTCTACGCCTCGATCGACTACTGGCGGTATGACTTCTCCGATCCGTTGCAGGTTGAAAGCGCTACTCAGGTTGTCAATGCCTATCTCGGGCAGCAGTGCTTCGACGGTGGCGCCGGCGTAGGCACCGACAGCTGTACCGCGCTGCGATCGCACGTCTTCCCGACGGGCGCCTCGCAGGCGCAGCTCCAGCGAACTGTCGTCAACTTCATCAATGGCTCCGATATCGTGACCTCCGGTATTGATGCCAGCGTGTCGTATGACCTCGATCTGGCAGGCAGCACCCTTACCTTCGGTGCGGATGCGACCTATACGATCGAGTACGACTCCGACGATTTTGTCGACATCGGTGGCGCACTACTGGCACCGGGTGGCGACTTCGCCGGCTTCCTGAACGACGGCAACAACCCGTTCCAGTCGCTGCCGGACTTCAAGGCGAGCATCTATGCCAAGTACGTGATGGGCGAACACCGGTTCAATCTGGTAGCGCGTTACATCACGGACTACAAGGATGCGGACACTACCGTGTCGCCAACCAGTCTGCGTAAGATCGACGATCAGCTGACGTTTGATGCCCACTACAACACGACGATCATGGAAAACCTGTTCCTGTCGTTCTCCGTAGTGAACATCTTCGACGAAGATCCGCCGCAAACCGCAACCGACCTGAACTACGACCCGTACACCCACAACCCGTACGGCCGCACGTTCAAACTCGGCCTGCGCTACAACTTCGGCGGCAACTAGCCGCCGCCCGAAGGAAGGGCGATCGCAGGATCGCCCTTCTTCCGTAGTACGAAGACCCGCGTGGTGTGAGCTGCGCGGGTTTTTTCGTTTATACGCCTTCGGGCATCCTGCCCTCACGGCGGACCGGTCGCTGCGCTCCCTCACGACGGAACAAGCCTGCGGCTTGTTCCGCGGCGGCACATCCCTGTGCCGCTCCTTCGCTGGCGTTCTCGGTACCTGAGAGAAACGGAATTCGGTGCTGGCGGGGTTTACCTCGCCTTCGGGCATCCTGCCCTCACGGCGGACCGGTCGCTGCGCTCCCTCACGACGGAACAAGCCTGCGGCTTGTTCCGCGGCGGCGTTCGATTTACCTCGCCTTCGGGCATCC
Organism: Pseudomonadales bacterium; assembly: GCA_024234635.1. Classification (GTDB taxonomy): domain Bacteria; phylum Pseudomonadota; class Gammaproteobacteria; order Pseudomonadales; family Azotimanducaceae; genus SYFY01. The sequence goes on along the minus strand of JACKNX010000027.1, from coordinate 33,560 downwards.
TGCCCTCACGGCGGACCGGTCGCTACGCTCCCTCACGACGGAACAAGCCTGCGGCTTGTTCCGCGGCGGCACATCCCTGTGCCGCTCGATAGCTGGCGGTGTTGGTGGGTTACTGAGGAGACGAACCGAGGCTTCCCGAGTTTGCCGTCAGCGCCCGCGGAAGTCGGGTTTGCGTTTCTCGTTGAAGGCGCGCACGCCTTCCAGGCGATCTTCGGTGGGCACCATGCGGTTGTAGGCTTCCACTTCGTAGCGGTAACCGATGTGCAGGTCGGTCTGGCTGGCCATGGATATCGACTTCTTGGCCTGCCGTATTGATATGGGTGCGTTGGCGGCAATACGCGAGGCGGTTTCGAGCGTCACGGTCATGAGGTCCGCGATGGGCACCACCTTGTTGACGAGTCCCCAGGCGAGCGCTTCCGCCGAGGTAAAAGGCGCACCGGTGAGAATGATTTCCTTGGCGCGCCGGTCACCCACGGCACGTGGCAGGTTCTGGGTACCCATTGCGCCGGGCATGATGCCGAGCGTGGTCTCGGTGAGCGCGAACCGCGCGTTTTCCGAGGCATAGGCAAAGTCGGATGCCGCCACAAATTCACAACCGCCGCCAAATGCCGCGCCGTTGACCGCAGCGATGATCGGCACGGGGCAGTTCATCATGGCGATCATCATGAGCTCGAACAGCGCGTGCTGCTGCTGCCACTGCGCGTCCGTCATGTTGTTGCGCTGTTTGAGGTCGCCGCCGGCGCAGAAGATTTTCTGACCGGCGCCCGTGAGGATGACGCAACGGATGTCGCCCTGGTCCACGTACAGCGAATCCCACACCTGTTTGAGCTCCGCGCCCATCTGTGTGTTGAGCGCGTTGCCGGCATCGGGCCGGTCCAGGCGCACCGTCAATACGTGCGGCGCCGGGGTTTCCAGCGTGAGGGTTTCACAGCGCTCGGGCAGGGGCAGGATGCTCAAGGGATTGCTCCGCGACATTGGCGCGGGGACGGTAGCGCAGATGGGGCAGCAGCGAAAGCAGCCAGGGGAAATCGGCGCCCCGGCTCAACCGGGACGCCGCTTACGCACGTCAGGCGAGACGCAGGCCCTCCATCTGTCCTTCGCCGCGCCAGTCTTCCAGCAACTTGTAGAACTCCACCGGGCCGGCGCCGTAGTTGGTGTTCTGCAGGGACCGGAGCTGCGGCTTGCCTTCGTTGTTGTAGTACCCTGGCGTGCAGTCGATCAGGAACTGTTCGTTCAGACGTGCCAGCTTGACGATGGTCTGCACCCACGCTTCTTCCGCCTGCGGCGTCGCTTCCACGATTCGCTGGTTGCCACGGGCGCACTGGTCGAGGATGTAGGCGATGTGCCTGCTCTGCTCGTTCAGCGCATGCGGATAGTTGGCGGTAAACCCGGTCTGGCCGTTCGCCCCCATCAGGAACAGGTTGGGAAAGCCATTGACGTGCATGCCGTGGTAGGAGCGCATGCCGTCCGCCCACTTGTCGGACAGCGTCTGCCCGCCCACACCGTAGGTTTCGTACCCGCAGCGACGGGCATAGGCCGTGCCGACTTCAAAGCCGGTGCTGAAGACGATGCAGTCCACCGGATACTCCACGCCGTTCGCCACCACGCCCTTCTCGGTGATCCGTTCCACGCCGTGCCCGCCCGTATCGACGAGCGTCACGTTGTCCCGGTTGAAGGTGGGCAGGTAGTCGTCGTGAAAGCACGGGCGCTTGCAGAACTGCCGATACCAGGGCTTGAGCGCGTCCGCAACCTGCGGGTCGGCAACGATGGCATCCACGCGGGCGCGGATCTGATTCATCTTCTGGAAGTCCGCCAGTTCCATCTTGCGGGCAATTTCCGCGGGCGACAGATCCGGCTCGTCCTCGCTCTTCACCATGAACAGCAGGTTCCTGATGATTTCCGTCCAGCCGTCCTTGACCAGGTCTTCCTCCTGCACGCCGCCTGAGACCAGGATGTTGAAGTTGTCCATGCGCGCCTGGTGCCAGCCCGGCTGCAGGCTTTCCCACCAGTTCTGGTCTGTATCCCGGTCGTTGCGCACGTCGATGGACGAGGGCGTACGCTGGAAGACGTAGAGATGCTGCGCGCCTTCGCCCAGATGCGGCACACACTGCACCGCCGTGGCGCCGGTGCCAATGATGGCGACCTTCTTGTCTGCCAGTTTGTTGAGGCCGCCTTCCGCGCTTCCACCCGTGTAGTCATAGTCCCAGCGGCTGGTGTGAAACGTGTGCCCCCTGTAGTCCTGGATGCCCGGTATGCCAGGCAGCTTGGGGCGATTGAGCGGACCGTTGGACTGCACGACATAGCGCGCGCGGAAGGCATCGCCCCGGTTGGTTTCCACCAGCCAGCAGCCCTCGTCCTCCTGCCACGTGAGCGCGGTCACCTGCGTCTGGAACAGCACGTCGTCGTACAGGCGGTACCTGCGGGCAATCTCCTGGCTGTACCACAGGATCTCCCTGCCGGTGGAATACTTGCGCGCCGGCATGTAGCCGACCTCCTCCAGCAGGGGCAGATACACGTACGACTCGATATCGCACGCCGCGCCGGGGTAACGGTTCCAGTACCACGTACCGCCAAAGTCGCCGGCCTTTTCCACGATGCGAAGGCCATCGATACCCGCCTCACGCAGCCGCGCACCCGCCAGCAGACCGCCAAAACCGCCGCCCACGATCAGCACGTTCACAGTGTCCGTCAGTGGGGCGCGGCTGATCTGTTCTTCCAGGTAGGGGTCGTCGATGTAATGTGAGTAGTCGCCGGTCATGTTGACGTACTGCTCGTTGCCTTCGTCCCGCAGCCGCTTGTCCCGCTCTTCCCGGTATCTGTTGCGCAGGGCATCGGGATCGAAGCCGAGGCGTTGCTGGAGATCGGCAGTGGATTGAGTCATGACGTGGTGGCCCCCTTCAGGTCAACTGATTCTACAAATTACGACCAACTCTATGATATAGCGGAATTTTTCCCGAATTTCTCAGAAAACCATGAAAACATAACGCGTTACGGCAGTGGATGCCATCACACCGCGAGCAGAGCAGCCATAGGGGATTCCCGTCGCCAGCTGGTTAGTGGGTCGCCTGGTAAGTCCGGTGATTTGAGGATGGCTGAAGCGTTCCAGGCCAAGGCGTCTCCCGCGGGGCTTACCGGGCGTCAGTTCAGGAGCTGCAACGCAGGAGTGGGACACTTCAGCCATCCCCTATGGAAAGTGCTCAAGTTAGCTAACTTGTCAAGCGGCCCACTAGGGTGGCGGCGGCGGGTCGGCGCACCAGCCGGCCTGGTGGAAGACCAGGCGTGGGCGACCGCCCTCCTCCACGAAGATATTGGTGGCGATCATGGTGGCGTCCCCGGCCAGTTCGTAACACGTTACCGCACAGACGCCCGGGGCGATCAGCGTGCCCCTGGCTCCGTAGCAGCTCACCGCGCCCTGGTTGGGGTTGTCCAGGATCGCCTGCCAGCTCGCCATGACGGCCTCACGCCCCACCAGCGGCGTGGCGCCGGGATGCAGGCACACGATCGCGTGTTCCTGCGCCCAGACGGCATTCATAGCACGGGTGTCCTTGGCTTCGAAGGCCAGGTAGAAGGCTTCGTTCGCGAACTCGGCGTGCGTTGTGTTCATGGACGCCACCGTACCCTGCCTGCGGTCGCGACACCACCCGCGTTTCACCGGCGGGGTAACCAGCGGCGCCACGCAGCTCACAACGCCCGCAGCTTCGCCTCCAGCTGTTTCTTCATGCGGCCGCGCGTCACGGCCACCAGGGTCATCAACTCGGAGCGATGCCGCTCGCGTGTGATGTGCCTCAGCGGCAGGAATCCGTTCAGCCACAGGAGGATCACGCCCCAGCTCTGGCCCACCAGGTGCTTGGTTAGCAGATCGATGTTCACGCCCTCCACCAGCTCCCGGCGTTTGCGGGCAATGTCGAGTTGCCGGCTGATGAACGGAATCAGCCGCCCGAACAGAACGTCGATCAGCGGGTCGTCCGGCTGCACGCGCAGCAGGGCACGGGCCACGGCATCGGCATAGCCGGGAGTGGCCTGGATCTGACGGCTGGCTTCTTCGGTGACGGCGAGAATGGCATCGATACCATCCGCCGGCTCCCGCTCCCGCGCACGCGCGTCCACCGAGGTAAGCAGATCCTGGATGGCGGCGACGATGAGTTCATCCTTGCTCTTGTACAGGTTGTACAGAGTCCCCTGCGCAACACCCGCAGCCTGCGCGAGACCGCGCATCGTCATGCCGGCATACCCGACCTCGGCCAACTGCTCCCTGGCCGTGGCAAGGATATTGGTCTGCCGGGCCAGCTGGCGCGGCGATTCATACTTGCGTCGCGCGCCCCCCTGCGTCGCTATCGCCGGTTGGTCGTCGCTCGCTCCCCCTTTCCGGACTGCCCTGGGCATCGAAATCACGTCTTCTGCCGCCAAAACGCGCGATTCTAACGTGATTCACGTACCAGGCGATCGTCAGGGGGCGTCACCCGCGGCCACCGGCAGATGGCGCCGCCCCCAGAACAGGAACGGCCCGATCCGTTCACCGTCGTCCACCTTGTGAAGTCGCGGAAAGCGGCGGCGCAGACAGTCCAGCGTGACCCGCGCCTCCAGTCGCGCGAGTTCCATGCCCAGGCACACGTGGATACCCAGGCCAAACGACAACACCTTGCGTCCCTGCCGGTACGGATCAAACCGATCCGGTTCAGCGAACGCCGTCGCGTCCCGGTTGGCGGCCCCGTAATGCGTCATGATCTTGGTGCCCGCCGGTACCGTGACTTCGCCGATGGTCACCGTGCGACTGGTGGTGCGAAACAGGCCGAGCAACGGTGGATCGAACCGCAGGCTTTCGTTGATGGCCCGGTCGAGGTCAATCTCCCCCGCCACCAATGCCGGCCACAACCCGTCCTCCGACAGGAAACGCCAGACAAGATTGGTGATGAGCGAAGTCGTGGTCTCGTTGCCCGCCACAAAAAGCTGCAGCACGAGCCCAACGGCCTCATCGATGGGCAACCACGCCCCGTCACGCCGGCAGTTGGCTACCTGCCACAGCAACAGACCGTCGTCGGCGGCGCCCCGCAGTGCCTGCAGCCGCTGACCCACGTACGCCTGCATGGCCATGACGTCCGCCGCATAGCTCTGCGGATGCTGTGACGACAATGCCGCAACGGAGGCATCGGACCAGCGCTTGAACTGATCGATGTCATCCGTGGGAATGCCGAAGATTTCGCAGATGACCGTCACCGGCAACGGAAACGCCAGATCATCGTGCACATCCCACACGGGTTGCGCCAGCACGCGGTCGAGCAACGCTTCGGCAATGGCACGCAGACGCGGTTCGCGGGCGGCTATGGCCCGCGGCTGAAACCACGGCTGCACCAGTTCACGGAAGAACGTGTGCATGGGTGGGTCCGACACCAGGCCCACCGGTGGCGTGAAATTGGGGCCTTGCCCGTGACCACTGAGAAATGTCGCCGGGTCACGCAGAACGTCGCACACATCGTCGTAACCCGACACGATGTGAAACGGCGGATCGAAGCGTGCATAACGCGGGCACCGCCCGAGGTCGCGGAGCCGACGCGCCGACACCGCGGGATCAGCCATCTCCTCGGCACCCGCAAGATCCAGTTCGTTGCCCATGCAAGTCTCCGTCAGCCACCCTGCCTGCCCGCAAGGTGCCGCAAATCGAGGCGCCCCACCAGCCCCGGTTTCACTCACAGTGCCCGCGTGGCACCATCGGTGTCGACCTCACAGGAGAATCCCGCATGGAATACCGCTTGCTTGGCCGCACCGGCATCAAGGTCAGCCAGTTCTGCCTCGGCACGATGATGTTCGGGGGCAAGACTGGGCGCGAGGATTCGCACGCCATCATCGACTACGCCCTCGGTGAGGGGGTCAATTTCGTGGATACCGCCAACGTGTACGCGGCGAACGAGAGCGAACGTATCGTCGGCGAAGCGCTCGCGCGTGACGGCCGCCGTCAGCAGACGATCCTCGCGACCAAGGCCTTCATGCCCCAGGGCACCGGGCTGAACGATCAAGGGCCAACGCGACGCCACCTCGTCCAGGCGTGCGACGACTCGCTCAGGCGTCTGAAAACCGACTGGATCGACCTGTACCAGATGCACCGCTCGCATGCGGAGATTCCCGTCGACGAAACCCTGCGTGCGCTGGATGATCTCATCCGCCAGGGCAAGGTCCGCTACATCGGCGCCAGCATGTTCCCGGCCTGGCAGATGGTGGAGTCCCTGTGGGTGGCGAAAGAACTTGGACTGAACCGCTTCGTATGCGAACAGCCCGCGTATCACCTTCTGGATCGTACCGCGGAGCGCGAAGTGATTCCCGCCGCACAGTCGTTCGGCCTTGCGGTCATCCCCTGGGGCCCACTGTGCGGTGGCCTGCTTACCGGCAAGTACGAGCGTGATGCCGGCCCCACCGACGCCCGCTGGCAGGACGGCAGGGACAATTTCAATCGCACTGCAACCGACCGCGCGTGGGACGTACTGGATGTGCTGCGCAACATGGCGGCGACAAAAGGCTGCACGGTGTCCCAGCTTGCGCTCGCCTGGTGCGCGGGACAGCCGGGCATTACCGCACCCATCGTCGGGCCGCGCACGCTGGAGCAGATCCGGGACAACCTGGGCGCGGTGCATGTCAGCCTCACGGCCGAGGATCGCGAGGCCATCGATGCGCTCGTACCGCCGAACAGCGTCGTCGTGCGTTATTACGACGCCGCCAACCGGCTGGATCTGCGTCCGCACCGCCAGCGCATCGTCTGAACCGCCACACCAACGGAGAACGTTCACCATGCAACAGACAGCGGCCATCGAAGCCGGCATCTGTGTTCGCGACCTCGATCGCATGCACCGTTTCTACACCACCGCGCTGGGCTGTGAGGAAGTGCGCCGCGCCGACATCCCGAAGGAGCTCAGCGCCGCCCTCGGCGTGGCCGCCGAGGGGTATGAGTGCGTGTGGTTGAAAACGCCGATGAACGAGCGCATCAAGCTGATGCACCCGGCACTGACGCCGGACACGCCAGCGGCTCCCGGCATGCTCACCGAACGCACGGGACTGCACTACCTCACGTTCTACTGCAGCGATCTCGACGCCTGTCTGGCCGCCGCGCAAGCCCAGGGGGCAACACTGATCTCCGCACGCGCGCTCATCGCCCCCGACCGGCCGCTGAAACTCTGTTTCTTCCGCGATCCCGAAGGTAACGTGATCGAACTGGTGGAGGCGGCAGCCGCCGTGAGCTGAGGCGTCAGCGCGCCCGCGTGCAGTCGACGATTCCGTCGATAGGTGGCGCCATACGGCCCTCCGGATCCATCGCGGCCCGGTCGATACCGAGCAGCGCCAGCGCGCTGGCCGCCACGGATCCGGCAACCACGGTGTCGCCACCGGTCAGTACGCCGCGCGCGGGTGTGTCCGGCCCGAGCACGGCCAGCCAGGTTTCCTCGTCACCGGCATAACCGTCTGGCGCCGCCGCGCCACCCACGCCGTGTGAGGTCCAGTCCGCTGGCGTGCGGCCACGGCCGTGATCAGTGGTGACAATCAGCGTCGTGCGGTCGCGATAGCTGGTATCCGCCTGCACCTGTTCCCACAGCGCCCGCAGCATCGTGTCGTTCCTGGTCGCCGCACGCGCATACAGATCGTAGGCGCCATCATGGGCGAAGTCGTCGGTCTCACCGAGCGCCACGTAGAGTACCCGCGGCCGCGCTGCCGCCAGGTAGGCGGCCGCAAAGCGCTGCGTGAACGCATCGAGCCGCACCGTATCCCAGGGACTCGGCACTTCCGTCTGCAGGGCGTTGAGCAGGGTGACTGCCGGATTGCCGGGAAGCACCAGCGGTGCAAATCCGGCATTCACCGGCAATCCGGAACGCGGTACGTTGAGGATGGCGGGAAACACCTCCCAGGAAGCAAACGCCGCAACCCGCCCGGCAAATGCCGGCATTGCATTCAGCCATTCGAGGAAACTGCGGTTCGGGTTGGGCACCTTGTCATTGCTGTTGATGGCGGGGTCGACGATACCGGTGAGAATCTCGCTGTAGCCCGGATAGGAAAAATGATACGGATTGGCAACCTGTACCAGGTTGCCGAGGGTGCGGTCGCCAAGCAACTGTCCCCGCGAGGCCACCACGGACCAGAGAAACGGCATCAGCGCCTCGCGGCGCGCCTCGCGTGTGTGCCGCCAGTAGGTCGCCTCGAAACCGGCAAACAGCCCGTGATGGCGAATGACACCGGCATCACGAAAAATAGCGCCATCGATACCCGAGAACACTTCCTGCCAGCGCAGCCCGTCCAGCGTCACCAGAAGCAGGTTCTCCGTCTGACACGTACCGGTCCATCCCGGTAACGCCAGCGTCGTGAGCAGATACGCCAGCAGCAATCGCCACCACCGGGGGCGCTGGCAGCCGTTGCTCAGGCGCTGTGGAACGTCCGATGAAGCGCCTTCAGCGCAGGGTGAGTGACACCCGGCGCGCGCCGCCAGCATGCCGCCGAGCCGCGGGCTCGTGCCGGACCACGCCTTGACCGGCCACCGCAGGAAGGCCGGCAGACGCGGAGTCCGGCAGAGGACTACCGGTGACCGGCCCACCGCAAATGCCCGGAGGCGGACCACACCGCCAGGTTTGCCGAGTACCCGTCGGGCTTCCCAGGGACATCCCACGGTCACCGGGACCGGCAGACTGGAATCCGCCACCTTTACTTGCATCTGCACCCCTGCCGCGAAGCCCGGGACGCCCCGGACCCATACGGCCAACATAGTGGAACGCGGTTCAAAATGTTGCAAGGAAGCACGGCTCGGCACACACTTCGGGCATCTCACCCCAAGCCAGAGGGAGGCCGCCGTGGACCCGCAGGAAATCAATCGCATCCGCGAACTCATGGAGTTCGAAGCCAGCCGCACCGCACCGCCGGAAAGTTTCCCTGAACTGCCCGACCTGCCCGCCGGCCGCTATACCGACCCCCGCTTCTTCGAACTGGAGAAGGAACATATATGGCGCAAGAGCTGGATGCTGGCCGCGCACATCGACGAAATACCCGAGAAGGGTTCGTTCATGCTGTGGGAACGCGCGGGCCAGCCGGTGGTCATCGTCAACGCGGGCGATGGTCGCGTGAATGCGTTTTACAACACCTGCCGACATCGCGGCGCTCCGGTGGTCACCGATCAGTGCGGCAAGCGTTCCATGCTCACCTGCCGCTATCACGGCTGGAGCTACAACCACGACGGCAAACTGCTGTCCATTCGCGACCCGGAGGATTTCAAGGGTCTGCGCATGGAGGAGCGCGGCCTCATCGGCATCCGCTGTGAACGTTACGGCAATCTCATTTTCGTCAACTTCGACGACAACGCGCCCACGCTGCTGGAATGGCTGGGTCCGGTGGCGAAGGAATGGGAAGAATTCCAGTTCGACAAGTGTCGACTGGCCGCTCGCCATATCTTCGATCTCGACTGCAACTGGAAGATCGCCATGGAGGCGAATACCGAGGTCTACCACGTGCGCAGCATCCACCCCAGCACCGTGCTGCCGATCCTCGATGACCGCCGTAACGTCAATGTGTTCTACCCGCAGGGCCACGGCCGCATGATCGCGCCAGCGCCCAGGGGCTCGGAGTCGAAGCGGGTATTCCGTTTCCCCGGCGCCGCGGAAATTCCGACGGTGGGCGAGATTGGCCGCACGTGCACGCAGTCCTATGGCGTATTCCCGAACTGGGTGTCACCGCTCAGCCACTTTGCACTGCCACCACTCATTTTCTGGCCGAACGGCATCAACAAGTGCCGGCTGGAGACCTGGACCATGGCGCCGGATTGGGGCGACAACCCGGCTCCGGATTCCTGGACGGTAAACAATGGTGAATCCCTGAACCAGGTACTGCTCGAGGACACCGAGTTCGGCAACTGGATTCAGAAGTCGGTGGAGTCCTATGGCTTCAAGGGCGTGCCGATCAGCTACCAGGAGGCGCGCATCTATCACTGGCACCAGACGGCTGACCGCCTGATCGGCATCGAAAACATTCCCGAGGAGCTGCGCGTGAAGCAGGTCATCGGCGCGGAATGGATGTACCCGAACGATCCGCGGCTGGAGCAGATGGAACGCGAAAAGGGTGTCTCCGCCGGCTGACGCCGCCTCCCCTCGCCTGTCTCGCGGCGCCTTCGGGCGCCGCTTCTGTTTCCGCCCGAAGCTCCTTCACCTGTAGCATGTACGGGTACACGCCTGCGCTGAACAGACTTCACGGCAAGGAGCCCGATCCATGCGCTTCAGTACGAGCCTGCCCCGCTTTTTCGACCCCGTCGACCGCGTACCGCTCAGGCGCAGCTACCGCTACGCGCAGTTGCTGGAGCAGCTGGGCTTCTACGCCGGCTATGTCGGCCATCATTCCTTCACGCCGGAAACCGGCGACCCGTCCGCACCGTTCGCGTATCTGTCAGCAATCGCCGCACAGACCGAAACACTGATGCTCGGTTCCGGTATCTACCTGGGCACGCTGCACCACGCCGTGGCGGTGTGCGAGCAGGTGTCCACGCTGGACCAGATCTCGGGCGGACGCGCCATTCTGGGCCTGGCGGCCGGCTACCGTGAATACGAATTCGAGGGCTACGGTATTCCCTATCACCAGCGCGGCGAGCGTCTGAACGAAATCATCGAGGTGTGTCGCAAGGCCTGGACAACCGGCCGCTACGACTACCACGGGCGCCACTTCAGTATTCCCGATCTGCCTGTACACCCCATGCCACGCCAACAGGGCGGCCCACGCATCATGATTGGCGGCACCTCGAAAGCCGCCATCGAGCGCGCCGCACGACAGGGTGACGGCTGGTTCACACTGCCAATGGAAACACTCGCCGTCGTTGAGCGGCTCGCGAGCCAGTACCGGGAAGCCTGCGCGCGCTACGGCAGAACACCCTACATCTGCCTGTTGCGTGAAGTGTGGGTTGCTCCCACCGTGGCCGACGTGGAGCGCGACTGGCTGGAAGGCGCGCTCGGTTTCCACAAGTACTACTGGGAAACTGGCACACAGGGTGACGCCCACGATCCCGTGCTGCAGCGGGTAGGCAATGGTGAACGCGTGGACTACGAAACGTTCGCGCGCGATCGGGCGATTGCCGGCACACCGGATTTCTGTGTGGAACAACTCGAGCGCTGGCGCGACGCCATCGGCTTCGACGAAATCAATCTCATCGCCATGACCGGACAACATGGCGGTAACGCCAGGGTGCCGCTGGAAGCCATGTTCACGCTGTTTGCACACGAGGTGATGAGCCGGTTTCGCCAGCCCGCCTACCCCCGGAAAAGTTTCGACACGCACACCATCAAGGAGAACGACCCATGACCACCCAGCGCCAGTGGCTGATCAACGGCCAGCCCCGCGGACGCGCGGTAACGGAGGATGACTTTCTGCTGCATGAGGCTGAGCTGGCGCCACTCGCCAGCGGAGAGGCTCGTGTGCGCGTGCAGATCCTGAGCTTCGACCCGTCCCAGAAGGGACAGATGGAGAACGTCGGTTACGCAGCCGCCACCGGCATAGGCCAGGTCATGACGGCGCGGGGTATCGGCGAGGTGGTGGAATCCCGTTGCGAATCGCTGAAGGTCGGAAACAAGGTGATTGGCCAGCTTGGCTGGCAGGAATTTGCCACCGTCAGCCCGACATCCGCCAGCGTGGTGCCGGACGATGAACTGCTTACCGCCCGCCTGGGACCACTGGGAGGCACCGGCCTCACTGCGTACTTCGGTCTGTTGCGCAACGGGCACCCGGAGCCGGGCGACATGCTGGTGGTCTCCGGCGCAGCCGGCGCCACCGGCTCGGTGGTCGGCCAGATCGGCAAGATGATGGGCTGCACGGTGGTTGGTATTGCCGGCGGACAGGACAAGTGCGCCTGGCTGACGGACGATCTCGGTTTCGATGCCGCCATCGACTATCGGGGCGAATCCGTGAAGGCACGGCTGAAGCAGTTGTGTCCGCAGGGTGTAAATGTCTTTTTCGACAACGTCGGCGGCACCATCCTCAACGACGTGCTGGCGCGCATTGCCCTGCACGCGCGCGTGGTGATATGCGGTGGTATCTCGCGCTACCAGGCCGACGTGCTGCCGCCAGGGCCGGCCAACTACATGAATCTCGTGTTCATGCGCGCGACGATGAGCGGCTTCCTGATGACGGACTACGCCGCCGAATCGCCACAGGCCCTGGAACGGCTCACTGCCTGGGTGCGGGAAGGACGCATCCGTTACCGGGAAGACATGCAGGAAGGCTTCGAACGGATTCCGGCCACCCTGTTGCGCCTGTTCAGCGGAGAGAATTTCGGCAAGCAGTTGCTGCGGCTATAGCAAATTGCAAGTTTTTCCGGGGCACAGTGGAGGAATCACTGGAGCAGCGCCATCGTCTCGTCGAGCGCGCGCTGCGCCAGTTCGCGCTCGTGCGGCAGCCGCACCGGCACATCGGCGCGCTCGGCAACGGGAAACAGGCGCGACCGTCCGAGCCGCTTCAGGACTGCATCGATACTTGATCGCGGATCCGCGGACGCCTGCCAGAACCGCAACAGCCGCTCCACAGTGGCAGCCCGCGACAAGGACACCTCACTGTCAAACGTGAGGGGCCTCTGGGGAGTTACCAGTATCAGGAGCGATTCTTCCCGCTGCAGCGTGTCGTTGCGGTTCAGCAACAGGTTGAGGATCGGCACGTCGCCCAGCACGGGCACTTTGGAGCCAACACGATCACGCACGGCCTCGGACAACGCGGACAATACGAGTGTCTGGCCAAATTCCAGTTCCGCGGTTGCGCTCACGGCCTGCTTGAAGGTCGCCAGCGACTGGTCGAAATTACCGAGCTTGTCCGAGGACAGGAAGGAACGCTCCGCGGCAATGCGGACAGTGGTCCGCGTGTCGTCGATCGCCTCCGGCGTCACTTTCAGCCAGACGCCGACATCGATGGGCTTCAGATCGCCCAGATTGACCCCGGCAACCTCCACCGTCAGCGTTCGCCCGGCAAAAAAACTGGACTCGCGCGACAGGTACGCCGTCAGCGAGGGACGCGCCAGCACGTTGTAGTACTGTGATCCGTCGTTGAACAGATTGAGGTTGTAGTCGAGTTGCGGCACACCAATCTGTGACAGGATGGTGCGCGTTACAGTGCTTCCCGCCTGGGGACCGCCCCTGACACGCACATCCGCGCGGCTGCGATCGTAGCCGTACTGCAGACGCAGTCCATCAAGCAGATTGACCCCGCGGCGATTGTTGCGAACCACGGAGCTGAGGACAATGGCAACGTCGATCACAACCTGGGGCGCGGCGCCAGGCGACGATGCTTCCGTGCCGACCGCTTCCAGTCCGTCTTGCGAGCGGGCCTGCGCTGCCGTCGCCAGAAGGAAATCAACACGCCGGGCCAGTCGCCGCGCTGCCATTGGTGGCGAGCGCGTGCCGTAACGATTCGCTTCTTCACGCGCACTCGCCTCGCCGGTTGCCGCATGCACCAAAGCCATCAGACGCAGCAGTTCAAGGCTCTCTGGTGACCACAACAGGCCACGCGAGGTTGCAATCTCAGCGAGTGCAAGATCTCCCTGGAAATACGACGCCGCGCCGAGGCCGTAAAGTGCTTCCCAGCCGGCATCCTCATCCCCGGCTGCATCCGCGAAGCGCGCAACCGCCATCGCGAATTGGCCCTCTCGCAGGTAGCGAAAACCCGCAAAAAGGTTCGCCCAGTAGTTGCCCGGTGTCAGCCTCGACGCAGTCTCGTAGGCAACCGAAGCGCATCCTGCCGACGCAACACCAATCTGTTCCTCCTGATCACACGCAAGCCCGTGCAGGAAGTGAACATAACCATTGCCTACTTCCGTCCTCAGTGTGCGGGCGAACCCCTGCCGGGCACCGTTCCAGTCGCCGCGCCGGGCCTGAGCGTGCGCCACGGACAGCACACCGTCCGTGACGTTTACGGTCGGCCGCTCGGGCACCGACACACAACCAGCTGACGCAACCAGCAGCAGAACCCCGCTGGCGCAAAGGCGTCGCCTCAGTGTACGGACGGGAACCAGAACCCGGCAGGACAAGATACTGGTCACCGGGTGACCGCGCCTTTCGTTGTGCCTTTCGTTTCCGTGCAGACCCCGTTGCCCGGCGTACTGCTGTAGACGGTACAGCCCCGCTCGCAGGTCGCCGCTGCCATTGCACGGCCATCCGTGGCTCTGCACACGGCCGAGGTGGAGGTCTTGGTACAGCTGACTCCCTCCAACGAGCTCCTGACTTCGTACTGAACGTACTTCCCACCGCCCTTCGGGCAGATCAGACTTGCTATGTCCTCCGTGGCGACCGGTGCTGGCGGCGGCACTGATCCCTCTTCCGGCGGCTGGGTACCACTCCCGGTAGCACCCTCGTTGCCGATCGCATTACCAGCAGCAAATACCACGCTGGCAGGCGCAAAGAGACCGAGGACGAGCAGAAAAACGGTTAGGCGAAGGACTCTCGCATGGCGCATGGTGTTTCTCCTTTGACCTGGGTATGCCCGCTGAGCGAACAGCTTCGGGCGCTGGCGACGATAGGATTCCCCGACCTGCAAACACACCCCCCATCTGCGGGGCATACGGAGCAGCCCGATCGGCGTAAGCATGACAGGCCGCACGTTGTGCCGGCCGGGTACGCGCACGACACCCATTCCACGACAGTGCACATTCGGACGGGCAAGCGACGTGTGACAGCGTGTGAATGAGGAGGACACCGTTGACGCCGGCACGTTCCATTGCCGTGGTGGGTCTACTGACGCTGGGTATCGGCCTGGCGTGCCTGGGGGCGACGCTTGGGCAACCCTGGCTCGGCCTGACGCTGGACCGACAGAGGTCCGCCGACCGACCGCCAGACATCACGGCTGCCACCGGACCGGCGGCATCGGTGCCGGCTGGCACTCAACTGATTGCCATTGCCGGCGCGGCTGACCGGATTGCACTCCTGGGTGACGATCTGCATCCGGAACCGCAACTGGCGTTTCTGGGGTATGCCGACTACAACCGTTTCTTCGACCGTCAGCACAGACTCGCGCAGATGCTCCGCGAACAGGTCGTCTTTCTCGAACTCGGTGACGGATCGACAGTGCCTGTCCAGCCCCAACCGGGACGGCCATGGTCCGACCTGCCATTTGGCTTCTGGGTGCAATTCGTCAGTGGACTCGGCAGCCTGCTGGCGGGCGGCGCACTCCTGGCCTTCCGGTCAGCGGACGCAGCGGTGCGGTGGTGCGTACTCGCCGGGGTGGGCATCATGCTTGCGGCATGCACCGCGGCCGTCTTTTCCACACGGGAACTGGCGCTCCCCCTGCCGCTCTTCAGTGTGCTCTCTTCACTCAATCGCCTGGGCACCTGCCTGGCTTCGGCAGGATTCATCGCAACGATCTGGTTGTATCCCGTATCGCTGACGCGCAGATCGCCAGGCTTCGCGCTGCTTGGCGCCGGCGTTCTCGTGTGGCTCGGAGAATCGTTTCAGTGTCTGCCCACGGGGCCGGCCAGCAGTGTGCTGTTCGCGACGATCGGGTTCCCGGTCGCAATGCTGCTGGCGCTGCTGCAATGGCGCCGCAGGACGCTCGACCTGCGGGCGAAGGCGGCACTGAAGTGGTTTCTGTTGAGCTGGCTTGGGGGCGGCGGCTTTTTCGTCTTCGCGATTCTGGCGCCTGCCCTCGCGGGCCGGGACGTTGGCGAACTGACACCCTACGCATTTGGCGCTTTGCTGATGACGGTTCTCGGCCTCACCCTCGGCGTTGCCCGGTATCGGCTCTTCGATCTGGATCGCTGGGCATTCCGTATCCTGTCGCTCGTTGCCGGTGGTTTTGCTGTCCTGTTACTGGATGTACTTCTCGTGCAACTGATGCAGCAGACGCAGGAGGTTGCGCTGGTGTCGTCGCTGCTGATAGCGGGTTGGCTGTATTTTCCAGCCCGCCAGTGGCTCAGCGACCGGCTGTTTTCCCATACGCGTCAGCTGGCCATCGCCGATGTTCCAGCACTGCTTCGAGACGTGCTGATCAACGAAGACGTGTCCCGTTCCGAACGACAGAGGAGTTGTCTGCAACGCCTGTTCGCCCCGCTGCAACTCTCCTTCAACGCGGCGCTGAGCGTTCCCGAACCTCGTCTGGAAGAGGATGGGCTTGCCCTTCATGTGCCCGGTATCGTCGATCAGGGTGTTTGGGAAATGCGCATGGCCGCCCACGGCCAGCGTCTGTTCAACAACCGCGACCTGAACCTGGTCGCGGCTATTCAGGCGGTTCTGGAACAGTTCGTCCGCCACGAAGAGGCGATCGCGCGCAATATCGAAACGGAACGCCGCCGGGTGGCCCAGGATCTCCATGATGACGTCGGTGCCCGTCTGCTCACCCTGCTTCACCGCTCGACAGGCGAACACGCCGAAGAGATTCGTCGCACGCTGTCCAGTCTCAGGGAAACCGTTTACGCACTTGTTCCAAGCACCGGGAATATCGCTGGCGCACTGGCCGACCTGCGGGCCGAAACCGCCGACCGTTGCGACGCCGCGGGAATTGACCTGCACTGGTCCGAAGCCGCAGCCCTCCCGGAGCGCGATCCCTGCCCGGGCTGGGGGCAGGACCTCGTCCGGATATTGCGGGAGGCGATCGGCAACGCCCTTCGCCATGCCTCGCCGCAGCGACTCGACATCGACCTTACGGGCAGGGGTAACGAACTCGTCATGCAGATATCGAACGATGGTGCGAAGACGCCGCCGCAGTCCTGGCAACCCGGGATCGGCATGCGCGGCATGCGCGGCCGTGCCCAGCGCCTTGGCGGAACGATGGAGGTCGCAACTGACGCGGGTCGGGTCCACCTCCGCTTTGTCCTGCCCATGACGCGTCCCGGGCAACAACCCGTTGCCCGCGGATGACCGGTGTGACAGGCGTCTCCAACAGCATCGAAACCACCCATCGGCACGGACGGCACGGGCTTGTCCTGGAAGATCTCGCGGCGTCGGCTTCCTGGCTCGCCGCAGTGTTGGGCCGGGCGTTTCCGGGCATGGAGGTTGCGATTGCAGGGTCCCTGGCCCAGGCGCGCCATCTGATCCTGGAGCAGCCGCCGGAAATTGCTCTCGTGGATCTGGAGCTACCGGACGGCTCCGGGGTTGAACTGATCCGTGAGTTGACCGCCTCCTGGCCTGACTGTCGATGTATTGTCACAACCATCTATGCCGATGACAGGCATCTGTTTCCCGCCCTTCGCGCGGGTGCGGCGGGCTACCTCTTGAAGGACTTGCCTGAAGAACGCGTCATCGGCGCACTTCGCGCCATTCATGCCGGCGAGCCGCCCCTGTCGCCAGCCATCGCACGGAGACTGTTGCAGATCTTCGGCAATGCGCCGGCAAGCCCGGATGCGGCTCACCTGACGGCCAGGGAGCGCGACACGCTGGTGCTGCTGGCGAAGGGATTGCGTCTGCCCGAGGTGGCAGCGCAGCTGAACGTCACACGCAATACCGCAGCGGGCTACATAAAGGTCATTTATCGAAAGCTCAAGGTGTCCAGCCGGGCGGAAGCCACGATGGAGGCCGTCCGGCTTGGACTGGTCAGGCACGATCTCTGACCCCTTCCGTCCCCGCAATCATCGACCCGACCCCTGCCTGCACGTCCGGCCGGCAACCACGGATAGCCGGCACCATCGCTGCTCCTCATGCGCCAGCCCCGCCCACACGCGGATGCGCTCCGTCATCGTCGGTTCGATGCGGGTGTACAGCCGCGCCACCCTGTAATAAATCTGTCATTTGGGCGTCATATTCTGCGCCCGCTGTCATGTGAACGTCATTTGACTGTCATGTAGCGGGGGCGGTTGATTACGGCCCGACGCGATCGACCAACCCAAATCACCACCTACAGGAAGACCCATGGATAACCCCCGCCCCTGCCGCGTCCGAGCGCTGGCACCGTCGCTGATTACCCTGACTCTGCTGGGAGCCGCCGCAGGCGCACATGCCGCCGACCAGGAACTGCTGGATATCCTGCTCGCCAACGGCGCCATCACGGCGGAGCAGCACGCCAGCCTGCTGGCGAAGGAGAAGCTGACGCGTGAAGACGTCGACTCCGTGGTGGTGCAGCTGAACAACAAGGGGTTCAGCGTCGCCTCATCGGATGGCGCAAACGAGATCCGCATCGGCACCCGCCTGCATGCCGATGCGTCGATGCATCATGGCAACACCGGTAGTGCGGATCCGATCGACGGCACGGAGATCCGCCGCGCACGCCTGGAAATGAAAGGCCGGTTCGAGCGTGACTGGGCCTGGGCCGCGGAAGCGGACTTCGCCGACAATTCGGTGGCCGTCAAGGATTTCTGGCTCGGCTACGACGGCATCGAAGGCATGCGGATCGCCGCGGGACACCAGAAACAGCCCTATTCGCTGGCGGTGGAAATGAGCTCCAACGACATCCCGTTCATCGAACGGTCCATCGACAATGACCTGGTCATTCCTTTTACCGATCGTGCCATGGGTATACGTGTGGACACGTCGGGCGAGCACTGGTTCTTCGCTGGTGGTGTATTCGGCGAATCCGTGGAGCCGAACGTGCGCGACGACGAAAGCTGGGGAGCGGTCGCGCGCCTCGTGGTTGCGCCGGTCATCTCGAAGGACAAGGTGCTGCACCTCGGTATCCGCGCCGCGTACCGGGAACCGGATGGTGCGGGCACCGTGCGGCTGCGTGACGAGTCCACGCACATGTCAAATCTGCGTATTGTCGATACCGGCGCGCTGGGCGCGGTGGATTCCGTGACCCTGTACGGTCCGGAAGCCGCAGTCGCCTGGGGGCCGTTTTCCATTCTCGGCGAATACAACCAGGCGGAGATTGCCCGTGATGGTGCCAGCGACCTGTCCTTCTCCAGCTGGCATGTCGAAGCGTCCTGGGTCTTGACGGGTGAATCGCGCGCGGCTGCGTATCGCATCGACTCCGGCGAATTCAAGCGCGTGACCGGTGACAACAACTTCAGCCTGCGCGATGGCACCTGGGGTGCGATGGAACTGGCAATGCGGTATGCCACCATCGACCTCAACGATGCAGGCTTCGTGGGCGGCAAGGAGAGCGCGCTTACGGCGGCGCTGAACTGGTACCTCAACCGCAGCGTGCGCCTGATGTTCGACTACACCCACGTGCTCGATACCGATGGTTCCACCGCTGTGCGCGCGGCAGCCGAAGGTCTCGACGTGTTCCAGCTGCGGGTACAGTACACGTACTGAGCTACCGGCCAGCGCTTCGCGCGCACCGGGATCTCGCCGCGGCTGCCGGATGTGGGTGGCCGCGGGCGTCCATCCTGCCTGATATGCTTTGCCGGATGACAGGCAGAGCCGCGTAACCCGCATGCACACTTCCGGCGATGACAGCCCCGCACCGTCCACCGCCCTGTTGCCAGCCGACTGGGCGATTCCCGACGCGTTCAGAACCCGCCTCGGCAGCCGCGTCGGACCGCAGCGCCACATGATCGCGGACGGCCACCTGCTACTGGTCCTGCACGCGCCACCGTTGCCGGACGAGGACAGCCGCCGGGGCCACCTGTTCCTGCGGTCGCCGGATGGACGCTGGCAGGCGAACCCCGCCGGTACCGTGGCGGAACTCCTGGGCGACTACGCCGGCCGCCTGCTGTCGCTCGACGCGCTGGAGGAAAAGGCGACGTCCGCTTTGGACTACCTGCAGGTGCTGGAGCACATCACGCCACTGCATCGTGCGCTACGCCACCTGCACGAGGTACTTCAGGCCGCCCGGAGCGATTGTCCGCGGGCCAGCGAACTGATCGACCTGCGTGACGAAGCGTACCGGCTGGAGAGAACCGCTGAACTCCTCCTCGAGGACATTCGCAATGCGCTGGATGTCGCCCAGACCCGCCAGACGGAACTTCAGGCCAGGGAAAGCAGTCGCATGGCCGCCTCGGCGCATCACCTGAATCTGCTGGCTGCGTTCTTTTTTCCGACCGTCACGCTGATGGCGATATTCGGCTCGAACCTGCGCAACGGCCTGGAAAGCGCGCCGCCGCCCTGGCCGTTGCTCGGCATACTGGGCATTGGCCTCGCCACCGGCGCCATTCTTACGCTGTTACTCACCCGCAACCGGGCGGACCACTAGTGGGCCGGTTGATAAGTTCGGTGATTTGAGGATGGCTGAAGCGGGCCGGGCGTGCCGTCGAACCGGCTCCTTTCCTGGGGCTGCCGGCCGCCGTTGAGCGAGATCGCGGTTCGGGATAGCTTGCACGAGTCGTCAGATGGATCGAGGCAGGCAGTGCAGTATTCCGACCGGGTTACGCTCCGACAGATCCAGTGTCTTGTCGCCGTGGCGGACCATGGCAGCTTCCGGCGCGCCGCCGACCAGCTCGAGATAACACAGCCAACGCTGACCGCGCAGATCGCAGCCCTCGAGAAGACACTGGGCACGCAGCTTTTCGAACGCACCCGTAGCGGCTCGCCGCCATCAGCCACGGCCCGCGGTCTGCTGCCGAACGCGCGACGGGTACTCGAAGAAACGCAGGCTTTCATGGACCAGGCCCACGCGCTGACGAGCGGCACGCTGGGTACCTACCGCCTCGGTGTCACGCCCACACTTGGACCGTATCTCCTGCCGGCCATACTGCCCGCGATTCACGCCGAGTTCACCGGATTGAAGTTGTATGTGCGTGAAGCTCCGCCCGCCGATCTCGAGATGGATCTCAGGGAAGCAAGACATGACGTGATACTCACAACCGAACCCGTGCTGTCGCGTGAACTTGCGTACGCAACGCTCTTCCGGGAGCCGGTGCGACTGGCGATTGCGCGCGAACACCGCCTGGCGACACGCAACCGTATAAGCCGCTCGGACCTGCGGGGCGAAGAGGTCCTGACCATCGGCGAACATCATCTCTTCCACGCGCAGATTCTCGATGTCTGCAAGCGCGTCGGCGCCTCGGTTCGCCGTGACTATGAAGGCACGAGCCTGGATGCGCTCCGGCAGATGGTGGTCATGAACATGGGCCTCGCCTTCCTGCCGGCGCTCTACATCCGCTCGGAAATTCGTGACAGGGAGGAACTCAGGGTCGCGGATGTGCAGGGCCTGCCCATCTTCCGCCGTCATGTTCTCGTCTGGCGTGCGACTTCACCTTCCAGGCATCTGTTCAAACGCCTTGCGCAACGCATCGCGCAGATAGCAATGCTCAGGCTGTCCGAGGACATCATCCCCGCGCGCGAATAGCGATCGACGACGCGCGTCATGCGTTCTAAGAACCCACCGTTGCAGCAGCGCGCTGCACGGATGCACCCGGTGCGCAGCTCGACACGCTGAGCGTCGGTGGCTCGAGCGCCATTGAAAATGGCTGCAGGTGTCGCAGCGCGCTGAGACCGAGAATGTCCCTGTCAGCGCCGGGCAGAACAACGGCTTCGACATCCCGCAGCACACAATGGCGGCCAAGGGTCAGCATCGGAATCGCGTACACCGCGACGTTGACGACCCGACCTGCCGCCGTTCTGCCACGAATCGCACGCACGTAGGCCGCTCCGGCATCCTCCTTCAGCTTGCGAAACGTGCGCTCGGACAGCCCCACGTAGCTCGAGCCGGTATCGACGAGAAGCTCCGTATGCACCGCATGACCAAACGTGGCATTGACATAGTAGGCACCCGATGCCGCAGGAATCAGGGGCAGTTGCGCTGCAGCGTGTTCATCCGCCCGCGCGGGCGCAACAGACAGTACAGCCAGACCGAGAAGGCAAATCAGGCGTCGCAGCATGCAGTTTCCGCATCGTTCGTCCAAGGACCGACACAGCAGCAATTTCCCTGCCAGCTGACCACGTTGCGATTGCCAGCGCTGTCGCGCATGGAATTGAAGTTCCCTGAGGGGTAGCTGCCGGCAACGATGCAGCCGTTACCGGCGTACCCGCTGCGATGCACTGGTTCGCGCGCCCCACGGAAGTGCAGGCCACCCACTTTCATGCCCCACAACGGGGCATAGCGCGACGGGCGGATGGCGGTGACATCGGCGTTCAGCCGCTGTGGTGACAGCTTTTTCCTATCACGACTTCTGACAGTCTTGGATTCCTTCGGTCCCCGTGTCGCCCGTACGCTTGCGACCGACTCGCGAAATCAGAAGGAAATGGCAATGCTGCTATCCCGTTCGATCTGCCTGCTGATTGTCCCGGCCGTCACG
Source organism: Pseudomonadales bacterium (assembly GCA_024234635.1). Taxonomy (GTDB): domain Bacteria; phylum Pseudomonadota; class Gammaproteobacteria; order Pseudomonadales; family Azotimanducaceae; genus SYFY01. The sequence goes on along the minus strand of JACKNX010000027.1, from coordinate 11,479 downwards.
TTGAGCCTGCCTGCCATCGCGTACGCAGACAGCAACCCGGCGGCGCAAAGCGCGAAGGTACTCACGACGGATTTTCGCGGGCGCCCGCCATTCACACGCGCGTGGCAGTCCGCGCCCGTGGATCTGGCGCGGCTGGAAGAATCCACGGGGATGCTCGCAGCAAGTTCAGCACACGCGCCCGACCGGGTTCGCGTCGTCGACTTTCGGGGCCGACCGCCGTTCAAACGACGCAGCGTGCCGATCGAACCGGGTGAGATTGCCGAGCTTGCGCGTTTCGAAACCGTGGCCGAACCACCCCGGCCTCACCGCGGACCACCCGGCAAGGCCTCCTCTCGGCGCTGACACATCACAAGCGGACAGACTACGATGACAACAATCAGACGACTCCTGGTACCGACGGACGGTTCGGAAGGCGCCCTGAGGGCAGCCGCGGTGGCCGGCGATTTTGCCCGTGCGCTGGATGCGCACGTCCTGATACTTCTTGTGCTCGGCGACGAGCTCGTCATGCCCCATGCCTGGGGGCCCGGAGACTATCCAGCGAACGCACCCTGGGGAAAACTCTCGATCGAACAGGTTCGCGCTGACATCGAGCGGCAAGCCTGGGAGAAGGCATTGCCGGACACCATCGCAGCGCTTGGCGAACTCGACCAGAGCCCCGATATCTCAATTGTCTGGGGACGCCCGGCTGCCGAGATTGCCCGCCACGCAAAGGAACAGGCCGTGGATCTGATCGTCATCGGCTCGCACGGTCGCACGGGGCTGAAACGCGCGCTCCTTGGCAGCGTGAGCCATGCCGTTGCGAACGATGCGCCATGTCCCGTGACGATCGTACGCTAGGAGCCTGGCCGGAACGCTGCCTGTGTCAAGTTCAGCCAACGCTGGCATTGACTTCGCCACGAACTGGCGCGGGGTTGTCAGCGCAATCCGATTGCTGACCGCGCGTGCCCGTGGTGCGCGCAAGCCCATGCCTGGCAGGTGTCACAGACGCCTGCCGCTGTTTCTTCTGATGGCCATCCTCACCTCACAACAAGCCGCCGCGGCGGTACAGGAAAGCCAGACCGGCCTGTGGAGCATGCTTTTCTTCACCAGGGGATTCCACGACAGCGCATGGGGACTGCAGGGTGACGTGCAGTTGCGGCAATGGGATGTCGGCACCGATCTCGAGCAGTTGCTCCTGCGCGGCGGCGTCACCTATCGGCCACACCGCTTCGACGGGGTGCTGCTCACGCTCGGCTACGCGGACATCAGCAGCGGAGAGTTCGGACCATCGGACGCCACCAATGGCGAGAGCCGGATCTATCAGGAAGCCTTGCTGTCACGACGCGTCGGTGATCGGCTGCAGCTCCGACACCGGTTTCGCCTCGAGCAGCGCTGGGTTGCCGGACAGGACTTCCGCACGCGATTCCGTTATGCGCTGTTCGCGGACCTGCCGCTCAACGGACGCCTCAGCGGCCCCGGCGCCCTGTACCTGGCCTTCTACAATGAGCTCTTCCTGAATGGCGAAAGGCGCATTGGCGACGGCAGGCGCGTACGCTGGTTCGATCGCAACCGTACCTATCTCGCGCTCGGGTTCGGCTTGTCCGACAAACTGCGCGCGCAGGCCGGCTTCATGCACCAGGAGAGCGATCAGCTCGGCAAAGGCCAGTGGCAGCTGAGCGTTCATGCCAGTCTCTGAACGGGCCGGATTGATGGCTCGCCGACTGACGGCGGCGGACGAGGCCGAACGCTGCGACGGCATCCGCTGATCAGCCACGACCCGCGAATGCAACACGGAAGCCGGTCCCCGGTCACCCGCACACAGGGACACGGGACACGGCTTGCACGAGGTCAGTGCACGACCACCTCGAAGTACGCCTTTGGCGAGCCGCACTCCGGGCACTCCCAGTCTTCAGGCAGATCCTCGAAGCGCGTACCCGGCGCAATGCCGTGCGCGGGCATGCCCTTCTCTTCGTCGTATTCGAAAAAACACGACACACACATCCACCGGCGATAGCTGGCATCCATCGTCGCGTTACCTCACCAGGCCAGGAACAGGTGATGGGGGCCGTGCAGCGTGGCGTAAGGGAACGCCACCCGCTTGCCGTCTTCGTGAAAGTCCGGGAACCGGCGCAGAAACTCCTCGGCCACCACTTTCACCTCCAGGCGGGCCAGCGGCGCGCCCATGCAGCGGTGGATACCACCACCGAAACTGAGGCTTTTGCGGCGCAACTCCTCCACGTCACGGGTAATGTCCAGTTCGTTGGCATTGGCGAACAGTGCCTCGTCGCGATTGGCCGAGCCCCACATGAGGCAGATCTTGGACGCCGGTGGCACCGTCAGCTCCCCAAGCTGCACGGGTACGTTGTTGGTGCGGAACAGGCCATACACCGGCGCATAGAAACGGATGACTTCATCCACCGCGTTTTCAATCAGTTGCGGCTGGTTTCTCAACTTCGCGTACTGCTCCGGGTGATCGAGCATGGCCTGGAAGAAGTTGCCGATGGACAGTGTGGTGGTGGCGCTACCGGCCACGATCAGGAACTGCGTGAAGCTCTCGAGCTGCGACCGCGTGAGCCGCCAACCGTCGATCTCGACGGCCGCGAGCTGACTGATCACATCCGTAGCGGAGGCATCACCCGCATCGCGACGCCGGAGTACGCCGTCAACCAGTTCGCCGACGAATGCCATCATCTTCTGCCGGGCGGCCAGCGCCGCCGGCAACAGCTGTGGCTTGTCCTGCGCGAACACGGAAGCCGCCATCAGCACCACCCATTCCCGCAGGTCGCGGTAGTGGCGCTCGAAGTTGATCCCGAGCAGCTCGCTCACCACCCACAGTGGCACCTGGACGCCAATGTCCTCAATCACGTCGCAGCGGCGCTGGTCCGCCACCCGGTCGAGCAGCCCGTTGACGAACCCCCGCAATGGTTGCTCGAACGCGGTCATGGCGCGCAGGTTGAACACACGGGCTACCGCGCGTTTCTGGAGCGTATGCTCTGGCGGATCGGCACTCACCAGCACGATCGGACTCGCCTCGGAATTCATCACGCCCGGCCCCTGACGTGCGGTGTACGTGACGTTGTCGTTGATGATACGGTCAACGTCCTCGAAGCGGAACACGGAATACCAGCCCCACTTCTCGGAGTGATGGTAGGGACAGCTTTCGCGCATCGCGCTGTACGTGGCTGCCGGGTCGTTCTGGAAGCCGGTGCTGTAGAAGTCGAACTCGGTCCCCATGGATGGCTCCCCCATACTGATCGCTGCCGACTGTCACCGCACACAACACATTTGGCAAGCCGCGACGGCACACACCCGCAGCCGCAACGAACAGCGTCTGATACATCCATCGTCGCCGCATCCATCGTCGCTGCGTCCATCGTCGCCGCGTCCGTCGGGCACCATGCGCACCTCAGCACACCGGACTCACCACCATGACCCACCCGTACATCGTCTCACGGCGATCTACCCGGTGGTTCGCCACCGAATCAGGCGCGGAGCGCTTCTGTTCGACGCTGGATTCCCCACTTCTGACCACTGCGGCACTGTGGCGTGACCGGTATCGTCTGGCACCCGGCGCCAGCAATCCGCTGGATACCCACACCGTGGATGAGATCTTTTTCGTCACCGAAGGTACCGCGCAATTGACCCTGAACGGTGAGGTGTATCGCGTTGCCGCTGATGAGACGGCACTGCTGCCGGCCAGGACCGAACACCCGCTGGCTGCGCAACGATGGGGAGAGCGACCTCGCGCAGAATGCAGCTTTTTCCGCTGCATTCGCGGGCCAGCCATCTCTGGCTGGCTTACCAGGCTGCTATTTCAGCGGCCTGTCAGACCCCGGGCATGCGCAATACCGGTTTCACCACCGCTCCCGTCTGTGCGTCAGCCACCGCCCTGTCAATATCCGCGAAGGCATACGCGGTGACAAAGCGGTCGAACGGCAGCTCGCCGCGCAGGTGCAGAGCCACAAGGTAGGGCACGTAGGTCTGCGGGTTGGCCTCCCCCAGCACCACGCCGCGCACGCCGCGCCCGAAACCTACTGCGCCGACATCCAGCCTGACATGTGTGCCCACCGGTGGCGCACCAACCTGGGCGGACCAGCCGGGCGTGGCGAGTACCGCAATCGCCTGCTCGATGGCGGCGGGATTGCCGGAACATTCCACCACGTAGTCCGCGCCGCCGCGCGTGAGCTCGCGCACCCGCGCCACCAGGTCCGCATCCGGCGCCAGGCAATCCGTCGCGCCAAGACTGCGCGCAATGTCCAGGCGCGCGGCTTGCGGGTCGATGGCAATGATGCGCTCCGCACCGCACAAACGGGCGCCCAGCACCGCGGACAACCCGACTGCGCCCACGCCAAAGATGGCAATGCACGAACCCGGCCGCGGTTTCAACGCGTTCTGCACCGTGCCCACCCCGGTGACGAGCGCGCAGCCAATGGGACCGGCGATATCCAGCGGCATGGCAGGATCGATCTTCACCGCCGTGCGCGCCTGCACAACCACCCGCGTGGCAAACGACGATTGACCGCAGAACAGGCCCGGCAACGGTTCACCGTCCAGGCACATCGGAGTGGTGCCGTCCACCCGCAGACCCGTCATGTTGCGTGCGACAAATTCGTCGCAGTAGGACGGCAGCCCGGAATGGCAATTGCGGCAGATCCCGCAGGAGGCGCCGCTCAGCACCACGTGGTCACCTGCGCGCACGTGGCGCACGCTGCTGCCCACCGCTTCCACCACACCCGCGCCTTCATGCCCCAGTACCATCGGCAGGGGAATGCCGAGCAATTCATCCTTGGCGGACAGGTCCGTGTGGCAGATACCCGCCGAGACGATGCGCACCTGCACCTCGTCGGGTCGAGGCGGGTCCAGCGTTACGTCGGCAAAGCGGAACGGCGCGTCCCGCGCCACGGCAATGGCGGCCAAACCCTGCATGTCTATCCCCTCTTCCCATTTGCTGGCCTGCAAGCTTACATCGGCTGGCCGCGCGGACGAGCAGCCATCGACCGGGCACTGGCGCTCCGGTTGATCCGCTTTCTATACTCCCCGGAGCGCTGCGCCGGGAGTGCGACACCATGACACTGCCCACGAATTCCGTCAGTCAGCACATGCTGGAACTGGCTGCCGACTATGCGCAGTTCTGCGTTCTGGTCACCACGGCGCAACTCGACCTGCCCGGTCCGCAGATCCTCTATGCCAATACCGCGTTCACCCGCATGACCGGTTACGCGGTGGCGGATCTGCTGGGCAAGACGCCGCGGATATTGCAGGGGCCGGCCACCGATACCGCACTGCTGCGCAATCTGCGCACGACGCTGGAGGCTGGCGACGATTTCATCGCCCGGGCCGTCAACTACAAGCGAAGCGGCGAACCCTTCGAGCTCGAGTGGATCATCACGCGCCTGCGCGACAGCGAAGGCCGAACCACGCACTACATCGCCGTGCAGCGCGACATCACTGGTATGCGTCGCGCCGAACACGAACTGCTGCGGTTCGACGACGAACTGCGTGACGCCAGGACCCGGCTGCTGGTCACCGCCTCCCGGCTGCAGGATGCGGAGAACGCAATGCATCACCAGCAGCGTTTCACCCTGCTGGGAGAACTCGCCGCTGGCGTCATGCATGACATCAGCAACGCACTGACACCGGTGTTCGGACTGGCGCAACTGCTCGGTACGGTCGACGACCTGCCGCCACGCGCCCGCGAATTGTCCCGCGCCATGGACGCCTCCATCGACCACGCCCTGGGGGTGCTGGCGAACCTGAAAAGCTACTACCAGCATCCGCAACAGCCCACACGCTCACAGGTGGATCTGGCGGATCTGCTACGCCGCCTGCCCGACATCACCAGTGCCCGCTGGTGGACTGAACAGCACCAGGCGAACAACCGTTTCACCATTGCGCTGCATATCAGCGACCGGCCCGTCGTCGAGGGTAACGAAGTGGAACTTCTGCAGGTGCTGGTCAACCTGGTACTCAACGCCATCGACGCCATGCCCGACGGCGGCACCATCGATGTGCGTCTCGGCACGGAAGCGGGCCAGGCACATCTGGCCATCGTGGACACCGGCGAAGGCATGACGCCGGAGCTGGCGGCCAGCTGTTTCAACCCTTATGTCACCAGCCGCCGTACCGGCAGCGGCCTGGGTCTGGCCGTATGCCGGCGAGTCATCGAGAACCACGGCGGCACCATCTGTGTCAGCACTGATCAGCCCAGGGGAGTGACCTTCCATATCCGCCTGCCCTGTCAGGCGCCGGATCGTGCGCTCCCTCGCCAGGAGGCGCCCGTGCACAATGTGCTGGTTGCCGGCGGCAGCGCAACGGAGCGAGGCACCTTACAACAGCTCCTCGAGCAGCTTGGCCACGGCGTACGCAGCGTCGATTCCCCGGATGCGGCACTGGAACAACTGTTTGCGACCGACTGCGACTGCGTCATCCTGCACTGCGGCCTCGCGCCGACACGCTGCGCCGACCTGACACAGACGCTGCGCCGCGCGCGCCCCGAGACACGGGTCGTGTGGTGGTTCGATGACGACCGCGAGCGGCGCGTGCAACTGTCCGCCACGCCAGTGCCGCCCGATGCCACGCTGCTGCCACCGTTCGCGCCCGCCATGCTGACCGAAATGCTCCAGCCGGGACGCTGACACCCCGGTCCGTACTGCGGCAGCGTCCCGTGGACAGCGACGCGGCCTGCAACCGCAACGACGCCTGTTCCGGAACTCGCACTGTATGCGGCCGGCCGATACAGAACGTGCCTGATCGACACCCACTGGCATAGAATCCGGACCTCACCCTGACGACGCCGGCCCGCGGGAAAGACCGATGACAACAACCGTAATCCGCGGGGGCACCGTACTCGACCCGCGCGACATGTCCCTGCGCCCCAACGAGTCGCTGGTGATCCGCGACGGCCGTGTGGAGGCATCTGCTTCGCACCACGACGCGGACGTTGTCGTGGATGCAGACGGCCGGTACGTCATGCCCGGTTTCATCGACGCCCACGTGCATTTCCGGCTTGCGACGCTGAATTTTCCGCGTCTGTCACAGTGGACCGAAGTGCAGTTCGGTATTGCAATGGCCCGGCTTGCCGAAGCTACCCTGGCCCGTGGCTTTACCACGGTACGCGATCTTGGCGGCGACATCGTCGGTTTGCGCCGCGCCATCGCAAGCGGAATGGTGCGCGGCCCTGACACCGTACATGCCAACCTGATGATCTCGCAGACAGGCGGGCACGGCGACGTGGAAGGTGGCGTGCTGGCAGTGCCCGACTGCGCATGCCAGATGCGCCACAGCGCGTTCGGCATCATCGCCGACGGGCCGGATGCCGTACGCAAGGCCGCCCGCCACGTGCTGCGCGCAGGCGCCGATTTCCTGAAGATCCACGTCTCTGGCGGCGTGGCCACACCCACCGATCCCCTCGAGTGCACGCAGTACACGGCGGAGGAGGTGCGCGCGGCGGTACAGGAGGCCGCCAACCGCAGGACGTACGTCAGCGCCCATGCCTATACCTGTGAGGCGATCCAGATGGCGGTACGCAACGGCGTGCGCTGCATCGAGCACGGCAACCTGCTCGACGCGGACACGGCGCGCCTGATGGCGGAAAACCAGGTATTCCTGGTTCCCACGCTCGTCGCCTACAAGGGCATGGCGGAGATGGGACGCAAGCTCGGCTTCCCCGAGCGCAACCTGGCCAAGAACGAGATCGTTCTAGCGGCCGGCTTCGATTCGCTCCAGCTCGCCCAGGCGGCCGGTGTGCAGCTCGGCTGGGGTACCGATCTGGTGGGCGAAAGCCAGGTCATGCAGCGCGAGGAGTTTGCGCTACGCGCCCGCGTGCAATCCGCCGGCGCAATTCTGCACGCCATGTACGTGGTGAATCCGGTGATCCTGCAACGGCCGGATATCGGCCGTCTCGCGCCCGGCATGCAGGGTGATGCGGTCATTACGACGGTCAACCCGCTGGAGAACATCGCCGCGCTCGCAAACGACGATGCCGTTTCGACGGTGATTCAACGCGGCGTACCGCTCAGCCCGTAGCGTGCGGTGACGCGCCGCTCTCGCGAGCGCCCATTGGCCAGGCACTGAACAACGCTGCTCAGCCGCGGGCCGTTTTACGGCTGCTGGCGGCGGGCTTGCAGTACAACGAATAGAGCAGCTCCAGAACGGCGGCCACCTTGCCGTCGGCAAGCGCATAGAAGACGGTCTGTGCTTGCCGCCGGCTTGTCACCACCCCTTCGTAGCGCATGCGCGCGAGATGCTGGGACAGCGGCGACTGGTTGATGTCCAGACGATCACTCAGTTCGCTCACCGAACACTCTCCCTGCGCCAGCTCACACAGGATCAGCAGTCGCTGGGGGTGCCCCAGTAGCTTCATCAGTTCGCTGACCTTGACCGCATTCTCCTGCAACCGCGCCAGGTCCATCGTCTGTTTCGTCATCAATTGCTGTCCGCCATGGTGGGGAAGGAGCACTGGAATTCGAATGGCTTCATGCAATTTATAATATACGAACAATCAGCGCGCCTACGCAGAAATGGCATCCGCCGCGGCGGACATGGGCATGAGGCGGTACACCCCTTCGCACCCGACTCGCTCCCGGTGCGACAGGGCAAGCCCTGTCCGGTCGGTGCAAGCCCACCGCCTTCGCTGAACAGGGAAGGCGAACCACGGCCGCCATGCAGTAGACTTTGCGCCCCGGAACGGCATGGTCACGCGTATGGCGCGGCGTTTCCTGCGACGTGGTTTGTCGGTGAGTTTCATCGTGGTCGCGCGGTTTGTGGTCGCACCCCTGATTCACCTGGGGATATTCCTCGCGCGTCTGTCGACGGCGGGCAGGCTGCCCGCGGCCCGCGTCGCTGGACTTCGCTTCATCGCCGGTTACCTGGCGCTCGAGGTTTGGGGCATCTGGCGGCTCACTCTCGCCTGGCTGCAACGCCAGCAGCCAGCTGACGCAATCGCCGTCAATCGCGCCATCCAGTACGCCTGGGCCGGTGCGTTACATGATTTGTTTGTCGACTGCTTTCACGTCCACTTCCTCGTGACGGGCAGGGAAGCGTTGAACGGGCCAGCCTGTCTGGTGCTGGCCCGGCACGTGAGCCTGGCGGATTCGCTGTCACCCCTGGTCTTCTACGGAATACCGGCCAACGTGCCGATCCGCTACGTCCTCAAGCGTGAACTCCTGTGGTCACCCTGCCTGGATATCGCCGGCAACCGTCTTCCAAACGTATTCGTGGACCGTTCCGGTCAGGACAGCGCCAACGCAGTACGCGCTGTCGCGTCGCTGACAGCCGGGAGCACGCCGACGGAAGGTGTGGCCATTTTTCCGGAAGGCACGCGCTTTACCGACGCCAAGCGTCAGCGCCTGCAGACAAAAGCAGGCACGCAACCGGAGTTGGCCGCGCAGCTGGCACGCTGGCCGGATCTGCTGCCGCCGAGACTGGGAGGAACGCTAGCAATGCTGGAAGCCAACCCCGGCCACGATCTGCTGTTCATTGCGCACAGCGGTTATGAAGGCGCGGCCGATATCGGCGCGCTGATGACCGGTCATTGGACCGGCGCCACCATCCGCGTGCACTGCTGGCGCATTCCCTATCCCGAGATCCCACGCGATGGCGACGCCCTGCGCGATTTCCTGTTCGGCCAGTGGGATGCCATGCAGCACCATGTACGCGCCCTGCGAACAGCGGAGTCACTGCCCGTCGCCCCGCAACCGGAACCGTTGTAGCGGTGCGTCACAGGGAAACGGGTACATCACCGACACAGTCAGCCGGGCCTCGCCCGCAGCGTACCCTGTCCCGTACGCGCCGAGTTGCCAGCCACACGGTTACCGTGGCGCTTGCAATTGCACCCGGTCGGCGCGTGCCCCGCCTGACGCTGCCGGGGCAGGCGCTGACGCTGCTTCTGTTGCTGGCTGGCGCGCTCACCGTGCAGGCGGAGCCGATCCAGGCCGATTTCCATGGGCGACGACTGAACGCCGCTTTCATCGAAACCGGCACGGACCGGGAAGAGGCTGTGCTGGTGGTGCATGACATCTGGGCACATCAGGACATGGCACTCATCCGCGACGTGCAGGCCGGCCTGGCAGCACGCGGGCTGTCGAGCCTGGCGCCCACCCTGAGCCTTGGGATTGACGATCGCCGCGGGCGGCTTGCCTGCGCCGATGGCATGCAGCCCGACGAACGGCTGGTCCCGGCGGAAATCGGTTTCTGGGTTGACTGGCTCGCGCGGCGTGGTTATCGAACCCTCACGCTGCTGGGTCACTCGTACGGTGCCGCGCGGGTGGTTGCGTACGTGGTCGAACAGCAGCCGCGCCTGGTCACCCGACTCATCCTGCTGGCGCCGAGGACATGGCAGCCTGGCGACATTCGCGCTGCGCGGGACGAAAACGCGTCGGTACCGTTCGCTACCCTGTTGCGGCAGGCAAAGGCGCACCCGGATGCGTTGCTCGGCCCGGCCCGTCTGCCTGGCTGCGACGGCGTGCATATTCCCGGCCATGTGTTCAGCGCCTACAACGATCCCGCGGCGGTGCCTCACGTGCCCACACTGCTGGCACGCATACACATTCGCACCGACGTTGTGCTCGCAGCACAGGACACCCCGGCGCCCTGGCGTCCGGAAGAGATCGCCTCCGCCCGTCAGCACCTGAACGTGCGGGTTCATCGCGCGACCGGCACGGACCAGGTCCTGCGCAGCCCCTATCTGGCACACGCACTGGACACCGTGCTTGCCCCCCAGGCCAATCTGTCCACGGTGGCCTCTGACAAGGTGCAATTGCTGTTTCTCGCCCTCTCCGACTGCACCGTGTGCCTGCGCATGGAGCGCGAGGTGTTTCACCCGCTGTTGCGCTCCGGCGCCTTGCTGAAGCGGGCGCAGATCACCCACCTGCTGCTCGACGATCCCCGCACACTCATCGGCTTCGACGGCCAGTACGTCACGGCTGACGCACTGGCGGAACGCTATGCCGCCCGGGTGACGCCGACGCTGCTGTTTCTGGATGCCCGGGGAGAACCCCTGCAGCCGCCGATCGTCGGCTATACGTCGCCGGACAGCGTTGCCGCACGCATCGAACAGGCGCTCGACCGGGCCCGGGGGACGCTGTCGCCCTGACCACCGCCGGCCATCGCCTCAGTCCGGCATACCGGCAAACAGGGCACGAACCTCGGCCGCTGTCGTGGTCAGCCCCCAGCCACCGAATTTGCCCAGCACGTGCCGGGCGGATGCGTCGTGGTAGGTGGTGGTGGCATCCGCGACGATACGCGGCAGATAGCCCAGGTCCAGCGCCACTCTTGCGGTGGTTTCCACACATTCGTCCGTAACAAAGCCGCACACAATCAGGTGCGTGATGCCGAGGTTGCGCAGCACCGTGTCCAGGATGGTGCCGTTGAAGGCGCCGCTGCAGGTTTTGGTGAGCACGATCTCGCCGGGTTCCGGCGCCACCGGTGGCAGAAACGCCGACCCGTTAGCGCCCGGTGGAAAGCGCCAGCCCAGCCGGCCGTGAACGGCTCCGGTATCCGC
>JACKNX010000026.1 GCA_024234635.1 Pseudomonadales bacterium | reverse complement strand
CCGCCGTCGTCACAGTGCAGGACAATCGCTCTTCTGCCAATATCGGCGGTGGCGTACTTCTGGGCGGTACAACGTTTCCGCTGCTCGATATCGGCAATGGCGTGACTGCCAACGTCGTGCACAACGATCTGTCCTTCAACACGGCCAACGCCCTGGGATTTGGCTTGCGGATAATCGCCATCGGTTCGGCAACCGCGGAATCCGGCATCGTGGAGGGTGTGGTAGCCGCACAGATCACGAATAATCGCCTTCAGGGAAACCGCAACAGCATCATGATCGATGCCGGCTTTCCTGAAAGGAACTCACCGACGGGTGAGTGCGACAAACGTACCTTTTCGGCACGCTACGATCTCACATTTGCGGAGAACACCCTTTCCGGCAGTGTCAGGAAAGCGGTTCTGCTGTCATTCACGCGAGGTCAGATCTATACCGGAAACAATGCAACCAACAACCATGCCCGATGGCAGTACCTGCATGGCGCACAGTTCACGATCGATGACCCGGGCCAGACGCTTTCGCTGGCGTCCGCGGTGACACCCGCCAGCAACACCGACATTCCTGCGGCATCGCTGGTACTGGATCATCCGGAGCGGGATCGTTATGTCGGTGGTAGCTGCCCGGATGACGTCGCTCCGGCCGAAACGCTGGACAACACGTTGATCTACAACGGCCAGGTCATCGCCCCCGCGCCAAATTGAAGATTGCGTGAATCGTTGCAACTGACTGAGCTCCGGGACCGGGTGTTCGGTCAACCTCCCGGCCGCACTTCGTTGGCCGGGGGTCTGCCCCGCCCCGGATTCAACTTGTACGTCACTGTGGCAACGGCAATCTCCCGCCCATCAGGGTCGGCCACCACGACCTCGCCGGTACACAGACTCCCGCCCCGTCGCCGGACAGTCGCGGTGGCCGTGAGATCCACGGCCACCGCCAGGTTCAGGAAGTGGATGTCGAAACCCACCGTCGCCCCGCGTGCCTCTTCGCCGAGCGTCGGCAGGCTCCAGAACACGGCCGTGGCTGCGATATCCACCAGGCCGCTGATGGCGCCGCCGTGCACACGACCGACGCCAAGCCCCTGCCGATACGGCATGGTCACGACCACGCGGTCTTCCGTCACCTCGACCAGCCGCGTGCCCAGCGTGCGCGCGAACGCATCCTCCTCGGCGATATAGCGGCTGCGGGCCGTCAACGGCGCAGGTCCGGCGCGTGGTGCGCCTGGATGGCTGTCTGTCCCTGCACGCCTTCCTTCATCGCTGCCACGGCGCGTTCGTTTTCCATGATCTTGTTCATGATCGCCTGCCCGGCACGGTCGAAACTGTCACGGTGTTCGATGACATGTTTCTGGGACGCGCGATAGGCGTTCAGGTATCCATTGACCTCGGGTACCACATGCCTCGCCACCAGGTCCCAGCTGCGCCGCGTGGCTTCCGGGTTGGCCCAGTCATGGATGAAACCGATGACGGTACCGAACCCGCCCGTGATTTCCTGCAACGCACGGATCTGCGCCACCAGATCGTCCGGCGTGCCGATGATGGCGGCTGCACCTTCCACCCGCGCCGTGCCGTTCACGGCATCGTCCGGGGTTTTGAAAGGCTCCAGACCCGGTCGCATGAGGGTGCGCACGTTGTATTCGTTGTGCCAGCGGAACAGGCCGTGCTTGGCTTCCGCGGCCGCCTGCTCTCTTGTTTCCGCGATGTGCCACGACAGCAGTACGCGCCAGTTGGCGCGGTTCACGGTATTGCCATGTTTGGCGGCTGCCTCCTCCGCAAAACTCCACTGCGTGGGCAGCGCCTGAAGACCGGCGGTGGACGTGGAGCCGATGGACAGCACCCCGATGCCATGCTTGCCCGCCAGGGTCATGCCGGAAGGACTCACCATCGACGCCACCGCGCAGGGCATTTCTTCCTGCAGCGGCAGCAGTTGCAGCGCCGCGTCGCGCAGCGTGAACCATTCGCACTCGTAGTCGAAGCGCGGCTCACCCGCCAGCAGCCGGCGGATGACGCCCAGCGCCTCGTCCTGACGGTCGCGCTGTAACAGCGGATCGATACCCAGCATATGCGCGTCCGACGGCAGCGCCCCCGGTCCGCTGCCGAAGATCACCCGGCCCCCGGACATGTGATCGAGCTGCACCATGCGCTGCGCAACGTTGAAGGGATGGTGATAAGGCAGCGATACCACACCGGTGCCCAGGCGGATGCGATGCGTGCGTTCGGCGGCGGCAGCCAGGAACAACTCCGGTGAGGCAATGACTTCCCAGCCCGTGGAGTGATGTTCGCCGCACCAGTACTCGTCGTAGCCGAGCTTGTCCAGCAGTTCCACCAGATCGAGATCCCGCCGGAACTGCAGCATGGGATGTTCGCCGATAGGATGGTGTGGCGCCAGGAAGGCGCCGAATTTCACGCGTGCCATGGGTATCTGCCCTGTATCGAAAATTGCCACGATGGAACCACCCCGGCGTCCCGTACGCAACTCAATACCTGAAACGCCACCCGGGAATTTCACCGGTACACTACCGCCCATGCAACGCCGCACACTTCTTGCTGTCGCCACCGTCGTCATCCTTCTCGCTGCCAGGGCGTGGCTGCCCCCGCCGGAGGCGGAACCCACCGCACAACCGGCATCCGCGGCCGACGCCGGGCGCCAGGTGCTCCCCGACCTGCCCGAAGCTGATCCGGTGGCTCACGCCTACGCGGCAAAGGCCCGGGATATTTTCCTCACCGTGGATGCTACCGTGGACAAACTGCTGCGGGATGACGACAACGGCGACCGTCACCAGCGCTTCCTCATCCGTTCTCCCGACGGAATTCGCGTGCTGGTGGCACACAATATCGACATCGCGCCGCGTGTGCCGGACCTGGAAGCCGGGCAACCCATCCGCCTGCGCGGCGAGTACATCTGGAATGACAAGGGCGGCATTCTCCACTGGACGCACCATGCGCCTCGCGGCGATCATGCCGAAGGCTGGATCGAGTATGGGGGCAGGCGTTACCGCTGACGCCGGGCGATCCGGATCAGAATCCGAGGGGAATCATTCATGCGTCGACTCACCATCGCAGCGGCTGCGCTGCTGCTCACCGCCTGCGGCCAGCCCGCCGAAAAGGCATCCACCGAAGCAACTGCTGCCACGGCAGCCGAAGAAACCGGCACTGCCACTGCCACTGCCATCCGGCGTGATGACCAGCGAAATGCCTACTTTGGCGATCTGCACGTACATACCATGTACTCCTTCGACGCCTATGTGTTCGGCACCCGCACCGACCCGAACGACGCCTACGCGTTCGCCAAAGGAGGCGTGATCAAACATGCCACCGGACGTGACCTGCAGCTCAGTACGCCGCTCGACTTCGAAGCTGTGACGGACCACGCCACTTACCTTGGCATGCTGCCCGCGATGTTCGACGACACCACCGGGGTGTACAACCACCCGATGGCAAAAAGCATTCGCGAGGCGTTCAGGAACCGCGACAGGTCCGCGTTCTCGGCAATGCTGCCTTATATCGGTGGCCAGGTGGAGAACGACGACCTGCTGGACAAGACGGTCGTCGGCAATACCTGGAACAAAGTCGCGCAAGCGGCGGAAGCCAACTACGAACCTGGCAAGTTCACCACCTTCATCGGCTATGAATACACCTCGTCCGGCCCTGAGATGGAGAACCTGCACAGAAACGTCATCTTCGCCGGCTCCGGCCACGCGGACATGCCTTTCACCCGCCTCGATTCCACCAACCCGGAGGACCTGTGGGACTGGATGGACGCCCAGCGTGCCGCCGGCAACGAGGTACTGGCCATCCCCCACAATTCCAACGGCAGCA
This sequence comes from Pseudomonadales bacterium, assembly GCA_024234635.1. Lineage (GTDB taxonomy): Bacteria > Pseudomonadota > Gammaproteobacteria > Pseudomonadales > Azotimanducaceae > SYFY01. The sequence goes on along the minus strand of JACKNX010000026.1, from coordinate 36,253 downwards.
ACGGCATGATGTTCCAGGACACCACATTCGACGGCGGCGCGATGGACGCGGGTTATGCCGACCAGCGCATGCGCAACGAGCCCGTGGTGGAAGTCACCCAGGTCAAAGGCACTTCCGACACCCATCCACTGTTGTCGCCCAACGATGAGTGGGCGGACTTCGAGATCATGAACTACCGCATCGCCTCGACGCTGCCCAGCCAGGCACCCGGCAGCTACGTTCGCGACGCCTACCTGCGCGGCCTTGCGATGGAAGCGGAAAAGGGTTTCAACCCCTACCGGTTCGGCCTCATCGGCTCCAGCGACACCCACAACTCCGCCGGCTCCTTCGACGACGACAACTACTGGAGCAAGACCGGATTGCTCGACGCCACGCCACAACAGCGCGGCTCGGTACCCATGGACAAACCCGGGACCAATGGCGAGGAATACGCGGACAGCGTGAACCGCTTCTGGGGTGCATCCGGGCTGGCCGGGGTGTGGGCGGAGTCCAATACCCGTGAAGACATCTTCGCGGCGCTGCAGCGCAAGGAAACCTTCGCCACCACCGGTCCGCATATGAAGGTGCGCTTCTTCGCCGGCCTGTCGCTGCCGGAAGACATGGCCACCCGCGCCGATGCCGTGGAACAGGGCTACGCCGCTGGTGTGCCGATGGGCGGCGACCTGCTGGGCCAGGGCACCACCCCGCCGGCGTTTTTTGCCTGGGCCAGTCGCGACGCCAACAGCAAACCGCTGCAGCGCCTCCAGATCATCAAGGGTTGGGTGAGCGGGAGCGAAACCCACGAGAAAGTGTATGACGTGGCCTGTGCGGGCGGTGCCGCTGTGGACCCGGCGACGCACCGCTGCCCGGCCAATGGTGCGATGGTCGAGCTCGCCACCTGCGCCACCAACGACGATACGGGCGCCGCGGAGCTTTCCGCCCGCTGGACAGACCCCGATTTCCAGGCCGGTGAACGCGCCTTCTATTACGTGCGTGCGCTGGAAAACCCCTCCTGCCGCTGGTCGACCTGGGATGCACTGCGCGCCGGCGTAGCGCCACGCCCGGATCTGCCAACGACCATCCAGGAGCGTGCCTGGTCGTCACCCATCTGGTATGTACCGGCTGCTGGTGACGCAGGCTGAGTTCACCACGACAGGGAATGACCACCCCACGGCGGCTGAATGAATCCGGCCGCCAGGAGTACGTCGGCCGCGGAATCCGCGTCTGGAAACATGAACGATTCTCCACGGCACGGCTGCGCTACTTGATAAAATCCGCTTTCGCGAAGAGGACGGCAGACATCCCATGAGTTCCAGATCCCACCACCGCCTTATCGTTCTCGGCTCCGGGCCGGCCGGCTACACGGCGGCGCTGTACGCCGCCCGAGCCAATCTGAAACCGATACTGCTCACGGGCATCGAAGTCGGCGGACAGCTGACCACCACCACGGAGGTGGAGAACTGGCCGGGCGGGCATGCGGAGCTGCAGGGTCCGGAACTGATGCAGCAGATGGGCGAGCACGTCACGCGCTTCGATACACGCGTCGTCAACGATCACATCCACACCGCGCGTCTTTCTGACAATCCCACGCAAACGCCACACGAACTGGTGGGCGATCAGGGGACGTACACGTGCGACGCGCTCATCATCGCCACGGGTGCATCCGCCCGCTACCTTGGGCTGCCGTCCGAGGACGCATTCAAGGGCCGTGGCGTCAGCGCCTGCGCGACCTGCGACGGATTCTTCTACCGCCAGCAGGAAGTGGCCGTGATCGGTGGCGGCAACACCGCCGTTGAAGAGGCCCTGTACCTGGCCAACATCGCCAGCAAGGTCTATCTCGTGCACCGGCGCGATGCCCTGCGCGCGGAAAAGATCCTGCAGGACCGCATCCACCAGAAGGGCAACGTGGAATTCGTTTGGAACCACCACCTCGACGAAGTGCTGGGCAATGACATGGGCGTCACCGGCATGCGCGTGCGTGGTAATGACGGCAGCACGCGCGACATCGCGCTTTCGGGCGTCTTCATTGCCATCGGCCACTCGCCCAACACCGCCATCTTCGATGGGCAGCTCGACATGCAGGGCGGCTACGTGAAGATCCGAAGCGGCATCGACGGTAACGCTACCGCCACCAGCAAGCCCGGCGTGTTTGCTGCTGGCGACGTGGCGGATCATATCTATCGCCAGGCCATCACCTCGGCCGGGTTCGGCTGCATGGCCGCCCTGGACGCCGAGAAATATCTCGACGCCCTGGCCAGCTGAACGGCGTATCGGCGGGGGGAGGCATCGCCTCCCCGCTCAGTTCTTCGTGAGCGCCGTCACTACCTGATCAATCACCGCGTCCGCCTTGGCGCGCATCTCGTCATCGGTGGCATCCTGGATGGGGTGCGCCACGAAGACACAGCGCGCGTCGGTCATGCCAAGCGCCTTTGCCTGGGTAGCCGCCGCATCACGGAATTCGCTGGAAGCCACCGATACCGCCGGAATGCCCTGGATCTCGAACCATACCGTGTCGTGCAGACTGCACGTGGTACAGGAGCCTCAGTCGGCCAGACCTTCGATGACAAAGTCGCTGACGGCGCGCACCTCCTGGCGCAGGGCGTCCGGAGCCGGCTTGGTGAACGTGGGTTTGCTGAAGCGTTGTACCTCGATGCCGGGGTGCCGCTCGCGCAGCAGGGTTTCCACCCGGTCCAGCAGCACGTTACCGCGAGGTTTGGCGATATCCAGCAGCGAAACACGACCGCTCAGCGCGCCGCTGCGCGGCGTGAGCTGACGTGTTACCGGTACTGATTCGCTGGTCGGATCGAGAATGACGTTCATCCTGTCGAGACCTCCAGTGGGTTGGGTTCAGAGAAGGAGCACTACACTACATCCAGGGATCAATGGCTTTCGACACCGGTACCGAGCCGATATCGCCGATGGCCCAGCCATGAAAGGCGCCCGAGAACTTGCCGGCCTCGCCACCCGCCACCACGATGAGGATGTCTTCCTCGCGGCGGAATTTCGGAATGCGCGCGGCCAGTTGCTCCGCCGTTCGACCTTCGGCGTACGTGGCCTTGAAGCCCGTGGCGGAAGTCTCGTTGGCCAGCAGTTCGCTGATCGGTCGGGCGGACACTTCCTGGATGCGGCGACGGATGTCAGCTTTCGTGTACCCGTCGCGCCACAGCGTATCCACATGTTCAGGCACGACCACCAGCAGCGTATCGGTGGCGTAGTGCTGCTTGACGCCGAACATCGCTTCCAGCGCCAGGCCGAACGAGCCAGCGAGCTGCGATGCCGTGCGTGAGTCCTGGTCAACCATCAATACCGGGCCGCTTGAGGCGGTATAGGCGGTTACCACCGATTCACCGGCCGCGAAGCCGCGTTCCACATGCAGCGGCTCCCAGGGACTGCGTTCCTCCCATTCGGGAAAACACATCGTGAACTTCATGGGATTGCCCAGCGTCGAGCGCTCGGTGCCGCCAGGCTGCGCGCCACCGATATTGCGCACCACCAGGCGAAGCGCCCGGCCGATGGTGGCATTGGCGCGATTCCCCTGCCCCAGCGCACCCAGTCCCATGTTCATGCCGAGCCGATGCCGGATCGGACCGTTGACCACCAGCACGGGGCTGGCACCCATGGTCGTGGCCATCACCCCATGGATGTTGTATTTCTCGTTACAGACCGCTTCCACCGCGGCCAGCACGACTGGCAGATATTCAGGCCTGCACCCCGCCATGACGGCGTTGATGGCAATCTTTTCCACCGTCGCCGCGGCCAGGTTCGGCGGCACCAGTGCCACCACCTCCTGGGCGTCGCGGCGGGTGCCGGACAGCATGCGCAACACCCGCTCGGGCGTCGGCGGCACCAGCGGCAGACCATCGCTGAATCCCTGGTCGAACAGGAACTCGTGCTCGTCATCCAGCGAGCCGATTTCGATGCGACGGGCCCTGAGCGGGCTGCCTTCCGCCTCGGCGCGCAGCCGGGCCTCGTTGTGCGGGTCCACCGACAGGGAGCCACATCCGGGGCGCCACGCCGGTAGCGCGGACCAGTCGATTTCCGGTGGCGGCAGCTCCTGTTCCGACGCGAGGTCATTGGCCAGCGCCTGCCACTCATCGCGCACGAACCCCACCAGCTGGGCGCGCTGGCGACCGCTTTCGTCCGCAAGAAACAGGGTGGGCACCGTCTCGACGGACCAGGCGAAACTGACGCCGAGCGCACTGTCGTCCAGAAGCGGCACGCCGGAACGCGCGGTCAGCACGCGGTTGCCATCCACCGTCTGGCCGACGATGTGCATGTCCACCACGTCCGCGAAGGCTTCACGCAGGCGGGCCAGAACCGGCATCACCTCCCGGCAGGTGGGGCAGTCCTCCTTTACAAAAGCCACCAGGACCGGTTTCTCGCCGGGAAACACCGCCTCGCGCGTCGAATCCGTCTCGCTCAGTCTGAAAGCAGGTAGTACGTTCATGCCGGAAGTGTACGAGTCGTTTTCCGCCTTGTCGCCACCCGCCTGACCAGTGGAAAAAAAACCGCTTCAGAACAGGCAGGTACTTTTGCTATCTTCACAGTCCTCTCCGGGGGGAGCGGTTGCAAACCGTACGGGGAGAACCACGCGAAACAAGGCGGAGACCTGGCATCGTGGTCGGACAATACCATCGGCAAGTCGGGGCGGGCATCAGCCCTGACGACACGACGGCAACCGTAACGCCGCGGTGGTTCCTCATTTCCGAGGATCAGAGCCTGTCCCTGCGCCTGGTATCCGGCGCGGTGCTGTGCGAAGGCGACAACGGCCAGTTGGTTGTCTCCCCGGACGATGCGACCCACGCCGCGCGCTTCGACGTCGTCGACGGTGAACTGTGGCTTTCCTGCCTGGCAGGCGCCATTCGCGTGGATGGCAAGCTCATATCGCACCACCACCGTATAAGTGCCGGCGCACAACTCCAGATAGGCATCACCCGATACTTTGTCGGTCAGGCGCTGAACGACCGGTTACCGGATATCCCCGTGCTCGACAGTCGCCTGGAGCCGGGCGACACGCGTCTGCCGCGCCCGCCATCCAGGCATATGCCGGTGTTCTACGAGGGGCCCCTGGACGTCGAGGAAATTGTCATCACCGAGGCGCTGGACGGTACCGCCTCGGCGGAACGCCCCCCCGCCACACCGGCCCTTGCCGAGGACTCGTCGCCCGGACCCAAACCGCAGCCGGTGGCGACGAGCCGTACCTGGGGTCCCGGCCGCGCCCGTTTCACGCTGCCGCTGCTGGCTGGCCTGGGCGCCGCGCTTGCCTATGGTGCGTACAACCTGGGGCCGCAGATCATCGAGTTCGCCGCGGCGCCGTTCGCACAGGGGCACGCCATTGCAGCCAGCGAGCAGCCACTGACCGTTGAACCGGATGACGGCACGGTCACCTCGAGTTCCACTGCCTCGTCCAATGACGAACTGGCCTACCTCGTATGGGTGGAGGTGATCAGCGCGGACAACCACCGCCGCATCGTCGAACTGTTGCAAGCCCAGGGCAGTGACATCCTCGCCCCGGCCTCCAGGGACGCAGTGACCCACTACGCGGAGCGACTGGCCCGCATCGACGATCCCGATACGCTGGAACCTCTCGTGGTGTCTTTCGGCAGCACCATCGCCCGGTTTCCGGAGTTCCGGGACGCCATCAACCTGCTGGAGAGTCGAATCTTCGGCATGCGGCGCAACAGCCGCGAGCCGGCTGAGCCCGCGGCGGAGCCGATCCGCTCCGCCATCGCACAGACAGAGCCGCCGAACTGAACCCGGCCTGGGCCGGCCACCGCAACGCGTGGTGGCATCGGGCAGACCGCGTTTGTCTCACCAGGGTGTTGCCCCGGACCGTTCCCCGGACTGCCTCCGGACAGGAAGCGTGAACGTGTGACCCGCTTCCGTTTTTCGAACTTTGTGCTGGACTTATATACAGCAAGGCGTATTATTCGCGCCGCTATGAAACGATCCCTGCAAAACAACTGGACGAACCACCGCCTGCCAACCCAGGGCATGGTGTGTGGCCCCGTGCCGTCCGCGATTGCCTTCGCGGGTGACAAGCGGGCCATCGTCTAGAACCGTTGCATCGTTATCTCCCGGTGCAACGCCGGTGAGATACCCCCTTCCCCCCCAGATCTCTCACCGACGTTCACCGGGCATAGCGCCAGCCGGCCGACTGCGCGTTGCGCGATTGCCTGCGTAGTACGCGTGAAAGACCGGCTCACAAGCCAACCGGAAAACGAGGAGATGAACATGGAATGGATATTTGCCCTTGGGGCAACGGCAACCGCGATCGCCTACGCGGTTCTGCTGGGTCGCGGCATCGAGCGCCGCCAGCGTTGGGCACTGGAGATGGCCCGGGCGATCAGCGCCCTGGACGGCTGCAGCGCCGAACGCTACCTGCGGGACTGCCCCATCGCCGTGGAATCCGACACCGCAGCCGCGGCCGATGAGGCCGCGGACGCGGACGCGGAGCCGTGCTGCTCAAGTCTCGCGGCATGAAGCGTCGGGTTGACGTCCACGCCAGTGGCGTGATCGCATCAGCATCGAGCCGGTTGACGGCCGCCGTCACCGGCTACCTTCCCCCCGGGCACACGCTGCGCACGTAGCCCCACCCGCCGGACATCGGTAGGATGCCCTCCTTTCCGGGAGGACCGATGGACAGCTCAACCTCACAGCAGCGCAGCCTGTTTACACCCGCTACACGCCGTTATGTGCTCGGCATCCTGGTCGTGGTCTACACCTTCAATTTCATCGACAGGCAGATCCTTTCCATCCTGCTCGGCCCCATCAAGCAGGAACTGGACATCAGTGACACCGCGCTCGGTGCGCTGACCGGTTTTGCCTTTGCCCTGTTCTACGCCACGCTGGGCATACCGATCGCGCGCCTTGCGGACCGCGGAAACCGGCGCAACCTGATTGCCGTTGCACTTACCGTCTGGAGCGCGATGACCGCGCTCTCTGGCCTGGTGCAGAACTTCTGGCAACTGCTCGCCGCCCGGATTGGCGTCGGTGTGGGCGAAGCGGGTTGCAGCCCACCCGCCCATTCCATGATCGCCGACTACTACCCGGCCAATCAGCGGGCGACCGCGCTGGGCATCTATGCCCTCGGTATCCCCTTCGGGATTCTGTTCGGTTTCCTCGCCGGCGGCTGGATGAACGAATTTTTCGGGTGGCGCGCGGCCTTCTTTCTCGTTGGCGTGCCCGGTCTGCTGCTTGCCCTGGTGTTCCGCTTTACGGTCAAGGAACCGCCCCGCGGCATGGCCGAAGGGCGCACGCTGTCGAGCGAACAGCCTGGAGTGATGGAAACCTTTGCCTATCTCTGGAAGAAGCATTCCTTCCGGCACATGGCTATCGGCGGCGGACTCACCGCCTTCGTGGGGTACGGCCTCACCACGTGGGCACCCTCCTTCCTGGAACGCTCCCATCACATGTCCTCGGGTGAAATCGGCACGTGGCTTGGTCTGATTCTGGGTATACCCGGGGGCATCGGCATTGCGCTCGGTGGCTATCTGGCCGACCGTTTCGGTGCCCGCGATACGCGCTGGTTCCTGTGGATCGTATCGGTTGCCCTGCTCGTGGGCGTGCCATTCTCCATCGGTTTCTACCTGGCGCCCACGCCGACAGTGGCGCTGCTTTTCCTGATGCTGCCGGTGGCACTCGGCAACTTCTATCAGGCCACCACCTTTTCCCAGACCCAGGGGCTGGTGGAGCTGCACATGCGTTCCGTTGCCGCCGCCGTGCTGTTGTTCATCCTCAACATCATCGGCCTGGGACTCGGCCCTCAGGCCGTCGGCGCCCTGAGTGACCTGCTGATGGACCGCTTCGGCACCGAGTCGCTGCGCTATTCCCTGCTGTTCTTTTCCCTGTTCAACATCTGGGCGGCCTGGCATTACTACCTCGCCGGCAAGACGTTGCGCGACGAGCTCATCACCACCGGCTGACGCGCGGACCCTGCCCATGGATCATTCGCGATGCGTCACTCACCCTGGCGGCCAACCGGTCACATCAGCGCGCAGGGCAAGCGGCCTCGCAACCTTGCTGCTGGCACTGTGCACGCTGCAGGGCTGCGACAGGCCCCCACCGCCCGAACCGGCAGACCAGTCCATTCGACCCGCGCGCATCCAGCAGGTTCGCGCGCAAACCGAAGCCCGCACACTGGACTTCGTCGGGCGCGTCGAAGCAGCCCAGGTGGTTGACCTCAAGTTCGAGGTGACCGGCACCCTGGCCATGGTCAACGCCCGCGAAGGCGAGACCATACGCGCGGGTGAGGCCATTGCCGTGCTGGACCCGCAGCAATTCCGGCTCGCCGTCCGTGAAGCGGAAGTGCAACTGCAACTGGCGCAGCAGGATCTCGACCGCAAATCCCCGCTATTGAGAAGCGGCGTCATTTCCCGCGCCACCGTGGACGAAGCCCGTTCGCTGGTGGACCTGCGCCAGGTGCACCTGGCGCAGGCCCGCAAACGGCTTGCCGACACCACCATCCGCGCCCCGTTTGATGCCTACGTGCTGCGTCGTTACGTCGACAATCATGTGTACGTGAACGCCGGCGAAGCGGTCGCCCGTCTGGCGGATCTGCGTGAACTCGTGGTGGCGGTGAGCATTCCGGAACGACTGCTCGCCACGGTGGGAACAGATCAGGTAGTCGCCACGAGTGCCACATTTCCGTTTGCACCGCAGGAAGCCTTTCCCCTGGTCTATCGCGAAAACAAGGGTGAAGCCGATCCCGTGGCACAGACGTACGATGTGACGTTCACCATGCAGCCGCCGGAGAAGTGGAACATCCTGCCGGGCATGACGGCACGCGTGACCATCACCCTGACCGGCAACGCAACGGCACCGGCCCTGGTGGTACCAGGCACGGCACTCACGACCACCGCCACCGGCAACACCGCGGTCTGGGTGTACGACCCGCAAACGCAGGCGGTCAGCGAGCGACACGTCGCAGTAACACCAGGGAGCGACGGTGACTACAGGGTCGGCGACGGCCTCGCCGATGGGGAATGGATCATCGTCACCGGCGCGCATCAACTACAGGCCGGGATGCGGGTGACGCCGCTGACGGAAGATTCCAGCTCGCCATGAATGCCGCCAGTCCGCCATTCGACGCCCGCCACCCGGTCTGACGAGCAGACACACGTGCGCGATATCGCCCGCCTCGCCATCGAACGACCGCTCTACACCTGGTTGTTCATCGTCGCCTGCCTGGCTGGCGGTATTTGGGGGATCGACACCATCGGGCGTCTCGAAGATCCGCCGTTTCCCGTAAAGATGGCGTACATCATCACCCCCTACCCCGGCGCGTCCGCGGAAACTGTCGAACACGAAGTGACCGACCGCGTGGAAGCGGCGCTTCAGGAGTTGCCGTACGTCGAGCACATGACGTCCAAATCCGTACCCGGACGCTCGGAAATCGAAATCGAGCTGTACCAGCACTACGAGGCGGCGCAGGTACCCCAGATCTGGGACGAGATGCGCCGGCGCGTGTCCGAAGCCGCCCAGCAGTTCCCGCCCGGCGCCGGCACGCCTTGGGTGGAAGACGATTTCGGCGATGTGTACGGCATCTACTACGCCGTCACGGTGGACGGTTATCAGCCAGCAGCGATCGCGGATGTCGGCCGGCGCCTCAGTGCTGCATTGAGCCTGGTGGATGGCGTCGCCAAGGTAGCCACCAGCGGCGAACCACAGGAAGCGATCTATGTCGCCATCGCGGGCGAACGGCTCGATCGCCTGGGCCTGCCGCTGGAAGCGCTGTTTGCGAGCATCGGCGCCGAGAACCGGGTCATCGACGCCGGCTCGGAACGATTCGGCGAGCGGCGGCTGCGTATTGCGCCGGAAACCGCGTTCGACAGCGTGGAGGCGGTGCGCGACATGCGCATCGGCGTACCGGGCAGCAACGAGATACTACGCCTTGGCGATATCGCCACCGTCTCGCGCGAGGCACTCGACGACCAGCCGCAGATCATCCGCCACAACGGCGTACCTGCCATTACCATCGGCGTATCCGCCAACACGGAACGCAACGTGGTGGAACTCGGCCGGCGCGTGGACGCCCGAATGGCCGAACTCGCGGCCGGTCTGCCGCTCGGCATGGAAGTGATTCCTATCTACGCGCAGCATGTGGCGGTGCAGCGCTCCATCGACGAGTTTCTGTGGAACCTCGGCGCCTCGGTGCTCACGGTATTCGCCGCGCTCTTTGTTTTCATGGGCTGGCGCGCTGGCGTGGTGGTGGGCAGCGTGCTGTTCCTGACCGTGTTCGGCACCATCGCGCTGATGGCACTCATCGGCATTGAGCTGCAGCGCATCTCGCTGGGTGCGCTGATGATTGCCATGGGCATGCTGGTGGACAACGCCATTGTCGTGGCGGAAGGCATGGTGGTGGGCGTCAGTCTCGGCCAGCGGCCTGCCGACGCTGCTTCCCACGCGGTAAGGCGAACCCGTTTCCCGCTGCTCGGAGCTACCCTCATCGGTATCCTGGCGTTTGCCCCCATTGGTCTGTCCAGGGACAACTCCGGATTCTTTCTGGTCTCCCTGTTCCAGGTAGTGGGCCTGTCTTTGCTGCTGAGCTGGGTGCTGGCGATCACTGTTGTGCCACTCCTTGGCAGCTATCTTCTGGTCGATCGGGGGGGTGACCAAGCCACCAACACTCCTTCCAGCGAAGACGCGATCTACAGCGGCTGGTCGTACGCGCCCTACCGCACGCTGCTGAAAGCCAGTTTGCGCCTGCCGTGGCTGACAACGCTGCTGATCGTCGGCATCACGCTGATGTCGCTGTGGACCGCGCAGTTCATCAAGCCCGGCTTTTTCCCCACCACCAATACGCCGCTGTTCTTTGTTGATGTACACCTGCCGCAGGGTACTGACATCAACGCCACCAGCGCGCTGGTCCAAGGCCTGGAAACGCAGATGCTGACGGAGCCGGAAGTGGCGGCCGTGAGCAGCTTCGTCGGTCGCAGCGCCAGCCGGTTCGTCACCGTTTTCCGTCCGGAACAGCCCAACCCCGCCTATGCGCAGATGATCGTGCGGGTAGCGGATGTGGCGACGATCCCCGTCGTGATCGAACGTCTGCAACGTCGCTTCGAGATCCTGGCCCTGCCCGCCGAAATCCAGTTCTTCCGCATCGAGTTTTCACCGGGAGGCAGCTCCAAGATCGAGGCGCGTCTCGCAGGACCCGATGCCGACACGCTGCGCGAACTGGGCGAACGCATCAACACCATCTACCTGACACACAACCTCATCGATCGCAAGCTGACCTGGCGACAGCGATCGCTGGATCTGGTACCGGTGTTTGATGCCGTGCAGGCCCGACGCGCCGGCATCACGCGCCAGGATGTGTCCATGTCACTGGCCTACGCAACATCCGGAGTCCCGGTGGGACTGTTCCGCGACAAGGACAAGCTGGTGCCGATCATCGCCCGCGCGCCGGCGCCGGAGCGCGGCGCCCTGTCCCGGCTGGAAGAGCGGCTCGTGTGGAGTCCGACCCAGCACCAGCACGTGCCCATGTCGCAGGTGGTGTCGCGCTTCGAGCTGAAAGCCGTTGACGATCTGATCTGGCGCCGTGATCGCGAGCGCACGTTGACGGTACAGGCCAATCCGCCGCGCGGCCACAACCCCACCTACGTTTTCAACGCCTTGCGGGCGGAGGTGGAAGCTGTGCCGCTGCCTCCGGGCTACCATCTCGACTGGGGCGGCGAGTTCGAAGCCAGTGCGGAGGCGAATCAGCTCCTGTTTGCCAAGCTGCCGGTTACGTTTGGTGCCATGCTGCTGATTACCCTGTTGATGTTCGGTCACCTCCGGCAGGCCCTGGTGATCTGGCTGACCGTGCCCATGATCGTGTGCGGCGTGGTGCTGTCCCTGCTCGCCACCGACCTGACCCTGACCTTTCCGGCGTTCCTCGGTTTTCTGAGTCTGACAGGCATGCTCATCAAGAACTGCATTGTGCTGGTGGATGAAATCGACAAACGACTGGCGGAAGCTGTCTGGAGTCTCGGCACCGTGCTGCGCGCCTCGGTCAGCCGGCTGCGTCCGGTGATGCTGGCCGCAGGCACCACCATCGCCGGCATGGCGCCCCTGCTGACCGATGCATTCTTTCGCGAAATGGCCGTCACGATCATGGGCGGACTGGCCTTCGCCACGCTCCTGACATTGATTGCCGTTCCGGTGTTCTACCGCATTGCGCTGGGCAGGCGGCTGACAAACGACTTCGGATCCCGAGGCACCACCGCCGCTACCGCCAGCAACTGACGTTTCAACACGGTTTAGCGGTAGCATGCGCGCTTCGCTCCGGACAGGGACTTCTCCTTGGCATTTGATGTGTCACGCCGCTGCCTGTGCTCGTTACTGTTTCTGCTGCTGTCGCCGTTGTCCCCGGCGGCGCAAAGCACCGACGGCATGCCGCCAGGCGTCGCCCAGGTGGCACGGAGCGCGCGGGTTGCGCAGGACACCATCAGTCTGTGGGTGCAGCGTATCGGCGATCCGGCGCCACTGAACGCCTTCAACGCGCAGACACCGCGCAATCCCGCATCCACCATGAAACTGGCAACAACCTTCGCGGCGCTGAACGGCCTGGGGCCAACGCATACCTGGGCCACCGACGTTTTCATTCCAGGTGGCATCCAGGCCGGTGGGGTTGTTGGCGACCTGTGGCTGAAGGGCGGCGGCGACCCGTTTCTGGTTGTGGAGGAAGTCTGGAAAATTGCAGGCGAGCTGCGCGACAAGGGAGTCCGCAGGATCACCGGCGATCTGGTCATCGATGACAGCTACTTCCAGCTGCCACCGGAAGATCCTGCCGCTTTCGACAACCAGCCCGACCGTGCCTACAACCTGGTGCCGAACGCATTGCTGGTGAACTTCAATACGGTTCGGTTCACGGTACAGGCGCAGGCGGATGGCAGGATCGGGGTACGCGCCGATCCGCCACTACCGAACCTGCGGGTGATCAACCGCCTGAAAGCGGCCGCCGGCCCCTGCCGGGGCTATCAGTACGGCGTCGCCGTGAGCATCACCGGCGACGCCCGCCGCGATGCGCAATTCGACGGCAGTTTCCCGAGCCGCTGCCGCCGTTTCGACATCAGCCGCACGGTGCTGCAGGCGGACACCTACGCCTGGGGACTGTTCACCCACTACTGGCAGGAGCTCGGCGGCGAAATCACCGGCGCCGTCCGCCGCGGCACACTGCCGGCGGGCAACCGGCGACCATTCCTCCGCCATTACTCGCGACCGCTCGGCGACATCATCCGGCTGGTCAACAAGTACTCCAACAACGTCATGACACGCCATCTGGAGCTCACGCTCGGCGCCGAACGCTATGAGGCACCCGCCACGCCGGAGAAAGGCCATCAGGCGATCCTCGACGTTCTGCACGAACACGGTGTGAATACGGAAGGCATGGTCATCGCCAACAGCGCGGGGCTGTCACGGGACAGCCGTGTGTCGGCTGAACAACTGGCCCAGATCCTGCTGGCAGGCTGGCGAAGCTCCTACATGCCGGAGTACGTCTCTTCGCTGGCGCTGGCAGGCATGGATGGCACCATGCGTTCCCGTCTCAATGGCACCTCGGGTGCCGGACGCATGCACGTGAAAACCGGCCGTCTTGACGATGTCTCCGCGGTGGCGGGTTACGTCACGGCAAAGTCCGGCGAGCGCTTGATTGCCGTGCTGCTGATCAACGCCCCGGGCGCCCATCTCGGCCCCGGCAACCTGCTCCAGAATGCCTTCCTGCGCTGGGTGCACGACAACCATTGATGGCGCGCCAGCCCGCAGCGATCAGAGGCTGATTCCACTGACGAGCGTCACCACGATGGCAACCGGCGCAACCACGCGAATCAGTGCGCGCCAGATGGTGTGGAAACGCTGCCCCTGGACTTCCTCCCGGGTAACCGCGGCCGGTAGCAGCCAGCCGGCGAACACGGCGATGAACATACCGCCCAACGGCAACAACAGCTGGTTGGGCAGTGCATCCAACAGCGTCGAGAGGTTAAAAGTACCAATCGAGACGTCGGCAAACACGTTGTAGGACAACGCACCGACAAGACTACCGGCCAGGTTGACCGCGGTGACTACCGCGGCAGCCCCGTTTCGCTGCATGCCCCGACTGTCGATGAGCCAGGACGTCTGCGCCTCCAGCAGGCCAACCAGTGACGTTATGGCGGCAAGGGACAACAGGAGGAAAAACGCGCCACTCACCACATGACCGCCCGGCATCTGTGCAAACGCCACCGGCAACGTCTGGAAGATGAGTCCGGGACCGCCGGCTGCATCCAGCCCCTGCGCAAACACCATGGGGAAGATGACCAGTCCGGCCACCACCGCAACGAGGGTATCGGCAAGAACAATGATCAACGCGCAGGATACCAACGGTATCTCGCGTGGCAGATAGGCGCCGAAGGTCATCATGCCGGCCATGGCCACACCGATGGAGAAAAACGCCTGACTGATCGCCGCCAGTACGGTAGTGCCCGTGAGGTGTGAGAAGTCCGCCTGAAACAGGTAGTCAACCGCCTGGCCAAATCCGCCTTCAGCGGCATTGTAGGCAACCAGCGCCAGCAACAGGAGGAACAACAGCGGCATGACAACCAGCACCGTGCGTTCGATACCCTGTTGCACACCGGCTCTGATCACCAGCATGCTGAGCAGCAGGGCCAGCCAGGTCCAGCCGACGAGGCGCGATGGGTCAGCCAGCAGGGCGGAAAATTCAGCATCCGCCGCCAGGGCACCGAAACCGGCAAAACCCTCCCCGACCGAGCGGGCGAGGTAGGCCAGCACCCAGCCAGTCACCACCAGATAGAGAAACGTGATGAGCACGGCGGCCAGCAGGTTCAGATGCCCGACATGCCGCCAGCGACCCGAGCGGCCGTGGTCCGTGGCCAGCCGGTCGAATGCCAGTGGTGGGCTGCCCCCGCCATGACGGCCGATGAGCAACTCGGCGATCACGACCGGCACGCCGATGACCAGGGCACAGGCGAGATAGACGGCAACGAACAAGCCACCGCCGTTTTCGCCCGTCATGTAGGGAAAACGCCAGATATTGCCGAGCCCGACGGCAAAACCGATGGCAGCCAGCAGGAATCCGCCGCGTGACCGCCACTGGCCGGCGCTACTCATGGTGCACTACCGGGCCTGTTCGGGGGCCTGCGTGAGGCCGCCCAGTAGTCCCTCCCCCCATACGCGACGCATGAAATCCACGGTGTACGCGTTCTCGGGATCCTCCCGAACCATGCGATCCAGACGTACGGCATCATCGCCGACGAGAATCCGCCACCGCTGCGCGCGCACACCATCGAGAATGATGTTCGCGGCCTGCGCCGCCGTTGTCGGCGCCTTGTCACGAAAGTCGATAGCCCGCTGATGCATGGCGGCACGTATCTGCTCATCCGGCAGATTGCCAACCGGCAGACCTCTCGCCACCATGCGCTGGCGCACGGCATCCACCTCCGCGGCGGTCATCTCCAGCGCCCCACGCTGGCCGAGTACCGTCGACGTATTGAGTGCAATGGACGTACCGATATGCCCCGGCATCACCACGGAGGCATGCACATGCGGAGCATTCATCGCAAGATCCGTGATCAATGCCTCCGTGAAACCCTTCACGGCAAATTTGGCCGCGCAGTACGCGGTATGTTCCACGCCCGGACCGATGGAGGCCCAGAAGCCGTTCACCGAACTCGTGTTGACGACATGCCCTTCCTCCGAGGCCACCAGCAACGGCAGGAAGGTGCGGCAGCCGTAGTACACGCCGTACCAGCACACGCCAAAGGTGCGCTCCCACAGTTCCCGGTCGCCGGCCACGAAGCCGCCGCCGCCGCCAATGCCCGCGTTGTTGAACAGCAGATTGATGTGATCGGTGGCATGTTCCGCGCATACCGCGTCGCGAAACGCCTGCATCTGCTGTTCGCTGCTCACATCACAGAGGTGCGTGGTGATACGCACACCGGCCGGTGCTTTCACCTGCGCGAGGCGGCGCGTTTCCGCCATGTTGTCCGCGGAAACATCACACATGCCCACGTGGCAGCCCTCCGCCGCCAGCGCGATGACCAGTTCCCGTCCCATGCCCGTGCCGCCACCCGTCACCACGGCAATGCGATTGCTGAAGTTTTTCATGATTGTTGCTGATTCCTGAATTTGTGCGAATGCCGGTCAGCCCATCCGGTGCCCGGGCCTGAATGCACCGGTTCGTCAGACCGGCGAACCTTTTGGAAACGACGGTGGCCGCTTCGCCTGCAATGCCGCCAGCCCCTCCACCGCTTCGCTGGAGGCGAAGCCGAGCATCTCCAGCGCCGTTGACGCATCAAAACTGGGGCCGGCCATGCGCAGCCAGTTGTTGAGCGCGTACTTGGTCCAGCGAATGGCATTGGGCGCGCCGTTGGCGAGCGCGCGCGCCACCGAGAGCGCCCGCTCCTGGAGGTCGGCGTCCTCAACGCACAGCGACACCAGACCAATGCGCTCGGCTTCCTCGCCGCTGAGGCGGTCGCAGGTGAGCAGGTAGTATTTGGCCTTGGCCATGCCGCAGAGCAGCGGCCAGATGATCACCGCGTGATCGCCGGCGGCGACACCCAGTCGCGTGTGCCCGTCCGTGATACTGACGCTGCGCCCGACGATGGAGATATCGGCCAGCAACGCTGCCACCAGTCCGGCACCGACGGCGGGACCGTTGATGGCGGAAACGATGGGCTTGCCGCAGTTGATCAGGTTGTAGACGAGATCCCGCGCCTCCTTCCAGATGGCGTGCCGAACGTTCTCCTCGCTCACGATCTGCTGGATCATGTCGAAGTCGCCGCCGGCGGAAAATGCCCTGCCCTTGCCGGTGAGAATGACGCAGTCGATATCCGGATCGTCGTCTACATCGCGCCAGATGTAGGTCAGCTCCCGGTGCCCGACCCGATCGAGCGCATTCAACCGCTCGGGCTTGTTGAACGTCAGCCGCAGGATGCGCGGCTCCGGGTAGTCGACGATGAAGGTTTCGTACTTGGCGTATCGATTGCTCACTGCTTCTCCGTAATCACTGTTTTCCGGACGCCACTCAGAGGTCCGCCGCAAAATTATCGACGCGCACGAGCGCATGGTCCGTTTCACTGGTGACGAACAGCGTGTCGCCCGCCACTTCCACATCGTTGAAGATCATCGACGGCGGCGAGGCCGGACCGCTCGGCGGGGTGCCCGGCGCAACCTTCGCCACTTCGCGGGCCACACCGTCCCTGACCAGCAGGACACGCCCCGACTCACCCTCCACCACCACCAGGCCATGCGCACTCATGCGAATACCCTCGGGGTTGGCAAGCCCGGAGGCGACTTCCTCCGCGGCAATCGGTGCACCGCCACGGGCGATACGCAGCACACGACCGGTTGCACGATCGCTTACCAGCAGCGTGTCACCATCCACGGCCAGACCAGTTGGCGATGCCAGGCCCGCCGCCAGCGTCAGCGGCTCGCCGTCGCCGAGCAGCACGACGTTCTGCGTGCCGTAGAGAGCCACCGCCACACCGCCCGCATAGGGAATTGCCCCGACCGGCGCCGCCAGGTTGTCCCAGCGTTGGAGATTCCGGCGCTGCACGGGGTCCCAGCGTCGGACGGAATTGTCGGTGAATGACGCCAGGATGACGTTTGTACCGTCAGCCGCCACGCTCAGCACGCTACCGAGTTCACCGACGCCAAGCACGTTGCGCTCCACGAACAGCGACTCGCCGGTATCCGGATCGAACCCCCGCAGGCTGTGCAGATCCGCCACCAGTACCGCGGGTCGACCGCCCATCGGTACCACCGTCACGCCGCCGGGATGCGCAATTCCGCCCGGCAGCAGTTTCGTGATGCGACCGTCCGGCTCGACACGCGCGATGTAGCCGTCGACGAAGCTGGAGACGAACAGGCGGTCGTTCCGGTCGAAGGCAAAGTTGTCGAGACCGGGGTCCAGGGTGGCAACCACCACTTTTTCGGTCCCCTCCAGGCGATTGACGGTGCCAAGCCCGGTATCCAGTACGTGCAGGCGCCCCTGGCTGTCGAACTTCACGGCGGCCGGTGTGCGGAAGCCATCCGCCACCGTCTCGCGCTCGCCGGTATCGACGTTGAAGCGCACGATCTCGCCGGTGAACCAGCGCGGCCCGTACAGGCGGCCGTCCGGCCCCCAGTCCATGCCATTGAGGCCACAACCAGGCCCGAGGTCGTCAGCGATGAGGCGCGCAGGTTTCTCACCTGTCGGATCAACCTCGTACAGGTTGGTGCCAAAGAAGCACTGCGACACGAACAGGCGGCCATCGTCGCTGAAGGTGATCGGGTTGACCCCCGGCGTGAGCTGCGCCGCCACCACGCGTTCGCCCGCCGCGGTGAACCCCGCGACCTCGCCCGTCATGATGGAAGTCCAGAACCACGACCCGTCCGGTCCGAACGCCACGTCATCGGGGCCGTGCACGCCATCCGCGGCACCATAGCGGCGACGGATCTCGCCGCTGTCGGGATCCACGACCACCATCTCCGAACCGATCACCGAAGCTGCGTACAACGCCCCGTCCGGAGCAAAGTGCAGGCCATTGACGCCGGCCACCTGTGCACCGGCCGCCAGTACACGCTGTGACTTAGCCGCCGTCGCGGCGTCTCCCGTCGCGGGTGCCCCGGCTTTTCCGCAGGCCGCCAGAAAAACGGCCAGTCCCACCAGCAGATATCGCATCATTTCCCTCACTCCCGTCCCTCCTCCAGGCCGGGTGGTGACCGGACCGGCGCATCGGCCCCTCACCGATGGCTTGAGTCCCACCCTGCTCCCGGCAATCATGCACACTCATCTGGATCAAGCCAACTTGACGGGAGAAATGACATGCAAGGTCCTACACGTACCATGACCCTGGACGAAGTCCGTGCCTTCACAGGCCGGGAGATCGGCGTCTCCGACTGGTTCACCCTCGACCAGGACCGGATCAACCGTTTCGCCGATCTGACGGAGGACCATATGTTCCTGCACGTCAATCCCGAAGCCGCGAAGATGACGCCGTTCGGCGGCACCATCGCCCACGGATTGCTGACCCTGTCCATGATGCCGGTGATGGCGTACCAGGCGGTGCCTGGTATTTCCGGCACCAAGATGGGCGTCAACTACGGCTACAACAAGGTGCGTTTCATGGCGCCCGTGAAGAGTGGGAAGCGCATCCGCGGTCGCTTTGTGGTGAAAGGGGTCGAGGAACAGAGTGGCGGACGCATGCAGATCACGCACGATGCCACGATCGAGATCGAAGGCGAAACCAAGCCGGCGCTGGCCGCCGAGTGGATCACCATGGTCTGGATGTAACCCGCGGCCGGACCCAATCGGTGGCCGGTCCTGTCAGTGATCGGCCACCGGTCGGGGAATGCCCAGCGCCACGAGGTTGGCGATCACCACCGCGCCCAGCATGGTCAGCATCGCGGGCCGCAGCGTGCCATCGTGCAGGTAGGACGAGACGGCGCCCAGAAAGCCGCCGAAGACAAAGCTCGCCGTCGCCAGCAGTGAGGATGCGCTCCCCGCCAGCCGATCGAACATGGACAGATAGAGCGCCGATACCGACGGGCCGATCATGCCGGAAGCGCCAATTCCCAGCGCCAGCATGGGGGTGAACCAGCGGGTCGGCGGATCGTCCCAGAGCACCAGTAACGTCAATGCGAGCAGCATGACGAACTGAACCGCCCTGCCGGTACGAAACAGCACGAACGGCGCCACCCGCCCGACCAGTCGCGACGTGGCGAAGGAAAACGCCATCATCACCACGATGTTGGCCCCGAAGTAGAGAACGAACCGATCGCTGCCCACCGCGTAGTGCTCGAGATAGATGAAGGCCGAGTTGGTGATGAAGATCATCGTCACGGCCGTGACCAGACCCTGCGTGAACACATAACGCAACGGCAACAGCCGCCCGCCGACCCGGTGCGTCAGTACCGCCAGATATTGCGGCACGATGGCGCCAAGCCGCGGCCAGCGAACGGTTTCCTTCACCGTTTCACCCACCAGCGGAAACAACACCGCGATCACTACGGCATAGATCGCCAGCAGCACGAAGATGGACTCCCAGCCCACATGCAGCAGGCCGGCGCCGATGGCCGGCGCAAACAGCGGCGCGCCGAGCAGGATGAGCATGACCAGCGGATACCGCCTGGCCGCTTCGGCTGGCGGGTACGAGTCGCGGATCATGGCCATCGCCACGACAGTGGCAAAGCCGCCGCCCACGGCCTGTACCGCACGCAGAACCTGAACCTGCGCCATGCTGCCCGCCAGCACGATGACAAGCGACGCCACGGTGAACAGCGCCAGCCCGCCGATGGCGACCCGCATGCGACCGATCTGATCGGAAATGGGCCCGCCGAACAGCTGTCCCACCGCATAACCCACCAGATAGGTGCTCACCGTAACGTTGGCGGCGGCGATGTCGCTTCCAAGCGCCGCTGCCATTGCCGGTAGCGCTGGCAGGTAGGCGTCGATGGATAGCGGCCCGATACCGATGAGCGCCGCCACGAACGGCACGAGGTAACGCGCCGGACCGGCCCGGTGAAGCGATGGTTTCATGCGCGGCTCAGCGGGGATCGATGACGGCGAAACACGCCCGCAATTCGGCAACGAACAGGTCCGGCTGTTCGAACGCCGCGAAGTGCCCGCCACGGGCCACTTCGTTCCAGTACACCAGATTGGTGTACCGGGTCTGCGCCCAACTGCGTGGCGTGGGCACGATCTCGGCAGGAAACAGACTGCAGCCAGCAGGCAGCTTCACGGTGTTTTCCTGGCCGGCGCCGAAGGCACGGCCGAAGCTCTCCCAGTACAGCCGCGCGGACGAGGCGCCGCTGTTGGTCAGCCAGTACAGCATGATGTTGTCGAGCAGCTCGTCACGGCTGAGCACGTTCTCCGGCTGGCCGTTGCAGTCCATCCACTTCCAGAACTTCTCCAGCACCCACATCGCCTGGCCAGCCGGCGAATCCGCGAGCCCGTAGCCAAGCGACTGCGGCCGCGTACTCTGCTGCTTCGAATAGCCGGAGTCCCAATCCTGGTATTCCTTCGCCCGGGCCAGCGCACGTGCATCTTCCGGCGTCGGATTCTTCAGTGCTTCGCGGGTGGCGCGGGCATTTGGCATGTTGACGTGAATGCCCGCGCAGGCACCGAGATTCTGGATACCGATGGCGGTGGTCACGGCGGAGCCCCAGTCCCCTCCCTGCGCAAAATAGCGTGGATAACCCAATCGCAGCATCAATGTATTCCATGCCGCGGCGATGCGATCCACGCCCCACCCCGGCGCCGTCGGCTTACCTGAAAAACCGTAACCCGGCAGCGACGGGCAGACCACGTGAAAGGCATCCCGCGCGCTGCCGCCATGCGCCTCCGGGTGCGTCAGCGGCTGGATCGCCTTGACAAACTCCACCACAGAGCCCGGCCAGCCATGGGTGATGACGATCGGTCGGGCCGTATCATGCGGACTTCGGGCGTGAATGAAGTGCACATCCAGGCCATCGATGGTCGTCACGAACTGCGGGAACGCGTTCAGCCGTGCTTCCCGGGCCCGCCAGTCGTAGCCCTCCCGCCAATAGGTACAGAACTCCCGCGCGTACGCCAACGGTACGCCCTGGCTCCAGTCATCCGGGGTTTCCCGATCCGGCCAGCGGACGTCCCGCAAACGCTGCCGGAGATCGTCGAGTTCTGCGTCGGCAATGGCAATGCGAAACGGGCGGATGGCGTCAGACATGGTGTTGGATCCGGTTTGGGCCAGCCGATTATAGGCCGTTGCCCCGGAATGCCGGCAACCGACCACGCTCACCTGGCAGGCTGCTGAAACAAGTCCAGGATGGACTTTTTCGGAATCCTGCCAACCCGCCTGTAGCCCGGGGAAAGGTACTCCCGGCTAAAATGCGCGCAGCACGACGGTGATACAACTTCATGGCCGACTACGCACGCCTTGCACCCGGCGATCCAGCACCCTGGTTCCATCAGCGGGGCCTGACCAACCCACGTTACGCCTTCGACACCACAGGTGGCCGCTATCTGGTGCTGTGCTTCTTTGCCAGCGCCACTGATGCCGGGACGGACATGCGGCTGCGGGCCATGCTCGCGCGCACCGATCTGTTCGATGATGACCGTGCTTCCTTTTTTGGCGTCAGCGCCGATCCACGGGACGGCACGGAAGGGCGACTCCGGGAGCGTTACCCCGGCTATCGCTACTTTCTCGATGACGATCTGCTCATCAGCCGCCTCTACGGCGCCTGCCCCACCGATGCAACCGGTATCGACGCCGGCTATCGACGGCAATGGCTGGTGCTGGACCCGTCCATGCGCCTGGTCGCCAGCATCGCGTTCCGCGACGATGGCGGTGACGTGGGTGAGCTCATCACCATGCTGGAACGGGCACCGCCCGCGGGCCAGCACGCCGGAAGGGAAGTGCCGGCGCCAATCCTCCTGCTGCCGCGGGTGTTCGAGCCGGAACTCTGCCGACACCTGATCGAGCTGTACGAGAGTCGTGGCGGCGTACCTTCCGGCTTCATGCGGGAGGAGAACGGCCTTACCGTCAGCGCCATGGATGCCAGCCACAAGCTGCGCAGGGATATGGACATCGAGGACGAACGACTCATCGGCGCGCTCAAGGCACGCGTGAGCCGGCGGGTGGTACCGGAGATCCGCAAAGCGTTCCAGTTCACCGCGACTCGCATGGAACGCTATATCGTTGCCTGCTATTCCACCGAGCACGGCGGTCACTTCCGTCCGCACCGTGACAATACGACGCACGGAACTGCACATCGCCGATTTGCCCTGAGCGTGAACCTGAACGAGGACTATGACGGCTGCGAGATCGGTTTTCCGGAGTACGGGCCGCGCACGTATCGGACTGAAACCGGGGGCGCCGTGGTGTTCTCCTGTTCGATATTGCATATGGTGCATCCCATACGTCGCGGACGACGCTACGTATTCCTCCCCTTCCTGTACGACGATGCGGCCGCGGTGCAGCGGGAACGCAACAACCCCTACCTCGCGGAAGGCATCGGCGCATACCGCTCGGACCATACCGGCAATGACGGCGGTTGACGGGACGTGCGGCTGTTCTTCGGTCTCGACCCCGATCCGGCAACCCGCCGCGCCATCGACACCTGGCGCAATGCGCTGACGGGCGTCACCGGCAAACGGGTGCCTACCGCCAACCTGCACCTGACACTGCTGTTTCTCGGCCAGGTGGCACCCGATCGCCTGACGGCATTACGCAACGCCGCGGACCGCATCCCATGCCGGCCCTTCTCGCTGGTGCTGGATGAGGTCGGCTACTGGCGTAAGCCTCGCGTCCTCTGGTTGGGCGCGCGCGACGTACCGACGCCCGCGCTCCGCCTCGCCCAGGCCCTGAGGGCAACCGCGCTGGCGCAGGCACTGCCGCTGGACGATCGCGCATGGCGCCCCCACGTCACGCTGTACCGCTCGTGCCATGGCCTGCCGGACGACCTGCCAGGCAACCCCCGCATCGAGGCCGTCTTCAACGGCTTCACGCTCTATCAATCACGCAGTACCGATCACGGGGTACATTACGACCCGCTTGCCGTATGGCATTGACTACCGAACCGGAGAAGCATGTCCACCGCAGAGACCCACGACGACCCGCACGCCATTTTTTTCGCCGCGCACACCGATCTGCCCCGTGAGGCACCCGGTGGCGACGAGTGGACCCTCCGCGCACTGTCGCTGGTGCCTTCGCTGCCACCATCGCCACGTGTGCTGGACATCGGCTGCGGTCCTGGCGCGCAGACCCTGGTGCTGGCCAGAGCAATCCCGGACGCTCGGATCACTGCCGTGGATGCCCACCTCCCCTACCTGGAAGACCTGCGAGCACGTGCACGTCAGGAAGCAGTATCCGGGCAGGTACAGGCGTACCAAGCGGACATGCGGGCGTTGCCCTTCGAGTCGGGCAACTTCGATCTGCTGTGGTGCGAGGCCGCGGTGTACATCATGGGCTTCGGCGAAGCCCTGCGCGCCTGGCGACACCTGCTCACCCCGGCCGGCACGCTGGTACTCAGTGAACTGGTCTGGCTGCGCGACGACCGACCGCAGGAAGTCACGCAATTCTGGACGGAGTACCCGGCCATGACCACCATCCCCCGTTGCCTGGGCATGGCCGAGGAGGCAGGTTATCGGTGCGTGGGAAATTTTGTCATGCCGCAGGCAGCCTGGTGGGACGCCTACTACACCCCGCTACGCGCGCGCATCCAGGCATTGCGCGAGCGGTTTCCTGACAGCCCGCGGGCGCAGGCCACACTGGACGACTGCCAGGCTGAAACCGACCTCTACGAACGCTGGCCGACACACTACGGTTATGCGTTCTTCGTCTTTCAGCGCGCCACCGAAACCAACGAGGTCTGAGCGCGTCAGCGGCTGTCGTGCCAACGGCTCACGTTTCCAGATAGAGAATCAGCAGCACCAGCACGGCGAGGAACACCGTCTCACTCACCATCAGCAATACCGGTCGGATGCCAACGTCCACGAGTTCCCTGAGCTGGGTCTTGACGCCGATGGCGCCGATGGCGGTGGCCAGACACCACAGGGACACATGATTGCCGCCCGACTGAACGACGGGCGGTATCCAGCCCACGCTGTTGAGCAGCACAAGGCCAAGAAAGGCGACCGCAAAACCCGGTAACAGCGGTGGTCGCGCGGCGCCATTCGCGCCGCCGCTGCTGGCGCGGCCAAACAGGGCGGCGACCACGATCACCGGCACCAGCATCGCCACGCGCATGAGCTTGACGACCGTGGCGGTGTCGCCGGTTTCGTGCGACATGCCGTAGCCTGCCCCCACAACCTGGGCCACATCGTGGATGGTGCCGCCGAGAAACATGCCAGCCCGGCTGGCGTCCAGGGCAAACGCCTGCACCACCATCGGATAGAGAATCATCGCCACGGTGGACAGCGTGGACACACCAATGACGGTAAACAGCGTAGCGCGCTCTTTCTCCGGATGTGCCGGCAGCGCTGCGGACAGCGCAAGGGCCGCGGACGCTCCGCAGATCGCCGTCGCGCCACCGGTGAGCAGGCCGAACAGCTTGTTGAAACCCATCGCTTTCGCCGCCGCCATGCTGAAGGCGACGGTGCTGACAACCGCAACCACGACCAGCACCACCGGCTGCCAGCCCAGCTCCGCGATCTGTGACAGCGTGATGCGAAGTCCGAGCAGGGCAACGCCAATCCTCAGCACCGTCCGGGAGGCGAAGGCGATGCCCGGCGCGCACGTCGGGTGTTCACCCAGGAAATTGATGGCCATGCCAAGCAGCAGGGCAAACAGCATGAGGGGCGCGTTGTAGTGTTCCGATAGGAAGCTGGCCGCGGCAGCCACGATCAGGCTTACCAGCAGCCCCGGCCAGATCACGCGCAGTTCGTCGAGTAGTCTCCCCATCCCTCACACCGGCAACCCTTTCCTGCGTGGCATTATTCCCGAATCCGGTCACCGGGTCGCCGCCCCACGGCATGCAGTGCGGGTTATGCTTGCCAGCCACAACCGGGATCGTGGCGAGCAGGATGTCGACGAATCGAAGGCAGGAGTCCTGGTGGCGCAAGCTGTCACGCAAGCGCCATGAAAAACGGCTGTTCGCCGCGTCATCCACCCGTCAGGTCTTCGAGTGGATACATGCCACCAATAAATGGGGTGATCCCGATTCGGTTTCCGGCAGTGGCTCCAATCTGGCGCAGACCGCCAGCGTGCGGGCGCAGCTACCGGCCCTGCTGCAGCGACACCGCGTACGCACGCTGCTGGACGCTCCCTGCGGTGACTGGTTCTGGATGCGCCATACGACGCTCGACCTCGATATGTACATTGGCGCAGACATCGTGCAGGCGCTTGTGGACGCCAACAATGCAAGTTTCGGCACGGCGGGACGCCGGTTCGTTCAACTGGATCTGGTCGCCGATACACTGCCGCGAGCGGACCTGCTGCTGTGCAGAGACTGTCTGGTCCACCTGGACTACGACCGCATTCGCGGCTTCCTGGCCAACCTTCGGCACAGCGCCATACCGCTGCTGCTGACGACCACGCACAGCCGCCAGGAGGCAAACGTGGACAAGCTCACGGGGCAGCACCGTTTCCTGAACCTGCAGTTGCCGCCGTTCAACTGGCCGGCGCCCATCGATCTGATCGTGGAAGACGTGCCGGTGTCGGGCCGGGATACGGGCAAATCGCTCGCACTGTGGCCGGTGGCCGGGATCCCGGACTTCTGACGCGGGACGCCGGCGCGACAGGCAAACTCGAACATTCGCCTCGCCTGGTTTATCGTCCGGGCGCTGCAGACAACGGAGATGAGGAAGTGGGCAAACTGGATGGCAAGGTGGCAATCGTCACCGGCGCCGCACGCGGGCTGGGCCGGGCGTATGCGCTCAAGCTGGCAAGTCTCGGCGCCAGGGTGGCGGTGTCGGATCTGAACCTCAGGTCCTGGCAGGAGTTCGACGCGGAGGCCCGGTCCATGACCGGCGACACCACCATGGACGAAATCCGCGCGATGGGCGGCGAGTCGATGGGGTACGAATTCGACGTCGCCGATCGCGATGCGATGCAGGCCATGGTGGACGACGTGCACCAGACCTGGGGCAGCGTGGATGTGCTTGTTGCCAACGCCGGCGGCGGTCGTGGCAAGCCGCGGGAAACCGCAGCCTCCATCGTGCCACCGGATCTGTTTGACCTGGTATTGAAGATGAATCTGTATGGCACGTACCACGCCTGCAGCGCCGTGGCTCCGATCATGAAGGCTCAACGCAGCGGCAAGATCGTCACTGTAGCCTCCATTGCCGGCAAGGTGGCTGGCATTGGCGGGGGCTACGCGCACTACGGCGCCGCGAAGGCCGCAATCGCGCATTACACGCGCAACCTCGCCCAGGAGCTCGGGCCGTACGGCATCAACGCCAACTGCATTGCCCCCGGCATCATCGCTACCGCCCGCATCGTGCAGCTCGTGGGCGGCTCGGAGAGCAGCAACAGCGCGGTCAACGACATAGCCCTGCGTCGTTTCGGCACGCCCGAAGACTGCGCCCGCGTCATCGAGTTCCTGGCCACCGACCTTTCCGACTACGTCACCGGCGCGCTGATTCCCATAGACGGCGGCCAGAACCGGAGCGACTGACCCATGAGCACCGAATTGCTGTTATCCGATCAGGTCCGCACCGCGGACGCCGTGATCCAGGTTCTGGAAGAAGCCGGCATCACCATGGTGTTCGGTATTGCCGGAGGCCACACCGGCCGCCTGTTCATGGCGCTGTCGAACCACCAGAACGCCGTACGCACGGTGCTGGTACGCGAGGAATCCCTGGGAGGCGTCATGGCGGAGGTCTACGGCCGGCTCACCGGTCGACCGGGCGTGCTTATCGGCCAGGGACCATGGGTGCTTGGCAATGGCCTGATCGGCACACTGGAAGCACATCTGTCGAGTTCACCCATGTTGCTGCTGACCGACTTCAGCGACAACCCGGCCCACAATCTGCATGGCCCGTACCAGGCCGGCACGGGCGGCTGGGGGACATGGAACGCAAGGCAGGCCTTCGCTGGCGTGACCAAGCAGGTATTCGAGGCACACGAGCCGACCGCCGGCGTGCAGGCTACCCAGTTCGCGATCAAGCATGCCACTACCGGCGCGCCCGGTCCCGTAGCGGTACTCTATGCGTCCGGTGGTTTGTCCGGCCATGTCGGACCGGACAGCGTACCCCGTCTCTATCGCACCCCGCCCTACCTGAATGCGCCGCGCAGCGCCGATGCCGCCGAGGTTCTGGCCGCCGCCACACTGCTGTCCAGCGCGGAACGGCCCGTTATCATCGCCGGGAACGGCGTACGCATCAGCCAGGCATTCGACGAACTCGAAGCACTGGCCGAAGCCTGGGGCGCACCCGTGGTCACAACGGCTTCGGGCAAGGGCACGTTCAGGGAAAACCACCCGCTCGCACTGGGCGTATTCGGCACTTTCGGCATTGCTGCCGCCAACGCAGCCGTCGCGGAGGCGGATGTTGTTCTCGCGGTCGGCACCAAGCTGGGCATTTCCGACACCGCACGCGCCAATCCGGAACTGCTCGATCCCACGCGTCAGCAGTTCGTGCAGATCGACATCGAACCGCGCAATGCATCCTGGACCTTCCCCGCCGACAGGGTCATACACGGTGACGCGGCGGTGGCTTTGCGGGATCTCGGCAAGGCGTTTGGCCCGGACGCAGGACGACGCCAGAAGGGTGAAGCGCGTGTCGCCGGCCTGCGCAAGCAGCATGGCTACTTCTCCGCCCCGGAATATGCCAGCCCGGAAGTCCCCATCTTCCCGCAGCGCGTCATCGCCGCGTTGCGCAACGTGTTACCGGACGATGCCATCGTTACCTGTGATGCGGGAGAGAACCGCATCCTGATGACCCACTTCTACCAGACCCGCTGTGCCAACGGTTTCCTGCAGGCTGCGGGCTCCGGGCCAATGGGTTTTGGCATACCCGCGGCGCTTGCGGCAAAACTCGTGCATCCGGATCGCGCCGTAGTTGCCGTCTGTGGCGACGGCGGCTTTGCCATGACGATGAATGGCATGATGACCGCAGTGGAGCAGAACATCCCGATCGTCAATGTCGTTTTCAACAACCACGCACTCGGCTGGGTGCTGCATGGCGGCGGTCCGTTCGCCGCGGAGTTCAACGACTTCGACCATGCGGAAATCGCTCGCGCCATGCATTGTCACGGCATTCGGGTGGAAAGGCCGGAAGATCTGGAACCTGCATTGCGCGAGGCCCTGGCGAGCGGGCGTCCGACAGTGGTCGATGTCGTGACGTCGCTCAAGGTGTCCTACCGCGACGTGACCTCGCCGCTGGCAGGCTGACACGTGGCCGCAGGTACCGCACGCGGGCGGGTCCATGGCGGGCTCGGGCGCAACCCGTGCGTTCGCAGGCATGAACGGGCATTCGCGCGGATACGATGAGAGAGCGATGGCAGGCTCGCACCCTGCCAATGACACGGGAGACACGACCATGGCTGACGAACTGGCGCCCATTGCCACCGAAGTCATCTTCGAAGACGAACTGGTACGGGTGTGGAACCAGGTGGTGCCGAAAGGCGCAACCATCCGTAAACACCTGCACGCCAATGACTACTTTCTTCTGCACGTCTCGGGAGAAGGCCCCATCGAGGTCACGTTTCACGACGGTACCGGTGGCATGCTGGGCGAGCACTTCGCGTTCCGTCCGAAGCCAGGTACCGCGGACTTCATCCGCAAAGGGCATGTCGAGACAGCCGTCAACAATGGCGAGGACTATCGCGCCATCCTGGTGGAGCTGAAGAAAAGCTGATCGTCAGCGTGCGGCGGGAAACGCACGCTCGACGATGGCGAGAAACCGTTTGGCGGCCTCCGACAGGGGCTGGTGCTTGCGGTGATACACCCCCACCGTACGGGGGATGGTGGAAAAATTCAGCCCGCTTACGGGGTGAAAACCAACCAGATCGGGCAACAGGCGACTCGACACATAGGTAACGCCCTTGCCGGCGGCAACCAGCGCAAGGCGCAGTTCGAGGTGGCTTATCTCCCAGATGCTGGCGAACATCCTGCGCAGGCGTTCCTCGCCGGGACGTTTGGTGATCTCATCCAGATAGGACGTGATGAGCGATACGCTGCCAAGTACCCGCAATGGATCGTCACGCAGGCGGGCGAACAGCGGATGGTTTTCGTGCGCTACCAGCATGCGCGTTTCTTCGAAGCACGGACGCGTAGCAAAGTGCCCCGGCATCTGCCGCTGAAACGGTCCGAACGCAAGTTCCCAGCGATCCTCGTCCACTCCGTAGATCATCTCCCGGCTCGGAGCAACGTCAAGCCGCAGGCGCGTGAGCGGATTGTTCTCGCAGAACGTGAGCAGCAGGCGGGTACCGTAGAGTCGATGCACGAGGCTGCTCATCGCCAGGTTGAGCGTCGAAAGTTCACCGCTGCGGATACGCTCGATATCCTCCAGCGTCGTGCGCTCTTCGTGCAGCACGCTTTGCGCATATCGGAACAGCCGCTGGCCCGCCTCTGTCAGACGTGGACGGCGACCACGGGTCAGCAGGCTCGTGCCGATGCGATGTTCGAGATTCGCCATCGTCTGGCTGACAGCCGACTGCGACAGATTGAGCCGCTCCGCCGCCCGGCTGAAGCCCTCCTCTTCGACAATGGCCGACAACACGCGCAATTCGTTGCGTTCGATCTGCATGGGCGGAGTCTGCCGAACGTCCTGCACCGCCGCCAGTGGCCGCGACGATGTTTTGATAAGCCAGGCTGATAGTTCAGCGGCGCGCACCGTTCAGTTAGCCGGACGATCTGGTTAAGGGGATCTGGGCTACCTAACCTGCGCCCAATGCTGGACAGAAGGACATTGAACATGACAGTCGCCAAAGGGCTCGCCAAAGGTCTCGAAGGTATTGAAGTCGACGAAACCGCCATCAGCCTCGTCGACGGACTGCACGGAACGTTGAGCTACCGGGGCGTCCCACTGGACTCACTGGTGGCGTGGCCTTTCACCCGTGTTGCGTTCCTGGTGCTGGACGGCAATGAGCCAACCAACGCCGCCCTGCGCGACTTCGAGGACGAACTCGCCGCCGCCTGCACGCTGACGGCAGAGGAACGCGGTCTTCTCGACCTGCTGGCGGCGACAACCGCTCACCCGATGCAGGTACTCATCGCGTGGACGATGATCTGCACGCATGATCCGGCGCACTTCCGGCGTTACGGCGACGCCGCGCGAGGCATGACCATCGCCGCACGCATGCCCACGGCGCTGGCGTACCTGCTGGCACGACGCCGGGACCGCGAACCGGGGCCGGTGGACGGCCGGGAGTCCAATCCCGTGACACGTTTCCTCAGCGCCATCGAAGCGCCAGTCGATCCGGCACTCCGCCAGGCCTTCGAGATCACCCAGATCCTGCAGGTGGAGCATGGATTCAACGCCGGCACTTTTGCCGCCCGGGTTGTCGCCAGCACGCTGGCTCCGGTGGAAAACGCGATTGCCGGCGCCCTGGCGACGCTGCACGGTCCGTTGCACGGTGGCGCAGATCAGGCGGCACTGGAGACCGCGCTGGCCGTCGGCTCGCCTGAAGCCGCGGCCGCATTCGTGGATGACTGCCTGGCGACGGGAAAGAAAGTGATGGGCATGGGCCATCGCGAATACAAGGTGCTCGACCCGCGTGCCCGGTGGGTGAAAAAATTTGCCACCGAACTGGCGCCTGGTACGCCGCTGGCGACCACGGCAGCCACGCTCGTTGCGATTGAAGAACATTTCACCGCTCGCATGCGGGAGAAACACAAACCATTGCACGCGAACCTGGAGTTCTACAAAGGTATTGTCTACGGCCTGACCGGACTGCCAACCGACTTCTTCACCGCGTCATTCGCGATGGCGCGGGTGTACGGCTATGTTGCCCATTTCATCGAATCACGCAGGGACAACCGTATCATTCGACCATCGGCACGGTATACGGGTCGGCGTCCGCCGGACGTCGGGCCATGCGCTGAAAGCCCTTGATCCGGGGACAAGGGCCGCTGGTCGCAGCGACTCACGCGGCCCGCGTGTGCGCCGCGTATTCCGAGTACTGTGTGTCGACACCCTTGATGTGCCCGGTCAGCCAGTTCTTGAGAAATACGCGCACTTCCTTGAGCAGCATCGTGTCACCAGAGGCCAGCCTTTCCTGGTATGCCAGTACCCGCGCAACCAGTTGCTTGTGGATATGCCTGTGGGATCGCAGGGCCGGATAGTCGATGCGTTCCATATACGCCTCTTCATCCTCAAAGTGTTTTGCCGTATAGCTGATGATCTTGTCGAAGATGCCGATCATCTTCCGCAGATCCGCCCCTTCCTGGAACGCTGCATCGTATTCGTTCACGTAATCGAACAGCATCCTGTGCTGGCTGTTCATCCTGTTTTCCTTCACGTCAAAAGCATCGTCCCAGGAAACGTACGTCATTTCTTTACCTCACAGCTTCCGTCTACTGCAATGCCCCGATGGCCAGAACGATTCTAGTCACGGCCCTCCGGGGATTGGTGAACCAGGTCACCCCTGACGTCGGATACGGGGAATCCCCTATGAGATGCGTTCTTGAACTTGTCAGATGGCAGCCCGGAACGATCGGCGGCACAGGACACCGTTCGGGGAACCTTTCACGATGCTGAAAAAGTCCATCCTGGACTTGTTTCAGCAGTCGTCGGCTTCGCCGACTCGCGCCAAATGCAGCGTTTCCCGCTGCATTTTCGGGCCAGCCGTCCCTGGCTGGCATACCAGGCCGCTTTTTCAGCAGCCTGCCAACCGGCAATGCCAACGACGGCGCTGGATACCACTGCGCGTATCCAGCGCCGTAAGCCGTCCGGGCAGCGGGACAAAAGTCAACCCACCGCACCTTTTCGGGCTTCTGATGTGCAGCTTCCTGCCAATCGTCTCTCGCGCCCTGAGCCGCTATAGTCCGCGCCCTCATTCACACACCGAGGGAGACCACGACTCAACATGCTGCCGCCGATTGCCGACCGGATCGCCACCGAACTGGGCGTACGCGCCATCCAGGTTACTGCCACCACCACCCTTCTGGACGAAGGCGCCACCGTGCCGTTCATCGCCCGCTATCGAAAGGAAGTCACGGGCGGACTTGACGACACCCAGCTAAGGCACCTCGAAGAGCGGCTGACCTATCTGCGCGAACTGGAAGAACGCCGCGTCGCGATCCTCGACACCATCCAGGCCCAGGGCAAGCTGACACCCGCCCTGCGCACCAGTATCGAAGACGCCGACACCAAACAACGCCTGGAGGACCTGTACCTGCCCTACAAGGTCAAGCGTCGCACCAAGGCACAGATTGCCCGTGAGGCCGGTCTCGAAGCGCTGGCGGACCAGCTGCTCGAAAACCCCTCGCTGCTACCCGATTCGGCCGCCGCCGCGTTTCTGCGCGAGCCCTTCACGACGGAAGCCGGCGACAACCCGGGCGTGCCCGATGTCAAGGCAGCGCTGGATGGTGCCGCTGCCATTCTCATGGATCGTTTCGCCGAAAACGCAAACCTTCTGGGAGAATTGCGCCAGCATCAGTGGGACAACGCCCTGGTGGTCTCCCGGATGGTGGATGGCAAGGCTGACGAAGGCGCCAAGTTCCGCGACTACTTCGACTACAGCGAGCCGGTCGCCAAAGTGCCCCCGCACCGCGCGCTCGCCCTGTTCCGCGGACGCGCGGAAGGCGTGTTGCGCCTGGCGCTCAAACTGAGGGAGGAAATCGACAACGACGGCTGGAGCGCAACGCTCGGCCCCTGCGAACGACGTATCGCCGCGCATGCGGGAATCCGCGACGAGGGTCGCCCGGCGGATGCGTGGTTGACGGGCGTCGTGCGGCTGACCTGGCGCGCGAAGATGGCGTTGTCCATTGAAACGACCCTGTTCGCCGATCTCCGGGAAGCGGCGGAATCGGAAGCGATCCGCGTCTTTGCCCGCAATCTGCGCGACCTGCTGCTCGCTGCGCCGGCCGGGAACCGCACGACCATGGGCCTGGATCCGGGTATCCGCACCGGTGTGAAAGTGGCCGTGGTGGACGGCACGGGCAAGCTGCTGGATACCGCCACCATCTACCCGTTCCCGCCGAAAAACGACCTGACAGGCAGCCTGACCACGCTACGTGCGCTGGCGGCGAAACACGGCGTGTCGCTGATCGCCATTGGCAACGGCACGGCGTCCCGGGAGACCGATGCCCTGGTCAGCCAGCTGCGCAAGCAATACCCGGATCTGGCAGTGCATCCGGTTGTGGTGTCCGAAGCGGGTGCTTCGGTGTACTCCGCGTCCGAGCTGGCGGCAAAAGAATTTCCGGCACTGGATGTCAGTCTGCGCGGCGCCGTGTCGATCGCCCGCCGGCTGCAGGACCCACTGGCGGAGCTGGTGAAGATCGACCCCAAGTCCATCGGCGTTGGCCAGTACCAGCATGATACCAATCAGACCCAGCTCGCGAGGGCGCTGGATGTCGTGGTGGAGGACTGCGTCAACAGTGTGGGCGTTGATCTGAACACAGCATCCGCACCGCTTCTGGCGCGAATCTCCGGACTGACGCCGACGCTGGCGGAGAACGTGGTGCAGTTCCGCGATCAGCGGGGCGCCTTCAGAAGCCGCGCGGAGCTGCTGGGCGTGCCCCGCCTCGGCCCGAAGACCTTCGAGCAGGCGGCAGGCTTTCTGCGTGTGACCGGTGGCGACAATCCTCTGGACGCCTCCGCCGTGCACCCGGAAGCGTATCCCGTGGTGCAGAAGATCCTCCACGACATCAACAAACCCGTGGACGCGGTGATGCGCAATCCCGACGTGCTGCGCAGCCTCGACCCCGCCCGCTACACCGACGACCGGTTTGGCCTGCCGACGGTGCAGGACATCTTCGCGGAGCTGGAGAAGCCCGGGCGTGACCCACGACCGGAGTTTCGCACGGCCCGCTTCGACGAATCCGTCACCGAGATCAAGGACCTCAAACCCGACATGGTGCTGGAGGGTGTGGTGACCAACGTCACCAACTTCGGCGCGTTCGTTGACGTAGGCGTGCATCAGGACGGCCTGGTGCATATCTCCGCGCTGGCTGAAAAATTCGTGAAAGACCCGCACGAGATCGTCAAGGCCGGCGACATCGTGCGTGTGAAGGTGCTTGAGGTGGATGCGGCACGCAAGCGCATCAGCCTGAGCATGCGCCTCGCGGACAAGGTGGAGTCCCGATCACGGGAACCAAGCGGGCAGCGCGAGGAACGCAATGCCGGACAACGCCGCGGCGACCGCAACACCCGGCCGGCGACGGCGCAGAAACCCGCCGGAATCATGGCGGCGGCATTCGCCAACGCACGCAAGAAGTAAGACACCGGGTCTGCCGCATCCGCCACGGCACGTCCGTGGCGGATGCCAGCGGAACGCCTCAGGCATCAAACGCGGTATCGCGTTCCGCGTCGGAGCCGACACCGCTGCCGCCGTAGACTTCGTCGAATGTCGCGAAGATCTGCGCCAGCGGCAGATCGTCGAACGAGCCACGCTGCAGGAGGTATTCCATGTGACGGTTGCCGTTTTCGTCGTAGGGATGCATCAGTGCATCGTGTATGCCATCAAATTCCAGCACCTTCACGCCGAACTTCCGGCACAGCTCGATATTGAACGCGGTGCTCAGTTTCACCCAGCGACCGCCCAGCAGGAGTTCCGCATAGCCGTGCCACGCGAACACGTCGGTGCCCATGGATTTCGACAGTTTTTCGCTGGTGAGATGGTTGCGTACGTCGGCAAAACCCAGGCGCGCGGGAATCCCCTTGTAGCGTGCAACGGCGGCAAACAGCACGGACTTCGGGATGCACCAGTTGCTCGTCGATTTCACTACCTGGCTGGCCCGGTAGCCCGCCGCATCGCGGGTACTCTGGTAGGGGTCGTAGCGGAAACCGTCCCGCACGGCGAGGAACAGCGCCTTCGCAATCGCCACCGGCTCGGCAAGTCCGTCCGTGGCCTGGTCTGCAAACGCCTGCACGGCCGGGTCGTCAAAATCCAGATAACCGGTGGGCGCCAGCCAGGCCGGGTCGATGTCGGTAATCATGTCAGCGCGTCTCTCCCAGGTGCATCAGCGGCAGTGGGTTGGGACTGTCGCCGTTCAGGAAATAGATCTTCGCCGCCTTGTCGCGGGAAATTTCCTTCAGCGACTCCAGCGCCTGCAGCTTGATGTAGTTGGCATTGCTGCCGATGGCCTTGTTCACCGCCTCGATCTCGTAGGCTTTCGCATCCGCCAGCACGCGCTGTCGGGTGGCCATTTCCTCCGCCGCTGCACGCTCCGCCTGCGCGGCGGCAATCTTCTGCTGCTGTTCCGTGCGGAAACGCTCGAGCTCCGCCTTCTGCTTTTCCACTTCCTGCTCGCGTTCCTTCTTGGCTTCGATCGCCCTGCTGATGAACGCTGGCAGATTGATATCGCGGATCAGCACCGCCTCCACGTCCACGCCCTTGGGCGCCAGGTAGGTCTGCAATTCCACGAGCAGCGTTTCCTGCAGGCGGTTCTGGGTTTCCTCGAGAAAGAAGTCCTCGGCACGCTTGATCGTCTTGCCCTGCTCGCGCAGAACGGAACGCAGTTTCGGCACCAGGTGCACGTCGATCACCTGCGCCACCTGTCCGGTCTCCTGCAGCACGCGCGGGGTCTCCGAACCACGCAGCCGGTACTGCACGCTTACGTCCACCTGCGTCTGCAACTGATCCTGGCTGGGCACGCTGGCGGTCTCCTTGTGTGACTTCTGGCGTACGTCGAATTCGTACCAGTCATACAGCGGATTCACGGGCAGGTGGAGCCCCTCGGCATACGGGTCAGGCTGCACCTTGCCGAACAGGGTGGCCACAGCCACGTGGCCGGC
>JACKNX010000025.1 GCA_024234635.1 Pseudomonadales bacterium | reverse complement strand
GTTCTGGTCCATCATCAGCGGCCAGGCGGCGTGCGTGACATAGGCCGTGCCGTTGAGGTGCACGTCCATGACAATGTCCCAGTCCTCCAGCGGCATCTTGCGGAAGGTCTTGTCGCGCAGGATGCCGGCGTTGTTGACAAGGATGTGTACCGTACCGAACGCCTTCACGGCGTCTTCGATGATGGAGCGCGCACCTTCCTTCGTGGACACCGATGCCTTGTTGGCAATCGCCGTGCCGCCGGCGGCACGGATCTCTTCCACGGTGCTGTCCGCCATGTCGCCCGACCCGGTGCCGTCGCCTTTGCCGCCCAGATCATTCACCACCACCTTCGCGCCGCGCCGCGCAAATTCGAGGGCATGCGCCTTGCCCAGACCGCCACCCGCGCCGGTGATGACTACCACCTTGCCGTCGAAATCGCTCATGTGCACTCCTGCCAGACAGTTATCGTTGTGAGTGCAGCGATTCTACCCCAATGCGGCTGGCGCTCGACCGCCCCCCGGGGCGGCTTCAGGCACCGCCATCGTTGATGGCGGCGTCCATGGCCAGCAGGATTTCCCGCGAGCCTTCGTCGGCCGGGAAGAAGGTTTCCACCCGCAGGTCGGACAGGTGCGCATCGTGGCTGGCCGCAAAACTGCTGACGAGTGTGAACAGCGACACCGCGAACCCATCGCGGGCGAGGCGCAGCGTGGCAACGGGCGTATCGACCATGGCTGCGGCTTCGCGTCCATGAGCCTGGAATTCAGGGTCCGACTCGATGTCCGCAATCAACATCCCCAGTGCGTCCGCCGGCGCATGCGCCTGTTCCTGCTTGAGTTGCCCCAGCAGCACGTGGGCGAACCCTGCCCAGTTGACGATACTGCCGCGCAGACCGGCCGGATCCAGCGCCAGGCGGATGACATTGACCGGCGCTGCGGTCGCGAGGACTTCGGGGGCTGGCAGGAAACGCTGAAACAACGCCAGCGCACTGACATTGGCGCTGTGCAGGTTCCAGCCGCGGTCGACGATGAGCGCGGGGAAGGGACGATGACTGGCCACGACGCTGTCGAGCGCCGCCAGCGCCCACTTCAGTTGCTGGCTGTCTGCCGGTTCCGCGCTATAGAGCGACGCAAATCCAGCGGCATGCAGCAGCGAGTTACGCGCGCCCACCGGCACCTCCAGCGCCTCGGCCAGGATGACCACCGTCGACCGGCTGGGTCGCGAACGCCCGGTTTCCAGGAAACTGACATGACGCTGCGAAAAGCCCGCACGCCAGGCGAGATCCAGCTGCGACTGGCCCCGCGACGTGCGCCACTGGCGCAGCAGATGCCCGAAACTCATTTCCATGCAAGGCTCCTCAGGCGGTGGTCTCCCTGCCGGCGCCGTGGCTGAAATAGAGATAAAGCGGCAGCGCGCAGGAAAGTCCGATGCCCAGATTGACCAGTACGTACAGCCACACGCGCGGCGCCCGGCGACTGACGAGCCAGGTCCAGAACACAACGGAAGAAATCAGCACGTCGGCGGTGAAGCCGCCCGCGGCGCCGTTCGCGAAGCCCGCCGCGACAAAATCGCCCAGCCCATAGCCCGTCCGGGCAAAGTGCTGCGTGAAGAACACGTAGGGAACGATGGCGCCGACAATGGCCAGAAGCAGGTAGACCGTGCGCATGACAACCTCAAACGTAGCAGGATGGGGTGATCACCATACCGGCCCTGCGCAGGTCGGCAATTATCCGTGACGTAATCACCAGCCCGCTCGCTCACGGAGAAACGTCAGTAGCCACCACTGGTGGCGATCACGTTCTTGAACTGCCAGGGATCGGAATCGTCGATCTCTTCCTCGAACTGGCTCCAGCGGGTGCTGAGCGGTGTCCAGTCCGTATAGTGACCTTCCACCGGGCCAAGGTACTGACGCTGGACCTGCAGGCAGCGCACGTGGTCCATCTCCTCCGTCTCGACGATACCGGCCTCGGGATTCTCCAGCGCCCACACCATGCCCGCCAGCAGCGCGGAGGTGACCTGAAGACCAGTCGCGTTCTGATACGGCGCCAGCTCCGTCGTCTCGCGAAACGACAGGCGCGAGCCGTACCAGTAGGCATTGCGCGCATGCCCGAAAAGCAGCACGCCGAGCTCGTCGATGCCCTCCACGATGGCGGTTTCGTCCAGCAGCCGGAAGTTGGTCTGCATGCGACCGCTGCCAAAGGTTTCGTGCAGCGACAGTACCGCGGCATCGCACGGGTGATAGGCATACAGGCACGTGGGACGGTATGCGGGCTCGGCACCGGCACCCACGGTGAAATAGTCGGCCAGCGAAATGCTCTCGTTGTGCGTGATCAGGAAACCGTACTGCGGACCAGGTGTCGGGCACCAGCTGTGCACGCGCACGAGTCCGCCGGGATCGCACAGGTAGATGGCGGCCTTGCAGCCCTCGGCGTGCCGGGCGCCATGTTCGGGAAACCACTTTTCGTGCGAGCCCCAACCAAGTTCGGCGGGCTGAAATCCCTCCGCGAGAAACCCGTCCACCGACCAGGTGTTGACGAAGGTGCCGATGGGTTTGGCGTCGCGTGAGTGCTGCGTGTCGCGCTCGGCAATGTGGATGCCCTTCACCCCAACCGTCTGCATGAGTGTCGCCCAGCCTTCGCGACTGGTGGGCAGCGTGTTGTCGTAGCCGAGATCCCCCGCAAGGTTCAGCAGTGCTTCCTTCACGAACCACGACACCATGCCGGGGTTGGCGCCGCAGCAGGACACCGCCGTCGTGCCGCCGGGATTGGCCCGCTTCTCCGCCCGCACCCGTTCGCGCAGCGCGTAATTGGTGGTCTCCGCCATTGGCTTGTCACGGTTGAAGTAGAAGCCCGGCCACGGCTCCACCACCGTATCGATGTAGAGCACGCCGAGTTCACGGCACAGCCGCATGAGGGAGAGACTGTCGGTGTCCACCGATACGTTGACGAGAAAGCCCTGCCCCCCGCCCTTGGGGAACAGGCGCTCGAGCACCTCGCGGTAGTTGTCCGGACGAATTGCCTGGCGGATATGCCGCACGCCCCGTTGCTTGAGAAACGTGCTGTACCGGTCCTTCGGGTCGATCACCGTGAGGCGGTGATGGTCATAGGTGAAGTGACGCTCGATCAGCGGCAGCATGCCCCGGCCGATGGAGCCAAACCCCAGCATCACGATGGGGCCGGAGATGGCGCCGTATTCCTGCCAGACTCTGTCGTTGCTCAACAGTCCCGTCCTCCCGTCCAATTCCTGTCAATGACAATGAGCCGCGCCCCTGCGCGGACCTGCGTTTCAGTCGCGGTCGAGCGCCCGCATCTGCGCTGCCGCATAGCGGGTGCCGGCAACATTGTCCGGATTGAACAGCGTATCCAGCCGCGCCACGTCCTGTGCGGTGAGCTGCAGCGCCGTGGCCGCAACGTTTTCTTCGAGATAACGCACCCGCTTGGTGCCTGGAATGGGCGCAATGTCATCCCCTTTCGCCAGCAGCCACGCCAACGCCAGCTGGCCGGCGCTGCAGTTGCGTTCCCCGGCGATAGCGACGAGCCCTTCAACCAGTTCCCGGTTGTGGCTGAAATTCTCACCCTGAAACCGAGGCATGCCGCCACGCATGTCGCGGGCGCCCTGCACCGCATCCGCGGCTTCGATCACCCCGGTGAGCATGGCACGACCCAGTGGGCTGAACGGCACGAAACCGACGCCAAGCTCACGACACGCCGGCAGCACGTGCGCTTCGGGGTCGCGCGTCCACAGCGAATACTCCGATTGCACGGCGGCGATGGGATGCACGGCGCAGGCCCGCCGCAGCGTTTTCGCCGAGACTTCCGACAGGCCGAGGTAACGCACCTTGCCGGCATCCACCAGACGCGCCATGGCGCCCACGGTGTCCTCGATGGCAACGTTTGGATCCGGCCGGTGCAGATAGTAGAGATCGATGACGTCTGTCTGCAGCCGTTCGAGACTCTCTTCGCAGCGCAGGGCTACCTGCTCCGGCCGGCCATCCACCCCGCGATTGCCGTTCTCGTCCACGACGATGCCGAACTTGGTGGCCAGTACGAATTCGTGGCGGCGCGCCTTCAGCACACGACCGATGAGCTTCTCGTTGTGGCCCATGCCGTACACGTTGGCCGTATCGAGAAAGGTGATGCCAAGATCGAGCGCCCGATTGAGCGTGCGTTCGGACTCCGCCAGGTCCGCCTCGCCATAGGCCTGCGACATGCCCATGCAGCCAAGTCCCAGCGCGCTTACCGTCAGCCCACCCAGTGTTACCGTACGCATTGTCTGTCTCCCCCGGCGTTGGACAGGCAGTGTATCAGCCCAGACCTGACGGCGCAGGTCGCGCCGCACTAACAAGGTGTTGCAACAGACTGATTTTTCGGGAAATCAGGTACCAAGTGCCCGCATGCGCGCGCAGAAGTCGATGATCAGGGCCTGCAGGCGAGTACTGGCGGCGGATGGCCGGTAGCCGAAGGCATGGGGCGCGTCAGGAAAGTGTGCGTACTCCACATACCCACGCCGGTATTGCCAGGCGCGCAACAGATCGAAGGTGATCTCCAGCGGCACGTTGCCATCTTCACCGGGGTGCACCACCAGCAGCGGCGGCAGATGCGTGGCTTCGCCCGCCGTCACCAGCCGCGGCACGCTGGCCGCCTGCATCGCCGCTTCATCCGCGAAGAATCGCTCGTGCGCCTCCCTCAGCCGCTCGATACCGGCGCGTTTCGCGTAGCGGTAACGCAGGTACGGATCGGACACCGGCCACAGCGCGACGAGGTAACTGACGCTGGCATCCACATCGTCCCGCGGGACGAATGCGCCGTCGATCGCGAGCGGCGTTCCCTGGTGCATGTCCACGTTCGGCTGTGTTCCCGCGAACAGTGCCAGGTGTCCACCCGAAGAGCTGCCGAGCAGGCCGATACAGGTGACATCCGCGTTCAGCCGTACCGCGTTGCACCGTACCCAGCGCACAGCGGCGGCGATGTCCGCGCTGGCCGCAGGATGCTGATGCGCCGGTCCCTGCCGGAAGTCGATGGCAACGACAAGATTGCCCGCCTGCGCCAGGGCGCGCTGATAGAGTGCGCCCGCGGTGCGGTCGAAATGATTCCATGCGCCGCCGTGCACGCTGATCACCACGGGCAGACGCTCGCCTTCACGACCTGCCTCGCGGTACAGCCGCACAAGCAGGTCAACGCCCTGTGGCCGCGCCCACACTTCGTCCGTTTCCCGGATGTCAGCACCCATCAGCCGTCGCTCCGCCGCTTCGGCGTTGCCGTGGTGAGATCCGGATACAGCGACAGCGAACGCAACAGCGCCCGTGCCACGGCCCGACGCAGTGACTTCGGGCTTTCCACCACCACGTTGGCGCCATGCCGAAGCACATGCCCCAGCACATCCTGTGTCTGCGCATACGGCACGATGAGTTCGTAGCTGCCATCGGTGGCGAACTGACCCACCTGCTCCGGATGCCAGTGCTCTCCGGCCACCGCCGCGGCCGCGGACGGCACGAAGCGCAGACGGGCGCGATGCCGCGTGGGCTCTTCCCCCACGAGCCGCAGTCCGGTCACTTCAGTGCCGGCACCGGCAATGGCCGCACGCGAGGACACGGCAACATGATGCAACCGCGCCAGCGCGAAGATCAGGCTGGCGTTCGTGGCATGGCACCACGCCTGCAGAAACCAGTTGTCGCGGAAATAGAACAACCGCAGCGGCGATACCTCGCGATTCTCCGGCTCCCCGCGCCGCCTGGCGTAGTCGCTGAAGGTCAGGCGTTTGCGATGCAGCGTGGCATTGCAGACCAGCGTGAAGATCTCCGGACGCTGGGTGAGAAACCGCGGCGTCACGATGCTGACGCGTTCACGCACGCGGGTCGCGTCCACCGCCTCGTCGATTACCGCCTGACCGAGCAGCACGTCGATCTGCGCGCGCAGCAGACGCGCCTGGGACTGCAGCACGCCGCCCTCCAGGCGTTCGAGAATGGCATCGATGACAAGCAGACCGGCCAGGTCTTCAGTGCCCAGCCAGAACCCGGGAAGCTCGTAGCCTTTACCACCGTCCACATACTGCCAGCCCTGCCCCGCGACAAACTCGACAGGGGCATGCAGTTCGTCCTTCAGGCGGGTGAGCGTGCGCTGCACCGTGGTGCGCGAACAGGCGAGCTGATCCTGGAGCTGCTCCACGCTGATGGGCGAGCGTCGGCCCCGCAACAGGTCATGCAGCTGTACCACACGGGTCAGGGATTCCAAGGGTTGCCTCCCGCTGGGTCCGGCCTTGCGGCGTTGATCCCGATGCTATCACCGCGCCATCAAAGGATGGAGGAAGAATGGAACGACATTTCCGTTACGTTCGCCCCCTTCTTATTTGTCATGAGACATGACAGGTTTTTCCGGTCTCCCGCATCCATGGAACGGCAGAGACCCGTACCAACCGCAAGGGAACTGTGAACATGTCTTACGCGCGTTCCGGTCGCACGTCGTTCGGACGTGGGCTCTGTCGTGGCTTCTGTAATGACCCAGTGAAAAATTGCTCAGGTGTAACCTTAAAGAGGAGATACACCGTGAGTGAAGTGATGGACGTGGAAATCAAGCGCTGGACTGCCCGGCGCAAATCCGCCCTGGTACTGGAGATCCTGCAGGGAAAGACGACGATTGCGGAGGCCAGCCGGCAATTCGACCTGACACCGTCGGAACTGGAAGACTGGATTGATCAGGCCAAGGCGGGCATGGAGAACGCGCTCAATGCCAAACCGGAAGACATCCGAGACCAGTACGAGCGCCAGCTGAAAAACCTTCAGGAGGCGTACGGGGAAGCCATGCTGGAGCTCCGCGCCAGAAAAAAGCTGGAGTCCCTGCTGGGCAAGGACGAGAGTTGATCCTCTCCGTTCAGCAGGGATTGAAGGAAGACGGTGTGGACGTCTCCATCAGCCAGATTTGTCGCTGGTTCGATGTTCCCCGTCGGACGGTGTACTACTGGCCAACCAAAGCG
Source organism: Pseudomonadales bacterium (assembly GCA_024234635.1). Lineage (GTDB taxonomy): Bacteria > Pseudomonadota > Gammaproteobacteria > Pseudomonadales > Azotimanducaceae > SYFY01. Next base: position 34,596 of record JACKNX010000025.1, on the reverse strand, counting down.
GCGACGTGTATTCGTGAAGACCTGGCAGCACCGATCAAGGCGCTGATCGAGAAAGAGCCCTCGTTTGGCTACCGCACCGTGGCCAACCTGTTGTCGATGAACAAAAACACGGTACAACGAATATTCCAGCTCAAAGGCTGGCAGGTTCGTCGCCGATCCATTGGACATCGGCCACGGGTAGACGCCTTGCCGTCGGTTGCTCAGCGCCCCGACGAGCGCTGGGCAACCGACCTCTGCCGCGTCTGGGGTGGTCGGGACAACTGGCTGACGTTGGCCCTGGTGATGGACTGTCATACCCGAGAACTGTTGGGGTGGCATCTGTCACGAAGTGGAAAGGCATCGACCGCTGAGGCCGCCCTGGAGCACGCGCCAATCAGCCGGTTCGGGACGCTCGGCAAAGTACCGGCGCCGTTCCGGCTGCGCTCGGACAACGGGCTCGTCTTTACCAGCCGACGGTTCACGCGACTGGTGAAGAGCTACGGTCTACGTCAGGAGTTCATCACTCCACATTGCCCACAGCAGAACGGGATGGTGGAGCGGTTGATCCGGACGTTGAAAGAGCAGTGTGTGCATCGCCACCGCTTTGAAACGCAAAAACATGCCAGCCGAGTGATCGGCGACTGGATTGGTTTCTACAACACCCAACGTCCTCATCAGGCGTTGGGCATGAAAACACCTGCTATGACCTTTACATTAGCGGCCTGACCTGTGCAGATTCCGCTGGGTCATTACACCTCACCGCATTTACCACACTCGATACGGACGACCTCCGCGCTGGTGTGGAACCGCTGCGTTACTGGCCAAGAATAGTCGGCGGAGTGGGAGGGTAACTGAACCGATCTATAGCGCCAATTGAAGGGGGAGATTGACGCTTCACGCAATAGAAGTCGTAGGATGTTCCAGGGTCAAGGGAAATTTTGCAGCGCTTGTCACCGACAAAGTTCTGCAAGCTGCCAAAACCGACCTCAAAGTTACCGACCATATCAAGGGATGTACCTCGACTAAACACAGGCGAGTTGGCACTGAGTGCAAAATGCTTGGGCTGCGGTTGGTTTACGCTATTTAAAGTTGAGAAAATTGCCTCGTCGTTCAGCAGAATCGGGTCTCCTGAAAGGTCAGACTTGCTTCGGCACTTCGCTGGAACGGACCTTCCGTCCCAGAAATTGTTGTTGAACTGGATTCCGCTGTTGTTTCCCGACGTGCACGAACCTTCGAATGAATTGGGACTATAGAAAATGTTGTTCTCCACAACTATCTGGTCAACATTCGCCGTATCAGTCCAAAGGGCAACGTTAACGCGCAACAATCCGATGCACGAGTTCCCATACGCGTGAAACCCGATTTTTTTACCATTCTTGTAGGAAATTGGCTCCTGGGATGCCGTCAGGCACTGCCCAAGTCCAGTAACCAGATTGTTCCTTACGATATTGTTTACGGCACTTGCTGTCGTGGGATCACCGTAGTCTTCCGTTGCAATCCCGATCCCCGAGAATGCCCGGTTTGCTCTCCACCGCCCATTTTTATCACCCCATAGAACGTTGTTCTCGACAATGGAGTTTGCGCAGTTATCCAGATAGATGGTTCCTGAATGGACGTTGCCTACTTTGTTCCCACGAATGACAACATGCGAGGAGCGTAGACAGGTCAGACCTTCTCCATATCCTTCAACGACTGTGCTGTTCTCAACGAGAATCATTGCATTCATCGAATCCGCGATACCGATACCGCTGGGCCAAACGCCATTGCTGCACTGCGAGTAACGATAGTAGGTGCAAAGTCCAAACTCGTTGACCGTCACATCCCTGATCGCGCCATGCTTGTAGTACCTGCCGACGTTTAGAGCTCCCATGAAGACGTGAGAGATATCAATATCTTCCGCCAGGAAATGATGGTGTTGTTGTGATTTGCTCCCATTGAAAATCACGCCGTACCCAGCTGAATCCCTGACGCTGACCCCTTTGATCTGCACGTAATCGGCGTCTACTTGAATGAGCCCATTCCACCGGCCAGCAGGAGCAGCACCTGAATTGTCGGTAACACAGGCGCCCTCCTTCGCACACTGCACTTCTAGAGTACCGTTTAGCTCAGGCTTCGGGTCTTTTCCGGAACACTCAATCGCCGCACCGGAGGAGTTGGTCTTATAGCAGCCTACGACCACCCAGTCGGTTTCAGTCCCATCCCATACAACGTGAAGTGATTGGTCGTCGAAGCGGCTTCCCGCCTTCAGATACAAATCATCGCCCGCCGAAAACCGTGCTCGTCGAACGGGCGCGAGCGATTTCCACGGCGTTGCGGGAGACTTCCCGTTATTGGAATCACTTCCCGCCTTGGAATCAACGTAGTACTCAGCAGCTTGAGAAGCAGGCACCAGGACGAACATGAGGAGTGATATGGCAACGTAAACTAACGCTCCTGTTGACTGATGAAACAACTGCATAGAACTACCTCATCGTGGTCTGCGTGTTCAGGTTTTGGTTCGAGCCGATGGAAAGTATGGATCAAATATCGGCGATTGATTGGTTCGTCCCTAGTTTGCCAGCACAGTGCTCCATCACGTCGTGACGAAGTCTATGTGCAAAATGTCGGCGCTTTGTGTGTCGTTACGCACATCCACAGCTTTTCACTTCCACCAACATTGTGGCGACGGGGAGGCGCCATCCTGATTCATCGAGTCGGCGCTTTTCCGTCAAACATCGATCATCATGAAGTTACATCAGCGCAATCTACACAAAACGGCTTGCGCGGGAAACTCCAGCAACGGTTTTCTCCGCAAAAGATAGGGTCATTTTCTTCAGAAATCCCCACTTTTTCCATTTTTTTGGCTTTTTAGGCGCCCTCGTCCCCCACTTTTTCCGAAAACAGTCGCCTGCAGAGCCCTGTGAGCTGTGCTGCATACGACTTTCCACAATACCCTGAAAACGAGAATCCGCCGTATAAGACACAGACACCGCGCGGTATTCCGCTATCCAAGCGTACCCCCATCCTGAAATGAGACTGAAAGCGGATTGGACCAGGCGTCATCGGAATCCGGCCGCGATCTGGGCCGCTCGCAAGGCGTCGTGAGATTGTCGAAGGGATAGCGTTTGCGCACCGGCGCCCAGGCCATCGGCGATGGTTTCGCGAGAATGAACATGGCCGCCGGAAGTTGGGACATGGCCAGACTATGTTGAGAGCGATCCGAGCGCACCAGGAAGTCCTGCAAACCGCGCGAAGAGCTTCTCTAAAGCCACCGAATCCCACTCGCCAAACAGTGTTGACCACTTCGTCTTGAACGCCCACTTCTCACAGGGAACATCCATTCGGCGGCTCCGAAACGGGTCGCCACGAAGAAAGGCCCCCGCCCCAGACGCCCTGCGCCACCATTCTCCGTTTGCGCCCGGGTCCAATCTGTCGGACCATCCGACGCCTGTTGAATCCAGACCCGGTCGGGGCAGGCACGGTGCGTCCCAGGTTTTCCGATCTTCTCTCCATCGATACGTTCTATCGACGTCTGGCCAACGTAGAAGCGCTGCCCCAACTCGTAATCCTCGCCATTGGCGTGGGGTTGTTCACCGGCGCGGTCATCATCTGCTTCCGCCTGTGCATCGACTGGCCGCTTCGCTACCTGCTCTCAGGCCACCCGCATCGCTTCGAGGCCCTGGCCATGGAGCCCCGTGTCGCCCTTACCCTGGGCGGTGCCGTGGTCATCGGTCTGATGATGCAATGGCTGTCGCCCGCCGACCGGCGGGTGGGTGTTCTGCACGTCATGGAACGCCTGAGCCTGCATCAGGGGCATCTGCCGCTGCGTAACGCCGTGCTGCAGTTTACCGGCGTCATCATCGCCCTGATCTCCGGCCAGAGCGGAGGCCGCGAAGGCCCGGCGGTGCACCTCGGCGCCGCCACCGCCAGCGGTATCGGCCACGTGTTTCGGCTGCCCAACAACAGCCGGCGCACGCTTCTCGCCTGCGGCGTGGCGGCGGCTGTCGCCAGCTCCTTCAACACCCCGATTGCCGGCGTCATCTTTGCCATGGAAGTGGTGATGATGGAGTACTCCATCGCCAGCTTCCTGCCGGTCATCGTGGCGGCAGTAACTTCAACGTTTCTCACGCAGTACGTGTTTGGCGATCAACCTGCCTTTGAAGTCACCCGCGCCGACCTCGCCTCGTTGGCGGAGTTGCCGTTCATCGTGCTCGTCGGCGTTGTCACAGGCTGCGTGGCAGCAGCATTCATCTACCTGGTGCAGTGGTTCGCCAGCTTGCGGCACTGGGCCTTTTTCACCCGGGCACTTGCCGCCGGATCGCTCACCGCGGGTGCCGGCATCGTCGCACCGGAAGTCCTGGGCATCGGTTACGACACGGTCAACGGGGCGATGGCAGGCAGTTTCGCGGTGGCGACGTTGCTTGTCATTGCCGTCCTGAAGACCGTCTGCAGCGCCGCCAGTGTCGGGCTCGGCATGCCCGTGGGATTGATCGGGCCAACCTTTGTGATAGGCGCGGCGCTGGGCGGTGCATTCGGCATCATGGGGCAACAGTTTGGCGACGGCAGTACCGTGGCGTTGTACGTCATGCTCGGCATGGCGGCCATGATGGCCGCCGTTCTCCAGGCGCCCCTGGCGGCGCTCATGGCGGTCATGGAGATGACCGCCAATCCCCGCATCATCCCGCCCGCCATGCTCATCATCGTGGTCGCCACGCTCATGGTCAGCCAGGTGTTCCGGCTGAAATCGGTTTTTCTTGGCACCCTGAACACTCTGGGGTTGGACTATCCACCCAGCCCCGTGAAGCTGCATCTGCAGCGCGCCGGTGTGATGGCCATCATGGAGCGGCGGTTTGTCAGGACAGCGCCGCAGGTGACCCGGAGCGAGGCACGGCGTCTCCTGGAGAACAAGCCCCGCTGGGTGGTGCTGGAAGACACGGAAAACGTGCATTGCATCCTCAACGCCGCGGACCTGGCCGCTTTCCTCGAGACGCAGCCGGAGCGAAGTGACACCATCAACCTGTTGCGCATACCCGGCCAGCGTTTCGACGTCGTCGCAATCGATGCACGCGCCACGGTTCAGGAGGCGCAGCAGGCTATCGCCGAATCCAGTGCGGAAGCCTGCCTGGTGCGCCGTCTGACGGCGCCCATGATTCGCCCCGTCGTCGGCATCATCACGGAAGAAGAGATCAACGGTTACCGAAGCGAGATCGACTGACGGCTTCCGGGTCCGGAGTCACCCTGCCGTGATAACGCTCGTTCAAGCGGGATCGCGCGACAGTGACCGGGTCTCGCCCACCGCCAGGATCCATGCGTTGTCTTCGCCGTACCCGCTGCGCACCGCTTCCGCTATGAAACGCACCGGCGCCTCGAACGGGTTTTCCGGCGTGAGCATGATGCTGCCCCAATGCATGCCAACTGCCCGCCTGGCACGCACCAGCTGCGCGATGCGGATACCCTCCTCCGGGTTGGCGTGCACCGCCTGCATGATGGCCGCCGGCTCGTAGGCGCCGATGGCAACCAGCGCGAGATCGAACGGCCCTTCACGCTCGCCCACCTGCGCAAAAACGTCACCCAACGCCGTGTCACCACTGAACCAGACTTTCTCCGCCCCGGCCGCGATGCTGAAACTGGCCCACAGCGTACGATTCCTGTCGAACGGGCCGCGCCCCGAGAAATGCACGGCGGGTAGCGCCCTGATCACAAGATCGTTGTCTTCCCAGTGCTCCCACCAGTCCAATTCCCGAACCCGCGCAAAACCCGCCCGTTTGAGCAGGGGCGATACGCCCAGCGGCACAAGCACCTGCGTTTCCGCACGCCAGGGATACGCTGCCAGAGCGTGCAGATCGAGATGGTCGTAGTGGTTATGGCTGATCACGATCACATCCGCGCGTGGCAGCTCATGCGCGCGCAGGGCGGGTGGTACGAAACGGCGTGGACCGATACCGTGTGGCCCCGCCACCTCGCCCAGAAACGGATCGGTAATCACCACACGCCCACCCAGCCGCACGATGAAGGCCGCATGCCCCAGCCAGGTCACCGACGGATTGCCGGCCGCGCGGATCTGTTCATCGATGGCCAGCCTGTCCAGCATGTGCGACGCCGGTATCGCGGGGACACGGGCAGACGGCATGTCACGCAGCAGAAAGCGCACCATGTCTCGCCACCCTGCCTGCCGCCGTGGGCTGCCCGGCGGATTGCGGAACCCTCCGCGGGGATGATGATGTTCCGGCTTCGTATTCATGACCGTGGCTTTGCTGCTGACCGCTACAGTCTAACGCCCTGACCGACGAGCGACTGGCGACGTACGCGTCCTTCCGAAATTCATGCAAGCACATTCCCCTATTCCGGCGCCGCGTCGGGCGCCGCATCGTAGGTTTTTTAACCAACGATGGAGCACGGCGTGCTGAAACTGGTTTCCGGAGACATCCTGCTGAGCAACGCTCAGGCTATCGCCCACGGCATCGCGCCGGGTGACCACTTCAATCAGGGGCTGGCCCTGGCGCTGCGGGAACGCTACCCCGCCATGGCCAAGGACTTCCGGCACTACTGTCAGGTCGCGCACCCCAAGACCGGTGAGGTATGGGCGTGGGCGGGCGCGGACGGCAAGCGCATCGTCTGCCTGCTCACGCAGGAAGCCGCGCAGAACAACCGGGCACACCCCGGCGCTGCGACCACGCACAACGTCAACGTGGCACTGCGTGCCCTGCGCAATCTGGTTGAGGCCGAGAAGTTCACGAGCCTGGCATTGCCGCGGCTGGCAACGGGCGTCGGCGGTCTGAAGTGGGAAGAGGTGTTGCCACTCATCCAGACGCATCTCGGCGATCTGGACATTCCCGTCGAGGTCTATGAAACCTGGCAGAGTGGTGTGCAGGCGGGCTGAACCGGCCCCGGGAGGACCGGTGGGAATTCCGCGACGTCCGGTCTATCCTGCCCCCCGAGCGCGGTGCCACCAGGTGTGCGCACCATCCACTGACCAGGGAGAACAATCCATGCTGTCGCGCCTGATCGGCATCCTGCTGCTGTCCGCATTCATTCCCGCTTCCCACGCGCACCATGCCTTCGGCGCGGAATTTGATCCCAACCGCCCGCTGCTGCTGCGAGGACCGATCACGAAAGTGGAATGGGTAAATCCGCATGCCTGGATTCACATACAAGTCACGAACGAAGACGGCACCACCGCCGACTGGATGGTGGAAGGTGGCACGCCCAACACCCTGCTGCGACGCGGTCTCACGAAGAAGAGCCTGATGCCGGGCACCGTCATCGTCGTCGATGGTTATCAGGCCAAGGATCGGTCACAGCGCGCCAACGGCCGCGACATCACCTTCACCGACGGGCGCAAAATCTTCATGGGTTCGTCAGGCACCGGCGCACCGAAAGACGGGCGCGATCCCACGGAAAACTGATGCCTCCGGGGCTGCCGGCACGCCGACGGCCCCGCCTTTCCCAGCCGCGCGGATCAACTGATCACAAGGCGTTCAGCCCTCCGTCAATAATGAACTCGCTGCCGGTGGAGTAGGAGCTTTCGTCACTGGCGAGAAACAGCGCCATACGTGCCACCTCATCGGCGTCGGCGCTGCGGCCCAGTGGCGTTCGCCGCGCGATGCGATCGGTGCCCACACCCAGTTGTTCCGCCATCGGCGTCTCGATGATGCCGGGGTGAATGGAGTTCACCCGCACGCCGTGACGTGCAAATTCGATCGCCGCGGTTTTGGTCATGCCACGCACCGCCCACTTGGAGGCACCGTAGGCCACAGCGCGCGCGGCGCCCCGCAAGCCCGCCAGCGACGAGATGTTCACGATCGAACCTTTCCCCGCCTCCATCATGTGCGGCGCCACCGTGCGCATGCCAAGGAAGACGCCGGTCGAGTTGATGGCCATCACCTGCTCGAACTCCGTGAGCGAGGTTTCCACCAGGCGGTTGTTGCGAAAGATGCCCGCGTTGTTGATGAGTACATCGATACGGCCTTCGTCCGCCACCATGTCCGCCACCACACTGACCCAGGCCGCTTCGTTGCTCACGTCCAGGTGCCGGTATTCGCAACCCAACGACACCGCGAGGTCCTCGCCCTCGGCATCCAGTACGTCGGCAATCCACACCCGGGCGCCTTCACGCTGGAACAATCGCGCTTCCGCAGCCCCCTGCCCGCGCGCGCCGCCGGTGATAAGACACACCTTGTCCGCCAGACGTCCCGCTGAATTCATTTGCTGCCCTCCCGAGGATTTGGCAAAACGCTAAGCCTCGGGCTCGGGAGAATCAACCGGAAAAGGAAAAGCTGCCTGCCTGACGCCAGGAATACCGGAATCAGCTCGTCCGGCGCAACGCCACAACGTCCGCCTGCGGGAGTTCGTCGTGCTGACGCAGCGACTCGCTAAGGGAATAGCCGTGCAGACCCTGGTCCTTGATGCGATACATCTCGCGGTCAGCCACCGCCAGTACATCGGCAAGCGTGTCACCATCGAGGGGAGCGCAGGCGATACCGATACTGGCGCCGACTTCGATCACTTTGCCGCGTATGCGCATGCCCTGCTGCAGACGATGCAGGATACGTGCTGCCAGCATGGCCAGTGTTTCCCTGTCATCACGCACCAGACAAACCACGAACTCGTCACCACCGTTGCGGGCCACCACGTCGCCAGGCTGCAGGCAATGCCGAATCTGCTCCGCGGTGAACCGCAGCGCCCGATCGCCAACCGCATGTCCGTAGTTGTCGTTGATGTCCTTGAAGTTGTTGAGGTCGATGAACAACACGATAGCCATCCGGCCAGCCTGCCGGGCATCCACCAGCAACCGAGCGCCTTCCCGCTCGAAGTGCAGGCGGTTGCCGATGCCCGTGAGCGCATCGTTCTCCGCGATCCACAGCGCCCGACGATGCGCTTCTTCCTTCAGCTCCACGTCGCGAGCCAGCGAGTGGCGCAGTACATAGTTTTCGCGCGCATAGGAGTCACGCACCACCTGGCCAACGATGGCAATGGCGACGATGGACACGAAGAACAGCATGTTGGTCGCCAGCACGGCGCCGGTCCCCGACTCCAGATAGTTCTGACTGGTGACGGCAATCACCAGGTACACCATGAGAAATCCCAGTGAGCAGGCGCTGGCGACGACCACGTTCAGGAAGGTGAGCACATGCAGCGCCATGGCCACCAGAACCAGACCCACGAAGTAGAAGTCGTACGCCAGATCGCCGGGCGAGGCGGCCATGATGAGACCAAGTACGCCACTGCCCAGTACCAGGAAGGCGCCGGCTACCGACGCCGTGTAGTAGCGCGGGAAACCGGGCAGGAACGACAGTGCGTAACAGACGATCGCGCCGGCCGACATGACGCCGCGCACCCACCAGGCCTGCGTCAGCGCCGACTGCAGCACCCAGGGGTCAAGCAGCGCGAAACCGGCATTCATGGCCAGCGCCATCAGCATGGTCATGCGCGTGAGGCGAACCTTGGCCGGTGCCAGTTCCGCCTGAAAGTCACGTTCGAGCTCCGGGGTGAACCCCGCGGGTTTCCACATGCCTGCGCCGCGGCCCACCGGCCGTTCCATGCTGTTTGCCTGATCAGCGGAAGCGTAGCGTCATGCGCCCCGGCAAAGCATGCGCAGGGGCACGCTTCTCGGGAGCACAGCGGATTGGGCGAAACAATTTGTGACGCGGGTCTACTGCCGGGCCAGGCGCCCGGACTAGTCCGCGCCGTTGAGCTGCCAGTCGTAGTCGTAACTGAGCGGCCGCCGGGAATCGCGCAGTTGTCCGGCCAGCTGCGGGCGCCTCGCCGCCAGCCAGGCGCGCAGCCCGGCCTCGTCCGCTGCGAAGTCCACCCGGTACCACTCGAAGATGCCCGAGAGAACCCAGCCGCTATCCGTTTGCCGCAGGCCGCGCGGATGCGCCAGGTAGGCGGCCTCCTGCGCATCCAGCTGCGCCTCGAGGTTCGCGGCGGTATAGACGTGCGCCGCCAGGTTCGGACAACCCACGCTGGCGCAGTTGACGGCGAAGTGCACTCGCGGATCGCGAAACAGTGGCCGCAGGATGCGATGCTCGATGTCGTTCAGCGTCACCTGCTGACCGGCAATGGTCGCCACCACATCATCCCACGGGCCGAAGGTGAGCAGCTTGCGCCCCATGCGCAGAATGCTGCGCTTGCGCGGGTAGTCGAGAACGACATTTACGGTCAGTGCGTTGTACAGGTTGATCCAGTACGCCATCTGCGCCGCCCGCGTCAGCGTGCGGGGGTCCGTTCCGGCCATCGCCTGGATGTAACCGGTGAGTCGCGACCTGGCGGCGGGGTCCACGGCACGGTAGCGCACCCGATTGATGCCGTCCGTTCCCTGCACCAGATAATCGTCCAGAAACGCTTGCCAGGCTGAATGATCCACCTCGGCGCGTTCGCCCCGGACGTTCCAGAATTCCCATGCGATGGCGTCAGGCACGGCGTGACTTTCTCCACATACAACCAGAAGCAATCCGACCAGCGCACGATGCGCCAGCCTGCGCCCGCGGCGCAATCCGCTCACCACAACTCATTCATGGGTTGATCACCGCCTTCAGCGTATCGCGGGTATTGAGCTGCGCTTCGAAAGCCGCCACGGCATCCGCCAGTGCATAGCGATGCGTAATCAATGGCTTGCGATCCACTTTTCCGGAAGCAATGAGATCCAGCGCTTCGAGAATGTCTGCCTCTGTGTACCCCAGCGTGCCGCGGATGTGCAGATTCTTGGCAACCACCTGATTGAAATCCACCTCGGGCCGGTGCTCGTACAATGCCACGCCAACCACGCGGCCGCTGACCGGTCGCGCCAGTTCCAGCGCCTGGTTGAGTGTGGCCGCCACGCCCGCGCATTCGAACACCACGTCCAGGTTCCCCGACGTGGTGGCGTTGTAGATCACCGGCGATTCACCGAACTGCGCTTTCATCGCCGTGACGAGATCGTCCCGGCCGCCGTTGATCTTGCGGTGCGCGCCAAACGTGGACGCCATGTCCAGCCGCTTGTCAGAGACATCACACACGGTCACGTCACAGTCCGGATAGAGTGCGCGCAGCACCTGCACGCAACCGAGACCTATCATGCCGGCGCCGATGACCAGCACCTTTTCGCCCGGCCGTGGACTGGCCCGACGTACGGCGGTGAGACTGACAACCAGCGGTTCGACGGTGGCGGCTTCGTCATACGACACGCCGTCCGGCAGCGGAATGACCATTGGCCTGTCGCCAAACGACGGCCCCACATTGCAGTACTCCGCGTAGGCACCCAGCGCCACGCCAGTGACACGATCGCCAACGCGCAGTCCGCTCACGTTGGCATTGGCGCCGATGGCCACCACGTCGCCCGCGAACTCGTGGCCGAACAACGCGCCCTGGGCCGTCGGCAGCGACATCTCCCGGAACAGGCCCAGCTTGTAGGTGTGCAGGTCGGTGCCGCAGATGCCGACCGACCGCACGCGGATGAGCACACTGTTGTCCGCCGCCTCGGCGCAGGGTACGTCCACCACCTGCATGTTCCGCTCAGCCTTCAGTACCGCCGCTTTCATCGTCGTCATGGTGTATCCCCAGCCTGCTCTGCCTGAATGGTCATGATGGTGCCATGAAAGCGGGGACACGTGGCACACTGCATCAGGTTCGCCAGGAACGAGACTGAGCACGGGCGGACACCGACGAAGAACACAGGGGATGAACCATGCGGCTACTGGCCCTGACACTGCTGATGACGGCAATGCATGCCGTTGCCACGGACTGCGACCTCGCCCTGATCGGCGGCCGGGTGATGGATCCCGAAACCGGTCTGGACGCCATTCGCAACGTCTGCATCGTCAGCGGCGGCATCACGGCGGTAACCACTGACGCCCTGCACGGCAAACGGACGGAGGATGTCTCGGGACAGGTCGTCGCGCCCGGTTTCATCGACCTGCACGCCCACTCGCAGGACCCGCGCAGCATGCGCTTTCAGGCCGCGGATGGCGTCACCACCGCCCTGGAACTCGAACAGGGTGTGTATCCAGTGGCGGACTGGCTGGTATCGAAGCGCGGCAAGTCGCCCATTCACTACGGTGCGTCTTCCGGACACCTCGCAGCCCGAATTCTTGCCACAACTGGTATCGCCATCGGCAACCCGGTGTACGCGCAGAGCACCCTGGCCTCCGACGCCGCGGACAGCTATGCCAACGCACCGCTGCAGGGTGAGGCGCTGGATGGCCTGGTGGCCAATATCGAGAAAGGACTGAAGGAAGGTGGTCTCGGCATCGGCTCCGGCATCACCTACATGCCGGGCGCCAGCCAGGAGGAAGTGCTGGCGCTGTTCCGGCTGGCCGCCCGCTACCAGGTACCCGTTTTCCCGCACATCCGGCAAGCCCGACAGCTTGGCGGCAATCTCCTTTCACCGCTGCAGGAAGTGCTCGCCGACGCCGCTGCCACCGGCGCGCCGCTGCACATCGTGCACATCAACTCCAGCCTGGATGAGAGCGCCCGCGAGGCCATGGCCATGATCCGCGGCATGCGCGAGCGCGGTCTGGACGTGACCACGGAGATGTATCCCTACACCGCTGGCTCTACTCGGCTGGAATCCGCGCTGTTCGAGAACTACACCGGCGACTACGGCCAGTTGCAGTGGACGGAAACCGGCGAGCGGCTGACGAAGGAAACCTTCGGGGAATACCGGAAGAAAGGTGGCTGGGTGATCATCCATGGCCGCAGCGAAGCCACCAACACCTGGCTCGTCGCGCAACCGGACACCATGATTGCCAGCGACAGCGTGCCGTACGTGGGCGATTTCTCCCACCCGCGCAGCGCCGGCACCTATGCTCGCGTGCTCGGTCACTACGTGCGTGAACTGAACGCCCTGCCGCTGATGCTCGCCCTGCGCAAGATGACCCTGGAGCCGGCGAAACGCCTGGAAGCCTTCTCACCGACCATGCGGCGCAAGGGTCGGCTGCAGGCCGGCATGGACGCCGACATCACCGTGTTCGACCCCGACACCGTGCTCGACATGGCAACGTACACGGTACCGGCGCGCACCAGTGCCGGCATCACGCACGTCATCGTCAAGGGCACGTTCGTGGTGGATGGCGGCGAACTGCGCACCGACGTCTTCCCCGGCGAGGCGGTGACCTCCAGTTTGTGATTGCGGTATCCGGGTGCCCAGCCGGTGTCGTGGGCTATCTGCCCAGCATGGCGTTATACGCCTTGCGCGTGGCCACGAACCGCTCGAACGGAAACTTGATCGGCACGCCCTCGATGGCGGCCAGCAGCATCATCAGGTGTGCTTCCCAGCCGGCGCAGGAGCGGGCGACGTCTTCGTTTTCCGGCACGCCCAGCGTCAGCGTCAGCTTCGTGCCGCCGTCCACCGGCGTGCTTTCCCAGCGTACCGGCCGCTCGGGTTCGCCCGGGCCGCTCCAGGAATATTCCAGCAGCCGCGGCGCCTCGAAAGCGGTGACGACGCTGTCGATGACGATGCCGCTGTCGGTGAAATTGAGTTTGGCCGCCCCGCCCTGGCACAGTTCGATGCTGCCTGGCGCCAGCCATTCCACCATGCGATCCGGCTCTGTGAGCATGGCCCACACCGCCGCCTGGTCGTGGTCCAGCAGCCGCTCCAGTTTCGCCTGGTAGGCGCCGTTGCCTTTCGTGATGGTTCCCAGTTCACCGTCGTAATCGCCCACCGTCTTCCGTCTCCTCGTCCCGTTACCGCCGTCGGACCGCCCGCGACGCGGGGCAAAGCGTACCGCAAGACCGCAATCCGGGAAGACCGTGGAATCCGGCGCTTGACGGGGCCTGGATACGCGGCCATGCGCACAACATCCGTCACGTCGACGGAGTGAACCAGCCGTTACAATCGCGTTGTGCCACACATCCTCATCATCGAAGACGAAGCAGCCATTGCCGACACGCTGGTCTTTGCGTTGCGCCAGGAGGGCCATACCACGCACTGGACCACGCTGGCGGGCGAGGGCCTGCGCTACCTGGACACCACGCCGGCTGATTTTGTCATCCTCGATGTCGGGCTGCCCGATCTGAGCGGTTTCGAAGCGCTGAAGCGATTGCGGCGGCGGTCCGATGTGCCCGTCCTGTTTCTCACCGCCCGCGGCGAGGAAGTGGACCGTATCGTCGGACTGGAGCTGGGCGCCGACGACTACGTGGTGAAACCGTTCAGTCCCCGCGAAGTTGCGACACGCGTGCGCGGCATCCTCAAGCGCGCAGCCAGGCCGGCAGCGTTTGCACCGCCGTCAGCGCCGGAATTTGCCGTGGATCGCGCGCGAGCCAGCATCCACTGGCAGGGCCAGTCACTGACCCTCACGCCCTCCGAGTTCCACGTGCTGGCCTGCCTGGTCAGTCAGCCTGGGCGTATCTTCACCCGCGAACAGTTGCTGGCGGTTACCGGTGGGCCCGCGCTCGACGGATACGAGCGGAACGTGGACAGCCACATCAAGACACTGCGCGCCAAGCTGCGCCAGGTGGACGCCACGCGCGAGCCGATCCGCACGCATCGCGGCTTCGGCTACGCCTATGATCCGGCGATCTGAAGCGTGCGCCTCACGCTGAGCCTGCGCATCTTCCTGGCCTGGGGCGTGTTCGTCGGCGTAACGGGTTACTTCGTGCTGCGGCTCGTGGCCGACGAGATCAAGCCGGCCGTGCGGCAGTCCACCGAGGAAGCACTCGTGGACAGCGCCAACCTGCTCGCGGAGCTGCTGGCCGGCAATTTCCGCGATGGCCACCTCGACACCGATACCCTCCGGGACGCGTTCGATCGCTATCGTCAACGCGATCCGGCCGCCACCATCTGGGGGGTGACCAAACACAGCGTCAACCACCAGGTGTATGTGACTGACGCCAGCGGCCGGGTCCTGTTCGATTCAGAACACGGTGCAACCGGCGACGATTTCTCGCACTGGAACGACGTGCTGCGCACCCTGCGCGGGGAGTACGGCGCCCGTACCTCCGTACAGCCTGGCGACGATGACGACGCCACCGTCATGTACGTGGCCGCACCCGTTCGCGTGGGTGGCAAGCTCGTGGGCGTAGTGACACTGGCAAAATCCAACCGGTCGCTGCAACCCTACATCGATCGCGCCCGGGAACGGCTGGCGTTGATGAGCGCGGCACTGATTGCACTGGGTCTTGCCCTCGGCGGGCTGCTGGCCTGGCGGTTCGGACGCAGCCTCGCGCGTCTGCGCCACTACGCGGGCGAAGTCAGCGCGGGCAGACGCCCGCAACTGCCGCCTTCACGCAGTACCGAACTCGCAGCGCTCGCGAAGGCGCTCGAGAGTATGCGCAGGGAGCTGGATGGCAAACAGTATGTGGAACGGTATGTACAAACGCTCACGCACGAGCTGAAATCGCCGCTCGCAGCCATTCACGGCGCTGCTGAACTGTTGCGGCAGCCAATGGACGCGGCGTCTCGCGACCGGTTCCTGAGCAATATCGATTCGGAAACCGCGCGCCTGCATCAACTCACCGAGCGCCTGCTGCTGCTTGCCCAGGTGGAACAGCGCGCGGGACTCGAACGGCGGGAACGCGTCGATCTGGCCCCCCTCGTGGCGGAAGTGGCCACGGACCGCAAGATCCTGGCGGATGCACGCGCCATCACGCTGGTCGCAACCGTGCAGCAGGGAACAGCGGTACTTGGCGACCGGTTTCTGCTCGGTCGCGCGCTCGGCAACCTGCTGGACAACGCGCTCGACTTCACGCCGGATGACGGCCGCATCCAGGTGCTCGTGCATGAGGAAGCCGCCACCGTTGCGCTGGCCGTTGTCAACACGGGTCCGAACGTACCGGACTGGGCGTTGCCGCGCCTGGGCGAACGCTTCTATTCCCTGCCGCGTCCGCGATCAGGCCGCAAGAGCACGGGTCTCGGGCTCGCGTTCGTGCGTGAAGTTGCTGCCCTGCACGGTGGCGAGCTGCGGATCGCCAATACGGACGATGGGGTATGCGCGTCCCTGCGCCTGCCGGGTATCACCGCCACGCGCGGCCGCTGACACGCCCGCCCGGCGCGGCTCCAACGCCAAATCCCACGTAACCCCCATACGGCGCCCACACGCCGCCCACACACGCTGTTCATCGTATACGGGTCATCAACGGGAGTGGACACGTGCAACGAACCCAACTGTTCCGGCTGTTCGTCATCGGCAGCCTCATCGTCGTGCTGGCGGTATGCCTGACGCTTGTCAGCGGCATCATCAGCGAGCGGCGCTACCTCGCGGATAGCGTACGCGGGGAGATCGCCGACAGCACGGCGCACGCGCAGACGCTCACCGCCCCACTGATCGTGGTGCCCTACCGCAAGCGTGTACACCGCTGGATCTTCAACGAGCGGCTGAACGTGCGGCAGCAGATCGAGGAAGAGGAATCGGGCAGCCTCACCCTGCTGCCCGAGACGCTTGTCATCACCGGCGATCTCGGCACCGAGATGCGTCAGCGCGGCATCTACGAGGCGTTGCTGTACCGCGGCGCGTTCTCCCTGCAGGCCGCGTTCACCCTGCCACCAGACTACGGGGTGGACAGGCAAACCGGCGACTACACCTTCGATGTGCCGGAGCTGGTGCTGGGGCTGACCGATGTACGCGGTATTGCCGGCGGCCTCACGCTGGCCGTCGATGGCGCCAGCGTAGCTTTCGCACCGGGTAGCGGCGCCGGCAGCCATCTCCTGAGTGCCGGCGTCCATGCGACGCTCGCGCCAGGCGACACAACCGCGCAGCGCCGCCTCGACGTGACCATCGCCCTGACCTTGCTGGGTACGGACGCCCTGCGCATCACGCCACTGGGCAGCGCCACCGAGGTTGCGTTGCATGCCGACTGGCCGCACCCGAGTTTTGCCGGCCGGTTCCTGCCGGCGCAGCGCCAGGTCGACGCCACGGGATTCAATGCCAGCTGGCAGACCACGGCGTTTGCCACCGACATGCGCGCCGCCATCGATAGCTGTGCGCGCGGCGAGTGCGGCGCGCTCGATGACACCGCCTTCGGCGTGCGTTTCGTAGATCCCGTGAACCACTATGTGAAGAGCGATCGGGCGTTGAAGTACGGCCTGCTGTTCATCGTGCTGACATTTGCCGGCGTGTTCCTGCACGAGGTGCTGTGCAAGCTCACCGTGCACCCCATCCAGTATGGCCTGGTGGGACTGGCCATGGTGACCTTCTACCTGCTGCTGCTCGCCCTCGCCGAACACCTGGGATTTGCCGCCGCGTACGCGTTGTCCACGCTTGGCTGCGTGGGACTGATCGGCTTTTACCTGCTCACGGTTCTGCGCAGTCGCCGCGCGGCCCTGGCGTTCACCGGCGAGCTCACGGGGCTGTACGCGGCGCTGTACCTCATTCTGGATTCCGAGGACTTCGCCCTGTTGCTGGGCAGCCTCCTCGTATTCGCGGCACTGGCGACGCTGATGATCGCCACGCGGGGCGTCGACTGGTATGCGCTCGATCGTCGCGCGCCCGCCACGGCGGCGGCGTCAGGCAACCGCTGACAGGCCGTCAGCGTTCCCCGCCGGGTCGACGTTCAGGACCGGACGTCGGCCCGGCACCCGCTCCAGTCCGCTGCAGCATCACGGCAGCGTCAGCCCATCTGCGACTGCAGGTAGTTCTGCTCGCCCACCTTGTCCATGAGGCCGAGCTGGGTTTCGAGCCAGTCGATATGCTCCTCCTCGGCATCGAGGATCTTCTGGAAGAGCTCCCGCGAGACGTAGTCGCGCACGGTTTCGCAATGTGCAATGGCCTCACGCAACATGGGTGTCGCCTGCCCTTCCAGACGCAGATCGCATTCCAGTATCTCGCGCACCGTTTCACCGATCAGCAGTTTGCCGAGGTCCTGCAGATTCGGCAGCCCTTCCAGGAACAGGATGCGCTGGATCAGCCAGTCGGCATGCTCCATTTCCTCGATGGACTCGGATTTCGTCTTCTCGCCCAGCGCCTTGAATCCCCAGTCGTCCAGCATGCGGGCATGCAGGAAATACTGGTTGATCGACGTGAGTTCGTTGCGAAGTATGCGGTTGAGATGGGTAATCGTTTCCTGGTCCTGTGGCTTCACGGCAATGTCCTGTGACAACGGAAACTGGATGCTATCCCACCTTGACCGCCTTGACTTCCACGACGTGCAGCTCCCCTCCGACGACCGGGCATTGCACCACGATGTCACGGCCCGGTGAGCGTCGCGGGGGTCAGGTTCGACGTGAGAAATATCCGGCAGGTTACTGATTCACCGCCTGGTTTACCTGCGACCCGGCTGGAATGTGCGACACGTCCGATTGCGCGGACTACGGGGTCTTGCAAAAGATAATGATTCTCATTTATTGTTCGCCCGTCGAGTTGAGCGGAATGGCAAATGATCGTATGCGTCTGCAGGAACGTCTCCGACCGGGATATACGCCGCGCCATCGCGGAGGGCGCCCGATCCGTAACGGACATCGCCGACGCACTGGATGCCGGAACCTGTTGTGGACTGTGCCGCGAAACCACCGAGGAACTGCTGGGTGACGCCGGCGCCTCTGCGAACAACGCGGGATCGCTGACCTACGCAGCCTGACAGCCCGGGGCCCGTTGCTCCACCGCGTGCCGGTAAACCTGCAAGCAACACCTCACGCCTCCCTGCCCGGTCCGCCGCCCCCGTCAAACGATCGTCTGCGGCGGGTAACAGGCACTGCCCGTTCCCTGTCCCCCTGCGTATCCCCATAATGCGTGATTGCTGATCATGCGAGGATTGCCTGTGCGGTTGCGGGCGGCGTGGATTCTGTGGGCAGGCGCGATTCTCGCGGCCGGCGGTTGCGACAACACTTCGGACGTGCATCCCGCGGGCGGCCGAACCGCGCCGCCGCCCCCCCTGGTGATCACCGCGCCTGCGACCCGCCGTGAAATCAGTCCGGTCGTGGAAGCGCTCGGCACCACCCACGCAAACGAATCCGTCACCATCACCGCCAAACTCACCGATACCGTCAGCCAGGTACGTTTCGAAGACGGTGAACTGGTGGAAAAAGGTGCGGTACTGGTGGAGCTCACCAATCGGGAGCAGACAGCGCTCCTCGCGGAAGCCGAAGCCAATGCCGAGGACGCGCGGCTCCAGTACCAGCGCCTGGCGGATCTGTTGACACAGCGCAGCGTACCGGTCTCGCAGGTGGATGAGGCACGCGCACGACTGAGCGCGGCGCAGGCCCGTTACGAGTCGATTCTGGCCCGTCTGTCCGACCGCCTGATCCGGGCGCCTTTCGCCGGTCTGCTGGGTTTCCGGCAGGTGAGCGCAGGCACCCTGGTCACCCCCACCACACCGATCACCACCCTGGACGACATTTCGCTGATCAAGCTCGATTTCACACTGCCCGAAGTACACCTGGCGCTGGTGCGGCCCGGCCTGCCGGTGGACGCCCGCAGCGTGGCGTTCGGTGACCGGGTGTTCCATGGCGATGTGCATACCGTCGGCTCGCGTGTGGACCCCGTGAGTCGCGCCATCACTGTCCGCGCGGTGCTCGACAATCCGGATCTGACTCTGCGGCCCGGCATGCTGTTCACGGTGCTGCTTCGCATACAGCCCCATGATGCCGTCACGGTGCCCGACCTGGCGCTGGTACAGGAAGGCGATGCCACCTATCTCTACACCGTGATCGACGACCGGGCCGTGCGCCGCAACGTTGTCATCGGCCAGCGCCGCGAAGGCTGGGCCGAGGTGAAGGATGGCCTGGAGGCCGGTGAGGAAGTCGTGGTGGACGGGCAGATCAAGCTGCGCGACGGACTGCCGGTGCGCACGCAGTCACCTGTCCCGGCAGCCAGCTGACATGTGGCTTTCCGACACCTCCGTCACCCGCCCGGTGTTCGCCTCGGTGGTAAGCCTGCTGGTTGTCGCGTTTGGCGTTCTGTCGTTCAACGCCCTGCCGGTGCGCGAGTACCCGGATATCAATCCACCGGTAGTGTCCATTTCCACCAACTACCCCGGCGCCGCCGCGGATGTCATCGAGAGCCGCGTCACGCGGCTGCTTGAGGATCAGATCAGCGGCATCGAAGGCATCAAAACCATCCGCAGTTCCAGCCGCGACGAGACTTCGGACATCAACATCGAGTTCGAGCTGCAGCGCAATGTCGACGAGGCTGCCAACGACGTGCGCGACCGTGTCGCGCGCGTGCTCGACCGGCTTCCGGATGAAGCAGACCCGCCCGTGGTGGCGAAGCAGGACACCGACGCCCGCCCCGTGATGTACATGAGTCTGTCCAGCGACCGCATGGACATGATGGCACTGTACGATTATGCGGACCGCTATCTGGTGGACCGCTTTTCGGTGCTGCCCGGTGTGGCCGCCGCGGGCATCAACGGCGGCAGCCGGCCGTCCATGCGCATTGCACTCGATCGCATGGCGTTGGCGGCACGGCAGCTCACCGTGTCCGATATCGAAGCGGCGCTGCGCCGCGAAAACCTGGAACTGCCCGCAGGTCGGCTGGAGTCGGCGGATCGCGAATTCCGCATTCGCCTCGCCCGCGGTTACGGAACCCCCGAGGACTTCCGGCAGCTGGTCGTTGGCCGCGGCGAGAACGGTCACCTCGTGCGGCTTGGTGAAGTTGCCGAGGTGGCGCTCGGGCCGCGCAACAAGCGTGAGGCCTTCCGCGCCAACCAGCGCACCACGGTGGGCATCGCCATCATCAAGCAGAGCACCGCGAATACCCTGGAAACGCTCGAGGCGGTGAAAGCGGAAATCGCCCGCATCAACACCACCCTGCCCGAGCACATGCAGTTCATCGCCAGCTCCGACGATTCGATCTTCATCCGCGAAGCCATCGACAGCGTGTACGAAACCATCGCCATCACCACGCTGCTGGTGAGCCTGGTCATTCTGCTGTTCCTGGGCTCGCTGCGCGCCATGATCGTGCCGGCGCTCACCATTCCCATCTGCCTGGTGGGCGCCTGCATTTTCCTGGCCGCGTTCGGCTTCTCGCTCAATCTCATCACCCTGCTGGCGATGGTGCTGTCCATTGGCCTGGTTGTCGACGACGCCATCGTGGTGCTGGAGAACATCCACCGCCGCATCGATGCGGGCGAACCACCGCTGCTGGCAGGATTCAATGGCGCTCGGCAGGTAGGCTTTGCGGTCATCGCCACTACCCTGGTGCTGGTGGCGGTGTTCACGCCCATCATCTTCCTGCGCGACAACATGGGTGTGCTGTTCGGCGAACTCGCACTGACCATCGCCGCGGCGGTGGGCATCTCCAGTGTCATCGCGTTGTCGCTCACCCCGATGCTCAGTGCCCGTCTGCTGAAGCCCCACACCACCGGACGCTCCCTCTCCGCGGTCGGTGACCGCCTGTTCCGGCGTCTGGAGACCGTCTACCGACGGCTGTTACGCGGCTTGTTGCGGTGGCCCTGGCTGGCGGCCGTGATCACCGTCGCGACACTTGCCGGGCTCGGCGCGCTGTACCGCGTGCTGCCCGCCGAATACGCGCCGGCCGAGGATCAGGGTATGTTCATGGCGCGCGTGCAGGCGCTGGAAGGCACCAGCGCGCCGCGCATGGTGGAAATCATGAGCCGGGTCGAAGCGCCGGTAATGGCCATGGTCGACCAGGGCATCGCCTCGCGCGTACTTACTCGCATTCCGGGATTTGGCAGTTCAACGCCCAATGCGGCGATGATCGTGGTGTCCATGGCACCCTGGAGCGAGCGTGACGTCACAACGGCGGAAGCCGCCGCTCGCGCCAGCGCCGCCTGGCAGGGCATTCCCAGCGTACGTGCCTTCGCCTTCGCACGCTCAGGGCTGTCGCGCGGTGGTGGTGATCGGCCGGTGCAGTTTGTCGTGGGCGGGCCCGACTACCCGACGCTGGCCGTGTGGCGGGATCAAATGCTGGCTGCCATCGAACAGAATCCCGGCATCGTACGCCCCGACGTGGATCTGAAGGAGACCCAACCGCAGATGCTGGTGCGCATCGACCGCCAGCGGGCGGCATCGCTCGGCGTCTCCACGCAGACCATCGGCCGCTCGCTCGCAACGATGCTCAGCGAACAGCGGGTGACCACCTTCCTGCGCGACGGCGAGGAATATGACGTTGTGCTCGAAGCCCGCGAAGACCAGCGGGCGAGCGCAAGCGACCTGCAGAACCTCTACGTACGCTCAGACACCTCGGGCCGTCTGATACCGCTGGCGAATCTGGTGCGCGTGGACAGTCGCGCCGGTGCCGCCTCACTCGAGCGCTACAACCGTATCCGCGCCATCACCATCAGCGCCAGCCTCGCACCGGACTATTCACTGGGTCAGGCACTGGACTTCCTGGAGGCGACCGCGCGCGAGCTGCTACCGGAAGATGCACAGCTCGACTACAAGGGCGAATCGCTCGAGTACCGGGAATCCAGCGGCACGCTGGCCTTTACGTTCAGCCTGGCCATGCTGATCGTCTTCCTGGTGCTGGCGGCGCAGTTCGAGAGTTTTTCGCAGCCGCTCGTGATCCTGCTGACGGTGCCGCTGGCGCTGGCCGGCGCATTCCTGGCACTGTTCCTTAGCGGCGATTCGCTGAACATCTTCAGCCAGATCGGCGTGATCATGCTCATCGGTATCGCCGCCAAAAACGGCGTGCTGATCGTCGAATTCATCAATCAGCAGCGCGACGCCGGGCTCGCTTTCAGCGACGCCATCGTCGAGGGCGCCACGCTCAGGCTGCGGCCGGTACTGATGACCTCGCTCGCCACCATCATGGGCGCCGTACCCCTGATGCTGGCAAGCGGTGCCGGGGCGGAAAGCCGGCAGGTACTCGGCATTGTCATCTTCGGCGGCGTGAGCGTGGCAACGCTTTTCACCCTCTTCGTCGTTCCTGGTTTCTACCGGCTGCTGGCGTTGCGCTCCACCTCGCCCGAAGCCGGGCGTGCGCGGCTGGAGGCGCTGCAGGAAGCGACGCCGACGGAGGGTGATACACCGCGCCCGTGATGTGTCGCGGCAACACCAACCAAAGGCTTTCGCGACTGTTCGCGATGTGAAGTTATGCCCTGGTGGGCGGTGCGCCGGGCCGAACGCTGGCGGCCGCCGCAAAGATCGCGGATGCATCGACGCCCGCGGCGTCCTCGGACAACTTCCCGGCAATGCCGTCACGACGCAGGCGATAAATAGCGCCATCCGTCGCCCGCCGCAGCATCTGGCGATCAACGAGCGCCCGCCGCCAGGTGACGTGATCGACACCGCCCTCGCCAGCCAGAGGCGCAAGCCATGTCTTCAGGTGCGTATCGATCCCGGTCTCATCGAAAATGCCCTCCGGCTCGAGCCCCACGAGCGACAGCGCCAGCAGCGCATCAGCTTCCCTCTGCTTCCTGGGGACGCGATTGAGACCCGCTCGGGCCAGGCGCCGCAGCAGGGCGATGAGTTCGTCTTTTTGCATGTTGGGTTCCGGCGATCGACGCGCAGGTGCCAGTGTACCCGAGTCAGTCCCGGGTACCGGGACGACACCTCCGCTGCACTACGGTTTGTCCCGTTCTACGCCGTTTTCACCACAACGATGTCAACCGACAGGCTCGAGCCGTGCGCGCACGTGTTTGTGCCACGGGGTTCCCACCCAGGGATCGCGATCACCGATATCGGTCAGCTCGTTGGGGGCAACTCCGGTCGTTACCAGTACTCCACTGGCGTCCGGATAGCTCAGCCCCAGCCCACATTCGGCAGTGACACCATGCCGGGTGCCATGGTGTCGTCGTACCGTATAACCACGTCGGCCTCAGCGCGGCGCGTGACCAGTCTTGCCCTTCCGCCATCGGCCACACCTACCGCCCTACCATCCAGCGGATGGATCGTGAGCGCGGTTGCATCGTTGCTGCGCATCCAGGCCGGGTCGCGCAGCGCGGTATTGTCCGTGGTGCCGCGACGGTCACCCGCCATCAAGAGCAGCGGAAACGCCTCGGTTCGGCCGGGTAGCTGCATCGATTGCAGCGCCGAGAGATCATCGAGCATCTCACGCATACCGAGTTCCAGCCGCCCGGACGGTTTGCGCCACTGGCGGGGATCATTGTCCACATCCGCTTTCGAAACGATGGTACCGGAGGGCTGCGTCAGCAGCGCCTTGAACAGGGAGTTGCCCAGACCTGCCCCCTCTCCCGCATGGCCGGCGCGCCGCACGTCGTCAGCGTTGTTTCGCGCGTAGTTCTGACAAAGCAGCCACAGGGGGGCCGCGGATGCCTGCACGTCGCCTAGAGCCGGTCCGAGCGTGCGGTAGAGCACGTAGGTGGCATACGCGCCGATGCGAGGGTCTTCTCGCATGGCGTCGAAGAACACCGGCGCAAAGGTATCCAGACCCGCCGTCGCCGCGGCCGCGAGTGCCTGCAGTTCGCCAGGCTCGAACACGCCAAGCGCTTCGATGAGCCGGGCATGGATCTCGGCCTCCGGCAGCGTACCCGATCGCGGCGCAAACAGCGGCTGACGGAGATGATGGAAGTTCTCAGGGTATTCAAAGTTGAAGAACGTGGCTTCGACTTTTTCGTACTGGGAGGATGCGGGCAGCACGTAATCCGCCAGGCGCGCCGTCTCCGTCATGGCGACATCGATCACCACCAGAAGATCCAGCGCCGCGCAGGCTTCGCGGAAACGCTGGGAGTCCGCCACGGAATGGGCGGGATTCCCGCTTTCCACCAGCATGCCGCGAATACGGGCCGGATGGTCCGTAAGAATTTCTTCCGCCATGGAGTTACACGGCAGGAGCCCGCACACCACACGCGCGCCGGTCACGGCACTCGTGCGATAGCCCACCTCGTAACCCTCGGCATTCACGCTTCCGCTACCACTGCCGAGCGCAAAGATGGACAACAGCGGGTTCACCAGGTGCATGCCGCCCGCGTTCGCGAAACTGCCGCGCAGGACAAACAGCAGGATATTGAGATAGCTGCACAACGTGGAGTTGGGCGCCATCTCGATGCCGATATCCTCATAGACCGCAATCCGGTCGGTGGCGCCAAGCGCATCGGCAACGGCAACGATCTGCGCGAGTGGTACACCGGCAAAGTCGGCGTAGGCTTCAACCGGCACACATTCCAGCAAGGCGCGAACCTGCGCGTAGTCATTCGTATGCGCGGCCAGCCATGCGTCGTTGACAAGCCCGCTGCGCACCATGTGACCAAGAATGGCAGCCAGGCACCAGGCGTCCGTGCCGGGCTTCAGGGCAACGTGAATATCCGCATGCTCCGCGGTTTCCGTGCGCCGCGGATCGAACACGATGAGCGTGCGATCCGGGTCCCTGCCGATCTCCTGCACCACCACCCGCGCCCGCTGGAAACCGTTCGACTGCCAGGCGTTCTTGCCCATCAGCAGCGCCACGTCGCAGTGTTCGAAGTCGCCATGCCAGTAGCCGCCGAGGACCCGCTCGCTGGTCCAGGCGAGCCCGGTCTTTTCCTGCGCCAGCGCGCTGGAGCGCACGCGGATACCGAGTGCCCGTTGCGTGGCGCTGGCATGGAACGGTCCCAGGTGGTTGCCCTGGCCGCCGCCACCGTAATACAAGATCCTGTCCCCACCCACCGAGTCCCGGATGGTTCTGAACCGCGCGGCCACCTCGGCGATGGCGGTATCCCAGTCGATGGCTTCAAAACTGCCGTCCAGACGGCGTCTCAGCGGCGACGACAACCGGTCGCGTCCCTGCTGGTAGTAGTCGAGTCGCGCGGCCTTGTTGCACACGTATCCCCGCGATGCGGGATGGTTGCGGTCACCACGCACCTTGATGATGTGTCCGTCTTCCGTCTGCGCCAGGATGCCGCAGTTGGCGTAACACAGGCCGCAGGCGGTCGGTCGGAAGTCCGGGGCGATGGCTGAAGTCACTGCACTCATGGCCGCTACGCCGGCTTGCGGAACTTGAGGGTCATGCGATCACTCTCACCGATCGCCCGGTATTTTTCCTTGTCCTCCCCGCGCAGGAACGGTGGCAGCGACCACACGCCGTCGGGATGATCCGTCGTATCCGCGGGATTGGCGTTGACCTCACTGGCCGCCTCGAAGTCAAACCCGGCACGACCGGCAATCTCTTTCACATAGGCTTCAGTGACATAGCCGGTCGTGCGCATGCTCGCGGGGTCCGCATCCGGCCGCGCCCGGTGCTCGACAACGCCCAGCACGCCGCCGGGTTTGAGCGCCTTGAAGAACGCCGCGAAATAGTCGTGCTCCTGGTCCGCCATGATCCAGTTGTGCACGTTGCGGAAGGTCAACGCCAGGTCCACCGAGCCGGGCGGCGCCACGGTCACCTCCGTAGGCGGATTGATGTGCCGCACCGTGACTCTGCCGAAGAGTTCCGGCTCACGATGCAGACGGTCTTCCCACATACCCAGCACCGTTGGCATGTACGGCTGCACGCCGTCAGGTGAAAAATGCGCCACGTACAGACGCCCCCGTTCCGCAAGATACGGCGCCAGGATTTCGGTGTACCAGCCGAGTGCCGGAAGGATCTCCAGAACGGTCATGTCGGGCTTCAGGCCAAAAAATTCCAGCGTTTCCACCGGATGCCTGGCGCCATTTCTTGAGACGTTCCTGGGGTGCCGGTGACTGGCGGTTATCAACGCTTCGAGCGCTGCATCGGTCATCAGTTTCTCCTTCGGTTTTCTGAATCCGGCCTGCAGTCGCCATCGGGACGTCAAATCAACGCCCCGTGAACCTGACCGGCCGCTGTTCGATGAACACCCGGAGCCTTCCCGGGCGTCTTCGGCCGCCATCACGCGCGCACACACGCACGGTGGATAGTAAATCGATCGCCGCCTGCTCACCGTGGGCGAGGAATATCCGACCGTCTGGGCTCTCCTGCGACCTGGTTTCTCCCCTGGCATGTGGCTGACAGGGGCGAGTATCACCAGGTCTCGCCATACGGACGCACTTCAGACAGGAACGACCACGCGCTGCGATCCTGGGTGGCGAGGTGAAACACCTCGTCAGCGATGGCGGTGGGCTTGATGAAAAAGCCGTCCGGCTTGTCGGCATAGCGCTTGCGTGTCCAGGCAAGATCGATCACCGCGTCAATGACGAGGTAAGCCACGTGCACGCCCTGCGGCCCAAGGTCGCGCGCCATCGACTCGGCAAGAATGCGTTGTGCCGCCTTGGTGGGGGCGAAGCCCGCAAACCCGGCTTTGCCTCGAAGCGCCGCGGTGTTGCCTGTAACAATGAGCGCGCCCCGCCCAGCCGCCAGCATCGCTGGCGTCGTCAACCGGGCGAGCTGCAGCAGCGCCATCACGTTGACCTGGAAATTGCGTTCGAGCACCGCGGGATCGATATCGCGAAACGTGCCCCAGGCGCCGCCCACGGCATTGTGCACAACCACCTCGGCAGGCCCCGCGCGCTCCACCGCGGCGGCAAGGGCAACAGTGTCGGTGACGTCGCAGGCGATAGCCTGCGCATCGGGCAGTTCGTCGGCCAGTGCGTTGAGGCGGCTCTCATCGCGTGCCAGCAGCGCCGTGCGATACCCGGCGGTTGCGAAACGCCGGGCAATCGCACTGCCCGTGCCGGGACCAACACCGGTGATCAGTGCAAGTGGTTTCATTGTCGGTTCCTTTGTTCGTTATCCACGACCCCGTGCGCGCTGGATCACCAGTTTTCGGTCCAGGGCCTCAGCACCACTTCAAACGTCCAGGTGGAGCGATGCTGACGATGCAACTGCAGGTACACCTGGGCGATACGATCCGGGTGCGCCATGTTGTCGTCCCTGCTTTCGCCAGCCAGCCAGTGCGCGCGCGTGCCGTCTTCCCGAACCCAGCCGATAGCGGCATCGATGGGAATCTGTGCGACGTGAATGCCTTGTGGCATGAGTTCCCGCGCCATGCTCTGCGCCAAGCCCGCCTTGCCGTGGCTCGCCGCCGCGAACGCGCCGCTGCGGGGAAAACCCTTCAGGGCCGCGCTGGCATTGGTGAAGAGGATGGTGCCCCTGTGACCGTCGCCGGCGTCCACCGCCAGCATGCCGCGGGCTGCCTGCTGGCCGACAAGGAAGGCGCTGAACGTTGCATTGCGCAGCGTGGCCAGCACGGCATCCGGTTCCACCTCCGTGATGGCCTTGCGAAACACTTCCGGTGGCCGGCCATCGATGTTGTGCACCACCAGACGGGGCGTACCCAACTGGTTCGTTACGGTATCAAACAGCGCTGCAACCGAATCGGGTTCAGCGGCATCACAGCGCACCAGCAATACATCATGCGCCTGCGCCAGTGTCTTCAGAACCGGCTTGTCCACGTTCCGCGCCGCGACGGCAACGCGCATGCCTTCCTGGGCGAACAGGCGTGCGCAGCTTGCGCTGATGCCAGGACCACCGCCGACGATCAGCGCCACTTCCCTCTGCGTCATGCTGTTCTCCTTACGATTTCATTTACGCCAGTTCAGTGATTCCACCACGGACGGTCGGAAAACGACCGCAGGTCGATCTCATGCGTCCAGGTGGACCGGTGCTGACCGGCCAGGTGCAGGTACGTCTGGGCGATATGTTCCGGCACCATCAGGCCATCCGCTTTGCCGCGCGTTGCCCTGAGCGCCTGGAAGCGTTCGGCGCCCAGCATTTTGCCCAGGGTGTCCGGCGCATCCACCGCACCGTCTATCAGTATGTGCGCCACATGAACGCCTTTCGGTCCAAATTCCGCGTTCAGCGACTGGCACAGCATTCGCCGCCCACCCATGGCGGCGGCATGGGAATGTTGTCCCGCATTGCCGCGCATCGCCGCCGTCGCACTGGTGACCAGCAGCGTGCCGCGGCCACGTGCCGCCATGCGGGGCAGCAGCGCCGACGCCAGCCGGAACAGGCCGAAGGTGGCAAGGCGCCAACCCATTTCGAAGGCTTTGTAGCTGGTGTCCGCAAGGCTCCGGTCGCCGATCTGCGCGCCGAGGTTGAACACGGCAACGTCGATCGCGCCGATGTCAGCCTCCACCGCGTCGATGCGTGCTTCGATGGCATCCGCCTCGGCGGCGTTGAGCAGGTAACCCGACGCGGAGCCACCCGCCGCTTCGATGCCGGCTACCAGGGCGTTCAATCCGGCCTGATCGCTGCGCCGGCACAGTACCGCGTGATAACCCGCCTTCGCGAAGTGCGCACCCACCGTGCCGCCAATGCCCGCGCCGGCTCCGAGGACCAGACAAACCGGTTTCATGCGCAATTCCTCCGTGGCTCGTTCGTTCACGCGGCTCCCGGCCGCAATGGCATTTTAGTTCTATCATGAAACTCTCAGGAAGTTGCATCATAGGACTTCAGGACTAGAATGCAACCATGAAGCTCACGTCTTTCGATCACTTCAATTGCTCGCTGGCGCAAACGCTGTCGGTGATCGGCGACCACTGGTCGCTGCTGATCATTCGCGATGCGTTTTTCGGCCTGCGGCGCTTCGATCAGTTTCACGACAGCCTCGGTATTTCCCGCAATGTGCTGAGCATGCGCCTGAAAAAGCTGGTGCAGGCGGGCGTGCTGGAAAAGAGCGATGGCGCGGGGCATCCGGAATACCGCCTCACCGACAAAGGGCTTGCCCTGCAACCCATACTGATTGCCATGACGCAGTGGGGTGATACGTACCTGCCGAGCCCGGACGGGAAACGACTGACATTTGTCGATCGCCGCGACGGCAAGGCGATCCGCCCCGTGGGTGTACACGCGGCGGACGGCAGACGCCTGAAACCCCGGGAAATCAAAGCCAGGCCAGGCCCAGCGCTACAGAACGATCCCCAGTTCGCCGATTCGCCGACCGGGCGCAATCTCCGCGAGGCGTAGGCAGCGGCGCCTGATCGGACCCGACCTGCAGAACAATCACGTTCGCATCGCCGTCACACTTTCCCGGTACGAACGCATGCCGCCGAGAATCGCCAGCACAGCCAGCGGTGCGCCCACCAGGTTGACCACCAGCAGCGACAGGCCCACCTTGCCGTCGTCCGCGAACACGTTATGCGTGAGAAAACCCACCGCCGCCGCGCCGATGGACAGACCCAGGAAGTTGCTGAAAAACAGGTACGCGGAGGAGATCTTCGCGCGCATCGGATTTGGCGTGATGGTCATCATGGCCGTGGCGGCAAGCCCTGCCGGCGCCGCGCTGCAGATCTGGTAAGGCACGAACCAGGCGAGTGCCCAGTCCGCGTCGGGCGCCAGCACAAAAACGCACACGGCCAGCGGCGCCAGCGGCAGCGACATCAGCATCGTGGCGCGATACGGCGCATCGACATGGCCACGTCCGGCGAGATGACTGGCGAGCCAGCCACCGATCAGCGCCCCGCCAGTGCCCGCAATAGCCACCACCATGCCGTACATGGCCCCGGCTTCGGACGCCGACCAGCCGAATCGCCGCATGAAAAACGACGGCACCCAGGCAAAGTTTCCGTACGCCACCAGTACCAGCATCGTGAAACTGGCAAACAGCGTCGCAAACGTACGGCGATGCGCAAGTACAAATTTCCCGAAGGCCGCGAGCGACGCCGACTCCGGCGTGGCATGGCCCCGCCGTACCGGTTCCCGCAATAGTCGCACCACCACCGCCAGCAGCACCCCGGGCAGACCGATGAGCAGGAAGGCAAGCTGCCACGGCGCCACGTCACCGACGATCGGTACCTGCAGGCCGCCCAGGGCGCGCGCCCAGCCGATGATGGCGCCACCCACGATCATGGCCAGTCCCACGCCAGAGAGGTTGCCCATCGTGAAGACACTCATCGCCAGCGGCAGCAGCCGTTGCCGGAACAGATCGCTGATCATCGAATAGGCGCACGGCGACAGGCAGGCCTCGCCGCTGCCGACGCCGATGCGGGCCAGGAACAGGTGCCAGAAGCTGCCGGCAAGACCGCAGGCGGCGGTGGCGAGTGACCAGAAGGTCATGCCCGCGACGATGAGGTTGCGCCGGTTGCCGCGGTCCGCCAGCAACGCCAGCGGCACGGACATCACCGCGTAGAAAATGCCGAACGGTGGCCCCTGCAGCAGCCCGATCTCAAAATCGTTCAGGCCGAGGTCCGCTTTGATGTCGGCCACCAGCAGGGCAATGATCTGCCGGTCCATGAACGACAGCACCGAGCCGAGGAACAGCACAATGACGACGAACCAGGCGTAGCGCTGGTCTGGCCACGCAGGGTCCTCCGTTCGATCCAACGCTCGATTCGACTCTGATTGCACGACACACTCCCCCCTGCCACCACGGGCATCCTCGGCGAAGGCGACTTCTCTGTCGATGCCATTCGCCACCGCAGGTCATCATGGACAACGCTAACGCCGTCCTTGACGCTGCACGACGGTGAAAGTAGTTTTACGACTTCTTTATCGATCAGGATATCGTATGACAACCGTGACGGTATCTTCCAAGTATCAGGTGGTGATTCCCCTTGAAGCCCGGCAGGCACTTGGTATCCAGCCTGGGCAGAAAATCGAGGTGATCGCTTACGACGGACGGCTTGAATTCATTCTGGTCGACAAGCCGAAAACATTACGGGGATTTCTGCGAGGCATCGACACCGCCGTTCCACGGGATAAGGACCGCCTTTGAACGTCGTCGATTCATCCGCCTGGCTGGAATATTTCGCCGACGGAGAGAACGCCCGCCACTTCGCGCGCCCCATAGAAGACCCTCAGAACCTCATCGTCCCGGCAATCTGCCTGCTGGAAGTGTTCAAACGCGTATTACAGCAGCGCAACGAAACCGACGCGTTGAAAGTCGCGGCGGCCATGCGGCAGGGTCAGCTAGTCGATCTGGACGCGGAACTTGCACTGACCGCCGCGCAGCTCGGCATCGCCCACCGACTGCGCCTGGCGGACAGTGTGATCTACGCCACGGCCCGAAGATTTGACGCGACGCTATGGACACAGGACGGCGATTTCGAAGGCCTCGCTGCCGTTCGCTACTTTGCAAAACGCAGCACCTGACGACGGGCATCCTGCGCTGGCGGTCTACGCCTGGGGTGTGTTAGAAGTTTTCTTCCGGGGATTGTTTTGGGGGATTACCGTGGAACTACGCGTACTCGGCCGCACGGGCGTTTCCGTCAGCCGCTTCTGTTTCGGCGCCGGCATGTTCGGCTACTTCGGCAATGCCGATCTTCAGGCTTGCACACGCATGGTCTATCGGGCGCTGGACGCCGGCATCAATTACTTCGACACCTCGGACGTGTATTCCCACGGCGAATCGGAGACCCTGCTCGGCCAGGCGCTGCGCGGCAAGCGGGACGAGGTGGTGCTGGCCACCAAGTTCAGCCTGCCGATGGACGGCAATCCCAATCACCGGGGTAACTCCCGCCGCTGGATCATGCATGAGGTGGAACAGAGCCTGAAACGACTGGGCACCGACTACATCGACCTGTACCAGATTCACCGCCCGGACGTGACGACTGATATCGACGAAACGCTGGGCGCGCTCACCGACCTGGTGCGCCAGGGCAAGGTGCGCATGCTGGGCTCCTCGACGTTTCCCGCGGAACAGATCGTGGAGGCGCAGTGGGTGGCCGAGCGTCGCGGCCGGGAACGCATTCGCGTGGAACAGCCGCCCTACTCCATCTTCGCCCGTCGCATCGAAGCGGACGTGCTGCCCACGTGCCAGCGCTACGGCATGGGCGTCGTGGTGTGGAGCCCCTTGTCGCAGGGCTGGCTGACCGGCAAATGGCGGCGTGGCCAGGTGCCGAACGACACCAATCGCCAGAAACTGCAACCGCATCTGTACGACATGTCCCGCCCCGACAACCAGGCAAAGCTGGACCTTGTCGAGCGGCTGGATACCGTGGCACGCGAGGCCGGGATGACCCTGATGCACATGGCGCTGGCATTTACCGTGGCCCACCCCGCTGTCACGTCGGCCATCATCGGCCCGCGTACGGAGGAACAGCTCGACGGTCTGCTCGAAGCGGCGGACATCAACCTGTCGGGTGATGTGCTGGACGCAATCGACGCCATAGTCGCCCCGGGAATGACGGTCAGCCGCGACGACGACGGCTATATGGCGCCGGAGCTCGCGGACAAACAATTGCGCCGCCGGCTTGGCGCCAGTGAAATGCACGAAGCGGCGCGGGAAACGATGCGCAACATCGAAGCCTTCCGCGCCCAGCAGGGCAAGGACTGATCCATCGGCAACGAGTCACCAGCGCAACACACATCCATTGCGATCAAAGGAGAACCCCATGGATCCCGCACTGCAAGAACTACTGGATAAGCGCGCCTGCGAAGAAGTCATCCTGCGCTATGGCCGCACCCAGGACTGGCTGGATGACTACGGCCAGAACGACTGCTTCTGGCCGGACGCCGACGTGGACTACGGCTTTTTCAAGGGCACGGGCGAAGCGTTCGTGAAGACCGTGATGGAGCACGAGCGCAGCGTGCCGCGACGCTGGCACCTGTGCACGAGCATCATGGTGAAGGTGGATGGCCTGAAGGCAAAGGCGGAGTGTTACGGCATTGCCGTCGGCGCCCGCGATGTCGACGGCAAGTTGCAGAGCAATATGTATGGCGGCCGCTATCTCGACGAACTGGAAAAACGATTCGGCGTCTGGCGCATCTCGAAACGTACCTACATCCTGGACTGGAGCCACCAGTTCCCGGACGCCATAGCGGATACCGCGGGCGAGGATTTTCCACTGCATGTCCTCGACATTCGCGACGGCGGCCATCCCATGTACAGACGGCTCTGACGTAAGGATCAGAACGGTACGATCAGTTCCCGCATGGCGGTTTCCTTCACCGGTTCCGCCATGCCCTGGTAGGCCGCTACCAGCGCATCGTTGCGCTGCGCCACCAGTGCGCGGAACTCCGGGTGGCTGACGATCCAGAAGCGATCCTCTTTCACCGCTGTCAGCGCAAACACCGCCAGCTCGTCTGCTGACATCGCCACCGGCGATGGCGCATCTTCCGTCCGCGTCACGACCGCCGCGTCGGCGTTGCGCAAGGCATCGGGCCGATTGCGCGCGGAACTGCCAAGCGCGGTACTGACGATACCCGGACACAACACGGAAACCCGCACCCCATGGGGCGCAAGGTCTGCCCGCAGGGCTTCAGAGAGGCCAACCACGCCGAACTTGCTGGCGTTGTAAGGCGCCAGCGCGCGCATGCCGAGCAACCCCCCTACCGACGCAGTATTGACCAGGTGGGCCTTGTCGCCATGCCGCAGCAGTTCCGGCAGGAAGGTCTGCACGCCATTGACCACGCCGCCGAGGTTGACGCCAAGCACCCAGTCCCAATCGTTGAAGGTGAGTGACGGTGCGGGTCCGGCAGCGTTCACGCCGGCATTGTTGAACAGCAGCTGCACCCCACCGTGCGCGGCGATGGCGGCATCCCTGGCCGTCGCGAACTGCGCGCGATCGGTCACATCGAGGATCGCCGTGGTGATCTTTGCCCTGTCGTTGGCCAGCGCGGCCGCGGCACGCGCAAGCGCGGAGGCTTCGATATCGGCCAGCACGACATTGGCGCCTTCCGCCACCAGCCCCTTGGCCAGGGCGAAGCCTATGCCGCTCGCGGCGCCGGTTATGAACGCCGTCTTTCCCTTCAGTGTGGTCATTCGTCCGTCTCCTGGTTCCGCCACCGGGTAACGATGATGACTGTCCCGCACCCGCGCAATCAATGCAACGCCGCGCCGGTGTCGACCGCGGTTGTCCCTGCCGGTGCAGGATGAAATCATTGCGCCAGGGAGGGTTGGGCATGCAACAGGTATCCGAACGATCGATGCGGCGCGTCGCGCTCACGGCGCTGGCTGGCACCAGCATCGAGTGGTACGACTTCTTCATTTATGCCACGGCGGCGGCAGTTGTGTTTCCGACCCAGTTCTTCGCCGAGGACATGCCGCCGA
>JACKNX010000024.1 GCA_024234635.1 Pseudomonadales bacterium | reverse complement strand
AGACCATTGCGGTCCAGCACCGCGCCGATGTAGTGCCCGTCCGTGAAGGCAATGGAAGCCGGGCCGTCCCAGGGTTCCATCAGGCAGGAGTGATACTCATAGAACGCCTTCTTGTCTTCCGACATGTGCGCGTGCTGCTGCCAGGCTTCCGGAATCATCATCATCACGGAGGCCGGCAGACTGCGGCCGCTCATGAGCAGGAACTCCAGCACGTTGTCGAAGGCGCCGGAGTCGGACACGGCTTCCTCGACGATGGGGAAGAGCTTTTTCAGGTTGTCGCCGAACGGGCTCGAACCGATGTTGCCTTCGCGCGCGTTCATGGAATTGACATTGCCCAGCAGCGTGTTGATCTCGCCGTTGTGGCTCATGAACCGGTTGGGCTGGGCGCGGTCCCAGGACGGGAACGTGTTGGTGCTGAAGCGCGAATGCACCATGGCCAGGTGGGTTTCATAGTCCTGGTTGAGCAGGTCCGGATAAAACAGAAACACCTGGTGCGGGGTGAGCATGCCCTTGTAAACGATGATGCGCGTGGACAGGGTGCACACGAAAAACAGCAGGCGCTCCTTCAGATGGTCGTTGGCGCGGAGCTTGTGGGTGGCATCCTTGCGCACGAGGTATAACTGGCGCTCCAGAGCTTCCCCGTGAATGCCGTTGCCGCCAACGAAGAGTTGCATGAACGTCGGCATGGCAGCCCGTGCGGCATTGCCGATGTCGGCACCATCCGGGTCCGTCGGCAGGTTGCGCCAGCCGAGCAGGGTGAGACCGGCCTCGGCGATGGATTCGGCGATGACGCGCTGGCACTCGGCGCGTTCCTCGGGGTTGTTGGGCAGAAACACGTTGCCGACGCCGTACTCGCCCGGTGCTGGCAGCTCCACCCCGAGGTCGGACCTGGCGAACTGGGTGAGCAGGCGGTGCGGCAGGGCGGTAAGCACCCCCGCGCCGTCGCCGGTATTTTTTTCGTAGCCCACGCCGCCGCGGTGGTCCATGCAGCGGTTCATGTGTTCGGCATCCCGCAGGATCCGGTTGCTGGGCCGGCCCTTGATGTCGCAGACGAAGCCTACGCCGCAGCCGTCCTTTTCATAAGTGGGGTCGTAGAGCGCGTGGGCGTCTGGGAGGCCAAATGGTCGTCGTTGTGTCATAGGGCTGCACTTCCGGTCCGCTAGTTGTCAAAATCGCGTCGTGCGAACGGGCCTTTCAAAAGGCATGCCACGCTCATCGCGGCGCAATCATTCCAGCTGTCCACGTACTTTCCTCGAAACCGGACCGGCGGTGCCCGTTGGGCTACCGCAGGCGCGAGTAGACCACCCAGCCTGGTTTGGCCGGCGGCCTGTTCTGCTCGCGGGTTTGCGCAACCGGGCATTCGACATTGTCGTGAATGCGGGGAAAATCCCGGTTCCTGACTTAACTTGCTGATTTCTCTTTTTCTTTTTCGTCGCAAGCCGGGTCGCGGGCACGCGGACGGGAAACATCGCAGAAACCGGCCGGTGAATCAAGAGAAGGGCTGTGAGCGACATGCATAAAGAGATGCAATGGCGGTCATGTGCGGTCACCATGCAGGCGGCCATTGTGGTGAGGGTGCAGGTGTGGAACGCGCAAGATTCCCGGTAGTGGTGCACGTGCTGTTCCGGCGAGGCGAGGCCGCCGCGCGTGAGCTGTGCCTGCTGCGCCGGGCCAACACCGGGTTCATGGATGGCTGGTTCACGCTGCCGGGGGGCCATCAGGAATTCGGGGAGACGCTCGAGGAAGCGGCGGTACGGGAATGCCGGGAGGAGGTAGGGGTAACGCCGCAGGTGCTGCTGCCCGTGGCGGTTCTCGGTTACCAGAGCCGGGGCCATCAGGGGCTCAACGTTGTATTCGCCTGCGATCGCTGGGACGGCATCGTCGCCATTGCCGAGCCCGTTTTCGATCAGGTGGCGTGGGTGACCTTGAACAACCTGCCGCATCCGCATGCCCCATGGATCGGCGACGTGCTGGAAATGGAGGCCAGCGGGAACTGGTTGCGGGAGATGCGTTATGTATGATCGCCCGTTGCCTGGCCGCGAGGCGGCGCGGCATGCGTCACGGCGTGTCGTCCCGACGCGTTCTTTCCCGATTCGTCTGGGCTAAAATCCCGCTTCTTTTTCCCAACTGTTCTCGAGTGAGGCTTCCATGAAAAACCCGGTGAGGGTAACGGTTACCGGCGCTGCCGGTCAGATCGGCTATGCGCTCCTGTTCCGCATCGCTTCTGGCGACATGCTTGGCAAGGACCAGCCCGTGATCCTGCAGCTCCTTGAAATCACCCCCGCGCTGGGTGCCCTGAAGGGCGTCTGCATGGAACTGGACGATTGTGCCTTCCCGCTGCTCAAGGGCATCGTGCCGACGGACGATCCGAACGTGGCGTTCAAGGATACGGACTACGCGCTGCTGGTGGGCTCCCGTCCACGCAGCAAGGGCATGGAACGCAAGGACCTGCTGGAAGCCAACGCAGCCATCTTCTCGGTACAGGGCAAGGCGCTGAACGCTGTTGCGTCCCGCAACGTCAGGGTGCTGGTGGTCGGCAACCCCGCCAACACGAACTGCCTCATCGCTCAGCGCAATGCACCGGACCTGGATCCGCGCAACTTCACTGCAATGACCCGCCTGGATCACAATCGCGCCATGGCGCAGCTGGCGGGGAAAACCGGCAAGCACACTACTGACGTGGTTGGCGCCTGCATCTGGGGTAACCACTCCGCCACCCAGTTCCCGGACCTTCACCATGCCACGGTCGACGGCAAGGCGGCGCTGTCCCTGGTGGATCAGGCCTGGTATGCCGACACCTTCATTCCTACCGTGCAGCAGCGTGGCGCCGCGATCATCGAAGCGCGCGGCGCTTCCAGTGCCGCCTCCGCCGCCAATGCCGCCATCGACCACATGCACGACTGGGCACTGGGTTCGAACGGCATCGTCAGCATGGGCATCTACTCGGATGGCAGCTACGGCATCGACAAGGGCCTCATCTACTCCTTTCCCGTGCGCTGCAGCGGCGGTGACTGGAAGATCGAGCAGGGCCTGGCCATCAACGACTTCAGCCGCGGCAAGATGACGGCCACGGAGACGGAGTTGAAGGAAGAGCGGGACGCGGTGGCGCACCTGCTGCCCTGATTTTTGCCCGCTCCCGGGCCAGCCCAGCCCCGTATCGGGCTGGCCCGGTCAGACAAGCCTGCGGCGGACTCCACGCAGACTTGTCGCCTGCCGCTTGGATTTCCCGTTGCCCTTCGCCAGAATCCGGTGTCATCAATCGCCCGATGAGCAAACGGTCCTGGAGGCATCATGCGCGACGCAGTGCGTGGGGTTGGGATTCCTGTCTGTCTGTTGGTGGGATTGCTTGCTGGCTGTGGCGAGCGAGCTGGCGATGGCCAGGCAGCGCCGGATGATGGTCCCAGAGTGGTGCACCGGACCACGATTCCCGGCAGTGGTCCGATCCGCATGGAAGACGAGCGTGGCGAGGCTCGCTACATCGGTGGCGCAGAGAGCCGCATCACGCACGGCTCAGAGCAGGGGACCGATCTCGAGCGAGCGGTCTACCGGTTGAATGCCCTGGTACGTGGTACGCGCTACACCGTTGATGGGCTGTTCGCTGAAGAAACCCTTGAGGGGCAGGTTGATGACATCGCCTACGACTACGCGAGCCGCTCGCTCGGCGTCACTGTGCGATGGCTGGGCGATTCGACCGGGTCCACTGCCGTCGTCGATCTCAACCAGCTGGCAGGCGTTGCCCGTCGCGAGCCGCGGGATGGCGAAGACACCGTGATGCTGGAAATGGCCTGCGAGGAAGAGGTGGAGTGCGTGACCAGGGTGTCAAACGCCCGCGATCTCGATTCTGCCCTTCAGGAAATGCAGATGGGTGAGGGCGAGACGATGCCCTGGCTGGAGTTTGGCGTGCGGCTCGATCGCTATCGGGATGTGCGTGACCTGATTACCGCGATTGTCATGGAGCAATAGTAGCACTGGCGACTGCATGTGCCGGTCGCCTGCTCAACCCCTCTGCAAGAGCAACGGCGCCTAAGGGACGTGCGTGTGCGAAGCAACTTGCGGGCCGCTTGATAAATTCGGTGAATTGAGGATGCCTGAAGCGTCCCGATCCTGCGTTGAGGCGCCCGGACAGGGCACCACCATGCCCTGCGAGACGCGTCTGGCCACCAAATCTGGGGGGGAAGCGATCGAAATATCCGGCTCATCAACTGGCCCTGCAGGGTGCTGCCTCACCGATGCTGGCCAGATGCGTGCGCGAAGGAGCGTGCAATGCCGGCATGACGGGCCAATACTGTGCGGGTGCTCGAACGGGGCTGGAGCGATGGCATGATCGAAGGGGGTTGTTTTTGCGGCGCCATCCGCTTCGCCATTGGCGACGGTCAGCACCTGGTGGCCAACTGCCACTGCACCTATTGCCGGCGCATCAGCACGGCGCCCTTCGTCACCTGGCTGATTGCGCCGGTTGCGGAGTTCCGCTACACGCGCGGCGAACCGAAGGAACTGGTGTCCTCAGATCGGGGACGCCGCTACTTCTGTTCTGCGTGCGGTACACA
Source organism: Pseudomonadales bacterium (assembly GCA_024234635.1). Classification (GTDB taxonomy): domain Bacteria; phylum Pseudomonadota; class Gammaproteobacteria; order Pseudomonadales; family Azotimanducaceae; genus SYFY01. Next base: position 38,810 of record JACKNX010000024.1, on the reverse strand, counting down.
TGTCGCCTGCACGATCCTGGATCGGCCAGAGCACATCGACATTCCCACAGGTTGCCTTGATGCGCCTGAGCGATTTTCGCCCACGGCGGACTTTCACACCGAATCCCGGCTGCCGTGGATCACGACTACCTGATACGGGTCAGTGACGGATTCGTAGCACAGCCTGCTTGTCCGGCTCCCGGGTGTTGTCTTCCATCGCATTCTGCTCAATTCGGTGAGCGTGAGGTAAAGGCCGTACGCCTCACGGATGTTCACCGTGAACCTACTCAGCTATCGAATGCCGCGTGTGTTGCCGCATACGCCGGTCTGGCGCGCAGGCGCCCGACATAGGCGGCCACCCTGGGCGATGGTTCCATCCACCCGAAGCGCATCGAAAAATCCAGCAGCCCGCCGAACACGACATCCGCGGTCGTAAACTGATCCCCCAGCGCCCAACCGGTGTCGGGCGTCATTGATTCAATGGTGGCCAGGCCACGCGGCATGTCGCCCCAGCCGGCGGACAGGGCATTGGGGTGTGTAAAGCCAATGCTCTGGAGCGCGAACAACGGCTCCAGCGTGTTGCCTGCGACAAACAGGTAGCGGTAGTACGCCGCACGTTTGGGCGAGTTTGTGGGCGGCGACAGCTGCTTCTCCGGAAACCTGTCCGCGAGATAGGCGCAGATCGCGGCGACTTCCGTGACCACTACCCCGTCATCTTCCAATGCCGGTACTTTGCCCATGGGGTTGATGGCCAGGTACGCCGGTGATTGCTGCTGACCGGATGCAAAGTCGATCGTCACCTGCTCATGGGGAACGTCCAGCTCCGCAAGCATCCAGTTGGTGGTAACGGCTCTGCTCATGGGATTGGTGTAGTGCTTCATGCGGCTTTCCTCGCTGGATGGATGAATGAGTATTGACGTCAGTGTCCGGGTGTCTGTGCTTCCCCGCCGCATTCGTGTTTGCGAGGCCTGTTCGCACAGCGGTGCACACCACCGCGTGCGCGATCACCTGGCGCGCCGCGGCAACGCTTTCGACTTGCTCACGAGCGATGCCCAATCCCTGGCCCAGGTGCGATTGGCGCTTTCCCCCATGGCGCTGAGGGATGCGGTGAGAAACTCGATGAACACCCTGACCTTCGCCGGCAGGTGTTCGCGCTTGGGATAGATCGCGAACACACCGCTGTCTGGCTGTGGCAGCACGTAGCAGGGATAGAGCGATACCAGCGCGCCGCTGGCGAGGCCCTGTTTTGCCAGAAAGTGCGGCAACTGCGCAAATCCGAGGCCGTCGGTGCACATATGCGCCATGGCTTCACCATCGTCCGTGATGTGGCTGCGCTCGAGCTCATAAGGCTGATACACGCCGTGGTCGTCCGGCAGGAAGATCGGCTGCAGTTCCAGTGTTTCCTTGATGCGAAAGCCGATCCACTGGTGCTGGTGAAAGTCCTCGGCGCGGCGGGGCGTGCCGTGCTGTTCCAGGTACCGGGGAGACACACAGGTCAGGAAGTCCATGGGGCTGAGCCTGCGGGCGACGAGACGGCTGTCTTTCACATAGCCGGTGCGCAGGGCCAGATCGATATCGTGCTCCAGCATGTCCATGTGCAGATCGTTGAGTTCCAATTCGAGTCGGATCGACGGATAGCGATTGCAGAACGGGGGCAACAACGGGCGCAGGACCAGGTGCCCATAGCAAACGCCTGCGCTGATGCGCAGCGTGCCGCTCGGTGAGTCGTTTGATTGCTTGAGCTCAGCCTCACAGTTCGCCAGGTCCTGGAGTGCGTTGCGCGCTGTGCGTGCATAGTGCTTGCCCGCGGCAGTGATACGCAGGAGCCGGGTGGAGCGCTGGAAGAGGGTGAAACCCAGTTCGCCTTCCAATCGGCCGATCGCCTTGCTCGCCGACGAGAGGCCTGTGTTGCAGGTTCTTGCTGCTGCCGCAAACGAACCGCCATTGCACGTCGCAAGAGACAGGGCCCGGTGCCGCAGTTTTTTTCCTGCGGCGATTGTAGCGATGCACTCGTGAATGTTATTCATGGACCAATGGATGGAACGCCGCTTCACAGCGAGTTGCCAGTTTCAGCAATGTCCGTCTGATTTCCGCAGTGGAGGCGCATGCGATGGCTGGAAAAATGCTCACGGGGCTGGCCGTCGTGCTCGGCATCACCCTGGTGGCAAACGGTGTCTACATGATCACCGCACCCGAGCCGTGGTACTGGATCGTACCTGGTGTCCCTGATCGCGGGCCGTTCAATCAGCACTTCGTGCGTGATATTGGTTTCCTTTATCTGCTCATGGGCGCGGCGTTCATTGCGGGAGCAGTATACGACTCGTATCGTCGGCAGCTCTGGTTGCTGCCGGCGCTGTGGCTGGTCTGTCATGCACTGTTTCATATCTGGGAGGTGGTGGTCGGTATCTGCGGACCTGCCTCTCTCGTCGAGGATTTCGCTGGCGTGACATTACCGGCGCTGCTTGCGGTTGGCCTGGTTCTGGGTAGCCGCGGGACGCTGCGAGATGCCTAGGTCCGTTGCCTTCACGGCGCTGATGGGCCTTGCCATTGCGCTTGGTCTCCTCATCGCGCGTCTGTCGCCGGCGCCTGAGGCTCCGGGGCCACTCGAGTGGCTGGATACGCCCAGGCCTGTAGGGGCATTCACGTTGCTATCGACACAGGGCACGTTCGACCAGCGATCACTCGCCGGTCGATGGTCGATCGTTCTGTTCGGTTTTCTGCAGTGTCCTGATCTATGCCCCACCACGATGAGCCAGCTTGCCTCGCTAGGTCGTGGCCTTGCGGACCAGCCGCTGCGTGACGTGCAGCTGCTGTTCGTCTCCGTCGATCCAGGCAGGGACTCGGTGGCGGAAGTCGACCGCTACGCCAGATTCTTCGATGCATCGATTCTGGGCGTGACAGGTGATCCCGTGGAACTTGAACATTTCGCCAGCGATCTCGGCGTGCGATTCAGCGTATCGATCGATGGGGGCGACTACTCGGTGGCGCACTCCGTGACGTTCTCGGTCATCGACCCGCAGGGCAGGCTGCATGGCCGATTCCGGCCGGGCTTCGATGCGCCTCGACTGGCTGCGCAACTGGCAGCGAAGGCGTCGCAGACATGAAACTGAACAACCCGACCGTGGCGCGTTGGATGAGTGGCGTTGTACTGCTCGCGGCGCTGTTTTTCATCGCTACCCGCGGCGGGCTGATTGCCTGGGTGACCGGGGTTGCCGCATTGGTGCTGCTGGCCCAGCAACGGTGGCGGCCTTCGCGCTGGGACCTCGGCCGCTCGATCGCATTGGGCGGCCTGGCGACGATGGCGTGGGTTGGTGCGTGGTACTACGTCATCACCACGTATGAGTCCGGCGAGGTGGTGGAGTTGGCTGTCGATACGGAGGACGGCACACGGGCGGTGCGGCTCTGGGTGATGGCGCTGCCAGATGCGCCGGCAGTCTATATCGATGCGGAACCCGGAATAGCCGAATCGCTGCTGGCGGGCAAGCCTGTGCGGCTTACGCGCGCCGGGGTTACCAGCACGCGTGTTCCCCGGACGAAGCGGGTTGATGGCATGTCCGACGGAGAGGCCGACGTGGTGTATCAGGCCATGGCGAACAAGTACGGGCAGCGCATGACTGCCTCGGATCTCTACTATATTCTGCTGGGCCGCCCGCACGACCGCGTGGCGTTGCTTGTCAGTCTGCCGGAAGCGCGTTGAGCCATTGTTATCCTCCCTTGCTGGACGCTGAAAAACTACGGGCTAACAGGGTGTTCGCGTCCCTTGCGTACAGATGTGCCTGATCACACGAAATCCTGTTGTGTTCACTGCAACCTCCTGGAAAGGTGTCAGATTGTCATCGCCTGCCCAGTCATCGCCGGTCCTGTTGAAGAAACCATGTCTGGGCCAGGATGTAGTCCTCGATTCTTGCGAACGCTGCGCTGCCGCAACCTCTTACATCGATCAGTGCCCGGACATCGCTGGTGATCTGCGCCTCCGTGGCAAACATGTTGCCGATCAGGGGCGCAGCGACACCCCATACCGCGTTTCCTACGAATGGGGTCAGCGCCTCCGAATAGATCAGCGTGCGACCGACCTGTGTACCGGTGTCCGCGCGTCGGAGTGATGTACGGTGGGCCTTGCCAACGGTCTTCTCGCGACAGAATTCGGTTGTCGCGTAGACATAGCCCCGGAAAAACTGGTAGAACGCCGGGTGGTCCATCACCACTGCGGCGAAGTCACCGCGCAATATCGGATACAGCTCACGCAGTACCAGTACAACGTCTCCCGGCCCCTTGAACGTATTCAGAATCGTGGTTCTGAGTTCCCCATTCCTGATCTGCGTGTCGGTGTAACCGTAGTGGAATGTGCGGGCGTCATAGCGCTCGCTGCGTAGGCGATCGATGTTGATCACCACCCGTGCGTAGGTATCGTCGCCATGCACGGGTAGCGCGGCCGCGCAGATTCCGTTGTCCTGGCGCAGGTAGGTCAGTTGCACGAGGAGTTCGTCGCGATCGATGTTCTGCGGCACAGTCACGAGCAGGTCAAACTGGTCCAGCAGCCTGGACGTGTCGTCGGATGACGAACCGGATCCGGCAATCAGGCTGGCCGGACACTCAGCGTGGGTCAGTCCCGTCATGATGGAGCCAACCCGGTCACTGGCGGGTTGGTCGATCTTTGTTATCCGGGGTTTTGGCTTGTGGTCCCGTTCGATGAAGGCGAGCGTCGCTTCAACGGTGACCACTTCCTCTTCGTACTCGTCCAGGTGCATGGAAATGGCTTCGCTGGCGGCGTAGTGACGGCTCAGCCGATACCCGGAACCGTCGGCATTCAGGTAGGCGCTGGCGAAGAGCAGATGCGAATTGCGCTGTCTCGCTTCCCGTGGTCTGTCGAGCGGAAGCGGTGTCGTTGGAAGCACGCGACCACCTGGTTCGAACAGCGTGTCCCGCATGTAGAAGAACAGCAGAATGCCGGAGAGACTTCCGCATCGCGTTCGCCCGACATCAAACAGCTTTGCCTGTTCGATCACCCCGGTGATGTAGGGTTCGTCGAAGCGGTGCTGAGCCGACAAAGCGTGCGGGACTCCTGCATGGAGCAGGGTTCGTTCCGTATCAGGCAGACTGCGCTGTCGACGAGCCTCCTGTCGACGAGCCGCACCAGGCATTGAGAACGCGCTCTATCTCACGCCGTTCCACCGGTTTGGTGATGTAGTCGTCCACCCCCTGGCTGAGGATGCGGTCGCGCTCGCTCTGCAGTGCGTGCGCGGTCAGCGCGACAATCGGTACGCTCGGTCTTCCCGCATCCGCCTCGAACCGGCGTATGGCCCGGGTCGCCTCCACACCGTCCATCTGCGGCATGGAGATGTCCATGAAGATCAGGTTGTAGTCGCCTGCAAGTGCCTTTTCCACGGCGATGAGACCGTTTTCCGCAAAATCCGTCGTGCCGACATAGCGGCTGAGAATCTTGCCGACGATCAGGCGGTTGACCTCGTTGTCTTCGGCGACCAGCACCCTGAGTGCGTTCTGCCCTTCCGCGTCCGGCGCCTCTTGTGACGTTTGGCGAAGGTCGCGCTTGCGAACCTGCACCATTGCGTCGTCCGCGGTAACGTGAGCAACGATACTGCGAATCAGCACCTCCGGTCGCACGGGCTTGGTCAGTACATCGAGTACACCCAGGGAGTCGAACGTCTCCTGCACCTGCCTTTCCGGGTTCGTTGAAATGACGATCACACCTATCTTCTCAAGCGCCGCCGTTTCGCGAATTTGCCGCAACGTCTCGAGCCCACTCAGCCCAGGCATGTGCTGATCGAGAATCAGTAACGGCAAAGGTTCGCCGGAATGCGCCAGCGCGTTCAGCCGCTCAATGCCCAGGGCGCCGTCCGGCGCCAGGTCGACAGTGCTTCCATGGCGCTCGAGCTGTTCCTTCAGCATCATTGCGTTCGTCTGATTGTCATCCAGGATCAGGAAACGTCGCTGCGCCAGTGCCGCGACCTGCGCGTCTGCTGCATCGGCAATGCCCGCGACCGGGTTGTCGGGAAGATCGATGCGGAAGCTGAACGTGGAGCCTTGCCCTTCGCTGGAGGTCACCTGCAGGTCTCCCCCCATCATGCGCACGAGGGCGCGGGAAATGGATAGCCCGAGTCCCGTACCACCGAAGCGCCGGGTGGTGGAGCCTTCCGCCTGCGTGAACTGCTCGAATATCGCCTGCAACCGGTGCGCGGCGATACCAATGCCGGTGTCGCGGACCAAAAACTCCAGGGTTTGCGTTGCGGGATCGCCGTCTCCCGCGCGCCGTACCTCGACGACCACCTCGCCACGCTCCGTGAACTTCACCGCATTGCCGGCGAGATTGAGCAGGATCTGGCGGATTCGCGCCGAGTCGCCGACCACATGCCGCGGTACGTCAGGCGCGATACGGCAGACGATCTCGATGGACTTCTCGCGCGCTGAGAAACTCAGCAGTTCGGCGATGTCGTACACCATGCCCGCCAGATCGAACGGGCTGTGTTCGATTTCGATCCTGCCGGCTTCGATCTTGGAGAAGTCCAGGATATCGTTCAGCACGGTCAGCAGTGCCCTGCTGGAGCCAATGATCGTCTTGGCGTAGCTTCGCTGCTCCGTGGAGAGGTCCGACTCCATGAGCAACTGGGCCATTCCCACGACACCGTTCATGGGCGTGCGGATCTCATGGCTCATGTTCGCCAGAAACTCGGACTTCGCCTCGCTTGCCCGCCGGGCGCTATGTTGCGCCTCTTCGAGTTGCAGAAGCGTCCGCATCGTTTCCTTCTGGTAGATCGCCGCCGACGTGTAGATAAACCCGCCGCACAGAATGACGCTCTGCGCCATGATCAATGGCAGATGCTGCGCGGTGTACATCCCGATTTCGGAGGCAGCGTATTCGTTGGCGAGTACCAGGTGGTGGATGCCGACAACAAACAACAGGGCAAAGGCCGCGCCACCCGCCCTGCCGCCGAGGATGAACGTGGTCGCCAGCAGTCCGGTCAGCATCAGCGTGAACCCGGCATCGAAGAGCCCCGCGCCGATGCACGACTGGAGCATGCCCATGCCGAGACCCAGAGAAAGGTAGGCGCGCGCAGCGATGGTGAAGTTGAAGCCTGCACGCAGCACCAGGGGGCAGGTGATCAGCAGCAACGAGCCGACCAGTCCACTCAGTACGTACTGCGGCTGAGTGTCCATTATTGGCGAGCTGAAATCGACGACACCCGAGAGCACCCCGAGCGCGCCGCCGAGCACCGAAAGGACCACGAGAATGCGTCGCCTCGCCCGTTCGATGGGGCCAGGCGACGCCATGTAGGTCGCATCGACGGGTCCGCTCATGAGCCAGCTGGAACTTGTGGTCCAGCTGGAGTGTAGCTTCGGGTTCTAACTCCGCCACGTGCGGCTGGCGACGTAGTCCGGAGCACGCGAAGCGGGTCCGGATGCCGCGGATCAGACACCGCTGGCCGGCAAACAGGGCGGCTTTTTCAGCCGCGGCCAGCATTTCCCCGATGGCTTGGGGCGCTGGCGAGCGGGGCAGCGTCCGCTTGCCGCCGGTTACCCGATCTGCTCGGTGAACTTCGCCTCCATGCGCAGGTAGCTGTCGATGCCGCCGGGCACGTCCTTGAAAATTTCCTGCCACTCCGGCGTCGTGAAGATCGTGTCCATTGCCGCGTTGCGGGTGGCCATGTCCGGCCAGCGGATGATCCAGGTGATGTTGGCTGAGCCCAGGTTGTCCATGGCCTGCCCGCGAATCTGCGCGGGCTCCGGCAGATTCACCCAGAATCCCACCAGGTCCAGTTCACGCTTGAGATAGGCGAGCGCTTTTTCCTTTGCCCAGGCGACATAGGCGTCGAACAGGTCGGGCCTGAAGTAGTAATTGCGGATCTCGAACATCCCCGTGCTCCTCGTGTTCTGGTGTCCCGGCATCTTTCCCGCGACGCTGCAGTGCCCTACGCTCGCGGAAATCAGAGGGGAGAATGCCGTGATACGACAACAATATCGAGGAAAAATCTGATGGCTGAAGAAGTATCGCCGCTGGCGGAAGCACAGCGCGCCGCCCGTCCGGCTACCGACGCCACGCGCCGCATGCAGGCGCGGGTCCGGGAAAGCCTGCCATTCGAAGATCGCGCGGCATTCGACAACGCCCGTCGCGGTTTCATCGCCAGCCTGGACCCCCTCACCATCCGCCACTACCGGTCCGACCGGGTGGTGTACGACCTGTCCCGCATGGGCTTTCTCGAAGCGCAGGCGCCGGACACGGTCAATCCGAGTCTGTGGCGCCAGGCGCAGCTCAACGCGCTCTATCACGGTCTGTTCGAGGTGGTGCCGGGCATCTACCAGGTGCGTTCCTTCGACATCGCCAACATGACCCTCATTCGCGGTGACACCGGCTGGGTGGTGATCGACCCGCTGACGTCGCGCGAAGCCTCCGCCGCGGCGCTGGCACTGGCGAACGAACATCTCGGCGAACGCCCGGTAGCCGCGGTCATCATCACGCACAGCCACATCGATCACTACGGCGGCGTGCTGGGCGTGGTGTCCGCCGAAGATGCGGCAGCGGGGCGGGTGCCCGTGGTGGCGCCGGCGGGTTTCGTCGAGGAGTCGATGTCCGAGAACGTCATGGCGGGTAACGTCATGAGCCGGCGTGCGACGTACATGTACGGCAATCTGCTCAGGCCCGGTGAGCAGGGTTTCGTGAGTACCGGCCTCGGCGCGGCGCTCTCCATGGGGAGCGTTGGCTTCGTGGTGCCGAACGATCTTGTTCATGAGACCGGTGAAACCCGCGTCCTCGATGGCGTGGCGGTCGAGTTCCAGATGACGCCAGGCACCGAGGCGCCTGCGGAGATGGTGTTCTACTTTCCCGCGTTCAGGGCGCTGTGCATGTCCGAGATCACCTCGCATCACCAGCACAATCTGTATACGCCGCGCGGCGCGCAGGTGCGCGATGCGCTCGCCTGGAGCGCGCAGATACAGGAGTCCATCGACCGCTTCGGCGAGCGTCTGGAGGTGCATTTCGCCAGCCATCACTGGCCTACCTGGGGGCAGGCAGCGGTGGTGGATTACCTGGAGCGGCAGCGGGATCTCTACAAGTTCATTCACGACCAGTCGCTGCGCCTGGCCAATCACGGCTACAACATGGACGAGATCGCCGAGCAGCTCGAATTGCCGCCGGAACTGGCGCGGGATTTTTCCAGCCGCGGCTATTACGGCACGCTCAACCACGGCGCCAAGGCGGTGTACGTGAAGTATCTCGGCCACTTCGACGGGAATCCCGCCAATCTCAATCCGCATCCACCAACGGCGTCGGCGCACCGTTACCTGGAGTTCATGGGTGGCGCGGATGCGGTGGTGGAAAAGGCCGGGGCAAGCTACGCGGCCGGCGATTATCGCTGGGTGGCGCAGGTACTCAACCACGTGATGATGGCGTACCCATCCCATGCCGCTGCACGCGCCCTGCTGGCCGATGCGTACGAACAGCTCGGCTACCAGGCGGAGTCGGCGCCGTGGCGCAATTTCTACCTGTGTGGCGCCCTGGAACTCCGCCAGGGGGTGCCGGCTGGCTCGGCGCAGCAGGTCAGCGCGGACGTGGCGGACAACATGCCGCTGGACGACCTGTTCAAGGTGATGGCCGTGCGGTTGAATGCTGACACGGCGCGCGACGTACACCTCGCCATCAATCTGCACTTCACGGACTCGGGGCAGCGGCGTCTTCTGGAAGTGCGGCGCAGCGTGCTGCATGCCTTCCCGGACCGGCGATCGGATGTCGCGCAGGCAACGCTGGAGCTGTCGTCGAAGAACTTCAAGCGGCTGTTGCTGGGAGCTGCCACCGGGGTTTCACTGGTAACGTCCGGTGAGCTCAAGGTCACGGGCGATCTCGGCGCATTGGCAACACTGGGCGGGCTGTTCGACACCTTCGATCGCCGCTTTCCCATCGTTACGCCGCGGCAGATGCCCGGCAGTTGAAAACGGAGACGCGTGACATGAAAGGATTACGGGACAGAACGGTCATCGTCACGGGCGGTGGCAGCGGGCTCGGGCGCGGCATGGCGCTGCGCCTGGCCGAGGAAGGCGCGCGCGTCGGCATTGTCGACATTGCCGCCGATGGCGCGGCGGAGACCGTACGGCTGGTCGAAGCGGCGGGCGGCATTGCCGCGGCCGCGACGGCGGACATCGTGGACCATGAGGCGGTGACGAAAGCGGTCGAGTCGCTGGAGACAGCGCTAGGTCCCGTGACAGGACTTGTCAACAACGCGGGCTGGGACCTGGCGTCACCGTTTCTCGCGCTCGACCCGGCGGTATGGAGGAAGATCATCGACATCAACCTCTACGGACCGCTCAACCTGCATCACGTGGTGGTGCCGCGCATCATCGCCAATGGCGGCGGCAACGTGGTGAACATTGCTTCGGACGCCGGGCGGGTGGGATCTTCGGGCGAAGCCGTCTACGCGGCCTGCAAGGGCGGCATCATCGCCTTCGGTAAGACTCTGGCGCGTGAACTGGCGCGTCAGAGGGTGGTGATCAACGCCGTGTGCCCGGGGCCGTCGGATACACCGCTGTTCGCCAGTTTTGCGGCGGGCGAAGGTGGTGAACGCCTGCGTGCGGCACTGGAAAAGTCCATTCCCCTGCGGCGGCTCGGCACGCCGGACGATATCGCCGGCATGGTGGCGTTTCTCATCAGCGCGGAAGCCGGCTACATCACCGGCCAGACCATCAGTGTGTCCGGCGGCCTGACCATGCATGGTTGATCGTGGTTCAGCGTTCGCGTGGCAGAAACCGGTCCAGCACGAGCGCCGCGATAACAAAGAACAGAACGTGATAGACCATCTGATACAGAATCCAGGGGGTTGGCTGCTGCCACCAGACGATCTCGCCACCGTTGATGATGAAGGTGGCGGTGAACCCGAGCAGCGCGGCGGTCTTCAGCCGCGCCGCGGTGCCGGCTACCTTGCGCAGTATCACCGCCAGCAGCACGCCACTTAGCAGCATGTGCAGGAAACCCTTGATCATGTTTGTTGTCATGTCTTCGGGCGTATGATCGATGGTCAGCAGCGCCGTCGGCCCTTTGGCGTACAGTTCCTGGATGCTCGGGTCGTTTCCCGGCCCGGGAATGCTGTAGATGCCGCTATCCGGAAAGACCGCGGCCAGCGTGGATTGCGCGGCGGCAGGATCGCTGACCTGCTGCATGGCCGTGTAGGGCAGCGGGTTCAGGGCCCAGTAGACAAAGCCGAAGAAAAACAGGACAACCGCAGTCAGCGCGATGCCCAGCAGGGTCTTGCCATTCATGGTGTGGTCTCCCGTGTTGGCCTTCTCTCTCCCTTCGTTGCTGCCGGGGTGAGCCGACTCGCTCAGCGCCCTTCGAAACGCGCTTCCCGCTTCTCGCGGAATGCCAGCCGCCCCTCCCGCCCGTCCGCGCTGTCGCGAATGGTGAGCAGCAGGTCGCGGCTGATGGCGCCGGCTTCGGCGGGGCTCTTGTTGAGCGTTGCCATCGACAGTTCTTTCAGGCCCGTGGTTACCAGCGGCGCGGATTTTGCCAGGATGCGGGCCATGCGCTGCGCCTCCGCCAGTTCGCCGCCTTTCGGTGTCACGCGATTCACCATGCCTGCTTCATAGGCGCGCTGCGCGGGCAGGTTTTCGCCCAGCAGCATGAACTCCATGGCAATCTTGTGCGGAATGCGGGCGACGGCGCTGGCGATCAGACCGCCGCTGAAGCCGAGTTGGGCTTCCGGATACTTGAAGATAGTGGTTTCGGAGGCCACCACCAGGTCGCACATCTGCACGATCACGTAAGCGCCGCCGATGCACCAGCCGTGCACGGCGGCCACCACCGGCTTGCTGACTTTGGCGCCGATGCTGGGCACGCCCTGCCACATCTCTTTCGGCGCGTCCTTCAGATCCGCGCCGACGGAAAACGCACGGTCGCCCGCTGCGTGCAGTATGGCGACGCGATCGTCGCTTGCTTCGAAACGTCGCCAGCAGGCCTGCAACTCCACGATCAGCGCGTCGGACAGTGCGTTCATCTGTGCCGGCCGGTTCAGCGTGATGGTGGCAATGCCGTCCGTGCTGTCGTACAGGACGATGTCGCTCATCAGGGCTTCTCCAGCCAGTCGTTGAACTTCGGTTCGCGCTTTTCGTGGAAGGCTTTCACGCCTTCACGGGCATCGGGATGGTGATCGGATATTGCCGTCTTGGCGGCAATTTCATCCAGAGCCTGGGCCCAGGTCAGCTCCGCGGCGTTGTACACGGAGCGCTTGAGCAGGCGCATGGACACCTGTGGACCGTTGGCGAATTCGGTGGCCCAGGCCATGGCAGTAGTGGCGAGTTCGGCCGCTGGCACCACCTGGTGTACCAACCCCAGTTCTTCCGCCTCTGCCGCAGTGACGATCTTTTTGCGCAGCAGGAATTCCAGCGTCTTCGGCACGCCCAAGAGGCGCACCAGCAGGTACTGTCCGCCTTCGTCAGGCAGCAGGCCGAAGCGCAGCGTGGCGGAACCCATACGCGCCGTGTCGGCGGCAATGCGGAAGTCGCAGGACAACGCCAGCGAAAAGCCCGTCTGGATGGCGATGCCGTTGATGGCGGCGATGGTGATCTTGTCGACGTTGCGCACGGCGGTGTTCAGTGCCTGGGAGATGGTGCGCAGGCCGTTGTAGGTGCCGAGCGCGTTGTCGTGACCCGGCGGAATCGGATCGACCAGGGGTTCGCCGCCGAGGCTGGCGTCGCGATACGCCTTCAGGTCGTCACCGGCGCAGAAGGCGCGTCCCTGGCCGGTGAACACAAGCACGCGCACGTGATTGTCCATCTGTGCCTGGGTGACGGCTTCGATGAGGTCCCGCTTGATGGCGGTGCTCATGCCGTTCAGGCGCTCCGGTGTGTTGAATTCGAACCAGGCGATACCTGGCTCGCGCAGACTGAGCTCGAAGCCCGAAAAACGCCCCGTCTTCATGCGCGCTCCCCCCTGTCGTTGCGGCTGCGTGCGGTTTCAGTCCCCCATGAACATGCGCCAGGTGTCGAGATCCTTCACGCGCATGTAGGTATTGATACGTTTCGTCTCACCCATCGTCAGGTGCGGCACGTGCGAATAGTTGTGACCCGGCAGCAACAGCGTGTCGTCCGGCAGTTCCGCCAGCTTGTGCAGGCTGTGGTACATCTGCTCCGAGTTGCTGCCGGGCAGATCCACGCGTCCGCAGCCGGTGATGAACAGCGTATCGCCCGACACCAGCGTGCGCTTGATGCGGAAACACTGGGAGCCCGGTGTGTGTCCGGGGGTGTGCAGGAATTCCACTTCCACGTTACCCACGTCGAGCTTGTCGCCGCTGCGCACCTTGACGATGTCACTGTCGGAGATGCCGGTGACTTTCTTCAGCCCCTCGCACTCCTCGCAGTGCGCATACACCTTTACGCCTTTGCGGCCGATGAGCTCCGCCACGCCTTCGATATTGTTGCGCTGGAAAGCGCCGCCGCAATGGTCGGGGTGGTAGTGCGTGATCAACGCCGCGGTAAGGTTGTAGCCACGCTCGTCGATGTGATTGACCAGGGCATCGATGTCCCAGGCGGGGTCGATCACGGCCACGTCGCGGGTTTCGCGGGAACCGATGATGTAGGCAAAATTCTGCATGGGGCCGATCTCGATCTGTTCGAGGATCAGGTCTTTTTCGTAGTCGGACAAGCTCATGGTCGCCTCGCGCCGATGGGATGCCTCACCCTATCACAGCGTCGGCGCGGCAATCAGCAGGAACGCATCCTCGGCGTCCGCCACCAGCGTGCAATCCGGCAATGCCGCATGCGGGATGAAAGCAGCTTCCTCCGGCGCCAGGATCAGCTTGCCGACGCGCGCCCGGTTGCCGGTGGGCATGACGACGGCGTAGGGCAGGGTTGTCGGCAGGCTTACGCGCCCCGCCTGTGGGGTGGCCCGCCATACATTGAAGTGGTCGAAACGGGCGATGCGATCGATGCCGGGCGCCACCGCTTCGCCGGGCTGTTCCTCACCTGCACCCAGCGCCATGTGTGCCACCGCGTTTTCCGTGTCCCAGTGGTGCTGTGTCAGTACACGCTGGGCAAAGGAGACGATCAGGCGTTCGTAGGTAGGCGTCTGGAATTCCACGACGCGCACACCGTGCAGCAGGGAGTGTGGCAGCCAGGCGGGTACGTGCACCACGTCACCCACCCGCAGAGGGCGCAGGTGCGTGAAGCGCTCCATGGCGGCACGCAGTTCGCGTTCGCTGGCGGTGAGTACCTCATCCTCGAAGCCGTCGTCGATGGCGCGACGGACGACTTCGTAGTCCTTCACGGCAGTCAGATAGGCGGCGCGGAAATCGGCATCGCTGGGGTACTGTGCGCGGACCGACTGCGCCATGCCGAAACGGATGCCGCCAATGCCCTCCGGCCAGGCGGACGCGTCCACGTGCGTCACCACGTAGACCTCGCGCTTTTCCTCGTGCACCTCGAAGTAGAGATCCCCCAGCACCGGCTCCGGGTCCGGATCCAGGATCTTGAGCAGCAGCACGTCTTCGCCGCCGCTGGCGGCATGCGGGTTGGCGTTCAGGTAGAGCGACAGGGGAATTTCCAGGCCGCCGGGGAGGTGCACCTGGCTTTCACCGCGCGCTTCCATGCCCGTGTACCAACGCTCGCGGCCCCAGGGTTTGGGGATCTCCACGGGTATCAGCCGCACCGGTACGCTGTAGTCGTAGGGCATGGGTACATTCTCGGGAAAATGTCTGATTTCAGCCAGCGGGAAGCGTGCTCCGGCGGTACGCTTGCCAGGCAATGCAAGGGTAAGCCAGCGTGACCATGCCAACCCCGTCCGTCTGTGAACGCGCCCGTCAGGCGCGGGATGCCCGATTTGACGGCAGGTTCTTCGTTGGCGTGCTCACCACCGGCATCTACTGCCGGCCGGTCTGTCCCGCGCGCACCCCGCTGGCAGAAAACGTGCGCTTTTTTCCCAGCAATGCCGCGGCGCAGAGCGCGGGCTTCCGTCCCTGTCTGCGCTGCAAGCCGGATCTGGCGGCGCCGCCGGCGAGCCATCGTGGTGGCGCGGTTGGCATGGCACTGCGGCACATCGAGGCGGGCTGCCTGAACGACGGCACCACCGCCGGGCTGGCGGCCCGGCTGGGCATTGGTGCGCGGCAGCTCAACCGGCTGTTTCAGGCGGAACTGGGAACGACGCCGTTGGCGGTTGCCCGCGCCGTGCGCCTGCAGACGGCACGTCGGCTGCTGCGCGGGACGCACCTGAAGATCAGTGACGTCGCCATGCACGCCGGTTATGGCAGCCTGCGTCGTTTCAACGACGAGTTCCGCCGCGTGTATGGCCGGGCGCCAGGCGAGATGCGCGGCGAAGTCGTCGGCGCGTCCACGCATGCCGAACTGCATCTTCCTCTGCGCCAGCCGTTCAACGCGAGCTGGCTGCTCGATTTCCTGGCGGCGCGCGCCCTGCCACCCATCGAGACCGTTGTCGACGGCGCCTATCGACGACAGGTGCCGTTGCTCGCGGGCGGCGTGGGCGTGGTGCAGGCGCGGCCGGAAGCGGATCGGCTGCATGTGCGCATTCCCGTGGATTGTGCCGAACCGATGCATGTGGTGCTCCGGCGCCTGCGGCGGATCTTCGACTTGGAGGCGGACGGTGCCGCGATCGACGCCCACCTGCGGCTGGATCCCTGGCTGGCGCCCTGGGTGGAACAGGCGCCGGGCCTGCGTGTGCCCGGCGCGTGGGGCGGTTTTGAAACGGCGGTACGCGCCATACTCGGCCAGCAGGTGAGTGTGGCCAGGGCGCGAACCATTGCTCAGCGCTTTGTCGACGACATCGGCGGTGGCGTGTTTCCCTCGCCGGCCCGGCTGGCGGACTGTGACATCGCGGCGCTGGGGGCCATGCCATCGGCGCGCTGCGACGCCGTTCGCGCGCTGTCGCGGCAGGTAGCGGCGGGTACGCTCGTGATCGACGAATGCCAGGACAGCGCGCAGCTGCAGGCGGCGCTCATGGCCATCCCTGGCATCGGCCCATGGACCGCGCAGTACATTGCCATGCGCATCGGCCGCGATCCGGATGTCTTCCTGCCAGGCGACTGGGTGGTGAAGCAGGCGCTGGCCGATGCGCCGGCAGGCCCGCACACGCAGCCCGATGCCTGGCAGCCGTGGCGGGCTTACGCGGTGATGGTGCTGTGGCAGAAAGCCGCGGCGCAGAAGAACGGGATAAAACAGCAATGATCTACACGTACCTTGAAACGCCTATCGGCCCCCTTCTGCTGGCGGGGGAAGAACGTCTGCGCAAAATCAGTTTTCCCGGTGGTAACAAGGCCTTCCCACCGGAACCCGGCTGGCGGCGGGACGACGAAGCATTCCGGGAGGCGCGAACGCAGCTCACCGAATATTTCGCCGGTAAGCGGCGGCAGTTCGCGCTCGATCTCGATATTCGCGGAACGCCCTTTCAGCGGCGCGTGTGGGAAGCACTGCGCGGTATTCCCTATGGGCAGACGTGCTCGTACGGCACCATCGCCGCCACCATCGGCGCGCCGAATGCCATGCGGGCCGTGGGTGCGGCGAACGGCAGCAACCCATTGCCGGTGGTGGTGCCCTGTCATCGCGTGATCGGCAGCAACGGCAAGCTGACCGGATTTGGGGGCGGGCTACCGACCAAGCAGTATCTGCTGGATCTGGAGCAGGGGCGTGTGCCTCTGCCATTGTTCTAGTGGGCCGCTGGATGAATACGGAAAGCGAGCGTTCCCCACAGGTTGGCAGCTGGTCACGTTGCGTTTACCAGCGTTGTCACGCATGGAACTTCGTTCCATGAGCGGCTGCTAAAACAAGTTCAGGAGGAACTTTTTCAGCATCCTGTTCGGTAGGCGGGCGCGACGGGCTCCGAAGCCATCCCGGTCGCGCCGGCTTGCCGCATCAGAACAGGTCGAAGATCCGGCTGTACTTCAGGACCAGTTCGCGCTGCTTGTGCAGGGGCGAGCGCAGCGACTCGTCGTCGATTTCGTTGTACACCAGATACAGGCCGGCGTTGGCGGTCTGCAGCCAGGCAAAGCGCAGGTTCACCGCCACGAAGTCCGTGCGATCGTCTGTCTGCAGCAGCATCTGCAACTGCATCTTCGGCGTGAACGAATACGACATGCGCAGTCGCGCCACGTTGACCTCGAAGTTGCCGTTGGCCACAGGCAGGTCGATGTCGTTGTAGATCCAGTTCAGTTCCGCGCTGAAACGCTCACCCGGCCGATACAGCACGCCGGTGGTGGCGTTTACGCGGTCGCCGCCGAAGAAGCCGCCGATCTTCGTTTCCAGGCTGGCGCTGAGTTTGCGGCCCTCGTCCGTCTTGAACACCAGGTCTGCTTCCTTGTGGTCGTAGCGGCCGGGCACGACGAACGTGCCAGGATTGATCTGGAAAGGATTTTTCACGCCTTCGTGCGTGAAATTGACGCCCGTGTGGACTTCGATGCCGTTCTTCCACTCCCAGTGGTTGTCCACATGCGTGAAACCGCTCTCCCAGTACCCGGTGTCGTCGTAGAAGTGGAACGAGCCGATGTGAGGCCGCAGTTCGTAGAGGCCCAGCCAGTCCTGCGGCCGGTGACGCAGGAACAGCAGCGCCTCGTACTTGTTGTAGTTGCGTCGGCGCAGGAAGCCCACTTCGGGATTGAAGTCGTCGCCCACTTTTGTCCAGCCGAGGAAATTGGTCCAGCGTTCGTCGGTGTAGTTGTAGCGCAGGCGCCAGGCCGTATCGTCACCGTTGCGTCCCGGCGTCTGGGTCTTGGCGTAGTAGGACTCGAAGAGATGGTTGTCACCGAGACCAAGGCGTCCATCGATGGCATAGGTGCGGTTGTAGTCGCGGCCCGGGTTTCCAGTGACGCCGCCGTCGCCGTCCCGCTCGACATACAGCGCGCCAATGCTCGACCGGTTGGGCAGTTCCTGGTTGACGCGCAGCACCGTGTAGTCGTTCTGCGGCGCAATGCCGGTGAGGTCTTCGCTGCGCATGCGCAACGCGCCGATATTCGTGGCGTCGCCGATCTTGCCCGACAGTCGCGCACCGCCGACGATGGGAATGGCGCGCCCGGCATCGCTGATGCCGATGCGGCGGCTGAAGAACAGCTCCACTTCCTGTGGCGTGCCCACGGTGAACTGGCCGGCGTTTTCGAGGAAAAACGGCCGTTTCTCCGGGAAGAAGACGCTGAAGCGATCCAGATTCACCTGCAGTTCGTCCGCCTCCACCTGGGCGAAGTCCGTGTTCCAGGTGGCGTCGAGCGTGAGTCCCGATGTGACGGAGAGCTTCACATCCATGCCAACTTCCTGATCGAAGTGCGTGCCGGATGGTTGTCTGCCACCTTTGCTGAATTGGCCCAGCACATACGGCATCAGTTTGAAATTGCGCTGCGCCGGAGGTTTCAGGCCAGCCAGGGTGCCGGCCTCGGAAACGCGATAGATCGTGAACTGTCTTGGTAGCGGCGACCAGTACGCCACCTCGTTGTTGCGGCGGATGTTGCGCTGGAAGTTGATGCCCCATACCGGCTGGGTATCGCTCGGATAGCGCAGCGACTTGAAGGGAATCCGCATCTCGCTGCTCCAGCCGTAGTCACCCAGCTTCGAGCGCACACTCCAGGTCGTGTTCCATTCGAGGTTGAAGCCGCTGCTCGTCTGCGAACTGGTGCCGACGGACTGCGTGCCTTCGCGCGTGACCTGCGCATCGTACTCAACCGAGGACGGCGTCGTGCCGAAGATCAGGCCGTTCTGCCGGTCGTGATAGGCGTCGAGAATCACCTGGAAGCTGTCCACGTCATCCAGATTGCTGTCGCGGCGGGCATCGCCGACAACGATGGCGGCGGGATTGTCGTCATGGCATACCACGCCGATATAAAGCGCTTCATCGTCGTACCCCACAAAAACCGTGGTGACCTGGGTGGCCGCGGCATCTGCGATGGGGCGGGTCTGCGTGAAGCCAGTGGCGCTCTGCAGTCCCTGCCACGCGACATCGCCGAGGACATCGCCATCCAGAACGGGCGGATTGTCCAGGCGGCTGGCGGTGAGCTGCGGTTTGCCGGCGGCGTGCGCGAGCGTACTGAAAAGGAAGCCGGCCGCGATGAGAAAACGGATAGGTTGCATGTTTGTCCGGATAGTCAGTTGACGCGCAGGCTGTCGAACACCTGGAAATAATCGGGGAAAGTCTTGGCGACGCAGTCCGGGTCGACGATGGTCACAGGCACGCCGGCCAGCGCCAGCAGCGAGAAGCACATCGCGATGCGATGATCGCCATACGTCTCGACGGTGGCGCCGTTGATGGTCGCGGGCGGCGTCACGCTGATGAAATCGGCGCCTTCGATGACAGTGGCGCCAAACTTGCGCAGCTCGGTTGCCATGGCCTGCAGGCGATCGGTTTCCTTCACCCGCCAGTTGCCGATGTTGCGGATCGTCGTGGTGCCGTCGGCGAACAGCGCCAGCACCGCAGCTGTCATGGCGGCATCGGGAATGTGATTGAGATCCATGTCCAGAGCCTTGAGTGTGCCGGGGCGCACCGTGATGCGATCCGCATCCATGGTCACGTTCGCGCCCATGTTTTCGAGTACCTCAACGAACGCCACGTCGCCCTGGATGCTCTGTGCGCCGATGCCGTGCACAGTGATGCCGTCGCCGCGAATGGCACCCGCGGCCAGGAAATAGGAGGCAGACGACGCATCGCCTTCGACAAGGAAATCCCCTGGAGCAACGAATGGCTGCGGCGTGGCGTGGAACACGCGGTAGTTCTCGTGGCTTACCGTGACACCGAAACGGGCAAGCATGGCCAGGGTGATGTCGATGTAGGGTTTCGACACCAGTTCCGATGTGAGCTCCACGCGCGTGCGCCCTTCCGCCAGCGGCAGGGCCATGAGCAGAGCGGTGAGGAACTGGCTGGAGATGCTGCCGTCGATATGCGTGGTGCCTCCGGTCAGACCCGTGCCGTGGATACGCAGCGGCGGATAACCGGATTCACCGAGATAGGCGATCTTCGCACCCAGTTCGCGGAGGGCGTCCACCAGGTGGCCCACCGGCCGTTCGCGCATGCGCGCGGTGCCGTCCAGAATGAATTCACCGCCCCGCGCCAGCGTCAGTGCCGCCGCCAGTGGCCGGTAGGCGGTGCCGGCCAGCCCCAGGTCCAGGTGCAATGCGGCATTGCTCGGGCGCAAAGGTCCACCCAGGCCGTGCACGAGGCAGGCTTCACCGTCGCGCTGCACCCTAACGCCCAGGGCATGCAGCGCCTTCAGCATGACGGCCGTGTCGTCGCTGTCCAGGAGGTGCAGCAGACGTGTGGTCCCGCGTGCCTGGGCGGCCAGAAGCAGCGCCCGGTTGGAGATGCTCTTGGAGCCGGGCAGACGAACGTCGCCCGTCAGCGCGCCGACCGGGGGTAGGAGAAGGTGTTTCATGGGCGGCACTTTACCAGCGCCGGGGCCTTTCGGGAGCACAGGCGGAGTCCGGGGCCATTCTGGTGGGCGCCGCTGGTGTCAACGTATCAATGAACGTGGCGAGATCCGGCGCCACCACGGTGAACGGTTTCTTCTCTGGCGATTCCAGCAGCACCTCACCGGTGGCGTTGTGCACGGTGAGCAGCAGGTCCGGTCCTTCTTCGGTGCAGGCGAAGAACCAGCTCAGGGGGGCCTTGAGTCGTTGCCGTGCGAAGGCATGACCGATCAGGTTCTCCGCCAGACGCTCCGCATCGTCAGGTGCCCAGAGCTGCAGCAGCGTCAGTGCACCTTCGGTCGCTTCCGCAGCGAGCGGGCCGGCAAAGTAGCGCCCCCACCAGGTTTTGACGTCCGGGTGCACGACAACCTCGAAGGCGCGCTCGAGCGGCAGAAGAAGATCCGGATTGTCCTGTCGCACGGGTTGCCATGTGACGAGTTCGTGCTCCGGGTCGATGGGCGGGCCGGTTTCGCAGGGCGAACGCAGATCCGGTTGATAAGGCGCCAGCAACCTCTCCGTCGATTGGCTGGCGTGCGCAAGGAAATCATCGAGCGCCTCCGCCACGGTTCGCGTCATGTCCGTCTCCCGGATGTCGAAGGGGAGAATAGCGGCAGGCACGTGGCAGGCGAAAGCCGGACCGGCAGCCGGTATGCTCCGGATTCCGGTCTTTACCTCGCGGCCATGCGGGGAAAGCTCTTTCACAATCGGCGTGGAGGCAGACGCCCATGAATGCAGCAACCGAATTGCCACGCAACGGTAACGATCTGACCGTGTCCTGGTTCGAGTCAGTGCTGAGCACCACTGCCAGCCCATTGCGCGTGGCGTCAGTGCAACTCGCGCCCATTGGTGAGGGCGCCGGCATGATGAGTAATCTGTTTCGGGCCGTGCTGACCTATGCCAAAGGCAATGGCCCGGCGTCGGTCGTAGTGAAACTGCCCACGCACAATGAACAGAACCGGGAGGTCGCGCGCGCCTTCGACAATTACCGCCGGGAGGTGGAGTTCTACCGGCGCGCGGCGCATGCCACACCCATGCGCACGGCGGAGGTCTACCTCGCCCGCGCGGACAGCCCGACGGATTTTGTGCTCGTGCTGGAAGATCTTTCCGCCTGGGAACAGGGCGACCAGGTGGCGGGCTGTTCGCTGCCGCGCGCCGAGGCGGTAATGGATGCGCTGGCGGACCTGCATGCGGCGTTCTGGGAGCAGGTGGACGGGGGCGAAATGGACTGGTTGCCCCACAGCCACCCGTCGGTGATGTCGGATGGTCTGGCGGCGGGCACCGAAGCCAACTATGAACAGTTTGCGCGCTTCTTCGCGGACGACATCGCGCCTGAACTGCGACAGGCGAAAGCCCGCTACATGGCGGGCCTGCCGGCGGTGCAGGCGTGGATCAATGCGTCACCACGTACGGTAATTCACGGTGATTTCCGGATGGACAACCTGTTCTTCCGGCCGCACGCGGGCGGCATCGAGGTGGCCTGCTGCGACTGGCAGGCGCCGGTACGTGGCAAGGGCGTGCAGGACATTGCCTACTTCCTCAGCGGCAGCGTGGAGACAGCGATGCGCCGGGCGCACGAAAAGGCGCTCATCGCCCGATGGGTGAATGCGCTGCGTGCCCGCGGCGTGCGTGACTACGGCGAAGACCAGGCGTTCGAGGACTACCGCCGGGCGATTCTCATGCTGTGGACCTACACCGTCATCATCGGTGGCGGTCTTGCGGCGCAGAATGCGCGCGCGGAGAACTGGGTGACGGCCATGGTGCGTCGCTCGGCGGCGGCGATGATGGACCACGACTGCCTGTCGATGCTGTGACACCAGCGTGATGGTCGACCAGCCGTTGGCATCCCGCCCCTGTTATGCGCCCCGCAGCGCATCGCCAAAGGCTGCGAAAAGACGAATGGCGTCGGGGTTCTGCCGATAGCGCCATTCTGGGTGCCACTGCACGCCCACGACCCAGGGATCGGTCATGGACACGGCCTCGATGAGGCCGTCCTCCGCCGTGGCTTCCACGCGCAGGCCATCCGCCAGTGTGGCAATGCCCTGCGAGTGCAGTGAGTTGACGGTCAACCGTGTGTTGCCGGTAATTCGGGCCAGTACGCCGCCGGGCTCAAGCGCAACCGCATGCGCGTCGCCATACTGCTCTTCCCGTGGTGCTGAACTGTCTTCCCGATGATCGCCGTGGCCGGGTATGTCATGCACCCTGGCATGCAGTGTGCCGCCGAGCGCAACGTTCAGTTCCTGCAGCCCGCGACAGATGGCCAGCAACGGCTTGCGGTGTGCCAGTGTCTTTCGGATGAGCGGAAAAACGCTGACGTCACGCTGTCCGTCCAGCGCCATGTCATGCGGCGGACCACCGTAGTGCACGGGGTCGATGTTGCTGGCGGAACCTGGCAGATATACACCCTGGGCAAGGTCGAGCAGTTCATCGAGATCGTAGTGTGCCTGGAACGACGCCATCTCTTCACCGCCACCCAGCGCGGGCAGCAGCAGCGCCATGCAGTCAGCGCCATGGATCACGGCATCGAGATATTTTTCGCCCGCGCAATGGAAGGGCCCGCCACCGGGGATCGCCTTCACGTCGCAGGGTACGAGAACAAGCGGCTTTTTCACTTTATGGTTCACAGACCAGCTCGGATGACGGCAAGGATAAGCGATCCCGGCATCGTGGCATGATTTTGTTGCTTCGACGATCGATCCTCAGGATGCCGCTGGGCTAAGAAATGTCAGTGTGATGCCCAATATCGCGTCCGTGAAAATGTTATTGATCCGTGCTATAGTGCGCGGCCAACTAGTTGATATAACGAGAACAATTCAATACGAGGTGCCCGCAGAATGACGTATGACGATACCACCTGTTTGGTTGAAGCTGGTGAGTGGGGAGCCGAGATCGCATCGGATCTTTCCCATGAAGATATTCGGGCCATCGCGCGTGATGGCATCGATATCGAAAGCGACTGGCTGGATGACAGGGCGCCGGAAGAGCGCCGGCTGGCCAGTCAGGCGGCCCGCATGGTGGAGGTCGTCTGCCGCCTCGTTGCCGATTCCGGTATACGGCCGAACGCGGCGCAGTGGAGTCAGATCGGTATCGCGGCCGCGGATCCGCGCTGGGTGTGCTGGTCTGGCAACCCTGATGGCGCGGTTCGCATCTGGAGTGCATCGGAACGTCAGGCCAGTGACCACTTCGTGCGCATGAACGGTGCGCGTAACCACCGCAATGACGCCGTTCGGGTCACCTCGTCGCTTGAGTTTGAGATTGCGCGAATGGGCGGGACGTTTGAAACGTTGTCCCGCCAGTACTTCCCGTCGCCTTCGTCACCATCCTGCCGTCGCTACTGATTGCTTCAGGGCGTGTCGACGGAGTTGCCGTTGAACTGGCCCGACAGCGGGAAGACAGCGTGCATCAGTCGCGGCCCGGTTTATCGTCGAACGCGCGCCGCGGCCCATGCCGCGGGTGCCGCATGCGCGTATCCAGCGCGGCACGCTCTTCCGCGGACAGTGTCAGCAGCAACTGGATAAAGGCATCCCGGCTGTGTTCCTGCTGCGTCTGGACATGTGACTGAATGGCATCGAGCGCGGCGCGCAGCGCCTGCGGGTCGACGGGATCGGCGACAATTTCGCGGCGCAGCCGATTCTGCAGCTCCCGCATTTCCCGATATGCCGGGCGCGCGGTCTGCCGGTAGGTGTCCAGTTGCGACAGCAGCGCCTGCCGGCGGCCTTCGGGCAGCGTTTCTGCGAACCGAATCAGACCGAACATGGGATTGGGGTGCATCATCGGTGGCGCATGGTCACCCAAGCGGTGACCAATACCCACGCCAAGCAGCAGCAGATTCACTGCCACCGATACCACCAGGGCAATCATCAGGCCCCTGTTGAACTTATTCATCCGAATCATCCGACCAGTACCCGTTGTCGAGCAGGAGAGCGCTGGCATCCAGCGCTACCCACGCGTTGTCAGTGTCCGCCGCCGGCGTGAGCGTGCCGAGTGCCGTGCCCAGTACCAGCGGCGCCAGTCCGAGCAGCGCGGGACGCCACACGTTGCTGGTCAGCCATTGCAGGAAGCTGTCCAGTATCGAGGCGTTGCCTGCGTTACGCGTCGCATTGATCCGTGTCACCAGTCCCGGCGTGACCACGTGAGCGGGGAACGCGGCCAGCGCGGCATCGAGTTCCCGTGCGGCGTCCAGTTCCCGGCGCGCCCGCGCATCCGTTTCCACCAGACGTCGCGCAGCTTCGCGCGCCGAAGCTGGCCAGGCATCGAGGTTGCTGCCATGTCGATCCAGCAGCGTGGAGAATTCGTGCAGAGACAGATTCATGTGTGTTCCCTCCCGTCAGCGAGCAGGGTGCGTAGCGTGCGACGCGCCCGCGCGATGAGCGATTCCACCGCGTCGGTGCTCATGCCCATGATCTGGCCAGCCTCCTCGGCGCTGAAACGGCCGAGCAGACACAGGCTCACCGCGGTGCGCTGGTTCAGTGGCAGCTGCATGAGGCCCCGCTGCACCGCCTGCATGCGGGCGTCGTCCCGGGACTCGGCCGGTGTTGCCGGCATGTCGCCTTCATCGTCCAGCGGCAGCGTGTCCTCGCGTTTACGCCAGGTATCCACGAAGGTGTTGTGCGCAACACGGTGCAGCCAGGTGGTCAGCCGTACGGTGCCGGGCCGGTAACTCGATGCTTTCTGCCACAGGCGCAGAAACGTTTCCTGCGCCAGATCGTCCGCGTCCGTGTGTGAACGTGTCAGTCGGTAAGCGTAGGCATGTATCGCCGGCAGGTGGCGTTCGAGCAGGTGTTCGAACGCCGTCCCGTCGCCAGTCTGGACGCGAGCCATCAGCACATCATCCGGCAGCGCGTCCAATCGCCGTGCTCAGCCGTCCTGCTGTCCGCGCCAGCCACCGCCGTTCTTGTGCGCGGCCTGACGCTCCTCGCGACTGACCTTGCCGTCGCCATTGGTATCGAGCGCGCGTAGATGCTCCGCGGGACTCGGTCGCTCATCGTCCGAGATGAAGCCGTCGCCGTTTGCATCCAGTTTGTCGAATACCGCCGTGCGCATCACGGTGCCATGTGCTTCGCGCAACTTCTCGTGCGTGAATTCGTCGCGCGAGATCGCGCCATTGCCGTTGGCGTCCAGCTGTTTGAATACGGCGTCTTCCATGGCCTGGGATTCCATGGCCATCGGCGGATGGCCATGACCCGGCCTGCCGGGCCCGCCCATACCGCCGGGTCCGTCCCGGAAATGATGGAAGCGCGGGCCGTCACCGGGGCTGCGCTCTTCCCGCTGCGCCAGGAATTCCGCCAGGCTGACCTTGCCGTCCTTGTCGGTATCCGCTGACGTGAAGCGTTCGGCGGCCTTCTGCTCCACGGTGGCGATGTCCAGGTCACCGCCCTGCATGAACGGTGGCCGGGCTTCGACGGCGGCGGTTGCGGCGACGGCGAGCGCGCCGATGGCCACGAGCAGTCGTTTGCGATTCATTGGGACCTCCTGCGTTGATCGTTCCCAGCCCGTTGTACGTTGCGCGCGACGTTTCCCGTCGCGGAATCGGGAAAAAAAGTGAACCGATCAGTGGTCGGTCGACGCCTGAGCTGCCGGGTCGTACGCAATGTCCACCACCCACCATGTCTGTGTACCAGCCGGTGCATCGATGCTTACCTCGTCATCTACCGCTTTTCCCAGCAGTGCCCGACCGAGCGGTGAATCAATGCTTATCCAAGCGCGTGCGGCATCGATCTCGTCAGCGCCGACAATGCGAAAGCGACGTTCGTTGCCTTGTTCGTCCTCCAGGCCCACCCAGGCGCCGAAATACACGCGGTGTGGTTCCCTGGGCGCGCGGTCGACAACTTCCAGGCGATCCAGGCGTTTGGAGAGATAGCGGATTCGTGCGTCCATTTCACGCAGTGCCTTGCGGCCGTAGATGTAGTCGCCGTTTTCCGAGCGATCGCCGTTCGCCGCCGCAGCCGCGATGCGGGCCGTCAGGGCGGGGCGTTCGACTTTCCACAGATTCTTCAGCTCCGCCGTCAGCCTGGCGTGACCTTCAGGCGTGATGTACGGGGATGATCGGGGCGGCGGCGGGCGATAGCGGCTCATGCGCACAGTGTCCGCTGCGGCGTGATGCGAGTGCAATGCCGGAGCAGGGAAAGACGCAGGTGTGCTATCGGCGATGGCGTGAAAAGGGGCCGGCGGCTGCCCCCCGGGAGGGAGGGGGGAGCAGAGGGACAGCCGCCGGGGTGCGGAACCTTCAGATGCCGCGAGCGGCTACCATGCGCACTCCGCAGGATCGAGCTCAACCATCAGATCGTCACCGTTGGCGGAAAGCGAGCGTTCGAAACAGTTGCCGTTGCGGTCCCTGAACAGGCGTCGCCCTTCCTCACGGATCACCCGCGTGGAGCGGACGACGGGTGTGGTGTCGTACACCACCTCCCGATACACCGGCTGCGACACCACGCGCGGCGCGTAGTAGTTGTCGTACCAGGCGCCCGCCAGAAGCGAGCCGACCAGCAGCCCGCCAACGAGGTAGGTGCCGCGGTCGCCGTGATGATGGTGGGAGGAGCGATAGCCGTAATAGGGTGCCCGGTAACCCGAATGGTGATACCCATGTCCCTGCCAGCCGTGGTTGCGATGCCCGGCCTGGGCCGGCAATGCAGTGGCCGTGAGCAGCAGTGTTGCTGCCACCACGGCAGTCGTGCGTCGGAAGTTCAGGATGTTCATGGCCGCACTCCACAGCTCAGTCTGGTGTTCATTGTGCGCGGACTGACTGAACGGCGGGTGAATGAGATGTAAGGGGGAGCCGCCGCGGCGAATCCGCCTGGTGATCAGTTCGCGAAATGGCGAAGCAGGCTGGCTTCGTCGGGGTTTTCCAGCAGCCCGTGGTTCGTGATGAAGCCGGTGATTAGCGACACGGGAGTGACGTCGAAGGCGGGATTGAAGGCGCGGACGGCCGCGGCGCGGTCTCCCCGCACCTCCGCTTCATCGCGCAGTTCGATGGGTATGCTCCGGCCATCGGGCGTGGCGGCATCGTAGGTTGTGGCGGGGCAGGCGACGTAGAAAGGCACCTGGAAATGACGGGCCAGCACGGCCAGTCCCAGGGTGCCGATCTTGTTGGCCGTATCGCCGTTCCGGGCAACGCGGTCCGTGCCCACGATCACCAGGTCCACGCGTCCCGCGGCCATCAGCGAGGCCGCCATGTTGTCGCAGATCAGCGTGACGTCGATTCCGGCGACGGAAAGCTCCCAGGCGGTGAGGCGTGCGCCCTGCAATAGCGGCCGGGTCTCATCCACCCACACATGGAAGCGATGTCCGTCGCCATGGGCGGTGTACATCGGTGCAGTGGCGGTGCCGAGTTCGGACACTGCCAGCGCGCCTGCATTGCAATGCGTGAGCACATGGCTGGCGCGACGCACCAGGTGGGCGCCGTGCCGGCCAATTGCCGCGCACATTGCACGGTCTTCGGTATGCAACGCCACCGCTTCGGCGATCAGGTCCGAGGGCGCGGTGCTGTCCAGCGCGAGCAGGCGGTTGATGGCCGCCGCGAGGTTAACCGCTGTCGGGCGCGATGCTTTCAGGGCCTCTGAAGCATCAGTAAGTACTCGCTCACGTTTTTCCGGTCGGGCCCTGGACACGGCCTGTGCCAGGGCGTAACCGGCAGCAATGCCAATCGCCGGTGCGCCGCGCACGGTGAGCGTGCGAATAGCGTCCACCGCGTCCGCAATCGTGGGCAGTTCGCGATAGCTGACTTCGTGCGGCAGCAGCCGCTGATCCAGCACCGACAGCCGCCCGTGCTCCCAGAGGATTGTCGGCGGTGGCAGTTTCATGGGGCGACCGCCAGCGCGCTGGCCAGCGTCGCAAGCAATGCGCCGCCGGTTGTGTCGAGTTGGTCCCCGCAGGCGAATACACCGTCCTCATGGCCCGGGCTCACGAAGACCAGTGGCAGTCTCGGCGCCCGCGCCACCAGTTCCGAGGTCTCCTGCATCAGCCCGGGCGTGCCATTGGCGGCCCGCGGCGAAGTCGCGGGCAGGCCAAGTGCCGTGGCCTGTTGCCAGATGCTCGGGCTGTGGACGTGCAGCACGTAGCGGATTTGCGGGTTCGTTGCGTAGATGACGGCATGCGTCATGGCTTCCGACGACGGTGGCTGTGTGCCGGTGGCGCGTGTTGCGAAGCTGGCGATGTCCACATCGTGCACGAACACCCAGTCGTCCGCCGTCAGACACTCGATGCCGCTGGTCTGGCTGGCGGTAACCAGAAAGCCATCTCCCAGTCGCAGGCTGACGTTGCCGAACGCGAGCCCGTCATAGGCGGTCGGGGTCTGGCCCAGCAGGTGCAGGCGATGCAGAATGCGCCGCCAGCCCGCCAGTTCACGTAACGCGGTGCCGTCCGTCCCCGGTGCGGGGCCGGCGGCGAGCGTGCAGTGAAACTGGACAATACCTTCAGTGGCCATGGGGCTGAGAGCAGTAGAGGGTGACAGCATGCGGGTGGGAGCAATGCAGATCAAGAAAGCGGCTGGTGCGCTTGGTGTGGATGTGACGGGGCTGGATCTGACAAGGATGGCCGGCGATCCCGGCGTGACCAGCGAGGTGCGCCGTCTGGTTACGGAAAATGGCGTGGCGTTCTTCCGGGGTCAGACCATGACGGAAGATCAGTACGCCGCCAGCATCCGGCAACTCGGCGAGATCATGCCCCACGATGCGTATGGCACCACCGGCAGCGAGCAGGTGGTGCAGGTGCTGGAGAGCACACCGGAGAAGCCCACGCTCATCGAGCTGTGGCATACCGATATGACCTTCAGCAGTAGTCCACCATCGTTCACCGTCCTGTACGCCGACATACTGCCGGCGTATGGCGGCGACACGATGTGGGCGAGCTGTAGCGCTGCGTTCAATGCTTTGTCAGATCCCATGCGCGGCTTTCTTCTGTCACTGCGCGCAGTGCACGATTTCCGGCACGGTTTCAGGGAAAGCCTGGCGGCACCCGGCGGCGCGGCGCGACTGGCGTCGGTCGTGGCGGCCAATCCGCCGGTGAGTCACCCGGTAATTCGCACGCATCCGGAAACCGGCGTCAAAGGTATCTACGTGAATCCCTTGTTCACGACCCATATCGAAGGTCTTGCACGGGAGGAGAGCGGTGCGCTTCTGGCCATGCTGTACGACCACGTCGTCACGCCGGAGTTCACGGTGCGCCTGAAGTGGGAGCCGGGTACCGTGGCGATGTGGGATAACCGCATCACGCAGCACAAGCCCGTAAACGACTACTTCCCGCAGCACCGGCGCATGCTGCGCATCACCATCAAGGGCGACAAGCCGGTTTGAGCAGTCACCCGACGGAAGGCCAGTTCCGGCTGCTTGTCAGCCGACGTTTCGCGCCGCTGTTCTTCGCCCAGTTCTTTGGCGCGTTCAATGACAACCTGTTCCGCTCGGCGATCATCCTGATCTTCGTTTTCGGCGGCCTGATCGACGTGCAGGCCAGCAACATCTACGTCAACCTGGCGGCGGGGATATTCATCCTGCCGTTTTTCCTGTTCTCCGCCGTCGCGGGACAACTGGCGGACCGTTATGACAAGGCCATGCTGATCCGTCTGACGAAGGGGGCCGAAGTGGTGGTGGCGGGGCTGGCGTCCGTCGCCGTGCTGACCCAGAGCGTTGCCGGGATGCTTGGCGTGCTGTTTCTGCTGGGGGTGCAGAGTACGTTTTTCGGGCCTCTCAAGTACGCCATTCTT
The DNA here is from genome assembly GCA_024234635.1 of Pseudomonadales bacterium. Taxonomy (GTDB): domain Bacteria; phylum Pseudomonadota; class Gammaproteobacteria; order Pseudomonadales; family Azotimanducaceae; genus SYFY01. The sequence continues at coordinate 8,755 of JACKNX010000024.1, read as the reverse complement.
CCCCAGCACCTGCGTGAGACGGAGCTTGTGGGCGGTAACGCGCAGGTGGAGATGGGTACGTTCGTGGCCATTCTGCTGGGCACGATTGCGGGTGGCGTCATCGCCGGTCTCCAGGACGTTGGCATGCTGCTCTCCGCCGGCGTCATCGGCATAGCCGTTGCCGGGTTCATCGGGGCCTGCCTGGTACCGGCGGCACCACCGGTGACGCGGGACGGCACGGTGAGCTGGAATCTGTGGCGGGAGACAGTGACCATCCTGCGCCTGTCCCGGGAACGCAACAGCGTGTTTCTGTCCATTCTGGGTATTTCCTGGTTCTGGCTGCTCGGCTCGGCGATGACAGCGCAGATCGCCAACCTCACGCGCCTGCACCTGGCAGGTGATTCCACGGTGGTCACGCTGGTGCTGGCTGTATTCACCCTGTCCATTGCCGTCGGCTCCCTGGCGTGCGAACGCCTGTCCGGTCAACGTATCGAAATCGGCCTGGTACCACTTGGGGCCGCAGGGCTGTCGCTGGCGGGCATTGATCTGTACTTCGCGGTGACGGGGCTTTTGCCGGTTCCGGAGATGGACTGGGGGGCGTTTCTCCAGCGTTCCGGTGGCCTGCACGTGCTTGCGGACGTATTTCTGGCGGGGCTGTCGGGCGGGCTGTTCATCGTGCCGCTGTATGCGCTGGTGCAGATCCGCACGCCCGCCGACCGGCGCGCCCGCATCATTGCCGCCAACAACATCATCAACTCGGTGTTCATGGTGGTCTCTTCCCTCATCGCCATCGTGCTGCTGGAACTGGCGGGACTGTCGATTCCCGAACTGCTGCTGACACTGTTTGTCATGAACATCGTGGTATCCGTGTTCGTATTCCAGCAGGTGCCCGAGTTCGTGATGCGCTTTCTGGTATGGGCGCTCAGCCATACGATGTATCGCGTGACGCATGAGAATCTGGAGGCCATTCCGGAGCAGGGCGGTGCCGTTCTCGTGTGCAACCATGTGACGTACGTGGATGCGCTGCTGCTGGCGGGCGCGGTGCGACGCCCCATCCGGTTCATCATGTTCAAACCCATCTTTCGTATTCCGGTGCTCAACTTCATTTTCCGCACCGGCGGAGCGATCCCCATCGACAGCCGCACGGTCGATCCGGAAGGGTATGAAGCCGCGTTTGCCGCCATCCACGAGGGCCTCGCCGCCGGTGACCTGCTGTGCATCTTTCCGGAAGGCGCGTTGACGCGGGATGGCGACATTGCCGAGTTCCGCCGTGGCGTGGAACGCATCGTGCGCGAAACGCCGGTGCCCGTGGTGCCCATGGCATTGCGTGGCCTGTGGGGCAGTTTCTTCAGTCATGAAGGTGAAGGGGTGTTCAAACCCAAGGGGCGTTTCTGGAGCCGGGTGCACGTCGTGGCAGGCGAGCCGGTGCCGCCGGAAGCGGTTTCCGCCGCAATGCTCGAAGCAAGAGTACGGGCGCTCCGCGGTGCCAGTGCCTGACAGCTTGCCACGTTGCGATTGCCAGCGCTGTCGCGCATGGAACTTCGTTCCATGAGAGGATGCTGAGAACGTCCCTCACGGACTTTTTTTCAGCAATCGCTGCTAACGGCTCTCCTTACAGCAGTTCCAGGAATGCCAGGAGCGCCTGGCGCTCATCGCTTGTGAGCGTGAACGCCTGCAGATGTTCAGCGTTCAATCCGCCACCAGCCTCGTAGAAGTCCAGAACTGCGCTCAGGTCGGGCAGGCTGCCGTCGTGCATGTACGGTGCGGTGCGACTGATCAAGCGCAGACTCGGGGCGCGCATGGGGTCTGCGGTATCGCTCACCGCGGTGCGGTGAAACACCGGTGGTACGTCCTTGCCGGGTTCGTGTACGGGGCCGGAAAGGTGGGGGCCGGCATGGCAGTGGCTGCACGCCAGACGCTCGGAAAAAAACAGTTTGAGACCGGCCTTCGCCCTGTCGGAAACACCCGTGCGCTCGTCGTACAGCAGATAGCGGTCGAACGGGCTGTCCATGCGCACAAGCGTGCGCACGTAACTGGCCAGCGCCTTCACAAGGGTATCCAGCGACATCGGGGTATCTCCGAACGCCTGCTGGTGCAGGCCGCCCAGCACGGCGTCGGCGGCAAGCCGGGGCAGGAGCGCATCGGTGTAACCCATTTCCACGGGGCTGGTCGATGTCAGCGGAATTCGCAACTGTGCCTCGAGGGTCGTCAGCCCGGCATCCCGCCAGGTGAGAGACACATAGTAGCCGGCGTTCCACAAGGTGGGTGTGTTGCGTGGATGGCGGTCGCCCAGTGTGCCAACGGCGCGCGGCAGGCCGTCCGTGAACTCGCGCTCCGCTACGTGGCAGGTGGCGCAGCTCGTGCGATCGTTGATCGACAGTCGGGTGTCGGCAAACAACGCCCTGCCAAGGGCAACCTTCTCCGCGGTGATCGGATTGTCAGCAGGCGCCGGCGGTGGTGCGATGCCGTCAGGCAGTTGCCACACGAACTCGCCGGCGCGTGGCGCCTGTGCGGCGAGCAGGAGCATCAGCGCGCCCGCCGCCGCAAAGCGGCCCCACGGGAGTCGCAAGGTCTACCAGGAGCGGGTGTTGTTCATCGACAGGTCGGCGCCGGCCCTGGCCAGTTCCCGCCGCTCGGACAGCCAGGCGTCGAACTCAGCCCTGGCGCTGTCCTCCGGTTGCTGGGCGAGCCAGATTTCCATGGCTGTCATGAGCTCTGCGGCCAGCGCGCGCTCATTACGGAACAGGGTCATGTAAGCCTGTTTCGCTTCCTCCACGTAGCCCATGGCCAGAAACGCCTCGCCGCGGTACTCGATGGCCGGGTAGTAGTCCGGCTTCAGTTGCAGCGCAAAGTTGTAGGCACCGATGGATTTCTTGTAGTCACCCAGTTTGCGCAGCACGTAGCCGAGCTCGCTGGCGGCCTCGTAGTGCTGGTTGTTCACCTGCAGCGCGCCGCCCAGCGCTTCGCGGGCCTTCTCGTACTGCTCCCTTGCCTTTGCGAGCGTCTTCTCGCGCCTGGCGTCCGAACTGGCTTTGGCAGCTTTTTCCTCCAGCTTCCAGGCTTTTTCCTTTGCCTTGACGCCAGCGCGGTACTGCGCGTTGGCGATCGCTTCGGGGGATTTGGGTTTGCGCTCGCTGCTGCTGGGCGCGCCACTCATGTCGAGGCCGCCACCGTGCCCGCCGGACGCGGCAGACATGAGCGGCCAGGACATGAACGAAAGCAATATCAGGCTGGTGAGAATACGCATGACGGAACCTCCCCGGTTGTCGCGCGAGCGCCAGTTTAGCGGAAATGCGTTTTGGCACCACATCGTATGCCGAGCGAGCGCGCCGGGTGAGTAGTTCCGCGGCCCAGCAGGGTGATATCGCACATGAAGCCAGGCACTGGCGGGTTTATCATGCGCGTGGTCAATGAAAGACAGGGAACCGCGGGTGTCGAGACTCCTTCCTCTTTTTCTGCTGCTGCTTTCCGTTGTCGGGCATACCGACATCATCAGCGATCTGGCGCGCAAGCCGGATGTCCTTTCCGCCAAACTCTCCCCAAAAGGTAACTATCTCGGCGTGCTGCGCGAGCAGGACGATGAGAGAACGGTGGTTTTCTTCAGCTTTCCGTCGATGAAACCGCTGAGCGTGATGCAGTTTCCGGGCCGCAATGAAGTCGGTGATTTCTGGTGGGTGAACGACGACCGCGTGATTGCCAGCATCCTGTTCGAGCGCGATCAGTTCGAGTCGGAACTGAGCTGGGGCGAGCTGTACGGCATGAATGCCGACGGTACGAAAGGGGAGCATCTGTTCGGGTTGCGGGCTGGCGGCGATGTCAATTCCATGCCCCGGCGAACGCAGGTCAAGCGCGATGAGATTGGCTCGGCGCAGCTGCTCGACCCGCTCTGGGACGATCCGCGCCATGTGCTGATTGAAATCGTCAACTGGAGTCGGGGCTACAACCTGGTTGTCGAATCGGCGCGGATGGACGTGTACAGCGGCAAGCTCTCCGATCGCAAGATCGGACCGGCGTCCAATGCCCAGATTGTCGCGGACAGGAAAGGACAGCCCAGATTCGCGTTCTCGGTGAGCGACAGTCAGGAACAGGTGGTGCACTACCGCGATCCCGATACCGGCCAGTGGGAAGAACTGTCACGTACACCCTACGGTGACCGCAAGCTTATACCGCAGTCGCTGCTCGATGATGGCCGCATCGCCGTTCTCTACGAACCCGAGGGCAAACCAGCAGGGCTCTACCTGATGGACCCGAAGACCCAGGAGAAGGTTCCGGTCTATCAGCACGAGCGTGTGGATGCGAGTCCCCGCTTCGACTGGCAGGACCGGATTTTCGGTGTGCGTCTGGATGATGGCATGCCGTCGTTTGCAATCACGGATGCGGAGCATCCCCTTGGCGCGCTCAGTGCCCAGTTGCCGAAGGTATTTCCCGATCGCTACGCGGCTGTGGTGAACAGTACGCACGACTTCCGTCTTTCGGTCATCGGTGTCGAGGATGACGACCATACGACGGAGTATTACCTGTACGACACTGCCTCCCGTCAGATGAGTCTGCTGTTCGATTCGCGCCCGTGGATCGACGACGGCCGGCTGCCGACCATGCGCCCGGTCAGCTTTTCCGCCAGGGACGGCGTCGTGCTGCAGGGATACCTCTCGCTGCCTCCGGGCAGCGACGGCAAGAACCTCCCGCTTGTCCTGGTGCCGCATGGGGGGCCACACGGTCCCAGGGACTACTGGGGATCGGGCTGGGAAAGCTTCATTCCCGCGTCCGGCTACGCCATGCTGCAGATCAACTATCGCGGCTCCGGCGGCTATGGGACGGATTTTGAGAGATCGGGCTTCCGCAAATGGACGACCGCCATGCAGGACGATCTTACCGACGGCGTGAAGTGGGCCATTGCCGAAGGCATTGCCGATCCCGAACGCATCTGTATTCACGGTTGGAGCTACGGTGGCTTTGCCGCGGTGATGAGCATCATTCGCGAGCCGGACCTCTACAAGTGCGCCATCGCGGGCGCCGGCGTGTACGACCAGGACGAGCAGTATCGGAACGCGGATTTCGCCGACCAGACGCGCTGGGGGCGAAAGTACATGGACAAGGTGATCGGCCCATCCGAAGAAGACCGACGGGCTGCGTCACCGATGAACTATGTCGACCGCATCAGGACGCCGCTGCTGCTCGTACATGGGACGGAGGACAATCGTGTGCCGATAGAGCATGCGTACCATCTGATCGACGCCTACCGGAAAGCCGGCAGGACACCGCCTGAACTCATCGAGTTACCCAAAGAGTTTCACTCGCCCAACAATCCGAAGAACCTGGAGCGCTGGTATCGCGCCACCATCCAGTTCATCGAACAGCACATCGGCAAACCCTGACGGCGTGCTGGACCGGCGGATCAGCGGAACGCACCGACCAGAATCCACGCGCCGGCCAGCAGCAGCACGCTGAAGGCCAGGCGCTGGATTCCCGCTTCCGACGCGGCGGGCGGAAAGCGCCGGCCTAGCCACGAGCCCAGCAGCACCAGCGGCAATGCGCCGACCACCAGCCAGCCCACCTCCACGGTCAATCCACCACTGATACCAACCGCGGCAATACGCAGTGTGGATGACACCGCAAAGAAGGTAAGCAGCGTGGCGCGAATACCGTCCAGCGGCAGTGGCTGGCGGTACATGAACCAGCCGAGTACGGGGCCGCTTGCCGCGAACAGACCGGCCAGCATGCCGCCCGAAGCACCGGCAACAAGCGCGCCGGCGCGCCCGGAGAGCGCAGCGCGTCGATGCGGTCTTGCGAGCATGGATAGCGCGCCCGCGGTGATGAAACTGCCCAGCAGCAGGGCGAGCGCGCGCTGGGCATTGGCATCCAGTTCGTGCAGCAGCCACACGCCGGGTCCGACGGCGCAGACCTGGCCGATGAGCAGCCAGCGCAGCAGTTGCCGGTCGCGGAAGTGAAAGCGTCCCCGCAGCGACAGCGCAATGTTCACCAGCGCGAGAAAGCTGACGGCGGCTGCAACCAGCGGCAATGGCAGCCAGCCGCTGGCGCCCATGACGGCGACCATCAGGAGTCCCATGGCAAAACCCGTTACCGCCTGCAGATAGCTGCCGGCGAGGGCGCTCACGAGAAACAGCACGATGCCGGCGGTGTTCATGGGGCGCGCAGTATACGCAGCGAGCGTTGCCCTGCGCGGATGGCGTGGAGGCCGGTGTACACTGCCGCCATGAATCTCGAACTACGCAATCATACGGCGCTGGTCACCGGCAGTTGGCGGGGTACCGGGCTCATCATTGCACAGCATCTGCGCGCCGAAGGCGCGAACGTGCTCGTGCACGGCTTCACCCAGGCGGAAGCCGATGCGGCGGTGGCGGAGATTGGTGGCGGCGTCGCGGTGGCGGGCGACATACGCACCGACGCCGGCGCGGAGTCCCTGCTGGCCGCCTGTGCCGCCCACGCCGTGGACATCCTCGTCAACAACTACGGCACCGCGGACGGCGGGAGCTGGCTGGAAAGCGGCACCGATGCGTGGCTGGACGCCTACCAGAAAAACGTGCTCAGCGCCCAGCGCATGATCCGCGGATTGCTTCCTGGCATGCGGGCGCGTGGTTGGGGACGCATCATCAACCTCGGCACGGTGGGCTCCACGCGGCCGAACGCGGCAATGCCGCACTATTACGCCGCCAAGGGCGCGCTGGCCACCATGACGGTGAGCCTGGCCAGGGAACTGGCTGGCTCGGGAATCCGCGTCAATCTGGTGTCGCCTGGACTGATCCTCACCCCGGAAGTGCAGGCGGCCAGTATGCGGCGGGGACAACGCAATGGCTGGGGAGGCACATGGGAGGAGATTGAACCGCATGTGGCTGCCGAAATTCCCATCGGACGTATCGTGCGTCGCGAGGAAGTGGCCGATCTCGTGGCATTTCTGGCCAGCCCGAAGGCTGATGGCATTCATGGTCAGAATTTCCGTATCGACGGCGGCGCGCTGTCGGTGGTCTCCTGAGGCCGGCATGAAAGATCTCCTGCCCACGAAGCAGGCCAGTATTCTGCGCGGTATCGGTCTGGTGCTCTTGCTGACCTGCATCTTCCTGATCGACGGCCACTCGAACTCGCCCCTGCATCGGTTGTGGTTGCCGCTGGTCATGGCGGTAGGGGCGGCGCTGGCGTTGCACAACGTGCTGGCCGTGGCGCTGGCCATTCTGGCGCTGACGGGCATCCATGCGGACTTCGGAAGCCCGGATTGGGTGGTGTCCGTTGCCTATCCCTGTCTGGCTGCCCTGGCGGGGCTGGTCGTCGGTGTCATCGTCGTCCAGCGTTTTCGTGAGCACGTTCGGGAAACCCGTGTTGTCCGGGCGCGACAACGGGAAGAGCGGCGGATGTCCTGATGGTGGATGCGCTGGCGCTTGCCACTGCCGTACTGGATGGGTTCTCCCGGTACCGGGAGGCGTTTGCGGATATCACCGCGTCCGCGCAACAGCGCTTCGAGAGTGCTGACTGGAGCGGCGTGCTGGCATCGACGCGAACGCGGCTGGAACTGTATCGCCAGTTCGTGCATCCGCTTGCGGACACCTGCCGGGCCGCCACCCTCGAGGGGGCCGACTGGCAAGCCATCAAACGCGTGTACCACGATCTCTCCTGCGAACGCTGGGATGCGGAGCTCGCGGAAACGTTTTTCAACTCCGTGTACCGGGAAGTCACTCACGACAAGGCGGTGGACGACCGGGAGATGTTCGTCACCTCGGCGCTGCGGGCCGACCGGCCGCTGGGCCGCACAGACATCGTGCGCACTTTCCACCCGGAGCGCGGTGTCTACGAGATGGTGAAGAACATCCTCGATTCGTTCCAGTTTTCGCTGCCCTGGCGGCATCTGGACCAGGATGTGAGCAACATCCTGCGCTCGCTTGCCGAGGAACGTCCGGAGCTGGACAGCGTACGCAACCTGTCAGTGGATATCCTCACCTCCGTGTTCTTCCGCAACAAGGGCGCCTACCTGGTGGGGCGCCTGAACTACCGCGATCGGCACTGGCCGGTGGCGCTGCCAGTGCTCAACGACAACGGCAGGCTGTACGTGGACACGCTGATCTGTGACGAGGACGAATTCTCCATCATGTTCTCATTCACGCGGGCGTACTTCATGGTTGCCACGCCGAGGCCCGGCGCGCTCATCGAGTTCCTGCATGATCTCCTGCCCAACAAGAAAATCTCGGAACTGTATTCCGCGGTGGGCCTGTACAAACACGGCAAGACCGAGTTCTACCGCGGCTTTCTGGAACACCTTGCACAGTCCGACGATCAGTTCGTGATTGCGCCAGGGATCAAGGGCATGGTGATGAGCGTGTTTCTGCTGCCCTCGTACCAGACAGTGTTCAAGGTCATCAAGGACCGCTTCCCACCACAGAAGAACACCACTGCGGCGGAGGTGCGGGCCAAGTACACGATGGTGAAAAGTCACGACCGCGTCGGGCGCATGGCGGATACCCAGGAATTTCAGAACATGTCGTTTCCGCGCAATCGCTTTTCGGCGGAACTGATCGAGGAACTGCAGGCGGTAGCGGCGAATTCGCTGGTGCTTACCGAAGACCGGGTGATCATCCGTCACCTGTACACCGAACGGCAGATGACGCCGCTCAATCTGTATATCGAAACGGCGAGCGACGCGGAGTTGCGCAGCGCCCTGGACGAATACGGCAACGCCATCAAGCAACTCGCCGGCGCCAACATCTTTCCCGGCGACATGCTGCTGAAGAATTTTGGCGTCACGCGTCACGGTCGGGTGGTGTTCTACGAC
>JACKNX010000023.1 GCA_024234635.1 Pseudomonadales bacterium | reverse complement strand
GGCGCAGCGCATGTGGGTGCCCGTCGTCACCTCTTCCCTCACCACCCTGGCGGCGTTCCTGCCGCTGCTCATCATTGGCGGCATCATGGGTGCCATGGTGCTGGCGCTGCCCACCGTACTGCTGTGCGTCATCGTTGCATCGCTCGTGGAGTGTTTCCTGGTGCTGCCGGGCCATTTGCGCGGCAGTCTCGGCAAACCCAGCTGGCTGGACACCGTGCGCTGGCGTGTCAGATTCAACCGGGCGTTCACCCGATTCCGTGACGAGCGGGCAATGGCCTGGTCGCGCTGGAGCCTGAAGCATCCAGGCACCACCGTCTTCGCCGCACTGTGTGGACTGCTGCTTGCCGTAGTGCTCATCGCCACCCAGCACGTCCCGTTCAACATGGTGATGGGGTTCGACTTCGAATCCGTGAAAGCGGATGTGCAATTTGCCTCCACCGCTACCGACGCGGACAAGGCCCGTTTCATCCGTCATCTGGAAACCACGCTCGAGGACGTCAACCGCGAAACCGGCGGAATCAACGTGGAGGGCTACACCACCCGCCACAACATGGCGGCCCTCGGCAGCGACGATCTGGTCGGCGAACAATACGCATCGCTCGAAGGGCGGTACGCTTTCGAGGAAACGCGAGGCACGGATCCGGACGTGTTCGTCGGCCTGTGGCGCGACCGTATCGTGCAGCCGGCGTATGTCGAACAGCTCACCGTGAAGGTGGGCGGCGGTCAGAACAACGGCCAGCCGGACCTGACGATGGTGCTGCGCGGGCGCACGCTCGAGGACGTGAAGGCTGGCGCACAGTCCCTCAAGGCGGTACTCACCGCCTACCCCGGCGTCAGTAATGTGATCGACGACCTCCCCTTCGGCAAGGAACAGATCGTCTTTGCGCTTTCACCTCGCGGGCGTGCGCTTGGCCTGACCACCAGCGAAGTAGGCCGGCAACTGCGCGCCGCCTACGACGGCGCGCTGGTGCAGATCTTCAACGAAAACGAAAGTGAGGTGGAGGTGCGCGTGGTGCTGCCCGAAGCCGAACAGGAGGATCTGGGCCAGCTGCAGCAGTTCCCCATCAAGACCGCAAGCGGCTCACTTGTACCGCTCGGCAACGTGGCCGTGCTCACCACCCGGCGGGGTATCGACATCATCCGCCACACCGATGCGCAGATGGCAGTCCGCGTGAGCGCGGACGTGGACAGCAACGTCGCCAATGCCATGAGCATCACGGACAGTATCCGGGAAACACAGCTGCCTGCCATCCTGGAAGCAAACCACCTCACGTTTGGTCTGGGCGGCAAGTCCGAACAGGATCAGGTGATCCTCAGCACCATGGCGCTGGGTGGCATGCTCACCCTGCTGCTCATCTATCTGATACTCGCCTGGACCTTCGCCTCCTGGTTGTGGCCGCTTGCCATCATGATGGCAATACCGTTCGGGTTCACCGGCGCGGTGTTCGGCCACTGGGTGACCGGCTGGGATGTCGGCGCCATGAGTCTGCTGGCCTTTTTCGCGCTCACCGGCATCGTCGTGAATGACTCCATCGTGCTCGTCAGTTTCTTCCGCGGCAAACTGGCGGAAGGACTACCCCTGCGCGAAGCGCTGGAAAGCGCGGTGCATGCGCGCTTTCGCGCCGTGATCCTGACATCGCTGACCACCGTCGCTGGCCTGGCCTCGCTCATGTTCGCCACCTCCTCGCTGGCATTCATGCTGGCGCCCATTGCGGTGACGCTGGTGTTCGGGCTGGCTTATGCGACCAGCCTGGTACTCTTTGTCATTCCCGCGCTCATCCTGTTGCTGGAACACGCCTTCGAACGCGGACGCGCACTGCTGATCGCCCGACTGCCGAACCCACGACCCATCGGAGAAGCCTGATGCGACTTCACCTGTCCGAGCCGTTCATCGGCAAACTGCGCAACAAACGTGTCGTGCTCATCACGCTTGGCGCCACCGTCGTCATGAGCGCGCTGCTGGTGGCCACCGCGCCGCATGCGGCACCCGAACAGCCTGTGGAGAAAGCCTGGCCGGTGACGGTCATGACTGTCTCCCCCGCCGCCATGCGGCCCAGCTTCACCAGTTTCGGCCGCTACGAAACCAACCGCACGGCCGAACTGTCGAGCGACCTCCCGGTGCGCGTCGCGGAAGTTCCCGTGCAGGAAGGTCAGGAGGTCAAGGCGGGTGAGGTGGTGGTGCGTCTCGACGACGGCGATCTCAGCCGCCGCGTACGCGAACTGGACGCGGCGCGGTCGAGCGCACGCGCGGCCCTTGCCTCCGCCCGCAGCGAATTGCGCCTGGCCCAGCGCACGCGTGGCGATTTCCGTCTGCTGCATGAAGCGGCGCAGTCGAAACTGGCGCGCCATCGTGAACTGCTGGAAAAACGGCTGATCGCGCAGACGCTGTTTGACGATGTGGCCAATCAGGCCGCGGAAGTCAGCATCCGCTACCAGACCCAGGAGCGCCTGGTGGAGGACCTGCCCAATCGCATCACGCAGGCACAGGCGGACCTCACACGGGCTGAGGCCGCGCTGGAACAGGCGCAACAGGACCTGGAGGAGACCCTCGTGCGAGCACCGTTCGACGGCCCCGTACTGGCAGTGGAGACGGCGGGCGGGGAAATGAACATTCCCGGCCGCACGTTGGTACGCATGTCAGCGCGGGGGGGCTTCGAACTGCGGCTGGAAGTGCCCGATCGCTATTCCGGACGACTGCAGAAATACCTGGCGGCCGGCATTGAAGTACAGGCACTCACGGACGACGGCCTGCAGTTCACGCTCGCCCGCCTCGGACGCCAGGTGCGTGAGGGCCGCAGCGGCGTGGATGCCTTTTTTGCACCAGCACCTGGCGCAGCGGATGCGGGCATCATCGGCCGCGTGGCGCAGGCATGGATCACCTTGCCCGCTGAAACCGACCTGGTGGCCGTACCCGTGCAGGCGCTGTACGAAAACGACCGCGTGTACCGCATCATCGACAATCGCCTGAACGCCACCCCGGTGGAGCGCATCGGCGAAACCTCGGAGAACGGCGACTACCGCATCCTGGTGCGCTCCCCCGCGCTCACCTCCGGTAACACCATCCTCGCCACCCAGTTGCCGCAGGCCGTCAGCGGCATGCTGGTGGCCCCCATTGGTGATGACGCCTGATTCAGGGCACTTGCCGATCGATGTGGAGCACGTACACCCCGTCGCTAGCCGTGGATACGATGCCGGTCCAGTCGCCGGACTGCCGCGACACAGAACCCGACGTGCTGACCAGACCGGTGATGTCGAGCGCCGCAACGCCCGCCAGTGACCGTCCCGGCAGCAAGGCATCCGCGTCAGTGAGCGCAAGGTTTGCAGGCAGATCGGCAAAACGCAGTTTGCGCGCCACCAGCGGCATCGCCTCACCCCGCCGCTTTGCCGCCACGAAAACCGTGGTGTCCGGGGCGAAGGCAGTGGTGCCCGCATAGTCGACAACCACCCTGACACCTGCCGATGGCAGCCCGGCCTGCGCCGTCATGGACCCGTGATCACCTGACGACGCATGCGTTGCGTCATCGCGCACCGGACGCAGCAAAACGGCAACGGGCGGGTGCGCCGCCACGGCGGTAGCTACCGCTTCATAATCGCCGGGCTGCTTTTCCACGGCGCCGGTGGGTGACAGACGCGCCACCACTTCCACCGGAGTGTCGGCCGGCGCCGGAAACGTCACGGTGCCCGGTACGCCATAGACCGCGTACTGCTCAACACCGAGGGGCATGCGCGTGCCGGGTTTGCGGGTAAAAACGAACAGCCGTGCCGTGTCCGGCAGATCAGCGGGAAGCGCATCCAGCTGCACGCGCACTTCGATCCCCGCCGGCGGCACGCCTGCCGGCGTTGCGGCAACTGCCGTGTCCGTCGATGGTTCGATGATGGTGGTGGTCGGCTGCTCGCAGCCACCAAGCAACAGGCTAGAAAACAGCGCGATAGCCGATATTGATGAAATAACCCTTGACCGTGATGTCATCGCGATTGGTCTCCCGCGCCGTGTAGTCGTAGCCCGCCTCCAGTTCCAGCCAGAAGGCGTTGGAACGTCGCCAGTCCAGGCGCAACGAGGGGCGGATCGTGTTCTGGTTCAGATTGTCGTTGCCGAAGATGCGACGATCCACCCGTATGCGCGGATAGAGCCACAGTCTTTCGCCGACGCGCAGGCGATTGTCCCAGTACACGCTGGTGGTTGTGGATGTATCGGAGCCGGCAAAGCGCACCGTAAACCCCGTATAGGTTGCCGGTCCGTAGGGCTCCAGCAGGCGAATCTGGGTCGAAAGATACACTTCCGAATAGCCATCGTAGGCCGGCACATCCATCGATGCCGCCGTGCCATCGGTGCTGCTGGCGGAAGCATCGATGCTCATCTCCCAGAATTTCGAGAATCGGCCGTTCCAGCCGAGGCGCAGCGATTGGGTGGTGAGCGTACGGTCCTTTGCCAGGTCCTCCAGTTTCAACGCCACCAGTTCGAGTTCCAGGTCCGAGAGGTCCGCGAACGGTTGCCCGATCAATGCGTTGCGTGTGGAGAGGTAGGGACTGCGCCGGTAATCGTAGGTAAACGTCCAGCTCGACTCCCTGCCCATGCCCGTGTTGGCCATGAACATGATGTTGTTGAGCGCCTGCTGGTGCAGGTCGTAGTCCACGCGCGCAAACGCCATAAGATCAGGCGATTGCCACTGCGCCTGGGCACCAACCGCTTCGCGATCCAGATAGCCGTCGTACTCCTGGCGGATATAGAAGGGGCTGAGCGACCAGCGCCCGGAAGGCGCCGAATAGCGCCCCGACAAACCGACAAAGGGACGTCTGGGATCCGGGGCCTCGAAGCTGGAATCGATCAGCCAGCCACCCAGCAGCCCCGCCTGCCACTCGTCGGTGAACCGGTGCTGAAGGCCCAGGCCATCGAAGCGGCCAATGACGCCTGCCTCGTAGTTCGACTGGCGGCCAACGCGCACTCCGGTGTCGATGCTGTCCAGCCACGTCTCCCACCAGGCATTGGACACCCTCAGATCGCGTCCGCTGTCCTGCCCGGAGAAGTCCGCCAGATGCGAGATGGACAGCCGCCCTTCGTGGCTGAAACCGGCGCTGCGCTGGCTGACGCTGAGGTCGACATCCGAGATCAGTCCGCTGATGGGCACGCTGGTGTCGCCGTTGATATCCAGCGAATGCCGTCGGTAGAACTGCGAGAAGGCCAGCGAATGACGCCAGGCATCCGGACGCCTCAGGGGCGCCCTGCCCTGCCGATGCCGCGGGGACGTCAGGGCGATGAGTGTATCCAGCCGCTGACGCACCCGCGCCGCGTTGACATCACCTGCAAACCGATAGAGAAAGTCCCGCCAGGCTTCAGTGGCATGTGCGTACTGTTTCCTGGCTTCGCGCGCCATCCCCAGGAACTCCAGCACGTGCGGGAGCGTCGAGGAATCCGCGTCCCGCCGCAGCGCCTCGAATAGTCGTACCGCTCGTTCGTAGTCACCCGCCTGGTACGCCGCGTCCGCCTCGGCAAGCCGGCCGGCCTGAGCACCAGGCTCACCCGGGGAGGCCAGCTCAGGGGTCGATTGCGCCGGCTCCGCAGGCGCAACACGCGGCAGCACGGTCGCCGTTTCCCCGAGGGCGACCGTCTGCGGGCTCAGGCGTCCGGCGCGCGCAAGCCACAGCGGCGGATTGATTCTCGACGCCTGCGCGAAGTGCGTCTCCGCCGCGGAAACCTCAAGGAGGCGCGCATCCGGAAACTGCGCTCTCAGCAACGCGAGCTGCACCAGCGCCGCCCGCCTGGATGCAAAGAATCCTGTGCGCAGGCGTTCGCTGTAGCGGCCAGCGTCCGGAAGCACATAGAGCACCTGGCCGGCCGGCAAGCCCGCGGGTACATCCGCGGCAGCAGGCAGGCCTGGATCGCGCAGCATCAGTTCCAGCGCAAACCAGCCCGAACCCGGCGCATCGCCGGTCGGCGTGGCCAACCCCGCGAGGGGAGCCACCTGGACCATGAGCTGGGTCGGGTCCAGTTGAGGCAGCAGTTGGACACGCATGGCTTCGGTGAAATTCAGCACCGCGGAGAACTGCTCACCGGTGGTGCTCACGATCTGCAGCTCCCGGAGCGGCGTCCCGGTTGCCCGCATATCCAGGCTTTCTGCCGCAGCATTGCCGCCGGCACGGGCAATCCCCCGGAGACGGATGGCCACCGAGGCGCCTTCCAGCCACGCGGGTTGTGGCACCAGTTGCACCGGCCCATCGAAGCCGAGCGCCACCGTCCAGGTATCCCCCGTCGCAGGCTGCACCTGCACTTCCCGGATCGCTGACCACGCCGGCATGGCTGGAATCAGCATGACCAGCAGCAGGAGGCCGTATCGACGGACCACGCCCGGGCGACACTGCATCAGAAACCCCTGCTCGTGACTCGATGCTGGGGGCCCGGCCGGTTGCGACTGATGGTCGTGAGCGAACTGTCCGTGTAGGTGTGACAAGCGCCCGAACAATCCCGCAGCTCCGAGACCGAATACGACGTCGACGGGTTCTGGATCTTGCGGTGCTCACCCGGCTCGTAGCGGTTCGCATGACAGGCAGCGCAATCCGGTGCGTAGCCCGGGAAGGGCCAGGTCACCGTTTCGCTGTTGCCACCGTGACAGTCCGTGCAATCCAGACGCACGGCATGATCACCGGGATAGTTGGGCGAAGTGTGCGTGAACGTCAGCGGCGTCCAGAACGACCTGTCGTGGCAGTGATCACATTCCCGCGCCGTCTGGAAGTGGCCCGGATTCCTGCCCGTGGCGGTAACACCATCGTGACACTGCGAACAGGTCCCGGGTGTGACGTCCGCATGATCGAAGGTCGCCGGTAGCCAGGCGAGTGTGGAATGACAGAGATCGCACTCGCCGTTGGTGGGAAGGTGATTGCCGGGTTTTCCCGTTGCGGTGGACCCGTTGTGGCAGGTTGAGCACGTGCCGGGCATTACCCCCGCGTGATCGAATACCGCCGGCGTCCAGGCATTTGTCGTGTGGCAGTTGTCGCACTGGTCGCCGGTGGGCAGATGGTCGGGCGATTTGCCCTGCGCGATACTGCCATTGTGGCAGCTGTCGCAGGCACCCTGTACCTCCGCATGATCCACCGACGTTGCCGGCGTCCAGAACGCCACGCTGTGACAGTTCTCGCAGCGGTTGGTCGTGGCGATGTGCGTGGGATGTTTGCCGGTTGCCGTGGCGCCGTCATGGCAGGAGACGCAGTTGTCCGTGATTGCGGCATGGTCGAACGTCGCCGGCACCCAGGCGAGCGTGGAGTGGCAGACATCGCATTCACCCCCGGTGGGTATGTGATCAGGTGTCTTGCCGGTGGCAATGGCGCCGTTGTGGCAGGTCGAACACGAACCCAGTACCTCGTTGTGATCCACCACCGTCGCCGGTGTCCAGAAAGCCACGGTGTGGCAACTCTCACACTGATTGGTGGCAGCGATGTGCGCCGGGTGTTTGCCCGTGGCGGACGCGCCATCGTGACAGGAGGCGCACCCTGTCGTGAACGAGGCGTGATCGAACGTCGCCGGCACCCAGGCAAGCGTGCCATGGCACAGATCGCATTCACCCCCGGTGGGTATGTGATCAGGTGTCTTGCCGGTGGCAATGGCGCCGTTGTGGCAGGTCGAACACGAGCCCAGCACCTCGTTGTGATCCACCACCGTCGCCGGTGTCCAGACATCCACGCTGTGACAGTTCTCGCACACGCTCGTGCTGGCAATGTGCGCGGGATGTTTGCCGGTGGCGATAGCGCCGTCGTGACAACGCGCGCAGCTGCCGACAATGCCCGCATGATCGAACAGCGCCGGTACCCATGCCAGCGTCGAGTGGCACACATCACATTCACCATCCGTAGGGACGTGACTGGTGGCCTTGCCCGTGGCGATCGACCCGTCGTGGCAGGATGAACAGGTACCCTGCACGTCGTTGTGGTCCACAACGGTTACCGGTGTCCACGCAGCCACCGTGTGACAGTTCTCGCATACGTTGCTGGTGTTGATGTGCGTCGGGTTCTTGCCCGTGCTGATCGCGCCGTCATGACAGGCAACACAATTTCCCGCGATTCCCGCGTGATCGAACCGGGCCGGCAGCCACGCCACGGTCGAATGGCAATCGTCACACGCCGCGGCAGTAGGCAGGTGCAGCGCGGGTTTGCCCGTGGCGTTGACGTTGTTGTGGCATTCGCTGCAGCTTCCCGGCATGACGTCCGCGTGATCGAAGCGCGCTCCCAGCCAGGTCATGTCGTTGTGGCAGGCGTCACATTCCTGCGTCGTCACCGGGTGGTTCTGTGGCGTGGCGGCGGCAAACGTGCCGTTGTGACAGCTTCGGCAACTGCCAAGCACCTCCGTGTGATCCACGCGCTCGATACTGATCCAGGCAGTAGTGATGTGACAGGAATCGCAGTTGGTGGTCGTACGCGGGTGACCGGGCGTCACCATCGTTTGCGCGCGCAATCCGGAGCCGTCGTGACACGCGCTGCATTCACGCGGGGTGGAGGCGAAGACGCCACCCAGGTGACAGGACTCGCACGCGACCTGGCGGTGCGCGCCACTCAGCTCGAAACCGTAGGTGATGTGCTCGTCCACGGTGGGCAGCGCATGGACTGCCCCTGACAGGAACCACAACGTACCCAGCAACAGTGCGGCCAATCGACCCGGCAGCGCCCTCATCGTCCACCTCCCCGCTGGATTACCGGTTCACGGAAAGTACGTGTCGAATGACAGCGCTCGCACTGCCTGCCGAAGCGTCCCTGGTGCACGTCGTCGCGATCGTGGCACTGCGCGCAGGCCAGGCCAGGTGGCTCGGCTTCGCCCGGGCGGTGGCAGCCCGCACAGGCGAGGCCCCTGTGCGCGCCCGTCAGTGCAAAGTCCGTCTGCCTGTCGTGATCGAAACGCCAGAAGTTCCAGCCCGCCGGGTTGTGGCAGGCGGCACATTGACTGCCGAATGCCCCTTCATGCACATCCTGCTCCGCATGACAGTCCCCGCATGCCTGGCCTGCGAGATCGTCGAATCCGGGCGCCAGGTGACATTGCTCGCAGCCGAGCGAGCGATGCCGCCCGAGCAGCGGAAAGGCAGTCAGTTCGTGCCGGAATCGATTGTCGCCGCGCCATGTCCGCTGGCCGTGGCAACGCTCGCATTCAGGCATCGCGCCACCGTGCACGTCATCCTTTTCATGGCAGCCACCACAGCGTTTCGGTACGGGATCTTCCAGCGCACCAGTGTGACAACTGGCACAGGCCAGCGTCGCATGCGCCCCCTCCAGCCGATAGCCGGTGCGGTCAAAATGGTCGAAAGCGATCTTCCAGCGATCCTGGTTGTGGCATTCCGCGCACGCGCTGCCATTGCGTCCCCCGTGCACATCGTCAGCCGCGTGACAACCCTGGCAGGTATCCGGCAGTTTGCGCGCCTCGGGTGCCTCGACATGGCAGGCCGCGCACTGGAGTCCCGCATGGCTCCCCTGAAGCCGGAAACCGGTCGCGCGTCCATGATCAAACTGGCTGTCAGCCCACCGCCCGGTCGAATGGCAGCGTTCGCAGTCACGGCCATTGCCGCCCTGGTGTTTGTCGTCCGGCGCATGGCAACTGAGGCACGCGGCTTCGGCAGCGTTGTAGTCCCCGCCCGCGTGACAGGCCGCGCAGGTCGCCTGCGCATGCGCGCCCGTGAGGCTGAAATCGGTCTTCGCGGCGTGATCAAAACGCGCCTCACGCCAGGCGCGCGTGACATGACAGTCCTCGCACGCCTCACCGAGCTGCCCGCGATGGGCATCCTCGTGGCACCCGGCGCAGGCATTAGGCGCCTCGCGAAATTTCGCGCCGCCCTTGTGGCACCCCGAACATGCCAGCGCCTGGTGGCCACCGGTGAGGTCAAACCCGGTCGAAGCATGGTCGAAGACGTCCGGATTCAACCCGGTGATGTCCGCCTCCCGCCCCCGGTGTTCGACGTGACAGGTTCGGCATGGCTCACCCGTCACCGCTGCCTGGCCATGCAGGCCCTGCCCGCTCTTTCTATCGTCAGCAACGGGTTCGTGACAGTCCAGGCACAGGCCATCTTCGGTTGATTCGCCAAACACGGCGTGACATTGGCTGCACTGGCTCTCGATATCCGCGTGCGCGTCGACCACCGGGCCAGGCATTACCAGCGTTTCGATCGATGCGGCGCGGCCCGCTCCAGACAGGAGCGTGACAATGACAAACACCACCACCGAAACAATTCGCCGCCTCACATCTATCCTTTCGTCGCTCAGTAGGCGTGCACAGCAAGCACATGCACGATGGCCGCGACCACAAGAACCAGGAACAGCGGATAGTGGAGGACGTGCCACAACGCGAACAACCGCTCGAACGCCCTGAACTGCGCAAATTTTCGCAACAACGAGAGTCGTGGCCGGATATGCGCGAGAACGTGATCGCGATCACCTGCCGACAAACCTGCCTGCCTGAGTTCGCGACGAATACGCGCACGCGTACGGCGTCCCTGCCAGCCAATCGTGAGCGCGGTGACGAAGACGGGACCAAGCCGATCCGGTGTCCCCAGCGCAATGCGTTCCAGTGCGGCGATGGACTCGCCCACGGCAGGCGGCAGATCGATGCCCGCACTCGTCGCTGACTGCGCCCGGAGCACGTTGTCGCGCAATTCCCCATAGGTCGCGCGCCGGCCATAAAGGCCGTGATGGATGCGGGAATAGAAATAACGACCGAGCACGCCACTGGATGCGACGACGATTGTGCAAAAAAGCGCAACGCTGCTGTTGATCGAGCCGGCGCTGAAATTACTGTGAAACAGTATGAGAACCGGCCCGGCCACACCCAGGAACATGTGCACCCGGAACCAGTGACGTATTGCGCCGAGGCCCTGCATGGCCCGCAGTTTCTTGCGCAGAGGATAGGACAGGAGCAACAGCATCATCGAGGCACCGATCAGTCCCAGCCAGTACCCCACGCCTTCGCCCGCAACCAGCAGACGGTCGTCGCGCACCTGCCAGCCGACGGTCAGCAGCGCCAGGACAAACGCATACCAGGCGAGCGTGCTCAGGTTGCTGATGAGTCTGGTGTTCGTAGCCATGTCACAGTCATTGCGATTGAAGTCACCTAGAGTAGAACGCTAACGATGAACGTTTTGAGACCGATATCCCTCAGGAGCAATCGCCTGTGAATGGCCAGATCGTCTATCTCCTCTATTTCGCGCCACTATTGCTCGTTTTTGCACTGGTAGTCCGCCGGCGTGATCGGCGCGAACGGGAAATGCTGGCCGCCCTCAATGAAGCACGCGAAGCGGGTCTCACGCAGCCACCCTCCCTGCACCCCGTGGTGGATCCGCTACGCTGCATCGGCTGCTCGTCCTGTATTCACGCCTGCCCGGAGTTTCCAGCGCACCAGATCCTCGGCCTCATCGATCGCAAGGCCACGCTGATATCGCCCACGGACTGCATCGGTCACGGCGCGTGTGAGAAGGCCTGTCCTGTCGGCGCCATCAAGCTGGTATTCGGCACCGCCGAACGCGGCGTCGACATTCCACGCGTCAACGCTGACTATTCCACCAACGTACCTGGCGTCTTCATCGCAGGTGAACTTGGTGGAATGGGACTCATTCGCAATGCCGTGAGCCAGGGACGTCAGGCGATCGACGGTGTGCGTGCCTGGCTGAAGAC
This sequence comes from Pseudomonadales bacterium, assembly GCA_024234635.1. Taxonomy (GTDB): domain Bacteria; phylum Pseudomonadota; class Gammaproteobacteria; order Pseudomonadales; family Azotimanducaceae; genus SYFY01. The sequence continues at coordinate 38,753 of JACKNX010000023.1, read as the reverse complement.
AGCCAGCCGGGCACCCGCGGAGGTTGACGTATTCATTGTCGGGGCGGGACCCGCTGGCCTTGCCGCCACCCTGGGCGCAACCGCAGCGAAACTGCGGTATCGCACGATCGAGCAGAATTCGCTGGGCGGCACCGTTGCCAACTTTCCACGCGGCAAGCTGGTGATGACCGAGCCCGCGGAGCTGCCGGTCGTGGGCGCCTTCCGCTTTTCGGAGGTCCGCAAGGAAACGCTGATCGCTTTCTGGGAGGATGTCCGGTCGCGCACCGGTATCGAGATCCACACCGGTGAACGCTTCCTCGGCGTGACCGCCGATGCGGACGGCATACTCAACGTCAGCACGACCAGGGGTAACTTCCGGTCCAGGGCGCTCATACTGGCAATCGGTCGACGCGGCACGCCAAGGCGCCTGGATGTTCCTGGCGAGGAGCTTGACAAGGTCAGCTACACGCTGATCGATCCGGCCGAACATGCTGGCAGACGCGTGCTCGTGATCGGCGCCGGCGATTCGGCACTGGAAGCTGCCTGCGCCTGTGCGGAAGCCGGCGCCGCAACCGTCACGCTGGTCGTGCGCGGCGACAATCTGGCACGCGCGCGACGACGCAACCAGGAACACGTAGGACGATTGGTCGATGAACGCCGCCTGAGCGTGCTGTACAACGCACACATCACCGCCATCGGCAAGGACAAGGTTGCCATCACTATCGGCGGAGCACGTAGCGCGCTCGACAACGATGTGGTGATCATCTGCGTGGGCGGTATCCTGCCAACTCCGCTGCTGGAGTCCATCGGCGTGGATGTACAGACGAAGTACGGCACGGCATGAATCACGCCATTGCGCTGCTGCTTCTGCTGGCATTGCATTCCGGCGCTCACGCGACGGAATCGATGCCTGACGATATCCGCCGCGCGCTTTCGCTCGGCCACTACGACATTGCCCTGCCCTGGCTGCAATCCCACGCGGGCCCCACGGACGCCGAATCAGCGCGCCTGCTCGGCAATCTCCATCGCCTCGGCCAGGGCGTTGCCCGCGATGATGCGCAGGCACGGCACTGGTTCGCCATCGCGGCACAGGCAGGCGATACCGATGGTCAGTACCTCTATGCCACCCTGCTGGAGCGCGACGATCCGCACGCCGCCGCGCAGTGGCTGGAAAGAGCCGCGCGCGACGGTCATCGGCTGGCGACAAAGCGCCTGGAGAGATTGCGTCGTACCCTGGCGGACGCCAACCGGAGCGGGCCGGCCTGTAACACGCTCACCAACACACAGGATCCATCCGAGGCACTGATCGACGCGATCCGCCGCGAGCGGCCCGATGCACTGAAACCCCTGCTCGATTGCGGTGCATCGCCGGACGCACAGGATGCACTGGGCAACCATGCCCTGCAGCTTGCCGCTGCCAGGGGAGCGGACTGGCTGAAGCCGCTGGTCGACGCCGGCGCCGACGTGAAGACAACCGATGCCAGCGGCGCCACGGCGCTGCACCGCGCGGTGGCGCGTGATGACACTGCAGCCGCGGCCCTGCTGCTTCGACACGCGGCGCCGCGCGGCGCCCGGGATGCCCAGGGCTGGACACCGGCGTCGCTGGCGCGCCGGCGGGCCGTGCCGGCAATGGTTGCCCTCTTTCCGGAAACGGTCGCGCGGACACCGGCGGCAACCGATCCCGACTCGGCGCTGATGCATGCCGTGCGAACCGGCAACGCGGACCTGCTGCGCGCGTCGCTGGCCAGGGTGGCGAACGAGCCGGTGGATGCCCAGGGCCTGACGCCGCTGGAGCTGGCCGTACAACTGGACAAACCCGATCTCGTCGCCACGCTCGCCAAGCATCGCTATCCGACACCGGCGGCGGCCGGGCACACCGCCAACGCGCTGCGCCTCAGCATGACGCACGCATCGGCCGCCTGCGCGCTGGCACTGCTGGCCGCCGGCGTGCGTGATGACGGCACGACGCCGCTACTGACGATTGCGGCACGCCACAATCAACCGGCACTCGTGACGTCGCTGCTCGCCGCGGGAAGCCCGGCGCAGCAGGCGGACGAGGAAGGGCACACGCCACTCTGGTGGGCAGCCCGCAACGGCATGGCGGACAGCGTGCCTCGACTGCTTGGTGCGCTGCCCGCCGAGGCGCGGACTGACGCCGCCCTGGCCGCCTTGCGGGTTGCGCTCGGCCGGGAACAGACAAACGTCGTATCCGCGCTGGTTGGCAGCGTTGACGTGAACGCCCGCGGACCGGAGGGCGGCACGCTTCTGATGCAGGCTGCGGCAGCGGCGGATCCGGCCCTCACCCGCCTGCTTCTCGACGCGATGCCGGAACTGGACGCGCGGGACCGGCACGACGATACGGCATTGATCATCGCCGTGCGGGCAAACCGGCCGGCCAACGCCCGCCTGCTGCTGGACGCGGGCGCCTCGCCGACCCTGCGGAACAATCGGGATGAGAGCGCGCGCACCCTGATGGCGCGGCGGGAGGAGTCCGACTGGCAGCAGCTCCTCGCCGGCACCCGCTCCGAGCTGGGCGCGTTCCTCGGGCGTCTGGCCAACTGATCGGCCCACCGATCGGACTGGGCCGCCTGCATGCCCCGCGGGTCACGGCGATTGATTTGCGTCACTCATTGCCACCAACGGGACAACCATCGACGCAACCACTATTGCGCGCGGATGCACCGGCTGCATCTAGGCGCTCCAATTCAGGACCCGCATCATTCCCAATGATGGACAACAAGCGATCAATCGTCCTTGCCCTGCGCACGCTGCTCAGGCCTATCGTCCGCCTGCTGATTACGCTGGGTTTCAACGCCCGCGATTTCATCGAAGTCGCGAAGACCGTATACGTGGAAGTGGCCACGCAGCAGTACGGTAAACGTGGCCGACCAACCAACATGTCCCGCGTCGCGGTGCTGACGGGGCTAACCCGGCGCGAGGTGGCGCGTCTGCGCAAGGTGTCGTCGCACGACCCGTTGCAGCTGGCTGATCCGATGGTGCCGGTGGGCCGCATTCTCTCGACCTGGCACCAGGAGCCGCGCCTGCTGGATCGCCAGGGCCAGCCACGCCTGCTCACCCTCAATCCGGAATTCACCCGCCTCGTCGAACAGCATCGGGGCGATATTCCGGTGCAGACCCTGATCAGCGAACTGCAGGCTGCGGGCGCCATCGAGATCAGCGGCGGCATGGTCCGCGCGCTGTCCCGCTACTTCATGCCCTTCGAGCTGGATCCACAGGCAATTGAGCGCTTCGGCCGCGTGCTGGGCGACGCCGGAAATTCCATCGCCCACAATCTGCTCGCCCCGTCCCGCGGGAACTCCTTCTTCGAGGGGCGCGCCGTCAGCGAGCTGGTTTCGGCCAATGCCGCGGATGCGTTTCGCAAATTTCTGGACCGCTCCGGCCAGAATTTTCTGGAAGCCGTGGACGACTGGCTGACGGACCATGCCGAAAAGGGCGGCGAGCATACGACCCGTCTCGGTGTCGGCATCTACACCATTCATCACATCGACTGAACGCGGCACGGTGACCATGACCTGGCGACTAACCCTGACAGCCCTGCTTCTGGCATTCATCAGCAGTTGCGGCGGTGGCGCTGGCGGCGGCGTCAGCATCATCGACCGCAGCGGCGTCTACGTCGGCCAGGTAACCGCCTTTGGCAGCGTCTTCGTCAATGGCGTGGAGTTCGACACTGGCGCGACCACCTTCACCATCGACGATCAGCCATCGAGTGAGGACAAGCTGCAGGTCGGCCAGATCGTGCGTGTGAGCGGCAGCCTCGCCGCGGATGGCACCACCGGCACCGCGGATGCGCTCAGTACCGATCCCTGGACTCGAGGTCTCGTGACGGCCGTCAACGCCGCTTCCGGGACGGTCACCGTGCTCGGCACCACCATTCGGGTGGATGGCGATACACGTTTTCTCGGCAACTTCCCGTTGAACGGCATCGCCGGTCTGCTGATCGGCGATCGGGTGGAAGTGCACGCCATCGAAGCCGCCGGCGGCGAGGTACTGGCGACGCTGATCCAGCGGACAACCGACACGCGCCTGGAGATCCATGGACGCGTAAGTCAGCTCGACAGTGGCAGTCGCCTGTTCGCCATCAACGGGTTACAGGTGGATTATACGAACGCACAGCAGGTCGACCTGGCGTCCGGCCTCGCCATGGGTGATCTGGTGGAAGCGAACGGCGAGGACCTCGCTGGCGCGACGCTGATCGCCACGCGCCTGCAACGGGAAAGCGGCGCGGTATTCGATGCCAACGATGCCGGCGTTGAAGTCGAAATCGAGGGGGTGATCACGCGCTTCGACTCCGCCACCGACTTCCGCCTCGGCGATACGCGGGTCACCACCACCGGCGCCACAACCTTTACCGGTGGTACCGCCGCCGATCTGCGCGAGGACCGGATCCTCACCGCCGAGGGTCGCATCGACGCCAACGGACGCCTGGCCGCCACCCACATCATATTGCGCCAGGCCAGCAACCTGGAGATTGAGGCACCGGTGGAAGCGGTGAACGCACAGGCGGGCACCGTGACCGTACTGGGCATCCGCTTCTCGATCACGGACACCACCGCGCTGGCGGATGAAAGCCCAGCCGAAATCCGTCGCTTTTCGCTCGCGGACCTTGCGACCGGCGACACGGTCGAGATCCGGGGTACGGCTGCAGGCGGTCAGATTGTCGCCCGCGAACTCGTGCGCCAGGAGGCGGAAGACGAGCAGGAGATCCGGGGCGCGGTCACCGGCATCGCAAATCCGGAATTCCGTATCCAGGCCGCGGTCATCCGCACCGATGCCCAGACGGAGTTCGAAGCGTCGGATCGCTCACTCTCCGCCGCTGAGTTTTTCCAGCGCCTGGGCAGCGGTGACGTTGTGGAAGTGGAAGGCCGGGTCGTGGAACCCGGCATTCTGCTGGCGAGAAAGGTCGAACGCTGATCCCGCCGGGCGCCCCGCCGACCGCGCGTCACGCCCGCTTGCGGCCGGTGATCATCGATCGCGGCAGGTTTTCCCGGTGCACCAGGCTGGACAGCACCACGCCGCCGATGTGCAGCAGGACCAGAAACAGGCTCAGGTTCGCGAACAGTTCGTGCACTTCCTTGATTTCCCGTCCCGGCTTGCGGCGCTTGACCTTCTTCTCCACCGACGCGCTGCCGGACTGAAGCGTCGCCTCCGGAGACACTTTCGGCGTCGGCTCGTACAACCAGGCTGCCAACGGCCCACTGTTCTCGCGCACCGCGTACAGCGCCATACCGCTGCCCGTCGTGACCGCCAGACTGAAAAGCAACAACACGATCATTGCCGCTCCCGCGGGATTGTGGCCAAGCGACCGCGGCGCCGTGCGACGCAACAGCCCCAGCAGATAATCCAGCACCGCCCGCGGGCCGCGGACAAAACCCGAGAACCGCATGTCCGCGGGACCCACGAGCCCCATCAGCACCCGCCACAGCACCAGCGCCGCCACCAGGTAGCCTGCCCAGGCATGAATGCCAATGACCTCGTCCTCACCCTCGGTGAGATAAGCCACCACGAAGCCCGTCGCCAGCAGCCAGTGCGCGACCCGCACCGGCAGCCGCCAAACCAACACCGAGTCCCTATCGTTCACTGCAATCTCCTGTTCCCTCGTGCCCTGCCAACCGTCCAGGCTGAGGCCTGCCGGCACGCAACAATTTGACGCCGCGGGACCTCAGACGCCATCCTGCAAACGTGAGCCAATGCGGGGAGCGAACACTTGCCGGACGGATTCGACGCAGAGGACAAGCCGCTCGAACGCGCGCTGGGCGTGCTGCTGGCCATCATCGGTTGTCTGGCGTTTCTCGACATCGTCGTCGACTTCCGGCACGACGGCTGGGGACCGCACATCTATGGCGAAGCCCTCATCATCGCCATCGCCCTGTTTGCGGTCGGCCTGCTGGTGCGCACCCTCCTGCGCAGGCAGCGAATGCTGCACCGGGATCTGTCCTCCATGCAGGCGGAAGCCATGCGCTGGCGCGCCGAAGCGCAATCGCTGCTGCGCGGGCTGGGCGCATCACTGGATACCCAATTCACCCGCTGGGACCTGACCGGCGCGGAAAAAGAAACCGCCCTGCTCCTGCTCAAGGGCTGCTCGCACAAGGAAATCGCCGCCCATCGCGGCATCACCGATGCCACCGCACGGCAACAGGCCACTGCGGTTTATCGCAAGGCTGGCCTCACCGGTCGTCGCGAACTGGCCGCATTCTTCCTGGAAGAGCTGGCACTGCCGCCGGATGCCGGGCCACCGTCGTCCGCCACCGACGACAGCTGAACAAGTCCGGTCGGGACCTTTTCCGCTCCCTCTCATGGAACTTCAGTTCCATGCGCGTCAGCGCCGGCCATCGCAACGTGGCCAGCTGCTAGGCCCCTGGCGCCCGGAACGCCTCCCGCCAGGGTTTCAGGTCGGGATAGCCCGTGGTCTCCCAGCCACCATCAACCACCAGGTTCGACCCGGTGATATAGCCCGCGTCCTCGCTGGCAAGAAACAGGGCAGCTGCGGCCATGTCACGCGGCGAGCCCCAGCGCGCCATGGGGATGCGTGCCATGAACGCCGCCTCGGCGCCCTGCAGGTCCCGGAATCCTGCCGTGAGTGGCGTATCCGTCAGACCGGGCGACACGGTGTTCACGCGAATGCGATCAGCCGCGAGTTCCAGCGCCGCATTGCGCGTGAGCATCTCCACCCCCGCCTTCGCCGCCGCATACGCACCGCCGCCATACATCGGCACGCGGGCGTTGAGCGAGGCGATATTGACGATGGCACCCGACCGCCCGCTCCGGCGCATGGCGCGCGCCTGGTGTTTGAGCGAAAGGAAGACCCCCTTGAGACAGATATCAATCACCGTATCCCAGTCCGCTTCCGACAGCTCCGCGATCTCGCCAAAGGCGCCCAGTCCCGCACAATTGAAACCGAGCGTGAGGCCACCGAGCGACTCCGCCGCCGCTACCAGCGCCTCCACCTCACCTTCCACGCGCACATCCACGGGCTGCGTAACGACGGCGCCGCCAAACGAGATCGCCGCCGCACGCAGCGATTCGGGGTTGATATCGCCAATGACCACCCGCGCCCCCTCTTCCACCAGGCGCGTCGAGATGGCCAGACCTATACCCGAAGCCCCCCCGGTAACCACCGCAATGTCGCCTGCAAATCGGGACACGTTTCATCCTCCCGCGAAGTGATCGGTATTATCCACCAGCCAGCGCCGGTTATCGGCCTCAATCAGGACCCATCAGGAGCAAATGACATGAGGGTGGAGACATGAGCGTGGACATGCGCGGACTGCGCGACTACCGCAACGCCGTGGAAGACAACGGACGCTGGGCCGACTTCGAGCCCCGTCCCGACGACATCGTCATCTGCACCCCGCCCAAATGCGGCACCACCTGGACGCAGACGATCGTCGCCAGCCTGCTGTGGCCCGCGGGCGACCAGCCGGCTGCGGTTGGTGACCTGTCCATCTGGATCGATGCCCGCTTCAGTCCTGCCGAGGACATGCATCGTCGCCTGCGCGCCCAGACCCACCGCCGTTTTCTGAAAACGCATACACCGGCGGACGGCATACCATGGTTCGATACCGCCCGCTATCTCTATGTCGCCCGCGACGGACGCGACGCCTTCATGTCCATGTGCAACCACCAGGCGCGGATGCGCCAGGCGGTCAAGGATCGTCTGAACGCGCAGGTACAGGACGAACCCGGTGTGCGGCCGTTGCCCGCGTGGGATGGTGACGTGCACGGTTTTTTCGCCAACTGGCTGGCCGGCTTCGGTCACCTGGAACATGTGCGTGGGTACTGGGACCGCCGCCATCAACCGAACCTGCTGCTGGTGCACTACAACGATCTCAAGGCGGACCTGGGCGGCCAGATGCAACGCATCGCCGACTTTCTCGGCATCAACGTGCCACAGCACCGCTGGTCAGCGTGCGTCGAGCGTTGCACCTTCGAGGCCATGCAGCGCGATGAGGCACGCATGGGCAGCTTCGACCAGTTCGACGGCGGCATCCGCGGATTCATTTTCCAGGGCACGAATGGTCGCTGGAAAGACATACTGACGGCGGAGGAACTCGCCGCGTACGATAGCGCGGTCAGGCGCGAGCTGCCGGCCGAAGCGGCCCGTTGGCTCGAAAGCGGCAGCCTGACTGCCGGGTGAGGGTCAGGTGTCGGTCAGGCGTGCTACGCGCTATCGGCATTCAGTACAGGGGGAACGGACGTGGGAATCATCTGGCGCGGCGATACCGCGGTTGACAGCAGCGAACTGGAGCGGCGTGCACGCCAGGTTGCCAGCGGCTTCGAAAGCCTCGGCATCCGCGCCGGCGATGGCGTGGCCATCTATCTGCGCAACGACTACGCATTTTTCGAGGCGAGTCTGGGTGCCGGCATTCTCGGCGCCTATCCGGTGGCGGTGAACTGGCACTACACGCCTGCCGAAGCCGAGTACCTGCTCGTCGACTCCGCGGCCCGGGTGCTGGTCATACACGCGGACCTGCTGGCCGGTATTCGCCAGGTGATTCCGGAAAACGTGCATGTGCTTGTCGTGCCGGTGCCGAAAGAAATCCAGACCGCCTATGGCCTCACCGACGCCGCCTGCCGGGTGGCGGCCGGGGAGACCAACTGGAACACCTGGCGCGACGGTTTCGCCGATACGCAGCGTCCACCCTCGCCCATGCCCAGCACGATCATCTACACCTCGGGCACCACGGGCAGACCCAAGGGTGTGCGACGCCCGACCGCCACACCGGAACAGGCCGCAGTGACTTTTCGCATGCTGGCGCAGAGCTACGGCTTCAGCGACTACCTGGACCGCGGACACGAGATAACCACCGCCATCGTCGGACCGATCTACCACTCCGCGCCGAACGCGCACGCCAATTTCTGTTTCCGCCACGGCGCCAATATCGTCATCACACCGCGGTTCGACCCCGAGGCGCTGCTCGCATTGATCGAACACCACCGCATCACCCATCTGAACATGGTGCCCATCATGTTCAATCGGCTGCTCAAACTGCCCGACGACGTGAAACAACGCTATGACGTCTCGTCGCTCAGGTTCGTCGCCCACGCCGCGGCGCCGGTGTCGCCGCCCATCAAGCGGGCCATGATCGAATGGTGGGGGCCGGTGATCAACGAGTACTACGGCTCCACCGAAATGGGCAACGTCACGTTCTGCACGGCCGAGGAGTGGCTGGCACATCCCGGGTCTGTCGGCCGGCTGATGCCTGGTGCGGTCGTCAAGGTCATCGACCAGGCGGGCAACGAACTGCCGCCGCGTGGCATTGGCGAAGTCATCGGGCGCACCCTGGGCGCCACCGACTTCACCTACCAGAACGACGATGAGAAGCGTCGTCGCATGGAAAAGCAGGGGCTGGTCACGCCCGGTGATGTCGGCTATTTCGACGAGGATGGTTTCCTGTACCTGTGCGACCGCGCCAACGACATGATCATCTCCGGTGGCGTGAACATCTATCCGGCCGAGATCGAGGCGGAGATCCACAAGCACCCCGACATTGCCGACTGCGCGGTATTCGGCATCCCGGACGAAGAATTCGGCGAAGCCGTGTGCGCCTACATCCAGCCCCAGCCGGGCCGCTCCGTTACCGAAGCGGACCTGCGCCCGTGGCTGCGCCAGCAGGTGGCCGGCTACAAGATGCCGCGTGTCTGGGAGTTTGTCAGCGAGCTGCCACGTGAAGACTCCGGCAAGATTTTCAAGCGCAAGCTGCGCGCGCCATACTGGGAAAACGCCGGGCGCGCCATCTGACCCACGCGGGAAGGCACGTGCGACCACGCCTTCCCCATCGGTTACTCCGCCGGCTGTACGGCCCGCTGCCGGTTTATGCTGGTAATCAGCGGCGTCAGCACCAGCGCCGACACGACCAGTGAGCCGCCCGCCAGCAACCACAGGGTTGCGGTCAGGCCGTGCAGGTCCATGAAGCCGCCCACGAGCGGACCGGCCACCACGAACGAGCCGCGAAAGCCGAAACTTGCCAGTGAATTGGCCGTGGCACGGAACCGCGAGGGCGTGCGCCGGTTGAGCGCGTTCCTCAGGACCACCGAACCGATACCTCGCGTAACGTAAAAGCCGGCGGCGAACAGCAGCGTCGCGAGGAGCGGCGTGGTAGCCAGACCCACGAAGCCCAGCACGGGCAGTGCACCCACGAGCAGCAGCAGGCGGGCACTGCCCAGCCGCCGCTCCAGCCGCTCCGCCCAACGCCCGGCCAGCCCGGCGATGAGCATGAGCGCCGCCCACAGATAGCCGAACAGATGCAGCGGCACGCCAGCCGCCTGCCACTGCGGCTGGAGGATCCACACGGCAAAAAACGTGGTCAGCGGCCAGAGAGCCAGCGAGAGGACCGTCCAGCGCAACACCGGATCGCCGCCGACCATGTGGGTGACAACTTCGCGCACACGCAGCGGCATCGCCAGCTCATCCTTTCGCACCGGCGGTTCGACCAGCGTCAGCGCCACCAGCAGCGGCACCAGTCCCGCTACCACCTGCACGACGATCACCGCTCGCATCGACAGGAGCAGGAGCAGAGAACAGGCAATGGCCGCCGCGGCCTCGGAGACAGCATGCATGGTGTACAGGTTTGCCACCGCCGTTGTCGACTCGCCGTCCCGCCCAAGTGCAAGTTCGGTGTCGTACAGCAGCGCGAGGTCCGCGCCGCTGATCATGCTGGCCCCCACACCGAGCAGGCCCTCGAACACGAGGATGTCGACGAACGAATCCGCCCACCACAGGGTGAGGAAGCCGGCCGCCAGGAAAGCGGTACCCGCGAGCAAGGCCAGGCGGCGGCCCAGGCGATCGGCGACGTAGCCGCTGGGCACCTCCATGACCACGATCACCGCGCTGAAGCACGCCTGCGTGGTGAGGATCTGCTGCATGGTCAGACCCAGACCGGCCAGGTACGGCACGATCACCGGCATCAACACGAGGAAAGTCTGGAAAAACGCCAGAACGGGACTTTTCAGCAGGTTGCCTTCAAGCCCCTGCCAGGCAGCGACGCGCAGATAGCGATTCATCGTCTCAGCTCCAGGTCATTTGCCGTCGACCCGGAGTTGAGCGTGTCATCCCCGGGTCCTCTCGGATTCCGGGGGGTGTCGCCGTCGCGTCAGTGACGCGTGGGTAACGAGCCGCCGGAACCCCGCCGTTCCATCAGGCGAATGCGCACCATCACCCCGGAGGTGATGCTGGAGGCATGCCACTGGTAGGACGTCGGCAACAGGTTCACGGTTTACTTGCTCTTGTTGGTCAGTCTCGCCGCACCGGCGAGGGCCGCGGACTGTGCGCCCGCCGCTGCGCGGAGTCAACTTCGGGGAACTGGACAGGCACTCCGGATTGGACAGCGGGGGGAACTGGACAGGCACTCGAGGCTCGGGGGAACTGGACAGCCACTCGAGGCTCGTCGGGTACCGGACCTCTCGGGCACCGGACCTCAACGCGCGGCACCGCTGGCAGCCACCGCAACGGTGGTTCAAGATCGGCGAATGAACAGCAGCGCGCGGCCGATGGTGCGCGCAGGCAACGCCAGCAACGGAGAACGCCCATGCAGGTCAATACAACCGACGGTCCGCTCGCCCTCGATGCGCTCGGCCGAACACTCATCCACGAACATGTCGCCGTGGGCTTCCCTGGCTGGAACCTGGACGTACGCCAGCCGAAGTACGTGCGCGAGGACGCGATGGCAAAGGCCGTGGACTACTTCCAGCAACTGCACGATTTTGGTGTGCGCACCGTGGTGGATCCCTGCCCGATGGATCTCGGCCGCGACGTCGAGCTGTGCGCGCTGGTCGCCCAGAAGGCCCGCATCCATATCGTCTGCGCCACCGGCGTGTACACCGAGGCCATGGGCATCCCCTATTCCTTCGCGCGCATGGACGTCAACGAGATAGCCGATATCTACATCCGCGAGATCGAAGACGGTATCGCCTGGACCGGCATCAAGGCAGGCATCATCAAGATCGCCACGGGCGACGGTCATGTCACCGACTACGAACGCAAGGCGCTTTCCGCCGCGGCACTGGCAGCCAGGGCAACCGGCTTGCCTATCCTCTCACATACCGAGAACGCCACCTGCGGACACGACCAGATCGACATCGTCACCGGCCAGGGCGTGCCGCCCCATCAGCTCATGGTCGGCCATTCCGACGGTCGCGACGACCACGATTACCAGCGCAGTCTGGCTGAACGCGGCGTCTATGTCGGCTTCGACCGCTTCGGCCTCGAGATGATCGTGCCGGATGAAGTGCGTGCGAAGAACGTGAAGAAGCTGGTGGATGCCGGTCATCGTGACCAGGTGATGATGTCACACGATACCGTGCACTGTTTTCTGGGCGGCTTGCCCGGCGGCATGAGCCAGGAGGCGTTCGAACAAATGGTTCCCAACTGGCGCATGACACACATTTTCCAGCACGTGTTTCCCATGCTGAAAGACATGGGTCTGTCGGACGCCGACCTCGATCACATCGTGCGGGAGAACCCCCGCCGCTTCTTCGCGCAGGCCAGGACAGGCTGATCGCGGGCGGTTACCGCCGGTCAGCGGTAGCGCCGCTCGTGGAACATCTCCGTTGCCGTCTGATACACGGCAACGGTCAGTGCATCCAGGTCAGGGTCGCCCGACACCGCTTCATAGGTGTCCGCCGTCCTGTTCACCCGATAGTCCCGCAGCGTGTCATGCAGCCCCAGGACCGCCAGACGGTCGTCCCGAAGAATTCCGACATCGTAGTTGTGATTGAGATACGCCACGCGCCCGGCGTCCGGCGTATGCAGGGCATCCTGGCCGAAGAATGGCGCCTCGTACGGCAGGCCGAGCAGACCCAGCACCGTCGGCGCCACATCCACCTGTGTAACGAGTGAGTCCACGCGTCCTGGCGGGATGTGTTTTGGCGCATAGATCATGAACGGGATTTCGTAGGACTTCAGGGGAATCTCCTGACTGCCGTACACACGGGCACCGTGATCGGCGAGAACGACAAATACCGTGTCGTCGAACCACGCATGCGCCTGCGCCGCGGCCAGCAGATATCCCAGTGCATAGTCGGCATAGCGCACACCGGACTGCCGGCGGCCGCCGGTAGCCTGTATCCCGTAGGCTTCAAGCCCCTCCCGGAACGTATAGGGCTTGTGGTTGGAGGTATTCATCACGATGGCGAAGAAAGGTTGCCCGGTTGCGGCGCGCTGGTCGAAACGTGCCAGCGCCGCATCGTACAGATCCTCGTCCGCCACGCCCCAGATGTTCTCGAAACGCACCGGTTGGGGAATGTCATTGCGATCGACCACGGCATAACCGTTGCTCGCGAAAAAAGCGTTCATGTTGTCGAAATAGCCGTAGCCGCCGTAAAGGAAGTCCGTGGTGTAGCCGAGTTCGCGCATCACCTTGCCCCAACCGGCAACGTCTTCATTGCGCGGCCGCCGCAGAATGGAGACGCTGGGGATCGGCGGAAACGACGCGGCAATGGCTTCCAGTCCACGTACGGTACGCGTCCCACTGGCATAGGTATGCGCAAACCACAGCCCCTCCTGCGCGTAACGATCGAAATTGGGCGTCCAGTCGCGCTCGGACCCATACAGGCGGGAAAACTCCGCGCCGAACGATTCGCAGGCCACCACCACCACGTTCAGACGGCCAAGGCCATCGGCCCGTGCCGGGAAGGCGCGGTCCAGGCGGCCCTCCGCCAGCCGCGTGAACGTGCCATCACCACGGTCGAGCGCCTTGCGCACGCGAACGAAATTGCTCCGCCGGTCGGCAGTACGGTAGTACGCCGGATAGTCGATTTCGCTGGTGCGCGCCGCACGAAAAAAACTGGAGACACCATTGACCGCCAGCTCGTTGGCCACGCGATTGGTCGAGAACGCAAGCGCATCCGTGCGAAAACCGGTGGCCCCACCAAGCAGCAACAACATCCACACCGCGAGCAGGATGGATCGCGCACGCAGGTCGGCCGCCGCGTACGCGCCGCGCGTCAACGGCTTGCGCATGCAGACGACAAGCACAATACCGCCCATCGCGGCGGCCATCAGGGCGAGAACAACCGGGTACTCGGCCCAGATATCCCCCACCACTTCGGTGGGATACAACAGATAGTCGAACGACACCAGATTGAAACGGGCGTCGAACTCCTCGAAAAAGAAGTACTCGACCACGCCGAGAAACAGCATCCAGGTAAAAAAGAGACCGGCCGCGGCCAGTAGCAGCCACGGCACCAGCCGGCTTCTGACGCCGCGCGCAGGCACCAGCCAAAGAAGCAGCAGCACCGGCACCAGCAGATAGACGAGCTGCACCGCATCCGCCACCACGCCTGCTGGCACGATCCAGATCAACGCCAGCGACGAAACATCCGCTGCCCGCCCGAACTTCCACCAGAGTACCAGCCGCAGACCGAGCCCGACGACAAGATAGACAGCGCCAAAGCCCGCCAGAGGCAGGAAACGCCGGATGAGGGAGGCAAGGTGCACCGGGAACAGGTATCGCTGGTGGTTGGTGGACAGCCTGACGCCTCGTGTGCATCCGGCATAGCTGATTGGAGTACGCCGGCCGCGGAAATCAATCGGTACACGAACCGCGCCGCACCGTTACCTCGCGCAGATGACTTACTCCGCGGGTGCCACTTCGATGATGAGCCCGTCCAGCTCCTCAGCGTTTCGCACCTGGCAGCTCAGCCGGCTACGCGCGGGATCGAAACCCTCGAGATACGACAGCAGCTCTTCCTCGTTCCTGCCTCGCCCACCGGTACGCGCATACCAGGCCGGATCGATCCAGACGTGGCAGGTGGCGCAGGAGCAACTGCCACCACAGATGGCTTCCACCCCAAGGCCGGCATCGCGCAATTCGTCCATGAGCGAGCGCCCCGGAGTCCATGCCAGCGTCAATTGGTCGCCACCGCGATCGGTTACATGGATTACCGGCATGCCTGTGTCGTCTCCCGGGTTCTGCTGCAGGGGCGCGCATTATCCGGACAAATCCGTTCCGCATCACCCCCGACACGCTAACGGTGCGTCCACGGGGGTGCATCCGGCCCTTCGCAAAACCAGCAAAACCCGCAAAACCCGTACTAGGCTTACCGGATGGCTCCGGCGAGACTGTCCGCCGGCCTGTCGCGCCGCGGGTTGACGCCAGGATGGCCGCGGCATCTACCAGACTCGCGACGGCGTCCTCGAGGGGAGAGGGAAACCATGGAAGCGTTTGAACAGCTTGCACTGATCTGGGCTGGCGTGCTGGTTGCCGTGTGGGCGGCCAAACACACCCGCCTGACACCGGTGCTCTATTACCTGGCCGTCGGCGCCATTCTGGTCAATGCGGGACTGCTGCCCGAAACGCCCCACGAATTCATCCGCGGCTTCGCCGAGATCGGCATTCTGCTGATCATGTTCGCGATCGGTTTCGAGGAGCAGGCCAACAATTTCATCGCCAGCATGCGACGCAGCTGGGGGATTGCGCTGTTTGGTGCCATCGCGCCATTTGCCGCCGCCTATGCGGTCACCTGGTATTTCTGGCAGAACTTCGCCGTGGCGTTGATGGCAGGGCTGGCGATGACCGCCACGGCCGTGTCGCTTACCATGGTCGCGCTCAAGGCCGAGGGGTTGGCAGCCAGCCCGCCCGCCACGCGAATCATGACCTCCGCCGTGCTGGATGACATCGGCTCGCTGGCGCTGGTGGCCATCATGGTGCCCATCGCCAAAGGCGGCGACTTTCCCGGCGCGGTGGACCTGCTCATCATGATTGGCAAGGTGGTGGTGTTCTTCAGCATCGTCACCGTGCTCGGCAACTGGGTCTTTCCGCACGACAGCAAATCCTGGGTCGCCCGCATCCCCGGCCTGCGCTACTTCAACATGCGTGGCATTCTGCGCTTCGAGAAGGGCGAGTACGCCGTGCTCATCCTGTTGCTGCTGGCCATGGTCACCGGCCTCACGGCGCACGCCTTCGGTTTCCATCCCGCCGTGGGGGCGTACATGGCCGGGCTCATCATCCGCGAGGAATACTTCGACTACGACGACACGCGGGATCTGGCCGCATACCGCGATGTCAAACGTCTGGTGGACAACGTTGCCTTCTCGTGGATCGGTCCCGTGTTTTTTGTCCTGCTCGGCGCACATCTGATCTTCACCTGGGAGACCTTTGTTGCCGTCATTCCGCAGACCGTGATCCTGACCGTGGCCTTGTTTGTCAGCCAGGTAGCTTCCGCGGCGCTGGCGGCGAGGTACACCGGCGGCCTGGCATTCGCCGGCAGCATGCTGGTGGGATTCGGCATGCTCGGCCGCGCGGAACTGGCATTCGTGGTGCTGGACATTGCCTACGTGCAGAACCGCATCCTGCCCGAGGAGACGTTCTACGCGCTGATGTTCAGCTGCTTCTGGCTGAACGTGGCGGTGCCGCTAACCATACGGTGGTGGAAGCCCTACTACCAGAAAGAGGTCGGTTTCGGCACCACGTGACCGGGCCTGCCAGCGCCGGAGCGTCGTCAGCGGGGCGGCCTGCCCGCGAGAACAAGGAAGGCAACGGCGACGCGGAAGCGCGGACAACCGGCTGCCCGCCGCGGTATTGAGGAAGTCCAGCTGATCGACCCGCATCAGCGGGTCGATCGCTCGGGGCGCGGGCAGGAGCCTACAGCAGGTCCCCCCCACACGCCGAAGCCGTGGTGCCGTATTTTTCGAACGCCTTGATGACGTTGGCACCCGTACGCCAGCGGTGCACTTCGTCCGGTCCATCCACAAGCCGCTGCGAACGTACGCTGCGGTACCAGCCCGCCAGCGGGGTATCCATCGAATAACCCAGCGCGCCGTGGAGCTGGAGCGCGGTATCCACCACCTGGTGCACCATGTGCGCGAGGAACACCTTGGCAATGCCGTTTTCCTGGCGCAGGTCCATACCCTTTTCAGCCTTGTAGGCGATGTGCAGCAGCATCAGGCGCGCCTTGTAGAGTTCCGCGGCGCAGTCCGCGAGCATCCAGCGCACGCCCTGCCGATCTGCCAGGCGCTTGCCAAAAGTGCTGCGCGAAGTGACGTGCGCCGCGGCCAGATCCAGCGCGCGCTGGGCAATCGCAACGTTGTGCATGCCGTGACGCAGCCGTCCGTAGGCGAGGCGGTGCTGCCCCATGGCAAAACCCTTGCCCCGGCCGCCCAGAATATTTTCCCGAGGCACCACCAGGTTTTCGATACGCACCTCGGAGTGTGATGCGCCCAGCTTCAGGCCCAGTTCCGTGTGCGGTGACATGGTTTCGATATTGCGCACGATCCGGTAACCGGGATTGGGCAACTCGACGATAAAGGTACTGTACTGCTCGTGGCGAGGCGCGTCGGGATCGGTTTTTGCCATCACCACCGCGATGTCAGCCACATCCGCCGAGGAACTGAACCACTTCTCGCCATTCAGCACCCAGGAATCACCTTCCAGGACGGCCGTGGTCTGCATGCCGGTGGCATCCGCGCCTGCCGCCTTTTCCGTCATGGAGTAACAGATGCGCTTCTGGCCATCCAGGAGTGGTACCAGGTACTTCTCGCGCTGGTATTCCGTGCCGTGCTCCAGCAGCGTGAGCATGGTGGCGTCGTCCGGGCCCTGGGTATTGAGCGAAAGCGCTCCCAGGAAACTCTCACCAAGCTCCATCTGCACCAGCGCGTTGGCCAGCGGCCTTAGACCCATGCCGCCGAACTCCACCGGTACGAACGGGCACCACAGGCCCTGGGCACGGGCCTTGCGCCGCAGTTCGGCCAGCACGGTCTCAAAATTGTCGGCCGTGCAATCCTTTTCCGCCGGAATGCACTCCTCCTGTACGAACTTCCGGACCTTCTCGCGAATCGCCCTGGTCTCTTCCGGAATTTCGAAATCGATCATGTCCCTCTCCTGTTGGTAGTGTTGACCAGGCGACTATATCAGGCGCGAGCGGGCGGACGCGCCTGGCGCGGCCGTTGCCGGCACAACCTGCGCCCGAAAAAAACGCGTTTGCTGAGGCCGCAACGTCAGCGGACCGGTACACTGGCTCCGGTTCACTGCTGGAGATTGCCATGTCGGGAATGGGACTCATCGCCACACTGCTCATCGGCGGTATCGCCGGCTGGCTGGCCGGAAAGATCATGCGGGGCGGCGGCTTCGGTATCCTCGGAAATATCGCCGTGGGCATCGTCGGCTCCGTTGCCGGCGGTTTCGTGTTCGGCCTGCTCGGACTGGCCGCAGGAGGCTGGATCGGCTCGCTGGTGATGTCCACCATCGGCGCCGTCATCCTGCTGTGGCTGGTTGGCATTCTCAAGAAGTAGCGCCTCGACGACGTTGCCCGAACGGGTCGCGCGCCGGCAACACGGCCGCGCTCGCCTGCCGTTTCTCCCCAGGTGCACCAGCACAGGCGCCATTGCGGTAGGATCGCCGCTTCACACGGGAAGGACCGCATGAGCTACGACAAACCCATTCCCCCGAAGGGAACCCACACCCGGCCATTCTGGGAAGGTACGAAGACCGGCAAACTGATGCTGCCACGCTGCCGCGACTGCAACCGCGTGCACTGGTATCCCCGCCATCTGTGTCCGTTCTGCCATTCGCGCAACCTGGAATGGGTGCAGGGCAGCGGCGAAGGCACCATTCATACGTTCGCCGTGCAGCACCTCGCCTTTGGCCCCTGGGCAAAGGAAGCGCCGTTCGTCACCGCCTACATCGACCTGAAGGAAGGCGACCGCATGCTCACCGTGCTGCGGGGCGTGGACCCGAACAAACCGGAGAGCATCCCGGTGGGTGCCCCGGTGCGGGTGGAATTCGAACAGGCGGATGACGATACGTTCATTCCCTTCTGGCGCGTGGTGGAGGCCTGATCATGCCGGGAACACTGTACAAGGCAGCGGCCATCGTCGGTGCCGCGGAAGCGGATCAGATCGGCTTTCTGAACACCCCTGTCACGTCGCTGGAACTGCATATCCAGGCCATCAAGAACCTGAGCGAGCAGACGGGCATCCCCATCGCAAAAATTGATGGCGTATTCAGCGCCGGCTGGTCCACCGAACTGTGCGAACACCTCGGCATCCATCCGAAGTACATCGACACGACGTCCGTGGGCGGCTGCTCGTTCGAGATGCACGTGCATCACGCGCTGGCGGCCATCCATGCGGGCATCATCGAGATTGCGCTCATCAGCCACGGCGAAAACGGCCATTCCGCGCGCAAGGTGGGCAACGGCGGTGCCGGCAACTACGCCCGCGGCGCGGGCTCACTCTCACCCGGACACGAAATGACCGTCGCCTATGGGCTGGGTTCCGCGCCGTCCAACTACGCGCACGCCATGGTGCGGCACATGCATCGCTACGGCACCACGCGGGAGGACTACGCCCACATCGCGAAGGTCACCCGCGACTGGGCGACGCTGAATCCGCGCGCGGCCATGTACTCGAAAGAAAAACATCCCTTCGGTGGGCCGATCACCGTGCAGCAGGTTGAGGAATCCCGCCTCATCACCTGGCCGCTCACCATTCTGCACTGCTGCATGGTCACCGACCACGGCGGCGCCGTGTTCGTGTGCAGCCCGCGCGTGGCCGCCAGCCTGCGCACACGGCCGGTGTGGATAGCCGGCGCCGGCGAAAGCATGAGCCACGGCAACATGCTGGAGATGGGCGACTTCACCGCCACCTCCGCCTGGCGCTCCGCGGAAGCGGCTTACACCATGGCGGGCATGGGACCAGCGGACATGGAAATGGCGCAGGTCTACGATTCGTTCACCATCACCGCCGCCATCACGGTGGAGATGCTGGGCCTCGCCAGACCCGGCGAAGGCCACCTTCTGTGGAAGAACGGTGACGCCGCGCCAGGCGGGCGCTTCCCCATCAACACCAACGGCGGTGGTCTGTCGTTCAATCACAGCGGCATGTACGGCATGCCGCTCCTGATCGAAGCCTATCGGCAATTATCCGGTACGGCGGAGGACGGCGTGAACGGGGTGAAGGGCAAACAGACCAGCGCACGCACCTGCGTGGTCAATGGCACCGGTGGCAGCCTGTCCACTACCGGCACCCTGGTGCTGATGGCGGACGACTGACCGCTTTGACAGCCGGCAAGGCTCGCCTCCACGAGCCCTGCCGGCGCGACAACAGAACCGGCCGCCCGGGCGGGACCGCTGCGCAGGCTTCGTGCACCACGGTGTCCGCTTCGTCATACGCCGTTCGTCCTTGTGTCGACTGACCCCGATCGTCGACCAAGGAGACACCCATGCCCGCAATCACCCTTCTCTGGACCTGCCTGTTCGCCCTGTTTGCCATCGTTCTCGGCGCGCTGCCGGGCCGCATGCGTACCCTGAAGGGTATTTCCATCGGCGACGGTGGCGAGAAAGATCTGCTGCTCGCCATGCGCCGCCAGGGCAACTACCTGGAAATGGTGCCTATGGCGCTGATCCTGATGGGTCTGCTCGAACTGAACGGCCTCGGCCCCGTCTGGCTGCACGGCCTGGCAGGCACACTATTCATCGCCCGTATCGCGCACGCCGTGGGTCTGGATGCGGAACGCATCAACACCTTCGGCCGGGTGTTCGGTGCGGCCGTCAGCGGGCTGGTCATCGTCGGCATGGCCGTGTGGGGTTTTGTGATAACCCTGGGCTGAGTTCCAGGCGCCTGTCGCCAGGACATGAGCGGCGCGCCGGAATGGCGCCTCAGCCGAAGACCTCCGTGAAGCGGATGTTGCCTTTCGCAAGGCCATCCGCGACCACCTCGATGCCGCCAGTGCGGATCATCCATTCCAGGCGGTGGTCGCGGTATTCGCGTTTGAACAGGCCCTGCTCGAGCGCCTGACGCACCATCTCGAGGCTCGGCGCATCGCCGCCTAAAGCGACGGCCTCAGCAGCGGTCTTCGCGGCGGCGACGCTTGGACGGTCGTTCACGCGCGCCAGCCAGGCCGCCAGCGCGCCGGACGGCTGCGCGCCAAAACTCACTGCGCCGTTCACAAACGGCGCCACGCAGATATCACCCCAGCCGAAGTGCTCGCCCGTGAACCAGGGCGCTGCGCCGAGGCGCCGGGCCAGCCACGCGTACCAGCCGTGAAGCTGTTCCAGTCCGCGGGCAAACAACGCCTCCCCCTGCTGCTGTCCCCCGCGGCCGAAATGGCGGATTTCGCCCAGCCCCCACGTGATGGCCTCGAAGTGGGTATCCATCACGTCCTCCAGCTCCCGCAGCCGCGCCCGTGCCAGGGGCTCGGCCGGCAGCAGCGGCGGTTCAGGCCAGCGATCCTCGATGTATTCGAGAATCACCGTGGAATCAAACAGCGCTTCACCGGACTCCAGCACGAGCACAGGTACCTCGCCCCGGGGGCTGGCAGCCGCAAATGCCCCGGCGCTGGCCCCCGAACCGATCGCCTGTGGCGTGGTGGCCGTGAATGCCACGCCCTTCTCAGTGAGCGCAATCTTCACCTTCTGGGCGTACGGGGACAGCGGATGTTCGTAGACGGTAAGAGACATCAAAAAGTTTCCGTGACAGAGCCTTCCAACTATCGCCGACCAGTCGACCACGCTCAAGCAACGTGGCAATCATCGCCCTTTTCGCTACATTGCCCGGCACGACCGCCCCATTGCCCGCAAGGAGTTGACGCACCATGACCAGCGGAACCGCGACGCCAGCCTTTCCCCGTGTCCTTGAGCTCGGTGCGGGCCTGGGCGTGGCGTGGGCCGGCCGGTTGCTGGCCGATGCAGGCGCCGAGGTGATCCGGGTAGAGGCATCCGGCGAAGATCCCCTGCGCACACGCGGGCTGCATCCGGCGGTGAACGCCAACAAACGCGGCGTACGCCTGGACCCCGATCAAGGGGCGGGACGGGCACACCAGACGAAGTTGCTGGCCTGGGCAGACATCGTGCTGCTCAGCGACGCGCCCACCATGCTGGCCGCCGGCGGGCTGGATCCGCAAACGCTGCGCGCGACACAGCCGGGACTGGTGGCCGTTGCCGTCACCCCGTTTGGCGTTCGCGGCCCCCGCGCGAATTTCCAGGCCACGGAACTCACGGTGCTGCACGGCGGCGGCTGGGCGAGTGTATGTCCAAACACCCATCTCGACCCGGCGCTGCCGCCGCTGAAGGTGTTTGGCGAACAGAGCGCCTTCCTCGCCGGCACCACGGCCGCGCTGGTGGCGCTGGCGACATGGCGGCAGGCGATGCGCAGCGGTGTGGGCGACTTCGTCGATCTGTCGCAACAGGCGTACATCGCCTCCGTGCTGGAAGCCGGCATGCCGGCGCTCGGTTACCGCGATCTCATCGCCCGCCGCTACCACCCGCGTGGGCTGCTGCCCTGGCGCATCTTCCAGGCGAAGGATGGCCCGGTGTACCTGGTGTGCATCGAGCAGGACCAGTGGGAGCGTCTGGTGGCTTTTCTGGGCACGCCGGAATGGACGCAGATGGACATCTTCGCCGACAACGCCGGACGCGCCGAAAACCAGGACATCCTGCACGAACTGCTGCAGCAGGAGATTGCCGGGTGGGCGGCGCAGGACCTGTACCACGCGGCCCAGAAAGCCCGGATCGCCGTCGCCCCGGTGCTGGACTACGCGCAGCTGGCCCGCGAGGAACACCTGAAGGCCCGCGACTTCTTCCACACGCATCGCGATGCCGAGGGGAAGGAGCACCGCCTGATGGCCAATCCGATCCTCGCCACCCGGGGTCGCGCGACGATCCGCCTGCCGGCGCCTCACGTCGGCGAACACAACGCGCTCCTGGACGAGGATCTGCCCGTGCGAACCCGCCTGGGCAGCGACAGCGCCCGCCTGCCGCTCGACGGCGTGCGCGTGGTGGACCTGAGCTGGGCCTGGGCCGGCCCCTTCTGCGCGCTCATGCTCGCGCACCTGGGCGCCGACGTGATCCGCATCGAGTCCGCGCAGCGTCCCGATCTGTACCGACGGCTGCCGCTCTCGCCCGATGACGTGCCCACCACGCTCAACTCTTCGGGCATGTTCAACCAGTGGCACCAGGGCAAACGCAGCGTCGCCGTGAACATGCGCAGCGACGCTGGCCGCGCGCTGATTCTCGAGCTGGTGGCGAAATCGGACGTGGTGGTGCAGAACTTCGGCACCGGCGTGCTGGAACGCCTGGGGCTCGGGTACGACGTGCTCAAACAGGCCAACCCACGCATCGTTCTCGCCAGCGTGTCAGGCTACGGGCAGACCGGCCCCTGCGCGCACTACATGGGCTACGGCCCTTCCGCGGCGGCACTGACGGGACTGTGTTCGGTCACCGGCTACGAAGGGGGTGACGCGGAAGAACTGGGACTGTCGATGCCCGATCCCACGTCCGGGCTGACCGCCGCGCTCGGCGTCATGGAGGCACTCGTGCGTCGCGACGCCACCGGCGAGGGTGACCATATCGATGTTTCGCTGTGGGAAGCCACCGCCGTGCACGGCCTCGAGGCGTGGATGCAGTTCCAGGCGACCGGCACACAGCCACCGCGCATGGGCAATCGCGACGCGCGCATGGCACCGCACAACTGCTATCGCAGCCTGGAGGAAGACGGCTGGGTGACGATCGCCTGCCGCGACGACGGGGAATGGCGGCAGTTCGCCGGCCACATCGACGCCACGCTGGCGAAGGACGAGCGCTTTTGGACACTGGCCGGTCGCAAGGCATATGAGGACGAGATCGACGCACGCATCGGCGCCTGGGCAGCCGAACGCGGCCGCTGGCTGATCACCCGTGAACTGCAGGCACTGGGGATTCCCGCATTCCCTACCCTCTCCACGCGGGATATCGCCGACGACCCCCACCTGAACGCCCGTGGATTCATCGAACGTCTGGCGCATCCGGAGGTGGGCGTGCGACCGCACGCAGGTATTCCGTGGCGCTTCGACAACCGTCCGAATGGCGTGCGGCAACCGGCGCCGTGCCTGGGCGCCGACACGGAAGCGGTGCTGCGCGAGGTGCTCGGCATGCCCGCAGACCGGATCGCCGAACTTCGGGCCGCCGGCGTGCTTTCCTGACTTTGCCGGGCGCTCAGTAAGCGCCTTTCGCCCGCGTGTCGAAGAACCGTTTCGGCACGTCCACGAGCATGGTGTCAATCTGCGCCTGGGTTACGCCCGCCTCCAGCAGCGCTGGAATGACATCCTGGCTGATGTGCAGGTAATGCCAGTGCGGCAGCGCGCCCAGCGGCATCTCGCCGGCGATCCAGTCGAGATAACAGGACGCGTCGTGGCTGAGCACCATCTGTCCGGCATACCCCTTGCCGCACAGCTCCGCCACCACCGCTACCCGCTTTTCGGTGGGTAACAGACCATCGATACCGAAACGGTCCATGCCGATGATGCTGCCGGCATCGAGCAGTTCCTGCAGATAGTACAGGTTATCGGTATCGCCGCAGTGGCCTATAACCACACGCGACAGGTCCACGCCTTCCTCGCGAAAGATGCGCTGCTGATCGAGTCCGCGGCGCAGTTCCGCGTTGGTGTGCGTGGTGATGGGCGCGCCTGTCTGCCGATGCGCCCGGGCGCAGGCGCGCAGGGTGCGCTCCACGTCCGGCGTCAGACCGGGTTTGTCCGTGGCGCATTTGATCACCGCGGCACGGATGCCGGTGTCGGCAATCCCCTGCTCGATGTCGCGCACGAAATGTCGCGTCATGGGGTCCTCGCCGTTCCGCACGGGGCGGTTGGCGTAGTAGTGCGGGAGCTCGAGGAATGTGTAGAGTCCGGTGGCCACGACGATGTTGAGATCGATCCGTTCGGCAATACGCTGGATGCGCGGAATGTAGCGCCCGAGACCAATGGCGGTGGGATCGAGAATGGTGTCGATGCCAGCAGACTTCAGTTCCGCCAGACGGCGGATGGCATCCTCGATACGCCTGTCCTCGTCGCCCCACTCCTCCGGATAGTTCTGCTGTATTTCCGGCGACAGGATGAACACGTGTTCGTGCATCAGCACGCGGCCGAGTGCACTGGTATCGATGGTTCCGCGGGCGGTATCCACGGTTGGCATGGCGGTTCTCCCCTGAAGTGAAGCCGGCAGTGAAGCGCTTCCGGAACCGGTTTGCAAAGCCCATGGCGGGCATGTGGCGCCAGCCGCGTTGCGCCCCGACGGCACAGACCCTATCGTTCGCGGCTGCCGCCCTTTTCAGGAACGCCACCATGATTCCAAGCCGCGAAGAACTCGGTTTCGACCCGGACGCCCTGCGCGAGAAGTACCGCATCGAGCGGGACAAGCGCCTGCGCGCGGACGGCAATGCCCAGTACCAGAACATCACGGGCGACTTCTCGCACTACATCGACGACCCCTACGTCAGTGCGCCCATACAGCGGGCGCCGATCACCGACCTGACGGAAGTGGTCATCATCGGTGGCGGCTTCGGCGGTCTGATCACCGGCGCCCGACTGAAGGAAGCGGGCTTTCACGATGTGCGCATCATCGAAAAGGGCGGCGATTTTGGCGGCACCTGGTACTGGAACCGTTACCCCGGCGCTGCCTGCGATACCGAAGCCTACATCTACCTGCCGATGTGCGAGGAACTGGACTACGTCCCTACGGCCAAGTACGCCACCGCACCGGAAATCCTGGCGCATGCGCAACGCATCGCCGGCAAGTACGGTCTGTATGACAAGGCCTGCCTGCAGACGGAAGTCACCGGGGTGACCTGGGACGAAGCCACCGCGAACTGGGTGGTGCACACCAATCACGGCGATGCGATCCGCGCCCGCTTCCTGCTGCTCTCCAACGGCCCGCTGAACCGGCCGAAGCTGCCAGGCATTCCAGGTATCGATACCTATCGCGGCCACACCTTCCACACCAGTCGCTGGGATTACGACTACACGGGCGGCGACGCCACCGGCAACCTCACGAAACTGGCTGACAAGCGCGTGGGCATCATCGGCACCGGCGCCACCGCCGTGCAGTGCATTCCCCACCTCGGCGAAGGCGCGAAGGAACTGTTCGTCTTCCAGCGCACTCCATCCTCCGTTGATGTGCGCAACAATCGACCGACGGACCCGGAATGGGCAGCGAGCCTGCAGCCAGGCTGGCACCGCGCACGCATGGAAAATTTCAATACGCTGACATCCGGCGGTGTCATCGAGGAAGACCTGATCCAGGACGGCTGGACGGAGATCATCCGCAATCTCATCTCCATGGCCAACTATCGAGGCAAGGGCATCGACTGGGCGGAGGTACCGCGGCTGATGGAACTGGCCGACTTCCAGAAAATGGAGCAGATCCGCGCGCGCGTGGACAGCATTGTCGCCGATCCGGCCACCGCGGCCGCGCTCAAACCCTGGTACCGCCAGTTCTGCAAGCGCCCCTGCTTTCACGATGGCTACCTGCCTACGTTCAACCGGCCGAACGTGCATCTCATCGACACCGATGGCAAGGGCGTTGAGCGCATCACCGAAACGGGCGTGGTGGCCAATGGTGTCGAATACCCGGTGGATTGCATCGTTTTTGCCACGGGCTTCGAGGTCGGCACCTCCTACACCCGGCGCGCCGGCTACGACATCACCGGGCGTGACGGGCTGACCCTGAGTGACAAATGGGCAGACGGTATCCGTACGCTGCACGGCCTGCACGTGCACGGTTTTCCGAATCTGTTCATCCTGTCCAACGCACAGGCAGCGTTCACCACCAATTTCCCGCACGCGATGGAAGAGAATGCCGCGCAACTCGCCTACATCCTGGGGCGGTGCCGTGATGCACAGGCGCGCACGGTGGAGGCAACCCGCGAGGCCGAAGATGCCTGGGTGGAGGAGATCATCTCCCTGTCCCGCTACAACGAGGATTTCCTGGTCTCCTGCACGCCCGGCTACTACAACAACGAAGGCCAGCCCGACCGGCGCAGCATGCAGAACGGCAGTTATGGAAAAGGCCCCAACCCGTTCTTCCGGCGGATGCAGGACTGGCGGGACGCGGGCACGCTCGAGGGTCTGACGCTCAGATGACGCTACGGTAGCCCTGCACGAATGAGCACTTTCGAGGAGACGCTGAGCGCGCTGGACGGCGCGCTGGCCGTGCGCGGCTTTACCAGGGCGCGGCACTTTGGCGGCTTGCGCTGGCACGGTGAGAGCCATCACCGTGCGTGCGTTGTCACGGTGATGCCACTCAGCCGCACCCGGTACGCGGGCGAGGTCAGGCTGCGCCGGCGGATCGGCTACAAACTGACGTTGGAGATCGCGGTCGACGTACGTGTCCACCTGTACTTCGTGCGGGCCTCTTTCGCCGCAAACCGGCTCGTCGCCTTCATCTACCGCCTGCGCAACCTGACCGTACTCGACACCCCGCAGGTAGTGCCCGGTTTCAGCATCGTGACAAACGACATCACGTGGGCATCGATGTTCACCGAACGTGCCGACGCCATGCAGGAAACGGCAACGCTTATAAACGAAAGGGCGTCATCCACCTTTGCCGGCAGCGTCTACCTGGCGCCGCGGACAGACAGGGGAACGGCCTGCCATGGCAGTCCGGTGCTGCAACTGGCGGACCTGACGGCCGCACGCGTGACGCAGGCAGTAGAGTCGCTCGCGGTGATCGCCCGCGCCGCAGATTCCCTGCCAGCGCCGGCCAGCATGGTGCGCCTGGGACGCCTCCAGCGCCTGGCCGAACGACACCCGTTCCTGGCGGTCGCCGGTCTGTTCGTCGCGGCGCTGACCGTCCTCGGCCTCGGCGGGCTGCTGGCGATCCTGCTCGTCGTGGCACTGATGGCGTGATCGCGCCGGAGACCGGTCTGAACAACCGCGGGCACCACCACACTCTCGCCATTCGCGCCGGCCATCCCCGACCGGGATGACAGCAACGCCCTACTCCGCGGGCGCCGGCAGTTCGCTCGTGGCCGCTGACCCCGACGCTTCCCTTCCCGCTTCTCCCTCGGCCCCGGTGGCCTGCCGGGTGCGTTCGCGGAAGCGGGTCAGGTTCTCTTCGTTGCGCTGACGGAACGCCGATTGCTGTTCCTGCATCCGCGCGCGCATGGCGGCACGCTCCGCCTCGAGTTCCCGCTGGCGTGCACGCTGCGCCTCCCGTTGCCGCTCCAGAGGCTCGCGGTTCACGGCGGGCAGATTCACCTCCACGCCGGGTATGCGGTAGAACCGCTCCAGTACCGGCGCGCCCGGCATGGCTCCCACGATATCCAGCGCCTGCTGCACATCCACGCGCAACGCGCTGTTGAGCAAGCCCGGATGAAACTCCGGGCTCGTGTTCGCCTCGATCGTCGCCATCAACGCGGAACCGGAGAGCCTCGAGACAAACACCACAAAATTACCGCTGATGCCCATGCGGTAGTCCTCGAGTCTCGCCAGGCGTTCATGCCAGGCGTCGGGCAACTCCGCGGGTGCGGTGGCAGCCTCCGTCTGCAGGAACGCGTTCCAGCCAGGCGGCTCGCGCAACTCGATCAGCAACAGCAGTCGGGGTGCATCGACACCGGTGCGGGACAACGCCCGGTCCAGGCCGGCGTCCCGCTGCCGGGAGCGGAACGCCACGAGGTACAGCGTGGCCTCAGCCTGCTGCTGACGCAGTACGTCGTCGATACGGGTAACCTGGCCCAGCAGCGGCACGAAAGCCTCGAGCTGCGCGGGCATCCGGGCGAGCGTCGCCTGGTCCCGTACCGGCTCCAGCGCCAGTTCACGCAGAACCGCCTCCCGCTGTGAGGCTTCATCCGGCGCACCCGCGCGCACTATCCACCGATCGATGGCAAGCAGACCGAGCCCGGCAACCAGAATGACGCCGCACGCGAGCAGTATCGTTTTCTGAAGATTGCTGAACATGCTCAGACAAACCGGTTCACGTGGCGGCGCTGCTGGCGCGCAGCAACGCCAGCGTTGCCTCGCGCTCGCCCGGATGCAGCGCGTAGATCGACGCTGCATAGTCGCTGACGCCGGCCTCACGCAGAGTGGCCAACCCCGCCTCGACCTGTGAGCGGGAGCCCACCAGCGCAACGTCCGCCGGCGCCGCGACACCTTCGCGGTCGAACATGGCGCGATAGGACGGCAGTTGTCCATACATGGCGAGATTCTGGTTGATATGCGCGCAGACCCTTGCCGCGTCGTCCGTCACGCAGATCGGCAGCGTTGCGATGACCCTTGGCGTCGGCCGCCCGGCCGCATCGGCTGCGTCACGCACGCGTGGCACGATGTGGTCGCGAATGGTCTTCGGACCCACCCAGGCAAGGGACACGCCATCCGTCAGGCGACCGGCCACGGCCAGCGCCTGCGGCCCCAGCGCCGCAACCACCACCGAATACGGGGTTGCCGGGGCACGGAACAGGCGAGCTTCACAGCTCAGCAGTTCGCCCTGCGCGTTTACCGCGCCTTCCCGGACGAGCGGCATGAGCACGTCCAGGAACTCCCGCAGATGCCGGATGGGGCGTTCAAAGCGGATGCCGAGGCTCTGCATCATGACGGCATGCGACAGGCCGATGCCGAGGCAAAGTCTTCCCGGTATCGTGTCGGCCACCGTGTTCGCCTGCCCGGCCAGCACCATCGGATGCCGGGGCCACGTTGGTATCACCGCGGTGCCCAGTTCGATATCAGGGACCTGCTGACCGGCCAGCGCCAGCACGGTGAGCGCATCAAAGCCGCCCGTTGGATGTTCCGCCAGCCAGTACGAGGCAAAGCCGTTTTCCCGGGCACGCGCCACATCGGCGATGACCGCTGCAACCGATGCCCTGCCGACCAGGCCGGTGCCATTGATACCGATTCGCATGAGGCACTCCGGGATGTCACTCGAGTCCGGAGTATACGGACTCGAGCACGGTGCCAGACACCTTTCAACGAAGGATGATCCCGCAAGAGCACAGGCGCCGAATCAGGCGCAAACACCTGGAACTCCTTCAACTCCTCCGGGTTCTGGCCATCTGTCGGTAAGCCGCAGCGTCAGGCGGGTATGCTCGTCTAGTACTCCCTCAGCCCTTCCGCAATAAACCCGCTGCGTGCCCGTCAAGAGCCTTCTCCAGAACCTTGTCCCTGTCCAGAACACCCTGCCTGTCCAATACCTTGTCAGCCCCACAAAGCCGGCTATAACTCCACGCGAGACTGGACTTCGCTCAACAGCAGTGCATCGTACTTGAGAGACCATTCAAGCATCTTTTGGAAAATGGGTATCAAATCAACTCCGGCCTGGGAGAGTTCGTATTCGACTCTCGGGGGAATTTGGGCGTAAGCACGACGTATCACTATTCCGTTGGAAGCAAGCTCCTTCAGTTGCTGCGTTAGCATGTGCTGCGTTACCCCGGGAAGTGATCGCCGCAACACGCCGAATCTCATCGGCCCTTCGATCAGCATGCAGACGATTTCTATCTTCCATTTACCAGTAATGGCACGGATGGCTCTCTGAAACCGAAGGATTTCCACATCGCTCGGGCCGACGCAACCGTCGCAGTCCTCACTTTCGTATTTTCTTGGCGGAACCGGTCGAGTCTTCATTCATCCCTCGGTCTGAATTTTCATACTAGGCAAGAAAAACCATCCTACTTGCCGAAATCGCTGTTCGCCAGGAACATCTTGTCATTGAGGAGAACCAACGATGAATCGAGTTCTTGTGACAGGCGGCTCCGGCTTTCTGGGCAGCCATTGCGTTCTCAAGCTAATACACGCCGGGTACAAAATCAGAGCAACGGTTCGATCTCAGGCCAGAGCGGATGAGGCCAGGAAGATGCTCGCTTCCGCCGGAGCTCAATCTGCTGACCAGGTCGATTTTGTTCAAGCTGATCTCACGCGCGACGACGGCTGGCAGACTGCAATGGCCGGCTGCGAGTATGTGCTGCATATCGCTTCGCCATTTCCGTCCGGCGTTCCGAAGCATGAAAACGAAATCATTGTTCCTGCCCGAGACGGCACGTTGCGCGTATTGCGTGCGGCACGGGACGCTGGTGTCAGGCGCGTGGTCGTGACCTCATCGTTCGCCGCCGTAGGCTACGGCGGCAAACCGAAGAATGGCGCTACATACACCGAATTGGATAGGACTGATCCGGCACTGCCCAACCCGCCCTACGTCCGCTCCAAGGCCATCGCGGAGCGCGCGGCATGGGATTTCGTTAGCTCAGAAGGCGGCAGCCTGGAAATGACTGTTATAAATCCAGTCGGCATTTTCGGGCCGGTGCTAGGTGGGGACTACGCAACGTCCATCGCCATCGTGAAGGGCATGCTTGAGGGCACCATTCCTGGCCTGCCGGATGTCTACTTCGGTGTCGTGGATGTCCGTGACGTAGCCGACCTGCATTTGAAGGCAATGGTGAGCCCCGGTGCGAAGGGGGAACGCTTCATTGCCGTCGCAGGGCCGCTGATATCTATGGCGGGGATCGCGTCCATCCTGCGCGATCATCTGGGGGAAGCCGCCGCGAAAGTTCCAACCAGGCGCCTGCCTAGCTGGCAAATTCGACTGGCGGCGTTGTTCAGTCAGAACGCACGTCAATTGATCCCCAACTTGGGCAAGAAGCGCGACTCCACGAGCGAGAAGGCGCGTCGGGTACTGGCGTGGAATCCGAGGCCAAATGACGAAGTCATCCTGTCGACTGCGGAGAGCTTGATACGTCTCGGCCTGGTGGCCCACTGAGAAACCACTGTCTGGAGTCCCGGTCTGGAGAGCCCCGATCTGGACAGGGAGCCCCGATCTGGACAGGCACTCCCGCGCTGAGAACCGTCGCGCTGAGCGATGCAACGCTTCCACGCCTGCGTGGCACCCGGTTCCCGCACTCACAGCCCAACCCCGCCCTACAATCGTTGTACCGCCTGCTGCGCCGGCGCATAGTCGCTGACCCGGGCTGGAGAATGTTCGCGAATGTTCAGGAAGCTGCTGCGCGCACTTTCAATACTGCTCGTGCTTCTGCTTGTCAGCGGCTTTGTCTACGAACACCTCGCCGCGCGCCACGATCGGCTCGCTTATCCACCGCCAGGGAAACACCTGGCGGTCGATGGCCTGGCCCTGCATGTGGACTGCCGCGGCGCGGGTTCACCGGTATTGCTGCTGGAGGCGGGCCTGACGTCGGGTTCCGCCAGCTGGGCACTGGTACACGATCAACTGGCATCTGCCACGCGGGTCTGCGCCTACGATCGACCCGGCATGGACTGGAGCGAAGACGGTGACGTCGATCGGCGCGCAGGCGCTGTCGCCGAGCGGCTGCATACACTTATCAGCGCAGCGGATATACACGAACCGATGGTCCTGCTCGGCATGTCCGCGGGAGGCGTCTATGTGCGGGAGTATTTTGCCCGCTACCCGATTGGCATCGCAGGCATGGTACTGGTCGATTCGTCGCACGAGCAGCAGGCGAAACGGTTGCCCGGAGGCGACACATCAGTCGCCATGACCACCATGCTGACGCTCTGCCGTGGCTTGCAGCCCTTTGGTGTCGTTCGCCTTACCCACGGCATGGACGGCTTGCTGGACGCAATCAGCGTGCCTCCCGACGTCCGGGAACTCCTTCGCGCCACCTACTACCAGACCGGCCGTTGTGCCGCCATTCAGGAGGAAACTGCCGCGTTCATGGCCGATCTCGCGCAGGCACCCACACCACGGTCACTCGGCGATCTGCCACTGCTCGTCATCTCGCAGGGCAAACCGGCGGAAGCCAACCCCATGGCCGGTATTTCACTGGAACTCGCCCGTGCCCAGCGCGACGTCTGGGATGCGCTGCAGGAGGAACTGACCGGCCTGTCGACAAACGGCCGCCGCGTCATCGCGGACAGTAGCGGGCACGTCGTGCAGTTTGAACAGCCCGATCTGCTCGCGCGCGAAGTCACCGCGTTCGTGAAATCGCTGCGGGAACCCGGACGCGTCTCCCACTCAGCCGCCTTCAACGAAACTCAAACCCGCACGGACCACGCAAGCCGCAGCCGCGTCATCGTACGCAACTGACCGCTTTCGAAGACGGGTTCTCCGCCCGCGGCGATGGCGACATCCGGTATTCGCCGCAGGAATTCTTCGATGGCGATGCGGATTTCAAGGCGCGCCAGGTGCTCGCCGATGCAGCGGTGCGGGCCGATGCCGAATGCCGTGTGCACCACCTCGTTGCGCCGCACGTCGAATTCCCGCGGCGCCGCGCAGACTTCCGGGTCGCGTGACGCCGCGGCAAAGTTGATGGCCACCCGTTCGCCGGCCTGCAACCGGACGCCGCCAACCTCGGTGTCCGCGCGCACGCTGCGGGCCACCATCACGACCGGCGCGTACAGGCGCACCGTTTCCTCCACCGCGGTGCGCAGACACTCCGCATCCGCCATGACAGCTTCGCGGACGTCCCGCGAGCGCGCCATTTCGTACATCGCCCCCGCCATGGCGTGCGTGGTGGTGGCGAGCCCGCCAAACACGACATCGAGTGCCGTGGAGACCTTGTCCGCCCACGAACACGGCGCGCCGTCACGCATCACTCCGGCCAGCAGCACCGCGGGCAAGCCGTCCGCCGGTGCGGACGCTTCACAGGCACGCAGGAACTCCTCCAGGTAGTCATGCACCCGACCAAACGCCGGCGCGCGCTCCGCGATGGGACCAAACGAGTAGGTATCGATGTCCCGGAACAGCGCCGGCAGATCCGCCAGCGGCACCGGCAGGATATGCCGGAACAGCACGAGGCCCGGAAGCTTGGCGGCAAACTCCGCGATGTAGTCGCACTCGCCACGGTCCACGAACGCGTCGATCAGTTCCGCGGCGTAGCGGCGGGCGGCGCCTTCCAGTTCCGCCACGGCCGCGGCGTTGAAGAACGGATTCAGTACCTGCCGCCAGGCCGTGTGGTACGGCGGATCGCAATCCTCCGGAAGGATCGGCAGATTCCCATCGGGCGGGTCCATCATCCAGCCATCAGCGCTGCTGAATGTCTTCCAGTCCTGGCCGATGCGGCGAACGTCGCGATAGCGGTTGAATACGGTCAGTCCCGATCCGACCGGACTATGGGCAACCGGGCAGCCTTGAATCAGGTATTCAATGGCATCCTCGAAATGCGTCGCAAAGACCGGATCCTCAATCGAGAATCGATGGTTCAGATGCGCAAAGGTCGCCTGGACAGTCATATCTCACTCTCCCGATTAGACGTACAAGCCTAACAGCTGGTCACGTTGCGATGGCCAGCGCCGTCGCGCATGGAACTTCGTTCCATGAAAGGATGCTGAAAACGCCCCTCCTGGACCCGTTTCAGCGGTCGCGGCTTGGCCGACTCGCGCCCAATGCGGCGTTTTCCGCTGCATTCGCGGGCCAGCCGTCCCCGGCTGGCTTACCAGGCTGATTTTTCAGGAGCCTGCCAACAGCAACTGCAATCGCGCCGGGTCTCGCTCTGACCAATACCGGCACAGTCATCGGAATACCATCGGAAATACCAGCCAGAGTGATCCATATCAACGATCATTAAACCGTTCGCCGCATAATCTGATGGTGCGACAATCATCGAATCCAGGACGGCTGGCGTGCTATCCCGGCCCAATGGCAGTCGTTCCCGGGCGCATCGTCACGCACGCGGAGACATGACGAGGTCAGGAGAAGACGGACTGCCGTGATAGTGGAAACCTGCGTAAGGACGTCACACATGCAGGAACATCCGGGGAAACGCCGAAGGCGGCGTGCTTCCTCAGTTCTCCGGCTGCCTGAGTCAGGAGCAGTTCAGTGAAATCGTTGCTAAAGAAAATCGGTCTCAACCGGCAGCATCAGTCCGGTTTCCGGGTTTTCCGTCTGAAGCCGGTGAATAGACCGGCCGGTCGTGTGCTGATTTCCATGGGTAGCCTGGTCTACAGCGAATTGCGGGACGGCCTGCCCATTCGGACGTTGCATCCGGCCGCATGGAAAAACTGGAACCTGGCGCGCACTTTTCTTGATCTCGGCTTCCAGATCGACGCGGCGCCAAGCGACGCGCAACCGCTCTTTGCGGGTAAATCATTTGACGTTGTGATCGATGTGCGCTCCAACTTGCAGCATCTCAGCGAGGTTCTGGCAAGCCACGGCACCAGGATAATGTTTCCCCAGTTCTGCCACTGGGCGCTTCACAACGGCGGGCAACTCCAGCGTTACCAGAATCTGCTGCTCAGAAGTGGTATTGCTCTGCAACCATCGCGACTCATCAGCTATACGGACTCCGTGGAGTGCGCAGACAGGATCGTTACCCCCGGTTCAGCATTCAGTACTCGTGGCTTTTCCCATACCGGTGCAGCCATCTACCACATCAATCAGGCTCCACCAAACGCAACGATGCAGTTCGTGAAACGCGATTTCGACAGCGCTCGCAAGCACTTTCTCTGGATATCCGGCAGTGGTGCCGTACACAAAGGGCTCGACCTCCTGCTGGAGGCCTTTTCACAGCGCCCCGAACTCCATCTGCATATATGCGGCGACATTTCCTCGGAGCAACCATTCACGCGCGCATTCGACCACCTGCTGCGAGAACGGACCAATGTCCATCTGCATGGCTGGATGGACACGCAAACGGAAAGCTGGCTTGAACTATGTCGACGGTGTGCGTTTGTCGTGCTGCATTCGGCCTCCGAAGTGACTGCCACGAGTCCCATCGCGGGCATGTACACCGGTATGATTCCAATAGTCAACGAAGGTGCGGATCAGGCGACAATGGATTTCGGTTGCCTGCTCCGCCAGGCAACGGTCGGCGAGCTGCTCGATGCGCTGGACAGGATGAGCAGTGCATCAACGCAGGAACTGGAGCAACAGAGCCAGGCCAGCTTCGACCACGCAGCACATCGCTATACGCAGTCCGGTTTCATGCTCAGTCTTCGCTCGGCGATGTGCCAGGCGCTGGGTATCAGCCGCGAACCCGAGTGGGACCTCATGGACCGACCCGGAGCGGTTCCGAACCGACTTCCGGTCATCGACGATGTCACTCGGGAGTACGCGGGGTAGCGACGCCTGCACGGCGATCCACGCGACGTGCGCCGGTGTCTCACTGGCGGCCGCAGGGAGACGCGCCGATACGATGCAACCCCCTCCTTGCACGGTATGATGCCCGCCAAATCGCCGGGAAGTAGGCCATGCTGCGTTTCCTCGCCGTTCTCTCCGCCATCACTCTCCTCGCGATCATCGG
The DNA here is from genome assembly GCA_024234635.1 of Pseudomonadales bacterium. GTDB lineage: Bacteria > Pseudomonadota > Gammaproteobacteria > Pseudomonadales > Azotimanducaceae > SYFY01. The sequence goes on along the minus strand of JACKNX010000023.1, from coordinate 2,872 downwards.
CATCGCTGTCGCCGCGGCGCTGTGGCACCCGCCCGGCGAAGTCATGACCCCGGCGGGGATCGCGCGCAATACCTCCACCTACATCGACACCCCCGACGGCACGCGTATCGCAGCGGATATCTGGCTACCGGCGGATGCCAGTGCCCCCATTCCTGTCGTACTGGAAGGCACCCGTTACTGGCGGGCGATGGGGCTCACGGCGGTCGGTCGTATCGCAGCCATGTTCGGTGTGGCAGTGCCCGATACCGGTCCGGACCGGTGGGTGACCTATTTCAACGACAAAGGCTACGCCTACGTACGCGTGGACGTGCGTGGTACTGGCGCCTCATCGGGTGTGCACGTCACCGAATATGCGCCGGATGAAGTAGAGGATTTTCGCGCCGTGCTCGACTGGATCGCCGGGCAGCCCTGGTCGACCGGTCAGGTTTTCACCATTGGGGTCTCCTACTCCGGCACACTCGCCGAGCTCGTGACCCGCCTCGACCACCCCGCGCTGATCGCGGCGGCGCCACTTTATTCGGACTTCGATGCGCAGATGCAGCTGGCCACCCCCGGCGGCGTGATGCAGCCGGCGTTCATCAGCCGCTGGAGCGACCTGGTGGCAGCCATGGACAGGAACGATGTGTGCGGCGTCATTGCCGCGAGCGAGGCACGCGTGGTCCCGGAAAATGAGTGCACCGGCGTCCGCCTGATCACCGGTGGCGTCAAACCGGTACAGGGCCAGGACGAGGTGCTTGAGCAACACATCGCGCAGCACAACAGCCCCAACGTGGTCGAACTGGTCAAGAAACTGGAATATCGCGACAGCCCCTGGGCTGGCGGGCTGACTTCGTTACACAACCAGGTGTTCGCCCAGAAACAGGCCATCGAATCAGCGTCGGTCCCCTTGTTCGTCATCACCGGCTGGTTCGACGCGGCGACCACCAGCGGGGCGCTGGCGCGGTTTGTGAGCTTCTCGAACCCGCAATCGGTGTGGATCGCGCCGTTCGATCACGGCGGCAACTTCGACACCGATCCGTTCGTCGACGCCCCGCCCGTCTGGTCAGCCACGGAACAGCTCGATCAGGTGGAAGCTTTCTTCCGCCAGCACCTGGAGGGCCACCCCTGGACGGACAAGGTGCTGCACTACTACGTCATGGGCGCACGCGAATTCCGCACCACCCATCAGTGGCCGCCGGAACATCTGACCGACACCCTGTTCTATTTCGCGGACGCGGGAGCTCTGTCACCAGAATCCCCCCCGCTCACGGACCACGATGTCTACCAGGTGGACTTCGACACAGGGACGGCACCGAGCTCACGCTGGATCACTCAACTCGGCGGTCTGGACGTGGACTACCGTGACAATCCCGCACAGGGACTGGCTTACGTCTCCGAACCGATGCAGCAGGACACGGAGCTCACGGGCAGCCCCGTTCTCGATTTGTGGATGACCTCCACACGCGACGATGGCGCGCTGCACGTCTACCTGGAAGCCCTGGCGCCGACCGGCGAGGCCTTCTACCTGACCGAAGGGGTACTTCGCCTCATTCACCGTGCGATCACGGAAGAGCCGGTCTACCCGCATTTCGGACCGGCGCACTCGTTCCTGAAGCGTGATGCCAAACCGCTACCACAGGGACGCATCGTGCGGATTTCGACGACACTGCTGGCCACCTCGGCAAGAGTCCCGAAAGACTACCGGCTGCGCCTGCGGCTCACCGGCGCCGACAGCGCCTCGTTCGCCCGCTATCCGGCGGATGGCGAAGCACCCACCTGGCACGTGTACCGCGGCCCCACCAGACCATCGTCCCTGACGGTGCCGATGGCGCCCTACGTCGCGGACTCACAGCCCGTTTCGGCTCCCTGAAACGCAGCTGTCGTCCGGGACATCATCCAGCCATGGACCGTGCGATAACTTGTTTTACTACAAGGCAGATCACCAGCAGGATGCCGACGTAGCCAATGGAGGGGTACACCAGGTTTACGAAACGGTCGAACGGCAGCAGGGTACTACCGAACCAGCCCACCAGGCTCAGTATTGCGGCCAGTGCGTGATAGCGGCGGCTGGCATCGGCCGCAAAGCGCGTGAGCACCGCCCACAGCAGCGGCGCGGCCGTGGTGTAGATGGCCGCCAGCATCACCGCCACATAGACGTTGCTCAGCAGCGGCCACTGGCGCTGCGCCAGTACCAGCATGGGAATCGGCCGATTCTGCACGGCATCGATGCCCGCAAGCAGCGCCAGCACAACCAGCGCCATCGTCAGCGCAAACAGGAACGGTCCCAGTAGCCCACCCAGCACCAGCACCCGTACGTCGGTGATTTCCGCGCCCACCGCGGGCATGAACACGAACAGGCCCATGATGCTCAGCGTGGTGTACAGGAGCCCGGCCAGCCACCAGCTCGACGCGGCATGCTGTACGGGCAGGTCGGCAACATCGCGCGCGCCGGCCGCGATCGCCTCCCCTTCACCGATCACCGACGCACCGGCAACCGCGAGAATCAGCACGATCAGCAGCGGCCCCAGCGAACCGACGATGGCCACCAGTTCGTGCAGGCCAAAATACAGCGTGGCAAAGACGATCACGGCCATGAGACCGGCCCCGACCATTACCGGCAAGCCCAGCGCTTCGTTCGCCACCGTTCCGGCGCCGGACAGCATCAACGCGTAGATGCTGAACAGCATCACGGAGGCATACCAGGTGAAGCCCTTGCCGAGCACCGGCCCGGCAAAGTGCCGGAACACGTCCACCATGTTGTGGCAGCCGTGCGCCCTCCCCGCGAGCAACAGGGAGACGCACACATAGCCGCCGAGCAGCAGGAAAATGACGGTGCCGCCCAGTCCCCACAGCCCTTCGGCCGCAAAAAACTGCAGCGCCTCCTGGCCGGTGG
>JACKNX010000022.1 GCA_024234635.1 Pseudomonadales bacterium | reverse complement strand
TTTCGCACGTTTCTGCGGTTGCCCGAGGTGCAGCGTTGCGCGGTGATCCTGAAGGATGTGCTTGGTCACACAGTCGAAGACATCGCTGAGATTCCGGATTGCACCCCCGTCGCGGCAAAAATCCGCCCTCCAACGTGGCCGGGCCGCGTTGCGCGTGCTTGCCGAGTTGCCGGACGATACGCACGTCCCTCTGATGAGCGATGCAGACCGTCAGAAGATGGAGCGCTTCGTTGACCTGTTCCGTGCGGGTGATTTTGATGACATTCGAGCCATGCTTGCCGATGACGCCAGGCTCGATCTGGTGAACAGGATCAAACTGGAAGGAAAGGAGAAAACAGGGCTCTAATTCACCCGCGATGTCAAGGAGACCAAATGGCTGTTCGCACTCGGTACCGTTGAAGGCAGACCGGCCATGCTGTTGTTCGACCGCTTCACGCTGACAGCGAAACCGTCGCACTTCGTGCTGTTGGACTGGGGTGCTGGCCGGGTCACCACCATCCGCGACTTCCTCTTTGCCGGCTATGCAGTGGAAGCGATCGATTGGTCGCGGCTTTGAGCTGCGCCGGCCTGACGCCGGCGCTGACGCACTACGAGCGCTTCGTGCCGACGATTCGCCGAATACACCCGGTTTCACCCACCGCCATCAACCTGCCACTGTGTGAGTCGCCGCCCCCTGCCTGCCGCTTCTTGCGCACGCAACACCTACCTTCACAGCGACAGGCTCAATTCTGACCTCGCATCCCTCGCCTCGCTCAAACCACAGGCGTGTTCTTTTTCCTATCCTCGCGTCAGCCCTCATCCGCACGGTTGACCAAACACGTCTGATAACGCTCGCGCCGCGCCGGGCTCCCAGCGCCTGAAAAGCTATTCCACATGACGGCAAAGGGCGGCACCATGGCAGCGCACTTCGAAGGATCGCTCATGACAAACCGCCCGCAAGCCGAAGCCACGGCAATCATGGCCCGCTTTGGCAAGGCCTACTTTCGCAAGGACCCGGCCGCGCTGGCGGAGGTCCTTACCGGGGACGCGGAGTGGCACTTCGCCTTCGGCGCTGATGCACCGGACGGTCGCGTGCGGCGCGGCGTGGAGGGCTTTCTCCGCGGTATCGAAGAGAATGCGGCGCTGTTTGACACGCTGCGTTTCGAAGATACCGTCTGTCGCTGGCTGGATGACGACACCATTGTCATGACCTATCGGGTGGAGGGTCGCCGACGACATGGCGAGGCGTTCAGCCTGCGTGGCGTGGAACTATTGACGGTGCGCGGGGATCGACTCGCGAAGAAGGACGTATTCTGGAAACAGACCGTGCCCTGAAGACGGACGGCAGTACCACGCGACGATCACCCATTGACCGGACAGCCCACAGCCCCGACCATCCGGTCACAGCGGCACCGCGGAAGGGAAAACACGGCTACCATGAACACCACACCCGCGCGGCAGCCGCTGGAGCGCCGGCCGATCTTCTGGTTCTACGGCTGTGCGTCGATTGCCTACGGGATCAAGGACAACGCGTTCAGCTATCTGCTCCTGATCTTCGCCAATCAGGTGCTGCACGTGCCCGGCTATCTGGCTTCCGTCGCGCTCGCCATTGCCATGCTTTGGGATGCGGTCTCCGACCTGCTGCTGGGGCACTGGTCCGACAAGACGAGCTCGCGCTTCGGAAGACGGCACCCCTTCATGTACGCGTCGCTGCTGGTGTTGCCGGCCAGTTTCTACGCACTGTTCAATCCGGTTGTCGACATCACACCGGACAGCGCCTTCTGGTACGTGCTGGCCATGGCCCTGCTGATACGCACCGGCACCACGCTGTTCGAAATACCGTCGACCTCGCTGCTGCCCGATCTGGAAAAGGACTACGACCGGCGTAACCAGTGGCTGGCCCTGCGGCACGCTTTCGGCTGGTACGGCGGCAACGGTATCCACACCATCAACTTCTTCTTCTGGGTGGGCGCCTGGGGCGTCACGGCCGCAACCGGGTACGCCATCTACGGCACCGTTGGTGCATTCGTCATTGCCGCGGTGATCGTCATTTCCGCGATCGGCACACAGAATGCCGCCGCCGCGCTACCGCGTCCGACGGAGACCTTCCGCTTTGGCGAAATCACACGCGAGATCCGGCAGATCCTGCAGTCATTGCGTAACCGTCACTTCGCGGCACTTTTCGGCTTCGGCATCACGGTTGGCATCGCCTCCGGCCTCGGTACCGCGCTGTATCTGTACAACACCACCTACTTCTTCGGGTTCAGCGGCGCCCAGATCGCCTCCACCGGCGTGTGCGTGCTGCTCTCACCCTGGATCGCCTACTTCCTGGTTCCCCGCATCGGCGCACGCCTGGGCAAGAAGCAGGCCGCCATTGCGGCATTTATCGCCCGCCTGTGTCTGTACCCAATCCCGTACCTTCTGCTGCTGACCGGCTTTTGGCCCGCCATCGGCAGCTGGACGAGCCTGGCCGTGTATTCGGTCTTCATCGTGCTGGAGGTCGTTGGCGTCATCATCGGTGGCGTGATGCTCGATTCGATGATGGCCGACGTCGTGGAAGACAGCGAAGTGGCGACCCGGCGACGCTCGGAAGGCCTGTTCTTCGCCGCGCGGGGGTTCGCCGCCAAGGCCGTCTCGGCTGGTGGCATCATCGGCGCCGGGACCATCGTCTCGCTGGTTGGGCTCGACAGCATCACGAGCGCCGCGCAGATGACGCACGCCATCCGCGTGGATATCGCCTCGATCTTCCTGCCAACGTATCTGGGCCTGTTTCTGGTCGCGCTCGCGATTGTGTCGCGCTACGGCATCGACCGCGACCGCCACGACGCCAATCTGCGTCAGCTGCACCAGACCGTGGACACACCCATTGAGGAGAAAATCGGACCGGCCTGAGTTGCATGTGGCGCGTCCAGTGATTCGACACTGGGCCGGATACCGCGCGAGACTCAGCTCACAGACCTCCCCGGCATTGTTTCGCACTCGTCAGGTGGGTGCCTACGCTTGAGAACATTGCGCTGAGCGCATCCGTCACTACGTCAACTAGGATGCCATTATTGATCGCGCCGAATGCAAGTGGCGTCGGAAGTCCGGAACGTCTCAAACCGCACCGAGAACAGATCACAATGAACATACCGTTCACACAACTACGATAGGGGTAACGGTAGAATGCGACTTCCGAAGCACATGATTCGCGTCAAGAACTGAATTTCGAACGACGCTTTCGGTGACGTATCGAGGCCGGATACCTGATGCGCAGGTAGTAGCTGGGAAGTAGCGTTGCCTTACCCGTTCAGCAGCCGCCAACCCTCTAGATACCTAAATGCAAAGACACATTGCGATCATTCTGATACTGGCCGCCACGACCAGCCAGTTCTTCAAGGCGCAGATTCCGGCGGCCAGCGCAGTATTCAACTATGGCGTAGACCTCCTGCTGGGCATTCTCTGCCCCCTGGTGATCGGCAGAATCATCGTCCGACGATCCTGGAATCAGATACCACCAAAATACATATTGCTTTTTGTCGGCTTTTTTGTGGTGCTCGTGGCCGGCATCGTACTTAACGACGTCCAGGGGGATACGATTTTCGCGGGGACTCGCTACTACCTTCGCTATTTCCCCGTTTTCCTCCTGCCTTTTGCGTACGACTACGACGAGCAGGATATACGCGTTCTGACGAGGCTTTTTCTGGCACTGATGCTCATCCAGATACCTATTGTGCTCTGGCAACGCTTCATCTTCGGCGCAGGTGTCGTCACGGGCGATATCGTTACCGGAACGTTCGCCAGCGGCACGGGATTGGTCGTTGCAGGCATCATGGGAATCCTCTACGTGTTCGCACTTTTTCTGAAGAATCGCATCTCGGCCACAGCCGCCGTCGTTCTGGCATTGCTGTTCATCCTCCCTACCAGTCTTGCGGAAGCGAAGGCCGCTCCCTTGCTCCTGGGCGGCGGCATACTCGTGCTGCTCTGGGTTTCGCGCAGGTCGATCAGCGCCTCGAAGCTTGTCGGTATATCATTCGCCAGCGCACTCGGATTCCTGGTTTTCGTCGGCCTCTACGCAGCGTTGTATGCGCCCGAAGAAGGGGTCGGCTATTTTGAGGTCATGACGGATTCGCGATTCGACTACCACAACGTCGGCACCGAGGATGTGCAATTCGATCTCAATCGGGAATCCAGGGGCGACCTGATCGCCAAGACAAATCCGGAGGACGCTATTGCCAAAAACACGCGCGTCCCCGGGCGCTTTGATCAGATTGTTCTGCCCTTCAAGATTCTCTTCCCTGACGATATCGTTCGTCTTGCCTTGGGCGTAGGTATTGGAAATATGTCCGCGACATTCATGTCCGGCGGCAAATACCTCGAGCTGAGCAATCGGCTGATGCTGAGTGGCACATCGATATCCCAACTCCTGTGGGAAACAGGAGTCCTTGGCACCACGCTCTATATCACTTTTTTTCTACTCCTCTATCGGGATTTCTCCCGCTACGCCAATCGATCAGGGGAAACGGGACTGTCTCTTCACGCGTTCGCCGCCTTCTGTTCCATCATCATTGCTTCCATTCCCTACACGAACTTCATGTTTCTGTTCGATGTGATGGTGCCAGTTTATTTCCTTTTCGCACTGGCAATCGCAAGCCAGCGTCGAGCCTCTCCCAAGTCGGCGAGCAGTTGGGAAGGTGCTGATTCACCCGCTATCGCCTAGCAGCAAAGCTGCTGAAAAAGCAGCCTGCTAACTTGTCAAGCGGCCCGCCAGACGCTTGTCTCCGCTGATCCGCGTTCCCGGGGCCAGATTCAGCCAGGAACAGAAATGTTCCGAGGTGGGGAAGCGGGACAGATCCGAACCTGCCTCCGAGGCAATCACCAACGCAGTCTCTACCCACTGGTGGGTAACGCCGTCAGATCGACTCCCAAGGTCGCCTTCAACGCCTTGTGCAGATCACGCTCCCGCCTCGTACGAGCTGTCGAAGCACTGGCTGAGCTGGACTCGTCGTGGCCTGCCGCAATGCGGAAACATGGGGACGCGTTGTACTCTATCAGGACACAGGCTCATCCCCGGCGCTGCAGAGCACTCCGGCTGACAAAAGCGCTGCGATCGCCCCGTCCGTTATGCCCAGCCAGTCCCGAAGCACTGCCTGATTGTCCTCACCCCGGTGACGTGCCGGCCCACGCACACCGGACCTCGCCGCCGAAAACCGGTAAGGCGACTGCGGGATGGGCCGAACGCCTCCGGCCCGGTCGTCCACCTCGATGATGGTGCCACGCGCCTGCACCGTGGGCTGATCCCGCAACGTCGCGGGATCGCGTACCCGTCCCCAGGCGATGTTCATGGCCGCCATTGCCTTCTCCACCGATTCCCAGCTGTCGAGCCCGGCCATGAAGTCCGCCATCATCGCCCGCCGGGTCGCGATCTTCTCGTCGAGCGGCATGTCGGACGTTGTGGCGTCCCGAATGAAACCGGCGCCGCGCGTGCAGCGTTGCCACAGGAAGCGGAAGTCCGCCGACACCAGGATCGGCCCCACACCAGTCTCCCAGGTATCGTTGCGAAGCGGCCCCGTGTGCTCGGAACGCTCGAGGTCGTAGTGCAACTGATCGTCCGTGACGACGGTGGCGTCGATCATGGCGATATCGATGTGTTGCCCCACGCCGGTGCTGGCACGGTGGATGACCGCCGCGAGCAACGCCACCAGGCCATGCAGCGAGGCATTGGTGTCAGCCACGGACAACGGCAGATCGCGATAAGGAATGTTGCCGCGGCGTGCCTGCCGCGCCAGCAGCCCGGCTTCGGCGTGGACGATCGGCGCGTAGGCCGGCTTGTGCGACTCCGGCCCCCCCTGTCCGAACCCGGAAATGGACAGCATGATCAGGCGCGGGTTGACGGCTTGCAGATCCGCATACCCCAGGCCCAGCCGAGGCATCACATCGGGCCGATAGTTCTCGATGAGAATATCGGCCTGGCGAACCAGGTCGAACACCAGCTCACGCGCACCCGTTGCCCTGAGGTCGATGGAGATGTTGCGTTTGCCCGCATTCTGCTGCGCAAAATAGCCCGGCACGTTGCCGATTACCGCGCCCCAGATGCGTGTGATGTCGCCATCCGGCGGCTCCACCTTGACCACATCCGCGCCCAGATCGCACAGCATGCGGCCAGCGAACGGGCCGGCGAGCACCCGGGAAAAATCCAGCACTTTCAGACCGGCCAGTGGGTAGCCCGGCGCCTTGCCCGCAAACTCGCTCATGTCTGTCTCCCGCCTCTGTTCCGCGCCTGGCAAGAGTACATCGGCGCAACCATTCGGGTCGCCGGAAATGCCGCTCGTCAAGACCGGGACTGCAACCTGTTGTGCAGGGCTTCCGCCCGCACCGCGCCTGATGTGCCGGCGCGCCATCCCATGTTGCCGCACCCACGGGTTGCAGTCCGCGCGTCCCCGCCCCTGCGCCGTACCCTTTCCCCGGCGGCATGACACCCGGGCGAGCCTCGCTTCACGTCATTCCACCCGATGAGACAAATCGCATTCGATATACTCACCGCCTCCTGAGCCTGCCCCAGCGCCATGAACACCATCTATCCGGCCCGCAAGATCATCACCATGAACCCGTCGAACCCGGAAGGCACGCACATCGCCGTCCGCGACGGCATGATCCTTGGTGTCGGCCCGCTGGAGGATCTGACCGGCTGGGGCGACTATCGCCTCGACACCACATTCGCGGACAAGGTGATCGTGCCCGGTTTCGTGGAGGCGCACGCACACGTCATGGCGGGCGGCATGCTGCAGCATCCGTATGTGGGCTACTACGACCGGCCCCTGCCGGACGGCAGCATTTCGCCCGGTATCCGCTCCTACGACGCGCTCATCGAGCGCTTGCGGGAGATTGACGCCGCCATGACGGACCCGGCCGAGGCACTGCTCGCGGCCGGATTTGACCCGATCTACTTCGCCGACCAGCCACGCCTGACACGCCACCACCTCGACAGGGTATCCACCACACGACCCATCTACCTGCACCACGCCAGCGGCCACCTGGCCACCGCCAATACCGCCATGCTGGCATTGAACGGCGTGACCGCCGACCTGCGCGTTGAAGGGCTTGGTCGCGATGCGCAGGGCGAACTGGATGGCGAACTGCGCGAGCCCGCGGCCATGTCCCTGTGCAAGTCCGCGTTCCGCGAGATTCAGCGCGCGAACATGACGCACCAGGCGATTCACTACTTCGGTGCGCTGGCCAACAATGCCGGCATAACCACCTGCACGGATCTGGGCGGCCTGTCGATTCTCTCCGAACGCTCACTGGAGGCATGGCGGACCATCACGTCCGAGGACAGCTTTCCGCTGCGCGTGGTGCAGTACAACCTGCCGGCAATGCCCGGTGCGGCGGCGGACTTCGATGCGCTCGCCGACCAGTTCGTGGCGCTGCGCCACACACAGACGGAACGCTTTCGCTTTGGCGGCGTGAAGTTTGTGCTGGACGGATCCATCCAGGGTTTCAGCGCACTACTGAACCCCCCGGGCTACTACCGCGGTGAGGATCACGGCCAGCTGCTCGCCGTGCCCGACCAGTTGAAGGCCTGGCTGCTGCCGTTCCATCGCGCGGGCCTGAGCATTCACCTGCACTGCAACGGCAACCGGACACAGGACCTGGCCATCGAGACCATCGAACAGCTCCTGAAAGAAGTACCCGCACCGGATCACCGTCACACGATCACACACGCGCAGCTCACCACCCAGGCACAGCTGCGCAAGATGGCGAAGCTCGGGCTATGCGCCAACTTCTTCACCAACCACCTCTGGTACTGGGGCGACCAGCACTACGAGATCACCGTGGGTCCGGAGCGCGCAAATGCCCTGGAGCCCTGCGCTTCCGCCCTGCGGGAAGGTGTCTCGTTCTCTTTCCACTCCGACGCGGGCGTCACGCCGCTCGGACCACTGCACACGATGTGGTGCGCGGTGAATCGCGTGACTCCGAAGGGCCGCATACTCGGGCCGGCCGAACGGATCACGCCCGCGCAGGCGCTGAAAGCGGCCACCATCGACGCCGCCTACCAGTTGCACATGGATGCCGAGATCGGCTCGCTCGAAGCCGGCAAGGCGGCGGACTTCACGATTCTGGAAGACGACCCGCTGAACGTGGACCCCATGGCCATTCGTGACATCGGTGTGTGGGGAACCGTGCTCCGCGGCCGACCGTGCAAAGCCGCCGGATGATTGCCTTCACCGTACTGGGTGGCTATCTCGGTGCCGGTAAGACGACGCTGCTGAATCACATTCTCTCGCACTGTGACGGCCGCCGTCTGGGCGTACTGGTGAACGACTTCGGTGCCATCAATATCGACGCCAGCCTCGTGGCGAACCGTAACGGGAGCCGTATCAACCTCACCAACGGCTGCGTGTGCTGCACGTTGTCCGATGGGTTCAGCGAAGCCATCGAAACCCTGCTGGCGGATCCCAACCCACCCGAGCACATCCTGGTGGAAGCCAGCGGCGTTGCCGACGTACGACAACTCGCGCAGTACGGCCGGGCGCCGGGCATGTCCCTGGACGGCATCGTCGTCGTCGTGGACGCCCGGACACTGCCTGCAAAGGTGAACGACAAGTACGTCGGGACGACGATACGCCGGCAACTCGCCGCGGGCGACCTGATTCTGCTGAACAAGACCGACCTCATTGGGGACGATGCATGCAGGGACCACCTGGCGTGGCTGCAGCGAGAATATCCACTGTCACGTGTGCTGCCCTGTCGCAACGCGGAATTGCCGGTGGCGCTGCTGCTCGGCGTAGGCTCCACACGCGAACCAGCCGCCATGTCCCATGGCGAACACGAGCACTACGCCACCTGGAGCTTCACCAGCGAGGCCGCGGTCACCCGCACGAGACTCGAGCGCTTCAGCCAGCAACTCGACCCATCGGTGCTGAGGGCCAAGGGCACATCGGCCGCGGCAACAGGGCCCGCCCTGCTCCTGCAGGCGGTGGGCACCCGGCGTGAGGTTTCCACGATCGAGCACGCGCCCGCGGGCACCTACCTGGTTGCCATCGGCTTGCAGGACCAACTCGATACACAGGTACTCGACCGGCTCGCGGCTGACTGTTTCTCCCCGGCGGAGTCCGGATGATGCAAGCCCTGCTGCGGGATCCCCTGCTGCATTTTCTGCTCGCCGGTGCCGCGGTGTTCGGTGCGTGGTACGCGCTCAATCCGGCAGACGCCAGCAGCGATCCTCACATCATCCGGGTAAATCGCGCGGCCTTGCTTCAGTTCGTGCAGTTCCGCACGCGCTCCTTCGACAGCCAGGCAGCGGCCCGTCGGCTGGACCTGGCCAGTGACGAAGCCTTCGCGGAGCTCGTACGCGAATACGCGCGCGAGGAGGCGCTCTACCGCGCCGCCCAGGAAATGGGTCTCGACGCCGACGACTACGTCATGCGTCAACGCTCCGTGCAGAAAGTTGAATACCTGGCCGAAGGCGTCACGGTGGACATAGCACCTCCAGAGCGCATGACCCTGCAGGCCTACCTGTCGGCGCATGCGGAGCGCTACCGGCAACCTGAAACCATTACGTTCACACACGTGTTTTTCAGCACCCGTGCACGTAGTCCCGACGAAGCACGCCAACTTGCCACCGCCGCGCTGCGAACCCTGAATGCGGAGGCCGTGCCCTTTGCGCAGGCGACGCGCTTCGGCGAACGGTTTGCCTACCAGGTGAACTATGTGGAGCGCATGCGGGACGACATCGCCGGCCATTTCGGCACCGCCATGGCCGATGCACTGTTTGCGTTGACGCCGGATGCCAGCACCTGGCAGGGACCGTTCGGGTCTCCACATGGCAGCCACCTCGTGCTTGTTACCCAGCGCACCAGCGCCCGCGACCCGGCGCTGTCCGAAATCGAAGATCGCGTACGCGTGGACTGGCTTGCGGAGCAGGCACGTCGCCGCAAGGAGGCCTTCATCGAACGCCTGCTGGATGGCTATACCATCGACGTGGATCCTGCGCTGCGGGAAGCGGCACCGTGAAGCTGCCTGTGCCGCGATTGGCGCTGCTGCTGTGTCTTGCGCTCTACCTGCCCGGCGCATTCGCCCATGACAGCCGCCCCGTGTTCATCCGGGTGGACGCCGATGCCAGTGGCCAGGTGCTCCTGGCGTGGAAAATACCCGACAGCGTCGCGCCCGCAGCCGCACCGGCCATCACGCTGTCAGCCAACTGCACGCCGGCGGTCACCAGCCAGCCGGCGGACGAGACGGGTGTTGTTCGTTCCCTTGTCAGTCCGTCTGCCCTGCAGGGCCTGCGATGGTACACCTGCATCCAGCCCGCACTACCCACGGCCGTTTCGCTCGCCTGGCCGGCAGTCGTTCCTTCGCTGTCGACACTGGTCCGGCTGCAGCTGGCCGATGCCAGCACGCGCACGCTGCATGCCTCACCCGGCGAAACCGGGATCCCCCTGCCTGTGGCGACGGGCACCGGCGAGGTATTCCTGCAGTATCTTGCCCTCGGCGTCGAGCATATTCTCGGCGGCTACGATCACCTCCTGTTCGTTGCCTGCCTGGTGCTGCTGGCCGGCACGCTGCGGCGTATTGCGCTGGCTGTCACCGGCTTCACGCTGGCTCATTCGGTCACGCTCATCAGCGCGGCGCTGGGCATCGTGCGCCTGCCCGTACCCCCGGTTGAAACGTGCATTGCGCTCAGCATCGTGTTCCTGGCTGCCGAGCTGGCGCGCAACCGGCGTGACACCCTCACCTGGCGGTACCCTCTGCTGGTTGCCGCAACCTTCGGCCTGCTACACGGTTTCGGCTTCGCGGCGGTGCTGGGGGAGATCGGCCTGCCGCATGGCGAGGCACTGGCCGCACTGTTGTCGTTCAATCTGGGGGTGGAGGTGGGCCAGCTTGGTTTCGTGCTGGTAGTGGTACCCGCGCTGCGCCTCCTTGCCCACGCACTACGATCCAGGGCGGATACCGGTGCGGTCGCCCGCTACGCCGCCTATCCCATCGGCGTGCTGGCCACGTTCTGGACGCTCGACCGGCTCGCGACCTTCGTTGCCTGAGCGGTCCTATTCGACATCAATCACTGGCTGGCAGTCCTGGCCGGCATCTGCGCGCAGGAAGCTGACGGCTTCCTCGAATGGCACGGAACCTACATTGATTGCGCGGTGCACTCGTGGCTCCGGCGCATCCCAGCCAGCCATGCCGCGGTGCACCGCAAATTCCAGCCGCTCGCCGGTGTCCTGAAATTCGATGGCCAGCCGTTCGCCCGAGAGCACGATGCTGTAGCGTCGACACGGATCAACGTGCCAGGCACTCGCTTCACCCGGCGCCAGCGTTTGGCGACGGCGAACACAGGTGGCGCGGTCGCCGGATCCTCCGATGACACCGGATGGGGTCACGATCACTCAGCCCCCGCGGCGCGTATACGTTGCGTCGACGCCGGATGACGCGCCAGCGCAGCGCCCGTCCGCGTCGGTCGCCGCAGGAGTTCTCCGCCACAGTTGGGACAGCGTCCCGCAAGCGCCCCGTCGGCGCAGTCCGCGCAGAACGTGCATTCGAACGAGCAGATGCGCGCGGTGGTTGCCGTCGCGGGCAGGTCCACGTCGCAGCGTTCGCAATTCGGTCGCATTGTCAGCATGCGCAGATCTCCCTCGACACGGCCCTCAGGGTCCGGCGCAGTACGCCTGGCCGTCGAATCGCGGCACACACGCACTGACATTGTAGGCACTGGCCAACGCGACATCATTGGCAAAACCACGCTCAGCCAGTTCGATGCCGGACGCACAGCCGGTCATCAGCCGTTTTAGGTTGGTGCGCGACGCGGCGAAGAAGGCCGCCGCGGCCTGCGCTTCCACCGATTTGTCACCCGCCATGTGGTGCAGCAGCGCGCCCGCGCCCAGCAGATCTTCCAATGAAGGCCGCAGTGTGTTGTCCGGCCAGCGCTCACCCGCCGCCACCACGGTGACCGGGCCGGGCAGCGTGCGGGCCAGGCGCGCCACCGCCTGTGCATTGCGCAGACAACCGGCAAGCACCACCGGAGCATTGGCTTCCAGGGTCAACGTCGCGCCATTGGGCGACGGCAATACCAGTCGCGTGCCGGCGGGAATCGCCTGCAATGAGTGCGGCGAGAGCGAATAGCCTTCTTCCCCCCTGCGCACCGCCACCGTTGCCGCGCGGTCCTGCGCAAATGCCTGTACGGAATCATCCCGGAATCGAAACGGGTATACGGTGGCACCCTGCGCACACGCAATGTCCAGACAGGTGGAGTACGACAGCACGTCCACGATCACCACCACGCCGGATCCGCGCGCCAGACCGGCCGCACCGTGCCAGCCCCACTCGAAGCGCACGTCGTGCGCTTGCTGGGTCGCAAATGCCGGGATCTCGGCCACGGTCACGACTGCGGCCGCCGATAGTCGTGAAGAATATCGCCAAGCCCGCGGATCTCCGCTTCATGTGGCTCGTCCCGCCAGGGTTCGGTCAGCGCCGCCTCATACCATGCCCGCATGGCAGGCAGGTTGAGGAGTCGCTGCACGTAGGCGGCGGCCCCTGGCGACAACTGCGGCTGGTAGCTCTGCACGCGAAAGGCCACCGGGGCGAAAAAGCCATCAACAGCCGTGAAGGACCTGCCAGCCAGGAAGGGGCCGCCAAAGCGCTCGAGGCCGTCGTTCCACAAGGTATCGAGACGCCGCCACTCCGCCTTCAGCGTGTCGCTTACCGGGTCGAGCCGCACGCGCAGGGCGCAGTTCATGGGGCAATTGCTGCGCACCGTCTGGAATCCGGCATGCATCTCGGCGGCCGCACAGCGCGCCCAGGCTCGCGCCTGACGCTCGGCCGGCCACACTCCCGCATGGCTTTCCGCCAGATATTCCGCAATGGCCAGCGAGTCCCAGACGATGAGGTCACCATCCGTCAGGCATGGCACCTTGGCCGTTGGCGAGAACGCCTGGAAATAGCCCGGCCGGGAAGCATCGAAAGGATGCAGTTCCTCCTGGAAGTCGATACCCAGTTGCCGCATCAACACCCATGGGCGCAGGGACCACGAGGAGTAGTTCTTGTTGGCGATGTGCAGCGTAAGCATGACTACCTGACTCCGTGTGTTGAATGGGAGGTCGCTCAGGACTCCCGGCTCTTGTGCGCCAGCATGTGGGCATTGGCCTCCCAGTTGTCGCCGTCAAAGGCAACGATGCGCATGCCTTCGGGCGCGGCATCAAGACATCGTACATTCACGTCGACGCCGTCCGGATTGGAGCGGGGCACATAGAACGGCTTGATACCACAGACGCTGCAGAAGGTGTGCCTGGCGACACCGCTGTTGAAGGTGTACGTGGTGAGCACGTCCTCCCCCTGGAGCAGGCGGAACCGGGATCGCGGCACAATGAGATGCAGGTACCCCGCCTTGGCGCAGATGGAACAGTTGCAGTCTTCGACTTCCGGGTCCGCCGGCGACTCCACCTCGAACCGTACGCGACCGCAATGACAGCCTCCCGAGTACTTCATCACGCGGCGAGCAAGGCGTCGTACACGGCAAGGTCGCCTGCGGAAAAACAGCAGAATACAACCGACTGGATGGAGGCCGGCCGTGCGACGGCCTGACGTACCGTGTCGATCGCAATCCTCGCCGCCGCTTCAAGCGGATAGCCGTAAACGCCGGTACTGATCGAAGGAAAGGCGACCGACGCCAGCGCATGCGCCTGCGCGATCTCAATCGCTTTGCGATAACAGGAACCCAGCAGCTGTGGCTCTCCACGGGAACCTCCATGCCAGACCGGCCCCACCGCATGCAGGACGTATCGCGCTGGCAGCGCAAAGCCGGGCGTCAGCTTCACGTCACCGGTGCGGCAGCCATTCAGCCGCCGGCAGGCTGCCAGCAACTCAGGACCCGCCGCCCGGTGAATGGCGCCATCGACGCCACCACCGCCGAGCAACGTCTCATTGGCTGCATTGACAATTGCATCCACGGCCAGCGTGGTAATGTCGGCACGCACCGCACGCAACGTTGTCACCCATCCACCTCACGCATCCGGGATCAATCGTTTGCCATAGCTGATGCTGGCATCCTGCGCATAGCCTATGGCTTCGTAGAAGGCCATGGCGACAACATTGCCCTGTCTGACCTGCAGGTTCACCTTGGGACAGCCTACCGCCAGCAGCATCGCCTCCACCCGCTGCATCAGGACACGGCCGTATCCCCTCCCCTGGCATGACGGCGATACGGCAAGGTAGTTCACCCAGCCACGATGCCCCTCGTAACCGGCCATCACGGTGGCGACAATCTCGTCTCCGGTCGTACCCACCAGGAAGAGTTCCGGCTGCACCAGCATCTTGCGCGCGATATCGCGGTGCGGATCGTTCCACGGACGAACGAGTCCGCACGCCTGCCAGAGCCGTACGACAGGCGCCGTGTCCGAATCCTGGAACGATCGAATGTGCAGTGTCATCGCAACGTCTTCCCCGCGTAGCCAATCATGCCTTGCACAGCGCTTCGCGCCACGGCGTCATGTCCCACCCCGGCCGTCGGTGCTGCGCCCGGGCCAGCGTAAGGGTTGTCCAGAACGGATCGCCCGGCAGCGGCACACCAAAACAGGCAAGCTGCTCCGGCGTGGCGTGGTCGAAGATGGTGTCCCAGGGTTTCAGATGGTGGTACGGCCAGGCGCAATAGCCAATCGAATCGTTGCCAGCCCGCTTGAAACACGCCGTCATCACGTACCGGTGCGCGTACGGCGCAGTGAGATTGCTGCCGCGGTGCCACACATCGATGCCATAGGCAAACACCGATCCCGCCGGTGCGATACACGCCTGTCCCACGGTCTGCAGCCGCGCCTGCACGTCAGCCTCGGAAAGCATATACGCATCAGGGCCGCAACCAACACGGGCAGCATCCGGGCGCGACACATAATGCACCGGTCCATGCGCATCCGTGACCTCGGAGAAGTAGATAAAAAACGTGATGCTGTTGCGCACATCGTCCTCGGCGGGGACGGTGAGCGTGTGGTTGTTGTAGTCCACATGAAACGGCTGATCGTAATCCGCCTCGCCCGTGAACTTGGCCCATGCCTGCGCCTGATACAGCCGCACGTCCCGCGTACCCAGCGCATCGCGGGCCATGGCAATGAGCGCCGGGTGCACGGCGGCCAGATTGAGCGCCGGTGAACAGGCAAAGGGGATGTTTTCGAAGTGGGCGAACTGGCGCGCATGAAACCGGGCCTGCCCATCGTCACGCGCCTGCCGGAGCGCCGTCGGGTGACGTTCAACCTGCGGGAAAATGCGTTCGAAATCCGCCGCGACGGCAGCTACTTCCTGCGCATGGAAAAACGACGGCAGTACCACGAGCCCCTCGCGATGCCATGCCGCTATGTCCTGACGGGTATGCCTGGTGTGCACGCCGCACTTCCCTGATAAACCGGCGCCATTGTTGCACCAGGAAGTTCGGTTTGCGCGCACCAGCGCCGCCTGCTAGGTTTTGGCGGTCCTGAGGCTATTGGGGGAAACGGACATGACCGGCATTCAGCCACCCGTGGAGGAAATCCGCGCACTGGTGGGCCACCGCTTTCCGGGCGGCAACTACACCATCGCCCACTGGGAGAACTTCCTGCTCACCGAATGCACCGGTGCCGACCCGTTGCCCGACAATCTGGCCCACCCCGTGGCGCTGTTCCACATGCCGATCCTGGGCGCAAAAACCAGCATCGGCGAGATGTTCAAGCTGGGACAGGCGGAAGGTATTGCCGGTATCGGCATTGAAAGCTACGAGTGGGATTTCTTCCAGCCGCTGCGCGAGGAAATCCCCTACCGCGTGGACGGCGAGATCGTCAGCGCAGACCGGATGCAGGAAGACGGCCGTACGTTCGACCGCATCCAGTTCCGGTTCGATCTGTCACTGGATGGTGGCGATCCCGTCGCCCGCACAACCGTTACCTGGCGCTATCGGAGGGGAGCACGATGAACGTACATGTCGGCGACGAAGTCCCGGCCTGGGACATGCCCAGCGTACGGCCCGAGCGCATGCGCACCATGGCCGCCATCCTGCGCGATCCCTACCCTGTGCACTGGGATCGCCGCGCGGTGGCCGCCATTGGACTCGGCGACCGGTGCATCAACCAGGGGCCGCTTGGCCTGAGCTACATGGTCAACATGCTGCACGACTGGACAGGCTTCGGCAGCATCCGCCGCATCCGCATGACCTTTCCGCTGCCGGTGTTCGAAGGGGACCACATCGTGGCGCGCGGCAAAGTCACCGCGGTGCGCGAGGAAGGCGGGCGACGCCTGGCGGATTGCGATATCTGGCTGGAGCGCGAAGGTACGTCCCCGCCACTCATCGGCAACGCAACCGTGCAGCTGCCGGCGGACTGACCCGGCGCCTGGTACAACAGGCGGGAAAGGCCAGCACGAGACGCAGGCGGGAAACCCTGCATCACGCGCGAGTCGACGGCGCCAACCGTCACTCCACGGTGTTGACCAGGGCACCGAGCCAGCGCGCCCGCGCCACCACGACGTCTCCGCTGCCGAGATACGCCCAGGGGTTCCAGATGGTGACGGGATGGAACAGCACGCCCGCCGGCGTCCCCGTGAGCAGAATGGTTCCGGCGCGCACGCGATCGCATGCCCCGATGCGCAACTCGCCCGCCTCGGACTGATAGGGCTGCTCACACGCCTGCATGGCCTGACGGGCAATCTCCGTTGCTGACCAGGTCATCAGGCTGGCATCCGACTGCTGCCGGAGCCTGCCGTTGACGAACAGCTCAAGCCGCACGGCCCCGATAAAGGCGGATTCATCGCGCGGCACGACAAACAATGCACCAAGTGGCAGCATGCCTTCACCGCCCTTGGCATCCACAAAGCCCGTGGTTCCCATGGGTTGATCGAAGTCCGTATCGCGCGCCAGCGGCCACCGGTCGGTAAAGTCGTTGCAGAGCACATAGCCATGGCTCGCCGTACGATCAGCCGTAACCGTGGACAACGGTACCGCGCATAACTCCACTTCGTAATCGAATCGCCCGCGCGCCTGCACCGGGGCATTCCAGGCGGAGGGCGCCGATCGCTTGGGAAACAGGAACGGCAGCCCATCCAGACCAACCTCCTCCGCATGTGCCCGATAGTTGGTGCCTGCCGCAATCGGTGTGCTGGCGGACACCACCGGGGGCCCCAGCTGCGTGAAAGGCACGACGCTGGAAGCAGAGCGCCGCGCCAGGTAGTCGAGCCTGTCATACCCCAGGAAGGTCAGCGCCACCACCGGATCGGAGTATGCCCGCCCTTCCATCTCACTGACATCCAGCGCCCGTACGCCATCCGCTTCAACGCCCGTGATCAGGAGCAGGCGACCATCCTTGAGGCGGGCGAACGTCAGCCCCTGATCGACGGGCAGGATCTCAACGCCATCCAGTGGCGAGCCTTCCAGCCGCATATCGAACAACGGGCGTGTCAGCCACCAGCTCGAGCCGACCAGCACGAGGACGAGCACGCCCGCCAGGACCAGGGCCATCCGCTTCATCTGCTTTCTCCAACCGCCATCCGGATGATGAGTTGTACTTGCCGCACGGTGTCTCCGGGCCTGCGCCGGAGCTCACGCAGGAGACATCAAACGCCTGCGCCCTGATCTTGCGATCCGAACGACCGACCCGGCCAACGGGCGGCTTCAGGTAGTCTGCCAACGAACGGATATACCGTACGGGGCCATCACATCCCCGGCAACCCTTGCGGCAGCTTCGCAAGCCGATTGTCCCGGGCGCATCAGCCACCGCCGTTGGCGGTTTCCACCGGAATACCAAGAAAGCCAACGGCAAGCGCCAGTACGGTAAGTAGCGTGAAGCCGACGGTCGCGGGTGTCCAGCCGGCGACGCGGCGGCTGAGCATTGCCGCGAAGGCGCACTGCGATCCGTAATAGAACGCAAACGCGCGCGATGCATAGCTGATGATTTCATAGATGTTGGCCACCCAGGTCAGCGCGATACAGGCGGGAACCAGGAGCGCATAGGCCATGCGTGTCCGCAGCCGGCCACCGCTGACCTCTTCCGCCAGCCCGCCATAACCGCCCGTGTCCGCGACGGCGGCGCTGAACTGTGACGCCAGCGCCGCCAGTACCAGAAGGAACGGCATGATCAGCGCAACATGGCCGGACATATGGATGATCGCGGTTTCGCTTGTCTCGATATCGTCCGGCGCAAACGCCAGGCTCGCCATACCGATATAGGCAATATAGATCGCCGTCGACAGCAGCTGCGCATACCGCATGGTGGTCACCCGCGTACGCGCATCGTAGCTGGAGGCAAGGTAACGCGACGTCTCAAAACCCTGCACGGTGATCAGCAGGCCAAACGCCATGCGTACGGCGTTTACACCAAACGATTCATGGTGTCCCGCCGGCAGACCGGCTTCCGCAACGCGGAAGGTGTAACCGCCCATTCCCACCAGAAGGGCCACGATCACCGCAAGCTTCAGGCCAACGGAGAGGACTTCCATGTTCTCGAGGCCGTGAAAACCCCGCGTCCAGCCCACGAGCCCGACGAAAACGAGGATGCAGGAGGTGACGAGCCGCCCCGCCGTCGGGTCCGCATACGGCGTCAGACTCGTGGCAAAGGCGCCAAACAGATTCAGGTAGTAGCACACGCTGACGACATACGCGAACAACAGCGCGAGGGACGAAAAACGCTCCAGAAGCAGCTCGTGGGATCGCAATGCACCCACGCCCGTCTCCGTGTCGAGCGCACGGATATTCCAGCGGATCGCGCCGCCAATGGCATAGGCCGCAAGGCAGAGCAGCGCCATCACCAGTGCCGCGCCATGCCCGAAATGCCTGACGAGAATGGGTGCGAGCACCAGAAACCCACTACCGATGATCGACGCGAGCGGCGTGATCGTGGCGCGCCACACAGGCGAGGCAAGCACGCGGGGGTGCAGCAGCACCGCCGCTGCCGCCAGCGCAACAAGCAGCACGACGACGCTGCTGATATCCACCTGGTCCATCGTCAGCGCTGGCTCCGTCCGACGGGACGAACCGGTCTCCAAGGCTGGGGTCAACCGTCTAAGCTACTCCACCCGCGCTGGCGACGCAGCCGGAAAAACCGAAGTGCATCGGGGAAACCGCTGATTGCGTGGCGGGGCCGCCAGAAAATAGCGTTGCCGGATGGGCGACGAAATCTCACACCGCTTCTTTTCCGCCGAGGACTTCACCCGCTTTCGCGAACGGCTGGACGAAGAAACCTCGCTGCTGCGCCGGCAGTTCGATCGCGGCGAGTTATCGCCGCGTGGCGACACGGCCGGCTTCGAACTCGAAGCCTGGCTGATCGACAAACAGGGCAATGCCCTGCCCGAAAACGACCGCTTTCTCGACCGTCTGCACAGCCCGCTGGTCGTGCCGGAACTGGCAAAGTTCAACGTGGAACTGAACGGCAGCCCTTCGGCGCTGACCGGGCGTGTGTTCACCCGCCTGCATGACGAGCTGGACGCCACCTGGAGCGCCTGCCGTCGCACCGCTTCCGGGCTGAACGCCTATATCCTCGCCATCGGTACCCTGCCGACCGCCACGCAGGCCCTGTTCGATGCCCACAGCATGTCCGCCATGATGCGTTACCAGTCACTGAACGATCGGGTCATGGCGCTGCGCGATGGGCGTGATCTCACCATCAATATCGAAGGCGATCAGCCGCTGCGACTTCACCACCACGACGTGATGCTGGAAGCAGCCACCACGTCGTTCCAGATCCACCTGCAGTGTCGCCCACCCCAGGCGGTTCGGGATTTCAATGCCAGCATGATCGCCTCCGCGGCAACAGTTGCTGCTGGCGCCAATTCGCCGTTGCTGTTCGGCCACCTGTTGTGGGACGAATCGCGCATACCGCTGTTCGAACAGGCGGTGGACGTGGGCGATCGGTACCCGGCCCGCGTCAGTTTTGGCGATGGCTACATTCGGGAGTCGTTGCTGGAGATCTTCGAGGAGAACCAGCGGGAACATCTGATCCTCATCCCAATGGTGCAGGACACCCCGCCGGCGCGGTTTGCGCACGTACGTTTCCACAACGGCACCGTGTGGCGCTGGAACCGCCCCCTGATCGGCTTCGACTTCGATGGCCAGGTGCACCTGCGCATCGAACATCGCGTGGTCAGCGCAGGCCCTACCACGCGCGACTGCATCGCCAACGCGGCATTCTACTTTGGCCTGGTACGCGGGCTCGGGTTGCAGGTCGTTCCTCCGGAAACACAATTACCGTTCGCCGATGCCCGCGACAACTTCTACAAGGCCGCAAGGTACGGATTGAACGCCCAGGTGGTATGGCCGGACGCGCAGGGAAGCCTGCGCGCGACCGGCCTGCGCCGGCTGATCGCGGATGAACTGCTGCCACTGGCCCGTCGCGGCCTGGCATCGATGGATATACCCGACCGAGAGATCGAGGACCATCTGGGTATCATCGCCGCGCGCGTGGACAACTCCCAGAACGGCTCGGCCTGGCAACGCCGCTGGCTGACGATGAACGATGCCAGCCTGCACGAACTGGTGCTGCGCTACCGGGAACTGCAGGATGGCGGCGACCCCGTCCATACCTGGCCGCTATGATTGCAACATGAGCCCACCCGCGCCGCGCCTGCGCGTACTCGAACACGTGCCGGACAGCCTCTTCCATACGCCCGCCCGCGATCTCGAGCGCGTGCTGGGTGGTCCGACACTGCTGCGTATCGCCGGCGAACAGACGATATTGCCGCTGTTCGTTTCCACCCTGCTGCACGGCAACGAAACCAGCGGCTGGACGGCGCTCTGCCGGCTGCTCGGCCGCGGTGACCTGCCACGGCGACCGCTGCTGGTGTTCCTGGGCAATGTAGCCGCTGCCGCCGCCGGCGTACGGCACCTGCCTGGCGAGCCGGATTTCAATCGCATCTGGAAAAACGCCGACCCGCCTTACGCGGCATTTGCGGCCAGCGTCCTGAACCACGTCGTGTCGGAACCGCTGGCAGCCGCCATCGACCTGCACAACAACACCGGACGCAATCCGCACTACAGCGTGCTCACGGACCTCAGCGACGCCAACCGGAGCCTGGCCTATCTGTTCTCTGACAAGGCTGTGTACGTGGAGGAGCCGGACAGCGTGCTGACGCGTGCCACGCAGCAGCACTGCCCGAGCATCGCGGTGGAGCTCGGCCCCATCAACGATCCGCACAGCGACGATCTCGCGGAGGACCTGTTGCGTCGCGTTACCGCCGCGCCTTCACTGACACCCTCGCACGACGGTCTGACGCTCTATACGTCCCTGGCGCGGGTACACATCAATCCTGATGTCGCCTTTTCGTTTGCAGGTACTGGCCCGCCGGCGCCACTGGTGCTGACGGGAGGCATGGAAGCGGTGAATTTCCACGCGGTGCCGCGGCATACCGAATTCGCCTACACGCAGCGTCCGTTTCAGGAGACGATACAGGTACTCGATCCCGGGCACCGGAACGTGACGGACCAGTTCTTCTATCAGGAAGGGCCGCACGTGCGATTCGCGCGCGACGTGGTACCAGCGATGTACACCACGGATCCGGACGTGGTTCGGCAGGACTGCCTGTGTTACCTGATGGCGCCGCTGTCACCGCGGAAAGCAACTCCTACGGGCCACCCGCCGCCGGTCCAGTGACCGACGGGGCGACAGCCTGTCAGGGCCATCAGTCCCGTGCCGGGACCGGCCGGCTCCGGCGCCTGACCAGGGCAGTCAGCATGATCGCCACGATCAGCACATTGACGATGATTGCAGCAACACTCAGCCAGCCTTCGCCGCGCATGAGCGCAACTGCTTCGAACGGCAGGTACACGAGCCCGGAGGCCGCCGCAAGCACCTCCGCCCACGCGGCTTCCCGAAACAGACCATACGCCTCCACGAACCGCACCAGCGCATACGCCATCGCGCCAAGCGCCAGTAGCACCAGCCGGGCGTTGCCCAGATCACTCATCGCCGCGATGAAGATCCCGGGATAGCGTGCGGCTGGATTGAGATGCGCGTGTTCCACCAATCGGATTGCAAAGCGATGCAGGTCCTCATGCAGCAACAGGAAAAGCCCGGAAGCAGCCAGAAGCGCAAGGACGCCTTTGAACGCCTCGAACGCCGCCACGCCCCGGACCAGTCGGTGTGTACTGTTGATCGGCTTCCCTGACATCACTTCTACGCACTTTGGGCAATCTGGGCAATCTGGGCAACCCGGACGCCGCGCGCACACGGAATTGTCCCTGACGAGGCCGCCGTCGCGAAGCACTGTCGTCGGGTGAACCCGCAGCGTGCCATCACGTGTTCGCTCGCCTGTTTGAGCGTTTCGCAGGGACCGGCCCCGGACGCTTCGTCATTGAACGAAACATCCTGCCCTGCTGAGATCACGGGCAAAACGCAAAACGCCCTGGCCAGACGATACGCAGGCCATGACGGTCACCCGGTACGGCAGCCCGTCCGAGGTCGCATGTTTCAGGCGTCGGGATCCACCCACCGTGCAGCCATCACCACATGCGAAAAGCGCGGCCGTAGCCGCGCTTGTCTGACTCCCCGAGGGACGTTACTTCGGCAGACGCCCTTCGATGTAGTCATCGATGAGCTCGTGGTAACGGCGTATGCGCGTTTCCTGAGCCGCCAGGTACACGCCCTTGAAGCCGCGGGAGCGGAACCCACGCTGCTGAGTGACAAACACCGTCACGTCTTCTTCGATGGCGGGCCCGATCGAGTCCACCCCGAAAGTGAGCATGGTGACATCAACTTCCCCGGTCTCCGGGTTCATCTCTTTCGAGAAACCGGCGCTGGAGCGCTGCAGCGACGGCGCATCCAGCGACGCGGGGCTGGAGTACCACCAGTTGTCGAACAGGCACTGTTCCGGATCCTTGTAGTGCGGCCGCGCACGCAGGAAATGGAAACCGTCGGACCACACGGATACCGCAAAGTTGGGGAACACCGTGTAATGGAATGCGTCCGTTAGCTGCTCGTCCGGCACTTTGGGGTAGTGCGTGAAACCGCGTTCCGGGCCGAGCCGGCGCTTCGCTTCGATCAGCGCATCGCGGGTATCTTCCGGACGGCCCTTGTACTGGGCGGGATCAACCTCCCAGTACTCCAGAAGGCTCTTCAACGGGTCGATGATGTTGCCTTCCTTGTCCGTCTGACCACCACCGTAACCGCCTTTCATCACCATGCGGTTGTGGCCTTCGTCCGACAGGTCGAAACGGGTTTCCTTGTAGTAGGTGTTGATCGCGCCGCGGATCTTCTTGCGATCGGTATCCGGCGTTGCCGCCATGTGCACCGTCGGTACGTGGTACGACTCGTTGAAGTTGTCGAGCACCACCTTCCAGTTGCAGGGCAGCCACATGGTGTTCGCCATCACGCGCTTCCACTTGTGGATTTCCCGCGCATTCCATTCGTCCCAGATTGGTCCCAGGAACTCCTTCAGCGGCTTGCAGTTGGGATCCATGTTCACCCAGATGAAGCCGGCGAAGCTTTCGCAGCGCACTTCTTCCAGACGCACGTTGTCGCAGGGATTGCCTTCGGGGAAATCATCCTTGTCCGGCGCAAAGTTGAGCGTGCCGTCCGGCAGGAAAGCCCAGCTGTGGTATTTGCAAACGAAGCGGCTGAGCACGTGTCCGCGCTCGCCTTCCACCAGCGGGTTACCCCGGTGCTGGCAGACGTTGTAGAACGCCTTGATGCCGCCATCCTTCTGGCGAACCATCAGAATTTCTTCCGGCCCGACTTCCTCCTTCTGCCAGTCACCCGGATTGGGTAGCTGCGACTCGCGGCCCAGCAACAGCCAGACCTTGGTCCACATGCCTTCCCATTCCTTCTGGAAGAATTCCTGGGAGGTGTAACGGTTACCCGGAATGGTATGGCCCCGCGTCTGCTGATGCGGCCATGTGTCAAGAACTCTCGCCTCTGCCATCTCGCCCTCCGATATATTGACCTGGGAGATTCTTACTTTCCTGTATAAATCTACCGTGGATTTCCGGAATTTGCACCCGGCAATTCAATACCCGCTCTTCAGCCCGCCGCCCTGCGGAACCTCAACTTCAGGCTCAGCGTGCCCAGCATGATCCCGGGCTGGTGCTCGAAGGTATTGCCCTCACCGTACTCCAGAGCGTCCAGCCGATCGAGCAGGCAATTCCATGCGACGGTCTGTTCCACCCGGGAGATACCTGCTCCCGGGCACACACGCGGCCCCGCGGAGAATGCCACGTGGCGGGTAACCGCCTTGCGGTCCAGACGCATCTCATAGGGACATTCCCACTCTTTCGGATCCACGTTGCCGGCGCCGAATCGAAGATGCAGCAGCGAGCCCTTCGGCACCGGCACCCCCTGGAAGACCTCGTCCTGGCTGCATATCCGCGTCGACAGCCCCTGGGTGGGTGAGCGCAGCCGCATGCATTCCTCCGTGAACGGCCGCACGAGATCCCGATTGGCCTTCAGTTGCTGGAAGTACTGCGGGTTCTCGCACAGCAGCTGCGCCTGCTCCTCCAGGGCGTACTGGGTGGTTTCCAGACCGCCGATGAGCATGGCGTACACCACGCCGTTCACCTCGAGGTCCGTCAGTTTGCGGCCCAGCGCCTGATATTCGACCTGGCACAGCCAGCTGATCATGTCGTCTTTCGGGTTGGCGCGTTTTTCCTTCACCCACGCGTACACGTATTCCTTGAAGCCATCCAGCTTCTCGAACTGGGCCCTGATCTGATCGTCGGTAAGCAGGTTGCGATGCGTCCTGCCGTGTACGAAAGCCTCCACCTGAGCGGTCCCCCACTCTGCCAGACGCGGAATGTCTTCCTGGGGGAAGCCGAGCACGGAAGCCATCACCCGCTGCGGCAGCGGGCGCGCAAATTCATGGATGAAATCCATCTCACCGCGGTCGATCCAGTCATCGATCAGCGCGTTGGCATGGCGGGCGATCATCTCCGTGTGGCGACTCGCCCCCGGTCCCACCCACGGGTCCGTCAGCTCCTGACGGTGCGTTCGATACAACTCGTTGGTCGGCCTGAGCGTTGCCATCGACGCCAGCATGGCATTGGTGAGCGGCGCCTCTTCCGGCGGCACACCCGAGTCCAGCAGGGCCTGGATGCCCAGCGACAGCGTGGGCGGAAAGCGCACGGGGTCCTTGACCACGGTGTTGATGTCTTCATAGCGGGTGAGCACGTAGCCGTCCGTATCCGGATACATACCCTCGCCCGGCAACCGCAGCACCGGCGCTTCGGCGTGAAGAATCGGATACGCCTCATACCAGTGTTCCTGGGCGCCCTCTGCGAACAGATCTATGTCGGCCAGCGTTACCGGACAACGCTGTGGACTCAAGGAATGGTTGGGTGTCTTGTCAGTCATGTTCTCTCCCGTCTAAGAAATTTCATCCGCTTGCCTGTTCGCTTCTCACGCCGTGCAGCGTGGTCGGCTCGGGGTGCAGCTGTACCAGCGGCACTGACAGCCCGTTCGCCTGCACGATCCGCACGTGCCGCCGCCCAAAGCCACGAGGACTGGGCAGGCCGCACGAGTGCGCGATGATCGATACTTCGTGGTGCATGGCCTCGGCGTAGCGGTGCACCCGCTCCGTCTTGTCAGGAAGCACCAGGCCGCGCTGCAATCGCTGATCATGGGTGGTGATACCCGTGGGGCACGTATTCTTGTTGCACTGCAGGGACTGGATGCAGCCGAGTGCGAACATGAAGCCCCGCGCGGAGACCACAAAATCCGCTCCCATGCACAGCGCCCACGCCACCGGCGTAGGTGTGATCATCTTGCCGCTGGCAATCACCTTCACACGGTCGCGCAGACCGTGCCGGATCAGCGCATCGACAACCAGCGGCAGGCCCTCCTTGAGCGGCAGGCCCACGGAATCGATGAGACTGAGCGGCGCCGCGCCGGTGCCACCATCGCCACTGTCCACGGTGATGAAGTCCGGCGCATGTTCCCTGCCGCGACGCCTGATCGCCTCACACAGTTCGTCGAGCCAGTCATGCGCGCCGATCACCGCCTTGAAGCCCGTGGGCTTGCCTGTTACCTCCCGGATATGCCCGATGACGTCGAGCAGATCGTCCACGGACTGGATTTCGGGATGCCGGTTCGGGCTGAGCGAATCCTGGCCGGGCGCGATGAAGCGGATGCGCGCAATCTCCTCGGTCACCTTCACGCCAGGCAGGATGCCGCCTTTGCCGGGTTTGGCGCCCTGGCTGAGTTTGAGCTCGAACATACGGACCTGCGCGTGCTCGGCAATGGCGCGCAGCCGTTCGTCGGACAGATACCCCTGCGCATCGCGCACACCGTATTTGGCCGTGCCGATCTGGAAGACGATGTCAGCGCCGCCTTCCAGATGATAGGGCGACAGCCCGCCTTCCCCGGTATTCATCCACACGCCGGCACGGCGGGCGCCGGCGCTGAGGGCCTGCACCGCAGGCTTCGAGATGGCGCCGAAGCTCATGCCGGAAACATGGAAGAAGTGTCGCGTCGCATACGGCTGGCGGGTCTGCGGCCCGATCACGACCTCCGGCAGATCGCCCGCATCGCCATCGAGCACCGGAACCGGGGAGTTCAGGAACAGCACCGTGCCGGGGACACGCAGATCGCGGGTGGAGCCGAACGCCACCGTCTGGTCGTCACCCTTGGCCGCGCGGTAGACCCAGGCGCGCTCCGCGCGATTGAACGGCATCTCCTCCCGGTCCATCGCAAAAAAGTACGGGCGGAAGAACTCGCCCAGGTGCTCGAAGAAATAGCGGAACCTGCCGATGACCGGAAAATTCCGGCGCACGGCGTGTGTGGTCTGTGAGATGTCGATGACGAACATCACCAGAACCACGATTACCGTCAGTCCCAGCGTCCACACGAACAGGTACGCCATGGTGGCGAGCACGTTGTTCACGAATTCTGTAAACACGCCACGTCCCCCTTCTTTTCGTTCCGGCGTCCGCGCAACCGGTCATCCCGGTGCGCATGGCAGAATGCCGTTTTTACCCCGGAGCCAGCAATGAAGGCAGTGTACTGCGAGAAACTTTCCGACATCGACGATCTGGTGGTTCGCGAGGTGGAAGCCCCCGGCAAACCCGGCGCGGGTGAACTGCGTATCGACATCAAGGCCCGGGGTGTCGCCTTCACGGACGTCCTCATGACGCGGGGAGAGTACCAGGTGAAGCCACCGCTGCCATTTGTCGTGGGCGGCGAGGGCGCTGGCATCGTCACGGATGTGGGCGACGGCGTGGCGGGCTTCGCCCCGGGCGACAAGGTGCTGACACCGGGGGGCTGCGCGGAAACCGTGCTCACACCGGCGACCCGCGTAACGAAACTTCCGCCGCACGTGGATCTGGTGGCCGCCGCTTCATTTCGCGCCAACTACCACACCGCGTACTACGGTCTGCAGCGCGGCAGACTGCAGCCGGGAGAAACACTGCTGGTGCACGGCGCCGCGGGCGGCGTGGGTCTGGCCGCCGTGGACGTGGGCAAGCTGATGGGCGCCCGGGTGATCGCCACCGCCAGCACGCCGGAGAAACTCGCCGTGGCGCGCGAACTGGGCGCGGATCACGCCATCAACTACAGCGACGGCTTCCGGGAGGAGGTGAAGGCACTCACCGGGGGACGGGGCGCGGATGTCATCTACGATCCCGTCGGCGCCGACGTATTCGATGAGTCCATGCGCTGTATCGCGCCTTTTGGCCGCATCCTCATCGTCGGCTTCGTGGGTGGCAGGCCGGGGCTGGCAAAAACCAACCACCTGCTCATCAAGGACGCGGAAGTCATCGGCTACACGGTGGGGGCGCTCGCCCGGCACGATCCGGCCTGGGCAGCACGCAACAACGCCGTGCTGGTGGACTGGCTGGCAACGGGCAAGATTCGCCCGTATGTCTCCCACGTGCTGCCGATGGAGCAGACCACGCAGGCGCTCAGGCACATCGTCAATCGCGAAGTGATCGGCAAGGCCGTGCTGGTTTCCTGATTCGCCGACCCGTCTCGCTCACTGGCATTTGAGGCACCAGCCAGTGAGCGAGCGCTTACTCAGTCTGGTAATCCCAGCACGCGTTTCGCCAGGATGTTGCGCTGTACCTCGTTGCTGCCGCTGTAAATGCTGGCCGCGCGGTGGAACAGCCACTGCTTCACGTCCGCGTCGCCGATGGTGTAACCCTCGGGCCCACGCATCTCCAGTTGCAGGTCGTGGTGCATCTGCTGCAGTTCCGAACCCACCACCTTGAAGATGGAGGTCACGGCGCCAGGGGTACCGCCATCGGACTCCTGTACCGCCCGTCGCTGCGACAACCGGTAAGCAGCGTGATGCATCTCGTAGCCGAGCAGGCGCTGCCGGAAGGTCGCATCCGCCACCTTGCCGCCAGACACGCCGAATGCCTTGCGGGCCTCGTTCACCAGGCTCTCGGAAGCCGATCCCGCTCCCCCGGCAACCAGCGATTCCATGCCGCTGCGTTCGTGCTGAAGTAAGCGCTTGCCTACCGTCCAGCCCTCATTGAGTCGACCGACAAGGTCGTCCTTGCTGGCTGTGGCGTTATCAAGGAACACTTGGTTGAAGGGCGACTCACCGCTCAGCAGGCGAATGGGTTTGATGGTGATGCCCGGCTGATCCATCGGCAGCAGCACAAAGCTGATGCCTTTCTGTTTGGGGGCCTCAGGGTCCGTGCGCACGAGGCAGAACATCCAGTCCGCATGGTGGGCACCGGAGGTCCAGATCTTGGACCCGTTGATCACGAAGTGATCGCCGTTGTCCTCGGCCCGCGTTCGCAGGCTGGCCAGGTCGCTGCCGGAGCCGGGCTCACTGTAGCCCTGGCACCATTCCACTTCCGCCCGCGCGATGCGTGGCAGGTGCCGGAGCTTCTGCGCCTCGGTACCGAACTCGAGCAGCGTCGGGCCGATCATGCTGGTACCGAAACTCGACAGCGCCGGACGGGCGTGAATGCGTCGCATCTCCTCCAGCAGCACCACGTACTCGTCCTTGGCAAGGCCACCACCCCCGTAGGCCTTCGGCCAGTTGGGTACGGTCCAGCCCTTCTCGACCATGCGCTCGAGCCACGTGAGCGTGTCCCGGTCAGTGATTTTTATCTTCGTGCTGCCGTTGGAGACGGGTCCGGGGCCGCGGGCGCCGGGCGGACAGTTGGCTTCGAGCCAGGCGCGGGTTTCCAGGCGGAACGTGTCGAGATCGGTCATGGCAATGCTCCTGCGGCGAAGCGCCAAATATAGCCATGAGCCGCCCGCGTACCGCAAGGGCGCGGGTCAGAAGGCGTGGGTCAGAGGGCGCAGCCCCAGAACAGGGTGTCCTTGCGTTTCGCGTACCGCGCCAGCGAAGCACAGTCGAGCGTGCCATCCCGCCCTTCGCTGACCAGCCAGCCGTCCAGACCGCCGGGCAGGCGCCGGTCGAGATCGGCCAGCTTGGTCACCGCGCGCGCGGTATCGGGTCCACGGGAAGGACTCGCCAGTTTGCCGCCTTCGCGATCCGCCCAGTCCTTCTGCCAGGCGAGCGCTTTCTCGAACCGCTCCTGGCTGATGCCGCCGGCGAGCCGCAGCAGCTTGATGCTGTAGTACTCCGCCAGCCCCTCCACCAGCCAGTCTTCGCCGGAAGCCATGCGCGAGCGGCTGGCTACGTGCACCAGCTCGTGCAGTATCGGGCTGGTGCTGTTCTCGCTGATGAGCGGCCGGTCGACATGCAGGTACAGCGATCCCGGCCCCGACAGGCCGCCACGCCACTGCCCCTTGCCGGCCGCGACGATGAGCAGGTTGTCCGGCATGCCGGGAAACAGGCGCACCAGCGTGGGCAGCGTCCAGCTCAGGTACGACAGCGTATCCATGCGACGCATGCCGTGGTTGAGCGGCGAGGCGATGGCCACCTGGCGCCCGGCGATTTCATCGCGGCGAATGCCGACCTTGCCGGCCAGCATCCAGCCGGTGGGCCGGGGATAGCGGGTATCGGCCACGTCGGGCAGCACCAGCGGGGTATCCAGCCACTTGCCATACCGGCTCTCGAAGGCCCAGCCCTGCGGCCCCTCGAAGCGCAGTTCCGCGGTCACACCGGCACTGCGGTTGCTGCGGGTGCGGGCGGAGGGAAAAACGTCATCCAGGCGCAGCAGCGCCCAGTCATCCGTGAACCGTGCATCGAACGCCTTGCCACGCAGGTGATCCACCTTGACCGTATAGCGCAGGGCGCCGCCGGTTCGCGGCGGCGTCCAGCGTACGCGGCCGCCGCTGCGTTTGAATTTGCCGTCAGCCGAGAAGTCGTCGAAGCGCGGCGCGGGCGCGGCAAAGTCGATGAGATCGAGTGCGGATTTGGACTGCTGCACCTGGATACTGGCATGCACCACATGCGCATCCGCATCAAACACCGCCGTATAACGCAGCGCGTAGTCGTCTTCCCCCGCAAACGCAGCGGCGGTGACGAAACTCAGCACTCCCGACAGCCACAACGACAGACGCAGATGATTCAACCGGCCTCCAGGCACATGGGCGACGAGCGGGTATTATTGCGCATACATCATGAACGCCAGCGAAATCCCTTCCGACGCCCTCACCTTCCAGTTCGTGCGCTCCCGTGGTCCGGGCGGCCAGAACGTAAACAAGGTGGCAACCGCCGTACAGCTCGATGTGGCGGTGGACCGGCTTGGCGAAACGCCGGTCGTGCAACGCCGTCTGCTGCGGCTGGCCGGCAGCCGGGCGACCGCGGACGGCCGCATCGTGCTGTTCGCGGACGGGGCCCGCACCCAGTCACGCAACCGCGAACTGGCGCTCGCGCGTCTGGCTGAACTGATCGAGCGCGCCCGGCACGAACCGCGTCGCCGCGTGGCGACAAAACCCACCAAGACATCCGTGCAGCGCCGTCTGACCGGCAAACGCCGCGATGCCGTCGTCAAGAAACTGCGCGGCAGCCCTACCCGCGGCGACGACTGACCGCGCCCGCCTCAGACCGGAACGGTCGTCGGCAGACCGAGCTGCAGGCGCCCGAACTGCTCGTTGCCGATATCGCCGTCGAACACCGTATGACAGGACATCGTGTGCACGTCGCGCAGCATGCGCTGCAGCGGATTGTCCAGAAAGTGCGCATGCGCGCCGCTGGCCTCCACGACATCGCGCACGATATCGCGACACTGGCGCATGAGATCGCCCAGGCGGGCACGGTATTCCGCTCGCACGTGCTCCGGGCACGGCTCACTCGCCCGCCCCCAGTCCTCCACTTCCTCCGCCATGCGCAGCAGCAGAATCTCCGCGTTCTTCGCGGCCACCGTGAGCCTGCCCAGTCGCCACTGGG
Organism: Pseudomonadales bacterium; assembly: GCA_024234635.1. Lineage (GTDB taxonomy): Bacteria > Pseudomonadota > Gammaproteobacteria > Pseudomonadales > Azotimanducaceae > SYFY01. The sequence goes on along the minus strand of JACKNX010000022.1, from coordinate 21,113 downwards.
CGACTGACTTTTCGCTCTGTTTGTCCGTGGTGCCGTAAACGGTACGCGCCTTCAGACGGTCGGTGAACAGTTCCACCGCCCGCCTGGCGCAACCGACCGCGGGCGCCAGCGCCGTCAGCCCCAGCACCGGCAGCATGGGCATGCGGTACAGGTGGGAGGCATGCCACTTGCCACCGGGCGATTCTCCCGCGCGCAGGAGCAACAGGTTCTCCTGGCGGTGGAACGGCACAAATTTGTCAGTGACGGCGATGTCATTGCTGCCGGTGCCGGCCATGCCCGCCACGCGCCAGGTATCGATGATCTCGGCGTCTTCGACAGGCAGCACATGCATGGCCAGATAGGGCTTGCCGGTATCGGCGTCCGGCGTGAGCACACCCACCATCACCCAGTCGGCGTGCATGACGCCCGTCCCCCACTCCCAGCGCCCGGTGACACGAAAGCCGCCTTCCACCGGTGTGGCAGTTCCCTTTGGCGCCAACGCCCCCGGCGCGATGATGTAGGGCTGTTTGCCGAAGATGTCTTCCTGCGCCTCGCGGTTATAGAGCGCCAGCAGCCAGTTGTGCTCCATGCAGAACGTCGTTACCCAGGCCGTGGACACGCAGGCGGCGCCAAGGGTCATGCCAATATGCATGAACGTCTGCATGCCAAATTCGTAGCCGCCAAAGCGTTTGGGGACGAAATAGCGGTATACGCCGGCCTCTTCGATGGCCTTCATGACCGCATCCACCGGTTTGCGCTCGGCTTCGGCGCGCGCCGCGTTGGCTTCCAGCAGGGGCACCAGCGCTTCCACGCGCGCCAGCAGTTCTGCTTCCGTCATGACCCCTCCCCGTATCGTTTGCACGCCAGCGCCATCACGCGGCCATCAAAGGCCACGGCGGAATTCCGCGCTCAGCGTAAAGTGATTTGACGCCAAGTCAATATTGTCCGTGACGCCCGGAACCGCCTTCCCGAATAGCGAACCGGGCGTACACGTTGGGGTACAGTGGGCGGCGATGACCATTCGATCCTCCAGCACCGCGGTCAGGCTCTGGGCCGGCATTGATCTCGCCGTCACCCTGCCGATGGCGATACCGCCCTGGGCGCTCTGGTTCGTTGACACGCTCTGGCGGCTGAACGCCCTACTGGGCGGTCAGGACACCGCCGGGCCGGTGGACACGCTGTATCTGTTCTTCCTGTTCCTGGCCGGCACGCTGGGCGTGACCTGGGCGCTGGCACGGCTGGTGCGGCCTTCGCGCACGCTTTCCGTCATCGACGCGCTGGCGCGTTTGTGGGTGGCGGGCCTCATCGTCTACTGCGTGACTGTTTACGATGCGCCACCCGTGCTGCTTGCCTTTGTGCTCACGGAAGTTGCGGGGGCGGCGCACCAGGCGTGGTCACTCTTCGTGACGACCCGCCAGACGCCGTCGACCGCCGCAGCCGGCTGAGCCACGGCCGCCGTTGCGTCTAAAGCCCCAGCACCGCCTTGGCGATGATGTTGCGCTGCACCTGGTGTGAACCGCCGTAGATTGACGCCGCCCTGCTGCTGAGATAGTCCGCGCCAGCCATTTCCGCCGGCGCCGGGCCGATGCGTTCGCCCGCATGTTCGTTCAGCGAGACCAGTGTGTGATTGGGCACCGCGTAGTAGTCCACCGCTTCCAGGCGCAGCGTATTGATGGTCTGCTCCACATCCACGGATGCAATTTTGAATTGCGATGACGCGCCGGAGCCGGGATGTTCGCCGGAAACCAGTCGGGCAAGGTTTGCCAGCTCCATGAACTCCAGCGCCTGGAAGTTCACTTCCAGCTGTCGCAGCCGTTTCGCGAACAGCGTGTCGGCCATCAGGGGCGCCTGGCCATTGATGCCCTCGGACGCCACCGCCTTCAGTTCGTTCAGCGCAATCTTCAGCCCGGCCGCGACACCGCCGCCGCCGCGCTCGTATTCGAGCAGGTGCTTCGCCACCGTCCAGCCCTGGTTCTCCGCACCCACCCGGTTCGCAACAGGAACGCGCACGTTATCCAGGAACACCTGGTTCACTTCGTGATCACCCGCCAGCGTGATGATGGGTTCCACCCGCACGCCCGGCGTGTCCATGCGGAACAGCAGAAAGGAAATGCCCTGCTGCGGCTTGCCCTGGGGATTGGTGCGCACCAGGCAGAAAATGTGGTCCGCAAAATGGGCGTGCGTGGTCCAGATCTTGGTGCCGTTGACGATGTAGTCGTCGCCATCGCGCTCCGCGCGCGTCTTCAGACTGGCCAGGTCCGATCCCGAGCCGGGTTCCGAGTAGCCCTGGCACCAGTAATGCTCTCCCGAAAGGATTTTCGGCAGGTACATCGCTTTCTGTTCCTCTGTGGCATAGGCAAACAGTGCCGGCGCCAGCAGGCTGGAACCCTGGTTCAGGATGCTGGGCACGCCCGCCCGGGCGCACTCCTCGCGAAAGATGAACAGCTGCGCGGGCGTCCAGCCCGTGCCGCCGTATTCCACCGGCCAGTGCACGGCGCCCCAGCCGCGTTGGTTGAGTTTGCGCTGCCATACCTGCGCCACATCGCGGGCGACGAACATGCCGGAGCAACGCCGGCCGGCTTCGACGAGGTCCGCGCTCAGCTCAGCGCGCAGGAACTCGCGGATCTCCTCCCGCAGCTTTTCGTCTTCGTCGCTGAAGCGGAAGTTCATGGGCATGGTGCAACCTCCTGGAATGGTGCGGCCATGGTAGTGGAGACGGGCCATCGCCGACATGTCCATTGCGCGAATTCTGACCCGCCGGATACGCCACGCTGGCGGCGGCTCGCACGCATGCAACGCCGCACCGCGCCGCCGCGATGCAAGTGATCCGACGGAGGGTACGACAATCGCGTACGCGACCGGGTGGCGCCAGGGCAGGCATTGACGACACGCCGGGTCGCGTCTACGCCCGTTCGCGGACCGTGAGCCATTGCACCAGCCTGGCAGGTTCAAGGTGGCATGGCAGGCATGCGGCAGCCTGCATCGCAAGGTGACGCCTCGCGACAAATCAACTCACGCAAGTTGTCAGACCAGCACCTCGTCGGCCAGCAGCTGCGCAAATTCCTCGTCCGACTTGCCGAGAATATCCTGCACCACGTAGGCGTTGTGCTCACCCAGCATCGGCGCCCGTTCGAGCGTCAATTCACGGCCCATCCACCGCGCGGCCTCCCGGTCGATGACAATAGCCACTTCCGGCGCGACAGGCTGACGCACCGTCTGATAGTGCCCCGGCAGCTGCGGGTCGTTCTCCAGCATGTCCTTCAGGTGTTCCAGCGGGGCAGCGGCCACGCCCGCCTTCTGCAACCGCTCCGCGAGCTGCCATTTGTCGTGCGTTGCCGTCCAGGTCCGCACAAGCACATCCACGGCGTCCTCATTGGCCTTGCGCGCGGCGTGCGTCGAAAACCGGGTATCGCTCACGAGATCCGGGCGCTGCATCTCCTTGCACAGTGCCGCCCACTGGACATCTCCCTGCACGGCGATCGCCACCCAGCCATCCAGCGGCGGCGCGGTCTCGGCCAGGGCGGGATAGACGCCATGCGGACAGTAGTTCGGACTGCGATTGGCATTGCGCGGCGGCTGCTGCCCGGACGCCTTGTAGGCCATCCACTCACAACCCAGCAGCGACAGCATGCTGGAGAGCTGCGTGGCATGCAGTTCCTGCCCGGTGCCGGTCGCGGCGCGCTGGCGGACCGCGGCCAGGATGGTGGTGACCAGCAGGTGGGGCGATGTGAAATCGGGAAACGCCACGCCAATTCCGCGGGGGCGCTCGCCCGGAAAGCCGGTCAGCATGTTGAAACCGGACGCCGCCATCAGGATGTTGCCGGTGCTGGGGTGCCGTGCCCAGGGACCGTGGCGGTGCGCGCCCGGCAGATTGAGCAGAATGATGTCGGGTCTGAGTTGCCGCAGCGCATCGAAGCCAAGCCCGATACGCTCCATCACGCCTGGCCGGAAGTTGTTCACCACCACATCGGCGGTGGCGATGAGTTCCTTCACCAGCGCCATGCCAGCAGGCTTCGTGAGATCCACGGTGAACGACTTCTTGCCCGCGTTCACCGAGTTGTAGAGCCCACCCATGTCCGGGTCGGGCTTGCCATCCGGTCCCGCCTGACTGCGCATGGAATCCGGCTTGCCGGACGACTCGACGCGAATCACTTCAGCCCCGAAGCTGGCCAGCAGGCGCGTACCGATGGGACCGGCCAGCACCCAGCCGAAATCGACCACACGCAGGCCGTGCAGCGCCCTGGCCGGATCCGGACTGGTGCCAGCATCCGGCACCGGTTGTCCCCGCGGCGGCAGGGAGGTGAGGAGCGCCTGATCTTCACCCAGCGCAGGCGCACGTCGATAGGTCACGCCGTCCGCTATTGCGTCAACAGGCGAACGCACGTAACCGAGCCGCCTGCCGAGCACCTCGTGATCCACCTCGAGAAACTGGTCGTTGACACGGAACTGCTCTTCTTTTTCGAGATCCGGGAAATCCAGCACCGGCAGGCAGATGATGTCCGCCTTCAGCGCCCCTGCCACGAATTCATCGCGGGTAAGGGCCTGCGTGAGTCGCAGCGTCGTCTGGGCCACCGGATTATTCTGGCGCGGCGCATCCAGCCGCGCCCAGCGCCAGTCATCCGGCGTCATGCCATGATCGATGCCGGTATCGTCCGCCCAGGCGAGGAATTCCCTGAAGCGATCCGGCCGAACAAGCAGGCTCACGTATTTGCCATCCTTGCAGGCCAGCGCCGCCGACAGGCCCGGCCGCACCGGAATGCGCCCGTGCCACGGCCACTGCGCGGGATATGCCGTCTGCATGACCGCCAGCGCGGTGGCCTCCTGCTGGGAAAGATCGATGTGCACGCCCCCGCCACCCGCGTCGGTGGCGTCCCGCTGATGCAGCGCAATCGCAATGGCTGAAGCCGCAGCCAGCCCGGCCATGATGTAGGACGGATGCGCGCCGCCCTGCATCGGGATGCCGGCGGGTGAACCCGATACCTGTATGAGCCCGCCCGCAGCGCCGGCAATGAGGTCGTTGGCCTTGAAGAGCCGCCATGGCGTCGATTGCCCGAAGGGCGTAACGGAGCACTGCACCAGGCGCGGATTCACCGTGCGCAGCGAAGCATGGTCCAGATTGCGCGCCGCCAGCAGGCCCGGCGTCGTCGAATCCAGCAGGACGTCCGCGGTGGCGATCAGGTCCAGGAAGTGTGCGCGGTCGTCGGCAACGGCAAGATCCAGCACCACCGATCGTTTGTTGGTATTCAGATACAGGTGCGCAAAGCCCCGCTCCGTACCAGGCAGGTCGTCCATAAACGGCGCCTCGGCGCGCAGCGCGCCACCATCCGGCGGTTCGACAAGAATGACCTCCGCGCCCAGATCCGCCAGCACGCGCCCGGCCAGCGCCGTCGAGCGGTCACCCAGCTCGAGCACGCGCACGCCGGCAAGCGCGCGACTCACGCGAGCGGCACCGTGATTTGCCCTGTCATGGCGGTGGCGCCGTCGTCGAGCACGGCGTCCACATCGAACACCACCCTGTCTGCCCCGACCGCCGCGACACGCGCGTGCGGCGTCATCACGCGATCCGCATATACCGGCGCCTTCCAGCGGATGTCGAATGCCGCGCCGTGCAGCAGCGCCTGGCGGCCCACCGCCTGCAGGATGGGTTCCAGCGCAAACGACAGCACATGCGAGCCGCCGGCGATGGGTTTCGACAGGCCGGCCTTGCGGGCCAGTTCGGGGTCGGAATGGATGGGATTGTCCGGGTTCTTCGTATCCCGTGCTTCCATCAGCGCCAGACTGACAGTGACCGGGTAACCGCCCAGCGCCTGCCCGACCTGAAGGGCACCCAGCGCGTCGCGGCAGGGATTGTTCGCGGCCACCGACCAGTCGGGTCGTGGCGAGGGAATGTCGTCCGGCGCGCGCCCTTCGACACCGTCGGCCAGGCCGTCCTGCACCTTGTAGGAAAGCAGCCCGGTGGTGAGGTTGGTGGCCACCCGCTCCCCGGCAGCGTTGAACGTCTCGCTGCTGGTGGTGCCGTAGCGACGCGCCTTGTGCACGTGCCGGCCTTCCGAGTTGCCGCGCACCGTGAATACCTCATCACGGCGCAACGGCCGATGAATCGTGTATCGCTCGCGCACCCACACGCCACCGGCAACCCCACCACCGCCGCCGGGAATCGCCTGCTTTTTCTCCGGATCGCGCGGCTGGCTGGACAGGATGAACAGCGTCATCGCCGTCAGCATGTCGGGCGGTACCAGCCCATCCGCGGCGAGCGCACGGCATTCGCGTCCCCACTCGCCCATGCCTTCCGCGGCGCCGTCCAGTTTCGCCGCCCGGATGGGACCGCGCGCTTCGCGCAACGGTTTCGGCCAGGTTTCCGTCATGGTTTCACTCCCCCGAATAGCGACGGCCATTGTGCCGTGCCGGTGTGCCGCGCGCACCCGACGGCCGGAACCGCACTGTCCGGTGTGCCGCCGAGCGGGAGAACGGAAGCGCTTCGTCGTCCGTCAACGCGCGGATGCCGCCAGCGCGGCGGTCAGGTCCTCCAGCAACAGATCAACCCGGTCGCGATGGGTGCGATAGGACACGATGGCGACCCGGATGGCGAAGCGGTTGCCCAGCATGGTTCCCGTCAGCATCACCCGCTGGCGGGCATTGATGGCCGTCATCACGTCGCGCGTGCGCCGATTTGTCTCTCCAGGGTCACCGCCATCATGACGTAGCGCAAACGCCAGCACCGATAGCTGTGGCGCAGCCAGGATTTCGACCGCCGGCATCGCCGCCAGGCAGTCGTGCAGATAACGCACAAGGTCGAGTTTTTCATCCAGGGTTTCCCGGAACGCGCCGACGCCGTGCAGTTTCATGGGCAACCAGACCTTCAACGCCCGGAACGGACGGGTCAGTTCCGGTGACACGTCCGAAAAATCCGTGACCAGCTCCGGATCGCCCAGCGGCGGCAGGTAGTCCGCCGTCGCCGAGTGCGCCTGGTGCAGGCGCCTGGCATCGCGCACGAGCAGCGCGCCCGTGCCGTAGGGAAGGAACAGCGTCTTGTGCGGGTCGAGGACAATGGAATCGGCCTGCTCGATACCTTTGAGCATCTGCTGTCCGCGAGCGGTGAGCCGAAAGAAGCCGCCATACGCCGCGTCAACGTGCAGCCACATGTTTTCACCGGCCGCAAACGCCGCCAGTTCCGGCAGCGGGTCCACCGCCCCGGTATTGGTCGTGCCCGCGTTGGCGACGATGAGAAAAGGATCCAGTCCGCGCGCCCGATCAGCGGTGACAGCCGCCGCAAGCGCCGCAAGCGGCAGCCGGAACTGCGCATCCGCGGGAATGACCCGCACACGATCACGCGCAAAGCCAGCCAGGCGCGCCGCCTTCTGCACGCACAGGTGCGCCTGGTCGGAGGCATAGATGACGCCGTTGCCGAAGTTCTCCCCCAGCCGGCACTCCCGTGCCGTAACCACCGCACTCCAGTTGGCGAGCGAGCCGCCGGAGGTGAGAAAGCCGCCGCCGCCCGCCGGCAGGCCCATGAACTCCAGAAACCAGCGGATGACATTGCTTTCGATCTGCATGAAGCCGCCGGCGACCGCGCTGACGCCGACATAAGAGTTGAGTGCATCGGCGATCAGGCCGGCAACCGCGGCATGGAATATGCCGCCACCGGGTATGTATCCCATGAATCCGGGCGAGGTGGGATCGAGGCTTCGGCCGGCACAGTCGTCGAACAGGGTATCCAGCACGGTGGCGAGTGATTCACCGCGCTCGGGTACCCCTTCGATCATGCGCCGGAGAAACGCCGCATCCGCCAGCGCGGAGCTATCGACGGGATGGTCCACCGCGTTGCGGTCGTGCAACCGCTGCAGCACGGCCTCGACCAGTTCGGTCATGGCCGCGGCATCGAGTTCCAGTGCCGAACGGGGCGTCGCCGGGGCGGCTCTGTCCGCCATCACCGGTCTGCGTTGTCGGCGGGTTTCGTGTCGTGCTCGATGACCGCTTTGCGCGCCAGCGTCCGCGTCTGCTGCCGTCGGCGGCGACGCGACGACGCTTTCAACTCTTCCGAATAGACACCATGTTCCATGCCGGAATGGCCCCGCCCGCCACCGGCTCCGCCCTCGGTCGGCCCCTTGTAGTTACCCATGTCCGCCAGCCTCGTCGCAACACTACTGCATTGAACGCGGCGGACGGCGGAATGACAACGCGTACCGCGACGATCCCCCCGCCAGCGACGGCTCGCCTCAGGACGGCAGACGGTCGCCGGACAGCACCGCCAGCAGACCGCGCACATGGCGATACAGGTACCACAGCCAGGCGAGCCCCATGATCACCCAGCCGATAAGAATGACCGAGGTGATCCAGCCCACCACCATCCACACCACCGCCCACCAGAACGAACGGATCATCCAGCGGTGGTGGTTTTCCACCAGGCTGTGCGGACTGCTGTCGTGGAAGTAGTTGAGCGCCAGGCCAATGAGGCTGGTGACGCCGGCAACGGCGCCGATCAGGTGCAGGATGTAAGCGACGACAACCAGCGTGCGGTCGGACTCTCTGTGGTAGACCCCAGTTCGCATTGCCCAGGTGCTCCTCATTCAATTGCGGATACCGTCGCATTTTGCGAACTTCGTGCCAATGTCGAGCCAGCCTGAAATGTCTGCAAAATCAGAAAGTTGGCATATCCCCTCTACCACGGCTCGCTGCCACACAAGCGCTATTGTGGCAAACCTCGCTGAACCATGGCTTTTCTGACCGATCTTCGGCTCCCACCCGATCGCCCCAGCAGCCGGGCGGCCAACCTGCGATAGCGGCCGTGAACGATGCGTTACCGTCAAATTATTTTCCATCCTGCAATTGCGTCCATTAAACTGCCCAATTGCCGGCAAACCCCAGCCGCCGCGAAAACCAGAACCGTCTGTTGTCACTGCCTGCATGAGGTTGTCTGCACGTGGGTATCGGTTGTCTCGCCAGGTCGTTCCGAAACGCGTTCCCTGTCGCGCTCCTCGCGATTACCGTGCTGGCCCCCCTGGCGAGTATCCGGGCGGATGATGCCGCGTGGGCCTACACCCTCCGACAGGCGGTGGAAACCGCCCGCGAGGGCCACCTTGAGCAGGGCCTGGACGCGCTCGCGGCCCTGAGCCGGCGATTTCCCGGCGAACCGCGCATCGAAAATGACTATGCCGTTGTCGCGACCTGGGCCGGCGACGACAGGCTGGCGCACGTCATCCTGCGTAACCGCCCGCTGAACGAGCTGCCGGTGTACGTGCTCTCCGCCTACGCCAAGAGCCTGCGCAACCTCAAGCTCTGGCCCGAGGCACGACTGGCCTACGATCACTGGCTGCGGCAGGAGCCCGCCAGCATCACCGCGCGCATCGGCCTGGTACTCACGGAAGTGGACGCGCAGGACTACGCCGCGGCGGAAGCGCGGCTGGCTGACATTCGTCCCCGGGAGATGAGCCCGGAACAGTTGCCCGCCTACTACCTTGCCTGCGGCTACATCCAGGAGCGTCAGCAGAAACTGATTCAGGCCCTGGATTGCTACAACATCGGCCTGCGCTCGGCGACCGGCAACAGGGCGCTGCTGGAGCGCCGCGCTTTCGTCGCCTCCGCGCTGGGCGCGCCAGGAATGGCCGAACGGGATCTGGCGTTGCTCACGCCCGGCGTTCCGGAGACCGAACACAACCAGGTGCGACTGAACTCCGATGCGCAGCAGGTGCGCTGGCTGCATGCGGAGCAGGGCACTGAGCGGGAGCGATCCGCCGACGCGGTGCTGACCGCGTACGGCACGCTGAACCGGCTGACCCCTCCCCAGGAGCTCACGCGCCGCTACGACGCGCTGGTTGCCCTGGTTGCCGGACAGCGCATGCAGGAAGCGCTGACCAGCTACCGCGCACTACGTGCCGAAGCTGGCGGCCTGGAAAAATTACCCAGCTACGTGCTCAGCGCCGCCGGACAGGCGCTGCTCCATCTCGAACGCCCTGACGAAGCCGTGGACGTCTATTCAGCAGCGCTCGCCAACCTTCCTGAAAACGCTCCCGCCAATGCCCGCTTTGACCTGGAGGTCAGCCGGTTCGCCGCGCTGTTCGACGCCGGCCGATACATGGAAGCATACGACCTGGGACAGCAACTCGCCGGCACGCAACAGCCCTGGATTCGACCCAAACCCCGGCTGTGGCTGGAGAACGATCGCTTCGTCACGGCCCGCGAAACCAGCGCGCTGGCCGATGCCTACACCGAACGCTACGACGCCGCGCTGGACGCGCTCGAAGAGATGTTGAGCATCGCCCCCGCCAACCACGATCTGCGTCTGTCCAGCGCCATCATCGAACGCTGGCGCGGCCGGCCACGGCGAAGCGCGGCGGAGGCGCAACTGGTGCAGGACGATCGTTATGCGTACCCACGCACGGTGCTCGAAGGCCAGATTGCACTGGACGTGGGTGACTACGCCACCGCTCAACGGACACTGGACACTGCCCGCCAACTGGATCCGCGCGGCAAACCGACACACGACCTTGAACGACGTCTCGACATCGCTCGTCGCCCGGAAGTAAGCGTGGTGGCCGGGTTTGCCCGCTCGGATGGTCCGCAACAGGGCAACAACAGTTTCACCATCGATACGACGGCGCATGGCGGTGTGCTGTTCAACCACTACCGCCCCTTCGCCACCAGCCACTATGCGCAGGCCGATTTCGATGAAGGCAAAGGGCGCGATCATCGTATCGGCGCCGGCGTTGAATACATCCGGCCGTTCTGGACACTGAGCGCCATGGCCCACAAGGGCATCGAGCAGAACCGCGACGTCGGCTTTACGCTGGAACATCAGTGGCATTCCATCGACAGCCTGTTTCACGACACGGTGCTGTCGTCGAACAGTTTCGATGTTCCGCTGCGCGGGCAGCGCGTGGGGGTTACCGCCGACGAAATCCGCCACGCCACCCGCTGGCGGTGGAACGACGGCAGCAGCGTGACCGGCAGCCTCGGCTTCATGGACTTCGACGACGGCAACGAGCGAACCCACGCATCCCTGTACGCGAGCCAGCGCTTCTACAACAAGCCGTTTCACAAGCTGTACGCGCTCGGCAGTCTCTACCGCTCAGACAATACGCTGGACGATGCCAGCTACTTCAATCCGGACAACGACTTCGACGCCCGCGTGGGGCTCCGGCATGAGTGGCGGCTGCAGCACGACTACAACACCAGTCGTACCCTGCAATCCGAGTTCTGGTGGGGTTACTACGATCAGCAGGGTTTCGGCGGCGACGGGCTGTGGGAAGTCAGCGTGGAATACGCCCAGGCGCTGAACGATGTACTGGAATTCACGTTCGGCGTCAGCACCGGGCGTCATCCCTACGACGGAAGGCAGGAACGCAGCGACGAAGTGCGCATGTCCCTGCGGGCGCGCCCATGATGCCACGCGCCACCCTGATTCTGCTGACACTGTTGTACGCCCTGCCGGCGGCATCGGCACCGCAGGCACCCTTGCTGGCGCTGTGTTACCACGATGTGGTGGCGACCCACGAGGAAACGTTGCGCGATCCCACGGCCGTCACCGTGGACACACTCGTTCAGCACCTGTCCTGGCTGTCCGCCAACGGCTACGAAACGGTGAGCCTCGCGCAGTGGCGGGAAGGCCGCGATCTGCCGGAAAAGCCGCTTCTGCTCACGTTCGACGACGGCTTCATCACGTTTCGCCGCCATGTGTTACCCCTGCTGGAGCTCTTCCGCTACCGCGCGGTACTGGCGCCGGTAACGGCCTGGCTGGATACGCCGGCGGACGCCACAGTGCCTTACGGCGACGAACCGCGTCCGCGCAGCGACTTCCTGTCCTGGGACGACATCCGCGAAGCGCACGCCACCGGGCTGGTGGAAGTCGCGTCGCACACGCATGACCTGCACCAGGGCGTGCGCGGCAATCCGTTCGGCAACCTGTTGCCCGCCGCAGCATCGCTTGCGTACCGGCCGGGCGACGCGCGCTACGAGACCACTGCGGAATACCGGCAGCGTGTCTGGGAGGATCTGAAGCTGACCACGCTGCGGCTGAGCGAGGAACTGGAGACCATTCCCGACGCCATCGTCTGGCCCTATGGCGCCCACAACGACGAAGCCGGGCAGCTGGCGCAGCGTCTGGGGTTCGAGCTGTCGGTCACGCTCAGCGACGGCGAGAACGTGCCGGGCAGCCACACCATTCACCGCCACCTGATGAGTTACCGCACCGACCTCGCCGCGTTACGAAGCCTGGTGGAACGTCCCGGCGAGGAAACCCCGCTGCGCGCGACGACCATCACGCTGGACAGCCTCTACAGCGACGACCCGGGCACGCTTCAGCACAACCTGGACACCGTGATCGAACGCGTGCAGCGCATGCAGATCAGCGCCGTCATCCTGCAGGCATCCGCCGACATCAACCAGGACGGCGCGGCGGACGCACTCTACTTTCCGGGCCCGCATCTGCCGATGCGCGCGGACCTGTTCAGCCATGTTGCCTGGCAGCTCAAGACGCGGGCCGAGGTTGCCGTATACGCCTGGTTGCCAACGCTGGCCTTCCGGCTGCCGGATGACGCCGCGAACGATCGGCTGGCCATTCGCGGCACACGCGACAGGGCCGCTCATCTGAGCCCGTATCGCCGCGAAACCGCTGAGATCGTCGCCGCGATCTACGCCGCGCTGGGTCAGCATGCCCGCTTTGACGGTGTGTTCTTCGACGACGATGCGCTGTTCGCACCCGCGCAGCGCGACGACGCAAACGACGCCCTGGAGCGCACAGGGACCGACCCGCTGACCGCGCTCACCCTCGGCCTCGCGGCTGAACTGCGCCAGACCCAGGGACAGTTGCGGACCCTTCGCAGCCTTCCGCTCCGCATGGTGAACGGCCAGCCGACGGCCGACTGGCGCAACCGGTACCGCCGGTACCTCGAGACCTACGACTACACCGCCGTTACCGTGCAAAACGACCCCGATGCCTGGTATTCGCGACCGTTCACCGCATCAGTCCCGTTCATCGACCTCGCGCGGGCGGTGCTTGGGAATCACCCCGATGCAGCACGCAGGACGATGATCTACCTGCCGGTTCGCGATCCGCGGCGACACGCTGACGACCGGCTGACAGACGCGGCGCTTGGTGAACAATTCGCGAACCTGCTGCGTGGTGGCGTTCGTCACATCGGATACGGCATCGATGACTTTGAGGCGGACCGGCCTGCCGTGCTGACGGTACGGTCCAACCTGTCCGTGAACACCTTTCCGGCATTGAAGCGCTGACGATGAGCATCGACTTCATCTACGCGGTGATGCAGGAATTTGCGCTGGTCTATCCGCTGTTCATGTCGTATCTGTGGATGGTGGGCGGCATCACGTACTTTTTTCACTGGGAAGACCGGGGCAGGCGGAAGATCGACGACCCGGACATTCCCTTCGTGGCGCCCGGCATCTCGGTGATCGTTCCCGCCCACAACGAAGAGCGCACGCTAAAGGAGACCATCGAGTCCCTGCGCGCCCTGAATTACGCCAACTACGAAATCCTGGTGGTGAACGACGGCAGTACCGATGGAACGGCCGCCCTCATCGACGACTATGCGGCACAGGGGCACATCCGCGCCTTTCATCTCGCCTCCAACCAGGGCAAGGCGGCCGCGCTGCGTGTCGGTGCGCTGGCCGCACGCAACGAGATTCTCGTATGCATCGACGGCGACGCGATCCTGGACGCCAATGCGCTGCTCTGGATCGTGCCCCACTTCAACGACCCTCGGGTTGGCGCCGTAACCGGCAACCCGCGCGTGCGGACGCGGTCCACGCTGCTGGGCAAGATCCAGGTCGGCGAATTCTCCTCCATCGTCGGCCTGATAAAACGCTCGCAGCGCATCTACGGTCGCGTGTTTACGGTGTCCGGCGTCGTCGCCGCCTTTCGCCGCTCCGCATTACATGCGGTCGGTTACTGGGACACGAGCAAACTCACCGACGATATCGACATCAGCTGGCGCCTGCAGATGGACCACTGGGCCATCCGCTTCGAAAGCCACGCCTTGTGCTGGATCCTGATGCCCGAAACGTTGAAAGGCTTGTGGCGACAGCGTCTGCGCTGGGCGATGGGCGGCGTGGAAGTGGCCATCGATCACTTCGCCGGCCTGCTGCGCTGGCGACGCCGGCACATGTGGCCGGTGCTGATCGAGTTCCTCCTCAGCGTGCTGTGGTCGTACACCATGCTGATCCTGGGGCTGAGCCTCTTCATCAGCCAGGTGATGGACATTCCGGCCATGCCCGACCTGACCCGATGGCTGCCGAGCTGGGGCGGCGCACTCATTGGCCTGAGCTGTCTTCTTCAATTCGCGCTGAGCGTGGTAGTGGACGGCCAGTACGAACGCCGCTTCCAGCGGCATTACTACTGGATCATCTGGTACCCGGTGGCGTACTGGCTGCTGGCGGTGTTCACCACCATCGTCGCCCTGCCGCGCGTGCTGTTCCGCCGTCGACGCAAGGCGGTGTGGAAAAGCCCAGACCGGGGAGAACAGTTCAGTGACTGACGATCGCCAACAGAACGGTCAACGGCCGCTGATCATCGAGCGGCCGGAACGGCAGACCGCCATGCAACGCTGGGGCTGGGGCGGCATCACCGCTTTCGCCTGGGTGGTGTGGTTCTATCTTGTCATCCCCCTGCTCAGCCTCGTCGCCTGGGTGGCCGGGCTGTACTTCCTCTACACGACGCTGCTGCAGGGACTGAACCTCGACGACCTGCCGCCGTTGCTCATTCGTTACGGCATCGGCATCGGCATCCTCACGGGCACGTACCTGTTGTGGGCGTTGTACTGCCGCCTGAGGTTCCGTCGCACGAAGCGGCGCAAAGCCAGTCCGCCGGTGAGCGTGGACGCGCTTGCCGAATACAACATGCTGACCGCTGCCGACGTGGCTCACTGGCAGGCGGCAAGCCGGCTCGTGGTTGACGACGCCGTGCTGGAACAGATGTTTCCGCGACGACGGCAGCGCCCAGAGACGCTGGCGGACGGCAGATAGACGAGCCAGCCGCAAACCGGTGTCCCGTGGTCCTTGCTACCACGCGATACCGTAATCCTCCCCGAAATCGCTGCTGCCGCCCTGCATCACGCCGCGCTGCTGATCGAACCAGATGGCATTGATCGGGCCAGACGTACGATCGAGCAACTCCAGTTCGTATCCCTTCCCGCGCAGCGCTTCCTGCGTCTCCGCCGGAAGATCCTTGCGCACGGCCAGCCTGCCAGGCACGGCCCGGTGATCGCCGAAGGAGTCGCGCATCTGGTAGCTCCACACGTGACCCGCTTCCACGGCTTCCTGCACGTTCATGCCGAACTCGGTCATCGCCAGCAGCATCTGCAACTGCACCTGGTCCTGGATGTCGCCGCCCTGCACCGCGGCCGAGAGCCAGGGACGCCCCTCTTTCAGCACCAGCGTCGGCGTGAGCGTGGCACGCGGCCGCTTGCCCGGCGCCACCACGTTGAACGGATTGTCGGCAGCGTCCAGCACAAAACTCTGCATGCGCTGGCTCATGCCGATGCCGGTGCGGCCGGCGATGACCGCGGGAATCCAGCCGCCGGAAGGTGTCATGGACACCACCCATCCCACAGCATCCGCCGCCTGTACCGAGGTGGTGCCCAACTGGAAGGTACGTGCGTGCTCTGCCGGTGCATATCGCGCCTGCTGCCACGGTGGCGCGAGCCCCTTGTCGGGATCGGCCACATTGGTCCAGCGCTCGAGCTGTTCGGCGTACGGATTGGCCTCACCCTGGAAGGGATACGGATCGCCGGGCCTGATCCCCGTATCGTTGCGATCCGCGCGGAACAGCTTCCAGCGCGCCGCCGCATAGTCTTTCGACAACAAGCCCTGCAGGGGCTCCGCAGGCGGAAAGTAGGGGTCGCCGTAGTAGAAGTCCCGATCGGCGTAAGCCAGGTTCATGATCTGGTACAGGGTATGGATGTAGGCGGGGCTGTTGTAACCCAGCGCACGCAGGTCCGTGCGTTCCGCCAGGTTGAGCGCCTGCAGCATGACGGGGCCCTGCACCCACGAGTTCAGCTTGTAGACGTCCAGGCCTTTGTAGGTGCCTTTTACCGGCGCTTCGATATGCACCTGCCAGTTCGCGAGATCGTCGAGCGTGTGCAGGCCGCCCATTTCCTGTGAAGCCCGAACGTACTCACGGGCGATGTCACCGGTATAGAAGCGCGCATAGGCGGCGAGAATGGCATCCCGCCGGGACTTGCCGGCGACAAGCGCCGCCTTTTCCGCGTCCACCAGCTTGTCGAGCGTGGCCAGCAGATCCGGTTGCCGGAAGATCTCTCCCGCTTCGGGGGCTTCGCGCGCTTCGCCCTCGTGAGTGAGAAGCAACGCACGCGAGTACGGCCACTGGCGAATGATCTCCTTGTCACGCTCGATGCTGTCCGCGGTCTGCGCTTCCATCGGATAACCGGCGGCCAGGGAGCGCGCAGGGGCGAGCACCTGTTCCAGCGACAGCGTGCCGTACTCGGCCAGTATCACCAGCAACGCGCCCGGCGTCCCCGGCGTGACGGCCGCCAGCGGTCCGTATTCCGGCGGCTGCGCCATGCCACGCGCCCTGAAGAACTCCGGGGTCGCGCCGGTGGGCGCAACGCCGAGGCCATTGATCGCGATCACGCGTTTTTCCACCGGGTGCCAGATGAGCGCCTGCGTTTCGCCGCCCCAGCTGAGCACGTCGAACATCGTGGACGTGGCTGCGAGCATCGCGCAGGCGGCATCCACCGCATTGCCGCCCTGTTCGAAAATGCGGGCGCCAGCCGTCGCTGCCAGCGGTTTGCCCGTGATCGCCACCCAGTGGGTGCCGTAGAGAATGGGTTTCACCGTGCGCGCGTCCGCCGCGGACGCCAGCCCAAACAGCAGACACCCAAGTACCAGACATCGGTTCGTCATGATCTTCCTCCGCCGTGAGACGCGCCCGCCAGGCCGGCCGGAGCGGAACCTCACGACCGCCGTACGCGCAACACGCTGATTGCGCGTCTCAGACAAGCAGATAGGCGCCGTCCACCGACAACGTGGCGCCGGTGACAAAACTGGCCGCGTCGGAACACAGCCACATGGCGGCGTTGGTGATCTCGTCCATGGTGCCGAGGCGACCGATGGGCTGGTGCGCGAGCATCTGCGCTTCCAGATCGGGCGTTTGCGTGATGCCCCATTCCATCATCTCCGTCTTCACCACGCCGGGGGCGATGGCGTTGATGCGGATCTTCTCGGCGGCATAGTCGAGCGCGGCGGTGCGTGTCAGCCCCACGATGCCATGCTTAGACGCCACGTATCCGGCGCCGCCCGGGGTGGCCCCAAGGCCGGCGACGGACGACATGTTGACGATGGCCCCACCGCCGTTTTTCAGCATGGCGGCAATTTCGTATTTCATGCAGTAGAACATGCCGGTGAGGTTGATGCTGATGGTGTCCAGCCACTGGGCCTCGTCGTACTCGGCAAACTTCACGAACGCATCACCCGGCACCCCGGCGACGTTGTACGCCATGTCGAGCCTGCCGAACCGGGACACGGCCGTGTCGACGAGTGCGGCCACGTCACTGCTTTTCGTGACATCGCAGCGCTGGAAAACGCTGCTGCCACCCGCCGCGGCAATTTCGGCGGCCGTCTCGTTGCCGGCACTTTCCCTGCGCCCGCCGAAAACCACATGTGCGCCCGCGGCCGCAAAACGCAGCGCCGCATTCTTGCCAAGGCCGGAGGTGGCGCCAGGGATCACGATCACTTTGCCGTCAAGTCGCATGCAGGGTCTCCTCGATGTGCGCGGAACAATGCCTGCAAGTATGCACAGGGATGGCGCCGCCGGGACAAGTCCGTGTCAGGCGTGGCCGGTTGATTCTCCCGGCTGGACGCCGTCGTAGCCTTCGACCACCACAATCTCCCCCACCGATGCGGCCAGCCGATGGGACATTGCCGCCGCGTATTCGGGCGATCGGTAGCAGGCCAGCGCCGCCGCGTAGCTGGGAAACTCGATCACCACATGGCGGGAACGTGCCGTGCCTTCCACCGCTTCGAGCGCGCCCCCCCGCACCAGGAAGCGGCCGCCAAACCTGGCGAAGGCCGCGGCATTGGCGGCGACGTAGTCGCGATACCGCTCCGGGTCGCTGACATCAACATGGCCGATCCAGTATCCACGTGGCATGTGCCGTCCTCTTCTCCCGGGCAGTCCGCAAGCATACGGACGGGAACGGCATGAACCAATCGCCACCGCCAATCGCCACGTCAGCTATCCGGGACACGGCACATTTGCCTATGCTTGGCGGCTTCGCGCCACCCGGCCGCCAATGGACAGCAACTGCATGAGCGAACAGCCCGCCACCCTGCTCAGTGTCGAACGCCAGGATCACCTGCTGATACTGCGCATGCAGCGCAGCGCCAAACGCAACGCCATCGACCGGGCGCTGGCCGACGCCATCGATGCCGCCCTGAATACCCTGGAGGACGACCCCACGCTCTGGGCCGGCGTGCTCACCGGCGACGGCAGCATCTTCTCCGCCGGCAGCGACCTGAGAGCCAACGGCGACTACGTCACCGAACGTGGCGGCGAGTACGGCGTCATCCGCCGGCAGCGAACCAAGCCGCTGATCGCAGCGGTGGAAGGCGCGGCGCTCGGCGGCGGCATGGAGATTGTGCTGGCCTGCGACCTGGTGGTGGCCAGCACCAATGCCCGCTTCGGTTTGCCGGAGGTGTGCATTGGTGTCATCCCAACGTGCGCGGGGCTGTTTCGGGCACCGAACGCACTGCCGCTGAATCTGGCCCGCGAGCTGATTCTCACCGGCGATCCCATCGACGCGCAGCGTGCCTACCATGCGGGCCTGGTGAATCGTCTGGTCGGGCCTGGCGAGGCGCTGCCCGAAGCCATCCGCCTGGCCGAGCGCATCCTGCGCAACGCGCCGCTGTCGGTACAGAACTGCCTGCGCTCGGTGAACGACTTCGTGGCGGCAAGCGACGCCGACGGCTGGCAGCTCACCCAGCGGGCACTGGCCGGCATCACCGGCAGCCACGACCAGCGGGAAGGCGTGCGTTCGTTCCTGGAGAAGCGGCCGCCCGAGTGGCAGGGCCGATAGCGGCGACTTCCTGTTCGAACTCACGGCACGGGCAGGTATCTGCCCCTACAATGGAACACCTCAAACAGCCACGGCCGCGCACGATGGACGGCGGACACCTTGCCTGTCCGCCCAGGCACGGGAAGCGATGAACGATAACTCCAGTTCCACTCTGGCCCCCATGCGGATCCCCGTGTTCCGCAATCTCTGGTTCGCCAGCATGGTGTCCAACCTGGGCGGCCTGATCCAGGGCGTGGGCGCCGCCTGGGCGATGACCTCCATGGCGGTAACCGCCGACATGGTGGCGCTGGTACAGACATCCACCACGCTGCCGGTGATGCTGCTGTCGCTGGTGGCCGGCGCGGTGGCGGATGGCTTTCCACGCCGCACGGTGATGCTGGGCGCGCAGCTTTTCATGTTCCTGATGAGCTGCGGCCTGGCCCTGACCGCCTGGCTGGGGCTGCTCGGACCATGGCAGCTGCTGGGGTTCACCTTTCTCATCGGCTGCGGCGGCGCCTTCAACATTCCGGCGTGGCAGGCGGCTGTGGGCGACATGGTGCCGCGTGACCGCATTGCCGCGGCGGTGCTGCTGAACAGCGTGAGCTTCAACGTGACGCGCAGTGTCGGTCCGGCCGCCGGTGGCGCCATCGTCGCGGCTGCCGGCGCGGCTGCCGCTTTTGCCATCAATGCCGTGAGCTATCTCGGCCTCATCGGCGTGCTGTGGCGCTGGAAACCGGATATTCCCCCCAACACCATGCCGCGCGAAAACCTGCTCTCCGCGATGAGCGCCGGTATGCGCTACGTGGCGATGTCCCCCAACATCGGCAAGGTGCTGGTGCGCGGGTTCGTGTTCGGCGCGGCCGCGATTGTCATTCTGGCGCTGCTGCCCCTGATCGTTCGGGATCTTCTGGGCGGCAACGCCGTGGTGTACGGCACGCTGCTCGGTGCCTTCGGCATGGGTGCGGTCGCTGGCGCCTTCATCTCCCGCCGCGCACGGCAGCACTTGTCCAACGAAGCGCTGGTGCAGGTGACCATTGCAGCGTTCATCGTGTGCAGCCTCATCAGCGCGGAAAGTCGCAGCGCCTGGTTCACCGGCTTCGGCCTGCTGCTGGGCGGCGCCGCGTGGGTGATGGCGCTGTCGCTGTTCAACACGTCCGTGCAGATGTCGACACCACGCTGGGTGGTGGGGCGCGCGCTGTCGCTATATCAGATGGCCACCTTCGGCGGCATGGCCCTTGGCAGCTGGCTGTGGGGCAACATCGCCGAACATCACGGCGTGGACAGCGCGTTGTGGTCGGCATCCGTCGCGCTGGTGCTGGCGTCATTGATCGGCATTCGACTGCGGCTGCCTGGGAGCGACGCGCTGAACCTCGATCCACTGAACCGATGGCGGGAACCGCAGACGGAACTGGATATTCAGCCGCGCAGTGGCCCCGTGGCGATCCTTGTGGAATACGAGATCGAGCCTGAGCAGGTTGACGCGTTTCTGGACGCCATGAGCGAACGGCATCGCATCCGTCGGCGGGATGGTGCCCATCACTGGTCGCTGGCTCGGGATACGGAGAATGTGCGGTTGTGGATCGAGCGTTACGAGCTGCCCACCTGGGCGGATTACGTGCGACTCCATATGCGTACCACGCAGGCGGATGCGCATGTGGGGGATCGCATTCGCGCGCTGCATGCGGGGGAGGAGCCGATTCGTGTGCGGCGGTTGTTGCTGAGGAATCCGGTGGGGCGGAGTGCTGAGGCTGTGGAGATCGAGGTGCGGGATCTGCATTGAGGTGCCGTGAGATATATAAGACTTGGTGGCCGGCGTCAGATGCGGGTGCTGAGATCATTCCCACGAGGCGGGAGTAATCGCCTCCATTTACCGCATGGACAACCGGCCGACGTCTGAACTTTCAGTTCGAGCACTGTTGTTACGAACGCGGATCGCCTCGCTAGCTTGCATTAGGAGAGGACTGCAGGGCATCGAGACTCGAAAGGTAAAGGGATCAGCGACACTGTGACGCGAAGATCACTGCTGGCAGGCGACATCAGGCTCACGCGTACTAGTCGGCTTCAAGCAGCATTTTCACGAAAACGGCCGGAGCTAGACGGCGCAGGAAA
>JACKNX010000021.1 GCA_024234635.1 Pseudomonadales bacterium | reverse complement strand
CGGTGGATGCGGCGACCACATCACCGTTTGCCGACCTGGCGGCGGGCTCGGCTGGCAGGCCGGTTTCCGTGTTCGACTGCACCGGTTCCGGTAGCGTGCTCGAAACCTGTATCCAGCACGCACCCCATCGCTCGGAGATTGTCGTTGCCGGTATCAGCCATGGCAGCGCCATGATCACCCCCGCCACCGCCGTGGCGAAAGAGCTCAGCCTGCGCTTCGTGAGCTTCTATTCACCCGGGGAATTTGCCGACGCCCTGCAGATGCTGGCATCCGGTCGCGTCGACTGGCGGCCCTGGATCACCGGCACCACCACGCTGGAGGCTGTGCGCGAGGCATTCCTGTCCCTTGCCGACACGGACGGGCATGTAAAGATCCTGGTCAAGCCCTGAGGCTGGGTCGATGCCACAGGTCGCGCGCCGCATTGTCCGCGGGAAGGGTCTCCCCGACTGACCTCGCGGTCAGCGCAGCCGCCGGATCAGGCTGGAGGTATCGTTGCGCCCGCCGCCCATGCGCTGCACGTCGCCGTAGAACTGGTCCACCAGCGCGGTGAGCGGCAGCGATACGCCGAGTCCCCGCGCCTTGTCCAGGGCAATGCCGAGATCCTTGCGCATCCAGTCCACCGCAAAGCCGAAATCGAACTCGTTCTTCGCCATCGTGTGCGCACGGTTGTTCATCTGCCAGGACTGCGCGGCGCCCTGGGAGATGACGCCCACCACCTCGCCAACGTCGAGCCCGGCTTTCTCCGCAAACGCCACCCCTTCCGCCAGGCCCTGCAGGATGCCGGCAATGCAGATCTGGTTGACCATCTTGGTCACCTGGCCGGCGCCGACGCCGCCCATGCGCCGGATCTCCTTTGCATATACCTCCATCACCGCACGGCCGCGCTGGAAGTCCGCTTCCTGCCCACCGACCATGATGGTGAGAGCGCCATTCACCGCGCCAGCCTGCCCGCCGGAAACCGGCGCATCGAGAAAACCGATGTCGTTTTCGGCACAGGCGGCCCCCAGTTCTTCCGCCAGTTCCGCGGATGCGGTGGTGTGATCCACCAGCAGCGTCCCGGGCGCCATACCGGCGAGCACGCCGTCGTCTCCGTACACCACGCTACGTACGTCATCGTCGTTACCCACGCACAGGAAAACGATAGCCGCCTCCGCCGCCGCTCCCCGCGGTGTGGTATGAGCCGTACCCTGGTAATCCTCGGTCCAGGCCAGGGCCTTGCCGGGGGTGCGGTTATAGACGGCGACGCTGGCGCCGTGGCGACGTAAATGGCCGGCCATGGGGTAACCCATGACGCCAAGGCCGATAAAGGCGAGACGCTGGCCTTCCAGCGTGGGTGAGGGTTGCTGCATGGGCGCTCCGCGAATTGATTCCAGAACCGGTCGCGGAAAGAGTGTCGCGGGAATGGCCGGCAGGCAAGCCAGACCTGCACGACGAGGCAGCGCCGGGACAACGCCCGCCGGAGGCGCGGTATGCGGACTGCACGGGGCCGTCCGCACACCGCCGGGGGCTACAGCAGCGCGTCGTCGCGCTCGAAGCCTTCTTCCATCATCATGTGGCGCAGTTCCTTGAGCGCATCCACCTGAATCTGCCGTACGCGCTCACGGGTGAGGCCTATGGCAGCGCCCACTTCCTCGAGCGTCGCGATGTCGTGACCACGCAGGCCGAAGCGGCGTGACAGCACATCCAGCGACTTCTCCGGCAGCCGGTCCAGCCAGATGTCGAGATTCAGTTTCATCTGGTCGTTCTGCAGCCATTCCCACGGATCTTCGCTCTTCTCGTTCTCGAACGTATCCCAGGCGCCGCGCTCGGGTTCCAGTACCGAAATCTCCGTACAGGCGATGTTGTCCGCCAGTTGCAGCAGATTGCGTACATCCTCCACCGGCTTATCCGCCAGCGCGGCAACCTCTTCTGCCGTCGGCTCGTGATTCAGCTTCTGCGACAGTTCACGCTGCGCGCGCAGGTAGCCGTTGAGTTCCTTGGCGATATGGATGGGCAGGCGGATGGTTTTGGCCTGATTCATGATGCCCCGCTCCACCGCCTGGCGAATCCACCAGGTGGCGTAGGTGGAGAAACGGAATCCTTTGCTCGGGTCGAATTTTTCGACGGCGCGGATGAGGCCGAGGTTGCCCTCCTCGATGAGATCGAGCAGTGGCAGACCGCGGTTCAGATAGCGTCTGGAGATCTTCACCACCAGCCGCAGATTGCTTTCGATCATCTGCGCGCGGGCCTTCATGTCACCCTTCTGTACGCGACGCGCCAGCGCCTTTTCCTGGTCCGCGGTCAACAGCGGCGCGCGACCGATCTCGCCCAGGTAGGAATCCGTGGCATCGCCGTATTCCCGCACCGAGCCGTTGGCCTGCACGGCCTCTTCGAACGCATCGCTGTCGTCGTCCTTCTCGAGCACCGCGGCGCCGTCCAGGAACTGGGAATCATCGTGACTGTCGTGGCTGATGGTCTGCGCGTACATGTCTGCTCCTTCTGCTTGACCCGTCGGAAGTCAGCGGTCGTCGAACCCGCAGGCGGCCAGCACCTCGGCATTGCTGAAAGGTTTTTTCAGCAGCGCCTCGGCACCCGCGCCGAGCATGCGGCCGGCTACTTCCTGTGTATGAAATCCTGTCATGCCCACAACCCGAATGTGGGCGGTCTCGGGAGACGCCTTGATACGACGGCACACATCCACACCGTCGATTCCGGGCATCATGACATCGAGGAGAACAACTTCCGGGCGGTGCGTGGCCACCAGACGACCGGCTTCGAAGCCGTCCGCGGCGGACAACACCGTAACCCCCTCCACCTCCGTGGAGAACAGCGCCACCAGGAACTGGTTGAGTTGCGCATCGTCGTCGACGATAAGCACTTTGCGACCCGCCTGCGGCAATGCCGGCAACTCGAGTCCCCGTTCCCGGGCGAAGCGGCGCACCGCTTCCAGGGTGAACCGGCGATGGCCGCCAGCCGTCACGTGCGCGTCGATGAGTCCTTTCTGCGCCCACTGACGAACGGTGATGGGTGACACCATGAGCAGCTCGGCCACTTCGTTCGGTGAGAGCACCGACCGTGGTGACTGTCGCTGATCGCTGGTCTTTGCCATCCCGTATCCCCTGCTGTCTGCCCGACCCCATCGGGCATCCCGTATCCCCGCATCGCCTCAACCAAACAACCGTTTCAATCGGTTATATCGTTTTAATCGATTTGATGTTGACGCGCACTTTAATCGCTTTAATCGATTTATGTCTACACTTATTTTGCTATATCAGCGTTTTTTTTCATTCCCTCCCGCAATAAGCATTCTCTCCCGCAATACGCATTGTGCCGTCCAGACCCGCCTGGCTAGCTGTAGCGGATGTCCCGGTCCTGTGCCCGCCCGCCGCTGGCGCGAACGGCAACAATCTGCCGTTCAAGTTCGTCGAGATAGCCATCGAGCACCGGCTCATGACCCGGCGACAGCATCACCTGGATACCATCCGGGTTCTGTACCCGACTGGAAAACCACCCGGCCTTGTAGAGTCCCTGCCCCGCGGCAAGGATGTCGCCCTGCCGGTCGCCGAACGCAAGGATGGACAGCAGCGGCTCACCGTAAACCGGCAGGTCCAGCCGGGCGCAGAACGCGCGGAGGCGCTCGCGCGCGCGGTGGATGGCACCCGCCTTCGCCACATAGCCGGCCCGTCCGAGGTAGTGCAGCACCGCCCAGGCCGCCGCGATGGCGCCACCCGGCCGTGTGCCGGCAAACGTGGGGGTATTCATGCGTCCACACGGCCAGTCGTCGAAATCGAACACCTGTGCCGAATAGAAGGCGCGGTCGCGGTAGAGAACCGTGCTGGCTCCCTTGGCTGTATAGCCGTACTTGTGCAGATCCAGCGACATGGAGCTGACACCCGGCAGGGAAAAGTCCCAGGCGGGCAGTGGCGGCAGCCCTGCCCCGGCGCGTACCTCGGCCATGAACGGGGACAGATACCCTCCCACGCACGCATCCACGTGCAGCCACAGGCCGCGTTCCACCGCCAGCGCGCCGAGGTCCCGGATAGGGTCGATCACACCATAGGGAAAACACGGCGCCGACCCCACCAGCATGATGGTGCGGGCATCCACCGCATCCGCCATGGCCTGCACATCCGCGGTGAAGTCGCCCTGCAACGGGAGGCGCTGCACCTCCAGCCCCATCAGGTGCGCACCTTTGTTGAACGCCGGGTGGGCGGAATACGGGACCACCACCTTCGGCGTGCCGAGTACGGGGCGATGCCGCTGGCTCCAGTCCCGGCACGCTTTCATGGCCAGAAGAATGCTCTCGGTGCCGCCACTGGTCATGCAGCCCGTGGCATCCGCGGGTGCCTGCTGCAGCGACAGCGCGATGTCCACCACTTCACTTTCCATGCGCTTCAGGCTGGGGAAGGCAGCCGGCCCCAGACCGTTCTCGGCGATGAACATGCCGTAGGCGTCGTGCGCCACCTGCATCACGTCCTCGCCCGAATGGAAGACGTACACCATGGCGCGGCCATCGCGCCAGCGTACGTCCCGCACGCCCGCGTCCGCCAACGTCGATTCGAGCGCGGCCCAGTCCTGGCCGGCTTCCGGTAGTGATTTGCGCATGTGCCCTCCCGTCAGTCCTCCCCATCAATGCGCGCGAGTCTGGCACGCTACAATGGACCCGTCGACCGAACGAGCGCATGCCATGTCCGAGCCTGGCAGACATCAGCTGCCGTCCATAGAACGCTTGCTGGGCGATCCCGCGATCGCTGCACTGAGCCTGAAATATGGCCGCGAACCCGTGAAGAGCCGCCTGCGTGAACTGCAGCGCGAGGCACGCACGGCGACGCCGTTGCCTGCGTGGGCAACGGACCTCACGGCGTATGCCGGGCGTGTCTCGGCGAGCCTCTCGAGCGCCGCCTACCAGCCGGTATTCAATCTCACCGGCACCGTAATCCACACCAATCTCGGCCGGGCCCAGGTGAGCCCGGCGCTGTGGGATTCCGTTGGAAAACTTGTCACACGACCCATGAACCTGGAATACGATCTGAGCACCGGGAGCCGGGGTCATCGCGAAGCCGCCGTCACCGAACGCCTGGCGCGTCTGTGCAACGCCGAAGCTGCGACGGTGGTGAACAACGGCGCCGCCGCCCTGCTGCTGGTGCTCAATACCCTGGCACTCGGTCGACAGGTGCCGGTCAGTCGCGGCGAACTCATCGAGATCGGCGGCAGCTTCCGCCTGCCGGACATCATGGCCCGCTCCGGCGCCACGTTGCTGGAAGTCGGCACCACCAACCGCACACGCGCCAGCGACTTCGGGCGCGTGGCGGCACAGTGCGCCCTGCTGCTGAAGGTGCACCCTTCCAACTTCCACATTGAAGGCTTCACGGAAACCGTTACCACCGCCGATCTTGCACGCGTGGCGACGGCGCATGCGCTGCCGCTGTGCGTGGACCTCGGCAGCGGCGCGCTCATCGATCTCACCCGGTTCGGATTGCCACACGAGCCGACACCGGCTGAAACCCTCGCAGACGGCGCCGATCTCGTTACCTTCAGCGGCGACAAGCTGCTGGGTGGCGTGCAGGCGGGGCTCATCGTCGGCCGTGCTGACCTCGTGCGGGCGCTGGATGCCAACCCCCTGAAGCGCGCGCTGCGTACCGACAAGATCACCCTGGCACTGCTGGAAGCCACGCTCACCTGCTACGAACAGCCGGATACGCTGACCACGACCCTGCCGCTGCTGCGCACCCTTACCCTGCCGGCCAGCGAGCTCAGCCACCGCGCAAACGCAGTGCAGCGGCTGCTTGCTGACAAGCTTGCCGACGTAGCGACGACAATCGAGCCTGCGCAGGCCCAGATCGGCAGCGGCGCGCTGCCGGACCAGTCGCTGCCCAGTGTGTGCGTGGTGCTTAGGGGTAACGGCCTGGACGCGCTGGCCGCGCGACTGCGCCGGCTGCCCGTGCCGGTTGTGGGTCGCATCCAGGAGCGGGCGTTGTGGCTGGACATGCGCGGGGCGGATCCGCTGGATGAGCTGCTCACCAGTCTGCACGAGCTCGCGTCAGCATGATCGTCACGCTGGCTGGACACGTCGACCATGGCAAAACCAGTCTGGTGCGCGCCCTCACGGGTGTCGATACCGACTCCACCGCAGAGGAAAAAGCACGCGGGTTGACCATCGACCTCGGTTTCGCCTACATCGATGATGCCAATCTGGGTTTCGTGGACGTGCCCGGTCACCACCGCTTCATCCACAACATGGTGGCCGGTGTAGCCGCACACCAGTACGCCCTGCTGGTGGTGGCGGCGGACGACGGACCGATGCCGCAGACCCTGGAACACCTGCAGATCCTGTCACTACTCGGACTCAAAGGAGGCGTGATCGCCCTGACAAAAACCGACATGGTCGACGTCGAACGCGTGCAGGCGGTGCGGGCGGCCATCCGGGAAATCACCGCGGGTACGTTTCTCGCCACAGCCGACATCGTCACCTGTTCCAGTCACACCGGTGCGGGTATCGACACGCTGCGCGACCATCTCGTTGCCGTCGGCATGCATCAGCAGGCCCATGGCGCAGCGACCACGCGCGCCTTCCGCCTGCCGGTTGACAGGGCATTCAACGTGCACGGCAGCGGCACCGTGGTGACAGGCACCACGCTCACCGGGCGTGTCAGTGTGGATCAGACGCTCACCGTGTTCCCTGGTCTTAAGCAGACGCGTGTACGCGGCATCCGCGCCGACCACCGCAAGGCCGACCGCGCCGGACCTGGCGCCCGCACCGCCCTGAATCTCGCCGGCGTTGACATCTCGGACGTGCAGCGCGGCAGCTGGTTGACCTCTGATGTGTCCGCGGCCTCCTCACGGCTGAGCGTCCGCCTGACGCTGCTCGCGGACTTTCCGCGATCGCTCAGAACCTGGACGCCGGTGCACGTCTACCACGCTACGACCCACAGCACGGCCCGGCTCGGGCTGCTCGACACCGCGACGCTCGCACCGGGAGACAGCACACTGGCGGATCTGGTCTGCGACCTGCCGCTGCTCGCCTGTGCGGGCGACCGTCTGCTCATCCGCGACCAGGGCCTCGACCGCACGCTTGGCGGCGGCGTGGTGATCGACAACCAGCCGCCGCCGGCCAGACGCCGCCAGGCAAGCCGGCTCAAGCGCCTGGCGGCGCTCGAAACCACCGACGTGGAAACCGCGTTTGCCAACCTGTTGAGTCTCGGCCCCACCAACTGGACACAGCTTGCCGCGCTGTGGGGCCTGCCCCCGAACAGTCCCCCACCCGGCGTACGCGAGGAAATCATCCGCGTGGGCGAAGACCTGATTCTCGCCAGTACCTGGAAGCAGTGGCAGGACACGCTGCTGGCCGCCATCGACTCCGCGCTGACAGCTGACGCAACGCGCACGGGCCTGCGTGAAAACGAGCTTCCTGGCACCATTCCGTCAGGATTTCGCGGTGAGTTGCTGCGTCAGCTCGTGGCGGCCAAACGGCTCGCGCAGACCGCCGGCGCCTACCATCCGCCACGCCACAGCGCACGGCTTTCGGGCGCGCAGAAACTGCTGCTGGAAAAGTTGACCCCGCTGCTGGACAGCCGACAGCCACCGAGCACCGGCGACCTCGCCAAGCAGATGAAGCGCCCCCTGCTGCAGCTCGCGAAGGAACTGGACGGGCTCGCGAAAGCCGGCGCCATCGTACGCATCAGCGACAATCGTTTTTTTCTTCCTGCGTTCGTGGACGACCTCGCCGCAGCCGCCGCCGATCTCGGTACCCGGGGTGCGTTTACAGCCCGCGACTTCCGCGATGCGGCCGCCATCGGCCGCAACACGGCCATCGACGTGCTGGAGTTCTTCGATCACGTCGGCTTCACCCGCCGTCAGGGGGATGAGCGCCGCGTCTTCGGCACGTGGACACCCCGCGCCCAGCCTGACAGTACGCAGAAAAGCTGAGACACTTCACCGCGGAAGAGCATCGTCTCCGGTGGGGCGCGCGGCCTTCAAAGCCGTTGAGGTGCGATTACGCGCCTGGTGGGTTCGACTCCTACCTCTTCCGCCACTCCAGCGCATTCCGCGTTGCGGAATGCGCCACATCCGCACCAAACCACCCGTGCCGACCCTCCACTTCGCATCGCGAAGTGGCATGAGGCACGCTTCAACCAACGCATTCCGCGTTGCGGAATGCGCCCCATCCGCACCAAACCACCCGTGCCGGGACTTCTCGGCCACCCACCCAGAGTGCGACGAGTAGCGCAAGTCGGAGCGATACCCGCGCCCTTCACGGCGACCCATACCCATAGCAGCCACGACGAGGTGGCCACCGCCTCAGCCTCTCTCCGCCCCTTGCCGGCCGTGTGGTTGGCACGAGGCGCTGCCATACCGGACGGCACACCCTGCTGAGCGAACACCACGAGTCCATTGCCCATACCGGAGAGAAGCCCACCGGCAACGCAAGCGCTCCTGATTGGCACCTCACGCAACGTCGAAGGCGACCGCGCCAGCACCCACAGCCGCATGAGCGTTCCGGCAGCCATGAACCGGACGCTGCCGGAAAGGAACAGGGACAGGGTCTCGATGGACCGGGCAATGCCCAGGGAGGTGGTGCCAGACGCAAGATAGATCACCGCGTATTCGAGCACGATGCCGGTCACCGATCGTGTGCTGTCGATGTTGGGGCTGTCCATGAGTCTGTTCATGGATCTGCTAATGAGTCGGTGGGCTGGCGTGAGAAGTCCGGCAAACTGCGCCACCGCCTCTGGGACTGCAAGCCGTGGTTGCCCAATGGTAACCACACGGTTACCATAACCAGAAGGTAACCATATGGTTACCATAGCCAGAAGGTAACCATGTCTTCTGGAAAGGCAAAGGAAGAACACAGGAGGAAACAGACATGCCCCGATCCGGAGGTGCTGCAATGGGTGCGCTCGCAGACCCGACGCGGCAGGACATTGTGCGACTGCTTGCAGAAAGACCGAGCGCGGTGGGAGAGATTGCACAGAAGATGCCCATGTCACGCCCGGCGATTTCCAAACACCTGAAGGTGCTGGCGGAGGCTGGCCTGGTGGAGAGCCGCCGCGAAGGCACACGTAACATCTATGCGCTCCGGGAGGCAGGAGTGGCCGAGGTCCGTGCGTGGTTCGACCAGTTGTGGAGTGTAGCCCTGCGCCGGTTTGCGATGGTCGCGGAAAACTCCCGTCCAGCCGCAAAGCGGGGAAAGGGTTCGAATCGACCCGAGCGCAACCAGCGTGCAGCCCGCACCAAACCCTCAAGGGGAAAAAAAGCATGAGTGCAGAAATTTTGCCACCCGTCATCAGGGAACTGGACCTTGATTGTTCACCCACCCATGCCTTTGACGTCTTCACCTCACAGCTTGCGCGTTGGTGGCCGCTGTTTTCGCATTCCTGTTTTGGTGAGGCGGACGCGCGGGTCGAATTCGAGCCATTTGCCGGCGGGAAGGTCGTGGAGATCAACAGCGCCGGCGAACGTGCAGTCTGGGGCACGTTGCTCGAATGGAATCCGCCACGGGGTTTCTCCATGACCTGGCATCCGGGGCAGGCGGAAGACCAGGCGACAGTGCTCGAAGTCAGGTTTGAAAGCACCCTGCCGGATGCCAAGACTGCACACACCCAGGAACCAGGTTGCCGGTTGACACTCATCCACCAGGGCTGGGCTAAACGCGGGGAAACTGCTGGAACTGTACGCGACAGCTATGCGACGGGCTGGGTGGTGGTCCTCGAACTGTTCGAGGCGGCGGTGAAATGAGTGCCGGATCAGGAACACCACGATCGAGCCGTTGGATAACCAATGGTACGCGGCCCTGCTTGATGCTGCTGTGGGCACTGGCAAGCCTTTTTCCTGCGAAAGTTCTGCCGGCGGATGGATATCCCGCTGACCGGGCCGGGTCACTGCGTTTTGAAGTCGTGGTTGCAACCACGACCGCGCTCGCCTGGCGTGCGTGGACGAGCGATACCGCCGTGCAGGCGTTTTTCCCGGGGATCGGGCCGGGTCAGACCCGCATCCGCCTTGAACCTGACGGCCCCTACGAGTTCTTTTTCCTGCCGGACAATCCGGAAGGCAGCCGAGGCTGTGACGAGTGCCGGATCCTCGGATGGGAAGAAGGACGGGTGTTGTCGTTCACCTGGTCGAACCGTCCTGATATGGCGGTACGTGGGCTGAAGACACATGTGACGTTGCGCTTTTCACCGCTGGATGGAGGAATGACACTGCTGCATTTCGAACAGGGCGGATTTGGTTCGAGTGCCGACTGGCAGGTGGCCTACGACTACTTCACGAACACATGGCCGAAGGTCCTAGACGCCTTTGCACGTCATGTGGATGAAGACACCGCAGGAATGGTGATACCGGTGGTCGATGCGAATGCACTGCAGATTGCGACGGCGGCGGACGAAACGGATGAACGACAAGTCGCCGCTGAGCTGTCCGGTCATCTCGACGAACCGGGCATGTCGCGGTGGATTTTCACTCCTGTGGTCATCATTGACGCGAGCACGCAGATTCCGCACAGCCATCCCCGCCTGACGCTGAATACACGTGATCGTGGCGATCTGTTGATTGCGGATTTCGTCCATGAACAGTCGCATTGGCTTGCAGCCGCGAATGAAGCCCGCGTGGGCGCTGCAGTAGCTGATCTGCGTAAATTGTTTCCGGACCTTCCTCGCCAGCCACCGGAAGGTGCGAACGGAGACCATTCGTCCTACCTGCATCTCATCATCTGTTCGTGGGAATACCAGGCACTTCGCGAGATCGTCGGTGCACGGCGCGCGCAGGCAACGCTCCGCTACTGGTCCACACACCACTACAGGTCGATTTACCGGATCGTCCTAGAACAACAGGAGCCGCTGCTCGCCATCCTGCGGCGGCACGGATTGGTGCGCTGACTGAAGCGAGAGCCCATCCACCGCGTCGGGTTTGCGGGTGCGGTCTGCTTAACACGGGTTGTCATCCCAAGGTCACTCGGCGTCAGAATCAAAACAGGATCGGGGAGGAGCAAACCCCTGTCCGTGCCATTCCGCGGGAACCTGTTTCTGGAGCATTCCGGAGCACGCTACTCGGCCGCGAAAAACGTGACTGGAAGAAGACTGCAATGCGCCCCGCTACCTCCTTCAATGAGGCCGCGGCGATGAGCCGCGGAAAACATGCCCCGCTGCTCTTTGCGGAATGCGCCCCATCCGCACCAAACCAATCGTGCCGACCCGCCACTTCCCCTGCGGCAAGCCGCACCCACGAGTACCCGAAGGCTGCACCCCGCCCGCTAGACGCCTTCCCACACGGAAATTGCATCGTCAAGCCACCGCCAGAGGTAACTGGCGAAACTCCGGCGCACCAGGAGGTGATACGTTTCTGCCTGCGGCTGCCAGATCAGCACCTGCGTCTTCCCGAGCTGCGTCTGCGCGCAACACATTGCGCCGAGCCGGGCGAGGTCATACGAAGTGCCGCTGCGAAGGACACGCTCGGCAAGCCCCCCGGCAACGGTGAAAAGGCAATAGGCGCTGGTGACATCGTTTGCGGCCAGAAGCTGGTCGCCGCCCGCTAGCAGGCGCGTTTCAACCGCGACGGACGTCGCGCGCGGGAGCGCCAGCAACCACTGATCCGGCCCCAGCCAGAACGCGTATCCCGCTTCCCGGGTGTAGCGATTCGGTTGCCGCGGCAGCACACAACCAGCCGCCTGTCGCACGTAGCGGAGCAGCCTGTCGTCCTGCGCATCACCACGCACGTCGAACCAGGCGAATATTGGCTCCTCGCTCAGGCTGCATGCGGTCGTACCGGGCGCCACGGCTTCCGGGGCGAAGTCAGACATTCTGCCGTTCTCCTTCGGGATCGAAAAACACCGTCGGTGCCACCGTCACGGGAATGGCCTCACCGTTCGCCGTGCGGCAGTACACCGTTTCACCCAGCCGCTGGTGGCCACTCGTTACGAAACCCAGCGCAATGGTGCGTCCGAGCACCGGGCTCAGGTAGCTCGATGTCACGTGGCCCAGCATCGTCACCGGCGGCTCACCGTCCGGTGCATCGACCAATTGGCCGCCTTCCGGCAGGCGCTTCGCCGGATCCACCGTCAGCAGGCCAACCCACTGCTTGCGGTCCGGCCGACTGGTATCGCTGCGCGCCAGCGACCGCTTGCCGGGAAAACTGAACGGCTTGCGCTGATTCAGGATCCACGGCATGCCGAGATCGATCGGTGTGACCGAGCCGTCCGTATCCTGGCCGATGATCACAAAGCCTTTCTCGGCGCGCAGCACATGCATGGTCTCCGTGCCATAGGGCGTAATGTCGAACGCCCGTCCCGCTTCGTAACAGGCCTCCCAGACGGTTCGCGCCTGCTCCGCCGGAACGTTGATCTCAAAGCTGAGTTCACCGGTGAAGCTGATACGCATGATCCGCGCGGAAACGCCGGCAACGGTGCCGCTGCGCCAGGTCATGAACGGAAAGGCGTCCCTGTCGAGCGCGGTGTCCTGGCAGAGTCTGGACAGCACCTGGCGACTGTCCGGACCGGTGACCACGATGGTCGCCCACTGATCCGTCACCGAGGTGAGCCAGACCCGCAGATCCGGCCACTCGGTCTGCAGCCACAGTTCCATCCATCGGAGCACAGCCGCCGCCCCGCCCGTCGTGGTAGTCGCCAGGTAGCGGTTCTGCCCGATCCGCGCCACGACGCCATCGTCGAACACCATGCCGTCTTCCTTCAGCAGCATCGCGTAGCGGCACCTGCCGATGCCCAGATTGGACAGACGGTTGGTATAGATGCGATCCAGGAATTCACCGGCGTCCGGCCCCTGGACGTCGATCTTGCCCAGCGTGGAGGCATCCAGCAGGCCCACGCCGCGTCGCACGGCAAGACACTCGCGATGCACGGCATCATCCAGCGATTCACCGGCCCGGGGGTAGTACCAGGGGCGCGTCCACTGCCCCACATTCTCGAATACCGCTCCCTGTTCCAGGTGCCAGTCGTGGAGTGGAGTGACTCGTTCGGGATCGAACAACGCGCCCACGTCGCGACCGGCAAGTGCACCGAAGGCGACCGGCGTATACGCAGGCCGGAACATGGTCGTGCCGGTTTCGGCGATGCTTTTGCCCAGCGCTTCCGCGAGCAGCGCAACCCCATTGATGTTGCCGAGCTTGCCCTGATCGGTGCCGAAGCCGAGCGCGGTATAGCGTTTGACGTGTTCGATGGACTCATAGCCTTCACGCACCGCCAGTCGGATGGCCGCGGCCGTGACGTCATTCTGGAAATCCACGAACTGTGCGGGCGCGCGGCTTACCGGAAGTCGGTGCGGTACGAGAAACAGCGCTGCCTGTTCGGGTGCAGCTTCGACGCTTGTCGATGCTGTTGCGTTCGCCAGCGTCACGCGAGGTACGCGCGCTGCCGCTGTCTCTTGTTCCCCCACGCGCGCTGCCGCTGTCTCTTGTTCTCCCACGCGCGCTACGGCAGTCTCGCCCGCCCGGTACCCGTCCTCCACACACGCCTGGCGTTCCCAGATGGCGTTCACGGCGCCCGCCGTAAGGCAGTCCGGCCGGGCGGCCGGCAGGAAGGCCAGTTTGCCGGCATCCCATCGAGGTCTACCGCCGGTATGGCAGGAGAGATGGATCACCGGACTCCACCCGGAGGAAGCCGCCAGAACGTCACAAGGCAGGTCACGGGCTCTGCCACCCAGCGCGCGGAAGTCGTCCGAAACCGGCGCAATGCGGACGCCGCGCACCCGATCACGACCAAGCACTTCGGTCACCACATGACCGCGGAGCAACTGTACATTCCGCCTCGCAAGCACGTCGAGCAGTCTGTTTTCCATGCCACCCGCCAGCGGAGCGGCGGCAGGCCGCGGATCGACGATGGCAATCACTTCCCGGCCGGCATCCAGCCAGTCGATCGCCGTCTGATACGCCCTGTCGGCAGTCGCGAACAGCACCAGGCGGCGACCGGGTACAACCGCATACCGGTGGATGTAGGTCGACACCGCTGAGGCGAGCATGACCCCGGGCCGGTCATTGTTGGCGAACACCGGCAGGCGCTCGAAGGCGCCGGTGGCGAGAATCACCCTGCCCGCGTGGATACGATGCAGGATCTGGCGGGCCCCTGTCGTGGCAACGAGCCCGAGGTGGTCGGATCGACGTTCGAGCGCGGCGACAAAGTTGTGGTCGTAGTAGCCGAACGCCGTGGTGCGGGTGAGCAGCGTGACGCGATCCGAACCCTGCAACTGCGCAAGCGCGTTCGACAACCATTCAGCGACCGGCCGCCCATCCACGCTGCCCGACTCACCGAGCAGGCTCCCGCCCGCCTCGGCCTGCTCGTCAAGCAGGAGAATACGCGCCCCCGCGCGCATGGCGGACAATGCCGCCGCAATACCGGCCGGTCCCGCGCCAACGATGAGTACGTCGCAGTGGTGATTGAGCTTCACGTACACATCGGGATCCGCCTCGCGGGGCGCCTTGCCAAAGCCGGCCATCGCGCGAATGAACCGTTCGTAGAATCGCCAGCCATGTCGCGGCCACATGAAGGTCTTGTTGTAGAACCCGGGCGGCAGGAGCGGGCCGAAGGCCGAAATCACCGACAGCAGGTCGAGCCGGGCCGAAGGCCAGCCCGTAACTGGCCGCGCAAGCAGTCCGTCGTACAACTCGGCCTGGGTCGCCAGTATGTTCGGCACCGTCGCCGCACCCGCCCCAAGCTGCACGAGCGCATTGGGTTCTTCCATGCCGGCGGCCACGATGCCGCGAGGTCGGCGATACTTGAAACTGCGGCCCACGATCCGCACGCCGTTGGCAAGCAGTGCCGAGGCGAGCGTATCGCCAGGATGGCCTTCCAGTGCCTGATTCGCGAACACGAATCGCAGCTGCCGCGTGCGATCGATGCGCCCGCCCTGCTCCAGACGATGCACCTGGTTCATGGCAGTACATCCACTGCGGGCAATGGCAACGATTCATCCATGCGGCAACTTGCCGCCAGCGCATAGGTGACGGTATCCCGCAGCACCTTGAAGTAGCGCCGGCAGCCCGATGCATGAAACCACATTTCCTGATGCGCACCACGCGGGTTCGTGCGGAAGAAGAGATAGTCTCCCCACGCCGCATCATCCAGTTGCTCGGGCGCCAGCGGCCTTGTGATGCCGGCCTCGCCCGCATACACAAATTCCTCTTCCGCGCGATCTTCACAACAATACGGACAATGAATGCGCAGCATCGGTCACCTCGCGTGCGGTCGAATGTTTCAATGCGCCACTCCGGCGGCGCCATGTTCATCGATCAGCGCACCGGTATGAAAGCGTTCCAGCGAAAACGGCGCCGCCAGCGGGTGCGGCCGGCCATTCGCCACGGTATCGGCGAACACATAGCCGGATCCCGGCGTTGCCTTGAAACCGCCCGTGCCCCAGCCGCAGTTGAAGAACAGACCCTCCACTGGCGTCGTGCCGATGATGGGCGACGCGTCCGGACAGGTATCGACGATGCCACCCCAGTTGCGATTCATGCGCACGCGGGAGAACGCCGGAAATAGTTCGACGATCGCGCCCAGGCAATGCTCGACGACGGGCAGCGACCCCCGCTGTCCATAGCCGTTGTAGCTGTCGATGCCAGCGCCGATGACAAGGTCACCCTTGTCCGACTGACTGATGTAGGCATGCACGGCGTTCGACATCACCACGCAGTCCAGCACGGGCTTTATCGGCTCGGACACGAGCGCCTGCAGCGGATGTGATTCGATGGGTAAGCGCAGCCCGGCCATTGCGGCGAGCACGCCGGAATTGCCTGCGGCGACACAGGCCACCTTGCGGGCATGAATCGGCCCGCGCGTCGTTTCGACCCCCGTGACGACACCGCCCTCGATGCGCAAACCCGTCACTTCCGTCTGCTGGATGAGATCCACGCCAAGGTTATCGGCCGCCCGTGCGTAACCCCAGGCGAGCGCATCGTGGCGGGCCGTACCGCCGCGAGGCTGCCAGGAGGCACCGAGTACGGGATAACGAATGGCAGGTGAATCGTTGATGAGTGGCACGAGCGCCTTGACCTCGCGGGTGGTCAACACCTCGCCGTCGATGCCATTGAGCCGATTGGCCGTCACGCGGCGCTCGATGTCACGCATCTCCTGCAGGGAATGGCCGAGGTTCAGCACTCCCCTCTGGCTGAACATGAGGTTGAAATTCAGCTCCTGGCTCAATCCTTCCCACAGCTTGAGCGAGAACTCGTACAGATGCGCCGCGGCATCCCACAGGTAGTTGGAGCGCACGATGGTCGTGTTGCGCGCCGTGTTGCCGCCACCCAGGTATCCTTTCTCGACGACCGCGACATTGCGCACGCCGTGGTTCTTTGCCAGGTAATACGCGGTGGCGAGACCATGACCGCCGCCGCCCACGATGATCACGTCGTAGCCCGGTTTCATCACCGGGTTGCGCCAGGCGCGTTGCCAGTGCTCGTGAAACGACGCGGCATGGCGCGCCAGGCCGAAGAACGAGTATCGCTGCATACGCTGGTGTCCCGAATTACTGATTCCTGTCGCCGCGCGCGCCATCAGGCCTTCTTCCCGCGCGGTGCCCGGCGCCGCCGGCTCGTCGCGGGAAGCAGCGGCTCGGTCGCAATGGTGAGGATGCGTGCCGGCAGTCGGCCCGCGGCCAGGAACGCATGACCCGTGCCGCTATCCAGATACATGCTGTCGCCGGCCCGCAACCGCTGCGGCGCATGGTTCGCCGTGATCACGTCCACGCGCCCGCGCAGTACGTAGATGAATTCCTCACCGCCGTGAACAATCAGCTCGCCGAAATCATCGAGTGAACGGGCCTTGAGGTCCATGATGATCGGCACCATGCGTTTGGTTTGCAGATCGCCGCTCAGATAAAAGTAGTCGTACTGCGCGGACGAAATCGGCGCCTCGGGCTGCCCCTGGTTCACCGAAACCAAACCTGCTTCCGATCGCTGCGTGTCGGCCGCATCGACGTCCTGGTCCGACACCAGTTCACTGAAGGTGATCCCGAGTCCGCGCGCCAGATTTTCGAGCACGTCGTAGGTGGGCGAGATGAGGCCGTTTTCGGTCTTGGAGATATTGGCGGTGGAAATGCCGGACGCGCCGGACAGCATCGCCAGCGTCATTTGCCTTTGCTTGCGCAGCGCCCGCAACCGGCTGCCGAATCGGTTTCGTCCCTTCGCGGACACACCAGCCCCGCTGGATGACTACGATCGAACGAAGGTAGCATGTTTCATATATGAAATAACAGCGGGACGTAGTAACGTGACCCCGACACGACGGGGACCGCGCACTCCAGACACTGAAACCAGTGAGGACCGATGAAACGACTGCATGTCTACACAGCAAGACGCATTCACACGATGGACCCGGGACGCCCGGTTGCCGATACCGTGGCCATCGCCGATGGCCGGGTCGTGTCGGTCGGAACGCTCGAGAGTCTCCAGCCCTGGCTGCGGCGATATCCACACGACATCGATGACACGTTTGCCAACGACATCCTGTTACCCGGTTTCATCGAC
Organism: Pseudomonadales bacterium; assembly: GCA_024234635.1. Lineage (GTDB taxonomy): Bacteria > Pseudomonadota > Gammaproteobacteria > Pseudomonadales > Azotimanducaceae > SYFY01. Next base: position 38,029 of record JACKNX010000021.1, on the reverse strand, counting down.
CCGCACACACACCTGCGTTTGTCCGGCACCTTCATGGGTTTGAACTACGTCGGGCCGATTCCGTCGACCGACCCGCGGGGCCGGCCGGTACCAATGCTTCCTGACCGGGACGCCGTTCTTGCGCGACTCAAGGCACTGGTAGCGGGCCGCAATGAATCGCCGGGAAGCGGTGCGCCGGCGCCCATTCTCGCGTGGGGATACGACCCGGGCATGCAGGGCGGACATCTCGATCGCGACATGCTCGACGCGATCTCGAAGGACGTGCCCATCTGGGTGATGTGTTACGCCCCCCACATCATCTATACGAACACACCGATGCTGGCGCGGACCGGCGTCACCGAAGACAGCGGCGATCTGCCGATGCGCATGTTTCTCGTGCCATTCGAGCCCACGCTGCGCAAACGCTTCGGCGATGACTTCCTCGATTTCTACCGGACGATGGCGGACAAAGCCACGGAGCGCCTGGCCGTGCACGGCGTGAAATACGTCAACGACGGATCCTACCCCTCCATGACGCTGCGGCTGAATTTCCCCGGCTATCTCGATGGAGAAACCGGTCTCACGGGGGAGGTGCCCTGGCAGTCCATGGTCGATCGCATGCTGCCGTTCTGGAAAAACGGCATCCAGATTCATTCGCACGCCAATGGCGACGAAACCGTGGACATGACGCTCAACACCCTGAACGCGCTGCAGAACGCCGCTCCCCGCTTCGACCATCGCTTCACCATCGAACATTACTGCATCAGCACGCCGGCACAGGCGCGGCGTCTTGCGGCTCTGGGCGGCCTCGCCAGCGTGAATCCCTACTTCGTTCACTATCGGTCACAGATTCACGCCGATCATGGTTTCGGCCCGGATCGGGCGGAGGCAACCGCCAGGCTGGGCTCTCTCGTCAGGGCCGGCGCGACGTTTGCGCTGCATTCGGACTACAACCTCGTCGTTGCGCCCATGCATCCGCTCACGGCCGCCTGGATCGCAGTGAACCGTGTCGCGGCGGATGGCGTTACCGTCATGGCGCCGGGCGAGCGCATTTCCGTTGAGCAGGCACTGCGGGCCGTAACGATCGACGCCGCATTCGTGCTGCGGCGGGACCATTGCCTGGGGAGCATCGAAGCGGGCAAGCACGCGGACTTCGCCATCCTCGAGGAGGACCCTTTCGAGGTGGACCCCATGCACCTTCGCGACATCAGGATCAAGGGGACGATCCTCGCCGGTGAGTTCCATGCCGCGCAGCGTTGAGCCCCGTGCACCCGACGGGCGCCCGGAAGCGCCCGAGCAGCAGCTGATCGCGGGCTGGAACCGCGTGCTATACACCCTGGCACCGCCTGGTGACGCCCTCGCCCCCGCTGCCGTGTACGCGGGCGCCGAACCCCGGCGGCGAATTCCGGTCACGGTGCTGAGCGGCCTGCTCGGCGCCGGCAAAACCACGCTGCTGTGCCGGTTGCTCGACGCGTCATCCGAGGCGGTGCTTGCCATCGTCAACGATCTCGCCACGCTCAACGTCGACGCGATGCGCGTGCGGGAAACTGATCGTGAGACCCTGCAACTTGAAAACGGTTGCGCATGCTGCGTACTCGGCAGCGACCTGGACGCCATGCTCAGCGAGATCAGCCGACGTGCAACACCGCCGCAGCGCATCGTCGTGGAAGCCAGTGGCGTGAGCGATCCCCTGGGAATTGCGCAGACGATCGCCAGCAACACGGGAACGGTGCTGGACGGCATCGTGACGCTGGTGGATGCCGGCAGCCTGCCCGCGCTCAGCACCGATCCACAGATGGCCAGGCTCTTTCAGCGGCAACTGGACGCCGCGCACCTCGTTGCGCTCACCCGAACTGAAGACGGCGCGCACGTCGTGGCACTACGGGAACAGCTCGGCGCCCTTGCGCCCGGCCGGCCGGTCATCGCGCTCGATGACACCAGGGCCGATCTCTGCGAACTCATTCTCGGCGCATCCTGCCGCGGCGCGCGCCCTGCCCCTGCGCAGGAAGAACACCGCTACTCGGGCTTCGGCGCGACCGTGATCCGCAGCCAGCTGCCAGCTGACGCGGATGCCTTCTTTGCCCTCATGGCGCGCATTCCATCCTGCGTCTACCGCATCAAGGGCTGGCTGCGCCTGCAAAACGGAAACCGGGTTCAGCGGCAGGAGCTCCAGGCCGTGGGTTCGCGCTGGCGGGTGACGCCCGCCGCTGCAGTCACCATGGACGATCAGCTGGTGATCATCGGCCGTTCGGGAGAGTCCGACCTGCAGCGCTTTGCCGGGGAGCTCCGCGCAATGATCGACAGCAGCTCGCCGTCCGATGAATACGTCCGCGCTTCTCAGGCCACCGCTGGCGACGCATTGCACAGCCCCCATGCCAACAAGGAAGGCAACGCGGTCTAGTCGTCGCGACAGGGCACAATCCGTTGCGCCATACCGCCAGCAGGGTGGGTGCCAGGGCTGCCTGATTGTGTGGGCGAACCTGGCGCCGACGGTTGCGCGTTGACGGCGCGTGCGCCTCAGCCCACCACCGCGCGCGGCTTGAGCCCCGCCTGCTCAAGCCGCCATTTCAGCACGTCCAGCCGGTCCTGGCCGAAAAAGGGTTCGCCCCGGAAGGCGCAGGTCGGCACGCCCCAGTGTCCCGCCTTGTCGTGGTCCACCTGATTCTGCTGGATGACGGCTTCCAGCCGCGCGGCATCGGTGGCCAGCGTCGCATCCAGCGCATCCAGTGACAGGCCGGCCCGCGCCGTCGCCGCGGTCAGATGATCGCCCTCGTGCCAGTTCGGCGTGCCGCCCCAGATGAGCCGGGAGATCTCGTCCGCGAAGGCGAGGCCGCGGCCCTGCTCCGCGGCGACAACGCCCAGTCGCGTCAGGCGATGGATATGGGGCTGCTCCTCGCCGGTTTGCCGCTGCCCGCTCGCATCGACGTACTGCACCACCGGGTCCGGCTTCGGCCAGGCGAACGGCAGTTCGAGAAATTCCGCCACCCGGAACACATCCGTCATGAAGTAGCTGAACCACTGCGGGTGAACGTTGTGGAAGAACGCCGGCGTACGGATGGCAATCGGGTAGACCGGCCGGAAGTTGACCGTAAGATCGTACGCCGCCTGCCATTGCCGCAGGCGCGGGGTGGCCAGGTAGGACCACGGGCTGCGAAACGACCAGAACACGTCGATTTCAAGCGGTGTGTCCAAGAACAATCTCCCCATCGGTTACGGACGACCGAGGCACGGTACAGGATCAGCAGCGAACCCGTCACTCACCGTTGCATCCACTGGCAGCAAACCCGATGCGCCGGTTGACCACACCAATCTGCGCGGTGGTGAAACACCCTGGCAGTCAATGTCAGCGCAGGCGCACGCAGCCACGCCGGGTTGCCTCGCACATCTGTGCCGCGACCAATGCCATCCTGCAGCGGCACCGGAAAAATACGGTTGCCTCATCGTCAGCGTCCACGGGGCGATACAATCGCCCCACTCTGATCGCGCATTCAACCCGGGAGCAACGCCACACATGGCTACCGTGAACGACGTGACGCTGAACAAAATCCTCAAAGCCGCCCTCCGCCGCCACCACGTCCCCGGTGCTACCCTGACGGTGCTCGATGGCAACCGCGTCACTGAAGCCGCCGCGGGCGTGCTGAACGTGGACACCGGCGTGCCGGCAACCACGGACAGCCTGTTCCAGATCGGCTCCATCACGAAAATCTTCACGACGTCGCTGGTCATGCAGCTCGTGGACGAAGCGAAGGTGAGCCTCGACCAGCCCGTGCGCGAGCTCATACCCTGGTTTGCCGTGGCGGATCGCACTGCCACGAAAAGCATCACCCTGCGCCATCTCATGACGCACACCAGCGGCGTTGAAGGCGACCTGTTCCTGGACACGGGCAGTGGCGATGACGCCACTGAAAAACTGTTGCGGGCCGCGCGCTTCGCGCCGCAGCTCTATCCACCGGGCGAGCGGATGAGCTACTGCAATCTGGGCTTTGCGCTCCTCGGTCACGTGGTCCACGCGATGACGGGAAAGTCCTGGGACACCGCCATGCGCCAGCGACTGTTCAAGCCACTCGGCATGACACATGCCCTCACGCGTCCCGAAGACACCCTTCGCTTTCGCTGTGCCATCGGCCATGTCGCCGATCCCGCGCAGCCAACCGTCATGCGCCTGAGCCCCATGCCGTGGCTGAGCCTCGGACAACGCGCGGCGGGTGCCACGCCGATGATGCGCGGCGCGGATCTCATGCGTTTCGTGCGCATGCATCTCGACGGCGGTATTTCACAGACCGGCGAACGCCTGCTCAGCCGGCGCTCCGTGCGGGCGATGCAATCCCGCCAGGTCAGGCTGAGCCCGGATGCGCCACGCGGCATGTCGCACTGGGGGCTCGGCTGGTTCCTGGGTGACTGGGACGGCGGCCGCGTGTTCGGCCACGACGGCGGCACCGTCGGCCAGTATGCGTTCCTGCGGATTCACGCACCCTCGCGCACCGCCGTGGCCCTGCTCACCAATGGCGGCGATGCAGGCGCACTGGCCGACGATGTTTTCGAGACCACCTTCGAACCCATGGCCGGCGTGCACCAGCCTGCTCTGCCAGCTGCCGATCCCGCCCTGCGCATCGCACCCGATACGGTAACCGGCACCTACGCGCGACTTGGCGGCCGCACGACCGTTACGCATGACGGTGCACGCTTCTGGCTGGAACAGACCGTGCTGGATCCCTCACTGGGCTTCGGCCCGATCCCGCGCACGGAGATCCGTTTCGCACGCCGGCATCTCGCGCGTTTCGTCACGGAAAACGCCCCACTCGCGCGCAATCAGGTGAATTTCGAAGGCGATGCGCAGGGACGGTTTGCATTTCTCGGGCTTGGCAACCGCCTGTCGCCCCGCGTGGCGTGAGGCCCTTGCGCGGACTGGTCCGCCGGACTACGCCAATGCTTTCAACAGTCCGGTTGCCGCCCGGCTGTCGAGATACTCCCGCAGTTCCGCAATTCTGCCGTCACGCACGCGGGCAACCACGCACGCAGGAAGGCGCAGCGCGGACCCGTCCGGCAGCGTCGCGCACACGTCGTGCTCTTCCACGAAGCCATCCGCCGTGGCGCTGCGCACGGGATTCTCGTAATGGAAATCCGTTACCGCGGCGGAGACCGCCGCGGAGAATGTCAGCAGTGCATCGAGATCCATCCACGGGCCACCGTTCTGGCGTGCGCGCAGGTCCGGCTGGCAGAGTGTACGGGCCAGGTCCGGATCCGCTGTTGTAAAAGCCCGGAACAGCGATTCGCAAAGCATCAGATTGTCCACAACCCCACCTCCCTCTGGCGCCGCCGACTCTACCACAGTCCCACTATCGGCAACGCCGCCTGCTGGTTGCGGCAACGGCAGGCGCAGGCGCTCCAAGCGCGCATTCGGGCGCATTGCCACGCCACGGATCAGGGGCAGATTTCCATGACAAACGCTCCAACACGACTTATGGCGCGCTCGGCTTCGGGAACGCCGGCAAACATCTGCCACACGTGGATCAGGCCGTCTTCAATCTCCAGACAGACCGGCACACCAGCGTCCCGCGCTTTGTCAGCAAAGCGTGTGCTGTCGGACAGAAGAATCTCACGGGTGCCAACCTGCATCAGTAATGGCGGCAACCCCGCCAGGTCGCCGTACAGCGGTGAGGCGAACGGATGGCGCAAGTCGTTCGCCGCATACAGCTGCCCATTGCCCTGCAGCCCTTCGGGCGTCAGCAGCGGATCGTCCACGGCACCGGGCACGGCCGTTGGTCCAGTGCCCTCGAGGTCGGTCCAGGGCGAGAACACGACGCCACAGGCGGGCAGCGCATCGCCCGCGGCCTTCAGGGCCAGCAGCGTGGCCAGCGCGAGACCACCGCCAGCGGAGTCCCCCGCCAGCACCATACGCCCCGGCGCGTATCCTTCGGACACCAGCCAGCGCCAGCAACTCGCCGCATCCTCAACCGCCGCCGGAAACGGATGCTCCGGGGCAAGCCGATAGTCCGGCAGCAGCACCGTTGCCCGCGCCGCCCGCGCGATGCGTCCGGCCAGCCCCCTGTGGGTATTGCGCGAACCCAGCGAGTAGGCGCCGCCATGGAGATAGAGAATCACCCGGCCGGGATCGCTGTCCGCGACGCTGATCCAGTCCGCCGGCACTCCCCGGGCATCGGTCTGTGTTACGACAACATCGTCAGCCACGGGAAACATGTCCGCCGACGCTTCCATGGCAGCGCGCTGTTCCGCCACCGACAACGCCTGCAGACCGAGGCCGCCGGAAAACAGGGCAACAATCTCCTCATGTTCAACGCTTGGCATTCAGGGGTTCTCCGTTCTTCTGCAGGTGGATCGCCACCCACGTTGCGATTGGCCGCGCGGTCACGCATGGAATGGCGTTCCATGGGAGGCTGCAACTACGGCATCCTGGTGGGCCAGACAGGTCCGGTCAACCTGCAGGCAGCCAACGTCCGCATCGCAGGATGCCAGACTCGGCTTGACCCGGTATCTTAGCGCACCAATACCCATCGAGTAGCCGCCCATGAACGACACATTCTCCCTGCGGGAAGCCATCTACACGTGCCGCGCCATGCGTCGCCTGGACAATCGCCCCGTACCACGGGAGATGCTGGAGCAACTCATCGACGCCGCATTGCAGGCGCCGAGCGGTTCGAACACGCAGAACGCGCGCTGGATTGTCGTATGCGACCCCGCGCAGAAGCGGAAGCTGGCGGACCTCAACCGCACACACGCCGAGCCGTACATCGCCCCCAATCTCGCCAACCCGAAGGACGACAAACAACGGCGCATGCTGAGCGCCGTCGTCTGGCAGATGGATCACATGCACGAAGCGCCGGCACTGATCGTCGCCTGCTTCGACTATCCGGAAAAAGTCGAGGGACTGGGTGTCTACCGGAGCGCGGGGTCGGTGTGGCCCGGCGTGCAGAACCTCCTGCTCACCGCGCGCTCAATCGGCCTGGGTGCGGCACCCACCACGCTGGCGCTCCGGGACCAGGACGCGGTACGCAAAGTACTCGCGCTGCCGGAGACCTTCGCCGCGCTCTGTCTCATTCCGGTGGGGTATCCCCTGGGCAAATTCGGCCCGGTCTCGCGCAGACCCATCGGCGAAGTGATGCGTTTCGATCGCTGGAACGACTGATCGTACTGCACGGGGCCATGCCGCGCCGAGCGGACGCGCTGCACCGACAGGCAGACCGACACCCGCCGTCACTCGTCCAGCGCCTTGTCGAGCGCTTGCGCGCTGCTGATTGCAGGACCCCAGTCGGCGGCCAGTACGCGGCGCAAGATCCGCATGTCCCCGGCGCTGCTGCCGGTGCGACGCGCGATGACCGCTTCGAGCGCCGACAGCGTTTCAAGCGCCGCGGTCCTTACCGCAACCGAGGATGCCGTGAGGCGGTAGCGCGACCGGCGTGGATCCCGGGGATCGGGGAACTGTTCCACGATGCCGGCATCGATCAGGCCCCTCGCCATCTGGTGCACGTTCTGCCGTGTCAGTCCCATCTCCAGCGCAATATCCGTGGGCGAGTCCACGCCACTGGCGATATGCACCAGGATGAGCGACTGCGTGCGATGCACGGGTTGAAAACCGCGCGAAGCCAGCACGTGCTGCAGGCTGTTGTCGATCCAGTCGACAGCCCGTGTCAGCCCTGCGAGCAGGAACAGTTCTTCCCCGCCCTGGTTGTCAATGCGGCTCCTGGCCATGCCTTGCCACCGGATTGCTTGCTCGAAGAAGCTGGCAGCCTACGCTTTCGCGCGATACCGGTGCCAGCGGTGTCACCCGACGGAACGCCGGACATATCCCTCCTGGATTTGCTTCAGCAGTCGTCGGTTTCGCCGACTCACGTCAAATGCAGCATTATTCGCTGTATGTGACAGCCAGCCATTCCCGGCTGGCGTACCGGGCTGGGACGTTCAGCAGCCTGCGAATGATCGCACGGGCAACAACGCGGAGGCACCCTCGCGGATGCCTCGCGCGCAAGGCCCGCCTCAGAAACGGAAAACGCCTTCCAGCGTCATCGTGCGGCCGATGCCCAGATCACGGAACTGGTTGCCGGCAACGTTGTAGGCGTGATTGATCACCATTTCATCGGTAAGGTTCCGGCCCGTGAAGCCCACTTCCCAGCGGTCGTCCGCTGAAGCAAGCGCCAGGCGCGCATCCCACTTGATGAACGCATCCTGAGTCGAGTACGCGGCCTGGGTCGGTTGCACGAAGTACTCACCGGAGTAGTACATCGCCGCGGAGGCACGCAGCAGCAGATTGTTGGTGATGGGCGATTCCCAGAGCGCGGTGATGTTCACTTCCACGTCCGGCGAGCGCTCGAGCGATTCGCCTTTCTGGTTTTCCGCGCCACCAACACAATCTGCGTTCTTCGGTTGTCCGCTGCGATCCACCACGCACTCCGCGCCGGCAAAATCGTCGTACTTGGCGTCAATCCAGGACAGCGACGTGTTGAGCCGCAGGTTCTCGTTCACCTGCCAGGCAAACTCCACTTCCAGGCCATCCACCGTGGCGCTTCCGGCATTGCCGATGATGAACTGCGTGCCGTCATAGTTGGACGTCTGCAGATTCTTGAACTCGGTGGTGAAGAGCGCGATGTTCAGCGTTGCGGCACCATCGAGGAGACTGGTCTTCATGCCCAGTTCCCAGCTCTTGGCTTCTTCGTCCTCGAAGTCGAACACACCGTTGCCGGACTTCAGGGTCACACCAGCGCGAACATCCGCGGCGGTAATCGTGGATACACCCGCATACCGCTGCAGATACGCCGGATCCGCCGCACGCTGCAACAGCTGCAGACCCAGCTTGGAATCATTCGCCTTCAGGCCGCCAGCCTTCGACCCTTCGGCATAAACACCGTAGACCATCATCGCCTCGTTCACGTCGTACTGAACGCGTAGCGACGGGTCCAGGCTGTCGTCCTTGCGGCGCTGGAAGAACAGGTACTCCGGATCGTGGCCTGCCGTACTTTGCAGAACGCGCACCGGCTCGGATGCGCCATTGGGAAACAGCAGCGGCCAGGAGGCGCCAACGCCATCCTGGTCTTCGTCCGTGTAACGCAGATCGGCAATCGCCCTGAGTCGATCGGTAATGTTCCAGGTCAACTGACCGTACAACGAGTACGACTCGCTGTCGCGCTGGAAGTTACGGTCCATGCCGGAGCCCTGCGAGAATGCGAGTGCCAGTGCCGGAATGTTTACGCCGGTGGCAATGGGAATACCCGTGGCCGCCTGCCAGAACAGCGGATAGAACGGCGAAAACTGTCGGGTCTGGAGATCGGACTTCTGGTACCAGGCGCCGACGATGTATTCGATGGTCTGGTTGTCCGGCGACAGCAGCCGCAGCTCAGCCGTTTTCTGGTCGTACTCGTCAGACAAACCGGTATTGAGGATTGCCTCGGGATGCCCGTCCACGTCCAGGAACCACTCGTTGTCGTACTCCCAGTAGCCGACCACGCCGTGCAGTGTGTGTTCGCCGAGCGCCATGTCCATGCTCAGCGAGGCGGACAGCCACTCGTAGTCGTAGTAATCCTCGGAGGAATCGCCAGCGCTGACGCTGCGGCGATCGTCTGACTTGTACTCCGCGTTCGGATCCGTCGTGGAACGGCTCATCAGCCCCGGCGCCACGAGCTGCGCATTGCGCCCGTCCGTCTGCGACTTGCCCTTTTCCAGTTTCAGGTAGAGGGACGTGTTCTCGCCGGCATCGAATTCGACACCCAGGCGCGCGGCCTTGATCTGCTGATCACCGTCCTCACGGTGCAGGAAGATGTTCTTGGTGTAGCCGTCGAGATCGCTGTACTTCACCGCCAGCCGCGCCCTGAGGGAATCAGAGACCGGACCGGAGACATATCCGTTGGCGGTATAACCACCGTATTCGAACTCCGTCCCCACTTTCAGCTCAGCCTCGAACGTGTCCGTCGGCCGCGCACTGATGGCGCTGATGGCGCCGGCCACGGTGCTCTTGCCGAACAACGCGCCCTGCGGACCGCGCGCCACTTCCAGGCGCTCCACGTCCAGCAGCGCCGACTCCATGCATTTGCCGCGTCCGCAGTAAACATCGTCCACATAAATAGGTACCGACGAATCGAACGCCAGGTTGTTGATACCCGATCCCAGCCCCCGCACCCGCACTGCCCAACTGCCGAAGGTCTGCTGAACCTGCAGTCCAGGTACAAAATTCTGCACGTCGCTCATGTCGGTGAGGTTGAATTCCCTGATGAATTCGCCCGTTACGACGCCAACCGAGATCGGTACGTCCTGCAGATTCGATACGCGTTTGGTCGCGGTGACCACAATTTCTTCGAGCGTCGCGCCGGACTCCTCGGCGACCGCAACGCTGCTCAAGCAACCCGCCAGCGCAGCCGCCAGCACCGCACCACATGGATATCGGTGAGATTGCGTCATCTTTCTCCCCCTGGTTGTGCACGTGTGACAAGGTGGAAGAACAACGGCTGCAAAAGACCCCTCGCCCGCTCCCGTTACGGCGACTCATGACCGCACACGCCCACCCTCCGCGTGCCGGTTCCCGCGAGTGTGCGTTCTTATAGCGCACCGGAGGCACTGCGTAAAGCCAGCTGACACAGCGTAAATCTGATTGCGCCCAGCCGCACTCGTATCACCCCGATCGGGATGTGTCGATCATGCAACCCACCTGTGGGGACAGGCGCCCGGCAAACCCATCACGGGGCTGTATAGATTTCCTTGCCCGCCAGCCAGGTCGACAACACGCGCGCCTCGCTGATCGACGATACCGGTACCGCAAACAGGTCCTTGTCCAGCACAACCAGATCCGCCAGATAGCCCGGCGCCAGGCGCCCCACACGATCCTCCTGACTCATCAGCCAGGCGCCGTTGGTCGTGTACGCCTCCAGAATGTCCCCAAGTCCTACCGCTTCGGCAGCGTTCAAAACGCCCTGAACGTTGCCAACGGCATCCTGACGCGTAACCGCGGTTTCAATGGCCACGAGTGGATCCACCGTGGAGACAGGCCAGTCACTGCCTCCGGCCAGACGCGCGCCCGCCTGGTGCATGGAACCGATGGGATACATGCGGTCAACCCGTGCCTGTCCCACCGCGGGGAGGTTCACGTCGGTGATGTAGCCATCCGGGAAGGCCCAGGTCGCCTGGAAATTGGCGGTCACGTCGAGCGCCGCGAAACGCGGCCAGTCATCCGGGTGCACCAGTTGCAGGTGCGCGATGTGGTGCCGGTTGTCGCGCCGCTCGCTGGTGGCCCTGGCCGCCGCGATGGCGTCCAGCCCCGCCCGTACGGCGCGGTCGCCGATGGCGTGCATGTGAATCTGAATGCCGGCCGCATCCAGCTCACCCACCAGCTGCTGCAGTCGAGGCGGCGCCATGTTCAGGTAGCCGGTGTGACCGCTGGCATACGGCTCCAGCAGCGCCGCCGACTCACCTTCCAGCACGCCGTCGACAAACACCTTGGCGGCATGCACGCGCACCAGGGCATCTTTGCGGCGATCCGAGGCATCGATCAGCGCCCGCGTCGTTCCGTCGGTCATGCTGTCGGTGACATTGATCGACAGCACGGCTCGCACATGCAGTGTGCCGGCCGCTTCCAGCGCCCGATAGGCAGCCACTTCGTCCGCCCCCACCGAGGCATCGATGAGTGAGGTGATGCCATGCCGGTTCGCATATTCCAGGCCCGCCGCGAGCGCCTGCGCCTGTGCTTCCGGCGTGGCCGGAGGCAGGATGCGCTCGATGACGAACTGCGCGGTTTCCCGCAGCGTGCCGGACGGTTCCCCATTGGCGTCGCGCTCAAAATGACCGTTTTCCGGATCGGGCGTACTGGCGGTGACTTCCGCCCGTCGCAGCGCCTCGGAGTTCACCCATGCCGAGTGCCCATCCGCGCCGATGAGAAACACCGCCCTGTCCTGCGATACCGCATCCAGAAGCGCCTTGGACGGGTTGGCATTCTCGAACAGCGACAGGTTCCAGCCCCGTCCCTTGACCCAGCCGCCCGGCGGTGCCGCATTCACGCAGGCCGCCACCGTATCCACGATGGCCTGCACCGACGTGGCCTCCGCCAGATTGCAGCCAAGCAGCTGCTGCCCGCCGAATTGCGGATGCACGTGCGCGTCGTGAAAACCGGGTAGCAGCATGGCGCCAGCGAGATTCCGCTCCGCTCCCTGATACCGCTGCCGCAGTCCCTCGGTGGTGCCGAGCGCAACGATGCGCCCGTTACGAACGGCCAGCGCCTGCACGGGTTCGTGGTTGCCGGCCATCGGATAGATCCGGCCATCCACGAACAGCATGTCCACCGCCTCAGGTTCGGGCGCTTCCGCCCCACAGGCCACCAGGAGGGTCGGTACCATCAACAACAGTATTCGGCGCATCGCCTTTGCTCCCATCATTGTCCGGAACCCGTGTAAGCCATCGGCTCCTTGCCTGGTCGTTCCGTTGACCACCGCCGCTGATGGCGTGGAAGATGCCAGTACGCCGGGACGGGAGCCTGCCATGGAATCGTTTGCCACCATCCATCAACGCGCCGCTGACCGCAAGGGCGGCATCGCCGCGCTGGACGAGCTGCTGCCGGTGCCGAGCCCGGACGCCTCCCTGCGACGGCTGAAGGACAGTACGGTGCTTGCCGAAATGACCCGATGCGTCTTCCGCTCCGGGTTTGTGTGGCAGATCATCGACAACAAGTGGGACGGGTTCGACACCGCTTTTCATCACTTCGACGTACAGCGTTGCCTCATGCTGTCGGATGAGGAGCTGGAAGCCCTCTCGGCGGATCAGCGCATCGTGCGCAACAACGCCAAGATTCGCGCCGTGCCGCACAACGCCCGTTTCATTGCCGAGATTGCCGCTGAACACGGCAGTTTCGGACGCTTCCTCGCCGGCTGGCCGAACGACGACATCGTCGGACTGTGGGACATACTGCGGACCCGGGGCAACCGGCTGGGTGGCCAGACAGGGCGTTTCTTTCTGCGACTCATCGGCAGGGACACCCCGATTCTGTCGCCCGATGTCGTCACCGCGCTCATCCATCAGGGCGTGGTGGACAGGGAACCGTCCGGTCGCAAGGCGCTTCTGGCGGTGCAGGCGGCGTTCAACACCTGGCAGGTGGAAAGCGGCCGACCGCTGTGCCAGATTTCGCGTATTCTCGCCTGCTCGGTGCCTTGATTTGCGGCAGGTGCGAAGGCACCGCATGCCGGCTGCATCGGGGTGGCGAAAACGGCCAGGCCGTTGACGTGCCGCCGTACGCGGCCCACCCGCGGGCGCACTCCGGCGTCAGCGAAGGCGACAAGCTTTTACCCCATCCCCCGCGCAAAATGACTATTCTCGCCCACGCTGCTGTTGCCCGCCCGCGAGTCACCGTCGAAGCCCAGCAATGTCCACTGTAAGCCCGCACGCCATGACCGCGCGCCAGCACGGCCCGCACCCACCATTGCCATGCCGCCATGATCAGTTTCCTGCGCGCCGGTGACGCCACCGCGCGACGTCCGCGCGGCGCCGGCGTGTCCCTGGTAAGACCGCGACTGTCCATGCTGCTGCTGTGGTTTCTGTTACTGAACACAATCGGCGTGGGGGTGTTGTCCTGGTATGCGATCACGGGGCAACTCGCGCAGCTAGAAGTTCGGCATCAGGCCCTGGCGCGCCACCAGTTGAGCGACCTGGTCGCCGAATCCGAAACAGCGCTGCTTGCGGCCATGGCCGCCCCGTTGAGAACGGCCCCGGCGGCGTCGGACAGCGCCGATCTGGCGTCGGTGCTGCAACAGCATGACTATCTCAGCCGCATGCTCGTGTTTTCAGGCGATTCAGCGCCGCCGCGCAGCTGGCCTCCCGGCGATGCCGAGGAAGACGGGCTCCTCCTGGCTGAAGCAAGGGAACAACTCGGTCTGCCTGTCTCCCAGAACATTCCCGCGTATGCCAACCTGCGCACCTTCGTCGCCCGGTCCAACGGCCAGCTGACGCTGTTTGCGACCGAGGACAGCGTCACCGCCGGGACCGACGGCGCCAGGCTGCTCCTTGCAGGAGCCAGTATTGCCCGGCTGACCCGGGATATCCTGCACCCGCTCTACCAGGGCTTCGACACCGCGCAGGACATGACCGTCGCGCTTCAGCCTCCGGATGCCGAAACAGATCCGACGACGCTGCGGGCGCCGTTTTCGCGCGTCCTTGCGGGATGGCGTCTGGAGGCGGTTGTGCCACCGCAGCACGACAGATCCTTGTTCAAACACCTGCATTGGGCATCCATTGCCGCTTCCGTTGGCCTGCTGGCCACCATGTTGCTCATCGGCTTTGCCATCCACTGGGAGCTGCGCCGGGAACACGAGGACGTGGAACTGCGGAACCGATTCGTTGCCAACGTGTCTCATGAACTGAAGACACCGCTGTCGCTCATCAACATGTATGCCGAAACGCTATATCTCAAACGCCTTCCGGATGTCGACCGTCAGCACGAGTACCATCGCGTGATCCTGTCGGAAGCCCAGCGTCTGTCACGGATGATCGAAAATGTCCTGGACTTCTCGCGGCTGCGGGACGGCGCGCGGGTCTACCATCTCGATGCCACGGATCTGCGCAGCACCCTGAACAATATTCTCGCCACCTACAGTTCGGAATGGCTCAATCGCAATGCCACGGTATCGGCAACCCTGCCCGACGACATCGCTCCAGTCGCCCATGATCCCCACGGGATCACCCAGATCGTGCTGAACCTGGTGGACAACGCCATCAAATACGGCGGCGAGTCCGGACGCATCGACATTCGCCTGAGCTCGGAGCCGGATCGCACGGAACTGGATGTGATCGACTACGGCACAGGCATCAGTCAGCGCCAGTGCCAGGAATTGTGGCGGGCAATACAGGTCGACACCATGGTGGACAATGCGCGTGGCAGCGGCCTCGGACTGGTTCTCGTCAACCGCATCTGCGAAGCCCACAACGCGCATCTGGTACTGAGCCCATCCACCGATTCGGGTGGACTGCGCGTCTCCATCTATTTCCCCAACTACGGGTCAAAAACATGACAGGCACACACAACATCCTGGTCGTGGAGGACGAACCTCAGCTTCGCCGCGGCATCGTCGACAATCTGCAGCTCGAAGGGTACACGGTGTACGAGGCTGATAACTGCGCAAAGGCGCGGGAGCACATCACCCGACACGCCCCCGATCTTCTCATCCTGGATCGCCGGCTGCCCGACGGGGACGGCCTGACGATTTGCCGCGATCTGCGTTCGAACGGTTGTTACACACCAGTCATCATGCTCACCGCCAAGGGCGAGGAGCTGGACCGTGTTTTTGGTCTCGAGTCCGGCGCCGACGACTACATCGTCAAACCGTTCAGCCTGCGCGAGTTGCTGGCACGCGTACTGGCGCACCTGCGCCGCAGCAAGAGCTGGTTTGCCGTTGATGAGTGCGTCACCATCGGCGCCGCCACCATCGACTTCAGCCGCCATGAGGTGGAGCGTGATGGTGAAAAGCTGGAGATCAGCAGCCGTGAACTCGAACTCCTGCGCTATCTGGTCACCCGTCGTGGCGAGGTGGTTTCACGCGACACCATCCTGGAGCACGTGTGGGGGCGGCCTCGCGACATCGAGACACGCACCGTGGACAACTTCATCGTCCGACTGCGCAAAAAAATCGAACTGGACCCGGCCAACCCGCGCTGCCTCATCACCGTGCACGGCAGCGGCTACAAGTTGCTGACCACTGCCTGACAGGCTGACCCAGGCCGGCACGGACTCGCGGCCGGCCTGCCGTCGTCCTCACGCGGATGCGCTTTTATGCGCAAGCATGTCGCGCGCATACTTCCTTGACGAACTATTACGCCCAACGACCCGGAGGTGACAAGCTGCTGGAAACAGCACTCCATAATGAGGTTCGCGCCTCCGACCCCCACCCGTGCCGGGCATTTTCACGATGCTGGCCAAACTGGATCCCGATGGCGCCGCCCCTCGCACGGATCGCTATGATGACCGCGTACTGGACGCTTCATGGCAGTTTCCGGACAGTAGCGATCACGCGCCAACAGGATGCTGAAAACGTCCCTGCTGGACTATTTTCAGCTGTCGTCGGCTTCGCCGCCTCGCCCCAAATACAGCGTTTTCCGCTGTGTTTGCGGGCCAGCCATCCCTGCCTGGCAGAACAGGGCGCTAGTTTAGCAGCCCGTTCTGCGTTTACGCGTCGTGGATTCGGGAGAACCAGGATCTGCACCAGACTTTCCTGGCCGGTGGTGCAGATGGTTCCCAACAGCAACTCGACACGTTGCATGTCAACGTCGATTACACATGGCGCCATCAGATCAACGCAAGCCTGGGCTGGCTGGACACCCGGGGACGCCGGGATGCAACCCTCTACAGCGCAGGTCCAGTGGAAGGTTATGCCGGCGGCCGACCGGACAGCCGTGCGTTTACCGCGCAACTCGAGGTCATGCCCTGGGGCAAGGCGGATTCCTTCGCCAGCCCGCTGGCGAACGCACGCCTCGGCGTGCAGTACACGAAGTACGACAACTTCAACGGGAGAAGCCGCAACTACGATGGCGACAACCGGGATGCCAAAGACAACAACACGCTCTTCTTCTACGTGTGGCTGGCCATCTGAAGATGCGGCGCGGTTGACACGACTGGCGTGGATAAACCGATATCCACGCCATCGCGCCAGTCACTACTTCGCCTTGAAGCCGGCCGGCACCTCAAACGAACTGGCGGCAACGCCAGCCGTATCGATCCGGGTCACCTCATTGCTGATGGTCATGAGGTCGACCAGACCATCGTCCCGCGCCGGCGTCGGCGCGGCAGGCGGCGCTGCTTCAGCGTCTTTCTTCTTGCCCCCGAACATGCCTTTCAGGCCGCCCAGCGCCTTGCCGACGTCCACGCCACCGCGCGGCGCACCGTCACCGCCCTGCCCTTGCGCGGTGCACTTCGGGCCACCAACCGCAAGCGAAAAGCTGGACTTGAGTGGATAACCCTCCACCTTGCCCAGTTCCTTCGCAAGCCCGGACCACAACCCCTTGTAGTGGCCGAAACTCTGCTCGGCACGGGTAACGAAATCCATGCCCCCCTGTGTACTGAGACCCAGGGACTCCATGTAGCGACGCTGGAACGCCATGATTTCCTGACTGCCCTTCACGCTGGGCGCTACCCACTGGTCCACCGTCAATGCAAATTCGCAGACGGAACCGGACTTCGGATCGGCGCAGGACTGACTGGCGGTCACCGACGTGCGCCGGGTATCGAAGCCGGCCAGCCGGGCCGTTTCGCCGCTTTTGTTCACCTTCGTTACGGGCTCGGACCACTGACACTGTTCCTCGTTCACACCCGTCCCCGTGGATTGCTGGGATTTCTGGGCCTTCTGGGCGTCAGCCATGGCTTTCTGCATTTCTTCGCGTCGCTCCGCCAGCGACTGCTGCGTGTAGCGTTGTTTCTTGAGATCGAGAGATACCACCACACCGTCGTCCAGACGCACGATCTCCGCCGTCGGGCCGCCGCGGGCAAGCATCTTCATCATGCGCGAATCCATCTTGAGCTCGCTGTCCGTGCGCGAGCGCTGCCCGGAAACGATGGTCCTGCTGACCACGGACATATTTGCCATTGACATCAGACCGGAGCCTTCCGTGCGCGTGATGCTCTCCACGGTCACGTCCGCGATCACCAGCGGCGTGGCGGCGGCGAGCAGTGTCGCCAGTAGCGTTTTTTTCATCATCGGGAGTCACCCTCCATCAATCAGCGTTCACATTGTGCCGGTTACCGGCACGCCCACAATACCTGGTCCATCTTGTCAGGCCAGCGAGTCCTGGCCGAGTGTCGGCTGCCAGGGGCCGGACACAACCGCAGCATCCTGCGGCCCCGACCAGGGCGGCAACGTCACACCCAGAATGCGCAGTGGCGTCTCTCCGGTGCGGACCTGGAACCGGGTTCCGGCTGGAAGAGCGATGACGCCCCCCGCCGTCAGCGGCGTCGAACCGCTCGCCGCCGACCGCGCGCGCCAGATTTCGCCCGCGCCGGAAAGCACCACCCAGATCTCGTCCAGCGCGGCATGTACAACCGCCAGACTGACACTATCCGGAGCAAAGTCGAAGCGTGCGACGCTGCCGCCGGCCGCACGCAGGAGCGGCGTCACCGTGGAGCCGTCAGGCGCAGCCTCGGTGCCCCCCGGCGCGGGAGGGAGACCGGTTACGTCAATCACTGCCGGGGAGGAGCGCCGCAAGAATGGCTTCGCGCCGGCTGGTGGCGTGCGAGGTCAGGGCATCGATTTCGACCGCGGAAAGGCCGGCAGCGGACAGCACCGCCTGATTTCCCTCGCCAAGGTCCGGCGGACCGCCCGCCACTCTCCCCGGCGTCGCGGACAGGTGCACCAGATTGCCGACGAGGCGCACATTGCCCACACCGGCGACGGGGACCTCGGCAAGATAACCATTGGCATGATTCTGCGGGTCGTCGAACACGTCTTCCCACCGCCGCACTCGTTCGAAGATGATCTCGGGCTGCGAGCGCAGAAACGCTTCCCACGCCGCGGTGGTATGCCGGGCGAACGCGGTCGTCAGACATTCACGAACATAGGCGGAGTCCTCCGCGGTATTGCCTTCCCCCAGGCGTCCACCCGGGGTATTCCAGCGTGCATCGAAGGCCAGCTCCGGCAGGTCCGCAAAAACGCAGAACGCGTCCCAGGCTGGGGCCGCCATCGTCTGCGCGATCATGATGGCGCCACCATCCGCCGTGCGGTAGATGCCATAGGGTCCGCGAATGTTCGGATGATGACTGCCCGCGGGCGGCAGACGTGCGCCGGTCATGCTGACGTGCGTGAGTTCCCACTGCTGCAGCCAGAGCTGGGCCCCCAGGGCACTGGTGCACACCTGCTGACCGCGTCCGTTGCGCTCACGCGCGAACAGCGCGGTGACGATTCCCATGGCCAGTTGCATGGCACCGGCGTGGTCTCCCACCGTCGCCGCGGGCAACACCGGCGGGCGGTCGTCGTAACCCGTCATGCCCGCAAGCCCGCCGCGGGCGACGGCGGCGCCGTCGAGCATGGCGCGTTCCGCGTCCGGGCCGAGTGGCCCGAAGCCGTTGACGGTGGCATGCACCAGCCGCGGGTAGCGTGCGGCCAGCGTGTCGTAGTCGAGCCCGAGCTTCTTCAGCGCCGGGGCGCGATAGTTCGACAGAAAGACGTCGCCCGCCGACAACAGCGCGTGCATGGCTCGGTTGCCTTCCGGCGTCGCCAGATCCATGCACACGGACCGCTTGCCGCGGTTGCAGGCAACGAACTGCGGACCCGGCGTACCGACGGGGGTGGCATTGTCCACGCCGCGACCATAGCGGCTCGGATCACCCAGTGGTGGCTCCACCTTGATCACTTCAGCCCCCATGTCCGCCAGGTACACGCCCGCGGCGGGCCCCTGCACGGCAATGGACAGTTCGATCACCCGCAACCCATCGAGGGCACCGGCCACGGTTCGCGCTCAGCTGAGCAGACGCAGGACGATAGCGATGATGGTGCCGATCAGCATCACCATGCCGGGCAGCGCCGACAGCCCGAAACCCGCCCCGCGGGAGTCCGGATCGGCGATATAGCTGCGGAAGTACACCAGACGGCCGACGATGAATACCGTGACGGCAATGGCCGCCCACATGTCGCCCACAAAATAGGCGAAGGCCACGGACGAGGGCACGATCACCATGAGCTGTTCCAGCGTGTTCATCTGCACGCGGAAATAGCGTTCGAATTCCGGATGACCGCTCACGGCCGGCGCCTTGACCCCGTAGCGGCCGCGGGCCATGCCGACCTGGATGCCAAAGAACATATAGACGATCAGCGCCACCATGAGTGCCAGTGGGGTCCAGATCATCGCTCGCTCCCGTTGTTTGAGGACTGGCGCAGTTTCGGTACGGGCCGGTCAGGCGTCAACGGCCGGGGCGCGTGGCGCGATGGCGTCTTCGCCGGACAGGGGATCGCCCCAGACGGCAGCCGGCGATGATGCCCGGCTGCCGTGATCGGCCGGGTTCAGCGTGACAGGATGGTCACCCCGGATATTCCCGGCGCGCCGTAGACATGCGTGTAGGCCACCTTCGGATCGTTCGGCACCTGGCGCACACCGGCCGCACCGCGAAGCTGCAGCACATTCTCGTACACCTGCCGCAGACCCGAGGCACCAATCGGCTCACCATTGGCGAGACAACCGCCGTCCGTGTTCACCGGCAGCCGACCGCCGATTTCGGTATCGCCACGCGCCAGCATGTGCTCCTGCTCACCGTGTTCGCAGAAGCCGTTTTCCGCCATGTGCATGATCTCCGCGCCACTTTCCGTGTCCTGCAGCTGCGCCACATCGATGTCCTGCGGGCCGACGCCCGCCTGCTCGAACGCAGCCTTGGAGGCGTCGATGGTGGGACCGTCGCCATGCTCGAGCGCCAGATGGGGCGCCGTGACTTCGAAGCTGCCGAAGCGGCGCGAGCGCACCACGGACGTGCGCAGGAAGATCGGCCGGCTGGAGTACTTGTGCGCGATGTCCGCGCGACACATCACCAGAGCCACGCCACCTTCGCCCGGGTTGCAGAACATGTACTGTGTGAGCGGATAGGACAGCATCTGGCTCTGCAGGATCTCGTCTTCGGAAAGCGCGTTCCGACGCCACGCCATGGGGTTGTTGGCGCCATTGCGGAACGCCTTGGCAGCCACCCGCGCCAGTGAACGATGGGAAATACCGTACTGCTGCATGTAATGGTTGATCTTCATGCCGAAGAACTGCGTGGTGAGCGCAAGCCCGCTGCTGCCGTACCAGTCGACACCCGTCCCGGTCTGCGTGCGCGGCGTGAAAGCGCCCCGCGGATGCTTGTCGAAACCAATGGCGATACCGATATCGAACGCCCCGGAGCGGATGGCGTTGAACGCCGAGAACAGCGCCGAACCGCCGGTGGCGCAACCGTTGGAGACATTGATGAACTGGATGCCGGTCAGGCCGAGCATCGACACCATGCGATCCGGGTCGCCCGCCTCGCGGCTGCCGCCAAAGGCAAACTGGATGTCCTTCCAGGTGATGCCCGCGTCCTCGCAGGCACGGCGCACCGCGATGGCGCCCTGCTCCATGCCGGACACGCCCTCGTGGCGTCCAAAGGGATGCATGCCGATGCCGACGATGGCCACGTCCGTCATGGGGATTCTCCTTCCACGGGTTCAAAGGCGAACGTGACGATGTCACGTCCATTGTCGTCTTTACGCAGCGGCACGGTGACAAGCCGCATCCGCATGCCTTCTTTGAGGCGCTTGGGGTCGGCTTCCGTGAGGCGCCCCTCCACTTTCAACTCGCCGGGTATGGTCACGTAGCCCACGCCATACGGTTTGAAAGTCTCCCGGGCCGTATCGCCCAGATAGGGGGGTGACTTCGGCGGAAACCCCTGGATGGTCCAGGCCCACAAGGTGCCTTGCGTACCCAGCACAACCCGTTGCATACGGCTGCCCGTGCAGCGGGAACAGCCGGACTGCGCCGGAAACACGTAGTTGCCGCAGTCCTCGCACCGCGCACCGATCAGACGAGGCCCGTCGGCAGTGAGTTCGAGGACCTCGTCACTGATGGAAACTGCTTCGCTCATGGGTACCTTCGCCTGCTGTGTGCTCACGCTGTCACGCGCTCCAACCATCCGCAGCCGCGGCGTCTTCCACCCAGTGGGTGTAAAGCTGATGGAAGTGGCGAAGTTTCAGCTCGTTGTAGTCTCCCAGACGCAGGTACTCCCGTGCGGTTGCCTTCATGCCCGCGTAGACGAACGGCAGATTGCGCACGTCCTGATTGAAGATGCGGGTCAGCGTGCCGAGTTCCGGCGCGTCGGTCCAGTCCTGGTCCTCGCGAAGCCAATGCACTTCGCGTACGGGATGGTACTCGCCGCTCTCCGGAATCGGCGCCAGGAACATGCACTCCATGATGCACTCTTCATGGTTGTCGCCGTTGGGGCGGAACCGGTAATTGATCTGGTTGAACGAGCCCCAGGGATGCCAGTTGGGAAACAGCGTCAGAAAGATGGAGGAATGCAGCTCCACGTCCGGAATCCTGTCAGCCACGCTCGGCACCACGTCGCGCAGGACACTCCGCATCATCTCCGCCTGCATCGTACGCATCGGCGTGTCGGGTCCGAACTTGTCGCGAATAGCCTTGGGCACATTCATGTCACGCACCCGCGCCTTGGCCGCATTGGCCGGCAACTGATGACCGCCCACCCACAGACACAGGTGGGGGTTGGCATCCGTGAGTTCTCCCTCGATCCACTTTGCCGCCGCGGTGAAGATGCCTTCCCGGCCCTTCGGCGTCTTCACGCGCACCCGATCCTCACCGATCTTCTCGTAGATCCAGCCGTTGAGCGGATGCCGCAGGGCCGTGTTGCCGTCCATGTCCGGCACGGCGTCCCAGTCCGGCATGCCTTCCGTTTCCAGCGCACCACAACGGATGGCCCGTGAATAGTTGCCGAACGCATCGTACTTGGTGCACAGGTCGTGCGCGCCACCCGTGAGAATCTGCGGATGTGTCATGAGCACGTGATACGACTCCATGAACGCTTCCTGCACCACTTTCCAGTTGGCCCTGATCACCTTGGCCACGTGCGCCAGCTTGTAACGCCGGTCGTACGGCAGGATTTCAAACTGGCTGCCGATATCACCCAGCCAGTTTTCCAGTGGCTCGGCGTAGGGATCGGGGTTGATGAAAATGAACCGCCCCCAGCGCCCGACCTTCACCTCGGGCAGACGTTCCTCATCACGGCGCATGCCGGCGAAATCGTACGCACACGGTACCTGCTTGAGGCTGCCGTCCAGATTCCAGGCCCAGCCGTGAAAGGCGCAGCGCAGTTCATCCAGCGCCCGCGCGGGTTCCTCACGCAGCTTGCGACCGCGATGCAGACAGGCGTTGTAGAACGCCTTGTACTCGTCCTCGCCGCTGCGCACGATGATGAACGACATGGTTGCGATGTCGTAAGGCACCACGTCACCGACGTTTGGAAAGTCGTCTTCGTGAGCGGCCATCTGCCACACACGTGTCCACAGATACTTCTTTTCCAGTTCGTGCGCCTCACGGGAAATGTAGCGTCGCACCGGTACCAGCGCCGGCCCCGGGGGTAGCGGCTGGTTGCGCCGCATCGCATCGGTAACGTATTGCGCATTGGAATCCGCTTCCAGCATCTTGCCGAAGGCATCGTCCATCGTACGCACGCCGTTTTGCACCGCTTCCGCCATGTCTCTCTCCTGTTGCCCGTGGATGCCCCGGCAGTGTGGTACGGCACCGGATCACTACACCCCCTCTCACCAGGGCGACCCGCAAAATCCGTCAGCTCTGCCGGTTTTCGCCAAGATTACGAATGGCCCGGCGGGAACACAAGCGCCGGGCGCGGTGTGGCTGGTACCGCCCACCAGGCGCGGTATGCTCTGCCCGCCTGCGTGGTGGGGTCCGATCGGACCACGACGTCCCCGGTCCGGATGGATCCGGCGAACGCCTGCGTTACCGTCCACCTGTCCGCACCGACCCGGGCACGACCCGTTTCGAGTGCGTCCGCCGCTCCGGCACCCAACCAAACGCCGAGGAGATCCCGATGCCGCTATTTGTCAGCCCAACCCCTCAGCTCACCACCGACCTGCGCGAGGGTGTGGCGGTGGTTACGCTCAACCGTCCGGAGGCGCGCAACGCACTCACGGACGAACTGAGTGGCGCCCTGCGCCAGGCCATCGCCTGGGTGCGGGAGGATAGCGACGTGGGCGCCCTGCTCCTGACAGGCGCAGGCACGGCGTTCTGCTCCGGCGCGGACGTGAAAGCCATGGGCAACCGCACCGCGGACGCGCCACCGCCATCGCTGGAAAGCCAGTTCCGGCAGATGCGCGCCCGGCACCGGGAAATCGCCGGAGAACTCACCGCCCTGCGCAAACCCACCGTCGCCGCGCTTCCCGGCCCCGCGGCCGGCGCGGGCATGGCCATCGCCCTGTGCTGTGACCTGCGCGTCGCCGCCGATACCGCCTTTCTCAGCACCGCCTACGCCCGCATCGGACTGAGTGGCGACTACGGCATCGCCTGGCTGCTGTCACGGATCGTCGGTCCCGGTCGCGCCCGGCAACTGCTGCTCACGGGGGAACGTGTTACCGCCGCGCAGGCCCTTGGCATCGGTCTGATAAACGAGGTCGCGGCATTCGAAGACCTGCCAGAGGTGGCATTTGCCCTGGCCGCGCGGCTTGCGGGGGGACCACGCGTGGCCATGGCCTATATGAAAGACAATCTCGATGAGGCACTCGGTATCGACCACCTCACCGCAATCGACCGCGAAGCGGACCGGCTGCTCAAGGCGCGCAGCACCGCGGACCATCGCGAGGCGGTACGGGCGTTCGCCGAGAAACGCGAACCCCGGTTTCGGGGCGAGTAGCCGGTGGACCGGGCTTGTTAGCGACGGGAACGGCCCCGCACGACGACGGCCGAGCTTTCTGCTAACGTCCCGCCTCCCGAATCCGGAGCAAGCCGCACGCATGGCTGATGTACCCTCCAGCGCCCGACGCACGTTTGTCATCGACGGCCGGTTTGTCATGCGCCGGGGAGAACTGCATTCACCGACCATCGCCTATGAAGTGCTGGGTGAACTCAACGCGGCGGCGGACAATGCCGTGCTTGTCTTTACCGGCCTGTCACCATCCGCGCATGTGGCCTCCAGCGCGGCGGACCCTGCCAGCGGCTGGTGGGAGGACATGGTCGGGCCTGACAAACCGATCGACACCAACAGATATTTTGTCGTGTGCGTGAATTCACTGGGCAGTTGTTTCGGCTCCACGGGGCCGGCATCCATGGAACCGGCCACGGGCTCGATCTATCGCCTGCGCTTTCCCGTGCTGTCGCTGGAAGACATCGCCAACGCTGGCGCGCGCCTGCTGGACCACCTCGGCATCGAACGTCTGTACACGGTGCTCGGCGCTTCCATGGGCGGCATGACGGCGCTGGCCTTTGCCATGCTGCATCCGCACCGCACGGCCGGGCTGGTTTCCATTTCCGCCGCCGCCCGCAGCCTGCCCTTCTCCATCGCCCTGCGCAGCCTGCAGCGGGAAATGATCCGCCGCGATCCCGAGTGGAAAAACGGCGACTACCATATTCCCGGGCCGGGACCCGCCACCGGCATGCGGCTCGCCCGCAAGCTCGGCATGATCACCTACCGCTCCGCCGAGGAATGGGAAACCCGTTTCGGCCGGGAACGGACCACCGACGAACCGCCAGCGCACCACCCGTTCGGTATCGACTTCGAGATCGAGTCGTACCTGGAGGCGCACGCGCGCAAGTTCATCGGCAGCTTCGACGCCAACTGCTACCTCTACCTGTCGCGCGCCATGGACCTGTTCGACGCGTCCGATCACGGTGGCAGTCTGAAACAGGCGCTCGAACGCGTGCGTCTGCAACGTGCCATGGTCATCGGCGTGGAAACCGACTTCCTGTTCCCCATCCATCAGCAGGAGGAGCTGGCTCAGGGGTTAAAGGCCTTCGTGAAGGACGTGCGCTTCGCGCGTCTTGACTCGATGCAGGGACACGACTCGTTCCTGGTGGATATGGACCGTTTCCGACCAACCATCGCCAGCTTCTTCTGATCAGGCGTGGCGTAGCCGGCCATCAGGCGTCTGCCACGCGCAAGTCGTCCTCCACCAGCGCCGCGAACGTCGGCGCATCCAGATAACCGCGCGCTGGTGGTCCGCTTGATAAGTTGGCAGGCTGCCTTTTCAGCAGCGTGCCAACGCTCGCGGGCGCTCGCGATGCCCGGCGCCATGCCCCGGCACCAGGAGCAGAGCCGGTCCGTCACCACGAGGATGGTCAGTTCAGCCGCCATGTGTCCGGGGTGACGTCGCCAATGATCGCTGCTCCGGCGTAGCCGGCTGCCCGCAGGGCGGCAAGACACGCCGCCGACCGCTCGGCGGGAATGCCCGCCAGCAGACCACCCGCCGTCTGCGGATCGCACAGAAGGCCAGCCTCCACGCCAGGTGCCACCACAAAATCGGCAAGCGCCTGTTCGTTGTTGGGCTGCAGGGAGCTGCGAATACCGGACTCGAACAACGCCCGCGCGCCGTCCAGCAGTGGTATCGAGGCCGCACGCAGCGTCGCCCCCGTTCCACTCGCCCGCAACATTTCCGCCAGATGGCCGAGCAGGCCGAAACCGGTGACATCCGTCGCCGCCCGCGCGCCGTGTGCGATGAGAATCGCCACGGCACGGGCATTGCTGGTATCCATGCTGGCCAGCGCCGAGGCCAGCGGCGCGCCAACGGGCAGGCCGCGCATGGCCGCCGCCAGCACCACGCCGGTACCAAGCGGTTTGGTTGTGATGAGGTGCTGGCCGGGAACGAGTCCGGACTTGCGCAGCAACACCGCGCCGCGGCGACCGGTGAGGGTGAGTCCGAGAAACAGTTCGGCGCCCTCCGCGGAATGGCCGCCGACCAGGGGCACGTCGTGCGCTTCCAGTACATCGACAACACCGCGCAGCAGCGCCAGGAGTTCCGCTTCCATCAACGGCTGCGCCATGAGCGGCACTGTCGCCAGCGCCACGGCACTGGTCGGCACCGCGCCCATGGCAAACAGGTCGTTCAGGTTGTGATGCGTGACGAGGCGCCCGAACAGATAAGGATCGTCCACCATCGCCCGCAGGCCATCGGTGGTCACCAGCACGCTATCCCCCGTGCGCACTTCCGCGGCGTCGTCGCCGATGCCCAGCAGCACGTCGTCCCGGGGCCGGATCGGCAGTTGCCGAAGCACGCGGGCAAGCAGATCCGCACCCAGCTTGGCGCCGCAGCCGCCGCAGCGCATGGGCTCCGGGGCGTCGGCCCGCAGCGCGGCAGGCAGCGATGCGGGTGCGGCTGACGGCATCGGCGGCATGCGGAACATCGCCATGAAACGCCGATCGATCCGGTCTTTCCAGCGCCACATCGCAGCACCCGACCACGACAGCCCCCACTTGCTGGCAACCGCCGACCCATCGCTGGTGCCGACCAGCCGCAGGAAATCCTGCTGCGGCCGGTACCGGCGGAGCGGCAGAGCCATCGCAACGGCACGCAGGTTGTGGCTCAGCACCGGTCCCGCGCGCACGGCGTACACGCCCGCTTTCGGGCGCTCCTGACCCACCAGGCACGCCACGTCCCCCACGGCAAACACCTCGGGGTGCGATACCGATCGCAGCGTCGGGTCCACTCGGACAAAACCGCGGGGATCAGCGTCGAGGCCGCTGGCTGCCAGCCACGTCGGCGCCTGTACATCGGTCACCCAGAACACCTCGTCCACGGCAAGGCTGTCGCCAGAGACATACCGCAGGCGACCGTCCACGAAGTCGGTGACCTCCAGGCCTTCACGCACCGCCACGCCGACCGACTCGACACGGCTGCGCAGGCGACGCGCGGCGCCCGCGGGAAAATCCGGCATCCAGCGACGCGCGACCAGCGACAGAACAAGGTCAGGTCGGGCCCTATGGATCGCCAGCACCAGTTCGACCCCCGCTGCACCGCCGCCCACCACCGCGACGCTGGCTCCCTGTTTGAGCGTATCGCGCGCCCGCGACCACGCCGGCAGAAACCGGTCGATGGGTTTGACGCTCACGCCCGCGCCCATCGGACGGGGCAACGCGCCCGTATTGAGGGACAGCCAGTCGAAGCGCAGCGGAGGATGCCCGGCGAGGCGCACCTGTCGCGCGCCGAGGTCGATACCGTCAACGGTTGCCAGAAGCAGGCGGGCGCCGGCCTGCCTGGCCAGCGGCAGGAGATCGATGAGCAGATCCTGATCCGTATAGAAACCGGCAACGTGCCCGGGCAGCATGCCGGAGTACGGCGATGCCACCTCACGCGAGACGACGGTTACCCGGACACCGTGCAAAGGCTTGTCAACCAGCCGCCGCAGTACCTGGACGTGGGCATGTCCGCCGCCCAGTAGCACGAGATCCCTGACGGGTGGTGTCGGTGTATGCATGAAGACTCAGCGCCCCACGAGGGTCATGGGGAGACACCAGCAGCGCAGGCGGGCCTCGGCCCGCCTTCTGCCGGTTCGTCAGTCGTCCAGCAGGTCGTCCAGCGCGCGCCGCAGTCGCCGCTCTTCGAGTTTGCGCTCGATTTCGCGACGGATGGCCAGGTTGCGGACGTTGTCCTCCTTGCCCAGGACTTCTTCCAGGTCGGGGGCTTCATCGTCGCCTTCGTCGATGAAGGCATCGACGTCCGACTCATCGTCCCCGGCCTCCTCTTCTTCATCGGCTACCGTTTCCTCGACTTCCGCTTCCACCTCGGCGGTAGTATCCAGACTGTCGTCCGGCAGTTCGAGGCCTTCGCCGTCGTCGTCGATTTCATCCTCGACCGGCCGCTCCTTCGCCGAACGCGTGCTCTGCCCCGCCGCAGGCGCTTTCTTTTTTGCGCGCGCCAAAATCCGCTCCTGTTCCCTGTCGTCCGTATACCGCGAACTTGCGGCATTGCCCGGACTCTGCTGGCCGCCTATTTAGGGCCGAGCCGAAACGCTGTCAAGCGTGGAAGTGAGAAAGCCTGCGAGACCGGCGTGAAGCGGCCGTCCACCCATGGGAGAATCCACCCGGTTAGCAAGGAAATGCGCGTGAAACTCGATCGCATCGACCGCCAGATTCTCTCCCTTCTGCAGGACGACGCAGGCCTGTCCAACGCCGAGTTGGCGGAGAAGGTCAACTTGTCCGCAAACGCCTGCTGGCGTCGCGTGAAGCAACTGGAGGAGTCCGGAATCATCCGCAAGCGCGTGGCGCTCCTTTCCGCCGAGAAACTTGGGCTCGGCGTCACGGTGTTCGTGTCCATCAAGGCCGGCAGCCACTCCGAGGAATGGCTGAGGAAATTTGCACAGGGGGTCAGTGAACTGCCGGAAGTTGTCGAGTTCTACCGGCTGAGCGGCGAAACCGACTACCTGCTCAAGGTCATGGTGCGCGATATCCAGGACTACGACCGCGTGTACAAGAAGCTCATCGCCACGGCGCCACTCAGCGACGTGTCGTCGTCCTTTGCGATGGAACGCATCAAGTCGTCCACCGCGCTGCCGCTCACCCAGCTCTGGTGACGGGACAACGACACCAGGCGCCTGGCAGCTGGCCACGTTGCGACTGCCCGCGCTGTCGTGCATGGAACTTCGTTCCATGAGAGGTTGCTGAAACCCCTGCTGGACGGATTTTTCAGCAGCCCGCCAACGCTCAGATCACGCCGTGCCGCGCCAGTGCGTCAATGCGGTCATCGTCGTAACCCATCTCCCGCAGGACTTCCCGGCTGTGCTGCCCGGGCGTCGGCGCGGGCGACAAGTCAACCCGCCGCAGCCCTTCGACGTTGACCGGATGATCCACGATCGGCCCTTGGCCGAACTCCGGTGGCGGTGTGAGCACCATGGCGTTGGCGAGGATCTGCGGATCCGTGGCCAGATCTTCCAGCTTCGCCACCAGCGCCACCGGCAGCTCTGCCTCGCGAAACAACGACATCCATTCCGATGCCGTGCGCCTGCGTACATAGGGAATGAGCGCTTCGATGAACGCCACGCCGTTGGCGAAGCGATCCTCCGGCGTGCCGAACCGTTCGTCCGCCAGCAGTTCCACGGCCTCCAGGACAACCAGGCAGGCATCGAAATCTTCCACGGTACGCACCATGCTGAACTGCAGGTGGCGGCCGTCGGCACACTCGTACATGTGCCGCTGGAAACCGGCCCTGACGGGATGCTTCCAGGGCGTGAAGTCGGCGCCCAGCAACTGGGCCTGTGCCAGGCAGGCGTTGGACCACAAACCGTTGGCCAGCAGCGAAGTATGCACGTGTGAGCCCTTGCCGGTGCGCTGCCGGCGCAGCAGCGCGGTGACGATGCTGGCGTACATCGCCACCGCCGTGGGGTGGTCGCCCTGCCCCGGCAATGCGGGCGTCGGACCGGCGCCGGGCTCGCGGAGCTGATCCATGAGCCCCGAGCGCGACCACCAGGCGACCAGGTCAAAGCCTTCCCGGTCGCGCTCCGGCCCCTTTTCACCATACGCCGTGAGCGAGGCGTAGATGGCGCGCGGATTCCGCGCGGCGATGTCCTCGTACATCAGCCCCAGCCGGCGGCGCAGCGCCAGCGGCTGGTTGGTGACGTAGATGTCACAGTCGTCGATGAGCTGGTGCAGGATGGCCATGCCGTCCTCGCTCTTCAGGTCGAGGTTGAGCGAGCGCTTGTTGCGCGCGTCCATGACCCAGCAGTAGTTGACCTCACACTTGGGCGTGCCCGGTACCAGCGCATACTGCCGATAGCCGTCACCGACGCCGGGTTGTTCGATCTTGATCACATTGGCGCCATAGTCCGCCAGCATGGTGGTTGCCACCGGTGCGGCGATCCAGGTGCCCACATCCAGCACCTTCAAACCGGAAAACAGCAGGTCGTCATCGTTCAAGCGCGTCTCCCATCCACCAGCGTCGGACCCGGGAGAATACCGCGCGGGAAACAAAAAAAAATCCGGCGCCGCAAGTCGCGACGCCGGATCGTCCAACAGACCGCCGCGGATCGGGCGCTACGCCACCGGCGGCCTATGGTCAGGGAAGCACGCGGCCCAGATTGATGAGCTGTGTTTCGCCACTGTTGTCATCGACCCCATCGTTGTCGTTCACGATGTAGACGTCACCACGCAGCGTGACCGCCGCGCCCTCGATCTTTTCGGGCGCCAGGCCGCCAGCCGCGGTGAGATCACCGCCGGCAAGCAGATCGCGGAGCAGCGTTTTCGTGACCGTACCGCCCGCGGCAACGCCCGTAACGTCAAACGTGTACAGGCGCTTGATACGGGCATCAGGGCCGAACTGGTTGTCACGCTCGATCACCATGAACTCGCCGCCACCGAGGGAGGTGATGTCGGAGAGTCCCACCCAGCCACCGTTCGGCGACGTGGCCGAATCCAGCGGATACAGCAGGAAGCTCCAGCTCTCCGCGGCCGGATCATAAACGCCGATGCGCACGGTACCCGGCGCATCGCCCAGCTGCGTCCACGGACGCTGGAAGGCAACGTAGACCCGGTTGTCGTACTCGGCGACACCTTCGAATCCGAAGCGGAACTGGGCATCGTTGACGGCATCCGGCAGCGTAACGACCGATTCGATGACCCCCTGGGCCGTGACTCTGAACAGGAAGTTGCGACTGTTAATCGGTCTGCCCGCTTCCGCCGCGGCAACCGAACCAGTGCCTTCGGAGGCCACCCAGAAGCCACCACCGGAAGCCACGGCAATGCCTTCAGGATCGATATTGACCGTCTTGTCGCCATTGATCAGGGCGTCGAGATCCGCCTCATCGAACACGCCAGCGCGGGTTGCACCATCCGCCGGCACACTCGCATCCGCCAGAGAAACCGCGGGAAAAGCCGCGAAGACATCGCCGCTGTCCACCAGTCGGATCTCCTCCGCCAGGGTGGCCGGACGCGTGCTCACGTCAATCCGGAATATGCGATTGCCGGCAAAGAAGCTGTCTTCGATGGAGTACAGCGTATCCGACGCGGCCGGATCAGCGGCCAGACCGGACAATGCTGCCCAGGGAATAGGAGAGCCATCCGGGCGATCCGCGGACCGGATCGTGGGATAGGCAGCGTCCTGCGTGGCATAGCGATAGATGGAAAGACCACCGCGGAACGGCCCGCCACGGTCGTCGTTCTCGCTGGCGACCAGAAGGAGATTGCGCGCCGGCACCGCCACTGCGCCTTCGGGTGCCAACAGCGTCGGCAGCGTGTTCAGGAACACCGGCGCCGCGGGATCGTTGACGTCGTAGACGAACGTGACACTGGACCGTTCGGCGTTGACGAACAGAAGTCGGTCGTTGCCAAAGGTCGCGACTTCCACATTTTCCGACTCATTGCCCTTGGCATCGGAACGCTTGTCGGGGTAGTGGCCGATGCGCGCCGCTTCCCGATCGAGCGTATTACCGCTGTTGAACACGACGTTGCCATTGGTGCTGAACACCGTGATGCCGCGACTGCCGCCGTCCAGGTCGCCCTCGTCCGCGGTCACAAGCAGCTCAGTTGTCAACCAGGCAACGCCGTCGGGTTCACGCAGCCGTCCAGCCTGATCGGCGGTCTGGTCGATGCGATTCGGTCGCTCGTCCGTGATATCAATGCCGGTCAGGTCAACGGTGCCTGCGGAGAAGTCGTCCAGCACCGTGGCGGTGGCCAGGTCGACAAGCG
Organism: Pseudomonadales bacterium; assembly: GCA_024234635.1. Classification (GTDB taxonomy): domain Bacteria; phylum Pseudomonadota; class Gammaproteobacteria; order Pseudomonadales; family Azotimanducaceae; genus SYFY01. The sequence goes on along the minus strand of JACKNX010000021.1, from coordinate 5,952 downwards.
CAATGTGGTTGTTTTCCTGCAGCGTCACGACCGCAACGTTGTTGGCGTTGATATCCACGAATTCCGGCTCCGCGTCATTCGGATAGAGCATGCCGGGGAAGTTCATCGCCACATTCGTCAGCGTCCACGCCGCGGGCGCGCCGGCGAGATCGAGCACCACGAGGAAACCGCTCGGCAGCTGCTCCGGCGCGCCATTGCCGAGATCCTCATCCCGCTGGTTTTCGATCGCTACGGCCGCGTACCGGCCATCGGGGCTTACCGCTACCGAGTCGGGCTGACCGCCGAGGTCGATCGTGCGCACGATGGTCTGCGTGGCAACGTCGACCACCAGAAGATTCCCGGCGGGATTGACGAAGTCCGGCGACGTGTCCACCGCGACCAGCGCCAATGCCCCCACCGTTGCCACCGAAGTTGGCTCACCACCCGTGGCGAGAACCCCCAGCGCAGCAGGCGCAACGGGGTTCGAGATGTCGACGAAGCCGATCTGCGCCGACGCCGCATCGGTATAGATCGCCGTCAGGCCATCCGGCGTAACACTGACGATTTCCGCCGCCGTTTCCTGATCGGTATCACACGCTGCATCGAGCTGTTCACAGGCAGCAAACGTTGCAACCCGGACAAAGTGTTTTTCGGCGCTGGCGTCGCAAACCGCATCACTGGCGGTAACTTCACTGTCGTCCAGCGTACCGCTGCGGTTACTGTCCAGGCCGCTCTCGATCAGAACCCCGCCTGCGGTACACCTTGCACTGCCGGCCGCCAGCGGTGTCTGCCGGGTCAGACTGTTGAGCCCGCTGACGCCTGTTGCTCCCGTGGCACCGTTCGCACCTGTTGCTCCATCGTTTCCGTCATCGCCACTGCAGGCAGCGAGCGCCAATACCATCGCGGCGTATGCCACAACGCTTCTCAATTCCATCACCTGGGATTGCCTCCTGTCCGTCGTCCCGTTTGCTGCGCATCGTTGTCGCGCCGTTCGATTTATAGTTAGAAAATGCGACGTGCGGATGACGTTTGTTGACCGTTCTGTCATGGTTCCGTCATGTTCCCGGTCGCTGATAACCAGTACCTCGCGACCCGGAACCTGGCGTCCGATGTACTGGGCTGAGAACATTTCAAAGGCGGCTATGAACCTACGCATGTTTCGCAATCCGATTGCCACGTTGCTGTGCGTCACGGGGGTTTGCATCGGCGCGCCCGTCTCCGGCGCACCCGCGAACGCGCTCTCCAGCGCGGTGAGGGTGCGCATTCAGGCCGCCACGCCGATGGTGCTGGATACTCCGGTGGACATTGCCGCCACCGTGTCGCCCTGGCAGCGCGCCACCATCGCGGCCGAGACTGCCGGCCGCGTCGTCGCCAGGGATGCCGAACCCGGTCGCCGGCTGAAACAGGGCGAGCGGCTGATCGCCATCGATCCCGCGCGCGCGGACCTTGCCTTGCGGCAGGCTCGCCAGGAACTGCGCGCCCGGGACGTGGATCTGAAGAAAGCGGAGCACGATCTGCGCCGCGGCGAAGAGCTGTTCCGCAAGGCCGCCATCAGCCAGGATCGCCTGGACGATCTGAAATTCGGCCTGGAGCGCCAGCGCGCCAACGTCGCGGCGGCACAGGCACTGGTGGCGGAACGCGAACGCGCACGCCGCGACACCGATATCCGCGCGCCCTTCGACGGGCTTGTCACGCAGGTGATGGTGCACGTCGGGGACTACCTGGCACCTGGCACACCTGTCGTCCACATGGCGGACTTCACCCGGGTACGGGTCCTCGGCGGCGTCACCGCTGATGAGGCGGCGCGCATCGACGGGCAGACCCACGGCGAGGTGGTCTTCGACACGTTCGCCGGTCGTACGCTGACCGGCGATCTGGCCAGCGTCGGCCACGTCGCGGATCCGCGCACCGGCACCTATGCGGTGGAATTGTGGGTAACCCCCCCGGAGGACATGGCCATGCGCGACGGACTGGCGGCGAACGTGGTGATTGCGCCGCGCGCGGGACAACCTGTGCTCACCGTGCCCCCCCAGGCCATCGTGCGCGAGGGAGCCGGCAGCATCGTCTATGTGCTGGAGGGCGACGTGGCAAAACGCCATGCCGTCACCGTCGGCCGGCGCACACGGTCAGCGGTGGAAATCCGCGCGGGCCTGGAACCCGGCGCCCGGGTGGTAACGGAGGGACACTTCGCACTCCGGGATGGCGCGCCCGTGACGGTCGACGGCGGCTGATGCCAGCGTGAACGGATTTGTTGCGTTCTTTGCCGGTCGCCACCTCCTGGTCAACGTCCTGGCGATCATCACGATCGCCCTGGGCTACCTGTTCATCAGTCAGGTACCGCGGGAATTCATTCCCAGCGTCGCTTCCCCCACCATTTATATCCGTGCCACGCTTCCCGGCGCCTCCGCGCAGGACATGGAGACCAAGATCACCATCCCGATCGAGGAGGCGATCGAATCCGTGGACGGCATCAAGAAGACCTATTCCACTGTGTCGGAAAGCGCCTCCACGACCACCGTGGAGTTGTACCTGGATTTCACCGCGGATCAGGTGCGGGATATCGTGCAGGATCTGCGCGATGCGGTGGATGGCATCAGCGACTTCCCGCCCGAGATGGAAGACAAACCCACGCTCACGCAGTTCAATCCGGCCCGTCGCCCCGTGGTGGAAGTGGCTCTGGAGGGGCCAACGGCCGCGGTGATCGCCGACGCCAAGCGTCTGGAACTCAATCTGCGCCGTCTGAACCGCGTGTCCAGTGTGGCACTGGTCGGCGTACAGGATCCGGAAGTGCGCGTGCTGCTGGACCCCGAAGCCGCGCGCACGCACGGCGTCACCATCCTGGACGTCGTACAGGCAATCGGTGCCGACAATGTGAGCGGCACCGGCGATACCCTGGAAACAGCGAGCGCCCGTCTGAAGGTGGAAGTATGGAATCGCTACCGCCAACCCGAGGACGTGGTAAACACCGTCATCAAGGCACTGCCCGGCGGGGCGGTACTCCGCGTGGGTGATGTGGCCCGCATCGAGTCAGGCTACGAGGATACGCGCCTTATCTCGCACACCGACGCCAAACCCGGTGTTTCCCTGGTGGTGCGCAAGCGGGAGACAGCCGATGCCATCGATGCGGTCGACGACGTGCGGCGCCTTGTCGAGGCAACACCGCTCTCACCTGGCGTGACCTACAGTATCGTCAAGGACGGATCGTTCTTCATTTCCAATCGTCTGCAGGTGATGTACAGCAACGGTCTCATGGGCGCGGTGCTGGTCGCGGCGGTGCTCTTCCTCTTCATGGGCACCCAGTCGTCCATCTGGGTGCTGGCCGGTATTCCGATTGTCTTCATGGGCGCGCTGGCCGTCGTGGGGCTGTCCGGCCTCACCCTCAACATCATGGTATTGAACGGACTTGTCATCGTGCTTGGCATGGTGGTGGACGACGCCGTCGTTGTTGCGGAGAACATCGTCGCCACCATGGAACGCGGCGTCCGCACTACCCACGCTGTGGTGCAGGGCGCGGTGGAGATGATCGGCCCGGTATTCGCCGCGTCGCTCACCACCATGATCGCCTTTGCGCCGATGCTTGCCATTGGCGGGCTGCCGGGCAAGATCGTCTGGCAGATTCCCGCTGTCGTCGTGATCGTGCTGCTGTTTTCGCTGCTCGAATCCTTCGTCGTACTGCCGTCGCACATGACCCTGCTCACACGCTACGCGAACAACAGCAAACGCGCCTTCATGACCACGCTGGAAGTTCGCTACCGAACCTTCCTGCGTTTCTGCCTGCGCCATCGCTGGCTGGTCATTGCCGGCTGTTTCAGCCTGCTGGTGTTCGTCTTCGCCGTCGTTCGTCCGCTGGTCCCCTTCGTGCTGTTCCCCCAGGACGACACACGCATCCTGTTCATGCAGGTTACCGCCCCGCTGGGCACGCCCATGGAAGTCACCGAAGGGATGGCACGCGATGTCGAACGTCAGGTGCTCGAACTCGGCAAACCGGACATACGGACAGTGACGGCGCGCATCGGCCACCAGGACATCAACGGTGACGACCGCGAGCGGGGTGAAGCGGAGCACCAGGCGCTGGTGATTGCCGAATTCCGGGAACTCGAGCGCGCGCACACGAACCAGGAGTGGATTGAAATCCTGCGCGAGCAGCTCAAGGTGCCGCCCGGGGTAACGGTGCGATTCCAGTCGGAGTATTTTGGTCCACCTACCGATCAGCCCGTAACCCTGCACGTGCTGGCCAACGACGATACGGTGCGTCGCTCCGTGGCCTACGAGATTGCCAACTATCTGCGCGCAACGCCCGGGCTGACACAGGTGGACATCGACGAGCGCGAAGGTACCCCCCACCTGGATCTCGCAATCCGCCACGAACAGCTCGCGCGGCTCGGGCTGACGGCGGCAACCGTGACCCGCACCGTTCAGGCCTCTTTTTTCGGCGTGAAGGCAACGGAACACCGTGCGCTGGATGACACCACGGAAATCCGCGTGCAGTTCGACCAGGGGGCGCGTCACAACGTGCAGAGCCTGCTGGACACACCCATACGCGCAGCCAACGGCCAACTGGCCAGTCTGCGTGACGTCGTCGAACCCACCCAGGTGCACGCCATGGGTCGTCTGTATCATCGCGACGGGTTTCGCGCCGCCACCGTGCGCGCCAGCTTCACCCCGCATTCCGGCCACACGGCCCTGGCGTTCGCCGGTCAGGTGCGTCGGGAACTGCTGCCGCGGTTCGATCATCTGGATGGTGTGGAGATCCTTGTCGGCGGCGAGGCGGAGTCCACCGAGGAAACGACCGGTGAGCTCGGCAAGGTCGGCATCATCGTCGTGTTCGGCATTGCCATGGTGATCTGGATACTGCTCGGCTCGCTGGCTGAGGCGCTGCTGGTGATGAGCGTCATTCCGTTTGCCGTCGCCGGCGTGATTCTCGCCTTCTTCATACACGGCCTGTCGCTCTCAATGTTCGCGATGATTGGTGCCATCGGTCTGGCGGGCGTCGTCGTGAATTCCTCCATTGTCATGGCGGACGCCATCCATCGCCTGTCAAGAAACGCGTCTGCGGACGTGGAAGCGGTGGACGTGATGCTGGACGCGGTGGTGTCCCGGCTACGCCCGATTCTCATTACCACCCTGACCACGCTTGGCGGTGTCCTGCCCACCGCCTATGGCATCGGTGGCTACGACACCATGGTGAGCCCCATGTCGGTCGCCATCGGCTGGGGGTTGTTCTTCGCCACCTTCATCACCCTGATCCTGGTGCCGGTGCTGTATTCGTTCCCGCACCAGCGTCGCTACGGAAGGAAAACCTGATGCAGGACGCGCTACGCTCCGACGCTCCGCTCACGGTCTACGTGGATGTGAAGAGCCCTTACGCCTACCTGGCCGTTGAACCCACCATCGCGCTTGGCAGGGAACTTGGCATCGCCATCGACTGGCGCCCACTCACGCTCAATATTCCGAGCTATCTTGGCTCCGCGCGAACGGACAACACCGGCAAGGTGGTGGAATCGCAGCGCTCACCGGCCCAGTGGAACGCCGTGCGCTACGCCTACCGCGACGCCAAGCGCTACGCGCGCACGCGTGGCATCACGCTGTATGGCACGCAGAAGATCTGGGACTCGTCACTGGCCGGTATCGGCCTGCTCTGGGCGCGCGAGCATGGGCAGGCAGCCGCGGAGGCATGGCTGAACGCGGTATACCCGCCCTTCTGGCGGCGGGAACTCGATATCGAAGATCCGGCTGCAATCGTCGCAACCATGACAGGCGCCGGTGTGCCAACGGCCGGTTTCATGGACTACCTGCTGGGCGCCGGGCGCCAGGCACACGACGCGCTGCAGGAACGCCTGCACCCGGCGGGAATCTATGGCGTACCAACCTATGTCGTTGCGGGCGACCTGTTTTTTGGCCGCGAACACCTGCCGGCCGTGCGCTGGCTGCTCACCGGGCAGGCAGGACCACCGCCCGATATCCGCTACGAAC
>JACKNX010000020.1 GCA_024234635.1 Pseudomonadales bacterium | reverse complement strand
GGGTGGCTGTCTACTCCTTTTTCATGGACGCCCACTCACACCCCGGGGGCCCCATGCAGACGGGGTTGCAAGCTAGCACGGGCGGACCCGGCCATTGCTGACGCGAGTGACTTCACGAGGAACCTGATGCGCAGCGGACAACCGCCACCGACTCGGCTATCGTGGGCGCTTCGCTCGGGGGTTACAGGGGAGAGAAGCGTGTCGGAAGCTGCGGTGCGTCCGGTTGCCACATCCATGACCGGTTCTGGTCGCCTGCCCACACGTACGCTGCTGGCCTATGCGCTGATCGACTTTCCGGTTGGCGGCGCCATGGGCGCAACCTCGCTCTTCCTCGGTTTCCATTACGCCTCACTGGGCGTGAACCTTGCCGAGATCGGCGTGATCATGATGTTCGCTCGTCTGCTGGACGTGCTCATCGATCCCGCGGTGGGCATGCTTTCCGACCGCACGCGGCTGGCCTTCGGACGCCGCAAGACCTGGGTGGTTGCCGGCGCGCCCGTGTTCGTGCTGGCCTGCTGGAAGCTTTTCATGCCGCCGGCTGACGTGTCCGCGGTCTACTTTGCCGGCTGGCTTGTACTGTTCTGGCTGGGCTTCTCCATGATCAACATTCCCTACTACGCATGGGGCGCCGAGCTGTCGCCGGACTACCATGAACGCACACGCATAACGACCTGGCGCACGATCTCGGGGACGCTCGGCTCGTTCGCCTTTCTGCTGATACCCGCCATTCGCCAGCAGGTGTTCGGTACCGGCGGGCAGCCCGGTGAAGTGCTGGCTACCATCACCGTCATAGCCGTCATCACCATCCCCGCCCTGGTCGCCTTTGCCGCAATCCATGTCCCTGACCGCGGCATGATCCTCGACCGGCCACATGTTCCCTTCCTGCGCGGTCTGCGCGTGATGAGCCGCAACGCCGCCTTCCTGCGCCTGCTGGCCGCCTTTACCATCGTGGGCCTCGGTCCGGTGCTGCAGGGCGCCATGTTCCCGTTCTTCATGCAGCACGTGGTGCATGACACCACCTCGGGGCCGAAGATCCTGCTGGTCTACTTCCCCACCGTTGCTCTGGGTGTCGTGATCTGGGGCGCGCTGGCGCACCGCATCGACAAACACCGCGCCTGGATGGTGGGCATGACGCTCATGGCGTGCGCCACCGTCAGCTACATGCTGGTAGGCGAAGGCGATATCCCGCTGATGGTTCTCATACTGGCCACATCCGGTATCGGCTCCGGTGCGCTGAACGCCTTGCCCTCGTCGATGAAGGCTGACGTGGTGGATCTGGATGCGGTGGAAAGCGGCGAGGATCGCGCGGGCCTGTTCTTCGCCGCCTGGTCGCTGGCCGTGAAGTTCATCGCCGCCGTGGGCCAGGGCCTGGCCTTCACCTCGCTGGCCTGGATCGGCTTCGATGCCAAGGGCGCGAACGGGCCTGATGAAGTCCTTGGACTCAGGATCTTCTACTCCGCGGGGCCGATGGTGCTGTACGTCATTGCCCTGCTGCTCGTGTGGGGGTATCCCATTACGTCAAAGCGGCATGCCCAGTTGCGCGAACAGCTGGCTGAACGCGGGATTCGGGAAGCGTAGACAAACACACCAGAGCGGAACGACGCGACAAACCAGCAGGACCATTCATCCGTGCAATCACGACGCCATGCCCGGCTGAACGGTATAACAGGCTGCTGAAAAAGCAGCCTGGTATGCCAGCCAGGGGTGGCGGGTCTGCCAATACAGCGAAAAACGCCGAATTTGGCGCGACGTGGCGAAGCCGACGACAGCTGAAGAAAAGTCCAGGAGCGACTTTTTCAGCGTCCTCTCCCGGAACGAAGTTCCATTCGCGACAGCGCTGGCAATCGCAACGTGGCAAGCTGTTAGCAGGCTGCTGAAAAAGCAGCCTGGTATGCCAGCCAGGGACGGCTGGCCCGAAAATGCAGCGGAAAACGCTGCATTTAGCGCGAGTCGGCGATGCCGACGACTGCTGAAACAAGTCCAGGATGGACTTTTTCAGCATCCTGTTAGTGTTCACGTCGACCACACGAGGGGGGGACCGATGGTCGAATTCGAACGCTGGTATACGCTCAGGCAGCCGGAGCCACGGGGATACCATTACCAGTCCGCTATGCGGCCTGCATCGCGCGGTGCGCATGCGCCGATGCGCCCGATATTTCGGCCGCCCCGATCGACAAAAAACCATGGTTCACAGGATGGATGCATGTGTTCGCTAATAGACTTCGGCGGCACCATTGCCGCCGGGGGACAACGCCTGCGCATCCGCATCGCCTCGCTGATCGGGCTACTGCACAACCCATTGCAGCTGAGCCCGACGGCGGACGGGCCATCACCCGGGCTTGCATGACGCAGACTCGCGCTGATGTAAAACCGGCGCATTCCCGCACCGCGCCTGCGCGGCGGACATCCCGCTGCATAGGTGTGATGTCCGGAAAGATCACCAACAGGGAAACCAACAGTACATGACAGACGATTCCACGCGACCGCCGGCGAAAACCGGCGGCGCCTACGCCCACTACGTGCTGATCGTGCTGGTCATCGTGTACGTGTTCAACTTCATCGACCGCAACATCCTCTCCATCCTGTCCGAGGAGATTCAGCGCGACCTCGGCGTCACCGACGCGCAGATGGGTTTCCTGTATGGCACCGTGTTTGCCGTCTTCTACGCGGTATTCGGCATACCGCTGGCACGTTTCGCGGACGTATGGACACGTCGCAGCCTCATCAGCGTCGGCCTGCTCTTCTGGAGTGCCATGACGGCGTTGTCCGGCTTCGCGCGTTCCTTCGCTTCGTTGACCACTTTTCGTATCGGCGTGGGCGTGGGCGAAGCCAGCGCGTCACCGGCGGCGTTTTCGATGCTTTCGGACTACTACCCGCCGCGTCTGCGCTCCACCGTACTGGGCATCTACTCCTCCGGCGTCTACATCGGCGGCGGCATCGGCCTGTTTCTCGGCGGTTTTGTCATGGAAACCTGGAACGCGTGGTATCCCGTGGTCCAGGATGCGCCCCTGCAGATCAAGGGCTGGCAGGCGGCGTTCCTGGCCGTGGGCGTTCCCGGCGTGCTCATGGCACTGTGGGTGCGCACATTGCGGGAACCCGTGCGGGGCATCAGCGAGGGGATCGTCGGCGAGGTGCATCCCTCACCCTTTCGCGTGCTCGGCACGGAACTGGCGGCCATGCTGCCCGTGGTCAATCTTGTCGGCCTGCGACGGGCAGGAGCGTCCATCCCGGTGAACCTGCTGGCCGCGGCAGGGATCGCTGGTACTGGTGCCCTGCTCACCTGGTGGCTGGGCAGTGTGGTGCAGTGGATTGCGCTGGGTACCGGCGTCTATGTCGTCTTCTCGTGGGCGCAGTCGCTCAAGGGACGCGATCCCGCCACCTTTGCCATGATCTTCCGTTCGCGCGGCATGGTGTTCACCATGCTGGCCTTTCCCACCCTCGCTTTCGTCACCTACGGCGTGGGTTACTGGACGGCACCCCTACTGCTGCGGCTGCACGATGTCTCCGCCGCGGAAGTAGGCATGTACATCGGTCTTGGCGGGGCGGCCGGTGGACTGCTGGGTGTCTCCCTGGGAGGCATGCTGGGCGATCGCCTCAAGACATGGCATCCCGCCGGGCGCCTGCTGGTGGGTTTCTGGGCCGTCGCCGGCACCACCCCGCTGGTCATCTGGATGGTGTACACGGACAACCTGATGACGGCCTACATCCTCAATTTTGCGCACCATCTGTTCAGCGCCGCCTGGCCCGGCATTCCGCCCAGTACGGCCGCGGACCTGGTATTGCCGCGCATGCGCGCGGTTGCCAGCGCCTACTACATCCTGGTGAACACAATGATCGGCCTCGCCATGGGGCCGTTCGTCATGGGTAAACTGTCCGATCTGTACGCCGCCGGCGGGCTGGAAGGCGCCGAAGCGCTGCGCGCGGCAATCGTCTCCGGGCTGGGTATATTCGCGCTGACGATCGTGCTGCTGGTGCTGGCGTGGCGGGCATTGCCCGCGGACGAAGCCTCGCGCCTGCAACGCGCGCGGGACGCTGGCGAAGTGGTATCCCCGGCTGGCGCCTGAGCGTCCGGGGAATCGACAACACGCAGGAGGAATACGCCATGAACACACCGGCCAGGCGCCTGGACATGAACCTGTCCGACCGGCTCACCGTGACGGAAGGCTGGGTCTACATGACCGGCATGCAGGCGCTGGTCCGGCTGCCCCTGCAGCAACGCCTGCGCGATGCTGCCGCAGGACTCAACACCGGCGGATTCATCTCGGGCTATCGCGGTTCGCCGCTCGGTCGCTACGACATGGAGTTGTGGCAGGTGGCGTCGCAGTTGAAGGAACACAACATCGTCTTTCAGCCCGGGGTGAACGAGGACCTCGCCGCCACCGCCACCTGGGGTACGCAGTATGTGGGCTCGTTCCCCGGCGCCACGGTGGATGGCGTGTTCGCCATCTGGTACGGCAAGGCGCCTGGCCTGGACCGCTCCATGGATGCGCTGCGACACGCCAACATGGCCGGCACCTCGGCGCTCGGTGGCACGCTACTGCTGGTGGGTGACGACCATGGCGCCAAGTCGTCCACGCTGTCCTGTTACTCGGATTTCAATTTCGTGTCCGCGGGCATTCCCCTGCTCGCCCCGTCGAATGCGCAGGAAGTGCTGGACTTCGGTCTGCACGGCATTGCACTCAGCCGACACAGCGGCCTCCTGTGCGGTATGAAACTGGTCACCGATGTCATCGAAGGTGGCGGTTCGCTGTACGTGGGACCCCAGTCCCCGGCCATCGCTATGCCCGAAAAGAAATCCGGCCTGAACATCCAGGGCTTTTCGGCCCTCGGCGGCCTGCTGAAACAGGAATCCGTGGTCTACGACGAGCGCATCCACGAAGCCCTGGCCTACGCGCGCATCAATGCGCTGAACGCCATCACCCGGGCCGCACCCGGCGCGCGACTCGGCATCGTCGCCTCCGGCAAGGCGTACCAGGATCTCAGCCAGGCACTGCGCGCGATGGGCATCGGCGACGCTTCGCTCGGCAGTCTGGGCATGCGCGTGCTGAAGGTGGGCATGGTGTGGCCGCTGGACGACACCATCGTGCGCAAATTTGCCGACGGACTCGACACCATCCTGGTGGTGGAGGAAAAGCGGCCGCTGCTGGAAGACCAGATACGGTCCATTCTTTACGGCCAGCCGAACGCACCCGCCGTGGTCGGCAAGTTCTTCGACGGTCAGGCGTATGCCACCAATCGCGGCGAGGCGGCATTTCCCAACGCCGGTGAAATCACACCGGCACTGATCGCCCGCGTGCTTTCCCGCGCGGCGCTGAAAGTGGACCCGTCCTGCGGCGTCGCCCAGCCCAACTTCCCCGAGAAGCCGGCCGGGGGTGGCGTCGTGCCGATGCGCGCGCCCTCATTCTGCGCGGGTTGTCCACACGGCCGCTCCACGCAGGTCATCGACGGCAGCCGCGCGCTCGCCGGTATCGGCTGTCACGGCATGGCGATCATGGCGGACCCGACAAAAACCAACACCATCTCCCACATGGGTGGCGAAGGCGTGATGTGGATCGGCCAGCAGCCGTTCACGAACGAAAAACACGTGTTCGCCAACATGGGCGACGGCACCTACTTCCACTCGGGATTCATGGCCATTCGCGCCGCGGTGGCGGCCAGGGTACCAATTACCTACAAGCTGCTCGTGAACGGATTTGTTTCAATGACCGGCGGGCAGCCCATCGAGGGCGAACTGTCCATAGAACAGATCGTTGGCGAACTCACCGCGGAAGGCGTCGGCCGCATCGTCCTGGTGAGCGACGAGCCGGAAAAACATACGGGCGCCCGGTTTCCGGCGACTGTAACCGTGCATCCGCGCACGCAGATGGTGCAGGTGCAGCGCGAACTGCGTGAGTATCCGAACGTATCCGTGCTCATCTACGAACAGCCCTGCGCTACCGAACGGCGTCGCCTGCGCAAGCGCGGCAAGTGGGCGGATCCGGACAAGCGCGTATATATCCACCCGCTGGTGTGCGAGGGCTGCGGCGACTGCGGCACCGTGTCCAACTGCATGGCCATCGAGCCGCTGGAAACGCCGTTCGGCCGCAAGCGGCAGATCAACCAGTCGTCCTGCAACAAGGACTTCAGTTGCCTGGAAGGTTTCTGCCCCAGCCTGGTTACCGTGGAAGGTGCACGGCCGAAGAAGCGCGATGTCGAGCGCGTCCTGCCGGACACCTCCAACATTCCCGTGCCGGAACTGCCGGCCATCGACAGCTCCTGGGCCGTGCTGGTGGCCGGCATCGGCGGTACCGGCGTGGTGACTATCGGCCAGACGCTGGCCGTAGCCGCGCACGCCGATGGCCTGTTCAGTTCCAACCTGGACGTGACCGGACTCGCACAGAAATACGGCGCCGTGCTGTCGCACGTGAAGATGGCCGGCGACGCGAAGCAGCTCACCTCCACCCGCATCGCCACCGGCGAAGCCGACACGCTGATCGGCGCGGACATCATCGTCTCCGCCGGTGACGAAGTGCTGTCCACGCTGGTGCCCGGCAAAAGCGGCGCCATCGTGTCCACCCACCTCACGCCCACGGCGGAGTTCTCCCGCAATCCCGACTGGAAGATCGACGAGACATTGCTGGTGAAGCGCCTCAGCGGCGCGGTGGAAGGCCAGCTGCTCACGCTGGATGCCATTGCGCTGGCGGAAAAAGTGCTGGGCGACGCGGTATTCGCCAACACCCTGCTGCTGGGCGCTGCCTGGCAGCGTGGCGGCATTCCCGTGTCACACCAGGCGATGATGCGCGCGCTGGAACTGAACGGCGTGGCGGTGGACACCAACCGCGCGGCTTTCGAACTCGGCCGCCTGGCGGCCCACGACCCGGCGCAGGCTGAGCGTCTGCTCGGCATCCATGACGAGCCAGCGAACGCAGCGGAAGAAAGTCTGGACGCCGTCATCGAGCGGCGGGCCGCCTTCCTGGTGGACTACCAGGACGAAACCCTTGCCAACCGCTACCGGGAACTGGTGGCTCGCGTGCGCACTGCCGAACAGGCACTGGGCGCCGGCGACGCGCTAGCGAGGCAGGTGGCGCAGTCCTGGTTCCGGCTGCTGGCGCACAAGGACGAGTGGGAAGTGGCGCGGCTGTACAGCGATCCCGCGTTCCTGCAGCAACTGAAGGATACCTTCGACGGCGACCTGCGCCTGCGCTTCCACCTCGGCGCCTGGCCGCTGGGTCGCCGCGAACCCGGTGCGGACCGCGTGACGAAGCGCGAACTGGGCGGCTGGATACTGCCTGTGTTCCGCGTGATGAACCGGCTGCGCGGGCTGCGCGGCACGCTGCTGGACCCCTTCCGCAATGGTGCCGAGGCCAAAGCCGCGCGCGCAGCGGTCAGGCAGTACGAGGACGATGTGGCACTTATCCTGAAGCATCTGACGGCTGACAAGCTTGACGCCGCCACGCGACTGGCCGCCATTCCCGAACAGGTGAAAGGTTACGGCCACATCCGGCAACGTGCCGCTGACAAAGCGATCGACGCGCGGCGGGACGCCATGGGAGCCCTGCTGGGTGACAGCGCCGACGCACCGCGCCTCATCGCCTCAAGCCGGCAGGCGCAGGTGGGGTAAAGGGTCCGGGTTCATTGCGCCGGCAAGTCGGGCCGGCGCAGGAACGTGCTTACGCAGCGGCCGGGTTCCGCAGTGGCTGCGGATATCGCTACTGAGAAAGACCAGGCATCACTCACCGGCCTCGCGGTTGGCAATGCTCATGCCGTCCTGGAAAATGATGTCCAGCACAATCTGCACACCCGGATTCACTTTCCAGTTGTGATTGTCTTCAAACGCCACGAACGGCCCGCCTTCGATGAACGCCCAGTCGCGGAAGAAGTTGCGGCGGTAGCGCACCGACAGTGAATGGGCTTTCCAGGAGCTCTGCGGCTTGGTGGAAAACTGCGATGAGATGCCGTAGCTGAGGGCATCTTCATCATCCAGGCGCTGCACGAAGGTGCTGCTCAGCGTGTAACGAATGCCGCGGTCGTGCTTCTTGTCTTCGCGCCAGTCCACCTTGGCGGTGTGCCTGAGCAGGTGGCCATTCGAAAACAGACGGTCGAAATCCACCCGGCTCTGCGATTCCCAACCGTCGTCCACGTCCCAGAAGATGCGCTGCGAATAGCGGCCGAGCCACACGTCGTTCAGTTCCTGCGAATAGCGAAACCGTGGACCAAGAAAAAAGGACGGATTGTTCAGGCGCACACCAGCGTGCATGACAGTGTGATAGCGCTTGCCCGCCTTGAGGATGTAACGCAATCCGACAGCAGGGCTGTCGAGCGAAGCATCCGTGGCATCGTTCAGCCGACGTTCGCTGTTGTCCTCGAAAACGCTTTCTTCCTGGTTGCCTTCGAAGGTGAGGCTGAGTTTGCGGGAGAGGTTGGGCAGTGCAATGCGGCCGCTGACCCGGGAGCGGTAGGCCGTGCCACCCAGATCGTTCCACGTGACGATCTGCCGGAGGTCGAGGCGGGAGTCCGCTTCTTCCTCCACGTAGTTGTCGTCGTTGAAGAAAGCATCCAGCCAGCGGGCGAAGGTGTCCACCTGGTTGGAGACGGCAAGGTGCGCCGTGTCGACCCGGCCCATCTCCTCCGAATGCTTGTCTTCGGCACCGGCAGTGCCGCAACAGACGAGCGCCGACGCGCCTAAAACCAGCTGGGCGAAAAACGCAGCGCTGTGGCCGGCGGCGCGATGATCCCGATTCACTCGATAGGCTTCCGTGCAATCAATGCCATGAGGGGCATCATGGCGCATCCCTCCCCCCGCTGCCACGGGCGGGTGTAAAAAATGTCGCCGAGTCGTCGTGAGAGGCGGTTCACACCCAGCGCCCTGTCCACTCAATTCTCCCTGGAATCTGCACGTTTGCTGCACATTCGCGGCGCTCAATTCAGGACGGTATCGCGCAATGAGGAACCGTGATGACGCTTCGTTTCCCTGCTCTTATCACGATGGTCGCCCTGCTACTGACGCTGGCTGGTTGCGGCGGCGGAGGCAGCGGCGCCGCAACTACTCCACTGGCCGCCGCCGGCGCAGGCGCGGGTCAGCCCGTGGCCACACCGCCGGCAAACAATCCACCGGCCAACAATCCACCGGTCAATGGAGGCCCCACACTCGTGGATCCGCTGGACGATGAACTGGAGAACCTCATCGCCGCCGCCGGTATCACGGGCGATGCGGAATTCAATCGCACGCTGCCCGACATCTCAGATCCACTGGCGCAACTCGGCAAGAAGCTGTTCTTCAGCAAGAGTCTGGGCGGCGATTTCGACAGCGCCTGCGTGACCTGTCACCACCCGGCACTGGGTGGCGCGGACGGGTTGTCGCTGCCCGTGGGCGCCGGCGCCGCGGACCCGGATGTGCTCGGCCCGGGGAGAACGCATGCCGCCACCGGACTGCCGACTGTGCCACGGAACACGCCGACGGCATTCAATGCCGGGTTGTGGGACAGCGGACTGTTCTGGGATTCCCGGGTGGAGAGTTTCGGCAGGGAGCCGCAGGCGAACGGTGCGGTGTCCGCCATCCGCACCCCGGACGTGGCATTCGGCGCAGCGGACCCGGATGCCGGCCCGAATCTGCCAGCGGCGCAGGCGCGGTTTCCTGTGACGTCCCCCGAGGAGATGCGCGGCGATACGTTCGAGGCGGGCGCGGACAATGCCAGGTTGCGCGCCCACCTGGCGGCACGCATCGGAGGCTACGGGATCGGTGAGGGTGAGCTGCCAGCCAACACCTGGCTGGCCGAATTCCAGGCGGCATTCGGCAGTGGTGATGCCGAAACACTCATCACGGTCGATAACATCATGACGGCCATAGCGGCCTATGAACGGTCCATGCGTTTCGTGAACAACCCATTCTTCGACTATGCGAACGGCAATCGCGCAGCCCTCACGGACGCCCAGAAACGCGGCGGCATCCTGTTCTTCACGTCCATCGACAACGGTGGCGGCGGCTGTTCCAGTTGCCATGCGGGCGATCACTTCACCGATGAGCAGCATCACACCGTGGCGTTCCCCCAGTTCGGTCCGGGCAAGGGTGACGGCAATGCGGACGATTTCGGCCGCGAACGGGAAACCGGCGATCCGGCGGATCGTTACGCGTGGCGCACACCCAGCCTGCTGAACGTAACGGTAACGGCACCGTATGGTCATGCTGGCGCCTACAACACCCTGGGCCAGGTGCTGGCGCACTACAACAATCCCGCCGGCACGGTGAACAATTTCTTCGACGATGGCGCAGCCTGTACCCTGCCGCAGTTCCGGGACCGCGCCGACTGCGCGGACCTGTACCCACAAGCAAACGCCAACAGCCAGGCGGCGCTCAGGAAACTGCAGCGCGAACGCGACGATGGAACGGCCCTGTTCACCAACATCAATCTCAACAACAACGAACGCGCGGATATCGTGGCGTTTCTGGATGCGTTGACGGATCCGTGTGTAACGGATCGCGCCTGCCTCGCCCCGTGGATTGCGGATCCAGCAGACGAAGGTCCGGATGGACAGCAGCTCAACGCACGCGATGACGGGGGAAATCTGCTGTAATGCCAACGGATTTGTCCATGTATGACCAGACCACTCGTGAAACTCTCCATCACTGCGCGCCTGATGATTGCGTTGCTGGGCGTCACCGCCATGGTGCTCGCGGTGACGCTCAGCCTGGCGCGCTGGAACTTCGAGCGCGGTTTCCTGGACTACGTGAACGCGCTGGAAAAGCAGCGGCTGGAGAACGTGGCTGACGAGGTGGCGGAGTACTACCGTCGCGAAGGTTCATGGACACGATTTCACGGGCGCTGGTTCCAGCGCGTGCTGGACAGGCACGCACCAGGACCCGACGGACGACCGCTGCCGCCTGACCGGTTAGGCCCGCCAGGCGGGCGGCCGCCGCCACGACCGCCGCGCGGGCTGCCCGTGACATTGACAACAGTTGCCGGCGAACGGTTGGCCGGACCGGAGGTTCGCCTCTCCGAGGATTTACAGTCGGTGCCCGTGGTAGTGGATGGTGAGACAGTAGCGTTCGTGCAGGCGACCGTGCAGCGGAACATACGCGAAATCAAGGACACGGCGTTTTCACGGCAGCAGCGCCAGGCAACCAGCGTGATCGCCATTGTCGCGCTGGCGCTGGCCGCGGCGGTTTCGCTGCTGGTGGCGCGCACGCTCTCTTCACCGCTGCGTCGCATGATTGGCAACGTGCACAAGCTGGCCGACGGGGACTACGCGGTACCGGAGGTTGAGCGGCGTTCGGATGAACTGGGTGATCTGAGCGCCAGCATTCAGCGACTGGCCATGACGCTCGGCGAGAATCGCCAGGCGAGGCAGAGCTGGCTGGCGAATATCTCCCACGAACTGCGTACGCCGGTGACAGTGCTGGCGGCGGAACTGGAGGCGTTGAAGGACGGCGTGCGCGAGCTCAGTCTGCAGCAGCTTCATTCGTTCGACCAGGAAGTGACACGGCTGCGGCATCTGGTGGAAGACCTGTTCCAGCTGGCGTTGTCCGAGGCGGGTGGACTGCGCTACGAATTTACGGCGCTGGACCTGCGGGCATTGCTGCTGCGCGTTGTGCCGGGTGATACGCCGGAAGGATTGTCCGTTGAAACCGTCTTTGGCGACGCGCTGACGGTGCGCGGCGATGCGACGCGGCTGGAGCAACTGTTCGTCAATCTGTGGCGCAACAGCCTGGCGTATACCGATGTACCTGGTGCGATTCGCTGCTCCGCGCAGACGGACGGCAATAGTGTGGTAGTCACGTTCGATGACAGTCCGCCTGGCGTCACCGAGGACCAGTTGGAGCTATTGTTCGAGCCGTTGTATCGCACGGAAGCGTCGCGCAGCCGGGCGCGTGCAGGGGCTGGCCTGGGACTGGCGATCTGCCGGAACATCGTCTCGGCACACGGGGGAGAGGTTCACGCAGATGCATCACCGCTGGGTGGTCTGCGGGTGACGGTGCGGTTACCCTGCGTATGAAAAGGCAGTTATCAATGTGGCTGTCGATAGCCTTCATGTGTTGGCTTCCCTGTTGAGCGACTGGCAATATGCAACCCCGCATTCTCATCGTTGACGACGAACCGAAGATTGCCGATGTGCTGCGCGACTACTGCCGCAAGGAGCAGTATGCCGTGGAGGTTCTGTATTCGGGGGATGGCGTGGTGGAAGCGATTCGACGCGCGCCGCCGTCGCTGGTCGTGCTGGACCTGATGTTGCCCGGCAAGGATGGGCTGAGCATCTGCCGGGAGGTACGCGGTTTCTCCACGGTACCTATCGTGATGCTAACGGCCCGGGTGGATGAGATCGATCGGCTGATCGGCCTGGAACTGGGGGCAGATGATTACATCTGCAAGCCGTTCAGCCCACGCGAGGTGGTGGCGCGTATGAAGGCCATTCTGCGACGGGTCGCAATGGACAGCCAATCGGGCGATGCCGGACTGCTGCGGTATGGCGAGATCACCATCGATCCCGCGCGGTTCTCGTGCCGATACGGAGAGCAGGTGCTGGAGCTGACGCCGGTTGAGATGCGCATTCTGGGCCTGCTGGCTGGCTCGCCGGGACGGGTGTTTTCGCGCGACCATATTATGCAGGCCGCATACGACGATCACCGCGTGGTGAATGACCGTACGGTGGACAGTCATGTGAAGAACATCCGCAGGAAGTTGACGGATGCCGGTGGCGATGCGGAGCTGGTGCGGTCGATCTATGGGGTCGGGTATAAATTGGAGTAGGTTTTCCCGCCTCGCCTGCTTTCAGGCGTTTTTTTTATGCTTGCGTGCACCCCAGACTTGGCGCAGATTTCCCGCAGGTACCGCGTTCGGACGAGACCCATGAGCAACACCGTACTCTGTCAGTATCGGGTGAAACGCGGCAGTGAGGCTGCGTTCGAGGCACTGTTGAAGCGGCACTGGCCGACGTTATATCGACTCGGCATGGTGACGGACTCGCCCTCTCGCCAGTATCGGGGCAGGGAGCAGGACAACGGCGAGCCGGTGTACTTCGAGCTGTTCGACTGGTTCGATGGTGGGCTCGAGCGTGCGCATGGGGATGCGCAGGTGATGGCGATCTGGGAGGCGATGGAGGCCCTTTGCGAGGCGCGCGGTGGGAAGCCTGCGATGGAGTTTCCGCATGTGGAGGCGATTCATGGGTAGAAGTGTTTGGTATTCGCCTACCCGAAATGAAGTTATTTTCCAGGTTTTGGCCACACATCGGGCAACTTGCGCGCCAGCCAGGAAACAAGTGCCGAATTGACCTCCACGGGTCGCTCCTGCGCCATCCAGTGGCCGCTGTCGATGATCAGTTCATCCAGATCGCTGCACATCTCACGCATGGGCGCCGCTGCGCCTGAGCGGACGGATTCGCACACATAGTCGTAACGAGCCGCAAGGTACAGAACCGGAAGGTCGAGGCGACCATCATTCACGGCACTTGCCGCATAGGCAGCGTTGGCCTGGTGATTCATGTAATAGGAATCCGGACCGAAAAAACCGTTTCGGCTGAGGGACTCGGCGTAAATTTCCACGTCCGTCTCGGAAACCACATCCGTATCGATGGGAACTTCCGGCGCAGCATCAAGTGGACCAAACCAACCGCCGTTGGCACGGGTGCTGGCGGTTGCCGCTGGTTTTCCCTGTCCTGCCGGATCCCCCTTGCGAAACAGTAGTTGCACGGTGTTGCGGGTGTTGGCTTCAAACGTTTGCGTCGCCTTCTGGAAGTCTTCCAGATAGAAAAGCTGATAGTCCCACTGACCCGCAGGGTACTGGTCGGCCGGGTAAACCGCGCGATCAACCAGACTGATGGCGTGTTCCAGACCGCGCTCGAGCGTGAAATACGGAACACATAAACTGGCGACGCCGTGACACCGATCCGGGTGGTGGCTCGCGATGTTCCACACCGTGGGACTACCCCAGTCATGGCCGACCCAGATGGCTTTGTCACGGCCCAGTGCATCGAGCAGTGCCAGCATGTCGCCCACGACGAGTTCCTGGGCATAGTCCTCGTGACGCGCGTAGACGCTGGAGTTTCCGTAGCCGCGCATGTCCGGGGCCACCGCATGAAAACCGAGAGCACCCAGCACTGGGAGCTGATGGCGCCAGGACAGGGACAGTTCCGGCCAGCCGTGGACGAAGATGATCAGAGGTCCGTCGGTCGGACCGGAGGTACGGGTGTGGATTCGGCGGTTGGCAATATGGTGGGTGTATTCAGTGAGCTGGAAAACGGGTGGCATGTTCGGTTCCTTCTGTGTGCTGGAAGATTTGCCTGCCATCAAAGGGCTGCAGACCGCTTCACGTGAATATGCATGTCAGGAAGAAAGCTCAGCAAGGATCAGCGCGCTTTCCGCCTGCCCGCGAAGCTTACCCCAAATCGAATCAGCAACCGGCAGATGCACCTGATCCGGCACGTTTCATGTGGTTGCCGTCCCGGCGAGCACTACTGGAGGCTACGCTTCGCTACTTGAAAGGCCAGACAACGGATAGAACGCGCCTCATGGCGATTCGCACAGCGAATCGCAGGGTCGGCGCTGCCGGAATTGGTGACGGTGAGAACGCATTCAGCCGCACGACTGCAACGCCTCATGCTATTCCGCTTCGCGGAATAGGGGGTCGGCTTTTTAGACTCTGGGTTCGCGCAATCCGCTACGCGGATTGCGCTGGAATGGCGCGCCCACAGGGACTCGAACCCCGAACCCCCAGGTTCGAAGCCTGGTGCTCTATCCAATTGAGCTATGGGCGCGTTGGCGGGGGCGCAGTCTGACCGAGCCCGCCTTTCTTGGCAACCCAGCGCAATTCGCGAAGCGAATTGCGCACTTCCAGGCACCAACCCCCTAAGCCGACCCCGCGTTTTGCGAAGCAAAACGCCATGAGGCGGTCGCGCCGATACGTCTTTCCTTCTGACCCGGCATCTCACTCAGCGTTTGTCACTGGACCGACGGAACCACATGGGTTCACCTCACCTCACCGCTGCCCAGCACCCGCCCGGATGAAGCGTCCCGGCAGCGCGCCGGTGTGCTGGTTGTCCGTGAGCAGCACCTCACCACCAACGATGGTGTGCCTGATACCCGTGGCAACCTGCTTGAGACGCTTCGCGCCCGCGGGAAGGTCGTGCACCATTTCCGGCAGACGGGCGCCCACGGTGTCCGGGTCGAAAACCACAAGGTCAGCGGCCAGGCCTTCGCGGATGAGGCCACGGTCATGCAGACCCCACAGGGTGGCGGTGTCGTAGGTGATCTGGCGCACGGCTTCTTCCAGGGTGAACGCCTCACGTTCGCGCACCCAGTAACTCAGGAGGTGCGTCTGCAGCGAAGCGTCCATGATCTGCGCAACGTGGGCGCCGGCGTCGGAGAAGGTCACGACGGAGCGCGGGTGCTTCATCATTTCCAGCACGTCGTTCTGGTTCTCGTTGGCGATGGGCTGGCGGAAGAACATCTTCATGTCCCTGGCCACGGCCATGTCCAGCATCAGTTCCACGGGGTGCACGCCTTTGGCGCGCGCAAGCTCCGCCATGCTGGGCTTGTCCACCTGCATGTCATCCAGCGGATACACCCAGTCCCATTCCGGGGGCCGGGCTTCCGCGCCCACGACGCGGGGGCCGGTGTAGGGCTGCGAAGCCACCTCGATGAGGCGCTGGCGGAGGATGGCGTCGCTCTTCAGCCGCGCCTGCTGCTCGGCCAGCGGCAGGGCGCGGAAGTCGCGCCATACGTCCCAGCCGTCGAAGGGGGTGTGGCCTTCGAAGGAGAGCAGCGTGGACAGGGAGCGCGAATGCACCTGCGCCACCATGCGACCGCCGGCGGCGGCGGTTTCGTTCAGCAGGTCGAAGTACGGGCGCCAGAAGTCCGGGGCAAAACGCACGCTGAACATGCCCCAGGTCTGCGTAACACCCGAGTCCACGGCCAGATTCTTCAGGCGGTCGAAATACTCGCGCATGCGTTCGGGATTGCGGCCGGGGGCTTCGCCGGCAATCTCGAACACGCCACGGCCGGTTTCGCCGATGGCCATGACAATGCGACGCACTTCCTCCCAGTCGGCGATGCGGCTGGCCACGGGCCGGTCGTCCGCGGTGATGTGGTTGAGTGTGCGCGAGGTGGAAAAGCCGATGGCGCCCTTCTGCACGGCCTCTTTGGCAATGGCCGCCATGCGGTTCATGTCGTCGTCGGTGGCGACTTCGGAGAACGCACGCTCGCCCATCACGTAGGTACGCAGCGCCGAATGGCCGATATAGCCGGCGTAGTTGATGCCCTTGGGCAGCGCATCCACGGTGTCCATGAACTGGGGGAAGGTCTCCCAGTTCCAGTCGATGCCCGCCAGCATGGCGTCGCGCGAGATGTCTTCGGCACGTTCCAGGTTGCGGAATACGTAGTCGGCGTCGTCGAACTTGCAGGGGGCGAGCGTGAAGCCGCAGTTGCCCATTACCACGCTGGTCACGCCGTGGTAGCAGGAACATTGGCCGATGGGATCCCAAAAGATCTGCGCATCCATGTGGGTGTGGCCGTCCACGAAACCGGGGCTCACCACCTGCCCGTCAGCGTCGATGGTCTGCTTCGCCCGTTCATTGAGTCGGCCGATGCGCACGATGCGGCCGTCCTGCACCGCGACGTCCGCCCGGTAACGGGCGCCGCCGGAGCCGTCCACCACCATGCCGTTGCGGATGAGCAGGTCATACATGAGCGTTCTCCCCTCGCGAATTACTGCGCAGACTCTACCACTTTGTCGGGCGGCGCACGTCCGCGGATCAGACGCGTTCGAAGCGATTGTTGGCGCGGTCCTTGCGCACCTTGCCGGCCGTGAATACCTGGCCGTTCATGACCAGGTACACGCCGGGAGGCTGGCACTGCACGGCGGCAAAGGCCATGCCGACGTTGAAGGTGGCGTCCGAATGGGCAAACCGCGCGGGGGCCAGGGCGCCGGTCAGCACGATGGTCTTGCCGGCACAGCCGGGCTCGGCCCGCAGCCGTTCCGCGGTGACGGTCATGGTGTCGGTGCCGTGCGTGATCACCACAGCGGTTTCGTCGGCGGCAGCCACGCAACCGGCAATCAGCGCGCGGTCCTCATCGGTCAGCTCCAGGCTGTCCTTGCGCAGCAGCTCCACGATGCGGAATGGCGCGTCCACATGGGCTTCCCGCAATAGTTCGCCCACCATGGACGCGCCCACGGTAAATTCCGACAAGGCATCGAAATACACCTTGTCGATGGTGCCGCCCGTGGTCACCACCAGGACAGTGTGCGTATCCCCGTTCATGGGCCGGAATCTCCACCGATCAGACCTGACGCAGCGTAACAGCCCCCACGGTACAACGCCGCCGACCGAGCCACAGACGCTCCCGGGCGTTATCCTGCCACCCAGGCTCCACGACTGACTGCGGCATGACCAACCCTCCCCCCCTCTACCACGAAGTCCACCCGGGCAACGGGCCCTATCTGCTGCTCGTGCACGGTTTCCTCATGAGCCGCGCCCAGTGGCAGCCGAACCTGGCGGCACTGTCCGCGGTGTGCCGGCCGGTAGTGGTGGAGCTGCCTGGCCACGCCCGATCGCCGGCACCGGAAGACCCTGGGGCGTACACACCAGCCGCGCTGGCGGCGTCCCTTGATACCATCCGCGCCTCGCTGGGGGTCGAACGCTGGTTCCTGTGCGGCTACTCCCTGGGAGCCGGGCTGACGCTGCGCTACGCGCTGACCTGGCCGCAGCGCGTGCTGGCACAGGCGTTCACCAATTCCACGTCCGCACTGGCGGATGCAGCGCAGCAGGCAGCATGGCGGGAGGGCGGCGAAAACGGCCGGCTGAAGTTCATCGAGCAGGGGCATGCGGCCATCGACCGCATCGCGGTGCATCCCCGGCATGCGAAACGGCTGCCGGAGGTCGTGAAAACCCCGTTGCTTGACGACGCGGCCACGCATTCGCCACTGGGCATCGCCAATGTCATGGCCTACACCACGCCGGAGATCAGCGTGCGCGATCTTGTGGCGCGCAACAGCGTGCCCACGCTGCTCATCCAGGGCATGCGCGAAACCCGCTTTGCGCCGTTTGCGGAATTCGCCCGCTCCCACATGCCCAATCTGGAAGTCGCTGAACTGGATACCGGTCATGGCGTGAACATGGAAGACGCCGACGCCTTCAACTCGGCACTTGCCAATTTCCTCGCAAGGTACCGCCCTTGACCGGGCACATTGTCGACACGCTCATCGAGGAGCGTGCCGGCAGGCTGATGCGCCGGCCACTCGTGTGGAAAGCGGTCCAACGTCTGCTCTACCCGGTGCTCGGTTACGACAAGGCTATCCACATGGTGAATCTGCTGCGAGATGCCGGCGGACGTGAGGTCTTCGACTGGCTGTCGGACCGGCTGCGCATGCAGGTGTCATGCGAGGGTCTGGAACACCTGCCGGCTACCGGGCGTGCCGTGATACTGGCCAACCATCCGGCAGGCATCGCTGACGGCATCGCCGTGTACGACGCGCTGAAGGAGAAGCGGCCGGACATGGTGTTCTTCGCCAACCGCGATGCCATTCGCGCCGTTCCCCGACTGAACGAAATGATCATCCCGGTGGAGTGGATGGAACATCGGCGCGATCACGCACGCAACAAGGAAACGGTGCGTGGCATGGTGCAGGCCATGCGTGACGAGCGACTCATCGTGATCTTCCCGTCCGGGCGGCTGGCCCGCCCCACCCTGCGCGGACTGGTGGAACGGGATTGGATGAGCAGCGGGGTGAGCATCGCGCAGAAATACGGCTGTCCCATCGTGCCGATGCACGTTCGCGGCACGAACTCGTGGCTGTTTTATCTGCTCTGGTTCGTGAATACGGAGCTGAAGGACATGACACTGTTCCGCGAACTGCTGAACAAGACCGATCAGCGGTACCACCTGCGGCTGGCGCCCACCCTGCGGGCCACGGGTGACGCGGATGAGTTGACCCGCCGAATCCGGCAATTCGTCACGGGTCCCCTGTCCCGCGGCTCCGCGACCTTCTCCCAGCCGTGATGTGCATACCTCCCAAGACGCGCTGAGCGAGTCGGGAGGCATGCGGTACAGGACTGGCTGAATCCACTACTGCCGGGCGGCGCCGCTGACGAACTCCGCTTTCTGTGTCGGAGTCAGCAATCCGTTTGCGACCGCGCCATTGGCAGCTTGCGCCACGCACCGAACGAACCGGCCGAGTTGCACGAACTGATCCCTGTGACAGCTGCGCGCTATCGTCTGCGCACCGGTACAACCTTCTCCATCCACCGGCTGGGACGAAGGACTGAGCGGACAGTGGTCCGACCCGTTCTCCACACCATCGCCATCGCCATCGCCATCGCTATCACCGTCACACGCATCACCATCGACATCGCATGCATCACCCACACCATCGTCGTCAATATCGATCTGGTCGGAATTGCCAACGCCTGGGCAATTGTCGTGAGCATCCGGCACTCCATCCTCATCGCTATCCAGCGACCCGCAACCCAACCGGAACTGCACACCGTTCATCTCGAGCTCCGAGGGATTCACCGCGCACGGACAAGCTACCGTGTAGACCTTCGAAGCGCCGTTGGCCTGCAACAGATATACCAACCCCGGAACATGCACCAGCGTGGCGTTGCCCGGCGCCCAGTCAGAGCCTACACCGCGTACTATCCAATCCACGCCCGAATTGTCGACATCGGTTACCGAAACATCGATGTTTCTCAGCGTAATTCTGCCGGAGCTTATCTCCGTCGCCGTTGGCAGCCACATCGATCCAGATGCCGTATGCGCCTACGGCGCCCGGCCGAATGCTGTGCCGACCTGGAGACGGCGGGACATTCTGTGGTCCGCTGACAAAATTGCCATCCGGATCGATGTCATACAGACCCTGGTATGCGCCTGGATTGATCGCGACAACCGGATCCGCTGCCTGGACCGGTCGCGCCACCAAACCGCAACACAGCGGGATCAGGATGGACCAGTGGAAGCTCCGCAGCTCGTTTTGCCTAATTCGCATCCTCAAACGCCCTCCTTGAAACAGGTTGATTCAATCGCGGGGAGTCGTTTCCGGTCACACGTCGTGGCGACTTCTGACTGGCGGCGCTCCACCGAAGCAGCGGGCAGCGATCGGCAAAAGGTTGAAAATCGCCCAAATGGGTGAGTGGCTCGAGCCTGAAAACCACTTGCGTCGACTGATGAGGACAACACGCCAGAAACGCCGCTTCCGCCCTGCAACAGTGACTGTCCGGGCGAACGCGGATTGTATGATGGTATCTGATCAGATACCATTTCAATACTTCATCCGGGGAACCGACGATGGACGATCTCTCCTCCCGCGTCGCACGAAAAGCGGCAACAGTCCTGCGCAATGCCCGGCTCAAATCCGGCCTTTCGCTGCGTGAAGCCGCACGTCGCGCCGGCACCTCGCACGCCACGCTGCTCGCGTATGAAAACGGCGAAAAACATCCTTCCATCGTGACCTATATGCGCATCCTGGAAGCCTGTGGCTATGCAGTGGACATCACACTGTCACGACGCATTCGGGAGCGCGATGGATTGGCTCGCGGCGATGAACTGGTGCAGGTACTACGCCTTGCCGCGGCATTCCCCGCACGCGCGTCCCGCGAACTGAACCTGCCAGTTTTCGCCAGGCATGCCTGACCTCGTTCAACAGATCATCGACCTGCATGACGCGCTGGAACGCGCCAATCTGCCTCACGCTTTCGGCGGCGCACTGGCGCTAGCGTGGTGCACGGATCGCGCACGGGGCACGATCGACATCGACCTGAACATCTTTGTGCCGGCAGAAAACTTCGATGCGGTGATCACGGCGCTACCTACAGACATTCACGCAACGAAGCGCGATATCAAGCTGCTGCAACGCGATGGCCAGGTTCGCCTTTGGTGGGAAACGACTCCGGTCGATCTGTTTCTGAACACGACGGATTTCCACGAGGAGCTGGCTGCCCGCGTTCGGGTGGAAGCGTTTGCCGGTGCAAACATCCCCTTCCTGTCCTGCTACGACCTGGCAGTATTCAAGGCATTTTTTAACCGCACCAAGGACTGGGCAGACCTGGAAGCCATGCTCGCTGCCGGCACTCTCAACACCCAGCAGGTGCGCGCAACGATTGTGGAATACCTCGGCGAAGACGATGAACGGGTAGCGCATCTCGCGAGCCTTCCGTCCGTTCATTGATTCGCCTGGGTTCCCGACGTGGATAGGCAGGAGTAATCTCATCGCCCTGATTCAACGGAGGAGAGTCCATGACCGCCACCGCCCATGCCCTGCTCGGCTTCGCCGCCTGGTCCCTGCTGCTGGTGCTGTGCATCGGTCTGTTCCGGCTGTACCGCACGGCCAGTACCGGCAAGCAGCCCAACACCTACCTGCCGTCCGGGGAAGATCTGCCGGGCCTAGGCGCACGTCTCACGCGTGCGCATGCCAATACCTACGAGTTCCTGCCTGCCGCCGGCGCGGTGATGCTCTACGCCATCGCCACCGGCCAGACCGGTGTCACCGACGGCCTGGCGAACTACCTGCTGGGGGCCCGCATCCTGCAGTCGCTCATCCACATTGCCTCCACCAGCGTGCCAGCCGTGTTCGCGCGCTTCCTGTTTTTCGCCGCCCAGGTCGGCATCGTCGCCTGGTGGGTCTACCTGTTTCTGTCCGCAGGCTGACGCTCAGTCCACTGCCGCCACCTGGCCGCCGTCCGCGGCGATATGGGTGGCGTTGAGCCACAGTCCCGCGGGGCTTGCGGTAAACACGATGATGCGGGCGATCTCCTCGCCGGTACCCAGGCGACCAAGGGGGATCGCCTTCTCCACGGCCGCGTAGAACTTCGGGTTTTCCTGTTTGCGCTGGTCCCAGCTACCACCGGGAAACCATACCGCTCCCGGCGAAATCACGTTGGCGCGCACCCCGTCCTTGCCGTAGGTCTGCGCAATCTCATTGGCATAGGCGCGCATCGCGGCCTTTACCGGTCCGTAGGCGCCCGGTGGGCGGCCGAAGTGGAACTTGCTGGCCATGGAACCAACGAAGACGATGCTGGCCGCGCCGCTGGCCTTGAGTGCCGGCAGCGCTTCCTCCACCGCGCGCACGCCGGCCATCACGTCCACCTCAAAACTGCGCCGCCACGACTCCTCCGAGTTGTCGGCGCCGAAGGCACTGGCGTTGTGCACCAGAATGTCCAGTCCGCCCAGGCGGTTGACGGCATTGCGCACGAAGTCGCGCGTGGCATCGCCATTGGTCAGATCCGCGGCCTCGGCAACCACATTGCCGTTGGGGCGGATGGCCGCCAGCCGCCTGCCGGCGTCCGCGACACCATCCGCGCCGCGTGCGCAGATGGCCACGTCACAACCTTCACTCATCAGGAGCGCCGCCGTGAACCAGCCGATGCCCCGGCTGCCACCCAGCACCATCGCTTTCCTGCCACTCAGTCCAAGATCCATGTTCTGCCCCCTTGTTGTTTCTTCGCCGATGGTTTTGCCGGTCGATGCAATACGGCAGACTTGCCGCTTCTGCATCAACGGGCGACAAAATTGTGAGTATGCCTCTTCGCTTCGGCATGTGCGTGCCGGAACGCTTCTGGACCGGGTCGCTCGACCAGCGAATCGAGACGGTTGCCCGCATCGCCGATGCCGGCTTTCACCACATGTACATGGCGGACCACGTGTCGTTCCGCGACGGTCACGGCACGGACGGTTTCGTGGAGATCGCCGCGCTGTCGCAGATGCACCCCACCATCGGCGTGATGATCAGCATCTACCTCCTGCCGCTGCGCCATCCGCTGCCCGTGGCGCGGCAGCTTGCCACCATGCACAAGATTGCTCCTGGCCGAATGCTGTTCGGCGTGGGTATCGGGGGCGACGACCGCCACGAAGTGGAGGTCTGTGGCGTGGATCCGCGCACGCGCGGGCGCCGTACCAACGAGTCGCTCGGCATCATCCGCGCGCTGATGCGCGGCGATACAGTGGATCTGGACGGCGAGTTTTTCACGCTGCGCGGTGCGCGCATCAAACCGAGAATAGAGCCGCCCGTGCCGATCCTGGTGGGCGGTCGCTCCGATGCGGCGCTCTTGCGGACGGCACTGCATGGCGACGGCTGGATAGGCGTCTGGTGTTCACCCGCGCGTTATGGGGAAGCGGCCGCGCGCATCGACGCGGCAGCCCGTGAGCACGGCCGGCACGACGTCGCCTGGCAGCACGGCTATCAGCCGTGGGCGGGCATTGCTGATGACCGCGCCACGGCACGCGCCCTGGTGGCCCGGGCAATGGAGAATTTCTACCACGTGCCATTCGAGAAATTCGAACGTTACGTGCCCTACGGCACGCCGGAGGATGTTGCGGCGGGACTGCAACCCTATGTGGATGCCGGCTGCCGTGTGATGAATCTCAAGGTCGTGGCGGCATCGGACGAAGAAGAAATCGGCGGCGCCACCGAGGTGGCAAGGCAACTCCGGCTCCCGGCGTGACCCCCGGGCTATGTGCGATCGCCGGTGAAGCTACGAGCAAACTGGCTCAGCGCATCGCCGGGCTCGGCGCGGAGATAGCGTAGTGCGTTCCGACGCACGCGCCACTTGCTGAGCGGGAAGCCCATGCCGCGCAATTCGGCTGCGTGAAAGTCCCAGAATGCTGCCAATCTCCGATGCCACCAGCTTTGTCCGAGGTAGGCATAATAGACCGCCAACTGTTGTGCCACGCGTTTCTCATATAGCTCCTCTTCGAGACAACCGGGACCAAACATCACCAACAGATGCAGATTGGACGCCAGCATCTTGTTGAAGGATCCCGTCACCTGACTCGTCACCGAGTTGGCATCCCGCCCCGCAACGGTGAGCGCTCGCGGCACATAGCCGAAATCCCACTCACGCAGGATCTCGTAACAGGCCATCACGTCCGCATAGAGATACCGCTCGTCCCACAACGGTTCGCGCGCCTGCACGGCCTGCATGCGCCACAACAACCCGGATGGTGTGAGAAAGGGATAGACATGCCCCAGCAATGTACGTCGCGCGGTATCGTGGCCGGCGAAGAACTCACCCTCGGGAAACTCGGTGGCCGTCACCTTGTCACCCCACAGGAACTGCGACCCCACGATCCCCGCCGACGGGTGCCGCTCCGCGACGGCGACGCTGGCCTCCAGGCAGTCCGGCGTAATGCGGTCGTCCGCCTGCAGGAACCGGAAGTACACACTCCCCGTCTCCGCCTGCCGGAATGCCTCGTTGTGATTGCGGATCACGGGATAGGTTTCCGGGTTGCGCACGACCCGGATACGCCCGTCCCGGGACGCGCAATCCGCGGCTATGGCTCCCGTGCCATCCGTCGAATGGTTGTCCAGGATCACGTAACGCCAGTTGGTGTAGGTCTGCGCCAGCATGCACTCCGCGCACGCGCGGACGTGTTTTTCCCCGTTGTAGATGGGCGAAACGACGGTGACCAGGGGTTCATTCGACACAACGCGCTTCCGTGACGTGAGCGTGCGCGACTGTACCACGCCCGCATTGACCCACCGTTGACGGCGGTCTAACTTGCGCCCTCCGGCTGTTTCGGGGAGAGAGCAGGATATGACTTACATCACTGACCGCGTCGTGCACGACGCTGACGCCCACATCATGGAAACGGCGGAATACCTGGCGGAATTTGCTCCCGGCCCGCTGAGGGACAGGCTCCTGGGCTTCGACGGCTCCCCTTCCGTTGCGACCAGCGCGGCGGAACTGAAGAGCGTCCTGGCCAGACACCGGGACAGCGCCTACCGCGACGAGGACGAGTCCGAGATCATGCTGCGCAAGAACTGGCACGCCACCGGGGCGCTCTACAAGGAGGACCGGCCACGCGCCCTGGACCTCATCGGCGTGCGTTCTCAGCTGGTCTTCAACACGTTCATGAACGGCTATCTGGCGACCCTGGAACGCCAGGCGGATGACCTGGACCTGATCTACGGGATGGCCGAAACCCACAACCGCGCGATGCGGGACTTCTGTTCCGCTGATCGGCGCCTGTTGTCCACCGCCTACGTGCCGCTGGCCGATTTCGACCGCAGCATTGCGCTCACCCGGCAGGTGATTGCGGACGGCTTCGACAGTCTTCTCATCCCCTCCCAGTGCCCGCGCACCCATTCCCCAAGTCACACCGGGCTGTTTCCCCTGTGGCGCATGGCGGAGGAAGCAGGAATTCCCGTGGTGTTCCACGTCGGCGGTGGCGGTCGGCTGCTCGATCCCAACTACTTCAACAATGGCCTGCCGATACCCGCTGACTTCCACGGTGGCGCCGAGAATTTCCGCAGCGTGGACTACATGG
This sequence comes from Pseudomonadales bacterium, assembly GCA_024234635.1. GTDB lineage: Bacteria > Pseudomonadota > Gammaproteobacteria > Pseudomonadales > Azotimanducaceae > SYFY01. The sequence continues at coordinate 37,089 of JACKNX010000020.1, read as the reverse complement.
CCATTCCCACGCCGGTAATGCAGACACTGGCCACACTGATCATCGACGGCATCCTGGAAAACCATCCCGCGCTCATGTTCGGTGTCATCGAGCAGGGCGCAAGCTGGATGCCAGGCTGGATGCGCTATCTGGATAGTGCGCAGGCGGCGTTTTTCCGCTCCGAGGAGCGCCTGCGAAAGCTGTCGATCAAGCCATCCGACTACGTGCGCCGGCAGATTCGCGCCACGCCGTATCCGGCCGAGGATGTGGGCTGGATCGCCCGCGAAGCCGGCATCGAGGTGCCGCTGTTCTGCACGGACTATCCGCATGTGGAAGGCGGCCGGCATCCGGTGAAACGCTTTGAGTCGACGCTGGATGACGACACCGTTCGCCACCATTTCTACCAGGCCAATTTTGAATCCCTTATGGGGCAGCGTGCACGCGAACTGGCGGCCTGATCCGTCCGCACGCCCACGCGAGGAGTTGTCATGAGTTACCCCACCCGTCCCGATGCCCTGACCCGTGAGTGGCTCTCGCGCGCACTGGATTGCACCGTGCGTGACTTCGAGGTGCAGTTGTTCGGGGAAGGCGCCGGCATCATGGGCCAGGTGACGCGCGTCAAGCTGGACTGCGACCGGGATCTGGAAACAATCATCGCCAAATTTCCCTCGCCCGCCGAGGAAAACCGGGCAGTAGCACGCACCTACGACATGTACGGCCGCGAAGTGCGTTTCTACCAGAACATCGCGCCGCTGCTGCCGCTGCGTACACCAGCCTGTTACTTTGCCGCGCACACGCCCGAGACGCAGGATTTCATCATCCTCATGGAGGACATCCGGGACCACCGCATCGGCGACCAGGTTGCGGGCTGCACGCTCGACGAAGCCGTTGCCGTCATCGAAACCATCGCCGCCATGCACGCCGCCACCTGGAAGCAGACCGACAGGCTCGGCCTGATATCCCACAACAATCCAGCCCAGCGCGACGGCATGATCGGCGGGTTCCAGTTCGGCTGGCCCGTGGTGATGGAGAAATTTCGCGATGTCATCCCGGACAGCGCGCTCATCGCGGAAAGCGGCATGCCGGCGGCGACACCGTGGCTGCTGAACGAGATGTGCAGTGCACCGGTTTGCCTCAATCATGTGGACATGCGTCTGGACAACATTTTCTTTGGCAACGACGTATTGTTCGTGGACTGGCAGTCCACCGCCGCATCGTGCCCCGAACACGACCTTGCCTATTTCGTCACGCAGAGTGTGCCCATCGACGTGCGCCACAGCTACGATCTGGTGGACCACTACTACAAGGCATTCCGCGCGCACGGTATCGACTATCCGCGCGAATTGTTCGACCGCCGCTACAAGGTCAGCGCACTGTATCTGCTGGATTTTGCAGTGGTGATCGCCGGCACGCTGAATCTCGCCAACGAACGTGGCCATAAACTCGGCCGCACGCTGCTCGGCGGCGCCATGAGCGCGCTGGACGAACTGAACGCTTTTGAACTGCTGAAATAGTCATGCCATACACCACCGCGCAGCTATCGGATCTGGAATGTATCCGCAACGTCGCCCTGCGCTATTGCCGGGGCGTCGACCGTCTCGATGAAGCGCTGATGAAATCCGCCTACTGGCCGGAGGCCACGGACGATCATGGCGTGTACGTGGGCAACGCGCATACCTTCGTGGAACACTGCATGGTGAGCCACCTGCGCTGGCGCTCCACCAACCACTGCATCTTCAACCACAGCATCGAACTGGACGCGGACGGTCGTCACGCACGCGGCGAGATCTACAACGTCACCTGGCTGTTTCACGCCGACGCACCCGTGCTCGATACCTGGTGGGGGCGCTATCTTGACGTGTATGAAAAACGCGGCGAGGAATGGCGCATCATTGAGCGCGTGTGCGTGAACGAAGGCACCGCCACCGGTCCCATCGACGCCATGGCCATCGACGCCGCACGTTTCCGCCAGGGATCCTTCGACCGTCCTTCCGCCAGTCGCCCACCGGGACCCTGAGGCGTCACAGAAGACATCCACTCATCCTACAGAACAGGAGATCCTGCCCATGGCTCGACTCAATGGCAAAGTGGCGCTGGTCACAGGCGCCGCATCCGGGATCGGGCGTGCCACCGCAAATACGCTCGCTCGGGAAGGCGCACGGGTGATTGCCACCGACGTCAACGACTCCGGGCTTCAGGAGGTCGTCGACGGCATCAATGCAAGCGCCGGGTCCGCTCGCGGCCTGCGGCAGGACGTCACCAGTGAGGCAGACTGGCAAAAGATCGTCGACGATATCGCCGCACAGGAAGGTGAATTGCACGTGCTGGTGAACAACGCGGGCATCGCCTGGGCTGGATCCATCCTGGAAATGTCTCTCGCCGACTGGCGACGTCAGCAGGCCGTGAACCTGGAAGGCGTATTCCTCGGCATCCGTACGAGTGTGCCACTGATGCGCGCATCAGGCGGTGGCTCCATCATCAACATTTCCTCAGTAGCCGGGCTGCGCGGTTCCCCTTCGCTGGCCGGTTATTGCGCCACCAAGGGTGGCGTGCGTTTGCTCACCAAAGCGGTGGCACGCGAATCCGCCACTGCGGGATGGAACATCCGCGTGAACTCCGTGCACCCCGGTGTCATCGATACCGACATCTGGCAGACCGTCACGCCATCGGCATTGAACCTGCCCGGCAATGCCGTTGACCCGCATGTCATCGCCGCCGCGGGCACTCCGGGCGGCAAGGCCGGACGGCCGGAAGATATCGCCAACGGTGTGCTGTTCCTGGCCTCCGAGGAGTCAGGCTACATGAACGGTTCGGAGCTGGTCATCGACATGGGTTCATCCGCCTGACCCCGCGGCCCCGGTCCGATTCCGCAAGGCCGCAAGGCGCCGCCACAGGGGCGCCACGACACCACTGACGACAGGAATCAGCAGGGCGCCGAGGACAACACCAAAGACGCCCGTCAACAGTGCATTGACAAACCAGGCCACTAATTCCTGACCTGCTGAAAGGGCGTTGGCCAGGTGGTCAATAGCGTGGCCGATGACATCCACGCCGAACGATTCCAGGCCATGGACGAGTATGCCACCACCCACCCAGAGCATGGCCACGGTGCCAATACCAGCCAGGGTGCGAAGCAACCCCGGCATCACGTGGACCAGACCCCGGCCGCACATTCGCAGGCCCGACAGGGAACTCGCCGCCAGCGCCACGCCCATGTCGTCCGCCTTCACGATGAGGGCCACGACGCCGTACACGCCAACCGTGATGCCCACGGCTACCACGGCCAGCGAAACGAGCTGCGAAAGGAAGCCGGCCTCCGGTATGGAAGCCAGCGCAATCGCCATGATCTCGGCGGAAAGTATGAAGTCGGTACGGATGGCGCCCGCCACCTTCTGATCTTCGAGGTGCCGCGGGTTTTGCAGATCCAGACCAACCGCCTGCTCATGATCGTGTGCTGCCTTCGGAAGTACCGCTTCCAGCAGCTTCTCCGCGCCTTCGTAGCAGAGGTACAGACCGCCACACATCAGGATGGGCGTGATTGACCAGGGCAGAAAGGCGCTCAGCAACATGGCCGCCGGCAACAGGATGAACAGCTTGTTGCGCAGTGAGCCCATGGCGATCTTGCCGACGATGGGCAATTCCCGTTCCGCCGCAAAACCCACCACGTAGCGTGGCGTAACGGCGGTGTCGTCGATGACCACGCCGGCCGCCTTGGTGCCGGCCTTCATCGCCTGCACGCCAACGTCATCCAGCGAGGCAGCCGCCAACTTGGCAATGGCCGCCACGTCATCCAGCAGTGCAATCAATCCGGTTGCCATCGGTCGTCCTTACAAACTGGTCAACACAGCGACCATCACGAGGCGTTGAACAGTTCGCGCCCGATCAGCATGCGGCGAATCTCCTGCGTGCCGGCGCCAATTTCATAGAGCTTGGCGTCACGCAGCAGACGCCCGGCGGGGAAGTCGTTGATGTAGCCGTTGCCACCCAGGGTCTGGATGGCTTCCAGCGCCACCTGCGTCGCCTTCTCCGCCGCGAACAGGATGCAGGCGGCGGCATCGAATCGCGTCGTCCTGCCGGCGTCGCAGGCACGAGCCACGGCATAGACATAGGAGCGCGCCGCATTCATCGCCGTGTACATGTCCGCGACCTTGCCCTGCATCAGCTCGAACTGGCCGATTGGCTGACCGAACTGCTGGCGGTCGCGAAGATATGGCAATACCAGGTCCATCGCCGCGCGCATGATGCCAAGCGGCCCGCCAGCCAGCACCACGCGTTCATAATCCAGCCCGCTCATCAGGATGTTCACGCCCTTGCCGACTTCACCCAGGACCTGGGTTTTCGGCACACGGCAGTCCTGGAACACCAGTTCGCACGTGTCAGAGCCGCGCATGCCGAGCTTGTCGAGCTTGGTATTGGTGGAAAAGCCGGCCATGCCCTTCTCGATCAGAAAGGCGGTAATGCCTTTGGATTTCAACGCCGGGTCGACCGTGGCGTAGACCACCAGCACGTCCGCGCCGGGTCCGTTGGTGATCCACATCTTGTTGCCATTGAGCACGTAACAGTCGCCGTCGTCCTTCGCGCGGAGTTTCAGGCTGACCACGTCCGAGCCGGCGTTCGGTTCGCTCATGGCCAGCGCGCCGAGTTTCTCGCCGCTGACAAGCCCTGGCAGATAGGCCTGCTTCTGCGCGTCGGTGCCGAACCGCCGGATCTGATTGACGCACAGGTTGGAATGCGCGCCGTAGGACAACCCCACCGAGGCCGAAGCCCGGCTGATCTCTTCCATGACCACGCAGTGCGCGAGATACCCCATGTCCACGCCGCCGTAGGCTTCCGGCACGGTCATGCCCAGGAGGCCCAGTTCACCCAGTTTCGGCCACAGGTCGCGCGGGAATGCGTTGTCGCGGTCGATTTCCGCCGCCCGTGGCGCAATTTCCTTCGCCGCGAACTGGGCGGCGGTGTCGCGGAGCATGTCCAGGGTTTCCCCCAGGCCGAAGTCGAAATCGTTCATGGCGCCTGCTGGTCTCGGTAAAGGCGCCATGATACCCAACCCGGGCTCAGCGATTGAGTTCCCGCACCGGGTCAGATCCATCCCACCCCTGCGCCGCCTCCTTGACCATGGCATAGAAGCCGAGAAGTCCTGGGCTGGCCTGATAGACCTCGATCATGTGTCCCAGCGTCGCGCGGGCATCAACGAACGCGAATTCCGTGCCGGTGAGCGTGTGGGCGATGGTGACCACCTCCAGGCCGGTTTGCCGGTAGTGCGCGTAAGCGGCCTGCTGATCCGGCACGATGGCCGCCATGTGGTGCAGGCCCGATTCGCCCGGCGCGAACATGTCTCGAAAGGGGGACGGTCCATCGGACTCCTGCTGCACCAGCTCCATCATCACGTCACCCCACTGCCCGTAGGCGGAGGAATGCACGAACGGGCAGTCTTTCCCGCGGTGGGTGCCTTTCGACAGCTCGATATGACTGACCACGAAGAACGGACCGGCACCGAAGCGTCGGTGGGCGTCCAGCGCGGCTTTGCGGATGTCCGGTACAAAATAGGCGGTTTGCGCGAGGGGCAGGTACATGACGGTCTCCGGTTGCCTCGGTGACGGCTCTGTGCGCAGAATCGGGCATCAGTTCCGAGGCGGGAGGAATACCAGAATGACACTCAAAGGCAAAGTAGCCATCGTCACGGCTGCCGGTCGCGGCATCGGCAAGGGCATTGCGCTGGCGCTCGCGCGGGCGGGTGCGGACGTGGTCGTGAACTCCTGGGGCGTGCAGACGACCGAAGACACCGCCGCGGCCGTCAAACGCGCCGGCGCACGGGCGCTGGCCTGTCCCGGTGACATTACCAGCCCCGAAAAGATGGAAAGTGTGGTTGCCCAGGCCATCCAGGCTTTCGGACACGTGGATATTCTTGTGAACAACGTGGGCGCCGGTCCCAAGGAAGCGAAGGTGCCCGCGCCAGGTCCGCTGGGTGCGGCCGGCGCGCTGTGGGACGCGTTGTACGAGCAGAACCTGAAACCCGTGGTGCTCATGAGCGAAGCCGTGATTCCGCACTTCAAGTCACGGCACTCCGGCAAGATCATCAGCATCTCTTCCATCGCCGGACGGGCATCACTTTCCGACCGCATGCTGGAGAACTTCGTGCCACCCGCCTACGGCGCCATGAAAGCGGCGCTGGTCAACTACACGCAGACGATGGCGGAACTGCTCGGCCCCTTCAACATCAACGTGAACGCTGTGGCGCCGGGCATCGTCTGGACGGATGCCTGGGCGGCGAATGCCTCGCGCGCGGTGAAGGTCATGCCGGAATTCAAAGGCATGGACCCACGCGCCTGGTTCGAAGGTATCGCCCGTGGCGACTATCCGACGATCTTCGATCGCACGCCGCTGCGGCGCGAGCAGACGGTGGAAGACATCGGCAATGCGGTGGTCTTCCTCGTGTCCGACAATGCGATGAATATCACCGGACAGACCCTGATGGTGGACGGCGGGATGGTGAAACTGTAGTTGCGCTGCGCGCCGGCCGGGTCACGCATTGATTGACATGAGGTTGCGGTTGACATAAGGTTGCGCAAGCAGGCGTAGATGCATCACAGTGAACCGAACCCGCACTTCCACAACCGACTTCGTCAGTAACCCGGGTCCCAGGGAGACTGCTCGTCAGCTCGTGCGTGAGCATGGCGCGGAGGAAGGCTGGCTCGATGCATTCGCGGAGCAACTCGACCGATTGCGCAATGCGGATGCGTTGCTGCAGATTCTGCAGGTGTGGGGCCTGAACCAGTCCGACGCGGCCCGCATTTTCGGTGTCAGCCGGCAGGCCATCAGCAAGTGGCTCGATACCGGCGTGCCGGCCGATCGCGCTGTTGCCGTCGCCGACCTGGGCGCAGCCACCGACATCCTGCTCAGGCACCTCAAACGCGACCGTATTCCCGGGGTGGTGCGCCGGGCGGCAACCCGGCTCGCCAACCGGTCTCTGCTCGACCTGTTGCTGGCGCAGGATTTCCAGGGCGCGCTGCAAGCCTGCCGCGCGATGTTCGCCTTCGGCGATGCACACGGTTTTGCATGATCACTGAGGTTCTGGACGACGGCTGGTTATGGTGGCGGATCGCCGAAGCCGGCTGGGTCGAGCCTTTGAGCCCGGACTACGCCCAGGCTCGTGGTGGTCGCTGGAATCCCCCGAACAGCCATCCCACGCTGTATCTCAATGAAGACAAGGTGTCGGCTCGCATGAATCTGCGCCAGTTCATCAGCGGTTGGCCATTCGAGCCGGAAGACCTGCGTTCGGAAACAGGACCCGTGCTGGTGTGTGCAACCCTGCCTCGCAACCAGACCGTGGTGGATGCGCATAGTCCGGCTGGCATCGACGCGCTGGATCTGCCAGCCACGTACCCGGTCGACAGGAACGGCAACACGATTACCCACCCTCCTTGCCAGCAGATCGGCACGCGCGCCAGGGAAGCCGGGCTGCGCGGGGTGCGGGCGCGTTCCGCGCAGAGTCCATATGGTGTGGGACGGGAGTTGGCCTGGTTTCCCGCGACCACAGCCAGCAGGGCAAAGCAGCTGTCGGTGCTGCGTTTCGACGACTGGTACTGGAAATAACCACACGACAGTGCAGCACACCCATGCAGAGCCTTGCGGCTCGGTAGCAGTCAGTGCGATTCGCGTTTGCTCTCCGCAACGGGTGCCCGTACGCAACGGCGATGTTCAGACGGAGAGGCTGACTTCCCCGCTTCTATCGTGGAACCACCCCGCCGCCCGTGGGTTCCTCACGTACGAAGCCTGCCGACAGCCATCTGCACAGTAATCGTTCAGTTTCCATTTCGCGCGAAGCGCAGGGCGTAGTCGATTGCCTCCGAGGTTGCGTAGGAGCGCCCCCGGGCCCGGGCAGCAGTCGCCTCCGCGGCAGCCATCGACTCATGTGCCGCCGCAATCTGCTCGCTCAACTCGGCTTCCTGCTCCCCTGTACGTGGGGAGCCGATGGCGTCGCGCAACCCCTCGGCGATACCCAGCAGCTCGAAGGTCGCGACGGAGGCACCGATCAGAGCGGCCAGTATCGCCATGTCCTCGAACAGAAAGGCCAAGGCCCAGAGATCGCCATTATTGCGATACGTCTCCAGACTGGCCGCGTAGTTCTGCTTCGCCAACCCGTAGTCGCCAAGTTCACGGGCGGCGTTTCCCAGATTGTTGCGGGCCAGTGCCACCATCCAGGGGTCGCCGACTTCCTGCGAGAGCCTGATGGCTTCCTCAAAACGCGGTCGTGCCTGTGCATATGCTTTCTCCAGGAGCGACACCATCCCGATATTGTTCTCGGATACACCGATGCCCCATCGATCGCCGATTCGGGTGCGAATGGCAAGCGCACGTTCATTCTCCTGCCGGGCTTCAGCAAAGTCACCGCTGTACTGGGCAACGATGGCAAGGTTGGAATGCAGGCTGGCCAGCGCCGCGTTATCCCCGAGGCGCTCGCGAATGGACAGGCTTGCGCGATACGCTTCACGGGCCGACTCGAATTCGCCGCGTTGTGCGGCGACGGTGCCGGATACATGCAGCGCAACACCAAGCCCTTCCTGATCGTCCAGCGCGGCAAAGGTTGTTGCCGCCTTGTCCAGGTGACGGCGTGCTTCGTCATAGCGTCCCTGCCTGCGGGCAATCTCGGCGAGCGCAGTTTCGCTGCGCGCCGCCAGGGATTCATCGTGCATCGCCACGGCGATTCCCAGCGCTTCCCCGGCGATCGATTCGGCACGGACCCAGTCACCTGTGAGTTCGAGCACTTTGCCCAACCGGAGCAGTGTCTCGACACGCTCCAGTCCGGTTTCGAGCGACAGGAGGCGTTCTTCGTATTCAATGGCGGTGGCATTCGCATAACGATGACCCGCCGATATGGCCGCGCGTCGGAGGAACTCCCGTTTCTTCCCTGGATCATCACCATGCCAGTAGTGATGGGCAAGCAGGTCGAGATGCGGATCGAGATCATCCCGCTCCACGGTTTCGATGTATTCCCCGACTCGACGATGAAGCTCCGCTCGAAACGAGAAGGGCATGCTGCCGTACGCGACCTCCTCGGTCACCACATGGCGAAACAGGTAGCTGCGCAATGCTTCCTGATCCACGCTGATGAGGTCCCGCTTTCGCAACTCCTCGAGCCAGCTGACGACAACGTCCAGCTGACCAAGATCTGGATAGACGCCGGAAAGCGCGCCTGCCCTGAAAGCCCGGCCGATCACGCTGGCCACTTTGAGGGTGCGGCGCGGATCTTCGGCCAGCGCGTCGATGCGGGACAGCACCAGACTGTGCAGACTGTCAGGCAACTGGAGCGCCTGCAGCGCGTCGTCGTCCGTGGGGCGGATGTCCTGGCTGGCGATGAAGTTCAGCAATTCCTCCGCATAGAACGGGTTGCCTTCCGAACGGGTAGCGACCAGCCCGACCAGGTTGTCCGGAGACTCTTCCATGGCGAACACCTGCTCGGCCTTGGCGGATATCAGCGACACCATCGCCTCGTGAGATAGTTCGTTTAAGGCGAGCTCGCTGAAATATTCAAGCCTTTCAATGCCAAGGCCTCCACCTGGAACAGCAGTCGGTCGGTAGGCGAGCACGAACAGGACGGGATAACGGGAAACGCCACGCGTCAGCGATTGCAGGAGGTCACGGGACAGGGCATCGAGCCAGTGACAGTCTTCCAGGACAATCACGATCGGTTGCCGCCCTGCCCGATCACGCAGGCAGACGCCCAGCAGATCCTCCAGTGACGCTTTCCGCAACTTGGCGTCGAAGCGGCTGGTGAGCTCGTTGTCAGCGATCGAGATCCCGAGGACCTCAGCCAGCAAGGGCACGCGGCGTGTGAGTTCCGGCCCGATGCGCTCGAGCGCAACCTCGGCAAGGCGCTGTTGTGCCGAAGTGTCGGCATCGTCGTCGATGTCGAGAATTCGGCGCCAAATTTCCCGCCAGGGGTGGTAACTGGTATTCACGCCGATGGCCTGGCATTCGCCGAAGGCGACCAGTATCTCCCGGCGCCGAACGCTGCGGACGAACTCAGCCACCAGGCGCGATTTACCAAGGCCTGCTTCGGCACTGATGCCAACGACCCGAGCCCCGGATTCGAGCGTATTGGCCAGCGCCTGGTCGAGCGTACTCAACTCCGACAGCCGGCCCTGAATGGGTAACTCATAGCGGAGCCGTCGCCCGGAGACACTGGCAAGGGACGCAACGAGCTCCGCCGCCTGCACGCTGCCGGCCTTGCCCTTGAGTTTCAGCGGCTCCCGTTCGCGCCACACGAAGCCTTCGCCGGCCGCCCGACGCAGGGGTTCGGTCACGAGAATCCCACCGGGCGATGCGGCAGCCATGAGACGGGCCGCAGTGTTCACCGCGTCCCCCAGACAGACGAATGTCCGTCGCTTCGCGTGACCGTACGTGCCACTGCGAAGCGGCCCGTGGGCGATACCGATCTGCAGGGAACCAGTGCCAGCATCGCGCGACAGCAGGTCGAGCGCAGCCGATGCAACCCGGATTGCATCATCCTCATGCGCTACTGGTGAACCGAAGACACCGTACAGGTACGCCCCCTTGTCACCCAGCGTCAGTTGCAGCACGTTGCCGCCATAGTGGCGGAAGATCCGCTGCACCTGCGTCACGAACTCTCCAAGCGTCTCAATCGCCGACTCGTCGCCGTCGAAGTCCAGCCCGGAGAAACGCACGAAAACCGGATATGCCGAGCGCAGTTCGGCGAGGAATTCGCCACGCCCGGTCGAGATGCGTTCGTACACGACCGGCAGTAACCACGGCCGGACTACGTCCGGATCGAGGGCAGGCGGTTCCGGCAGACGACTCAGGGGAACCTCGACAGCCAGTTCCTCCACCGACACGAAGGTGCGGCCAGTCGACGAATCCACGACGTAACGACCGCGTACGACCTCCTGGTCATACAGGGACAACGCCGACTCATGCAGCAGCAGTTGCCCACTCTCCGCAAGCTGTTCGGCTTCAGCGAGCTGGTCGAGAAGGCTGCCTGCCAGAACATCGATCAACTGGATATCCGGATCGCCAACCACGGCCCGTCGGATCTCGCCCACGGCAACAGCCACCTTCAGTGTCAGTTCCACTGATGTGCCCGAGGGCGTGTCGATGCGTCCTGTGTGGGCAAGCGCCTCTCGCATGGCAAGACCGCCGGCCACGCCGCGACGGCCATCGTCATCATTGATCCACGCCGTGATGGCGTCCCCGGAAAAATAGACGACGTTGCCGCCATACCGGTCCAGCGCCTCGATCATGGCATCAAATACCCGATCGAGATGAGCAGTAAGAACTTCGGCGCCGAGCCTCGGCCCGTACTCTTGCCGCAACGCCTCGGTCAGGGGTGTGAAGCCAGACAGGTCAGCGAACAATGCGCAGCCACGCATTCGATCCGGCAGAGGCCGGCCGTCGGCAAGCGACTGTCGCCGGTCCCTGGCGATGTAGGCTTCCGGGTCATCCCGCCGGGACGCGACTGAAGGGGGCGTTTCCGGTTGAAGGCCGGGCTTGTGCTCCTTCATAGCTGCGGCCGGGAACACGCCAACTGAAGCGTCTCCTGGCTAAGAAAATCCTGCGTGTTACCGGGCCTCATGGACATCAGCCTGCACTCGACCCGCGTGCTTCAGCCGCCCGAACACCTAGTCTTTCCAGGTCTGCCCGGTGATGGTCCCGCTCTGAACGAGATCCCCGGAACCAGTTTCCCTGACATTGCCCGTCACCGTACCGCCTGTTTCGACAACGACATCCCCGGCCGCCGATTCCGAGACATTTCCGAGGACCCGACCGCTTATCCGTACCGAACCGTCATCCGCTTCGGTCACCAGCCCCTTCACCACACCCGTAGCACCGACAAACACATCCCCGGAACCGGATTCGAACAGATTACCCCCCGTCTCACCGTGGATCACGATGTCGCCGGCACCACGCTCCGTGACGTTGTCCCGTACGCTGCCCCCCTGCAAGACCAGTACGCTCCCGCTCCCGTACTGATCGATCTTCTGGTCGACATGCCCTGCGCCGACGATAAGCGTGCCATCGGTGATGTCGATCTTGCCGTCGACCGGCGCTGTCAGGTAACAAAACCCGGCCAGGGCCAGTTTGCGTTTGACCGGCGCCCGTGGGCAGGCGGCGCTACCGATTAGGCTCAGCGAAAGCCCCTGGCTCGCCGTCGCGGCATAGACCGGATCGACGATCTCGTCGAGTACACCAGGAATGACGCCCAGGAATCTGGCTTTCACGCTGTAGCTGCCCGCTGGCAGCGCAAGTTCGCCCAGTTGCGCGACGCCCCGAAGATCGGTGATCGCCGCCACTGTCCGATTGACCGCCATGGGCCCACCCGTGATCGTGAAGTACACCGTGCGCTGCTGCAGCGGCACATGGTCAGCCCCTGCCGTCAGGGTCGCAGTGACGCCGCTGCGGATGCCATCAATCGCCACGCTTTGGCTGCCATTGGACACACTGAGCGAGGTAGGCGTCTTCAACACCAGAAAGGGACGATCAGTGGATGACGCAGCAAGGCCTGCCAATGGCTTGCCGGCAAATGAGGCCACCAGCGCATAGTCGCCAGCTGGCAGCTTGAGTGGCAGTTCGGCGGTTGCAACGCCGGCCGCGTTGGTCGTGGCCGAACGCGTGACACCACCCAGGTTGAACAGAACCTGTTCGCCAGCGATGTCCACCGGCGCACCGGTGGAACGCTGTAGCGTGACGGTGACCGTGATGGTATCACCGCTTCGGGCGGACGATGGCGCGCTGACAAAGTTCAGCGTCGTGCCGACGAGGTTGACCGGCTGACCGTCGTCACCCACATCGCCGGTTGCGCCGACGATGTGGTAGTAGGCCCCGTAGTTGTCGTCCGTGGTACACAGCCCCACGCCATTGCAGGCAACGAAGACAACATCGAGTGAGCGGGAGTCGCTGGCTGCATTTGCCAGGCGCCCGCTCCACAGGCGGGTGTCCGTTTCCTGTCCGAGGTCGAGTGGAATCCACTCCCCCGTGGGCGTGGCACCATCGGACCATGTGTGGACGACCCACACCGACTGCATGCCCGCAGCTGGGTCACCAACGGCATTGACAAGAAAGACCACATCGTTGCCGTCGCTCACTACCCGCGCACCGGTCAGCGTTGGTGGTGCGGAAAGCGCCGGCCGGTTGGGGCCATACGTCTGCGTGTTGTCGCTGTAGAAGAGTCGGTAATCGAGAGTATCGAATCGGCGTCGAACCGCCAGCGCGTCGCCTATGTTGTCAACCCGGTGCTGCACGGGCGTCACATTCAGGCGCGTCAGGCCGGTATCACCCAGGGCACCGTAGTAGTTGGCGACCGCCAGACGCATGGGGTAGTACAAAAGCGAGGCAAATTTGGAGTGCGGTGCACGCAGCTCCGTCGTTGCCGCCCCGTCCACCGGAATGACCCGGTCTTCGCTCCACCTTCCGCCACGGAAACCGATGCCCCGCAAGGACTGATCCGCTACGGATACGTTGACCGATTTCAGCGGCAGCACGGGTTCCGCAGGATTGATCGCAAGCCCGTCGAGACCGGTGAGATAGCTGGCCGTCAGGATCGGGAATGGGTCCGTGGGATTCGCGGGCGGATGGGCGAGATCGGCAAAGTCGATTGTCTGCTCGGTCAGGTCACCGCCGAAGTCGAGAGAGAGATCCGCTGCAAGCAGCCCCAGTCCGGAACCTGGCGTACCGGAGGCGACCGGTGCGGCGACGATGTCCGACATTTCCGTCTCGGCGACGAGACGCTGTCCGGGCAAGTCGACCTTCAGCATCGGCAAGCCGAACAAAGTGCTGATCAACAGCGACTTGCGATGCAGGCCCTTGTTGTCGGCGGTTCGTTCGAGGTACGCCTGCTTGGCTTTTACCAGCGCCTTGCCAATGGCGACGGCGCCGCTGCCCGTGCGCAATTGCCGGGCAAACTCGAGATACAGACGTTCGCCAAATTCGACGAACTCCGTGTCACCGTACTGATAGCCGGTACCCCCGATGAAGGTCGCCCCCTTGCGCGCAAACGCCTGCGCCCAGTCCAGGGGCAATGTGACCCCCTGTTTGACTTCGCCATTCACCACGTTGTAGCCCGAATGGCAGCCATTGCTGAATATCAGGGAATTGACCAGATCCACATTGGAATTCAACAGTTCCGTCGACAGCATCGACGTCTTGAAGTCGGCGGCCAGGGCGCTGAACGCGTTGAAGTGGCCGGCCAGGTAGATGATGTCCTCACCCTGTGCCAGCAGCACATTCCGAAGCGCGTCGGCATTCCAGGCCCGGGGATCGTCCGGGGAGATTCCGGCGTCGGCAATTAGCGTCTCATTCCGAGCCCCCGTGGTGCCCGCCACGAGTTCAGCCTGAATCGCCTCCGCTGCATCCTGGAGAAAGTCGTAACCGGTCACCAGCGTGGACTGCGGCGTCGGTACGGTGCCATCCGCAGTAGCAAGATAGGCATCCAGGACTGTGATCATTTCATCCGGCGTTTCGACCAGCCGACCCACCGCAAGGTCGGGGATCGGGAACTTGCCATCACGCAGCGACAGCGTCGTGCTGGCGCCATACTGGTCCTGACCAAGCACGTAGTTCAGCCGCAGCGCCGCCTGCGACTGAGTACCATCCGCCATCGGCGGATCGTAGTTCTGCTCCGGGCCGAGCAGGGTTTGATCCGGGTAGCGAAAGAACGGGATCTGGCTGTCGCTGCCAGCGAGAACCACATAAGCCAGATCAGGATTCGCGGCGCGATACGAATCGATCACCAGCTTGATTGCCTCTGCCGTGAGATTTTCGGCATAGGGGCAGGAACTGACGGCATCGGCCTGTGCATGCAGCATCTGTACTGGTGCGAGTGCACCGAGGTCGACCACCACACCCCTGACCTCAGATCGCGCGGCCAGCGCGTTCAATCGGGAAATCAATTGCTGCTGTTCGGCTAGGGAGAATCCATCCGTCACCAGCCGACTGGAATCGAAGAGAATGATCGTTTCCCGATTCCCGGGCACACCGCTGGAGGCAAGCGAATTGCGCTCACCCGCGGTGAGCTCCTCGACTCCGGTGCACAATCCGCCGTCGTATTCGACGGACAGCGTGAACGGCACCTGGTTGTCGTTCGCCCCATTCTTGCCAGCCACCCGGACATAGAAGTCCCCGGTGTTGTCCCAGGTCAGCGCACTCACCCGTTCGGTGCCAGTGCCCGCCGTCGCGGAGACGGCGATCACGCTGCGGCTCTGGGCACTGGAATAGTTTTCAGGGCTGAACGCAAACGGACTGAATGCAAACGGGCTGAAGGCAAACGGACTGAATGCGAAAGGACTGTAGGACGTCGACAGGAGTGCGGACGGGCTGTACGCGAACGGGCTGAAAGCAAACGGACTGACGGCATCCTCCGCGTACACCGAGGGCGAAAACGCAAACGGACTGAAGGCGAAGGGGCTGAACGCGAACGGCGAAATCTCTTCCGGACTGAAGGCGAAGGGACTGACGTCGGAGGTTGCGAACATCGACGGCGCAAACTCCGCGCCGAGTCGGTTGAGACCCGCCACATCCGTGTCATCGTTCTCGCCCAGGTCCGCGTAGGCTTTGGCGATGTCCTTGAATACGACGACGTCATAGTCCGCGGGCAGATTCGACAGTTCGATGACGGACTTTGCATTCGGCTGAATGGAAAACTTGTACCAGCGGGCCCTGCCCGGCACATCGATGAAGCCGGTGGCCGTGGGTGACGCGGTGGCAACCGGGATTTCCTCCGCGCGGGTCCACGAATCGTTATCCGGACCGACAACGATACAATTCGAAGCGTCCCCCGACGCGGTGCCATTCACCAGGCTGGCGGAAGCGTATTGCTGTGGCGAGCCGGCGAGTTCCTCGATGACATAGGCGCTGCCGTTGGCGTCAAAGCGGTTACCGCCGGTGATCAGATTGTTGGGATTGGTAATGACACCGAGAACCGGGGCGGGGACACCGAGTTCGCCATCGGTACAGGCATCCGAAGACCGAATCTGGATATCGGGAACGATGCCGTCCGGTTCACCGTTGATCTGCAAGGTTACGCGGGTTCCGGAGGCAATCGTCGCCGCCTGCAGAAGCTCCGCCTCGCCGCTCGGCGGCGACTCGCCGGAACCCAGCAGCGTCGCACAGGATTCAGGACCTTGCGACGTAGGCGTATAGGTAATGTCAGCCGTACCCGGCGTCGCCGAGAAGAACGTGCCTATGCCGTTGGCGGGATCCTCGTGCAGAAATCCTTCAGGACTCAGCCCGTAAACATATCCCGACGACTGCACGGTCTCGATCAGGTTGTTCGCGGCATCATAACGGCGAATGCCGACGAGGCCGTTGGTACAGGAGCCACCGACGTAGAAAAGGCGGACGTACTCGCCCGGTGCGAGTTGATACTGGGTCCAGTTCAACCGGTACGGATCCTGCAAAAAACTCACCGTGAACGGCGTGTTGGCAATCGGCCACGCTGGATTTCGCTGGACATCGTGCACGTAATCGGCGCCAAAGCGACGGGCCGTGATGTCAGTCGATACCGTCACGGAGGTGACAGTATTCTCGAACCCCGCAGCACTTGTAGGGTTGTACACCGTTGCAAGGTTGGAGACGTCGCTCGAGATAAAGGCGGATGCTTGACAGTAAGGATCGTAGCAATACTCGTCGTCATACGCTTCGTAAAGTCCAACCGTCACACCGGGTCCAACTTTGACCGACGATAGCTGGTCGTTGGGAAATGCAACCTGGGAGCCCGGAGAGCCGGGGGGAGGGGCGACACTGAAGTAATGGAAACCCACATCGAGCGTGATACAGGCGCCGCCGTAGCCGGTGTCGGCGAAGAACGACGCCTGGCCCGCACCGGGCACACAGGTGGCGCTGGCGGACACCGCGTTTGTTGCCCATTGCGAACTCACCAGTACCAGGGCGCCAAGCGCAACGTTCCTGAACAACGCACGACTACGCATGCCAACCAGCGCTGCCGTGCGCAGACAGCGCATGGCCCCGTTCAGCAGGCCGCGTACATTTGCTCCGCGCCCGCCGATGCAGCGCATGTCCAACAGGACCTGCCACACACCGGACAGGATGATGGTTGCGAAGCACCGCAGCCCGCTCAACCGGAAGGATTGCCTGCCCATCGCCTCTACCCCCTTGCCCGTTATCGCCACCGCGACCGGTTCCAGACGAAATTGCTCCGCCTGGCGAATTTCCGTCGCGCTCCTACCGGAACGCGCGCGGGCCGGCCAGGCACGGCAAATTTGTTGCCGCGCCAGAAAATATCGCGGTGATATCCGCCATGGCGCCACCGCCGAAAAGTAATGTGCCCAGAAACAGGCTGAGCCGACCTGTCGTTCCCCGCTCGAGGTGCCGATCTGCCCGCCGTCAGCGGTAAGGGAAGCCCGAGCCCGGGTTCGGATCACCCCGGGAGCCCAGCGGCCGCAAACCCCAAAAACCGATCCATCGGCATAAAGGTCCGCGTACCACAATCACCTTCATCCACCAGGTGACAAATTACTTTCATTATCCGGTGGATTATCCGAAATGTAAAACGACACCTTTGTTACAGCAGAATCGGCGCCGGTGGAATGTGGAAGCAAAGGACAAGGACGGTCGCTACAGGACCGGCTCCGCTGTCGATTGGGAGGCGTCGCGTCACCCCACCGCAATGATGTTCGGATCCCGCACCTTCGGCTTGCTGTCATCCTGGTTACGAACCGTTTCCGCGATGCGATAAAACGGTTCGCGTACCATGTCCTTCAGTTCCTGGCTGGCGCCGATACGGTCCAGCGCCGTGTACATGCAGGTGAGCCACTGATCCCGTTCCTTGGGGCCGATGGCGTAGGGGGCATGAGGATCAGTAAGGCAGACGGTACCCTTGATCGCCTGATACACCGGGGGCCCGCCGAACCATTGGGTGAGATAGGCCGCCAGCATGCGTTTGATGGAATCCAGATTCTCCGCATGCATGGCGCGGATATGCGCCGCATCGGGTAATTCATCCATAACGTCGTAGAACGCACTCGCCAGTTTCTTCACACCCTGGTCACCCAGGATGTCGTACGGGGTGCGGTATTCCTGCTGTTCTGCCATCGCCTACCTCAATGTCTGTACTGCACGGCGCGCGGGCGCACGTCCACCGGCCATGCGCCCGCCCCGAGATCAGGGTTTGGCGATCCACTCATCCAGCAGTTTGTGGAAATGCCGGGGCTTGGTTTCACCATAGTTGGCAAAGATCACTTCACCCTTCTTCATGGCCTTCAGCCCCTTCTGGACCTCCGGCATGTTCACCACGTCCTGGTTGAACACCTTGGCAAGCATACCCAATTCCGGTGCATCCACCCAATCGTCGTCCGGCCCCAGCCAATGAATGGGCGCCGCCGGTCCACGCGGCTGACCCACCGGTGTGGGCACCATGTAGATACATTCCATGATGCACTCCTCGGGATTGTCGCCGTTGGGCCGGAACCGGTACATGATGCGGCTGAAGGTACCCCAGGGATGGAAGTTGGGAAACAGCGTGAGGTAAATGGAGTCCAGGAACGCAGCGTCGCTGATCTGGTCCACCTGGTCACCCAGTATCCTGCGGAAAGCCTCGCGAGCGGGTTCCGCCATCACCTGTCGCAGGTTCTTGCCCGGCGGTACCGCTGGCATGGGTGCCAGCGGTTCGACTTCGGTTCCCGGCAACTGCCTGCCACCCACCCAGTTGATCATGTTCGGATCGGCGTGGGTCATCGGCCCGTCCACATACACCCCTTCCGTGGTGAAACGACTGACTTCGCCCCGTGCGTTGGTTACATGCACGGTATCGTCCTCGGTATGCATTTCATAGAGATGCCCCGTCAGTGCATGGCGCAGCCGGGTGTATTGACGAAGGTTCTTCCAGTCCGGGAGATTTTCGCCGCTGACATGCGGACTCGGCGTGAAATTGGGAGACATGGCGCGGCAGTAGTTGCCGAACACGTCGTACTTCGTGTTGGCATCGCCAATGCTCTCCAGGATCGTGGGGTGCGTGGCAATCACGTGATAGGCCTCGCTGAAGGCTTCCTGCGCCACCTTCCAGTTGCAGCGCAGAATTTTCGCCACGTGTGCTGCCTTGGTACGGTGCGAGTACAGATCCATGGGGAACTGGTCGCTCAGATTACCCAGAAACGACTCCAGCGACTCCGCATTCTCATCCGGATTGATAAACACGAAGCCGGCCCAACGTCCCACCTTCACGGGCGGCAGACTGTGCGTTGCCTCCGACACCGTCGGAAAATCCCACTGACAGGGCACTTCCTTGAGCTTGCCGTCGGTGTTCCAGGCCCAGCCATGGAAAGAACAACGGAACTCACGGGCCCGCTTGCCGCCATGCGACTTGAGCAGACGACCGCGGTGCAGGCAGACGTTGTAGTAGGCACGAATGTCGTCCTGTGCATGACGCACAACAAGAAACGACAGGTTGGCTATGTCATAGATCAGATAGTCGCCCACCTCCGGAATATCATCCTCGTGGCACGCCATCTGCCATACCCGCTTCCATACCTTTTCCACTTCGAGATCATGGAACGCTTTCGAGTAGTACTGTTCCGCCGGTACAACGGTTGGACCCGGCGGCATGGGCGACTCCGCGCGGAAGATGTCCGGTACGGGATGACTGTCTTCCGCCAGCAGCTTCTGGTAGTCGATTCCGGCTGAACGGTCGGTTCCGGTTGATGTCTCGATCACGATAGCGCCCTCTTCCAGATGCAGATTGCGTGAACGTAGAAATTTAGAGCATGTTCTGAAATACGGGGAACCGCGTACCGGCACGTCACGGCTGCATCGCACGCGCGCCACTGGTAGGCTTTGCCCGTTCCACGACAACCGCCGGGGTGCGACAGGTGCAGTGGTTTCGCAACAATCGCGGCTTTCTTCTTTTCCTGCTCTGCCTGGGGCTGTTCCGCACGGCAGTGGCGGATTGGAACCATGTGCCTTCCGGTTCCATGCGACCCACCATCCTGGAAGGGGACGTACTGTTCATCAATCGGCTCGCATTCGACCTGCGCGTCCCCCTCACGGACCTATCCGTTGTCAGACTGGGCGAACCCCGGCGCGGCGACATCGTGGTTTTCAGCTCACCGCGTGATGGCACCCGCCTGATCAAACGTCTGGTGGCGCTGCCTGGTGACGTGGTGGAGATTCGCCACAACCGGCTGTCCATCAACGGCCAGCCGGCCGAATACGATCATCTTGCCGCAGTGACCGAAACCGTGGGCGACGGTATTGCCGTACCCGCGACCCGGGGACGGGAGTCGCTGGGCACCCTGCACCATGCGGTGCAGTTCCTGGACATCCGCGTTCCGGGCACCGACTTCGGCCCGGTGGTGGTGCCAGACGATCAGTACTTCATGCTGGGCGACAACCGCAACAACAGCGAAGACTCACGGTTCATCGGTTTCGTGCCGCGGCATCTGCTCATCGGCCGTGCTGTCAGGGTGCTGGTCTCCGCGGACATCCAGGACAGCTGGCAGCCCCGTTTCAGCCGTTTCGGCGGGCGGCTCGACGACCTCTGAGTCCGGCCGAGCCTCCGCGTCGGCCGGAGACTGTTGCAGCCCGGCCGGCCCTTCGGCCGGGGCACCCGCAGGATGCGTCACCGCTGTTGCCGGATCGCCCGTCATCTGCGGGTCTGGTGTGAGCAGCTCTGGCAGCGACTCCGTCAGCGACTGTGGATGCATTTCCGGAACGGTCGCTCCGGCTTCGGGCACCTCCAGACCACCCTGCCTCTGCACCACCACCGGTACTGATTCGTTGGCTATGCGCACATCCACCCGCTGAAAATTTCGCACGCCGAGCTGCCTTTCGTGTTCGGATTGACGGTAACTCTGATACTCCCCCACTGCCGCGGCGCGCACGCCACGCCCGGCAAACATGTCCCCGACGGCTGCCGCCCGACGAAATGCCAGCCGGCGATTGTCGAAATTCCGGAGCATGCCCTCCGTGCTGGCGTAACCGACCACCATGACTTCCTGCACACCCCAGCGTTTGAGCGCCCACAGGATGGTTTCGAAGTCCGCCCGGCTGTCCGCCATCATCGACGACTCGCCCGTATCGAAGAACAGTGGTGGTGGTTGCTGCATCGGTGGTTGCACGTCCACCTGCCAGTCGGCGAAGCGCGCGCGTAGTTCCGTTTCCATCGATCGGTACGCACCCAGTGTGAGGTAGGGCGACGGCGCTGCCACGAACAGCGCCCGTTTCTCCACCTCGTCGAAATCCAGCGCCGCCACCTTGAAAGAGGCCGCGTTGCGGAGGGTGCGCGCCTGTTCCAGGCGATTCTGCAACTGCTCATTGCGCTGGGTAAGCCGCGCTATCTGCGCCTGCAGCGGCGCACCAAATGTCTGCTCCGTGAGACGCAGAATTTCATCGGAATCGATGGATTTCTCCTGGTCGATCAGGACCTGGTCGAGATGCACCGCAACCGGTGCTCCCAGCACACCAGCCAGATGTTCCTGCAGCATCGCCTGCCGGTTTTCACGAAAGTCCCGTGACAACAACGTGGCGTCGATCGCTACTGACTCGTCTTCCGCGAAGCGAATCGAAAAGTCGCCTATCCGGCTCTCGGTACCTTCGAAGTACCTGTCCACGTGCTCACGGGCCGCAGAAGCGATCCGCCCTTCATAAGCAATCTTGCCCAGCGACACACCGAGCGGTGAGGACAGCGCCGCAAACACGCCAATCACCAGTACTGTCTGCCAGATTGCCTGTTTGGGCGAATGTTCGGCACCAAAGCCATAGAACTTGGCGATGCTGGTCACGGACAGAGCAATAGCCAGGAGGTTGGTCATGAACAGGAAGAATGCGCCCGATGCGATTGCCGGGGATCGCGTGGCAAGTCCGAAACCAACAACCGCCAGGGGTGGCATCAACGCCGTCGCAATCGCCACACCAACGATGGTTTCACCCTTGCGGTGAATGACCGCGTAGCCACCCGCAAGCCCCGAAAACACCGCTACCAGCAGGTCGAAGAAATTCGGCCGCGTGCGCGCGATGATTTCGGACGTTGCCTGGGTGAGCGGAGAAAAAGTCACAATGAGCCAGGAAATGGCCAGGGCGCCAAAGACACCGATCACCAACGTAGCCAACGCCGACCGCATGGCCTTGAGATCAAGTATCGTGAGCGAAAACCCCAGCTTGATGATGGGACCCATCAGAGGAGACACCAGCATCGCGCCGATGATGACTGCCGGGGACGACAGCAGGAGACCCAACGTGGCAATGGCGCAAGCCATTACGATCATGAACAGATAACGTCCGCCGAAACTGCCTTCGACGCGCACGTGCTCCACTACATCCCGGTGACTCACCCCGCTTGCCAACCAGGCGAAAAACCGACGTAGCCCCCCGGTCAGACGGCTGCTGATCATCTCTCACTCCAGGCAGGGGACAAATGGCCCGGGATCATAGGGGTCGCAAACTGGCTGCGAACTGAATGAAACCTGTCACGAATCGTGCCAGAGCGTCTAAACCTGCAACCCACCGGGCCGATAGACGACGGGAGGAGCCAAGAACCGAGCACCCATGGAGCTTCCGGAATTTCACGACAGCTACTGCCGCATATTCGCCACCGATCACGTCGGTATGATGGGCGACGCTCCCTGCGTAGCCGCGTTCTTCCGCCAGTTCTACAAACGCTTCACCGCCTATCCCGATATCGCCGAGGTCTTCGCGGGTACCGACATGGAACACCAGGCAGACATGCTCAAACTCAGCCTGTTCGAGCTGACAAGCTGCGCCGTGCCTGGGCAACCCTCGAAGGAACTGACCCGACTGGCTGCGCTGCACCACCGGCTTGGCATCACCCCGAAAATGCTGGATGAGTGGGTGGAAGCCCTGCTGAACACTGTCGAATTCTTCGACGATCACCACCAACCTGCGACGCGTCAGGCCTGGCTGACGATGATGACGCCAGGTGTGGAATACCTGCGCAACTACCGGGATGGCGACACCCCCGCACCCGCGCCGCAAGCGGCACGACGTCGCGGCAACGACTGGCTGGCTGGCATGCCCTGAGACGCGCCCAGGCGCAGGCAATGACGGGCGCCGATCAACGCGTCGCGCGCAGCATCGGCGCCAGCAGCAGGGGCGACACCAGGCAGGTGGCCGCCGTCACCAGCACCATCGCCGAATACAGTTCCCCGCTGATCGCCTCGGGAAACAGCAGCCGGGCCTGATCCATCACCACCATCGTGATTTCCGCGCGCGGCATCATGCTCACGCCAATGAGCAACGCGCAGGGCGCATTCATGGACACCCACGCCGGGAGGCCATTGCCCACCAGTTTCGAGAGCATCGCCACCACCAGCAGCAGCCCGCCAATCGGCAGCGAGCCACCGATGGAAGCCGGATCCATGCAGAGGCCGATGTAGATGAAAAAGAACGGGGTCACGAATGCCGAGATGTCGCGAAACGACCGTTCCGTCCGCGTGGCCGCCGGATCGCGGCTGAACAGCAGGCCCGCCAGCATCGCGCCAATGGCCAGCGAAAAACCGAGCCACGCCGCAAACGCGGCAATGACGAATCCTACTCCCGCCACCATGAGCATGCGTTCCGGTGGGCGGCGCAACCGGCCGGCGAAGCGGGTCAGCGGGTGCTCCAGGAAGCGCGCGAAAATTACCGCCACCAGGATCAGCAGGCCCAGGGAGGCGACAAATCCCGCCGACGCGCCGAGCAGCGCACTGCCGGCGTCACCATTACCGGACAGCAGCACCGGCGCCAGTGCAAACAGGATGGCCATAAGACCAACCGCGGAAAGATCGTCCAGCTCCGCCACGTCGATCAGCAGTTCGCCTTCCGGACTGTTCAGACGGCCGGCGTTCTCCCAGACAACCGCGCACACGCCCACGGACGTGCCGCTCAGCGCGGCGGCCGCAACCAGCGACGTCACCTCGGAAAAGTGAAGCGCGTAGTGACACAGAAAATAGGCCGCACCGCCCGCCACGAGGACTTCCACCAGCCAGATGACCGACGCCTGCGGCAGTTTTGCCGCCAGCGCCCTGGGATTGCTGGCCAACCCGATCTCGAACAGCAGGGCCACGATACCGAGGTCCGCCAGCACGCGGAACGCATTGAACAGATGCTCTGACAGGAAGTGCAGGGAATCGTCGGCCCAGCGCAGGGCAGCGCCAAAAACCAGGTACCCGACAAGCGCCGGCAGGCCCAGGCGTTCCGCAAGGGAATTGATCACCACGCAAACAAGGACGGACACGCCGATGAGGGCGATCATCAGGGCATCCAGGTGCACGAGTTCCATGCGCGTCTACCAGAAACGGGGGCCGCAACCTTGTACCCGCAAACGCAGCGGATGGCGAGTGAGGGAATCCGCGAGCCGGTCACGCCATGCGTGACACCAGGTCCTTCTGCAGCGTGCGGCTCACCAGCAGGAAACCCAGTCCGGTGGGAACGCAGATAGCCGCAAAAACCAGCAGCGAACGCTGGAGACCGTCGCGGGTGACGACACGACAGAACTCGGCGGTGTCAGGTCCCAGCCGCGCGAGGAGGTCGGCAGCCGTTCCCTTGCAGTCGACGATGGCGAGCTGCCCCGCCAGCTCCGAGGCGGCGATCAGCTGGCCGCCGAAGAAGTCGCTCAGATATCCGGCGATCAACGGCCCGAGTCCGGAACCCAGCAGATTGTTCGCCAGCAGGTACACGGCGACCGCCGTGGCGCGACTGGTGGCTTTGACGATGCCCTGCACGATGGAGTATTGCGAGCCGAGAAAACTGTAGTGCAGGCACGCGGCGATGGCATGCGCTGGTGCCGCGACCCAGAGCGCATCGGCCGACATGGACGTGAAGTAGAACGGTGTCGCCGCCAGGATGGCGAAACCGGGAAGCCAGGCCACCGCATTGGGGTAGCGATCCGCCCAGCGTTCCGTGAGCCAGCCGGTGGCGAACGAACCCAGCGCAGCAGCCAGCGCCATGGGCAGGATGAACGTGAAAGACACCTGCGCCACCGTCAGCTCATGCAGCCGCTGGAACAGCGGCCCCTGAAAATTGGCCGTGGCACCGCCGACAAGCGAACTCAGCAGCGACGCCCCGGTCACCCACCAGAAGGTTCGCTTGCCCGCCAGATTGCGTAGCGTGACCAGCAACGAGTCGACACCATTGGAACGCACACCCGGCATATCGGAGTAGCCGCGCGGAGGTTCCCGCACCGTCACCCACAGTATTGCGGCCACGACGAGGCCCGGGGCGCCGAGTGCAATGAACGCCTCCCGCCATCCCCAGACCTGCGCAATGGGACTGCCCAGGGTATTGGCGCCCACGCCACCCAGCGCAACGCCCAGGCCGAAGATCGCCAGCGCCTTGGCACGGCTGCGGGCCGGGTAGTAGTCGCCTATCAGGCTGTTGCAAGGTGGCAGGCAGCCCGCTTCGCCGATGCCCACGCCGACGCGACAGAGCAGCAGCGAGACAAATCCCCAGGCAAAGCCGCACAGCATCGTCATCACCGACCACACCGCCAGGCACACGGCGATGATACGCACGCGGTTGTACCGCTCGGCGAGGCGGGCGATGGGAATGCCCGCCACCGAGTACATGAAGATGAAACCAAAGCCGCTCAGCAGGCCGAACTGCCAGTCCTGCAGCCGGAAGTCCTCGATGATGGGCTGCGCCAGCACGCCGATCAGCAACCGGTCTATGGAGCTGAGCGTGTACACGAGCGTCAACATACCGAGCACGTAGCCACGGTAGCGCGCCGCGCCGAAGCCCTGCCCCTGCCCACCCATCGCAAGCGGCTGCACGTCCATGCGTTGGTTCTCCTGTCAACCGGCCGTGGACAGGATGGTGCCTGGCATCATCCCGCCGACACCCGTTCCAGGGGGTCGGCGGCAAAATCCTCCGGCCGCTCGCGAAACGCATCCAGCACGGGCACGGCGCGCAGGTCTTCCGGAATGTTTTCCACCCCCATCGTGCGGTCGATGGATTCATGGGCGTAGTAGATGCGCCGTTCCATGTAGCTGAGGCGATAGCCTTTGAATCCCGGTGACAGAACGGCCTTCTGCTGCCACTCAAGGAACTGCAGATCTTCCTGCATCACCACATCCCAGAATGCGAGCAGCGCTTCCCAGCCCGCGGGCCGCTCGCCGTCTCCCCAGTCACGGCCATGATGGACGACATCCACCCGCGTGCGCGTCCTGCTGAGCGGCCAGAACATCAGGAACTGCCGGGCGCTGTCGCTGGTCGGCGTGATGAGGTTGGGAAACACATTGTGTGACACGTGGTAGTTGGCGGCGATGTGTCCCAGCGGTATGGACGGCATCTGCGTGCTGTCGCCAGCGTTGTACCCGCGTGATCGGCCGGCCTCGGCCTGTGTCATGCGCGTTGGGCAGGTCATGCGCGTATGACCGTTCGGTAAGAGACCCATCACGGCACCACGATGATCCAGCGACGCGCCCACCGTCTTCGGGTGAATACCCTTGATGTGGTACACCTCGAGGAACGCATCCATCGTGAGCTTCCAGTTGCACTCCAGTGTGTACGATCGGATTGCCGCCGGCCGCAGCGTATCGATGCCGAACTGGTCGAACTCCGTGGCGATCATGCCGAGCCACTCGCGCAGCGGCGTTGCGTTGGCATCCTCATTGATGAATAGCCACCTGCCCCAGGCTTCACAACGCACTTCCTGCAGGCCGAGCGTTGACTTGTCGAACGGCTGCGGGAAGTCCCGCTCGTCCATCACCGCCAGCAGGCGACCGTCGAGGTCGTAGGTCCACTGGTGGTAGGTGCAGCGCAGCCGGTTTTCCTTTCCACACGGCTCGCGCACGAGTGGCGCACCGCGATGCGAACACACGTTGTAGAACGCGCGCACGCGACCGTCGCGACCACGCACCAGGAAAACTGCCTTGCCGGGTATGTCCAGCAGCACAAAGTCCCCGGGATCCGGAAGCTGGCTGTCGTGCGCCGCATAGAGCCACACCTTCGACCACAGGAATTTCTGCTCGAGTTCGAAAAACAGGTCGCTGGTGTACCTGCCGGCCGGCAACGGTGGCAGCGCCGGAAAATCGCCCGGCACGGTCTCCCGGGCCTGCTCCCACGCCATGCGCTTTTCAAGATTGGTGATGGATTGCGGGTCGTCCACGGCGAACCTCCCCCGGTTTCGATGCGACGCCTGTCGATGGTAACCGAACCGGGAGAGCCCCGGCGCGGGTCGACGCCGGGATCACATCATCGGTTCGCGCAGCAACGCCAGCAGTTCCGCCGTATCCAGCCTGCCGCTGGCATCCGTGCCTTCCAGCAGACGGTCGGCAAGATCGCGCTTGTGATGGTGCAGTTCCACGATCTGTTCCTCGATGGTGCCCTTCGCCACCAGCCGATACACCGTCACCGGCCGCGTCTGGCCGATACGGTGCGCCCGGTCGGATGCCTGGTCTTCCGCCGCCGGATTCCACCAGGGGTCCATGTGGATCACGTAGTCCGCGGCGGTGAGATTGAGACCGGCGCCGCCGGCTTTGAGCGAGATCAGGAAAACATCGCCCTCGCCGGCCTGGAACGCGGTCACCGCCCTGTCACGCTGTTCCCGCGGTGTCTGGCCATCGAGGTACTGATAGGTGATATGACTGGCCTGCAAACGCGCCTCGATGAGCTTCAGATGCTTCACGAACTGGGAGAACACCAGCACCTTGTGGCTGCCCTGCAGCAGTTCGCCGACCAGTTCCATGAACTCCGCGTGCTTGGCGCTGTCACGAATGCCGGTGTCCTGCACCAGCGAGGGATGACAACAGGCCAGACGCAGCCGGGTGAGCTGGGCAAGCACGCGGAACTGCCCCTGTTCATTGCCGCTCGTGCCGACGCCTTCGAGATCCGCCAGCGCCTGCCGCCGGAGCGCTTCATAAAATGCCGCTTCATCCGGCCCGAGCGTCACCGCCCGCACGATCTCCGTGCGCGCCGGCAGATCGTCGAGCACTTCCGATTTCGTGCGACGGAGAATGAATGGCGCTATCAGGCGCGCCAGATTGTGGCGCGCGTCCGCGTCGCCGTCGCGCTCGATGGGCAGTGCGTAGGCAGACCGGAACCGTTCCGCGGATCCCAGCAAACCCGGATTGACGAACGCAAAGATCGCGAACAGATCCATCAGGTTGTTCTGTACCGGCGTACCGGTGGTGGCAATGCGGAAATCCGCCTTCAGCGCCCGCACGGACTGGGAACGACGCGTGGCGACGTTTTTGATGGCCTGCGCTTCGTCGACGATGACGCTGTGCCACTGCACAGCCGCCAGCTGTTCCTCGTCGTTCTGCACAAGGCCATAGGTGGCAAGCACCAGGTCGAAGGGTCCAAGCGAGGCAAGCAGCGGCTGCCGTTCGGCAGGCGCGCCGGTATAGGCGATCACGTTCAGCGTCGGCGCAAAACGACGCGCCTCGCGCCGCCAGTTGTCCAGCAGCGAGGTGGGTAGCACTACCAACGCCGGCCCGCCTTTTGCGCGCAACAACAGTACGCCGAGTACCTGCAGCGTTTTACCCAGGCCCATGTCGTCGGCAAGACACGCGCCCACACCCCATTCCGCGAGACGGGCGAGCCAGCGAATGCCTTCCTCCTGGTACGGACGCAGCGTGGCCTGAAGCGTGCCAGGCACAACCGGTTCGAAGGCACGCGCCTTCTCCAGGCGTTCACGCAGTTCATGCCAGGCCTCGTCCGCATCCACGGTGCCGGCGTCGAACAGATCATCAAGCCCGAGCGCCGCCAACGGATGCAGTCGCAGGTTCTTGCCGCCGCCCTGCGTAATTCCACGCAGGGCGTCGAGCTGACGCCGGAAGCTCTTTGACAAGGCAACAAACTGTCCGTCGCCGAGTGGCACGAAGCGGGATCGCGGTCGCTCCTCAAGCAGCTTCATGAGCTGGGCAAGGCCCAGTGCGCGGTTTTCATCCACCGCCAGTTCACCCGATGCGGAAAACCAGTCCTTCGCCGAACGCACCACGAGGCTCAGTGAACTGGCCGACGGTCGCGAGACGATACTGAGGGACTCGCCCTCCGGCCACACACAGCGTGCGCCCGCCTGCTGCAGGGCGTCGACGAGTTCCAGACAGGCATCCGGCTCCACCCATTCGCCGCGCCAGTCCGTTTCCGGGAGTTCCGCCAGCGCTGGCACCTGTTGCAGCAGCGCCTGCGCCTGTGCAAGTTCGGCCTTGAAATCGCGGTTGGTACGCAAACGCTCACCTTCCATCTGGGCAAACAACCGTTCGCTGCCCTCTCCCGGCGCAAACGTCACGCCGGAACCGGGAACAGGCTCGACATAAAGCTGCACGTTAAGGCCACCGCCTTCCACCGTGAGCCGCAGCCAGGGCTCGCTGTCGGGCGACACCTCCCGCGCCACGCCTTCCGCGCCCGCGAGGTTGGTGTGTACCGGCATTTCGGCAGCCAGTTGCGTGATCACTTCCAGCAGGCGTTCGCGGGCGGCGTCGGGGAGCACCAGCCCCTGTTCCGGAACGATCTCGAGCACCTTGCGTACATCGTCAGTGACCCGCATGACGCTCACGCGCCGCTCCGCCTTGTTCCAGTAAACCTCAACGCGTGCACCACCTTCGGGACGCGGCTGCACGGACGCGCGGATGGTGCCGTCCGCCTGTTGATCGACGATGAGCGCCGGCTCGTCGTTGACCACGGACTGCGCCACGCCTTTGCCGTCGAACACCAGGGGATGTCCAACGAGATGCACGAAGCCCGCCGGTGGCAGACCCAGGCGCGGTTTCTGGTACCAGTGGGGCGATGTCAGCTCCATGGCAGCGATGAGCGTCTGATCCGCGGCGGTGAGCGCCGGATAGTCACCCGGCGCTTCCTTCAGTTTCTTCAGCCCGATGATCTTGCCTTTCGTCCAGCCGGAGGCCTGCAGCCGCTGCTCACGCGCCTCCACGCACAGACCATACTGACGGTCGTCCTGCAGCACCCAGGCGATGCGCACGGTACGGGAGTCCACTGGCGTTTGCAGTCGCGCCTTCGCCACCCGCGCCAGCTCCTCCAGCCCGGCAAGCCCATGCTCCCATTGCTCCAGGCGCGGGATGACGCGCGTAAGCGGTATCACACCCAGCGCCTTGTGCGCGGAGGTTGTGCCATCGTCACTGACCGTGCAGTTCGCGATTGCCTGCAGTTCCGCCGCCAGCCAGCGGTAGCCGCAGACTTCAACACCGCGAATGAAGACCTGCAGCGATTCAACAAAGTTGCGATTGAATGGTTCGCGCACGCTGTCCGTCCAGCAGAGCGGCAAGCCGACGATGAGCGCCGACAACACCCCCATGCCCTCGTCCGTCACCCGCAGCCGCGGATGTTCGCTTCCCAGAAGCTGCGACGCCATTTCCAGCATGCCGACGATTTCCGAGTCCAGTCGACGCTTTCGTGCGTTCGCCAGTAACTCCCGGAATCGGGTCAGCGCCGGGGGCGAACCGCTGCGCAGCAGCGCCAGCAGCGAAAACGCAAACGCCTCCTGCTCGGGAAACAGCACACGCTTGCGCGAACTGCCGCGTTCCGCCTCCATGGCGCGCTCCACCGCCGCGCAGGCCTCGGCATCCTCTCCCCGCAACAGGTGCACCAGTGCCTGCGTGCTTTCCACCGTGACCTGCATGCCGCTTGAACGCGGCAACGCGCGCAGCCAGGCGAGCGTGGAATCGAAGTGCCCCTGCAACACACGGATGAACGCCAGCGACGCGGCCGCATCGGGCGACAGGGAAGGTCTGCCCTCTGCCAGGGCAAGGAATTCATCCGCCGGATGCGCGGACTGCGCAAGCGAGAAACAGCAGGTCTGTATGGCGAGACCCGCGACCGATTCAGGCAGATCCCGCACAGCGGCACAGAAGGGCGGATCCGTCAGCAGATACCATGGCGGCGGTGCCCGGCAACTCTTGAGCCACCGATAGTCGCCACTGAGCAGCGACCAGCGCAGGAACATCTCCGAGCTCTCGGGTATGGTCCGCCACTCGAACAGGAAGGACTCCTGCGCCACCACCTGAAACAGCGGGACAAGTTCGGTGTCCGCCACGGCACTGGCAAGCAGCGGCGCCGCGAAGGGCTCATTGAGCCGAAACGTCTCACCCCGGCCACCCAGGCTCTGTCGCTCGAGAATCCCGAGGCGCTCGAGGCGCAGCAGCATGGCGCGCAGGTCCATACCGGTTTCCTGACGGCGGGAGATCACTTCCGCGTCCTGCAGCCACGGCAGGATACGGCGCTGCGCGGGCGGGACCGGAAACAGCATGCCGTAGACCTGCGCAATGCGCCTGGCGTGCAGGTCGAGTCGGTCGATGACGCGCTGCGCATCCGACAGTTCAGGCGTGCTCACGGGAGGCTGTCTCACTCGATCGGGGTGCGGGTAGCGAAAACGGGAGGCGAAGGATAGCAGGTGGCGGCGAGGCGCGAGCGCAATCCCGGGCGGCCAGGCTGAGTTTCTCTCCACCCTGGAGAACTCCACCCTGGACACCCAGCCACACGCCACGATACTTCAGGCCCAATACACATGCCTGCCAGAACACCACGCAACGCCTGTTGCGAAGCCCCGTCTTCTGATTTCCCTGTCATCCCGATCATCAGTCAGGGTTTTGACAGCTCACCGTCTCTGTAGAACGCATGCTTGATTGATCGAGTTCAGCAGTCTGTCAACGCTGGGCCAACGATCGAGACGCGTGAACTGCACGACGGGTGAGCTGCACGACGGGTGAGGCAGTAGATTCGCATGCGCCGGGTACCGCAGTTCTCCGTGAATCGGCAACTCTCCAGGTGCGGCCCACTAGGTCAGCCGCATCTTCTTCAGCTTGTCCGGATTCCGGATTGCATAGAGATGCACAACCTGACCCTCAGCATATTCAAATATCACCGCAATGACCGGCTGTGCCTGAGCATCGAAGGCGACCAGTGACACCGCATCGTTCAACCATCTGAATTCAAACCGGAGATCGCCCGGCGAAATATCCCGGGTGATGCCGAAAAAGAACCGGATCACCTTGTCCCGACCCACAATCGGTCGCAGCGCCGCCAGCACTTTGCCGCCGCCGTCACTGGTGAGCACCACGCGCTCGTGGAACAGACCAAGCAACGCCGCTTCATCGCGTTGCGCCATCCCGGCAAGAAAGGTCTCGGCCAGACGGCGTTGCTCGGTTGGCGATGCATGAAACCGGCGTCTTTCCTCACGCACGCGTTTTCGCGCCCGCGCCACACTCTGCCGTACCGTGGCTTCCTGCCGCCCCACGACATTCCCAATGGCAGCGAAGGGAACGTCGAACACATCGTGCAGAAGGAACGCCGCCCGCTCCTCGGGGGACAGGCGTTCCAGCACCAGCAGAAACGCCATGGAAAGATCGTCCGCCAGTTCCACCACGCTGGCGGTATCGCCCGCGGACGGCGGTGGCTCTGCCTCCCACGGCTCGGGAAGCCACGGCCCCACATAGTCACGCTGGCGTACCTTGCGCGCCCGCAACTCGTCCAGGCAGAGCCGCGAAACCAGGGTGGTCAGCCAGGCTGGCGGGGAAACGATGTCGTGGGTGTCCAGCACCTGCCAGCGCAACCAGGCGTCCTGCAGGACATCCTCGGCAGCGTCGCGACTGCCAAGCATGCGATAGGCAAGTCCGAGCAAACGACGCCGCTCGCCGGTGAACACCGCTTCCCGTGTTTGCAGGTCAACCATCCCAGGAACCCCGCTATGCGACGCCGTACCCGCCTGCGGGTGCACGCGCAGCATCAACCAGTTCGCCATCCACGCGCAGGCGCTCACACGTTTGCGCATGCCCCAGCACGCGCTTGATGGTGGGGTAGGTACGTGTTTGCGCAATGGCGAATGCCAGAGCCACCAGGCCGTGCTCGCCAAAGCGGTCAACCAGCGCTGCTCGCAGCGCATCGGCCGGCGCATGCGCCAGAACGGCATCCGTAAAACGCATGGCTTCGACAACTTCCGCCGGCAGGGCCGCGAAGTCACGCGCCACGATCGCCCGCAGCAGCGGCGCGGGTACACCATCCTGGCGCGCCATTTCCACTACGAGCTGCGCGCAGGGTCCACAGTCCTCGGCACGCACCGCCACCACGCGCGCCGCGTAGTGCACCGCCACCGGTAATCCTCCATCGTGCCGACTGAGGGGCTGCGCGAGAAGGAACTTGAGAAAGCCCGGTGTGGTGGCCTCCAGGATCTCGTGCAGATAGGCGGCATCGTAGTTGAACCGCTTCGTGGCCCCATCGACCGCTTTGTGCAGAATCCACTTCAACATGATTCACTCCTTCATTCGAGGTTGAGCCGGTTGCTACGCAAAGCCGAGGCAAGCAACCGGACAGCAAGCAATACGGGGAGCAGGCAGACACCCACGCTGTGCACCAGCGTCGCGTGCGTCGCCGACGGTTTGCCATGTCCCCATTCCAGCCTGTGCAATCGCGCATGTATTCCCAGGGAGACCAGCGCAACTCCCCTCGCCGGCACCCGCCAGGCCGGCCGCCAGGCACACAGACCGATACCTGCCGCGCAGGCGAGACAGGCGGCGCCGACGTCACGAACGAAATGCGCATTGTACGGGCCGGTATGCGACGCGCTGGGCAGGCTGGCGTACCGGTCCGCCGGCGCAAGCAGCATGTCCAGGCCATTGGCGGCCAGGCCCAACGCGCCTGGTCCGGCCAGCCATCGAACCCACACGTTTCATCTCCCGTTGCCTTCCTGCGCCATTGACGTTCCTGGGCTGGCACTTGTGACAGCCAATGGAAAAAAAACCGCTCGCCTGCCCGCGGGCGGCCCGCCCGACCCGGTGCCGGCGCTACCAATCCCGCCCCGGATTGCGTACCTTGGACCGGTGGCAATCCAGGAGGCATTCATGAATCACCCGTCGATCGCAACCCTCGGCGAACTCCGGGAATCCGGCCATCGCACCATGCCCGTGAAGGTGGAAATCCGAAACAACCTGATTCGCAAATTGCAGAATCACGAGCGGCTGTTCACCGGTATAAAAGGCTACGAAGACACGGTCATTCCCCAGCTCGTGAATGCCATTCTCGGGAAACAGGACATCATTCTGCTGGGCGAACGGGGCCAGGCAAAATCACGCATCGTGCGCAGTCTCACCCAACTGCTGGACGAATGGATACCGTCCATCGCCGGCACCGAAATTCCCGAGGATCCGTTCCATCCGATCACCGCGCAGGGTCGCGAGCTGGTGAAGAAGCACGGCGACGCCACGCCTATCGCCTGGATTCATCGCGACGACCGCTACGGCGAGAAACTCGCCACCCCTGACATCACGATCGCCGACCTCATCGGCGAGGTCGACCCCATCAAGGTGGCCGAGGGACGTTACCTGTCCGACGAACTCACGCTGCACTTCGGTCTGGTGCCGCGACTGAACCGCGGCATTTTTGCGATCAATGAACTGCCTGACCTGGCCGAACGTATCCAGGTGGGCCTGTTGAACCTGCTGGAGGAGCGCGACATCCAGATTCGGGGCCACAAGGTTCGCCTGCCTCTGGACGTATTCATCGTCGCCACCGCCAACCCGGAAGACTACACAAACCGCGGCCGCATCATCACGCCACTGAAGGATCGCTACGGTGCCCAGATCCGCACGCACTACCCCGATCAGGTGGATCAGGAAATCGAGATCATGCTGCAGGAGGCCGAAGTCCTGGAGCTCGGCGACTATCCGATCACCGTGCCTGTCTTCATGAAGGAAATCATCGCCGAGATCAGCCATCTCGCGCGACGCTCGCCGGATATCAA
This sequence comes from Pseudomonadales bacterium, assembly GCA_024234635.1. Taxonomy (GTDB): domain Bacteria; phylum Pseudomonadota; class Gammaproteobacteria; order Pseudomonadales; family Azotimanducaceae; genus SYFY01. The sequence goes on along the minus strand of JACKNX010000020.1, from coordinate 2,459 downwards.
CCAGCGCTCCGGCGTCAGCGTGCGTGCCTCCATCGCCAACTACGAAGCGCTGGTCGCCAACGCCATGCGTCGGGCGCTTACGCTGGGCGAAACCGAAGTCGTCCCGCGCATCTCCGATCTGCCGTTCATTGCCCCTTCCTTTCAGGGCAAGGTGGAATTTGAAGCCATGGAAGACGGACAGGAGGACAAGATCACGGAGAAGCTGTTCCGCGCCGCCACCAAAGCCGTGTTCGACCGCTACTACGATATCAACGACCTTGGCACCATCGCCGGCGCCTTCGCCGAAGGGCTTGCAGTGGAAACCGGTGAGGCGCTCACGGCACGGAATTACGCTGATATCGTCGACCGCGTTCCCGGCTTCGGCGCGGTGCTGGCGAACGAAAGTACGGGTGTAAAAGCGTGCATCGTCGAATTTGTTCTCGAAGGGCTGCACCTGCACAAACTACTGAACAAGTACTCCGTTTCCGGACGAAGCACGTACACCGCCTGACACGTATCCGACGGGACAATCCCGGGAGGCTGCCATGAAGCTGCCACGACGCCATCGATTCTCCGCCTGGGATGGCTCCCAGCGTTCGCCGCTGGATCCGGATGAGATCATGGGGGCGCTCGCCAATGACCTGATGGAATACGGCGATCTGCGGTGGGCCATGCGCAACCTCGCCTCACGCGGCATGAAGATTCCGCAGGGCGGCTATCTGAAGGGTCTGCGCGAGATGATGCGCCAGTTGCGGGACCGCAAGCGACAGGCGCTGTCGCGCTACAACCTCGACGGGGTGCTCGAGGAATTTCGCGAGAAGCTTGACGAAGTACTGCGCATGGAGCGCGAACGCATTCAGGAATGGCTCGATAAACCGGCGGATGGAGAAAATGCCTTCTCCGATTCCGTGCTCAAACAGGTGGCCCAGCGCAACAGCGAAACGCTGGATGCCCTGCCGAAGGATCTGGCCAGCCAGGTCAACGCTCTCGAAAAATACGAATTCCTCAATCCCGATGCCCAGCGCAAGTTCCTCGAGCTGCTCAACGATCTGCGCAAATCCATGGCATCGACGTTCTTCGAGGATATCGAACGCATGCTGAAGAACATGTCCGATGGCGACCTCGAACGCATGAAGGACATGATGAAGAACCTCAACGACATGCTGGAGCGTCAGGAGAACGGCGAGGATCCGGGGTTCGAGGAATTCATGGAGAAATTCGGCGACATGTTCGGCGACAACCCGCCACAGACGCTCGACGACCTGGTGCGACAGATGCAGGAGCAGATGGCCGCATCACAATCCCTGCTCAACTCCATGTCGCCGGAACAACGCGCGCAACTCGAAGCCCTGATGGCGGGTCGCTTTGGCGATCCCGGTCTGAACCGGGAAATGCAGCGTCTGGCGGAGATGCTTGGTCTCAATGATGGCGGCGGCGGGCAGTATCGCTTCGGCGGCGACGAGTCCATGGACATGGATGCCGCGCGCCAGTTGATGCGCGAGCTGTCCGCCACCGACGATATGCTCAACCAGCTGGCTGACGCCGAGCGCCACGGGAACCTCGACAAAGTTGATGACGACCTGTTGCGCAAGCTCCTGGGCGATGAGGCCGCGGACGATCTTGATCAGCTCAAGTCATTGCTCAAGGCACTGGAGGATGCGGGTTACATCCGCCCCACCGACGACAACCGGTTTGAACTGACACCGCGCGGATCGCGCGTCATCGGCCAGAAGGCACTGGGTGAAATCTATGCCCGGCTGAAAAAGCAGAACCTGGGCAATCACGCCGTGCCGGAAGAGGGACGTTTCGGCGAACGCCTGGAAGACACCAAACCCTACGAATTCGGCGATCCTTTCCACCTGCACATGCCCCGAACACTCCGCAACGCCATCGACAGGCAGGGCCCACGCACGCCATTGCAGCTCCGGCCGGATGACTTCGAGATCTACCGCAGCGAGCTGGTGACATCCACGGCAACCGCAATGCTGGTCGATCTGTCCTGGTCCATGGCGTTGCGCGGCTCGTTTCAGGCCGCCAAGAAGGTCGCGCTGGCCCTGCACAACCTGATCACGAGCCAGTATCCCAAGGACAGCTTCTACATCATCGGCTTCGCCGCCTATGCCAAGGAACTGAAGCCACACGACCTGCCGTACCTGCAATGGGACGAATACGTGCTCGGCACGAACATGCAGCATGCGCTGCTGCTGGCCGAAAAACTGCTCGCCAGGCACCCCACCGGCAGCAAACAGATCATCATGATTTCGGACGGGGAACCGACGGCGCATCTGGAGAACGGCGAAGCGGTATTCGCCTACCCGCCGACGCCCCAGACCATCCGCGCCACGTTCCGGGCGGTAAAGCATTGCACCACGCGCGGCATTGCCATCAACACCTTCATGCTCGAACAGAGCTACTACCTGAAGGCGTTCATGGACGAGATTGCGCGCATCAACGGCGGGCGGGTATTTTTCACGAATCCC
>JACKNX010000019.1 GCA_024234635.1 Pseudomonadales bacterium | reverse complement strand
TCGATGCGCCAGGCTCGGCACACGCGGCGATGATCCGCGCCTTAAGTTCCGCGCTGTGCCGACGTCGGGAAACGATATGCCTGCCTGTCATGGTGTCCACCTACGAGTTAAGTGGACACCATGCTCAGGGGCTTAACAGGAAAGCGGTAGATGACTTTCCCGGACGCTTACGCCGCGCCCACTCAGCGGTCCGCTGAGGTGCAACGTTAGGCGTCATGGAGCTATCAATCCAAGATTTAGGTGCGATTGGCGAGTTCTTTGGGTTTCTAGCCGTACTAGTCACGCTGTTCTATCTAGCTAGACAGACGAAACAAGGCGTAGATCTAAACAGAGCCACCGAACAGCGAATCCTAATCGATCAATGCAACAAGTACTTTCGAGTTACAGTCGAACCAGAATATCTGTCCGCAATTCGCAAGGGTCTAGTGTCGTATCGCTCACTGACGAACGATGAACAAGCCAGGGCTTGGGTAGTCTTTTGCCAGTGGCTTAATCACTACGAGCAATGCATCTACGCTCACGAAGCAGGTCTACTTCCAACTCCAGTCTTGATCGCTTTTCAGGAGTTTGCGCTAGGATTTATCGTCTCTCCCGGCGGCAGAGAGTTCTGGGACGACCTTGGCTCCAACTTCGGTGAGGATCTCCAGAAAGCAATTGCCGGACACCTCCAACGAGGTGACTTACCAGCACCCATTTACGAGAATTTTCAATGGCTCAAACTCGAAGACGAGCAAGCATAGTATTACGCCTAACGATATGTTGAAGTGGAGGGCCTTACAGTCACTGCGTTTGCATTTCATTCGCTGCGCTCGTGGCAAACTCCGCGCCTGCTTCACAGGCCCCCACTTAACATGGTGTTAGGCGGCTAGCAAAATGTCTACCAGGCTTTTTGTTTTTCTGGCACTCGCTTTTGCGTCCATCTCATTCGTCGGGACTCTCTGCCTGTACTTTTTCGGAGGCGGATTTGCTCATGGGTTTTCAGCAGAATAACAGGACTGGGGTTCTTTCGGGAGTTACTTTGGGGGCGTGCTCGGCCCTGTAATGGGGTTTGGTAGCGTTGTTTTGCTCGTAACAACTATTCTCCAACAAGAGATACAACTCCAAAAGCTGCACGAAGACAATCTAAAACAGTCACATTTGCGCTACTTAGATTCTCTGCATCAAGACATCCAGCATCTAATGGCTCGCAGACTTCTTGCCTCCACGAACAACGAGCTTGAATTTGGTGATTTTGTCCTCTCACCACTCCACAAGCCTACCAATACTCGTATATTCAACGCATACGTCGTCCGATTACTCGAGCTGTTAGCACACTACGCGGAGGCGTTAGCGCTCTACCGAGACAATATTGATAGCTACTTTGAGTTCAAGGCTCACCGATCCAGAGTAAAGTACTACTTCGAATTCCTTGGAATGCACACCAACGTTTTAACCGCTAGCGAACAAATCACATTAGGGTTCATCCGCCACCACCTAGAGGGGTAAGGAGTAATTGATTGCGTACCCGTATGATGCCTAAGGGCTCGAGTCGCTGCCTAACTCGTAGTTGGAGCGGACTGGGCGCTTCCTTCGGTCTAGTGGACACCCTGATCTAACCAGTCAGGAGTGTCGAGATGCCAAGACCAGGCCCTAGAATTACGTAAAAGTACACAGAGGAGTTCAAGGCAACTGCCGTCCGTCTGAGCCACATTCCGGGTGTACAGGTGGGCGAAGTAGCGGAGTCCCTTGCCATTCACCCCTTCATGTTGTCTCGTTGGCGAAAAGAAGCCCGCGAGGAAACGATCATGACCAGAAAGGTAGACCTGGATCGGGAGGTGGCTGCCGAACTGAAGGAATTGCGGAAGGTGAAGAAGGCGTATTAGCGCCTGCGAATACCTCTCCGCACGCCTTGAGACAAACCTTTACCCCGGAACACCCGGCGGTTCTGTATCGTTCCCCTGGACATCAAGCCACGACACCCGTCTGCGTGACGGATCAGACCGCTTGCCGTCGCGGAATACACACCGGGAACATGTAGCGCGGGATCGCGTGTTCGCTGCCAACGAGGGATATTCGTAGTGAAGGCCGAACGAAATGATTTGGTCGTGAAGGTTCCGGCGATAACTCTCGGCTTCTGGGTCATCAAGATACTGGCGACAACACTGGGCGAAACAGGCGGCGACGCCGTTTCCATGTCAATGGATCTTGGCTACCTCGTTGGCACCGTGATCTTCATGGTGATCTTCCTCGGCGCCGTAATCCTTCAGGTTAAAGCGAAACAATTCCACCCATTCCTGTACTGGACCACCATCGTCGCTTCCACCACCGTTGGCACCACGCTGGCGGACTACGCGACCCGTTCTATTGGCATTGGCTATGCCGGAGGGTCGGTGCTTCTGCTCTCGCTTCTTGCTGGCACCATGATTGTTTGGCACAGGGATTCAGGTCGCATCGACATCAGCACAATCGACACGCCAAAATCTGAATCCTATTACTGGCTTACCATCATGTTTTCCCAGACGCTCGGCACCGCCCTGGGAGACTGGACCGCCGATACTGCCGGCCTCGGCTATCTTGGCGCAGCGGCCATTTTCGGCGCCCTTCTATTGCTGGTTGTAGCGCTCAACTACGCCACGCGGCTTTCCAGAACCCTCCTGTTCTGGGCCGCTTTCGTTCTGACGCGACCATTGGGTGCTGTCGTTGGGGACTTCCTCGACAAACCCGTTGCCCAAGGTGGCCTGGAATTCAGTCGCTATTTGGCAACCGGCGTACTTCTTGCTGCAATCATCTTCCTGATTGTGATGTTGCCCCAGCGTGCAGCCGCCAAAGGGCATTGACCCGCGGCCGGCATCGCGGCCTTACCAATGCCGGGTCGCAATGCGTTTCATCGCGCCTGTGTGCACGCGTGGCCACATTCTCCAAACGACAGTGGAACTCGCATGGGCCGCTCAGGAACTCACGGCCCGGCTATCCACTTCGTCATGCGCTTCCGCGTCTGTGGATTGTGTGAGCGCCCGCAGGGTCAACCTGTCTTTCAGCTTGCTACCAATCGACGGGATCGGATGAAATCTCTGCGGTCCGACAGCCGGAGAGATGGACGTAGGTTTGAAGTTGTGGCCGATGAAAATACCCCGGTAACATGCTGCCTGAAAGGCAGCTGGCAAAACCCCTTCCGGACATCTTCAGCAACCTTTTCGGTGATCCGCCAACGGTGAGTGTGGTCGCTGGTATCGCCAGGCACCAGGCCGGCGATAGACTTGCGCAGGCGGCGCTGCAGGAGAGGACTGAACAGATGAAACGCGTTGTCGTCACACTGTTACTGGTTGTGGTGTGGTCCGCGGTACTGCTCACCGGCACGCTGTATGGCTGGTGGCGGCAGCCACTCACCGCCTCGGACGATCCGCGCGCCTTCCTGCAGGCGGCTATTCCTCTCATCGACGCGGGTAACAAGGCCAATACGGCCCTCGTTCTCATCGACCATGGCGAGATCGGGGCCGAGTACTACTCCAGGCATGCGGACAATATCGATCGCAATACCGTCTTCGCCACAGCCTCCCTCAGCAAGTGGATCGCCGCGCATGCCGTGATGAAGCTCGTGGAACAGGGCAGGCTTGATCTCGACCAGCCGGTCGAGCGCTATCTCACGAGGTGGAAACTTCCGACCGGCGCGTTCAGCTCACGCGAGGTCACGGCACGGCGACTGCTGAGTCACACCGCCGGGCTCACCGACGCACTCGGCTTCGGGGACTACGGACGTGATGAAACACTGCCGACACTGGAGGCGGAACTGACCGCTCCCAGGGGATCCACCGGCCAGCGCACGTCACCGGTCAGCGTGGGAGTTGAGCCTGGTTCGCAGTTCCGATATTCGGGCGGTGGCTATCTGCTGCTTGAACTGCTGGTTGAGGAAGTTGCGAGAGAGCCCTTCCAGGCGTTCGTCAACCGGGAGATTCTCCAGCCGCTCGGCATGGCGCACTCCGGGTATGCTGACCTGGCGGCGATCATAAACTCGGCAAAGTCATACGATGCCACCGGTCAACCCGCCGAGATTGTCAGATACGCATCGAACGCAGCAACCGGTTTCACCACGTCGGCGGGCGACATGATCACGTGGGTGCTGGCCCAGCTGCAGCCATCGTCGGCCACCATGCTCACCCGGACGACACTCGACTCCATGCGCTCCGCGCAGGCGATGTCCATGGGGGTCGGCATCTGGGGGTTGGGTACCGTTCTGTACGCCCCGACGCCGGATGGCGACGTCGTCTATGGTCACGACGGTGTCAACGATCCCGCCATCAGCGCCACGGTTCGGATCAATCCCGGGACGGGTGATGCAATCATCGTTCTCGCCACGGGAAGCAAATCGCTGGCATCTCAAGTCGGCGCCGAGTGGGTGTTCTGGCAGACCGGGCTGCCCGATGTACTCACCATCCCCGGGGAGCTGCGCGCCGTGATGCCGCTGCTCATCACGGGGATATGCGGCATTGTCCTTCTTGCTCTTATGCACGTATGGCGCACGCGGCGGCGGACCAGCCGGCGCGCCACCCAATAAGGGCATGGCCCAGTGTCACCGAATCAGGCGCGGGTGACCTGACGGAAAAAGGCGCGACTGGAAGCAACTTCGTGCCCCCAATCAACGTTGCAAGGTACTATGCGCCAACATGCGGAGACTGTAACCATGACTACCCAGGACACCAACGTATTCATTGAAGACGCTCCGATGTTTTCGGGCGTGCCACAACATGCCCAATTTGCGCGCATGCAGCACCTGATGCCATGTCTTTTGATGGAGCCATCGCCCCACCCGATGGTCTTCCCCGACGGCGACAGAATCACGCTACCCACGACCTACTCGTTCGAGGGAGATGTCCGGAATACGCACGCACTGCTGGGGGCCACCTATACGTCCGCGTTACTTGTCCTCAAGGAAGGACGCGTGTGTTTCGAGGACTACTGGCTGACTGGCGGGCGAACGACGCAGTGGATATCCATGTCCGTCGCAAAGAGCGTTGTTTCAGCGCTGGTGGGTATTGCGCTGGAGGAAGGCGCAATCCGCAGCATCGATGACGCGATCGACCAATACGCAACAGACCTCAAGGGCAGTGCGTATGACGGCGTGCGCATCAAGGACGTGTTGCAGATGTCGTCGGGCGTCCTGTTCAGCGAAAACTACAGCGACCTCGCCTCGGAGATCCACCGACTGGGCGCAGCCGTCAGTCCTGGCGGCTCGGTTGACGAGTTCATGGTGTCGCTGAAGCGGGCGCATGAGCCGGGCACCCGTTGCGTGTACTGCTCAACAGACACGCAGGCACTTGGCATGCTTCTGGCCGCCGCAACAGGCCGTTCACTAACCGAGTACACGCAGGAGAAGCTCTACACGCCACTAGGAATGGAATCGCCTGGCTACTGGCTGACCGACAGCCAGGGTCGGGAGCTGGCTTTTATGGGTTTGCTTATGACCGCGCGCGATTTTGCCAAGTTCGGTGAGCTGTATCGAAAGGGTGGCACCTGGAATGGCCAACAGCTTGTACCCGCTGAATACGTGAAACATTCAACTCGCGCGGATGGGGATCATGTTCAACCGGGGGGGCCGGTTGTGGGCGATCATGTTTTCGGTCCCGGCTATGGCTACCAGTGGTGGCTGCCCGAGGGCGACAATGGCGACTACAGCGCCATCGGGGTGTACAACCAATACATCTATGTCGATCCGAAGCGCAATACGGTCATAGTCAAACTATCCGCAAACCCGGCATATGGCACGACAACTCGGGAGCAGGACAACAAGGATCTGGAAAACATCGCCCTGCTCCAGGCGATAAGTCGACACGTCGGAGGATGACGGGGAAGCGAACCCGTATCTGCTGTTTCTCCCGACCGCCGGGATCCACTGCATCGGATAATCCGGGTGCATGCGGTCGGGCACCCTGCGGAAACAGCGAGCGACGATTACACACGACAGCGCGATGCGTTTATCAGTCCAAAGGAGAAGCTGCATGACCACCTCGATGACGGACCACTATCTGGAGAACAACAAGCGGTACGCTGACGGCGAAGCCATACACACGTCAGCCCATCCGGGCAAACAGGCAATCCAGCCGGCCAGGCGCGTGGCGGTTGTCGCCTGCATGGATGCGCGCCTCGACGTGGAAGACCTTCTCGGGTTGCAAACAGGCGACGCGCATATCATCCGCAACGCGGGTGGTGTGGTAAGCGAAGACGCAATCCGCAGCCTGATCATTTCGCATCACCTCCTGAACACAAACGAGATCATGCTCATTCACCACACGCGGTGCGGCATGCTCGCTTTCACCGACGACCTGCTCAAGGCCGGTCTGGAAGGCGATCCCGCCGCGGAAAAGCTTCTCGCCCAGGCAACGGGCCGCGCATTCACCAGCTGCCAGACAAGCGCTGCTTCGCCCTCAGCGTTCCACGCGTTTCGCGGCCCGATCGAACCGCTCGACGCGCCTCGGGATGCCAAGAATATGGAACGTCTCACCTGGGACGTTCGGCGTGGCATGTCAGCGATTCTGAATCACCCCTGGATACCCACAAGTGGTACCGATGCGGTCACCGTCCGCGGATTCGTCTACGACGTCGATACCGGAAAGCTCGAAGAAGTGAACTATCCAGGCCCCATGGGGTCCATTGGCTGAGGCAGGCGTGCTCGCGTCGTTGACTGGAGTCGCCCCGTAGCCATGAGAGAACCGTGCGGAATCCATGCGAAAACCATGCGAAAACCATGAGAGAACCGTGGGTGCTGCACCAGGCCGCTCATTGCGGTTCGGCCTTCTGTTCGGCCTTCTGCTATCCGTGACGGTTGCCGCTGTCATGTGCGTCTGGGAGTGGCTGGAGAATCCCGGCGGCATCTTTCATGACGCAGACGGAACGAACTGGGGGTTTGTTTACGACACCGCAACAAGCTGGTTCGTGCCGACGGTTTCCCCAAGCGTCGTGCTCGCGACGGTGGCGCACTACCTGTACCGGCGGATTTCCACCGATTGAAGTGCGCGGCGCCAGCCGCGTCGAACACAAGTTGGGTTGGGGCGAGACGCCTGAGCGGAGGAGCGTGATGGTCGAAACGCGCAATCAGACGCCGGCGGACAGACCGGCCACACCACGCGACTGGATTCGTCTCACCGTCTTCTATCTGTGCATTCCACTGACATTGCTCCTCTGCGGCGGAGATGCCGGCTGGTGGCAGGCCTGGCTCTACTCCCTGCTGCTCCTTGCATCCGGCATCGGCGGGCGCGTCTGGGCGGAACGGCGGCATCCCGGGCTGATGGCGGAACGAAGCCGTTCGCTGGCATCGCCGGCTGTCAAACCGTGGGACAAGTTGCTCGCTCCGCTGATGGCGCTGAGCTTCTCCTTCCTGCTGGTGATCGTCGCGGGGCTCGATCATCGTCTCGGGTGGTCAGCCGGGTTTGGCGTCTGGCTCAACATCGCGGGGCTGTTTCTGATCGCAACCGGCTACGCCTTCGCGACGTGGGCACTGGTGGAAAATCGTTTCTTCTCCAGCATGGTGCGAATCCAGACGGAAAGAGGTCACACGGTGTGCGACAGCGGTCCGTACCGGTTCGTGCGTCACCCGGGTTACGCGGGTAACCTCCTGGCCATGCCCGGCATCGTGCTCGCCCTGGATTCCGCGTGGACGCTTGCGCCAGCGGCAATTGCGCTGGCTGTGACCGTGCTCCGAACGGCGCTGGAAGACCAGGCGCTCCGGAACGAGTTGCAGGGCTATGCGGCGTACACGCGTCGCGTGAAATATCGGTTGCTTCCGCTGGTCTACTGAGGCGATCTGCACACTCGGGGTGCGTCGAATGCATGTCAGCAGGCACGCATCGCTGGCGCTGGCATTCGTCGACTTTGCACACTTCACTCACCGGAAATGAAATCAGGAACAGCCGCGATCAGGAACGACCTTTCCCATGCCATCGGACTGCTCGCCAACATCGGCGTTATCGCCGGAATCGCGTTTCTCGCCATTGAACTCCGGCAGAACAGCGAAGCGGTTCTCAAGCGGCGGAACGGTGACGAGCTGACGGACTACGAAGCCTTGGTCCTGAACCGTTCCATGGCGATGACGCTGCTCAACTATCAGTACGTTTTCAGCGAATTCCAGCGTGGTCGCATTTCCGAAGCGGAGCTGCCGATCGCCTCCTGGCGACAGGACCTGGACGGCAAGGAAACGGTCTCCGGCCATCAGTACTGGCCGGATCTTCGCGAGTACTGGGTAAACAACGACTACCGGGAATTCGACCCCGCCTTTGTCGCCTGGATGAATGCGAACATCGTCGACGTGCGGGAACAGACACGCCAGTAGGGTCGGCGCGTTGTGCAATAGCGCCACGGGTGACCACGGAACGCCGGGCGGGCTATCCGGGGTGCGTATGGCTTCCCCACACGGCCCGCCGGTAAACTGGGCCGATGGCGCAGCTTCTCACCTTCACCGGCGGCGTACCGCACGACCCCGCCATCGATGCCTGGATCGCGGCGCGACCTGCGGCACTCGCCGAGCTGGCGCGTCACTGGTTCGCCATCATCCGCAACTGCGGCGACGACGTGGCGGAACTGCTGCACGACGGCCATCCAACCGCGTGTATCGGCGAGGCAGCCTTTGCCTACGTCAATGTGTTTCGCGCGCATGTCAACGTGGGCTTTTTCCGGGGCGCGGAGCTGCCCGACCCAAAGCGCATACTGGAAGGCACGGGCAAGTTCATGCGCCACGTCAAACTCAGACCGGGCCAGCCGGTGGACGAGGCGGCGCTGGACAGGCTGATTCGCGACGCATACAACGACATGCGGCGTCGACTGGCGGCATAACGCACCAACAGGGCAACAGGCGGCAATCCGGTCCCGTTTTTGGCGGTGGCTCGCATCCCACGATTCGCGTAACGCCGGACTTCCAGCGAGCGCGGGCTGACCGGTGAATGGCTCGGGCCTGTCACGCCGCGTTTCCCGTTCCCCGTCCTGCCGGCACGTTGTATTGTCAGCTCTCCGGAAGGATGTTTCAGCAAGCTGACAACAGGTCATTTCCGGTCTACGGGAGGGAACGGATGAGCAACGAGGCCATTGCCGCGCAGATCGAGGCACAACGCGCGTTTTTTGCGCCGCTGATCATCGAACCACCGGACGTGACGCTGACCCAGGGCGAACTCGGCGGCGTGCCCGTGGAGTGGACTCAGCCTGACACAGGCGTCACTGACCCGCACCGGGTGGTCATGTATCTGCACGGCGGGGGGTACTCCAACGGTCTGGCGGCATGGGCCCGGCGTGCAACCGCAAGGCTGGCGCTCGGGCTGGGATGCCGGGTTGTGGCGCCGGACTACCGGCTGGCGCCCCGCTTCGCCTTCCCGGCGGCGCATGAAGACGTCCTGTCGGTCTACCAGGCACTGATCGGTGAGCAGGGTTTTGCGCCGGAACACATTGCGCTGGCCGGCGACTCCGCGGGCGGCGCCCTGTGCGTATCGCTCTGCGCGGATGCACGCGACGCGGGCCTGCCGATGCCGGCCTGCGCCATGCTGAACTCACTGTGGGCGGATCTCGCGTTGAACACGCCGTCGCTGGATGATCCGGTGCGCAATGGCTACGACATCCGTCGCGGGATGGTGGTGCAGCTTGCCGAAACGCTGCTGGGCAGCGGAAACGTGGATCCGAAAGACGGCCGCCATTCACCCGTGTATCGCGATCTGACCGGGCTGCCGCCTCTGCTCATCCAGGCGGCCGGCCGGGACGTCTGCCACGACGACAGTATCCGGCTGGCGGCATCCGCACGCGCCGCCGGCGTGGTGGTACAGATCACGGAGTACCCGCAGGCGGAACACATCTGGATACTGAACGGTCCGTGGCGTATCGCCTATCCCGACGACTATCCCGAAAATCCGCGCATACGCTGGGTGAACAGCGGCGCTGAAGCGACTGAAGCCATTCCGGCCATGGCCGAAATGGTTGCCTTCGCCAAGCGCCACACCAGGGGACAGCGATAGCCATTGCGCTGCGCCAGTTCCCGGGACGGCCCCGATTGCTGTCAAAGGGAAATGCAGTGCCCTCATTCGACGGACGAGGGCTGCCGGGTAGTCGCCCGCTCGCCGCTGAAAGCTGCCCTGGCGGGAAGCGTTCAGCCACTTGTTCGCGCGCCCGCTACCCGCATCAGCGCCGTGACACGACCTGACGCCAGCAAAGCGACCGGCCCATGAACCGGATGCCTGTCGCGTACCCGTTGCATCGCTCCGCACGTATTTGCCTTGCGTTCGACGATCGCGAATAGTTCGGTTCGACAGATGAAACCCTTCCGAAACACATGGAGAAAGGCATGGCAGGCAACAACTGCCGCGTGACGATTCACATGGCCATGAGCCTGGACGGCTATATCGCCCGGAAGGACGGCAGCGTGGACTGGATGGAGACAACCGACGAATTCCCGGGCGGCGAGGCCATGGACGCGGACGTCATCAACGCCTTCCTGCAGGCAATCGACTGCTATGTCATGGGATCGCATACGTACGAGACCGCCCTGCGCTTCGACGACGAGGGACACGGATGGGCTTATGGCGACACGCCCGTGTTCGTGCTCACGACCCGCACGCTGCGCAGAAACCGCGAGAGCGTCGAATTCTTCTCAGGCAACGTGAGCCGATTGATCAACGACCGCCTTCGACCCCTCTACCGCAGGATCTGGGTTGCCGGCGGCGGCATCGTTGCCGGCGAGATGCTTCGCCTCGGTCTGGCTGACGAGGTCTCCTGTTCTGTCCTGCCGGTTCTGATCGGCGAGGGCGTGCCTTTTTTCGACCGGGTGGACGGGGAAGTGGCGCTGCATCTCGTGGAGACTCGTGCCTACCAGAGCGGCATCGTCGAGCTACGCTACGAAGTGAAGCGGCAACCGGGTCACTGATGGACGCCGGGTCTTTTCTCTCCTCCGTGGTGGAAGTTGCCATCGGCATCGCCGGGTTTGCCGGCATCGTCGCCGCCATTCGCCAGCGCAACGTGTCGAGCTGGCCACCGAGGCAACTCATTCAGCTACAGATACTCTTTGCCGCTTCCGCGGCCGCGGTCGTCGCCGGCATACTCCCGTCGTTTCTTGCCGAAGCTGGCGTTTCCGAAGCGCTCCTGTGGAAGGTGTGCAGTGCAACGCTGATCAGCTGGCTGATCGGTGCAATCTGGTACAGGGCCCGCCAGGGAAAGCGATACGGCGTGGGCCAGCCGATTCCCGGGATGGTCATGGCCTGGGGAATGGCGGCCATTGTCCTGCAGGCGTACAACCTGGCCATGCCGGGCGTGTCCTGGCCATACCTCTTCGGCGTGACGGGTTTGCTCATGAACGGCTTCTCCGCCTTTCTTGTGCTTATACTCCGCCCTTTCGATGATGCTGACTGACCCCAGATGCCAATGCGCAGCCACTCACGCTCACCGATCGACATGCGCAATCGGACCCGAGCCCTCCGCGCACTGTTCTTTGCTGTCAGCAGCTTCAGCGCCACTGCCGAACAGGTCAGCCAACGCAGATCAAGGGTCGTAGCCGTGAAGGGCGAACGTTGCCGATGACACATCCGGGTTTTGCCTGGCGAACGCGCAAGGACGGCAGCGTGCAGATCACCCATCACGGCCAGTTGGCCACCACACTGCGCGGCGACAAGGCTCTGGCGTTCCGGCAGGACATGGCGAACGCCACGGAAGACGATGCCCAGCAACTCATGGCGCGTCTCACCGGCAACTATCGCCGCGGCAATGAGCGTACGGCGCGCAATCATCCCCGCAACCGCCGGTGACTGCCATCACACCAGGCGGCCGCAATCAGGCCGCATACGACGCCATCGCAACACGCTGGGATGCGGCACCGCGCCCGTTGTCCGATTCCGCGCTCGAACTCATCGACCATCTGCTGGTCCCCGCGCGGCCGGGTGAGCTAATCCTGGATCTCGGTTGCGGCACGGGCAACCCAATCGCCGAACTGCTGGTGTCGCGCGCCTACCGGGTAAGCGGCGTGGACCAGTCCGCCGGCATGCTTGCCATCGCGCGACGCCGGCTACCCCGCGAGGACTGGGTGCAGGCGACGCTGGAAACCTGGCAACCGCCTGGCCAATACGCCGGCGCCATCGCGTGGGATTCGCTGTTCCACATTCCCCGCGAGGCGCATGCCGGCATCCTGCGACGGGTTAGAGCCTGTCTCTCGCCAGGAGCACGGCTACTGTTCACGTCGGGTGGATCGGCAAACTCCGCGTTCACGGACGATATGTTCGATGAAACCTTTTTCTACGACGCACACCCGCCGCACACCACGCTCGCGCTGGTACGGGAATGCGGCTTCACCATCATGCACCACACCATTCTGAACCCACCAACCGGTGGCAGGGACAAGGGGCGCATCGCCGTGCTCGCCGAGGTGCCCTCGTTGCGATAGCCTGCCGCCACATCGCGCAAGCGCCAACAAATCGCCAGACTCCGCATGACAACCCCTTCCCGAACGGCAACCGCTACCCAGGTGCTCGGCTTCCTGGACACGACCGACGGCATCACGCTGTGGATCGACGGCGGCTGGGGCGTGGATGCACTGCTCCAACGGCAGACCCGCGTCCACCGTGATCTGGACATCGTCATCGCCGAAGTGTCACTTCCGGCGCTCATCTCGACACTGATTGACGCCGGCTATGAACGGCTGGATGGCGAAGGGCTGGTGTTGCGTTCACCTCAAGCACTGCACGTAGACGTGCACACGGTCACCTTCGACAACCAGGGTCGCGGTTGCTTCGCGCTGGGTGACGGACGCGTCTGGCCGTTCCCACCCAGTGCCTTTCAGGGCGAGGGATGCATCGACGGTCGGCCGGTGCGCTGCCTGTCCGCCGAAGCGCAGGTGCACTGCCATGCACAGGGGTATCCGCCAACCGCTCGCGATATCGCGGACATGCGCGCTCTGGAGGCAGCGTTTGGCGTGTTTCTGCCACTTGCGCTCGGCGCACGGTTTCCCGAACCGGCCGACTGAGCCCATCGCCATTCGCTGACATCGCCGCTTCCATCGCGCAGTATTGCGCCTTCGCCAGATCGACCAGGTTGTTCCCATGACGTTGCGCGTCTTCACCGCCCGTACCATCCGCACCATGAATCCTTCGCTGCCCGAAGCCACCGCGGTAGCGGTGAAAGACGGCATGATCGTGGAAGTTGGCACGCTCGACAGCCTGCAGCCGTGGCTGTCGCGACACGACCATGTCGTCGACGAGCGATTCGCCGACAAGGTGCTGATGCCGGGATTCATCGACCCGCATCTGCACCCCTCGCTCGGCGCCATTCTGCTGCCCATGCACTTCATCACCGCGCTGGAGTGGCGGCTGCCCGACCGCGTTGTGGCGCCCGTGGTTGGTCACGCGGCTTATCTCGACCGTCTGTCGGCCATCGAGGCTGACATGCCTGCCAACGAGCCGTTGCACACCTGGGGTTACCACCATATCTGGCACGGACGCATTACGCGCACCATGATCAACGCAATCTCCGCGATGCGACCGATACTGGTATGGCAACGGTCGTACCATGAAATCGTGATGAACGATGCCGCCATCGACTGGCTCAAGTTCGACAGGGAACGGCTGCGGCAACATCCGCAGGTGGACGCGGAGGCGGGCAGGTTCTACGAGTCCGGCAAGCTGATGGCCACCGCGCGCATGATGGGCTATCTCACCGATCCCGAGCGGTTCCGGCACGGGCTTTCGCTGGTCAAGGCGGCTATCCACGCGGGCGGCCATACCACCATTGGCGATCTCACCGGCGGCTACTTCGACACCGATGACGAGTGGGAGGCGATGCGGGATGTGCTGGACACACCGGATACGCCATTTCGTGTACAGATGATTCCCGTAGGCACCCGGCCGGTACGGCAGATCGACCAGGCAGACGCTGTCGTGCCCTGGCTGAAGGAGCGCGCCAGCCGCAGCACGGCCAGGCTCTTCTATCGCGACCACGTGAAACTGTTCATGGATGGCGCCTTCTTCGCGGAACTGATGCAGGTGCAACCGCCCGGGTACATAGACGGCCACCATGGTGAATGGATGTTTCCGCCGGAACTCACCGAAGCCGTGGCGCGTGCGTGCTGGAACGCCGGTTACCGGATTCACGTCCATTGCACCGGCGACCTCGGTCTTGAACTGGCGCTGGATATCCTCGAGAAACTGCAGTTCGAACGGCCGCGCGTGAATCATCGCTTCACCATCGAGCATTTCGGCCTCTCAACGCCCGAACAGGTGCGCCGAATCGCGGACCTGGGCGCCATCGTCTCCGCCAACGTCTACTACCTGCACGAACTGGGCGAGGCCTACTGGCAGCACTCCATTGGTCACGAGCGCGCATCGCAGATGGCCCGGCTGGGCACGGTGGCGCGGCACAACGTGACCACCGCCCTGCACTCGGACTTCACCATGGCGCCCGCGCTTCCGCTGTTCAATGCGTGGGTGGCCATCAATCGGGTTTCCGAAGCGGGCAACGTGCTCGGCGCAACAGAGCGGCTCACGGTGGAGCAGGCGATGCGCGCCATTACCATCGACGCCGCATACGTGCTGGGTATGGAACATGAAGTCGGCAGCATCCGTGCCGGCAAGAAAGCCGATTTCACGGTACTGGAGCAGGATCCCTTCACCGTTGATCCGATGACGATCAAGGACATACCGGTGTGGGGCACGGTATTCGAGGGCATGCCGTTTCCGCGTGCATCATGAGCACGTGGCAGTACCAGCGATGGGACGTCTTCACGGATACCGTGCTCGCGGGCAATCCGCTGGCCGTGGTCATTGACGCTGGCAACCTGACTGCCACCAGCATGCAGCGCATCGCCGGCGAATTCATGCTGCCGGAAACCACTTTTCTCTGTCCAACCACCGTCCCAGCAGCGGACTTTCGCGTGCGCATCTTCACCCCACAGCGGGAATTGCCCATGGCCGGCCACCCCACGGTGGGCACAACGTTCGCACTGGCACGCCTCGGGCGCATTCCACCCGGCACGCCGCGAGTGACCCTGCAACTCGGGGTGGGTCCTACCGCCGTGGAACTGGAGTGGTCGGGTAACCAGCTCGCGCTGGCATGGATGGCACAGCGCGACCCGGATTTTTCCGCGAGCTGCGACGAGGCGGCAGCACTTGCCCGCGTGTTGCGGCTTGTCGACACCGACATCGCGACGGATACGGCGCCGGCACAGGTCGTCTCTTCGGGCGTACCGTTCCTCTTCGTCCCGCTGTGCAGCCGCGCTGCGGTCGACCGCGCGCAGCTGGATCGTCAGGCGCTGGTCGATCTCTGCGCGCGACTTGGCACCGAAGAGCTTCCCGTCTATCTGTTCAGCACGGAAGCGGGCGCCGATGACGTCACCACGTACAGCCGCATGTTTGCGCCGGTGTTCGGAATCGCCGAAGACCCTGCAACGGGCGGCGCCAGCGGACCACTCGCGGCTTACCTGGCGCGCTACTTTCCGCACCGCGCTCCGGAAGACGGTCGTCTCCAGAGCCTTCAGGGCGTCGCCATGGGACGAGCGAGTCGCATCGCCATTTCGCTCTCCCGTGCAGAGTCAGGAACGCTGCATCTCAAGGTGGGTGGCGCAAGCACGTGGCTGGGCGAGGGTACGTTCTCCCTGCCGCCGACCAGGCAACCCGCATGATCCAGGGCGCCCGCTACGTGCACACCAATCTCATTGCGCGCGACTGGCGCGCGCTGGCGGACTTCTACATGCGCGTGTTCGGCTGCACGCCGGTACCGCCCGAAAGAAACTACGCCGGCGCAGCGCTGGAGGCGGGCACAGCTGTTCCGGCAGCAAGCCTGCAAGGCGTGCATCTGCGCCTGCCGGGCTACGACAACCTGCCGGGCAGCCCGGCGCCGACGTTGGAGATCTACCACTATTCCCGGTTGGCGGAAGGCCCCGCCCCGCAGGTGAATCGGCCGGGATTCGGCCACATCGCCTTCGATGTGGCGTCGGTAGGCGCCGCACGCGCGGAAGTGCTCGCCGCAGGCGGCTCTGCCGTGGGGGAGATTGTTACGCTCACGACGACGACCGGCGCGAACGTGAACTGGTGCTACGTCACAGACCCTGAGGGCAACATCCTGGAACTGCAGTCGTGGGGCCAGCCTGATGCATAACGATTGCTCGCCAGGCGATTGATCAGTCGAGAAAGTCGGTACCTTCCGCCAGCAGTTCGTCCCACAAGGTCTGAAACGACAACCAGGCAAACTCAGCGCTGCCGAGCGCCTGCTTCAGCCCACGCGCCATCGCGGCGGGCCACTCCTGCGGCTCACCGCCCGCGGCGGCCACCAGCAACTGGACGTGACATGCCTTGTCAAGGCCGATGAACCGCCACGCTGCTTCGTCCACGCTCAGCCCCGTGGTGAAGAGCCCATGGCCGGCCTGGATGGCAGTGCGCTTGTCGCCGAAGGCGGCGGCGAAGCGATCCGCCGTCGCCGCATCCTGCGCCAGTCGCGGCTCCGTGATGATGGCCTGGTCCTCGAAGAAGATGGCCGTGTCCTGGGTGATGGGCGCCACCGGCCTGCCGAACGCGGACCAGGCGGAGCCGTACAGGGAGTGCGCGTGACAAACGGCCACTACTTCCGGCCTGGCCTTGTGCACCGCCGCGTGCAACCGCACACCAACGGGATTCACCGGCGTGCTGCCATGCAGCAGGCTGCCCTCATGATCAACCTGAACGAGATCGCGCACGCGGATGCGATTGAACGAGATACCGAGCGGATTGGCCCAGAAACGATCGGGATGTTCCGGATCGCGTACCGTGAGGTGCCCGAGCAGACCTTCCGAGTAGCCCGCCCTGCCGAAGATGCGACACGCGCCGGCAAGACGTTCGAGCCGATGCCGGCGTTCGTCTTCCACCCGCTCGAATACCGGCGCCGTGCGGACGATGAAACCCGCCGGCCCTTTCGTTCCATCACCTTCTGCCATCGCCGCCTCCGCCGTCCTCGCCTTTCGAAGCCAACAGTACATCAGACACCACCGGGCAACGCGACAACCGGTAATCGCGGGCTGTACTGCGAGGGTTCGCCCGGCTACCTTGGCACCCACGTGATGCAGGAGGCATGCTCATGCCAACGACTCGAATGATGCTTCTCACCCTCCCGCTGGTCGTCGGCCTCTGCACGCAGGCGGCAACGGCCGCAGCCGGACCCGAGCTTACCCACGGCCTGTCGGTCGGCGATGTATCCACCACCGAAGCCATCGTCTGGGGGCGCTGCAGCTCAGCCGCTGTCCTCGATGTGGTGGCCTCGCGCGTTGGCAGCCGCGATAACAAGGTATCGGGCGAGGCCGAGGCGACGGCAACGAGCGACTTCACGGCCAGGGTCCGGCTGACCGGGCTGAGGCCAGCGACCGCGTACGACGTCAGCGTAACCTGCCGGGGCGACGGCGCAACGGCCGAAAACGCAGGGCATGCCACGTTTCGCACAGCGCCGCGGGCGCACGACTCGCAGCCTGTCAGCTTTATCGTCGGCGCCGATCTCGGCGGCCAGGGTTACTGCCGCCTGGTCGACGGGGGCTATCGCATCTTCGCGCCCATGACCGCTCTGAAGGCGGACTTCTTCATTGCCAACGGCGACATGATCTACGCGGACAACCGTTGCCAGGCGCAGGGGCCGGAAGCGGGCAAGGCGTATGTTCCCGGCGATTTTGCCGGGGTGTCCGATGCAGGTGTCGACTGGACGATCGCCGCGCAGCTCGACGCCATCTACCGCGACCACTGGAAATACAATCGCGCGGACGCAAATTTCCAGGCCTTCCTGGCCAGCACGCCGCAGTACGTGCAGTGGGACGATCACGAGGTCGTCAACGACATGGGCGGCGCCTGGTCGCGCGACCCGCACCAGCCCATGCGTGCCGGATACCCCTTGCTGGTGGAACGCGGTCTGAAGGCCTTTTTCGACTACCACCCGATTCTCGGTCCGGGCGCGGAACCCCAGCGCATCTACCGCAGTTTCCGCTGGGGCAGGGACCTGGAGCTGTTCCTGATCGACGCCCGTTCCTATCGCAGCCGCAACGACGCCATCGACGAACGCGACGCGGATGACAGGCGGACAAAAACCATGCTCGGCGATGCGCAGCTCACCTGGCTGATCAACGCGGTCCGACAGTCCGATGCCACCTGGAAGGTGATCTCCAGCGATGTGCCGTGGTCCATCCCGACCGGGTCGGACGCACACATATATGGCGCTGACGCGTATGCCAACGGACAGCCGTGGTCCCGCTCGCTGCAACAGCGCACCGGGTTCGAACAGGAACTGCTGTACATGCTGGCCGAGTGGGATCGCGCCAACGTGAAGAACCTTGTCGTGCTGGCCACGGACGTGCACTACGCCAGCCAGATGCGCCACCGGGGCGACTTCGATGGCGACGGCGACGCATTGACGCTGCACGAACTGATCAGCGGGCCGCTCAGCGCGATCCGCAGACCGGCGCCAGCGGAGGTGGACGATACGCTGGGACCGGTCGTGCTGTACGCGGAAGGCAACGTCTTCAATTTCGCGACGATGCAGGTGCGGCGCAAGGAAGGGGCTGTCCGTTTCTTCACTGACGTCAGGGATGAGACCGGTGAGATACGGCCGGGCTCCGCCCTGGAGATCGCGCCGGAGTAAGCGCAGGATCACAGTGCCCTATCAGCTTGCCACGTTGCGATTGCCAGCGCTGTCGCGCATGGAACTTCGTTCCATGAGAGGATGCTGAAAAAGTCCATCCTGGACTTGTTTCAGCAGTCGTCGGCTTCGCCGACTCGCGCCAAATGCAGCGTTTTCCGCTGCATTTTCGGGCTAGCCGTCCCTGGCTGGCATACCAGGCCGCTTTTTCAGCAGCCTGCTATAGATCAACAAGGTCCTGACTTGGTTGGATGAGGGGATGTATTGCTCACAGTTACCATCGGCCTAATCCAGCAGGTTCAGATAATTCTGGTATCGATAAAGCCGGTCCCGCTTGCGTTCTCCTATCTCGGCCAGAATACCCGCAGTGATCAGCAACTCAATCGCCTTGCCAGCCGTCGGTTTACTGGTTGCGAGCAACCGCGTCACCAGCGGCATGGTGACGACCGGGTGCGCTGGTAGTTGTTCGAAGAGCTGGATAGCGGTGACCGTCGCCCCAGGCGTTGCGAGCAATTTTCGCCGGTCTTCGGCGACCCGGGAGTAGAGGCCACGGGCGGTGCGGGTGGCGTCGTCGGCAATCCCGGCAACACCGACCAGGAAGAACCGCAGCCAGCCGATCCAGTCCCCTTCCGTCCGAATGGCGGACAGATTGCGGTAGTAGGCGGCCTGGTTCTGCTTCAGATACAAGCTCAGGTAAAGGAGCGGGCTCTTGAGCAGGCCCCAGTGGTCGAGCAGGAGGGCGATCAGCATGCGACCGAGCCGGCCATTGCCGTCCAGGTACGGGTGGATGGTCTCGAACTGGACGTGGACCAGCGCGATACGCAGCAGGGGCGCCAGCTCATCCTCGGCATGGATGTAACGCTCCAGGGCGCCCAGCAGGTCAGCGACCCGCTCCGGTGGTGGTGGCACGAAAACCGCGTTGCCCGGCCGGCTGCCGCCAACCCAGTTCTGCGAGCGGCGCAGCTCGCCGGGCTGCTTGTTGGCACCGCGCACGCCCTGCATCAGGATACGGTGGCAGTCGTTGAAGAGGCGGACGGATATCGGCGCGCCCTTCGGCGAGTGGATCTGCTCGAAGGCGTGGTTAATGGCCGCGACGTAGTTCGTGACTTCCTCGATGTCCTCGATGCGGGAGTCGCCGGCCTGATCGGTCTGTTCCCAGGCGAGCACGTCTACAAGCGTTGCCTGCGTGCCCTCGATTTCGGACGACAGCAGCGCCTCCTTGCGGACGAAGGCATAGAGGAACCGGTCGAGCGAGGGGATCATTTCGCCGGCGAGGTCCAGCCGCGCGAGCGCCGCCTCGGCCGTGCGCAGGGGCTCGTCGAGGGTCGCCAGTTCCCTGGCCGCGAGTTTGGGCGGGAGCGGCTCGGGCACAAAGGCCTCGAAGGATTCGCCGGCGACGGAAGCGGTGACGTATCGGCCTGTAAGCTGCGCTGCCATAGTAAGGAATACTTTACCATGTTTAGCCTAAAGTAAAGTTCTATTTACCATTTCGCCCGATGAGCCAAGTTCGCTTTACCGTAGGCGGCATACCTGTATTGGGCGGGGTCACACCCAATACGGGAAACCTGGGAATCGTCCGGATCAGTGCGAAGGCGTCAGGTAAGTGCATCTGATACTCCGGCAGCGTCGCGCGTCACGACGCCCTCATCACTCTGGCCTGAACTGACGGATGGTCGCCTTCGAAACACAGAGGCTCCAAAACCGTACGGAGCGACACGCGGATTTTCAGTTCCCGTCTCACCCTTCCGCCCGGCGCCCGTCCCGTGAAACAGGTCCGTACGGCGCCAGGCCGGCGTGTTCTACTGCGCCGATCAACCGGCAACGCGTGCACTGATGCGGCAACGGCAAAACCCCACACGGCGGATACGGGCACTGCTCTGCCTCACCATGACCGTGCTGTCGCCGGTCGCCGCGGCCCAGCTCTCGGAGGACGTCGACCGCCGCACCTACACCGTCACCGCGACAGCGGATGAGTCGCTGAAACAGGCGCTCAACCGCGCCACGCCCATTCAGGACCACGGATCGCTCTACCACGGTTACACGCGATGGTTCATCCGCTGGCGCTTCAACACGACCGCGGCCAACGGAGGGTGCGTGATCCGGAACGTCACCACGCATCTCGATGTCACGATCACGCTGCCCACGCCCAGCCGGGAGACGCTTGCCCGTTTCCGTGAGGCGTCCGTCTACCTGCAGGCGCTCGATGCGCACGAGGAAGGTCATCGTCGCATCGCCAGACAGGCCGCTGAAGCGATTGATGCCGGCATCGGTGCATTGCCGCCGCAAGGCGATTGCGCCGGCGTGGCACGTGCCGCCAATGCGCTCGGCCACGCATTGCTTGAGCAGGCGCGAGAGACCGAACGCCAGTACGACGCCAACACCAGTCACGGCTGCACACAGGGCGCCTGCCTGCCCTGATCCGGTTGATGGCGGGAACGCCCACTTCATCGTCACACCATGGCATGCTCTGAGCACAGTAACTGCGTCGAACGCCGTTGATGGCGTCTGACAGGAGCGTCGGTTTGCCACCCACCGCAATTACCCGCCTGCTTGGCCTCCAGCACGCCATCGTCCAGGCACCGATGGCCGGCGCCCAGGATACGGCGCTGACGATTGCCGTCTCCCGCGCTGGCGGTCTTGGCATGTTGCCGTGCGGGATGCTGTCGGCGGCGCAGATTCGGGCGGCCGTGACGGTCATCCGCGAGGCTACGGACGCCCCCTTCGGGCTGAATTTCTTTGCGCATCAGCCGCCCGTGCCGGACACGTCGGTCAACGCCGCATGGCTGGAGAAACTGCGGCCGCTGTATGCCGAATACGGGCTTGAACCGCCCACGGCACTGGTGGATGCACGTCGTCCGTTCGACAGGGAGCTGTTTGAGCTGGTCCTGGCACTACAGCCGCCCGTGGTCTCCTTTCACTTCGGTCTGCCGGACCCGACCTGGGTGCGCGCGCTGCAGACCGCCGGCTGCAAGGTGCTGAGCACGGCCACGACCCTGGCGGAAGGGCAATTCCTGCAGGCAGCCGGCGTGGACGCGGTCATCGCGCAGGGCCTGGAAGCCGGCGGCCACCGTGGCTGCTTCCTCGATTGCGATCCACAGACGCAGATAGGTACGTTCGCCCTGGTGCCCCTGCTGGTCGACAAGCTGCACGTCCCGGTGATCGCCGCCGGTGGCATCGCCGACGGCCGCGGGGTGGCCGCGGCTTTCCTCCTTGGCGCCAGCGCCGTGCAGATCGGTACCGCGTACCTGCGTTGTCCGGAGAGTACGATCGGTCCGCTCTACCGGCAGGCACTCGCGAATCCGACGCGCCATCACACCCGCCTGACAAACGTTCTAACGGGTCGGACGGCACGCGGCATGCTCAACCGGACCATGCGCGAACTCGGCCCCTTGAGCGACAGCGCGCCTACCTTTCCCCTCGCGGCTTCGGCGCTGGCGCCACTGCGCGCAATGGCGGAGGTAAAAGGCAGCGACGATGCATCGCCCTTATGGGCGGGCCAGGCGGTTTCGGTTGCGCCCCACACCATGGACGCAGCGGCCTTCACCCATCACCTTGTCACGGTTGCTGACAGGCTGTTGCCCGGAGCAGGTTCATGACGGAAGAGATACTCACCGCAAATGTGGCGCACGTTGACGATGTACCCGCGTTGCGCGGAGCACCGGCTGACTGGCTCGAAGCTGAACGCTTCGCCGGCCGCACACGTCAGGCACTCGGCAAACATCTGCATCTCACCCAGTTCGGCGTCAACTACACGACGCTCGAACCCGGTGCATGGTCATCGCTGCGCCACTGGCATACCGCGGAGGACGAATTTGTGCTGGTACTCGCCGGCGAACTGACACTGGTGGATGCCAATGGCGCGCGGCTTCTCGGCGCGGGTGCGTTCTGCGCGTTTCCCGCCGGAGTCGCCAACGCACACCACCTGATGAATGCGGGTACGGAGCCAGTCACGTTTCTGGAGGTCGGTTCCCGGCGCCGGGGCGAAGACACGGTGCACTACCCATTCGATCCGATCGGGCCAATCCGCCGCTGAGCGCCAGCGAGGCGTGCGACGAGCCGGCAGACGATGGACAATCGGGCTTCATGAACAAAGGCAGACCGAGGCCATGACAGACACACTGCGCCACGCCGCCGGCAACGGCCTGCTGCACCGTCGCCACTTTCTGCGGGGAGGGCTGGCGGTGACGGGCGGCATGGTCTTCGCACGCGCACGCGCCAGCGATCGCCCGGAGTGGATGCGCATGCCGGGCGCACCGATGAGCACCTATGGCAGCACCGCCGGTGCCGAGGGACATGTGCAGCGACTGCTGGCCGGCGCACAACCCGGTACCACCGGCAGCGGCGCCAGCCTGACGCCGCTGCAACACCTCGAAGGCACCATCACCCCCAGCGGCCTGCACTTCGAGCGGCACCACAGCGGCGTTCCCGCCATCGACCCGGAGCGGCACACGCTCACAATCCACGGTGACGTGCAACGTCCCCTGCGCTTCAGCATGGATGACCTGTTGCGCTATCCCCGGGTAACAAGACAACGGTTTCTGGAGTGTTCCGGCAACACCCGCCCCCAGTACAACGACGCACCCATGCCGCATACCTGCGCCATGTTGTATGGGCTGCTGTCCGGCAGCGAATGGACAGGCGTGCCCGTATCGATCCTGCTCGAGGAAGCCGGCGTGGCGAAGGATGCGGCCTGGGTTGTCGCCGAAGGCGCGGATGCCGCTCGCATGAGCCGCAGTATCCCGCTCGACAAAATGCTGGACGACGCGATCATCGCGCTCTACCAGAACGGCGAACGCCTGCGTCCGGAGAACGGCTATCCAGTGCGCCTGTTCCTGCCCGGGTGGGAAGGCAATACCAGCGTCAAGTGGCTCACGCGTCTGCAGGTCAGTCGCCAGCCGGCAATGTCACGCGAGGAGACGTCAAAGTACACGGATCCGTTGCCCGACGGCCGGGCTCGCATGTTCACCTTTCCCATGGGCGTGAAGTCCGTGATCACGAGTCCCTCGCCGGGCCTGACCCTGGGCGGGCCCGGCCTCTACGAGATCAGCGGTCTCGCGTGGTCCGGCAGCGGCGCCATACGTCGTGTGGATGTATCGGCGGATGGCGGCAGAAGCTGGGCTGAGGCCGCTCTGGAGGCGCCCGTGCAGGACAAGGCGCTCACGCGTTTCCGGCTCGGCTGGCAATGGGACGGCGCGCCGTGCACGCTGCTCAGTCGCGCCTCGGACGCACAGGGCGCGCAACCCACCCGTGATGCGCTGCTGGCCATTCAGGGCGCGCGGCATTCCTACCACTACAACGCCATCCAGGCCTGGCACGTGAACGCGGATGGCGAACTGGCCAATGTGTATGCGTAACGTCATCCTGCTGGTTCTGCTGACTGTCGCGTTTGCCGCCGCGCACGCGCAGGGACTCGGAGTTCCCGTCGACGCCGCTTCCATCGATGACATCACCGTGTTCCCCGATGGCGCCGGCCTGCCGCCAGGGCAGGGCAATGTAGTAGACGGTGAAGCCCTGTACCAGACGCACTGCCTGGCCTGCCACGGTGTGAACGGGCAGAACGGCGGCAACGATCGCCTGGCTGGTGGCAAATTGCCGGCCGCCCCCGCCATCGGCAGCTACTGGCCCTATGCCACCACGCTGTTCGACTACGTGCGGCGCGCCATGCCTTACCCCAGCCCGGGTATCCTGTCGGACCAGGAAACCTATTCCGTTGTCGCCTATCTGTTGCATCTGAATGGATTGCTGGACGCGCATGCGGTGCTCGATGCGCAGCGACTGGCTGGCATCCGCATGCCCAATCGCGACAATTTCGTGTCAACGTATCCGCTGCCGCATTGAGCGCGCCACCTTCGGGCGCTCCGGGCGAACGACGCCCGCCAACGGGAGACCGCATGTCAGAAGACGCCATCAGCGCGGCACTGCGCACGGACCGCACTATCGACATCACCACCACCGGCGCGAAGAGCGGTGAACCACGCACCATCGAGATCTGGTTCCACAACCTGAACGGTGAACTGTTCATCTGCGGCACGCCCGGCGGCCCGAAAGGACCCGGCCACCGGCACCCGCGTGGCTGGCTGGCGAATCTCGTGGCGCACCCGGAATTCGTGTTCCATCTGAAAGAGTCCGTGCAGGCGGACATACCGGCACGGGCAAAGCCGGTGACCGACAGCGCCACACGACGCCGATTCATGTCGGCGCCTTCCACCCGCTGGTACAGGGACCAGGGTTACAGCGTGGACGAGCTTGTGAACAACGCGCCGATTGTGGCGCTGCAGCTGGACGTCGACAAGGCGGTGGTGAAATGAACGGCTCACGCATCACCCGGTGGCGCGCGCGTATCGCGGCGGTGACTGCCATCGCTTCGCTGTTGTCCGCCTGTGCCGGCACAGGGGGCGGCGAAATCGGGGCCTCACCCGAGCAGCAGGTGATGGCAGCGGAGCGCGCTTTCGCGGCAACCATGGCTGCCCGGGACATCGACGCGTTTGCCACCTACATTGATGACGAAGCGGTATTCTTCTCCGGCAGTGAGACGCTTCGCGGCAGGACGGCTGTGGTCGGGGGCTGGGCACCATTGTTCGATGGACCCGCGGCACCCTTCTCCTGGCAGCCGGATCAGGTGGAGGTGCTTGCATCCGGCACGCTGGCACTGAGCACGGGACCCGTGATGAATCCGGACGGGAAGCCGGTGGCGCGCTTCAACTCCATCTGGCGCCGCGATGCCGCGGGCGACTGGAAGATCGTCTTCGACAAAGGCAGTCCGCTGGAGCCCGCGCGCGGGGACTGAGCGCCCGAACACCGCCCGCCCCTGGCCCATTTCCGGTAATCTGCGCACAAAGAGCACATCCGGAGAAACAGCAAATGCACGTAGGACTCGCCTTCGCCAGCAGTATCAGCCTTGACGGACCAACAGCCCTGGAATTGTGCCGCGCCGCCGAAGCCGTCGGTTTCGAATCAGTATGGGGCGGCGAACACGTGGTGATGCCGGACGCCATCGACTCGCGCTATCCCTACACCCCGGACGGCAAAGTGCCGGTAACCGGCGACACGCCGATACCCGATCCCCTCATCTGGCTCGCCTTTGCCGCGGCCGCCGCGCCAACGTTGCGGCTCGGTACCTGCATCCTCATCGTGCCGCAACGCAATCCCCTGCTGCTGGCGAAAGAGCTGGCAACGCTGGACGTGCTGTCCGGCGGCCGGGTGGAGCTGGGGCTTGGCGTCGGCTGGATGAAGGAAGAATTCGACGCAATGGGCATCCCCTGGGACCGCCGGGGCGCGCGCAATGATGAATACATTGCCGCCATGCGGGCGCTGTGGGCAGGACCGCACGCCGAGTACCACGGCGAATTCGTGGATTTTCCACCGGTCACCTGCAGTCCCAGACCCGTGAACGGCAACATCCCGGTGATCGTGGGCGGCGACTCGGATGTCGCCCTGAATCGCGCGGTGCGCATCGCGGACGGCTACTTCCCCGGCGAAGGCGACGCAACAAGACTTCGCACGCTTCTGGATCGCCTGCATCGTGCCTGCGATGCCGCCGGCCGGGATCCGGCATCCATAGCCATCAACGCCATGTTCGGCAACCACATGGCCGATCCCGCGGCCGGCGTGGAACAGCTGGCGGCACTCGGCGTGCAACGCCTCATGGTACCGGCGTTCTTCTTTGCCGGTCCGGGTGGTCTCGACCGGCTGCGTGCCTTCGGGGAACAGGTCGTGCCGCTGGCACGGGCCGCCGCACATTGATCGATCCAATCCGGTGACGGCCATTCAGGTACAGGGGCTCGACCACATCGTGCTGCGGGTTGTGGATGAGGCAGCCATGCTGCATTTCTACTGCACGGTGCTGGGCTGCCACGAGGAGCGACGCGTCGAGAGCGTCGGGCTCATCCAGCTCCGGGCCGGGCAATCGCTCATCGACCTCGTACCGATGACCGGTGAACTCGGCCAGTCGGGCGGCGCACCGCCCGGCAGGGAAGGCCGCAATCTCGACCACTTCTGTCTGCGCCTGGCGAACTTCGACGAAGCCGCGCTCCACGCGCACTTCACGGCCCATGGCGTGAACGCCGGCCGGACGGCAATTCGTTATGGCGCCGAAGGTGATGGTCCGTCCATCTATGTGGCGGACCCGGAGGGCAATGTCGTCGAACTCCGGGGCCCGGCCGCGGAAACCGCTCTTCACCGGCAACAGTGAGAGACAACACAACCTCATGCATGAGAGGAAGGTCCTATGGCAGCACAACCCCTGATTAGAACGCCAGCGGATGCTGGCAAACGGCTCCATGTTCTGGGCGTTACCGTGGACGTGCTCGCGTCCCCCGACGAAACCGGCGATGTGCAGATCACACGGCAGTCCGGACCCGCGGATGCCGGCCCTCCACCCCATAGCCACGGTTGGGACGAGTCCTTCTACATAACCCGTGGCGAGGTGATCTTCACCTGTGCCGGTGAGACCTCGGTGTGCGGCACGGGATCGTTGGTCTTCGTTCCGGCCGGCACCATCCACGCCTTCAAATTCGGCGCGGATGGCGGTGAAATGCTCGAGTACACCGGCCGACGCAGCAACGCCATCGCCATGTTCACCGCGGTGGATCGGGAAGTGCCACCGGGGCCACCCGATCTGGAAAAAGCCGTCCAGGTATTGCATGACCACGGCGTGACCGTACACGGCTGAGCGAATGAGGACCTGAGATGACACGCGCGCAACGGACCACGCCACGCCACCGATATCCCGGCCGCTGGATGACGGCGCTGGGTCTCATCGTATTGCTCCACCTCTATCCGGCAACTGCGGAGGAAGCCATGGCACCGACACCGGAATTGCTCCAACGACTCACGGGCCAGTGGTCCGGCAACACCCGCACCTGGTTCCAGCCAGGCGTGCTGGCAGACGAATCGCCCGCCCGGGGCAGCATCGTCGCGGTCCCCGGCGGCCCCTTCATCCGGCACACACAGGAAGGCAGCATCGAGGGCAAACCACGCCGTGGCGAGGAGCTGATAGCGCGCAATGGCGTGACCGGGCAATACGAAGTCGCCTGGATCGACGACTTCCACATGAACTACGCCATCCAGTTCTCCACCGGACCGGCAACGACCAACGGCTTCAATGTCACCGGCCACTACGCTGTGGCGACGGACTCTCCTCCCTGGGGCTGGCGGACGGAATGGGATCTGCGGGACGACGACCACCTCATCATCACGGCCTACAACATCGCGCCGGACGGCCAGGAAGCGAAGGCCGTGGAGACCGTCTACCAACGCGACAGCCGCTGAACGTCAGGCCCGGTGAGCATCCGGGCGAGCGTGCCAACGCAACAGATGCGCCCGGCAATCGGCGCAATCACTGCTGCCAAAGCCCGCGATCGGAAAACTGGTCGCCGGCAGTTCGGCCAGACGGCGCACGACCTCGCACTCCGAACCCGCCACCAGCGCAAGGGCATACAGACGATTCGCGACCGCGGTGAGCGCATCCACATGCCAGTGCGGCTTCCTGTCAGCGCGGAAATGGCGGGCAAGGCGTGCCCTGAGACCGCCCGGACCCCGGGCGCTACCCACATAGACGTACCAGCCGGCGGGAAGCGCATGCGCGTTGGTACGCACGGTCACCTCAACCCGCCCAGGAATGCGCAGCACCAGCGCGTACGCGCCTTTCGAGACCGGCAGACTGGCGACGGCCTGCGCGTCAACCACCAGGGGACACTGAAGACACCGGGCAATTGCCGCGACCGGAATGGGCAAGCCCATGCCTGGCTTCGGTTATCGCGCCGCTTCCGGACGCCCAACCACCGTCGTTGTGGTACTGAGTTCCATCAACAGCGCCAGCGCCGTTCGCCCGTTCAGTGAAAAGGGATCGAGGTTCGGGTAGGCGGAATAGCGCATGATGGTGGCGACGTTGACCCGATTGAGATCCACCCGGCCCATACGCCAACCTGAAAACACGCGCTGGTCGATTTCGGCGTAATCCAGGAGCGTGACTTTCTCATGGCGGGAATCGCGCACGATGTTCGCATAGAGCTGGTTGACCTCATCCCGCTCGCCTTCCAGCGCCTGGATGAACACCTGCCCGTTCTGGTAGGCGCAGAGAATGCCGGTAATGCCGTGTTCCGCGTTACGCGCGTAGGACTGGGCAAGAATGGCATCGGTGAGCGCGGCGCCAATGGACTCCAACGCGCGACTTGCATACAGCAACCGGACGAGCATGAACGCCTCCCTAGCCTGGACTATTCGTGAAGGGGCGTAGCGAGGACGCCGAGAGTGGTGAAAATGCAGGGTGGCGCGGACTGTAGCGCGCACAGGCGTGCTCTGCCGCACGCCCGGCACGCGGAGGGAGCACGCATCGTGTTTTCGCTGGTATCGGCGTCCGCAGCAGCTTATTCATGAATAGTCCAGGCTAGTGATTCGTGCCGGGCATCAGCGACAGGAACTCCCGCCGCAGGTGCGCATCCTTGAGAAAGGAACCGCGCATGATGCTGTTGGTCATTTTGGAATTCATGTCCTTCACGCCACGCCACTGCATGCAGAAGTGATCCGCTTCCATCACGATGGCAAGCCCGTCCGGCTGCATCTTTTCCTGCAACAGATCCGCCAACTGGGCAATGGCCTCTTCCTGTATCTGCGGTCTGGACATGACCCAGTCGATGAGGCGGGTGTACTTCGACAACCCGATGAGCGCGGACTGTTCATTGGGCATGACGCCCACCCAAACCCGGCCCATGATCGGGCAGAAATGGTGTGAACAGGCACTGCGCACCGTAACCGGCCCCACGATCATCAGCTCGTTGAGCAGCGATACGTTGGGAAATTCAGTCACCGGCGGCGGCGGCGCGAAGCGCCCGCCGAAGACTTCGCGCACGTACATCTTGGCAACCCGACGTGCGGTCTCCTGCGTGTTGTGGTCATGCTCGGTGTCGATCACCAGCGCCTGCAGCACGTCCTGCATGCGGGCGGTCACTTCTTCCTGAAGCGCTTCCAGCTCTCCGGGCTCGAGGAACTCGTGAATGTTGTCGTTGGCGTGGAACTGCCGTCCCGCGGCCAGCAACCTGCCGCGAACACGGTCCGATATTCGCTCCGCCACCTCGCCATTGCGCGGCGCATCGCCCCGCTCGTTCTTGCCGCTCATGCCCTCGCGGATTCCATCTGTCTGCCTGAAGTTGAGCCGATGGTAGCAACTGTCAGCCGCTTTGCCATCGCCTTCCTTCCAACCGGGTCTCCGGGAGGCAAACCACGGGAAAGAGACCCTGCCCGGAACGGCGAACGCGGGACCGCAAAGCAGGTGCCGCGAACCGAGCGTTGCCCTATTGTTGTGCATGCACACGGGAGCGCACGCCATGCAGACCTCTTCGAACCGTATTCTGACGACGCACGCCGGCAGCCTGCCTCGCAGCGATCGCCTGGTTGCGCTGCAGACCGCACGCTTTCGCGGCGAGCCGGTGGACGACGGTGACCTGGCCGACGCCGTGCTGGAATCGACCGCGGCCGTCATCCAGCGGCAGCTCGACTGCGGCATCGACATCGGCAACAACGGCGAACACCCCCGCGAGAGCTTCTTCACTTATGTGCAGCACCGCATGTCCGGTTTCGGCGGCACGAGCCATCGGCCCGGCTTCCGGGACATGGTGAAGTACCCGGGCTGGCTGCGCCTGAAGCTGCCAGGCTACACCGGCGGCGTGAATCTCACGGCAGCGCCCCAGGCGCAGGCCGCCATCCGCTATGCGGATGTGAAACCGCTGACGGACGAGCTGACACAGTTCAGCGCGCTGCTCGCCGGGCAGGCCCGCCGGTTCACGGAAACCTTCATGACCGCGCCGTCGCCCGGCATCATCGCCGCGGCCATGCAGAACACCTACTACCCGAACCTGGACACCTATGTCGACGCCCTGGCGCAGGCACTGGCGACGGAGTACCAGGCCATCATCGCGGCCGGACACGTGCTGCAACTGGATTGTCCGGATCTGGCCATGGAGCGGCACACCTACTTCGCGGACGCCACGGACGCCGAGTTCATTGCATTCGTGGACAATGTCATCGCCGCCATCGACAGGGCACTGGATGGCCTCCCCAGGGATCGCGTGCGCATGCACGTGTGCTGGGGCAACTACAACGGCCCGCACGACGAAGACGTTCCGCTCGAAACCATTCTGCCGAGCCTGGCCCGGGCCCCCGTAGGGGCGTTGATGCTGTCCATGGCCAATCCCCGGCATGCCCACGAATACCGCTTGCTCACGCCGGCCGCGTTACCGGCGAGTCAGCTCGTGATCGCGGGCGTAATCGATACCACCACCAACTACGTGGAGCATCCCCGGGTCGTGGCCGATCGTATCGTTGCCGTGGCCAGCACGCTGGGTGACCCGAAGCGGGTCATCGCCGGCACCGATTGCGGGTTCGATACGGCCGCCGGGTTCCGCGACGTGGCGGAGGACGTCGTATGGGCCAAGCTGGAGGCAATGAGCGAAGGCGCCGCGCTGGCTTCCCGGGAACTGTTCTGACCGGCTGGCGTATGGCCATCCCGTTCAGCCTCCGTTACGGTGCAGGCTGTCAGAAAGCCTGAAAAGCCCGTGAGAACGCCAGACCCATGAAACGCCTGCTGATCATTGCCGCCGTCCTCGCGGTCATCTATGTCATCGCATCGCCGTTTCTCGCGGCCTGGCAGATAGGCGCCGCGGCCCGCGACCGGGACAGTGAGGCACTCTCCGAGTCGGTGGACTTTCCGGTGCTGCGGCAGAATCTGAAGGACCAGCTCAATGCGGAACTGCTCGGCAACGCGGTGGAGGAAACCGACAGCAGCCTGCTCGGCTCCATCGGCGCGGCAATTGGCGGTGTGTTCATCGACAAGGCCGTGGACGCCTGGGTCACCCCGGATGCCATTTTCCGGCTGATGCGCGGCAACAAGGCAAAGGAACGCTCCGGAGACCGGCCCCAACCTGGCGGCGAGGAGGACGGGTCGGACACCGGGGCGGCCCGCAAGGCAGAGAATCCGTTTCGTCAGGCAGCCTTCAGCTACGCCAGCTGGGATCGCTTCAACGTGACCATCCAGTCACGCAACGACGAGCCGGTCACGTTCGTCCTGCGTCGTCGCGGCCTCGGCTGGAAACTCACCAACATCATCCTGCCGCTCAGCGAACGCTCGCCCTGGTGAGCGCCGAACGTCTCGCCGTGAGAGACGCCACGGCGAACGATCTGCCTGCACTGAGGTCGCTATACCTCCGCGCGCGCCAGGACGCGTTCACCTGGCTGGAAACGGGCAACTACACGCTGCACGACTTCGACGCCGATACCGCCGGCGAACAGATTCGCGTTGCTGCAAGCGACGCGGGAACGGTGCTCGGATTCTCGTCGTTGTGGCGCCAGGACCTCTTCATCCACCATCTCTACGTGTTGCCTGGCCATGAACGCCGTGGCGTCGGCCGCGCGCTGATCGACGATCTGCGAAACCGCTACGGCAGTGCGGACCTTGCGCTGAAATGCCAGAGCAGAAACACCCGTGCGCTGGCGTTCTATCACGCCCTTGGGTTCGAGCCGGTGGAATCGGCAACGGGACCGGACGGTCCAAATCACCTTCTGCGGCTGCCGCACACCCGGTCCGCACGCTGAATCTACGCGGGACCACGCACCGTGTTCCGGTGTTTCCCGAACTGGAATTGCCTCCCTCCCGGCCCAACATAGGAAAGTAACGGCAACAGGGGTAGCACACCATGACACTTGGTCATATCGGCGAAGACTTCAAGCCCATGCAGTGGCTGAGCGACGGCTGGAATGCGCTGCGTGACAAGGCGCACAACGCCATTACGCATTTCCGCGATGATGATGACAAGCCGGTCGGCGCCGCCAACGCCCAGACCTGGGGACTGCTGGCCTCCGACATGATCGAACATGCGGATCACGTCGCAGTGCGTATCGAGGTTCCGGGCCTCACGCGCGATCAGCTCAAGGTGGAAGTACAGGCAAATCATCTGGTCATTTCGGGTGAGAAACATTCCGAAGCAAAGCGCCGCGAAGGCAACGCGGTGATCACGGAGCGCGCCTTCGGGCATTTCCGACGCGTTCTGCCGCTCCCCGCGGATATTGATGCGGAACGCGCAAAAGCCGAATACAAGGACGGCATTCTCGCCATCGACCTGCCCAAGGTTGGCACGACCGCGCGCCGCAGCATCGCTGTCGACTGAACGTCAGCGCAGGCGAATCAGCCCTTCCTGCACGGTGGACGCCACCAGCATGCCGTCCGCCGTGTAGATGGCACCGCGATTGAGGCCGCGACCGCCCGACGCGCTGGGACTGTCCAGCGCGTACAGCAGCCATTGATCCGCGCGCGCGATGCGGTGAAACCACATGGCATGGTCGAGGCTTGCCACCTGCATTTTCTCCCGATCGAACCGCCCCCGGTGCGGTAACCGCGAGGTCGCCAGCAGCGCATTGTCCGATTCGTAGACGAGAAGCGCCGCATGCAGCACCGGATCGTCCGGCAGCGTTCCGTTGGCCCGAAACCACACATCCTGCAGTGGCGGCTGAGGCTCCTCGGATCGCAATCGCCTGTGGTCGTGACGCCATGTGATGAACGGACCATCCTTCAGCGCCGGAATGATCCTGGCCTCTTCCGGTGGCTGCCGGTCCGGCATCGGCATCTGGTGGTCAAGGCCTTGTTCGACGAGCTGAAACGATGCATCCAGGTTGAAGATCGCATGGCCATGCTGAATCACCACCACCCGTCGCGTGGCAAATGACCGCCCATCGCGGATGCGCTCCACTTCGATCACCGCCGGCACACGCGGGTCGCCGGGTTTCAGGAAGTAGCCATGCAGCGAATGCGGCGCACGCTCCGCCGTTACCGTTCTGGCCGCGGCAACCAGCGCCTGCGCCATGATCTGCCCGCCATACAGCCGATGCGTGCGGCCTTGGGGATGTCGGCCCCGGAACAGATTGTCTTCAATCGGCTCGAGTTCGAGCAATGTCAGTAGTTCCGCAAGCCGCGGATGCATCGGATTCGTCACAAAAGCACCAGTCGGTTGGGCAGCTCATCGCGCGAGTGCGTGGCGGGAGCAAGCCGCGTCATGATGTCACCCACCGCAGCCACCGCCTCCAGAAAGCCCGCCTCCACCTGCCTGTCGCGGACCCGGGCGGTGAAGCGGTCAACGATGCGCTGCCACTCCGCCTGATCCACTTGCGCGTCGATGCCGCTGTCCGCGATGAGCTGTACGTAATGTTCCGCTTCGGAAACAAAAAACAGCACGCCATAGCCCTGCGCCGTGCGATGCACGCCCAGTTCCAGAAACAGCCGGTGCGCCAGGTTGGACGCACGGGCCTGCTTGATGGCGCGAGGCACGAGCCAGCGTTTGAGGAATCCTATCCTGAACAGCGCGGTGAGCAGGGCAAAGGCGAGAAGCTGCGCAAACACGACGTCCCATTGCGAGAGCCACCACGGCCCCAGCAGCAGGGCAAACGGCAGCAACAGCGCAATCACCGCCGCCCACAAGGTGGGAATGAACCAGTAGCCGTCCGCCGCCTCGGCCAGCACGGTGACAAACTCCGCGTCCGTATTGCGCTCCGCGGCTTCAACGGCCTGGCGCACGCGTTCGAGTGCAGCGGCTGAAAGCATCACCATCCGCCTGACGCGCCTCCGCCGCCAAAACTTCCCCCGCCACCGCCGAAGCCACCGCCACCGCTACCGAAACCACCCCCGCCAAAGCCGCCGCCACCGAAACCGCCGCCGGGAGGCGTACCGCGGCGAATGCCGCGCCGAACGCCACGCGGAAGCAGGAATTGCAGGGCGATGATCAGGAGAATGAAGACGATGAGCGAACGCGGAATCTCCTGCGGCGCTGGTGGCTCCGCCGTGTATTCCCCAGCGATGGCCGCAAGGATCGCGTCCACCCCGGTCTCGATACCCTCCTCGAAACGACCGGCCCGGAAGGCCGGCTGCATGGCGCTGCGAATGATGTTGGACGCAATTGCGTCCGGGAGCGCGCCTTCCAGCCCGTAGCCCGTTTCGATGCGTATGCGCCGCTCCGCCACGGCAACGAGCAGCAGCACGCCATTGTCACGATCCTTCTCGCCCAGACGCCAGGTACGCGCCAGATCCAGCGCCCGCTCTTCGATCGTGTAGCCGTTCAGGTCCGGCAGCGTCAGCACGACAATCTGGTTGGAAGTAGCCTGCTCATGCGCGGCGAGTCTGCTGTCGATGTTCGCTTCGCTGGCTGGCGACAGCAAACCGGCCAGGTCCATCACCCGGCCGGTGAGGCGCAGGCTGTCCTCGGCCTGGACGCCAACGACGACCAGGCAGCAGAGCAGCAGCGTTCCGCGGATCGTCAAAACTTGACGGCCGGCGCCGCTTCCGCACCCGGCGTGGTGGCCTCGAAAGTGGGCCGCACGGCCAGATCCGAATACAGAATGCTGTGCCAGATGCGGCCCGGGAACGTGCGGATTTCACTGTTGTAGGCCTGCACCGCGGCGATGTAGTCGCGACGGGCTACCGCAATGCGGTTCTCCGTGCCTTCCAGCTGGGCCTGCAGCGACAGGAAATTCTCGTTGGACTTCAGTTCCGGATACCGCTCCACCACCACCATGAGCCGGCTGAGCGCGCTGGACAGCTCGCCCTGGGCCGCATCGAAGGCTTTGAGCCGTTCCGGATCGTTGACCAGGTTCTCGTCAACGCGCATCTGACCCACCTTGGCGCGGGCTTCGGTAACGGCCACCAGCACATCCTTTTCCTGCGCGGCAAACCCCTTCACGGTTTCCACCAGGTTGGGAATGAGGTCGGCGCGCCGCTGGTACTGATTCTCGACCTGCGCCCACCCGGCCTTCGCCTGTTCGTCGAGTTGGGGAATCGTGTTGATGCCGCAGCCGGTGAGGCCAAGGGCAATAACCAGGACGAAGAGACGGTGCAGAACAGGTTGATGCATGGTTGAGCCTCCGGACAGGTCAGCCATCTTGGCGGCAGCAGGCCGCCGGAGCAAATGCCTTGCTTGGCCACGCAGGCCCCCGACTTCCCACCACCGGGCGTAACCGGAATAATGCCGGCTCTCCCCCCAACCCCGGCAGCAACGCATGCAACCCGCCTCGGCTCGGCCTTTGACGAGCTATCGAAAGTTCTGGGCGCACCGCCTCACACCAGCGCCGTTCCTGCCAATGTCCCGGGAGGAAATGGACCTGCTCGGCTGGGATGCCTGCGACGTGATCCTGGTGACCGGCGATGCCTACGTCGACCACCCGAGTTTCGGCATGGCCATCGTCGGCCGCACCCTGGAGGCACAGGGGTTTCGCGTGGGCATCATCGCCCAGCCCCGCTGGCAGGACACCGCCGATTTCACGGCACTGGGCGCGCCGACCCTGTTCTTCGGCATTACCGCCGGCAACATGGACTCCATGGTCAACCGGTACACCTCGGACCGAAAGGTGCGATCGGATGACGCCTACACGCCGGGCGGTGAGGGCGGGCGCCGACCGGATCGGTCAGTCATCGTCTACAGCCAGCGCGTGCGCGAGGCGTACCGCGACGTACCTATCGTCATTGGCGGCATCGAGGCCAGCCTGCGCCGCATCGCGCACTTCGACTACTGGTCCGAAAAGGTGCGTCGCGGCATCCTGCTGGACGCCAAGGCGGACCTGCTGATGTACGGCAACGCCGAGCGGCAGATCGTGGATCTGGCACATCGTCTGGCCCGGGGTGAAGCCATCGGCGGCATCACCGATCTGCGCGGCACCGCCTTCATGCGCGACGTGCCGCCCTCCGGCTGGATGGAAGTGGACAGCACGCACCTGGATCTGCCCGGCAAGGTGGACCCGCACCCGGACCCCTACGCGGCGACACCGGGCGCCACACTGCCGGTTGACGAGCTGCCGGCTGACAAGCCTGCCGACGAAATGGTGCAGGTGGTGCGCTTCGTACGTGATGTGCCGGCCGAACACCGCGAGCACAGCTTCATCCTGCTGCCGTCCTTTGATGCCGTGCGCGACGACCCGGTGCTGTATGCCCATGCCTCGCGCATCCTGCACGCGGAAGCAAACCCGCACAACGCGCGCCCGCTGGCACAGCGACACGGCAATCGGCTGCTGTGGCTGAACCCGCCCCCCATTCCCCTGCAGACAGAAGAAATGGACCACGTGTACGAACTGCCGTACGCGCGCCGCCCGCACCCCGCCTATGGCGATGCGCGCATTCCCGCCTACGAGATGATCCGCTTCTCCATTTCCATCCAGCGGGGCTGTTTTGGCGGTTGCACGTTCTGCTCGATCACGGAGCACGAAGGCCGCATCATCCAGAACCGCTCGGAAGCCTCCGTACTGCGTGAGATCGAGACCATTCGCGACAGCGTGCCCGGCTTCACCGGCGTGATCTCGGACCTGGGCGGCCCCACCGCCAACATGTACCGGCTTGCCTGCAAGAGCCGTGAGGTGGAGGCCGCCTGCCGCCGGCCGAGCTGCGTGTATCCCGGCGTTTGCCCCAACCTGAACACGGATCACTGGCCGCTCATCCGCCTCTACCGCAAGGCGCGCGCGCTGCCAGGCATCAAGAAGGTCTTCATCGCTTCCGGCGTTCGTTATGACCTCGCCATCCATTCACCGGAATACGTGCGCGAGCTGGCGCAGCATCACACCGGCGGCTACCTGAAGATTGCGCCCGAGGCGCTGTCCGAGGGACCGCTGTCGAAGATGATGAAACCGGGCATGGACACCTACTACCGCTTCAAGGAACTGTTCGACCGCTACTCGAAGGAAGCCGGCAAGGAGCAGTACCTCATTCCGTACTTCATCGCGGCCCATCCCGGCACCACCGACGAGGACATGCTGGAACTGGCCCTGTGGCTCAAGGCCAACGGCTTCCGCGCGGACCAGGTGCAGGCCTTCCTGCCTTCGCCCATGGCCACCGCCACGGCGATGTATCACTCGGGGCTCAATCCGCTGCGCCGCATCACCCGCGCGGGCAGCGAGCCGGTCTACATTCCACGCGGCGCCGGGCAGCGCCGGCTGCACAAGGCCTTTCTGCGCTACCACGACGCCGCCAACTGGCCGCTGCTGCGCGAGGCGCTGAAACGCATGGGCCGCGCCGACCTGATAGGCAACGGCAAACGGCATCTGGTGCCGTCGTTTCAGCCGGCCGGTACCGCGCCAGCCAGTCCGGGACGCCGACCCGTACGCACCACACACGCACGTCAGGAAGCGGCCGATTTCCTGCCGAACCGGCGCGTCGCAACGCGCACCCGGCACAAGAAAAAAACCTGAGGAGAAAAGATGAGGGCACGAACCGCCATCCTGTTGCCTGCACTGACCGTCACCTTCCTGCTGGTCGGCTGCGCCACCTCCGACACGCCCCCCGCAGATCCGTTTGCCGGTATGTCAGAGACCTGGAACGCCATCGAGCCAGGCGGCGATACGCTCTGCTCGGACGGTACGCCGTACCGCTTTTTTGTGCATCCGGGCAACACCACAAAGCTGATGGTGTACTTTGAAGGCGGTGGTGCCTGCTGGTTCCGCGGCAACTGCGACCCGTCGTTGCGTCCGACATACAAGACCAATCTGACACAGCAGGAGATGAGCCGGGGTAACCACGGCGTATTCGACTTCGCACGCACCGACAATCCGCTGAAGGACTACACGGTGGTCTACGCGCCCTACTGCACGGGCGATGTGCACATCGGTCGCCAGGATCATGCCTACCCGCCCGAGCAGGGCCAGCGCGGCGATCTCGTCATCCACCACCGCGGCTTCACCAACACCGACGCCGTGCTCGACTGGACCTATGCCAACATCGACGCACCGGAAACGGTGTTCGTGAGTGGTTCGTCCGCCGGCTCCATTCCCTCGCCCTACTACGCACTGGTGATCGGCAACCACTACGATCAGGCGCGCATCGTGCAGCTGGGCGACGGCTCCGGGGGCTACCGGCAGGAGAACGGCGTGGCATTGCCCCACCAGCCCTGGGGAACCGTGCGGGAACTTGTCAAGAATCCCGCATACGCCGGACTCACCGACGATTCCTTCAACTACGTCGAGTTGTACACCCGAGCCGCACGCGCGCGCCCGGACATCCAGTTCGCCGCCTGGGACAGCGCCGAGGACGTGACGCAGAAGCAGTTTCTTGCGTTGGCCGGCCTGAAAGGCGTGTCGCTGCTGGATCTGCTTACGGCCAACCAGAACGACATCCGGCGTGCGGCGCCTGACTTCCGGTCGTACATTGCCGGCGGCGATATCCACACCATCCTGGGCCGGCCGGAGTTCTACACCTACAGCCAGGGCGACGTCATGCTCCGCGACTGGCTGGCGGATCTGGTCAACGGCAAGCCGGTAAATGACGTGCGGTGCGCCGAATGCGCCTATCCGGAGCTGCAGGGCATGCCGGTACCGGCGGCGGTGGCGCCGCTCTGGAAGGAGTGGGAGGGCCCGAAGCAGCTGGTGGAACCCTTCTGGATCTTTGACAACGTTGCCTACGTGGGCATCGACTGGGTGGCCGCCTACGTGGTGAAGACCACCGACGGGCTGGTGCTCATCGATTCGCTGTACGGCAAATGGGTGCCGCTGCTGGAGCAGAACCTCCGCCGGCTCGGCCTGAATCCAGCCGACGTGAAATACGTGCTCACGACACACGGGCACTTCGATCACGCGGGTGGCGCGGCGTATTTCCAGCAACGCTACGGCGCGCGCGTGGTGATGAGCGAGAAGGACTGGGCGCTTGCGGCGGCGAAAGCGGAACTGCCGTATTTTGCCTTCACGCCGCCGACCCCGGATATCGTGGCGCGGGACGGCGATCAGATTGTCCTCGGCGACAACACGTTCACCGTGCTGTCCACGCCCGGCCATACCCCCGGCGCCATCAGTTTCCGCTACCGCGCCGTGGACGGCGAGGAATCGCATCAGGCCATCACCCTTGGTGGCGTGGGGCTCAACTTCTCCGGCGTTGAACAGACGCAGATGTATATCGACAGCTACACCCGCCTCAACCGGGAGACCGACGGCATCGACGTCAGCCTGCCCAACCATGCCGCCATGGGTGGCGTGTTCGAGCGCCGGGAACTGTTGAAGAATCGCCGCCCCGGCGACCTGCATCCCTTCGTGGATGCCGCCGGGTATCGCGAGTCGATTACCCGCTTCCTCGCGGCAGCCTATGAAAAGCTGGCGGCTGAAAAGGCAGGTACCGCGGAAGACCCGCTGGCGACATTGACGAAGACCCTGAAGCAGTAGCAGGCCGCTGAAAAAGCATCCTGGTAGGCCGCTCCCCCCGATGTTCAGCG
This sequence comes from Pseudomonadales bacterium, assembly GCA_024234635.1. GTDB lineage: Bacteria > Pseudomonadota > Gammaproteobacteria > Pseudomonadales > Azotimanducaceae > SYFY01. The sequence goes on along the minus strand of JACKNX010000019.1, from coordinate 25,130 downwards.
TCAGTTCAGCGGGCGGGAAGCAGCCTCGGCGCATGCGCCGACATCTGCTGCTTCTCGTTCTGCTTTTTGCCCTGCCCGGTCTGCAGGCCCGCGACCGCGAATCGCCACTGGTGGGTACCTGGCTGATCAACCAGGAGCGCACGGCCGAGGTACAGCCGGAATTCAAGAACGCCGGCATGTTCGACAATCTCGGCGGTGGCAGCGTTTCCGTCTCCGTGATGGGTGTACCGCTGCCGAAGTCGCAGCGCCCCCAGCGCAACGCCATCGGCGCGCCGCGCGATCCCGATGTGCTGGCCTGCCTGGAGATGGTGCTGCAGGAGGATGGCGATCGCATGCAGGCGACCTATCAGAACGTCGGCGAAGAAATGTTCATCCGCGGCAACTTCCGGGGACGCTCGACAAACTGGCGGGGCAAATCACTCACCCAGAGCTACGAGACCACGGAACGCAAGGTCACCAAGACCTACCAGATTCAGGCGGACGGCAGCCTGCTGGTGACGGTGAAGATCAAGCCGCAGAAGGACAAGAAGCGGATCTACAAGCGGGTGTTCGAGCGGGCGACTGCACCCGCCACCCCGAATCCCGCGACGCCGGCTCAGGAGAGCCGCGCCGCTTCATGAACCCTCATGAGCCCGTACCCTCATCAGCACCGATGGCGCCGATCCACGATCAACGCACCCGGCCCTCTCGCCAGGCTTTGATCAGGTCTTCGTAGGCTACGGTCTCGCCCTGTGGCTTCTCGTCCGCCAGTTTCGGCACGGGGGCGCCGGGCTGATCGAACCAGTACTGCGCGTCACGTTCGGCATTGAGTTTTGGCCCGCAGGCACCCTGCACGTCGTGCCGTTCCAGGCGGGCGAGGATCTCATCCTGCTGCGTGGCGAGCGCATCCAGCGCCTGCTGGGCGGTCTGTTCGCCACTTACGGCATTGGCGATGTTGGCCCACCAGAGCTGCGCCAGTTTCGGATAGTCCGGCACATTGGTCCCCGTGGGCGTCCATGCCGTGCGCGCGGGACTGCGGTAGAACTCCACCAGGCCGCCGAGGCGGGGCGCCATCTCGTCCATGGCGGCCGCCCGCACGTCCGAATCCCGGATCGGCGTGAGACCGACCATCAGCTTGCGCAGTGATACCGATTTGGAGGTGACGAACTGCGCGTACAGCCAGGCAGCCTTGCGCCGGTCCAGCGGCGTGCTCTTCAGTAACGTCCAGGAGCCGGTGTCCTGGTAACCGAGCTTCATGCCTTCGCGCCAGTAGGGGCCATGTGGCGATGGCGCCATGCGCCATTTCGGCGTGCCATCTTCATTCACCACAGGCAGGCCTTCTTCGATCATGTCGGCGGTAAACGTGGTGTACCAGAAGATCTGCTGCGCGATATGGCCCTGCGCGGGTACCGGGCCGGCTTCGGAGAACGTCATGCCGGCGGCTTCCGGTGGTGCGTACTTCTTCAGCCAGTCGATGTACTTCTGCAGCGCATAGACTGCTGCCGGGCCATTGGTGTCACCACCCCGCGTGACAGAAGAGCCCACGGGCCGGCAGTTCTCCACGCGAATGCCCCACTCATCCACCGGCAGACCATTGGGAATGCCTTCGTCACCCGCGCCGGCCATGGACAGCCAGGCATCGGTGAAACGCCAGCCGAGTGACGGGTCCTTCTTGCCGTAGTCCATGTGGCCGTACACGCGCATGCCGTCGATGGTCTGCACCTTGTCGGTAAAGAACTCGGCAATGTCTTCGTACGCTGACCAGTTGACCGGCACGCCCAGCTCATAGCCGTAGAGGTCCCGGAACTGCTGACGCAGGTCTTCACGTGCAAACCAGTCCGCGCGGAACCAGTAGAGGTTCGCGAACTGCTGATCCGGCAACTGATACAGCTTGCCGTCCGGACCCGTGGTGAAACTGCGACCGATGAAATCGTCCAGGTCCAGCGTGGGTGAGGTGACGTCCGCGCCTTCGCCGGCCATGAAGTCCGACAGGGGCACCACGTAGCCGTACCGGGAATGCGTGCCGATGAGGTCCGAATCGTTGACGTAGGCGTCGTACACGTTTTCGCCGGACTGCATCTGCGTCTGCAACTTCTCGATGACATCACCTTCCTGGATGAGATCGTGGTTGACCTTGATGCCGGTGATATCGAAGAACGCCCTGGTGAGCACCTGCGATTCGTACTCGTGGGTGGTGAGCGTCTCGGACACCACATTGATGGTCATGCCTCGGAACGGCGCTGATGCCCTGCTGAACCACGCCAGCTCGGCGAGCTGCTCGTCACGGGACAAGGTGGTCGGGTGCAGTTCGGTGTCCATCCACTGCATGGCGTTTGCGGCCAGCGCTTCATCGCTCACCGACGCCGGCGCCGCGTCATTCCGCGTTTCGCCTCCGCCACAGGCTGTCAATGCGGCAAGCAGCACGCCGCCAGTCAACACGCCACGCACAACCATCATTTTTCCATGCTCCCTTGTCTATCCCTTTGCCATGATGACCGCACCGGCGAAGAGCGCAAGCGCGCTGGCTCCGGGCACGGGCAGATCGGTGACCGCCAGCCACCCGAGGTGGATGAGTGCGGCGGTGAGCAGACTGATGAAGAAGCGGTCACCCCGCGTAGTTGCGAGCGGCAGGAAGCCACGACGCGCCACCGTCGGCCAATGCCGCTGCGCCACGCCGAGCACCAGCAGCACAAGGGCGATGGCGGAAAAAAACAGCGCCGTCGGCAACGTCCAGGCCATCCATGCCACGTTACACCCGCCCCAGCGCGAAGCCGCGCACCAGATGTTTGCGCACGAACCACACCACCACCACGCCCGGCAGCACGGTGAGCACACCCGCCGCGGCCAGCACCCCCCAGTCCAGGCCGGAGGCGCTGACCGTGCGTGTCATGACCACGACAATGGGTTTGGCTTCGCTGCCCGTCAGCGTGCGCGCCAGCAACAGTTCCACCCAGCTGAACATGAAACAGAAGAACACGGTCACGCCGATACCGCCCCGCAATGCCGGCAGAAAGATACGGAAGAAGAAAGAGGGCAGGCTGTGGCCATCCACGCGTGCCATATCGTCGATGTCACGCGGGATGCCGGACATGAAGCCTTCCAGTATCCACACGGCCAGAGGCACGGTGAACAGGCAGTGCGCGAGCGCAACCGCCCACGGCGTATCAAACAGACCCAGCGCCGAATAGAGCTGGAAGAACGGCAACAGGAAAACCGCCGGTGGGGACATGCGATTGGTAAGCAGCCAGAAGAACAGGTGCTTGTCGCCAAGGAAACGATAGCGCGAAAACGCATAGGCCGCCGGCAGCGCCACGGCAACCGACAGGGCGGTATTGATGGCGACGTAGGCGAGCGAATTCACGAAGCCATCCAGCCACACGGGATTGCTGAAGATCTCCGCGAAGTTGGCAAGCGTCGGCGACGATGGAATCCATTCCAGGCGGCTGACGATGTCGCGATTCGACTTCAGCGCCATGGCCAGCAGCCAGTACAGCGGTAACAGCAGATACAGGCTGTAGCCCGCCACCACCAGCCGGGACGCGAGACCGGGGCTACGCATCGTCGCGCTCCGCACCTGCCACCACCAAGGTGTGGAACAGCCAGCAGAGCAGCAGTATCAGCAGGAAGTAGATCACCGAGAACGCCGCGGCGGGTCCCAGATCGAATTGGCCAACGGCAATGGTTGCCAGGTGCTGGCTGAGGAACGTCGTGGTATTGCCCGGACCACCGCCCGTCAGCACAAAGGGTTCGGTATAGATCATCAGGCTGTCCATCAGCCGCAGCAGCACGGCGATGAGCAGCACTGCGCGCAGGTGCGGCAACTCCACGTGCCGGAATACCTGCCAGCGCCCGGCGCCATCCAGATCCGCGGCCTGATAGTACGCCGGCGGAATGGATGACAGGCCGGCGAACCCGAGCAGAACCACCAGCGACGTCCAGTGCCACACGTCCATCGCCACCAGCGTCATCCATGCATGCAGCGGTTCCCGGGTGTAGTTGTAGTCGATACCCAGACCGTTGATCGCGGCGCCGAGCATACCGATATCGCCACGGGCAAAAATCTGCCAGATGGTGCCAACCACGTTCAGCGGCACCAGCAGCGGTATGGCGCACAACACCAGCAACAGGGAGGCCGCCCTGCCCTGACGCGGCAGGCAGCGGGCCACCAGGATGCCCAGTGGCAGTTCGATGGCCAGCGCCGTGAACGAGAAGACGAGCTGGCGCCAGAGCGCCTCATGCAGGCGCACGTCACGCAGCGCATCGCGATACCAGTCGAAGCCCACGAAGAACCGCGTGTCGACGTCCAGAATGTCCTGCACCGAGTAATTCACTACGGTCATCAACGGCACGACGCCACTGAAAGCGACCACCAGGACCACCGGCAGCACCATCAGCCACGCGGCCTGCCGCTCCGGCTTAGTTCGCACGCCAACCCTCCCGAAACAGGATGAAGCGATTGACTCTGAGGTGCATCGGTCCATCTGGCGCCAGGCCCGCGTGACGTACGTAGACCTCCTTGTCAGCAACGGTTGCGCGCAGCACCCCTACCGGGCTGTCATCGACCACACCGTCGTAGCGCACGCCCCGGACGCTGGCCGGTAGTCCCGCATCGGCGACCGCAGCCCATTGCGCGCGGAAGCCCATGCGATAGTCGCCATCGGCGAGCACGGTGCCCCCGACCCGGGTGCCAGCCACGTAAACCATCCCGCTCTCCACCCGCGCCTCGAGCAGATTCATGCCCGGGCTGCCGATGAAGTAACCCACGAATTCGTGGGCGGGTTCATCGTGTACATCGACCGGTGAGGCTGTCTGCAGAATCCGACCGTCGTGCATGACGCTCACCCTCTCCGCGAAGGTCAGCGCCTCGGTCTGGTCATGTGTGACATACACCATCGTCACACCCAGATCACGCTGAACCCGGCGCAGGGCGCGCCGCAGCCGCCATTTCAGCTCCGGCTGCACCGCCGTGAGCGGCTCGTCGAGCAGGACCAGGCCGACATCGGGACGCACCAGCGCGCGGCCGATGGCGACGAGCTGGCGCTCGAACAGCGTCAACGTCGAGGGCCGGCGATCCAGCAGCGGCGAGACATCGAGCTCTTCCGCCATCGCCAGCGCCCGCTCCCGCGCCGCCGCGGGCTTCCATTTCCGGTTGCGCAACGGGAAGCAGAGGTTTTCCAGTACGGTCATGGCGGGATACAGAACCGGGAACTGGAACACCTGCGTCACGTTGCGTCGCGCCGCCGGCAACCCGCCGATGTCGTGACCATCCATCAGGATGCGACCGCCCGTTGGTTGCAGAAGCCCGGAAAGGAGATTCAGCACGGTCGTCTTGCCCGCGCCGGAGCCGCCGAGCAACGCGTGGGTCGTCCCGTTGCCGACCACCAGCGACAGCGTCTGCAGCGTATCCGCCGTCGCGCCGGGATAGCGGAACGTCACATCTTCCAGCTGTACCGACGCCACGCTACCCCGCACCGTTGGGAAAACGCAGGATGTCCCGCTCGCGCGCATACACAGGCACCTGCTCGCCCGGAGGCAGGGCTGCCATGCCGTCGAGCTTTACGACCCAGCTTTCCTCATGCACGCTGCCGTGCACGAACGTGTGCGCGCCATTCGTTTCCACTTCTTCCACGCGCAGCCCGAACTCCCGCGCCGGGGCATCCTTCGGCCTCGCCAGCCGCACGTGTTCGGGACGCAGCGCCCACACTTCGCCCCGCACCTGGTGCCGGTTGACCGTTGGCTCGCTCATGAGCGCCGCCGCGACAAAGTTCACCGGGTGTCGATAGACGTCCATCGGCGCGCCGGTCTGCACGATGGCATGCCCGGCGAACAGCACAACATGCGAGGCCAGCGAGAACGCATCGCCCGGATCGGTGGTGGTGTACACCACCACGGCGCCGGTTTCCGCGAGCAAGCCGCGCAACTCCTCGCGCAGCGATTCGCGCAACTTGTAATCGAGGTTCACCAGGGGTTCGTCCATTACCAGCACGCGCGCGTCCTTGGCCAGCGCCCGCCCGATCGCCAGCCGTTGCTGCTGGCCGCCCGACAGTTCGTGGGGATAACGGTGCAGCAGCGCCTGCAGGCCCAGTTGCCGGGCGAGCTGCATTGCCCGGTGCTGACGTTCCGCGCGGCTTACGCCTCGCGCGTGCAGCGGGGATACCAGGTTGTCCCGCACCGTCCACGCCGGGTAGTTGACGAACGCCTGGTTGACCAGCGCCACGGGCCGCCGTCCGGCATCCAGCCGGGTGATGTCGGTCCCATCCAGCCGGACCGTTCCCGAGGCGCAGGACGCCAGGCCCGCGAGGCAGCGCGCAAGCAGGGTCTTGCCCGAGCGATTGGCGCCCAGCACGACATGGATCTCGCCACCGCCAAGCATGGCATTCATGGGCGGCGTGTGCGGTTGCAGGCGCACGTCTGTCAGTTCCAGCATGTGGTCTCCAACGGAGTCCTCACCTCGGCATGGCGGTCAGTGTGCCCACCTGTCGCGCCTTCGCCAACCCGTCACAACGCGGAATCACCCGCAATCGACGCAACCTCCAACGGCGCCCCCTGGCATGTGGTGTACCATGCGCCGCCATGCTGCGCCGCACTGTACTGGTTCTGCTTCTCGGTCTGACACTGATCAGTCTTGCCTGGTATGTGCGCGAAGCCACCCCGGCGGGAACGGGACTCGCGGCCAAGCAGCTGTGCTCGCTCACCTTCGTCTCCCGGCTGCAGGCCGAGCGCGCAATTCGCCTCTACGTGCGTCCACTGATTGGTCCGCTAGCGCCGTTTCTGCGTACGGACATCGATCCGGTAACGCGCCGTGTGCGTACCGACGTTTTCGGCATGGCGCCAGCTATCGCCGTGAACCATCCGGGATACGGGTGCATCCAGCTGCATGAGAAAACCGCCGGCCAGCTCGACCAGATCTTCCCGGTCAGGGAGTACGCAACGCCGGTAACATGGGGTCGCAACATCGCGCATCGCCAGGCCAGTTTCGACAGCACGAGCCTGTCCATGACCATGGACAACGCCCTGGCGATCCCCGGCACCATGGCGGTGGTCGTCACCCAGGCCGGCGAACTCGTGGCGGAACGGTACGCGCGCGGCGTGGACGGCGACACACCCCTGCCCGGGTGGTCCATGGGCAAGACTGTCACGGCGGTACTGGCGGGCATGCTGGCCCGTCGCGGGCTGCTGCGCGCCGACGAAGTGGCGTTGTTCGAATCCTGGGAAAACGACGACCGGGTCCACATCAGCATGGACAACCTGCTGCGCATGACAAGCGGCATCGACATCATCGAGAACAAGACCGGTGCGGACGCCAACAGCGCCATGCTGTTCAAGACCGGCGACGCCGGCGGGTATGCCGAAGCACGCGGCCTGCGCCGGCGGCCCGGCGAACGCTTCGACTACACCTCAGGCAGCACCATGCTGGCGGCGCGTGTCATCACCCAGCGTCTGGGTGGGCCGGCGCCAACGCTGTCGTTCATCCGGCGCGAACTCTTCCAGCCCCTGCAGATGCGCTCCACCCGCTTCGAACCGGACGAAAACGGCCAGTTCATCGGTTCGTCGTTCATCATGGCCAGCGCCCACGACTGGGCACGCTTCGGACAGCTGCTTCTGCGCCGTGGCGAAGTGAACGGTGAGCGATACGTCGACGAAACCTGGATCGACTACATGACCACGCCCACCCCCCAGGCAACCAGACGGCCCTATGGCGCAGGGGTATGGCTGGTCGACCCCGCGAGCGACAGGAACACGTGGATGCACGGCCTGCCGGCGGATGCCTACTACGCTTCCGGCCTGCAGACGAATCAGCTCTGGATCATTCCGGGCCACGAACTCGTCATCGTCCGCCTTGGCGCCACTTCGGACTTCTTCGAGTCAGGGGTTATCGAGCTGGTGAAAGGGGTGGTGGCTGCGCACCTGAATTCCGCGACCGAGGTCTCGACCTGAGTCGCCCCAATCCGGTCCTATTCAGCCCGTCCCCGATCCAGCGTCATCATGAGGAAACCCGTAAACGCGGCGTTGTTGACGGCCAGTGAGGGGTTGACCTGTGCCTTGCACGCATTGATTGCTTCGCGATACCGCGCATAGAAGTCCCAGGACGGCCGCGGTCGGTAGTCCAGTCCCTCGAGCTCGAGAAAACGGATGATGTTCTTCGTCGTCGTCGGTTTCACGAAGACATCAACCTGCGGGCGGTAGTAGAACGGCACGATCGTGATCAGACTCCACTTGGCGAGCCGGATCTCGCTCAGCACGTCCAGAATCCTGTTGAACCCCTTCTCCTCGTTGCCATGCAGCAGCAGCCGGAAGCCGTCCGCAAGATAGGCACGGTCGTCCTTGTCGAGCCCGTTTACCGCGTCCCTGAACTTCGGCTTCTCAAACAGCGAGACCATGGACGAGCGGGTGACAAGCCGGACGATGGCGTCCAGCACCACCGCCTGGTGAGCAAAATTCTTCTTCGTCAGACTCTCCCGGGCCAGCGTCGTCATCTGCTCGATGCGGTGCCGCTTGCCAATTTTCGCCAGGTCCGCGCTCGCGAATCCTTCCGGATACTGTCGAAGGAATTCCGCTTCGGCCAGATGCAATCGATCCGTTCGCATGTTCCGCTCCCGTTCGTTTCCGTCCTGTTTTCCGGCGCGCTTCCCGCTACCGGGTGGCGGGCGAGACGCCGCGTGCCCGCAGGTGAAAGTCGCGGATGTGGCGCGCCAGTGCCGCGGCGTGGGTCAGCACCATACCGTGTCCCGTGGCGGGCAGGACCACCAGTTGCGCGCGCGGGATACGACTCGCAAGTTCCCTGCCAACATCCACCGGCACGATGGCGTCATCCGCACCGTGCAGTACGAGCACTGGCGCCCGAATGCCCTCCGGCGCCACTCCTGCTTCAGCCACGGAGCCCTCCACCAGCCATGTGGCAATGCTCTGCCCCTGTGTCATGGTGGCCAGCTGGGCGGTGACATGACTTTCGGGCACGGGCTCGGGATGAAACAGGCTGACGAACGCATCATCCATGAGCCCACGCGCCAATGCACGTGACGACAGGGACCAACGCATTACGCCTTCATTGAGCACCAGCCGCTCCATCAGGCCGCGGGATTGCGCCTGACGACGCGGCGCAATGCTGCTCACGAGCACGAGGCTGCGCACGCGCCCGGGTGCAAGCATCGCCACCGTCTGCGCGACGCCACCGCCGAATGAGAAACCCACGAGGTCCACCGCGCGCAGCTGGCGGGCGTCGAGCAGGGCAATCAGATCCTGCGCATTGCTCGCCAGCGTGGGCACCGTATCGGCGCGCCGGGAGGACAGCCCCCACCCGGCCCGGTCATACACGAGTGCCGGCTCGCCGAGGCCACGCAGCGCCTCCGCCAGCGGCTGCAGCTGCGCAATGCCGCCCGGCAGGCCGTGCACCAGCACCGTCGAACAACCTTCACAGGGCAGGACGTGCAGGAATTGATCCTGGCCGATGGCCACGCGCTCGCCGGATTGCGGTGCCGCCTGCTTCCACCGTGACTGTGCAGGCAGCAGGCCCGTCAGCGGGGGCAGCAGCACCACCCCCGCGATCACCAGCAGTGACCAGACCGCCAGGCGCTTCACGGCGTCAGCGTACGTTCAGTGGCATCGATGGCCACCTGGGTGATTGCCTCCGCCAACGGGTCATCGCCTACCGCGCGCGACAACACGATCCCGCCGACGCTGAGCACCACAGCCAGCAGGCCACGCGCATCCACGTTGCCCGTATCCGGTCCACCGCCCGGCAGGCCGCGCACGAATTCGTCCGCAAGCGCCCGCACCGTGGCCGCAAAGGCCGACCGCGCGTCCTCGGTCGACCGCGCGGCATCCAGGGACAGCGAGGCCATCGTGCACCCCGCACCAATGCGCTCCCGGTTCGCCGGGTCCAGATAACCACGCACTACCGCCATCGCGCCCGCGGCAAGCTGCGCCGGTGTGCCACCGCCACGCAGGCGCAGGCGTTCAACGTAGTCCGCCGGACCACCCAGCACCGCTTCGAAGAGTGCCTGCTTGGAGGCAAAGTGGGCGTAGAACCCGCCACGCGTTAATCCGGCCTCGCCCATGATGGTGTCGATGCCGACGCCGTCGTAGCCGTGCTGCCTGAACAACCGTGCGGCAATCGCAAGGATGCGCTCCCGCGTGCGCGCCTTGTGCAACGCGTCGTACCTGGCCACCGACTCCCGCTCCCGCTTGATTATATGATGAACGTAATGTAATCATGCCCCCCAAGTCAACGCGACGAGGCGCCTCATGGCGAACCACGAAATCGTGCTGCACCAGTTCCGCAGCTCACACTTCAACGAAAAGGCGCGGTGGGCGCTGGCATGGAAGGGGCTGGAGCACGAACGCGTAACCTATCTGCCTGGTCCGCACCGCGGTCCCATCAGCAAGCTGACGGGTGGCGCCACGACGACACCGGTGATGGCGTTCAACGGCCGGGTGACGGCTGGCTCCGCGGCCATTATCGACGCACTGGAAGCCGCCTTCCCCGATCCCCCCCTGTATCCGGCCGACACCACGGCGCGCAGGCAGGCGCTGGATCTGCAGACACGGTTTGATGCAGAGGTAGGTCCCGCCACGCGCACCGTGGCATTCACCGTCTTCGTGAAGGAGCTGTCCTACCTCACGCGGGTGTTCGCCGGTGACGGGCCGCGACTGAAACGCCTTGCCTATCGCCTGGCTCTACCTGTGGTGCGCCCCATCATGGCAAAGGCAAACGGCGTTACGGACCCGGCCAATGTTGCCGGCGCCTTCGACATCACGCGACGCACGTTTGACCAGATCGCGGAGATGACAACGGAGAGCCGTTTTCTCGTTGGCGACACATTTTCCGTCGCGGACCTGACCGCGGCCGCTCTGCTGGCGCCACTGGTGAGCCTTTCGCATCCGGACATGCGGCGCCCGGACGATGTTCCGCCGGCATTTCAGAGGCTGGTCGCCGAATGGAAGGACCATCCCGCGACGGCATGGGTACAGGCCATGTACCGGGACTTCCGGCCGGCCTGACCACCGCCCGGCGATACGTCAGGCGCGCCGGTACTCCGCGCGCACGTCTTCCTGCGTCAACGGACGGCTCCACGCCGCGAACTCGAGCTGGATGCCGTCGGGATCGCGAAAATAGATCGACCGCACGAAGGTGGTGGCATTCACGTCGGCACTGACACCCTTCTCCGTGTCATCGTGATTCACCACCTCGGTGACCTCGATACTGAGTTCCACCAGCCGCTCGCGATAGCGGTCGATGTCGTCGTTCGACACATCAAACGCCACGTGATTCATCATTCCCGGCGTCGCCGACATGCGCGCGTGGGTCGCGGCGTCGACGCTGCCCGGTTGTTTCGCAAACTCGAAGAAGGCAATGGTGTCGCCACCGCCCACGTCGAAGAAATAGTGCTTGCCCCGCCCGCCCGGAAAATCGATGGTTTTCACCAGCGGCATGCCGAGTACGTCCACGTAGAAGCGGATAGTGCGCGCCATGTCGGAGGACATCAGCGCCAGGTGGTTGATGCCGTTGTAACGGAAACCCGTCGTGTCGGTCATGATCGTTCCCTCCTTGCCCGGCTTGCACCCGAGCATACGCCGGGATGCACGAAAACGCTGCCTCCGGCGAACGCAGCCCGTTATCAGCTGGCCACGTTGCGATTGCCAGCTGATATGCTCCCAAAATCCCACTCCCGGAGCCTGCCCGATGCGTTTGACGATCGCCATGCTCGTCATGCTGTCCGTGCTGACCGCGTGTGCCACGTCGCCGCGCCTGAACGAGATCCAGTTCGTCGGCAGCCACAACAGCTACAAGGTGGGACTTTCCGCGGACACGCGGGCGGCACTGGCGACAGCCAACCCTGCGGCGCTGTCGGCGCTTGACTACGCACATCGTCCGCTCGCGGAGCAACTGGATCTGGGCATCCGCCAGCTGGAGCTCGATATCTTCAACAACCCGGCCGACGGGACGTTTCCGGTAGGTCACGTGCAGGTGATCGACATGCGCAGTCACTGCGCGGAGCTGCGCTTGTGCCTGCGCCAGGTGAACGCATGGTCCACGGCGCATCCGCGCCACGTGCCGTTGTGGATCAGCTTTAATCTGAAGGACGAACACATCGACGGGCTACCGGACCCGATACCGTTCGACGCCGCAGCCCTCAACCGACTGGACAGTGTGCTGCGTGAGGAACTGGGTACGCGCATCCTGCCGCCCGGAACGGTGGGCCCGCCACACTGGCCCCGGCTCGATGATGTGCGTGGGACCTTCGTGCTCATTCTTGACGAGGGCGGCGCCAAGCAACAGTGGTACGAACGCAACTGGCGCACGCGGCCGATGTTCATGAATGTCGATGCCGCCCACCCCGCGGCGGCGGTGATGATCCTCAACGACCCCATCGAGGATTTCGCGAAAATAGGTGCGATGGTGCGCCAGGGCTTCCTTGTACGCACAAGAGCGGATGCGGATACCCGCGAGGCGCGCCTCAACGATACCGCGCGTCGGGACGCCGCGTTCGCCAGTGGCGCGCACGCCGTGAGCACCGACTACTATCTACCGGCAACGCAGGTCAACACGGACTACGTCGTGGCCCCCCGGGGCGGCCCGCACTGCAATCCGGTGACAAGCGATCGCACCTGCCGCATCCGCGAATAGCTGCCGCGGCTTTTCCCGCAAACGGCCCGGGTGCGTGCCTACGCCGCGTCGCGGTAGACGTGCACGTCGCGCTGCGGGAACGGGATCGAGATGCCTTCCTCGTCGAATACCAGCTTGACCCGTTCGATGGTGTCGAAATACACGCCCCAGTAATCCGCCGCATTCACCCACACCCGTACCGTGAAGTTGACACTGCTATCCGCGAGTTCGGACACCACGACCAGCGGTTCCGGCTCCCGCAGAATGCGCGCCTCCTCGCTGATAATACGTTGCAGCACCGCTTTGGCGCGGCGCAGGTCATCGTCGTAGCCTATCCCGAATACAAAATCGACGCGCCGGGTCGCCTCCGCGGAGTAGTTGGTGATCACGCCGTTGGCGACAGGTCCATTGGGCACGATCACGCGCTTGCGATCGGGCGTCAGGATGATCGTGCTGAAAATCTGGATGGCCGCCACGGTCCCGGTAACGCCTTCCGTCTCCACCACGTCGCCAACCCGGAACGGACGGAACAGCAGAATCAGCACACCGCCGGCAAAATTTGCGAGACTGCCCTGAAGCGCCAGACCAACCGCCAGCCCGGCCGCGCCCAGCAAGGCGATGAAGGAGGTGGTCTCGACGCCGATCATCTGCACGACGCTGATGAAGAGCAGAACCTTCAGGCTCACCGATATGAGACTGACGAGGAACTTCGCCAGCGTGTCGTCCACCTCCGCTTTGCGCAGCCCGACAGCCACCAGACGCGAGACACGGGCAATGAGCCACAATCCCACCAGCAGAACGACCAGCGCAAGCAGTAAACCCGGGGCTCGGGCGATGACCAGCGCGATGCCCTGATCGATCCAGCCCTGTATCTGTTCGGTCGAAAACATCATGTTTCGGCTCCTCATTTAGTGGATCGGTCGACGCAGGGTAACATGCTGAAAATGTCGGCCCCTGCCAGTGGCGCCTGCGGGCGTGCGCGGGAGCACCATAAACGCGCGACGCCTCGCGCCTACCAGAACCCGGAGTAATCTCATCATGTCCGCTACCGTCACCCTCACTACCGACGAACTGCTCACCACGACCCGCGCGGTGCGCAAACGTCTGGACTTCGAGCGTCCCGTGCCCATGGCCGTGATTCGCGAGTGCCTGGAAATCGCCCTGCAGGCGCCCACCGGCTCCAACGCACAGGGCTGGCACTGGATGGTGGTCACCGACGCGGACAAGCGCCTGGCGCTGGCCGAGCTCTACCGCAAAGCCTGGGCGGTGTATCCCAGCATGCCGGCTTCCGCGCACCAGGTGCATGCGGGCGACGACGCGATGACGCAGATCCAGGAGAAGGTGGTTTCCTCAGCGGAGTACCTGGCAGAGAACATGGAGAAGGTGCCCGTGCTGCTCATCCCGTGCATCAGCGGGCGCGTGGAAGGAATTCCCGCCCCCATGGGGGTGGTCGCGCAGGCCAGCACCTATGGCAGCGTGCTGCCCGCCGCCTGGAATTTCATGCTGGCCGCCCGCTCGCGAGGCCTCGGTACGGCATGGACAACGCTGCACCTCATGCACGAGGAGGAAGCGGCGAAAATCCTGGGTATCCCCTACGCCGAAATCACCCAGTGCGCGATGATCGCCGTAGCCTATTCCAAAGGCACCACCTTCAAGGCTGCGCCGCGCAAACCACTGGAGCCGATACTGCACGTGAACGCCTGGTAACCGGCAGTCACGCTCCCGGTCCGCATCCGCGCGACTGCCAGGATGCTGGAGCAGCAGCCTGGTGACCGGGCCATGGATGGAGGGGACGTAACTGAATTGCGGAAGCGATTGATTTGTGGTGAGCGAGCGTCAGCTCGCGTCTGATGGAGAAGCCCAGAAGGACTTTTCCATCATCCGCTCATGGAACGAAGCTCCGTGCGCGACAGCGCTGGCAATCGCAACGTGGCCAGCTGCTACAGACGCATGTCCAGCTTCAGCCACAGCGTGCGTCCGGGTTCGTATACCCGGTCCGTGCGCACGTAGCCGGCAACATCGCTGCCGGCGCGGGAGAGATGCTCCGCGTAGTTCGCATCCAGCAGATTGTCCACGCCGGCGGAGACACTGATCTGGCGGGAGAGCCGGTAACTGCCGTTCAGGGAGAGGATCACGAAGTCATCCGACCCGCCGACGTCCTGGCCGATGATATTGCCACGCCCGATGTCGACTCGATCCTGCTTCGCCACCAGCCGGACAAGGCCGCCGACGGAGAATTGTTCATGCGTATAGGCGAGTGAGACTCTTCCTTCCAGGGGGGGCATCTGTGCCAGCGCATGACCATCGGTACGGTTCCTGCCCTGCGTGTAAGCCAGCGACGACTCCAACAGCAGGGCGTCCGTCACGCGCCATGCATATTCCAGCTCACCGCCCCATGTACGCGCATCAACGGATCGCGTCACCACCGTGCCCATGGGCTTGCTCATCACCCGCGTGTCGATCAGCACGTAGTCGTCCACATGGCTGGCGAACAGCGACGCGGACAGGCGGGTGCGTGCGGTACGCCGGATGGCGCCCACATCGAGCTGCGTGGTGCGCTCCGGATCGGTGAGGAATGCACTGTTGGTGTCGAGGCTCTGCTTGTCGTTGCCGAAGCGCTCCCAGTAATCCGCCACCCGTTCCGCATAGCCGAGACCCGAGAAGAGGATCACTTCCGCATCCTCCGTATTCGGGCGTCGCCCCAGGCCATGCTCATAGCGAACGAAACCGCTGGTGAGCCAGTCCGTGTCCCTGGCGCCCGCCGTGCTGTTTGGCACCATCGTCATCATGCCCTGCCGCACCATCTGCCGCTTGTCTTCCACCCGCCAGTGATCGGCGCGCATGCCCCAGGCCAGCGAACGGCCTGGCGCCGGCTGCCACGTGAACTCGCCGAACAGACCGCGCTGTTCGAACCGCGCGTCATCCACTCGGGGAAGGTCCTGGTACGCCGTCATGAGCTGGTTCATGGAGCTGCGCACCGAATGGGCGTCGTCGTGACCGTCCACGCCCACAACCGCCGTGAGTTCGTCCGTGACTTCCAGCGTGGCCGCCACGTGCGCCGCCAGCGTCTCGCGATCCGGATTCGACACCGTGCGCCCGGGCATCATCATCGTCGGCACGAAGTCACGCAGGTTGTAGTTGTCCATCACGTGGTCCACGTACCCGTACGCCACGTGGGCGTCCAGCAGGGTGAACCAGTCCGTGATGTCACGCTGACGAACCCGCAGCGTGACCGCCTCCCGGTCGAAGCGGACGCCGTCCATGAGGCGATCCGCGTACGCCGCTTCGCCATCGCTCCTGGCACCCGACAATTCGACCAGTGTGTTTTCACCGGGAGTCCAGCCCAGCATGACCTGGGCATTCCAGCGGTGATACTCACCGTGCACGTCGTCGCCGCGGCCATCCGCATAGTCGTCGGACCGCGCATCGCTGCCCTGCACGCGCACATAACCGAGCTCACTCCCATAGAGGCCGTCCACGGCCAGGTCCCGGCGCCCCCAGCTTCCCATCAGCGCGCTGACATCCAGCTTGCTGGCGTCCGTGGAATGCTCGTAGGGGTCGCGCTCGAACAGCACCGTAGCCGCGGAGCCGCCGGCACCCCACAGGACCGACTGCGGCCCCTTGAGCACACGGATGCGATCGTAGTTCTGCGGGAACACGTAGGCGGTAGGGGGATCCATGCGTGCCCCGCAGCCGCCGAGCAGCATCGCTTCCTCGCTGAGCACGTTGATGCGCGAACCGGCCATGCCGCGAAACAGCGGGTCGCCGTCCGTGCCGCCCTTGCGGATGACGGAGAAGCCCGGGATCGTCTTCAGATAGTCGGCACCATCGTGCGCCGGCAGAGGCTGACGTGGCATGCCGGGATCCGTCACCACCTGCAGCGGTCCTTCGGTACGCGGCGCCGTCACGATGATCTCGCTCTCCAGGCGATCGACGGCGGATTGCGCAATGGCATGGGAGGTGGCGGCGCCGGTGGCGGCGACGCTGAGCGCAAGCAGCACTCGGTAGGGGGCAGGCGACATGTCATCGTTCCGGCTGGCGGCAGATGTGCGAATGATCCCGGCGCCGGTTTGCGCACGGAAGCGACAAATTGTCGCAGTTGCGCCACGACGGACTGCGGGATTCCCGCAGGTTTACCCGTATCGCCGCACCGTCAGGCCGGGGAAACTTAAATTTCTGTCACCCCGTGCAACCCCCCCATCGGCCTCTCTAGAATGGCCGGAAGCAAACCCGGTGGAGAGGCGTCATGACATCCCCGCGCAAGGCGGCCGCGCAGCCACTGCTGCAGGCAGTCGCGGACGGCGCCTTCTTCTTCCGCCGGTTCCTGGACGATCCCACCGGCGTCGCATCCATCGTGCCGAGTTCCCGCTACCTCAGCGCGGCAATGTTCGATGGGCTGACGCTGGCGGGCGATCACTGTCTGGTGGAGTTCGGCCCCGGGACCGGGGCGTTCACCCTGGAAGTCGAAAGGCGTCGACAGGCGGGCGTGAACCTCCGCTACCTGGGCATCGAGCGGGATCCCGCCCTGCATCGCCGCCTGTGTCAGCGGTTTCCCGAGCTGGACTTCCAGCTCGGCGATGTGGCGGACGTACACCGGTTCGTGCAGGCGCGCGGACTTGGCACGGTGCACTGCATCCTTTCAGGGCTGCCACTCGTCCTGTTCAGTGAGCGGCAGCTGGACGATATCTTCACCGCCGTCACCCGCGTACTGCACCCCGACGGCGAGTTCCGCACGTTTACCTATGTGAACAGCTATCCCACCCCGGGGTCGGTACGCCTGCGGCGCCGCCTGCGCAAGACCTTTGCCGGCTTCTCGGTGAGCGCGCCGGTACTGCGCAATCTGCCACCCGCGCTGGTGATGTGCTGCACGGCGCCGCGCCAGGATCGGCCTGCGAACGCACCGTAAGTGACGCCGCCGTCCGGTCCGCACGCAGGGAAGCGTTGCCAGCAGTGGTAGAATTGGCCGCTTTCCTTCCAACACAGACGAGTTCATGAACCAGAAATACCGGAAGCCGCTGCCCGGCACCCAGCTGGACTATTTCGACACCCGAGCTGCCGTCAACGACATCAGCCCCGGCGCCTACGAGAAGCTGCCCTACACCTCACGCGTACACGCCGAGAATCTGGTTCGCCGCTGCGATCCGGATACCCTCACGGCGTGTCTGAAGCAGATCATCGAGGGCAAGCGTGATCTCGACTTCCCGTGGTTCCCAGCCCGGGTGGTGTGTCACGACATCCTCGGGCAGACCGCGCTGGTGGACCTGGCCGGCCTGCGTGACGCCATCGCGGACAAGGGCGGCGACCCATCGCTGGTGAATCCGGTGGTCCCGGTGCAGCTCATCGTCGACCACTCGCTGGCGGTGGAGCACGGCGGCTTCGAAAAGGATGCCTTCGAGAAGAACCGGGCCATCGAGGACCGGCGCAACGAAGACCGCTTCCACTTCATCAACTGGTGCAAGACCGCATTCGAGAACATGGAGGTCATTCCTCCGGGCAACGGCATCATGCACCAGATCAACCTGGAGAAGATGTCACCGGTCATCTACGTACAGGATGGGGTAGCCTTCCCCGACACGCTGGTGGGCACGGACAGCCACACACCGCATGTG
The DNA here is from genome assembly GCA_024234635.1 of Pseudomonadales bacterium. Taxonomy (GTDB): domain Bacteria; phylum Pseudomonadota; class Gammaproteobacteria; order Pseudomonadales; family Azotimanducaceae; genus SYFY01. Next base: position 6,935 of record JACKNX010000019.1, on the reverse strand, counting down.
GACGCACTGGGTGTGATCGCCGTGGGCGTAGGCGGCCTGGAAGCCGAAAACGTGATGCTCGGCCGTGCCTCGTACATGCGGCTGCCCGACATCGTGGGCGTGGAACTCACCGGGCGCCGCCAGCCCGGCATCACCGCCACCGACATCGTGCTGGCGCTCACCGAGTTTCTGCGAGAGCAGCGGGTGGTGTCGTCGTACCTGGAGTTCTACGGCGAGGGCGCCGCGGATCTGACGCTCGGCGACCGCGCCACCATTTCCAACATGACACCGGAATTCGGCGCCACGGCGGCGATGTTCTCCATCGACGAGAAGACCATTGACTACCTTCGCCTCACCGGCCGCGAGGACAGCCAGGTGGCACTGGTGGAAACCTACGCAAAAGTGGCCGGCCTGTGGTCCGACAGCCTGAAGACTGCCGAGTACGAGCGGGTGCTCACGTTTGATCTCTCCAGCGTGGTGCGTAACGTCGCCGGCCCCTCCAATCCCCACCGGCGCGTCGCCACGTCGGAACTGGCCGCCAAAGGCATCGCGGGGGAATGGCAGAAAGAGCCCGGCCTCATGCCGGACGGCGCCGTGATCATCGCCGCCATCACCAGTTGCACCAACACCAGCAACCCGCGCAACGTGATTGCCGCCGGTCTTCTGGCCCGCAACGCCAATGCCCGCGGGCTCACCCGCAAGCCGTGGGTGAAATCGTCACTGGCGCCCGGTTCCAAAGTCGTGGATCTGTACCTGCGTGAAGCCGGACTGCTGCCGGAGCTGGAAAAGCTCGGCTTCGGCATCGTCGCCTTCGCCTGCACCACCTGCAACGGCATGAGCGGAGCGCTGGACCCGGCCATACAGAAAGAAGTGATCGACCGGGATCTGTACGCCACCGCCGTGCTCTCCGGCAACCGCAACTTCGACGGCCGCATCCACCCCTACGCCAAGCAGGCTTTCCTGGCCAGCCCGCCCCTGGTGATTGCCTATGCCATCGCCGGCACCGTGCGTGTGGATATCGAACGCGATGCCCTCGGCACGGATCAGAACGGCAAGCCGGTGACACTGAAGGACATCTGGCCCACGGACGAGGAAATCGACGCCGTGGTGGCAAAGTGCGTGAAGCCCCAGCAGTTCCGTCAGGTGTACGACCCGATGTTCATCCAGGTGAAGGACACCACCAGCGCCACCAGTCCGCTCTACGACTGGCGCCCCATGAGCACCTATATCCGTCGCCCGCCTTACTGGGAAGGCGCGCTGGCCGGTGAGCGCGCGCTGAAAGGCATGCGGCCGCTGGCGGTGCTGGGTGACAACATCACCACGGACCACCTGTCTCCCTCGAACGCCATCCTCGCGAGCAGCGCGGCAGGCGAGTACCTGGCGAAGATGGGTCTGCCTGAAGAGGACTTCAATTCCTACGCCACGCACCGCGGCGATCACCTCACCGCGCAGCGCGCGACGTTCGCCAATCCGAAACTGCTGAACGAAATGGTTACGGAAAACGGCAAGGTGAAACAGGGATCGCTGGCGCGCCTCGAGCCGGAAGGCAAGGTGACGCGTATGTGGGAAGCCATCGAAACCTACATGGAACGCGGCCAGCCGCTGATCATCATCGCCGGCGCCGACTATGGCCAGGGCAGCTCCCGCGACTGGGCCGCGAAGGGCGTACGCCTGGCCGGTGTGGAGGCCATCGTTGCGGAAGGTTTCGAGCGCATTCACCGCACCAATCTCATTGGCATGGGGGTGTTGCCGCTGGAGTTCAAGGCCGGCGAAACGCGCAACACGTACGGCATCGACGGCACGGAGACGTTTGACGTCGAGGGCGAACTGAAACCGCGCGCCGATCTCACGGTGGTCATTCACCGCCGCAATGGTGAATCCGTGCGCGTGCCTGTCACGTGCCGGCTGGATACCGCGGAAGAGGTCTCCATCTATGCAGCGGGCGGCGTGTTGCAGCGCTTCGCCCAGGACTTCCTCGAATCATCCGCATCGGCAGGCTGACACCATGGCACACGTACCCCAGGTCCGCATTCCCGCCACCTACATCCGCGGCGGCACCAGCAAAGGCGTGTTCTTCCGCCTGAACGATCTGCCCGAGCGCGCGCGCGTTCCGGGCGAGGCCCGTGACCGACTGCTGCTGCGGGTAATCGGCAGCCCTGATCCGTACGGCAAGCAGACCGACGGCATGGGTGGTGCCACCAGCAGCACCAGCAAGACGGTGATCCTCTCGTCGAGTGACAAACCCGATCACGATGTGGATTACCTGTTCGGCCAGGTTTCGATCGACCAGCCGTTCGTGGACTGGAGCGGCAACTGCGGAAATCTGAGCGCCGCCGTCGGCCCGTTTGCCATTGCCAGCGGCCTGGTGGACAGATCGCGTGTGCCGGACAACGGCACCGCCGTGGTGCGTATCTGGCAGGTGAACATCAGCAAGACCATCATCGCGCACGTACCGATGACGGACGGCGAGCCCCAGGAAACCGGGGACTTCGAGCTGGACGGCGTGACCTTCCCGGCCGCCGAGGTGCAACTGGACTTCGTGGACCCGGCGGACGAGACCGGCGGTTCCATGTTTCCCACCGGCAACGTGGTGGACGACCTGGAAGTGCCCGGCGTGGGAACGCTGAAGGCGACGATGATCAATGCCGGTATTCCGACCATCTTCGTCAACGCCGATGCGATCGGCTACGCCGGCACGGAACTGCAGACGGACATCAACAACGACGACCGCGCGCTGGCAATATTCGAAACCATCCGCGCACACGGCGCCATCCGGATGGGGTTGATCAAGTCCGTGGCGGAAGCGGCCGGGCGGCAGCACACGCCGAAGGTAGCCTTTGTGGCGCCGCCAGCGAGTTACACCGCCTCCAGCGGCAAGGCCGTGAACGCGGATGACATCGATCTGCTGGTACGCGCCCTGTCCATGGGCAAGCTGCATCACGCCATGATGGGCACAGCAGCGGTTGCCATTGGCACCGCCGCCGCCATCCCCGGCACGCTGGTCAACCTGGCCGCCGGTGGTGGCGAGCGCAGCGCCGTCCGCTTCGGCCACCCGTCCGGGACGCTGCGTGTGGGCGCCCAGGCCGCGCAACAGAACGGCGAGTGGGTGGTGACGAAAGCCAGCATGAGCCGCAGCGCACGGATACTCATGGAAGGTCACGTGCGCGTGCCTGGCGATTGTTTCTGATCCCGTTGGGGTGGTTGTCAGTCGCCGCCCCATCTCATCTCACGCATGCAACCTGAACAGTTCCTCGGCAGCTTCGCCGAGTTCGGCATCTGGTACACCAGCGATGGCCACAAGGGCGCGCTGTCGTCCGAAATCCGCTTCGAAGCGCGCGGCAATGACGTGGTCATTCACTACGAGGACGGTACCAGGCACATCGTTGCAGGCGCTGCCGTGGGCTTTGGTCGCTTCCCGCTCGCTGGCGACACGGCCAGTGGCTGGCTGTACCTCGGCGAACGCACGCTGATTGCCGAATACACCGCAAAGGTGGATGGCCAGGAGGAACACAGCCTGGACGTGTGGACCTTTGACGAGGATACCGTTGCGCGTTCCGGCATCATCCGGCAAGCGGCGCGCACCATCTGGTTCGAGGCGGCGATGGAGCGTGGCAGCAAGGAAGTCGATGGATGACAACATCAGTATGAAGTCCGGTTCGAGAAGGGGAACAGGCAGACCGCCTGCCCCCCATTGATCTCCCCAACGGAACTACCTGATTGGGGTCAGTTTATTCGAATAGACAACATCCCCATTGATGTCCTTGAGATCGACGCGCATCACCCCGTTGCCACGATTGATGTGAACGGCGCCATAGAACTGCAGGCCAGCGTACGGCGACGTGTTTGCCGGCAAACCCTCCGTGGATGGTCCCTTTTCGAAGTCGACTTCGATACCGAACGTCTTGTCTTTGGTATTCGGGCCAAAGGATCCCGCATTCAGCGGACCGGCAACAAACTCCCAGAACGGCAAGAAATTCTTGAACGCCGCGCTTCGCGGGTGGTAGAAATGCGCTGCAGTGTAGTGAACGTCAGCGGTCAACCACACGACGTTGTGTACTTTCGCCTTTTTTATGCCCCGCAGAAGTCGAGCAAATTCCAGTTCGCGGCCGAGTGGACGGCCATCGTTGCCATTGGCAATGGCCTCCCAGAGCGATCCGTCGCCAACATTCAGCCCAACAGGCATATCGGCGGCTATGACCTTCCACGTGGCCTTCGAGTTTGCCAGCTGACTGAGCAGCCAGGAAATCTGCTCGTTCCCCAGGAATGCCGTTTCAGCGCTCTCCTCCGTCTGCAGATTGTCGGTATTCGGGCCTCGATAGCTGCGCATGTCGAGAACGTAGACTTCCAGCAAATCTTCGTAGGACAGTTTGCGATAGACACGCTCTGACTCCTCCGCGCCATGCGGTCGAATCGGCGCATATTCCAGGAACGCCTGAGTTGCCCTGGATACCAGAAGGGGAACGTTCTTCTCCGTATAGCGAGGATCGTTGTCGAGGCTCTTTGCATCGGACCAGTTGTTCACGACCTCATGGTCGTCCCACTGCGGGATGCCAGCGACCTCGGCATTGAAGCGACGAAGGTTCTCGTCCATGAGATTGTAGCGATAGCGGCCACGAAATTCGTTGAGTTCCTCGGCAACTTTGCTCACCTCGGGCGTAACCAGGTTCACCCAGGGCGCGCCGCTTTCCGGCGCGTTGGCCGTCAATGGAATTGGCCCGTCCGCATAGATGTTGTCGCCACTGTGAATGAAGAACTGCGGTTCTTCCTGGCGCATCGTTTCATAGATCTTCATACCACCAAACGCTTCGTTGATACCCCAGCCCTGGCCAGCGGTATCGCCGCCCCACACGAAGTGAATATCCTCGTGTCTGCCAACGCTATGGAACTTGCCCGATACAACTTCGCTTTTCTCACGCGCGTTGGTAAGCCCTTCAAACCAGACCTTGACGTAAACGTCTCTATCACGTTTCAGTCCGGTCAGATCGAGCTTTGCCGTAAAGTCTGATTCCGGTGTTGCGTATGGTCCGCGCACCGTCACCGGGTCAGCGAAACTGGCGTCATAGGAATACTGCACCATCATGCGCGAAGCCTCGCTCGAGCGACTCCAGACAATTGCTCTGCCGCTGGCGACATCGCCGAACTGAATACCCTGCTCGATCTGTGGTGCGGCGTTGACCTGGAAGGCTGCCGTCAGAAAAGCGGCCGATGCCAACAACGATGAGTGAGAACGTGCCCGTATCATTCCGTGCTCCGGATAGTGTTTAAGGACACGAGATCTTCTAATAGCAACGTGACTGGCGATTTACCCGCAAATGAATCCTTGCTGAACAATCGGTGAAGGAAGTACTACAAAACGGGACACGGCGCCTTCTGCTGGCCATGCACTTTCCCGGCATCACGCAATTCGTCGCCTCCTTCGGGACGAAACTAAAGGCGTTCTCCGGCAATTGCTTACACACATAACCGCGTCTTCCCCTGTCGAGGGATCTGCCCTTCCTGCGCTGCTCGGCGCATGGTCGATACCGCCGCACATCTCACCGATCATGTCGTCCCGCATCAACCTTCCCGTCAATGGGTGCTCACCCGCTTGAGGCGGTCAGCCCAGGAGAGAGGGGCGGTGGGCTGGCTGGGCGAGTGACATAGCGGCAGACCCGCTCGAATTTTTCGCGCTGACGGGCTCCGCAGGCGACTGCGGTATTGAGGGAGAAGCCGTTGCGGTCGATGGTGAAAGGCTTGGGTGGCGGCGTGTTCTGGTATTTTGCGGTGTGTGCGGTACCTCCCTCTGGGGCGGCGATGCTGAGGTACCGAGCGTCTGTTCGCTCAGACTCAGCACGGCCCGCCAGGCGAGCGCATTGCGGCCCGCGCTACAGATCTGGTGCGGTTCGCAGCTCGATTGGGTGAACGATCTCGCCAGCATTCCGGCCGCGACTGGGCAACCTTCGCGGCCTTGATTGCGGGATCGGTAGCCAGCAGATCATCGACACGTCGCGTCGCGGAACTGCGCAACCTCGAGCACGTTGGCAGGTAGGATCGGGCATCCAGGTTGGAAAACGGATTCTTTCGGGCGTGTTGGCTGATCTCGCGGAAACCGCGTGCCGCATCCTACCGACAAAGGGCATTTCCGGCCCGGCTGTCAGATGCTGGCGGTTGTCGGGCCGCCGTGACATATTTTCGTGGCTCACCATGAGGGGCATGTGGCGGCTGTGGCATAGCCGAGAATGGTGACGCGGCTGTTTCCAATACGACTGGCGGGGAGAGAGCAATGAAAACGCTGAAGACGACTCAAAGCCTGATATTGGCTGCGCTGATAGCCTGCGTATCGGCGGCAAAGGCAGACGATGCATCGCTGAAGTCTGCCATTCAAGTGCTCGAGAACCAGTGGGCGGCTACCTACAACGCCAACGATGCCGAGCGCCTGGGTTTGTTCTACGAACTGGATGCAGTGCTCATCCCACCCGGGGCTCCGCCCGTGGCGGGGCGCGCAGCGATCACACAGACGCTGGCTGGCTTGTTTTCCGTTTTGAAGGATCTGACCCTCACCGTCGAGGAAGTCAGGTCGCTGGGCGACAACTATGCAGTCGAGATCGGCAACTCGACCTACCAGAACGTGGCCGAGGACGGCTCACTGTCACCTGGTAGCGATAACTACCAGGTGGTGTGGCACAAGGGCGCGGACGGCAAGTGGCGCTATGCCACCGACATGTTCAATTCGCGCTAGCGTTTTGCGCAGCGTATGACGGCGCGCTGTCGAGGGACGCCACTTCACTGCAGCTATTGGTCACCGAGCAGCATCTGCCGAGTCCGGGAGAAGAACTGCAGCGTCTCGACTCGGCACTACCCTGATACGTGCTGAGCAAGCTCCAGGACCACTTGCGCTTCGGGCGTCTCGAATACGGCTTTCTGCGCGTGAAGTCCAACGCGGTCCCCACGAGCACCTCGTGACCTTCTCCTGTAAA
>JACKNX010000018.1 GCA_024234635.1 Pseudomonadales bacterium | reverse complement strand
GGCAGAATGAACGTGCCTTCGCGTCGCACGCGCACTACCTTCATTTCGCCGTTGGTCATGGCGATGGCCTGTTCCAGTGTCTTGCCGCAGGCCGGCGAGTCCGGGCGCAGTTGCAGGCGTGCTTCGTACACCCGTGGCGACTGGCGTTCCAGACCGATGTCCCGACGGGGCAGCAGCAACGGGGCGATCAGCCACAGGTACAGGATGGCAACGCCGGCGGCGATCGAGGCAGGGAGGACGAAGTCGAACATGCCCAGCCGTTCCATGCCGAGTTTTTCGGCCACACCAACGACCAGCAGGTTGGTGGAGGTACCAATGGTGGTGATGGCGCCGCCCACGATGGTGGCGAAGTTCATCGGCATCAGTACCCGAGCGGGCGAATCATCCGCCTTCAGGCATACGCTCACGAGGATGGGCAGCAGCAGCACGACAATGGGCGTGTTGTTGACGAATGCGGACAGCGTTGCGGCGACGACCAGCGTGAGCAGGAACGTGAGGAATGGCGCCTTGCGCCAGAAACGGCCGAGTGTGCGGCCAACGGGTTCCAGCGCGCCGGTACGCACCAGACCCTGGCCCAGCACCATCAGGGCGCAGACGGCGATCAGGGCTTCGTTGCCGAAACCGGCGAAGTAATCCTGAGGATGCAGATTGGGATGGGGGAAGGCGGCGGCCGCAAAAGCGAGCACGGCCAGCAGACCCAGGCTCGTCAGCTCCAGGGACCAGTTGGGTCGCGTGTACGCCCACAGGGCGCTCACGGTCAGCACAATGGCCGCTATGGCGTGGCCGTCCGGCAACTCAGGCATACGGTGATGGTGACTACGGAATGAAAACCAGCCGCTGCACGTCCCGGTAGTCCCGGGCGTAGTGAATGTCGATCCCGGCCTTCACGGCGGCTGGAACTTCCACGACATCGCGCTCGTTGGCGGCCGGCAGGATCACCCGTTTGATCCCCTGGCGTTTGGCTGCAAGCAGCTTCTCACGAATTCCACCCACTGGGTAGACTTGACCCGAAAGCGTGAGCTCTCCCGTCATTGCCAGTCTTGCGGGTGCTTGCCGGCCGCTCGCCAGGGACACCAGGGCAGTGGCCATGGTGATACCTGCGCTGGGACCATCCTTTGGCGTGGCGCCGGCTGGCACGTGCAGGTGGATGGTGGCGTCATCGAACCAGGCCGGGTCCAGGCCCAGTTGCCTGGCGGCGGAACGTACGTAGCTGTAGGCGATATTGGCGGACTCCTGCATCACGTTGCCGAGCTGGCCGGTGAGCTTGAGACCTGCGCCGTTGCGGTGCACCAGCGTGGCTTCCACCGGCAGCGTCGCGCCACCCATGGCGGTCCAGGCAAGTCCCGTGACGATACCCACCCCGCGTTCGAGGCGTTCGTTTTCGAACAGTCGGGGACCGAGATAGCGGGCGATGTCCGCCTTGTGCACGACGATCGGCGCGTTGCTGCCGTTTACCAGACTGACGTTGGCCTTGCGGACGATTCGTGCCAGGTGTTTTTCCAGTTGCCGCACCCCTGCTTCGCGGGCGTAGTGTTCCACGACCTCGCGCAGCGCCGCCGCATCAAGGCGAATGTCGGTGCGTTTTCGTCCCGACTTCAGCACCTGACGCGGCCACAGGTGCTTGCGGGCGATGGCGAGTTTTTCGCTGTCCAGGTAGCCGGACAGGTGAATCACTTCCATCCGGTCGAGCAGGGGCGCGGGGATGGTATCCAGCTGGTTGGCGGTGCAGACGAAGAGCACTTTCGACAGGTCGAAGTCGACATCGAGATAGTGATCCCGGAACGTCGAATTCTGCTCCGGGTCCAGCACTTCCAGGAGCGCAGCCGCCGGATCGCCCTGGTAGGAGGCGCCGATCTTGTCGATCTCGTCGAGCATGATCACCGGGTTCTGCGTGCCGCAGTCCTTGAGCGCCTGCAGCAATTTGCCGGGAAGGGCGCCGATGTACGTGCGCCGGTGGCCCTTGATCTCGGCCTCGTCGCGCATGCCGCCGACGCTGAAGCGGAAGAACTGGCGATTCAGGGCCTCGGCGATGGCGCGCCCGAGGGAGGTCTTGCCGACACCGGGCGGTCCCACGAGGCAGATGATGGAGCCGGCCGCGTTGCCACGACTGACGCCGAGCGCCAGGAACTCGAGGATACGGTCCCGCACGTCGTCGAGGCCTTCGTGGTGTCTGGCCAGAACCTTCGCGGCCGTGGCGAGATCCGTGGCGTCGCGGGTGGTCACGCCCCAGGGCAGGCTGGTAAGCCAGTCCAGATAGTTGCGGGTGACGTTCCATTCGGCGGCGCTGGGATCGAGCATCGCCAGTTTTTCCATTTCCTCGTCGAAGCGCTTCCGGGCCGCGGGCGCAAACTGCAACGTGGCGGCACGCTCACGGAACTGTTCCAGCTGTGCCGTTTTATCGTCCTTTGCCAGACCCAGTTCCTTCTGGATGTACTTGAGCTGCTGGCGCAGTACCTGTTCGCGCTGATGGCTCTGGATCTCCTTTTCCACGTGTTCGCGGATTTCCTGTTGCGCGGCTGCGATCTTCAGTTCCTTGTGCAGCAGTTCCACAACCTTCTGCAGCCGTTTATCCAGTTCCACGGTTTCCAGCACGTCCTGCAGCACTTCCCGCGATGCGGTGGTCATCGATGCCGCAAAGTCGGCCAGCACGGCCGGTCGGTTGGGACTGGACCGGCCGAGGAAGATCTTCAACTCCTCGCCATACAGCGGGTTCAGCGGAATCAGTTCCTTGATGATATTGATGATCGCCACGGCATAGGCGGTCTGCTCCGCGGCCGGCTTGTCCGTGCGGTCGGGAAAATACTGCACACTGGCCAGCAGGGGAGGTTCCGTGCGGCTCCACTGGCGCACGCGAAAACGCTGCAGGCCTTCCAGCAGCAGGTGCAGCACCTCGCCGTCGCGGTGCACACGGTGAATACGGCAGGCCGTACCCATGGTGTAAAGGCGATTGGTGTCGATGCCGTCCTCGACGCTGCCGGGCATGCCGAGCAGGCCGATGACGTCGTGGCCCCGCTCCCGCATGGCCTCGAGCGTCGGCAGCCACTGGGTGGCGCCCAGCACCAGGGGCAGCGCCTGGCCAGGGAAAAGCGGTCGCTGGTCGTGGGGCAGGATATAGAGCAATCCCGGCAGGCCTTCGCCGGGGAGGATGATCTGCTTGTCGTCGCGTTCGACGGGAACGCCGTCCTGTTCGATGTCCATGCGTTCCGATTTAGGGGCGTACCGCCAGGATTCAAGGGCCCCAGCGGGCAGGTTGAGACCTTGCAATCGCAACCTCGTGCACTATCATCGCGTCATGTACCGGAAATCCCGCAAGACGCGCACCACTACCCGCACCACTGCCCGCACTCGATGCGGGTCGCGGTATGTATTTGTCCGGTAGCTACCGGTAGACAGATGCAGACGGCGACCCCGCAGCGGTCGCCACGGGATCCAGACTCGCAGGTAAACGGAACCCCGGCCGGCAGACCGCCCACCGGGGTTTGTCGTTTCTGGGTGATCGTTCGCCGGCGAGCCGGCATGATCGATCCGGGCCTCGTTGCCGGATGATGGCGGCAGGTGCACGAACGGCAACCAGCAGGCAACAGGAGATCAGGGCATGGCCCGTTTCGAACACAGTGGCGATGAACAGGCTCAGGACGAACTGTACCGGGTGCGGCACAGCCTGGCGCATGTACTGGCCCAGGCGGTTCTGGAGTTGCGGCCGGGATCGACACTCGGCTTCGGGCCACCCATCCGTGATGGCTTCTACTACGACTTCGTGCTTACCAGTCCGCTTACGGAAGACGACTTTCCCGAGCTCGAGAAGCGCATGCGGCAGATCATCAAGAAGGGTCAGAAGTTCTACCGTGAAGACCTGCCGGCCAGCGAAGCGCTGGCGCGCATCGCCGAGATGAAAGAGCCCTACAAGCGGGAGTACGCCGAGGAACTGCTGGCCAGGCACGGGCTGGATGGCCTCTCCTTCTATCGCAATGGTCCCTTCCTGGACATGTGCGAAGGTCCCCACGTGGAAACCACAAAGGCCATTCCACGCGATGCGTTCAGGCTGCGCAGTGTCGCGGGTGCCTATTGGCGTGGTGATTCGCGCAACGTGATGATGACGCGTATTTATGCGTGGGCTTTTGCCGACAAGGCAACGCTCGAGGCCTATGTCAGTGCCTACGAGGAAGCGCAGGCTCGCGATCACAAGAAGCTGGGGCGTGAGCTCGGCATTTTCAAGATCGACAATGACATCGGTCGGGGACTGCCATTGTGGTTGCCCAATGGCACGGTCATTCGCGACGAACTCGAGAAGCTGGCGAAAGAACTCGAATTCAAGGCGGGCTACAAGCGCGTGGCAACACCGCACCTCGCGCGGCAGGAGCTTTACTACACCTCCGGTCATCTGCCGTATTACGCGGAGGATATGTACCCGGCCATGGAACTGGTGGAAACAGATGAATCGGGCGAAGGGCACATCAAGGAGACGTATCGACTCAAGCCCATGAACTGCCCGCACCATCACAAGGTGTATGCCGCGGAACCGCGCAGCTATCGCGATCTGCCGCTGCGACTCGCCGAGTACGGGCAGGTCTACCGATTCGAAAGTTCGGGGGCGGTGAGCGGCTTGTTGCGCGTGCGCGGCATGTGCATGAACGACGCGCACATCTACTGCACGGAAGACCAGATCAAGGATGAATTCAAGGCGGTGCTCGCCATGTACCGCGAAGCGTACGCGGTATTCGATCTGAAGAACTACAAGTTCCGGCTGTCGCGCTGGGATCCCGAAGATCCCAAGGGCAGGGACAAGTACGTCAACAATCCGCAGGCGTGGGAACGTTCGGAAGCCATGCTGGCCGAAGTGCTGGACGAACTTGGTATCGACTACGTGGACGGTAAGGGTGAAGCGGCATTCTACGGACCGAAGATCGACATACAGTTCGTCACCGTCACCGGACGCGAGGAGTCGGTGTCGACCATCCAGCTCGACTTTTCCATGCCGTCGCGGTTCGATCTGCGGTACGTCGGTTCGGATGGCGCCGAGCACACGCCGTATTGCATTCACCGCGCGCCTTTCAGTACGCACGAACGCTTTGTCGCTTATCTGATCGAACATTTCGGCGGGGCGTTTCCCACCTGGATCGCGCCGCTGCAGGTGCAGCTGTTGACGGTGTCCGAACAGTACGATGGCTATGCCAACGCGATCATCGAGCGGCTGCGGGGCGATTTTGTGCGCGCTGAACTGGCCTCGTCCAACGAAACGCTGCCGAAGAAGATTCGCGAGGGTACCGTGCGCAAGATACCCAACCTGCTCATCATCGGTGAGCGTGAGGTGGCGGACGGTACCGTCACGCTCAGGCGCTACGGCCACAAGGATCAGCACTCCATGAGCGTGGATGCCTTCGCCGACGCGTTGACCCGCACGATTCGCACGCGGAGTCTTGAGTTTCTGTTGCCCTGAATACGGCGTTCATGAACAACCCGCGGCAGTCGGTGCTACCCCTGAAACCATCAGGCCCTCTCCGGGTACCGGGTGGATCTGCCGTCGAGCCGGCCGGTTCGAGTGGCGGGCTGCGCCTCCCCGCGATCGCGCTTTCCTGCGCGTCCCCGCTTCAACCACGGATGCGCAATGCGGGTTGAGGCGCCGCACCGGATCCGCCTGTTGCGGCTGGTGTTTCGCGGGGAAGCAGGTTGACGGTCGCCGAACTTCTGGCGGCGGTTGCCCGCATCGAGGACTGGCAGGCTACCGTGCTGGCGGCCTGTTACCTGCTGCTGGGGTTGGCCGCCGGAGCGCACGCGCTCCTGAACAAGACGGAGCCCAGGGCAGCCCAGGTCTGGCTGATCATCTGCATGGCCGTGCCGATTGTCGGCGCGATGGCGTATTACCTGTTTGGCATCAACCGCATCCAGACCCGTGCCCGGCGATTGCTCGAGCCCGCGCAGCCGCTTACTGGTGGCCAGTCCGGACTATCGACGGACAACCAGATGCGGCATGGCCGTCACCTGGTCATTGGTGATCGGGTCGCCGCCATGGCGGCCCGCGAAGGCAACCGCGTGTCGCTGCTTCAGCACGGTGATGCGGTCTATCCCGCCATGCTCGATGCCATTGCCGAGGCGCAGCGGGAAGTGCTTCTCTGTTCATACATATTTGACAACGATGAGGTCGGTCGCCGTTTCGTCGGTGCGCTGGCTGAGGCGCAGGCGCGGGGGGTGTCCGTGCGTGTGCTCGTCGACGCCATTGGTGAGTGCTATTCCTGGCCACGCATCTCCCGTGAGCTCAGGCGCGCAGGGCTTCCCAGTCGCCGATTCCTGCCGCCGCGGTTCGTGCCGCCGTTCGGGTACGTCAACCTGCGCACGCATCGCAAACTGCTCATCGTCGACGGGGCAATCGGTTTCTGCGGTGGTTTGAACATCGGTGACAGGCACGTCACCGATGCCAGTGGTTACCGCCCCGTGGACGATGCGCACTTCCGCATGGAAGGACCGGTTGTGACGGACCTGCGCACACTTTTCAGTGACGACTGGCGTTTCGCGGCGGGGGAAGACCTGCCCCGGGTACCAGTCTGTGCAGTGGCAGGTGACATGTTGTGTCGGGTCGTGCCGGATGGTCCGAACGAGGACATGGACAAACTGCTGTTCATCCTGCATGGCGCGCTGGCCAGCGCACGTCGGTATGTCTACATCATGACGCCCTATTTCCTGCCGGAACGGGACCTGGTTGCCGCCCTGCAGACAACGGCACTAAGGGGTGTGGATGTGCGGGTGGTCGTGCCGTACAGAAGCAATCTGCGCTATGTCGACTGGGCAATGCAGCACATGCTGCCGACGCTGCTGCGCAGCGGCGTACGGGTTTTCCGGCGCCGCAAGTTTTCGCATGCCAAGCTGTTGACGGTAGATGGGCGATATTCGCTTGTCGGCAGCGCCAATCTGGATCCGCGGAGCCTGCGTCTCAACTTTGAGGTTGGCGTAGAGATATTTGACGAGGGCTTTGCGCGCGAACTGGAGTTGCTGATGGAACAGGAGATGGCCGCGCCGGAGGATACGGTCGCTTCTCTGTTTGCGCGCGGTCGTACCCGACGCCTGCGTGATGCGTGTATGGCCTTGTTTACGCCCTATCTGTAGCCAACGTCGACTCGCTGTCCATCTCTCCGGCCATGGCGGCGAGAAGAAATGCATATTCCTCGGCGATTTCACGAAGTGCCGTATAACGTCCGCTGAGACCCCCATGTCCGGCTCCCATGTTGGTCTTGAGCAGGATGACGTGGTCGTCGGTACGCATGGCGCGCAGTTTCGCGACCCATTTGGCCGGCTCCCAGTAGGTCACGCGGGGGTCGTTGAGGCCGGCGGTCACCAGCATGGGTGGATAGTCGTGCGCGCCCACGTTGTCGTAGGGACTGTAGTCGCGGATGGTGGCGAATGCCCGTGCGTCCTCGATGGGGTTGCCCCATTCCGGCCATTCGCCGGGTGTCAGCGGCAGCGTGGCGTCCAGCATCGTGTTCAGCACATCGACAAACGGCACATGCGCAACAATTGCCCCGAACAGTTCCGGCGCCTGATTGATGATGGCGCCCATGAGCTCGCCGCCGGCGGAGCCGCCGGACGCCGTGATTCTGCCGGGTTGCGCATAGTTGCTATCGATCAGAAAACGGGCCACGTCCACGAAGTCGTTGAACGTGTTGGTGCGTTTGTCCAGCCGGCCGTCGAGATACCACCGATAACCCAGATCGTCGCCACCGCGAATATGTGCGATGGCAAATGCAAAGCCGCGATCGAGCAGGCTGAGTCTATGTGTCGAGAACGCTGGCGGAACCGCATAGCCGTAGGCGCCATAGCCGTAGAGGTGGACCGGACCTGAGCCGTCCCGCTGCCAGTCCCGACGATGCACGATGGAGACGGGAATGCGCGTGCCGTCACGTGCCACCGCATGCAGTCGATGTGTTTCGTACTGGCTCGCATCGTACCCTGAAGGAATTTCCTGAACCTTCAGCGTTTCCATGCGGCCCTGTGCTACGTGCCAGTCGAAGACCGTCAGCGGTGTCACCATCGACTCGAAGCCGATGCGCAGTCTGTCGATGGCGTATTCGGGATTGTTGCCCAGCTCCGCTGTGTAGCTGGACTCGGGGAAGGGTATGTAGGTATGCGCGCCGTCTTCGTAGCGTTGTATGGCGATCTGGTCCAGGCCGTCGAGTCTTTCCTCGATAACCAGGAAGTCCTCAAAGCAGGTGATCTCCCTCAGGTAACGTCGATCGCTGCCGGAAACGAATTCCCGCCAGCCGCCCGGTTCGGCGATGGCGGCGGTAACAATGCGAAAGTTGACGTGGGTGTCGTTGACGCGGATGAACAACGTGTCTGCATGCTCTTCCACGTCGTATTCGATGCCTTCCCGGCGACGCGCCACAAGCAGAGGTGCCGTATCGAAGTTGTCCGCCGGCAGAAGATAGACCTCGCTGGTGGTGTGATCCGATGTAGTGATGCAGGCGTAGCGTCGGGACTGGGTGAGCCCGACGCTGACGCCGAACTCCTCGGCGGCTTCGCTGTAGAGCGTGCGGTCCTTTGTCGGGTCCGTGCCGAGAATGTGCCTGAGGACGCGCTTGGATCGCCAGTGCTCGTCTGCATCCGTATAGAGAAAACTGCCGCTGTCCGCGGCCCAGGCGAAGCCGTATCGCCAGTTTTCGATGCTGTCCGGCAGCAGTTCACCGGTATTCAGATTGCGAATGCGCAGTGTGAACCGTTCAGAACCGTCGTCATCCACGGCATAGGCGAGGAGACGGTCGTCGGGACTGACGAACAGTCCGCCCAGCTGGAAGTAGTCATGCCCCGCCGCCAGCGTGGGTTCGTCCAGCAACACCGAGGTTTCGCCACCGCCGACAGGGCAGCGGTACCAGGTGCGATATTGGGCGCCCGGCGCAAACGCGGACCAGTACACGAACGCGCCGTCCTTCTGCGGCACGCTTGCGTCCTCGTCCTTCATTCTCGCCTTGAGTTCCGCGGAGATGGCATCGATCTGGCTGGTGTACGGTGCCATGACGCTCTCGAACCAGGCGTTTTCCGCGTTCAGGTACGCCAGCACCTCCTGGTCCGAGACTTCGGGATAGCCCGCATCGCGCAGCCAGGCGTAGTCGTCGGTGATGGTGACACCGTGTCGGGTGAACTGGTGTGCAACTTTGCGGGCGAGAGGCGGTTTGCTGGGTGGCATCAGAATGTGCTGTCGCATGCTGGCGCAACCGCGAGTCGGCGCGGCCGCGACGTCGGAGGAAGCGTGCACCTGCGTTAGCAGGCGCACGGGTTATCGGTCAGCCTTCGTGCGCGCCCAGGCGACTCGTCGCCGGCTCGGCCGGCAGGCCTTCCACATGGGCGACCTGACGCGTGAGGTTCACGTAATCCATCAGCACGTTGCCGGTTTCCCGTAACAGCGCATCGTCTTCCGGCGGGCGCTCGTGGGTGGTTTCGGTAGTGCTTCCCTCCTCGTCGGCCGGCTCCTCGTCGAGTTCATCCAGGGAGGCGAGCAGCGGTTCACCTTTCTCCTTCCGCAACCGGTTTTCGAGGTCAAGTCGCCACTGGTCGTCGTCCGCCTGTTCCTTGCGCCGGGTGACTTCGTTCAGGGAGATCACCTTGCGCTGGTTGTTCGCGTCCGCCCGCGCCATCAGGTCGCGCAGATATTCGAAGTCGGGATCGTCAGCCACACGCCGCTCATGCAGCGTGCGTAGCGACGGCAGCACGTCGTGGAGATCGCCATAGCGGCGATACAGCGCGGGCTGGATCATGTCCCAGGGGAGAGCGTCCTCCAGGCTGGACTCGCCGATGACCTTGGTGTCATACAGCTCGGGTAGCGCAACGTCCGGTAAAACCCCCTGGTGCTGGGTGGACTGCCCCGAAATGCGGTAGAACTTCGCCGCCGTCAGTTTGAGCTGGCCGCGTTGCAACGGCACGAGTGTCTGCACGGTGCCTTTGCCGAACGTCTGGCTGCCGACGATCAGGCCACGACCGTAATCCTGGATGGCACCGGCGAAAATCTCGGACGCCGAGGCGGACAGGCGGTTCACGAGGACGGCCATCGGACCGGACCAGGCAATGCTCGCATCGGTGTCCGCGTAGACGCTGGCGTTGCGTCGCGACGATTTCACCTGCACGGTCGGCCCTGATTCGATGAACAGGCCGGTCAGGGAGTCCGCTTCCTGTAGAGAGCCGCCACCGTTGTTGCGCAGGTCGATGACAAGCCCGTCGATGCCGTCCGCCTTGAGTTCCTCGATTAGCGCGGCCACGTCGCGGGTGGTGGACTTGTAGTTCGGATCACCTTCGCCCTGGGCCTTGAAGTCCGCGTAGAAGGTGGGAATCTCGATGACGCCCACACGATAGGTCTGATCACCCTGCTTGAGGCTCAGCAGCTTCTTCTGGGCCGCCTGCTCTTCCAGTTTGACGGTGTTGCGCACGATATTGATCACACGTGCGGGGGCGGCCTCGCCATCTTTCGGCAGCACTTCGAGGCGTACGGTGGACCCCTTCGGTCCACGAATGAGTTCGACCACGTCATCCAGGCGCCAGCCGACGACATCGATCAGCGGACCGGATTCACCCTGGCCCACGCTGACGATGCGCTCGGCCGGTTTGAGGCTGCCCGCCTTGTCCGCCGGACCCGCGGGTACCAGCCGGACCACGGACGTGTAGTCGTCCTCGGTCTGCAGTACAGCCCCGATACCTTCCAGGGACAGTGACATATTGATGTTGAAATTCTGCGACGTGCGCGGCGAGAAGTACTGGGTATGCGGATCGAAAGCGCTGGCGAAGGCGTTGACGTAGGTCTGGAACACGTCCTCGCTCTTGGTCTGGTCCATCTGCTTGAGGCG
Organism: Pseudomonadales bacterium; assembly: GCA_024234635.1. Classification (GTDB taxonomy): domain Bacteria; phylum Pseudomonadota; class Gammaproteobacteria; order Pseudomonadales; family Azotimanducaceae; genus SYFY01. Next base: position 69,543 of record JACKNX010000018.1, on the reverse strand, counting down.
GTTTCGGTACCGCTTGGACAACAACTCCCGGATTTCCGTCATGGGCTTGTCATTCAGCCTCATTGCCAGCGCAGCGGATTTCAGACGCTTGCGCCACAGGTCGTCCTGATCGCGCTGATCGCGGGGCCAGGCTGCGTCCTTGCGATCCAGTTCGATGGTTTCGTCGCGGGTGAAATCGTAGGTCAGCAGGTGGTTGTCGATTTCGCCGATCAGGAAATTGAGCCGCTCGCCCATGCGCTGCTGGAAAATGTTGAATATGGCATAGGCGGGATCCACGTCCTCCCGCCGTATTGCGTCGTCCAGGGTATAGCGATATTTCTCCAGCGCATCGATGTCACTCTGCAGAAAGTACATGCGCTGGTTGTCCAGGGCTTCCAGGTAGTGATCGAATGCCTGGCTGGACAGCGAATCGTCGAATTCCTTGCGCAGGTAGTGACCGTTACGCAGTTGCTCCACGATGTAGCGGCTGGTGCTGCGATGCACCGAGAGTGGCGCAAGATCGTGCGGCACGGGTAGCGAACTGGTGGCGACGCTGGAGGCGATCAGCGGGGCACCATGACCTGTCGAGTCGTTCCCGGCTGCCCACGACAAGCTACCGGTCAGCAGTATGGCGCTTGCGGTATACAACCCGATATGCGACAGCTTAATACGCACTGAATCCTCCTTTCAGGGTACCCGGAATGCCGTGCAGGACGTTCCCGGGCATGCTCAGGCAATGGCCTGTGTACTGCGTATCGGCGACCTCCGCGAGGAGGTATCCGAAACAAGGCCGGCCGTTGCAGCGACACCTCCTGGTGTGCCCGACCCGGCTCGACAACGGCGACCTGTCCCATGGCGGCGATCGTCCACCGGCGTTGCTTTCGCACGGTGGTCAAACGACATCGCTGCGTGTAGGGTGCAGTCGCCCAAGCGCCGGCAGCTTAGCACCGGCCCGCAGTCTCTCTGTAGGCCGAATGTAACCTGCGTCACGGAACAGCGGCAAGCCGGGTTCAGCCGGCGGCGCTGCCGATAGCCGGGCAGGCCACGATCATTCCTCAGATTGGAGTCACGATGCATCGAAAAGTTCTTGGCGCGTCACTGCTCATGGTGTCGCTATCGGTACAGGCTGCTGACGCGCCGCCGCTGGATTCCGCCCCGCGCCAGGCGAGCTACTGGATGGGCTACAGCAGCGGCGTGCAGATCATGCAGCAGTTCGGGCCGGTCGCTGATCCCGATGCTGTTCGGGCGGGTCTGGCGGATGCGCTGGCGGGTACGAAGCCGCGGGTAAATCAGGCGGACCTGCAGCCCGCGTTCCAGCAGGTGCGGGAATTGCTGGAGAAGAAGACGTCGGAGCGGATGAGCGTCAACAAGGCGGAGGGCGATAAGTTCCGGCAGCAAAACAGCGCCCGGCCGGGCGTGACCACCACGGCGTCGGGACTGCAGTACGAGGTGCTCAAGGCCGGCTCGGGTGCAAAGCCGACAGCCACGCAGCGGGTGAAAACCCACTACCACGGTCAGCTTATCGACGGCGCTGTCTTCGACAGCTCGGTGGAGCGCGGTGAGCCCGTCACGTTTCCGGTGACCGGCGTCATCAAGGGCTGGGTGGAGGCGCTGCAGATGATGCCGGTCGGTTCCAAGTGGCGACTCGTGCTCCCGCCGGAGCTCGCTTATGGCGAGAAAGGCGCGCCACCGGACATCCCGCCCGGCGCAACGCTGGTGTTCGAGGTCGAACTGCTGGGCATCGAGCCATAGGGCTCCCGGCATGGTCCGTCGCCCGGAAAAGTGGTTGACGACACCGCCGAAGGAATCGTTCCGCTATCGCTATCGACCGCGGCGGGTGGCGAGCGAGCGCCGTGGCGTTGTGTCTGCGCGCCAGCTTACGCGCACGGTGGCGCTCGGCTCGCTGGCGCTGCTCGCGATTCTCGCCTACCTGGTGAGAGAGCTGGGGCTGGATGTCGAGCAGCTTGCCCGCTATGGCGTCGTGAGCCTGGCGTTTGTGCTGCTGTTCGCCGGCGGTGGCGTACTGGCCGGCTTCGTGCTGGGTCGCCTGTGCCACGGCCCAGGCCGATCCAGGTCGCGGAGTGCTAGCGAAGCGGCAGAAACACCCGATCGCGACGCGGAATGAAACGATCGTCGTAGTCCAGGCTGAAGGCCACCAGGCGGGCCCTGCCGAGAATGCTGTCCCGATCCACGAAGCCGAACTGACGCGAGTCGAAACTCTGCTGCCGGTTGTCACCCAGCACGAGGTACTTGCCGTCGGGCACCCGTATACGACCAAAGTTGTCCGGTGCGAGGGGGCTGCCGAACAGCCGAATGTGCCAGGACCGACCATCTACACGCTCTTCCAGGATGCCGTCATCGGTTGTCGACACCCACGCCGAGGGTTGCCCGTTCACCACCAGGTGGTTGCCGATCATCGCGACTTCATCCCCCGGCAGGCCTATCACACGCTTGACGTACGTGCGGTCTTCCACCGGAGAGGAAAACGTGACGATATCGCCTCGCTGTGGCGCACCGTGACGCAGCAGTGAAACGTGCGTGAACGGAATGCGCAGGTCATAGGCGAGCTTGTCCACCACGATGTGATCGCCGATGGCGATGGTCGGCTGCATCGACCCCGTTGGTACCTGGCTCCAGTCCAGTACGCTGCTGCGTACCAGAAGCAGCGTGCCAAGCAGGATGACAAACGGTGCGAATGACGTTGCATTGAACGCAGATGGTGCCTGCGCGATGACGGAGTTGGAACGCAAACTACGGCTCCCGGCGTCAAAGCGTCAGGGTAGGCCGGAGAGGCGCTCCAATTTGCAGCGTGTCGTCGGCAAGGTGTCAGCGAAACGTAATGATGCGGCGACAGGCATTGACAGCATATCCCGGACACTGTTGGCAGCTGGACACGTTGCGATTGCCGGCGTGTGTCCCGCGGGCTGGCATGGAGGGCGCCCCCACCCGGTAGGGCGTCAGTACAGCAGCGCTTCAATCAGCAGTACTTCAATCGGCAGCGCATCAATCAGGCGTGCTCGGGTCCGCGGTCACCGATGAGACGGTGTCTCGCGCCCGACACCGCCAGCCGGTAGCAACTGGGAACGCCGTCAGGAAGGCTTTTTCGTATCGAAGGCAGCCAGCTGTTCGGGGGATGCTTCGCGCTGATACTTTGCCTTCCAGTCCCCGTAAGGCTCGCCATAGACGCGCTCACGTGCGCCGTCCAGATCGATGCTTTCTCCCGCCTCCTGGGCAGCCGCCACATACCATTTGGCCAGGCAGTTGCGGCAGAAGCCCGCAAGATTCATCAGGTCGATGTTCTGCACGTCCTTGTTGGCGTCCAGATGCGCGAGCAATCGGCGGAAAACGGCGGCTTCGATGTCGGTTGTCGTGGCCATGACGGGGCACTCCGGAGTCAATGCATGGGGCGCAGGATACCACGCGTCGGTTGCCGTTCCGGAGCGTGCCGCGCGCGGGCCGGGTCAATCCCGGTGTTCGCTGGGCACATCCCGGAGAAACGTCCATTCATCCGCCGCGGATGCCTCGGCACTGTAGCGGTAGCCGTGCCAGTCGAAGCGTTGCAGGGCCGCGCGTGTGGTTGCGCGGCGTGTGACGAACCAGGCCGCCATCAGACCTCGTGCCTTCTTGCCATAGAAAGACAGGAATTTGTAGCTGCCGTTTTTCAGTTCGAGAAACTTCACGGTGATCACATCTGCCTGTAGACGACTTCTGTCCACCACGTCGAAGTATTCATTGGAGGCGAGGTTGAGCAACAGCGGTTTGCCGCTCGCTGCAAGGTCCGCGTTCAGCGCATCGGTCACCGTTTCCCGCCAGTAGCCGTACAGCCCCCGTCCGGTGGGCGTATCAAGAGCAGTGCCCATTTCAAGCCGGTAGGGCTGGATCAGATCCAGCGGCCGCAGCAGACCGTGCAGCCCGGAGAGGATGCGCAGATGTTTCTGTGCATAGGTCAGATCCCGGGTGCTGAAACGCGCGGCTTCCAGGCCCAGGTACACATCACCCTTGAACGCGTAGATTGCCTGGCGGGCGGTCTCCGGCGTGAAGCTCGGCGACCATTGCGCGTAGCGACGGCGGTTCTCCTCGGCCAGCTTGTCACTGATGTTCATCAGGCTGGCCAGGTCCGGCGTTGCGTAGGCGCGCAGCCGTTCGATGAGTTCGCTGGAAGCGGCCACGAACCGGGGTTCGGTAAACCTTCTCGTGGGCAGGGGCGTGGAATAGTCGAGTGTCTTGGCGGGCGACAGCAGTGCCAGCATCAGCGCGTTCCAGCATGGGTTGTGCGCAGTGTAACGAATGGATTGTCGGATTGATCGGTGATTTCCATTGTGTCGCCCTGCGGCTCGATGGCGCGCCACGGCAGGCTGCCATCGCGTACAATCCGCAGCGCTTCGAGTCGAGGTCGCATACATGAACCGGGCACAGCGTATCGAGTCCACCCTGGCACAGGCACTGCCCCTCGCGCACCTGGAGGTGGCGGACGAAAGCAGCGGTCACAACGTGCCCGCGGGTGCCGAAAGCCACTTCAAGGTGGTACTGGTCTCTGACGACTTCGAGGGGCAGGGGCGCGTTGCCCGCCATCGGCGTGTCAACGGCCTGCTGGCGGAGGAATTCGCCGCAGGCATGCACGCGCTGGCGGTGCACACCTATACGCCGGCGGAGTGGGTGAAGCGGCACGGCGCGGCGCCGTTGTCGCCGCCGTGTGCAGGCGGCGCCAAGTCCTGACCAGGAATCAGCCGGCGCCTGCAATCTCGTGCAAAAGGTCGTCGATGAACGGCCATATGGTGTCCAGCAGCGCAGGTTGCGCCGCCGCGGTCGGGTGTATGCCATCACCCTGCATCAGCGCCGGATTCAGCGCCACGCTGGCCAGCAGAAACGGGACCAGTGGTACCTGCGTCGCGTCGGCCAGATCGGCATACATGCGTTCGAAAGCCTGTGTGTAACGGGCACCGTAGTTGGGCGGTATTCGCATACCCACCAGCAGCGGCCTCGCGCCGGCGCCCCGCACCAGGTCGATCATGGCGGCGAGGTTGTCGCGCGCGCGTTTCACCGGATAGCCGCGCAGACCGTCGTTGCCGCCAAGTTCCACCACAACGATGGCGGGGCGGTGTTCAGCCAGCGCCGCGGGCAATCGCGCCAGCCCGCCTCCCGTGGTCTCACCACTCACGCTGGCGTTGACCACGCGGGTGCCGGGACGCGCGTTGGCCAGTCGTTGCTGCAACAGGTTCACCCACCCGTCCTCTCGTTGAATGCCATAGGCGGCGCTGATACTGTCACCCAGGATCAGTACTGTCTGAGCGTTCGCCAACGGGGCCTGGAAGGGGAGAAGCGCGAGGCCGAGCAGCAGGATCACAGGCAACATTCCAGTGTCGCGCCCCGGCATTTGTTGGCGTTCGGGGAACTGTCGCGTCGCGTCGCGGTCAGTGTGTGGGCCGCGAAGGAACGTACGGGTGAACAGACAGAGGATTGAACGGGTCATGAGTGGCTGCGTGGTGCTTGCTGAAAAGGTCTCGAAGGTGGTCGCTACCGCCGAGGGCGAACTGGCTATCTTGGAGGGCGTGAGCCTCGAAATCAAAGCAGGCGAAACCGTGGCCGTGGTGGGCGCCTCCGGCTCAGGCAAAACGACCCTGCTGGGTATCCTTGCCGGACTTGATCTGCCTTCCAGCGGACGGGTAGTGCTGGAAGGCAGCGAGATCACCGCGCTGGACGAGGAGCAGCGGGCGCTGGTCCGGGGTCGGCATGTCGGATTCGTGTTCCAGTCTTTCCAGCTCCTCGACAGCCTCACGGCGCTGGAGAACGTGATGCTGCCCGCGGAGTTGCGCGGCGATCGCGACGCCGCTACCGCCGCCCGCGAATTGCTGGAGAAGGTGGGACTGGGCCAGCGTACGCATCACTACCCGCGGCAGTTGTCCGGCGGTGAACAGCAGCGGGTGGCAATCGCGCGGGCGTTTGCATCGAAACCCTCGGTGCTGTTTGCCGATGAACCCACGGGCAATCTGGATACCATCACGGGTGAGCGGGTCATCGAATTGCTGTTCGAACTGAACCGCGAGTTTGCCACCACGCTCATCCTCGTCACGCACGACGAACGGCTCGCCGGACGCTGCGATCGCCGGCTGGAGATTGCCGCCGGCAGGTTGCTCGCATGACGCCGTTTTTCATCTGGCGCATGGCGCTGCGCGACTGGCGCGGCGGTGAACTGGCGCTGCTTGTGGCTGCGCTGATCATGGCGGTGGCCAGTGTCACGGCTATCAGCCTGTTCGTCGATCGGCTCTACCAGGCGTTGACCAGCGAATCGGCGCATATGCTTGCGGCGGATCGCTATGTCACCGCCTCGGCGCCGCTGCCGCCGGCGATCCGGGAGGGGGCACGGGAACGGGGGCTGGTCACCAGCGAGCTCATGGTCTTCCCATCCATGGTGTTCGCGGGTGACGAGCGCAACCAACTCGTCAGCGTCAAGGCGGTGGATGCGGCCTACCCGTTGCGTGGCGATCTGATTGTCGCTGATGCGCCGTTCGGGAAAGGCGCACCCATACGGCAGACGCCGGCTCCGGGCGAAGTGTGGCTGGACTCGCGGCTGTTTCCGGCCCTGCAGGTGGCGCTGGGCGACACGGTGGAAGTGGGGATCAGCACACTCACGGTCACGCGGGTGCTGGTCAGCGAACCGGATCGGGGGGGCAGTTTTTTCGATCTCGGACCGCGCCTGCTGATGAACCTGGCCGACGTGCCGGCCACCGGTGTGGTGCAGCCGGGCAGCCGGCTGAACTACCGGCTCCTGCTGGCCGGGGACGAAGCGTCGCTGGAACGCCTGCATGCCTCCCTGGACCTGGAGCCCGGGCAACGCTGGGTAGGCATTCACGATGCCAGTCCGCGCGTCGGCGGCGCGCTCGACCGCGCAGAGAGCTTTCTGCTGCTGGGCGGTTTGCTCGGCGTGCTGCTGGCCGGTGTGGCTGTTGCCTTGAGCGCCCATCGCTATGCGCGCCGTCACTTCGATCATGTGGCGGTTCTGAAAACGCTGGGGGCGACGCCGAACGTTGTTCTCCAGGCGTACACGGGGGTCTTGCTGCTGGTTGGCAGCGTGGCCGTCGTGATCGGGCTGGGCACGGGGGCGGTCCTCCATCTGGGCATCGTGCGGGCGCTGGGAGCGCTGGTGTCGGTCGAACTGCCGCCACCCGGCTTCCGCCCGTTCCTGGTGGGTACGCTGACCGGCCTGGTGTGCGCGCTGGCGTTTGCCCTGCCGCCGCTGCTGCACCTGCGAGGGATTTCACCCATGCGGGTGATCCGGCGCGATGTCGGCGGCGACGATGCATCGCGTCTGGTGTCCTACGCCGCGGCGGCGGCCGGCGGTCTGGCCCTGCTGGTGTGGTACACGCGCAGCCTCACGTTGACGCTTTGGACACTGGCTGGCGTTGCCGGCGTACTGCTTGTGTTCGGAACGCTGGCGGTGCTGTTGCTGCGCGGCAGCCGACTGGTCGGCACGCAGGCGGCAAGTTACTGGCGCCTGGCACTGGCCGGATTGCAGCGACGCTCACGCGAGAGTGTGGCCCAGGTACTGATCTTCGGTCTGGCGGTCATGCTGCTGGCCGTGCTGGTGCTGCTTCGCACCGCGCTGCTCGATGACTGGCGGGCACAGATTCCGGTTGATACCCCCAACCACTTCGTAATGAACGTCATGCCGGAAGAGCGCGAAGACGTCGACCGTCTGATCGCGCAAGGCGCGGTACCGGGCAGCGGGAGCTATCCCATCATCCGCGGACGTGTGATCGAGCTGCGTGGGGAGTCGGCGCGCGCCATCGACGACGCCCGGGAAGCGCAGGGCGGCGATACTGGCGTGCAACTCGGCAGTGAGCGCAATCTCACCTGGGCCGGGGTCATGCCCGAGGACAATACGCTGGTTGAGGGTGAGTGGTGGACACCCGACGAGACCCGCCCGCTGGTAAGTCTGGAAGCGGACTATGCCCGGGAATTCGGCATTCACGTGGGCGACAGTGTCGCTTTCGATGTTGCCGGCACGCGCGTGGAAACCGTTGTGGCGTCGCTGCGGCAACTCGATTGGGAAAGCATGCGCCCCAATTTTTTCATCATCTTTTCCCCCGGTGTGCTGGAACACTATCCGGCCACCTACATGACATCGTTCTTTCTGCCGAAGGAAAACAAAGCGTTCCTCAATACCCTGCTGTCGCGGTTTCCCACCATCACCGTGCTGGAAGTGGATGCCATCATCGAGCAGGTGCAGCGTATCGTCGACCGGGTGACGCAGGCGGTTGAGCTCATCCTGGGGCTGGTGGTGGTGTCCGGCTGCCTTGTGCTCCTGGCCAGTATCCAGGCGAGCCGTGACGCACGCGAAGCGGAACACGCGCTCATTCGCGCGCTGGGCGGTACGCGGCGGCTGATACGTGGCGCGTTGCTGGTGGAGTTTTCCACGCTCGGGCTGCTGGCGGGCTGTCTGGCGGCGATAGGCGCGGAATCGACGGTGGCGGTATTGCACCACCAGGTATTTGATCTCGATGTAGTACTGCACCCCTGGCTGTGGGTGTTGGCGCCAGTGACCTCGGCGCTGCTTGTGGGCAGCGTTGGCCTGCTTGGTACGCTGAAACTCACCTCCACACCACCGATGCGTGTGTTGCGCGGAAACGCGACGTAACACCGGCTGCCAAAACCCCGCGTCGCGTCGGTTTTCCGTCGGTCCGGATGCCGCCTTGTAAGGTGCCACCAAACACAGTGACGGGCAGCAAGAATCGACGAAAAGTCGTTTGCGTGTGCTTGTTTCAGGCATTAGTTTCCGGTCATGACTGTAAAAAACGGCATGCCGGAAGCGATGGGTGCACGATTGTGGCTACGGGCTGACCCCCGTCGACTACGTGATCTCCTGTCCGCTGCAATTGTTGGTACGGCAGTATTCGTTGCGGCGCTGCTGGCGGGATCGGACGCGGCAGCGCTGATCGCGGGACTGCTGGCCGGGTTCGCCGCGGTCGTTACGGCCCAGCTGCTGCATCGCCGACGCCGTCAGGTACGGCAACCCGGCGGGGACAAGTCGTTCCTCAATCGCATGTTTCAGGACTCGCCCTGCGCGATGGTGCTCACGGACCTGGACGACAACATCCTCGACGTCAACCCCGCGTATGAACGCCTCACGGGATACGCGCGGCCGGAACTCCTCGGTATGCCGATCTCCATGAACCGAACGGCCCAGTTCGATGACGAACAGGTGCACCAGATGCGCGAGAAACTGCAGCGTTTGGGCGAGTGGGAAGGTTATTTCTGGCTGCGTGGTCGGAATGGCGCAGCGTTCTCCGACAAAGTCATCAGACGCCTTGTACACAATCCCGAAACCGGCGGTGCGGGCTATCTCACCATTTCCCTCGATGCGGTTGGCAACGAGGAGGAACGCCGGTTGATGCTCTGGCAGGCCCATCACGATACGTTGACAAAGCTGCCGAACCGCAACCTGTTCCAGGAGCGCTTTGCCCGTGGCGTGCTGAATCTGAAGCCCGGTCAGCGCGGCGCCATCCTGAGTATCGATATCGACAATTTCAAGATCGTGAACCAGTCGTTCGGTGCCGCGATGGGCGATCAGTTGCTCACTCAGGTGGGATTCCGCATTGCTCTCGCCGTAGGCGATACGGATACCGTCGCGCGTCTGGGATCCGATCTGTTTGCCGTTCTGGTGGAAAGCATCGACGACTTCGCGCAGGCGGAACGACTCGCGCGCACGCTGCTTGAGCAGATTCGCATGCCGTACGAGGTAAACGGCGAAGACGTCTTCCTCACTGCCAGTATCGGCATCTGTGTCTATCCCGATGAAGGCACGGACTGTGGGGAACTGATGCAGCGCGCGGATGCGGCCCGCGCCAGGGTCAAATCGCAGGGCGGCGGTGACGTGGCGTTCTTCGAGGCGGCCATGAATGAAGGGGCCCAGCGGCGTCTGGAGCTTGAGAATGCGCTGCGCAAAGCCATACGTGACGATCAGCTGCTGCTGCACTTCCAGCCGGTGATCGATCTTCGTACGGGAGGCGTCAAGGGCGCCGAGGCGCTGGTGCGCTGGCAACATCCCGAGCGGGGCCTCATTTCGCCCGGCGTGTTCGTTCCGGTCGCCGAGGAAACCGGTCTCATCGTCGACCTGGGCGCCTGGGTGATCCGTCGCGTTGGACGCTACCTGAAGGAAAACGCCAGTCCGCTGCTGCGTGACATGCGATTCTCGGTGAACGTCAGCGCCGCGCAATTGCACGACGCTGGCAATCGCGCGGCGCTGCTCGCGCTGCTGGAACAGGAGGATTGCGCAAGGCTCAACCTCGAAATCACTGAAAGTGCGCTGGTGGCGGATCGTGAGGGCGTGCTGGCGTTTCTCGACGCAGCGCGCGCGCTTGGCTGCCAGACGTCGCTGGATGACTTCGGAACGGGATTCTCGTCACTCAGTTACCTGTGCGATTTCCCGTTCGACGTACTCAAGATCGACAAGTCGTTCATCGACCACATCGACGCTTCCCGTCATTACGGTCTTGTGGCGTCCATCGTGTCCATGGCGCGCATACTCGGCATGCAGGTGGTGGCTGAAGGGGTAGAGGAGGAGTCACAGGTCCGGCGGCTGCGCCAGATCGGCTGCGAGTACGTTCAGGGCTTCTATTTTGCCCGGCCACAGCCCTTTGACAGCTTCCTCGAGTTCGTGACGCCGCAGGCCATGCGCGCGGTGTCCTGACAGCAACGGCTGAAACAAGTCCCGGAGGGGCGATTTCAGCATCCTGCCAGGGATGCCGACACCCGCTGTCAGCGCGCGACGCATCGTGCCGGGATTGCCAGCGGCTCTGCCAGGCGGTACAAAGGCGGCCCACCGGTGTGCCGTCATGACAATTTCCAACCCGCAGATACACGATCCCCGAGCAACTGCCGACGACGTGTCGCGCGATACGCGGCGCGCGGACTTCGAATTCAACAAGCTGGCGAAGCGCCTGCGTCGCCAGGTCGGGCAGGCGGTGGTCGACTACGGCATGATCGACGATGGCGATCTGGTCATGGTGTGCCTGTCGGGAGGCAAGGACTCGTACACCATGCTCGACATGCTGATGTCGTTGCAGCGCAATGCGCCGATCCGGTTCGAACTGCTGGCGGTGAACCTGGATCAGAAGCAACCGGGTTTTCCGGCGGAAGTCCTGCCCGAGTACCTCCGGGCGCTTGGCGTCCGGCATGAGATTCTGGAAGAAGATACCTACAGCATCGTCAAGGCGAGTACGCCGGAAGGCAAGATCACCTGTCCCATCTGCTCGCGGCTGCGACGGGGCATCCTTTACAGCCATGCGGTACGGCGCGGCGCCAACAAGATTGCGCTTGGGCATCACATGGATGACGTGGTCGCCACACTGTTCCTCAACCTGTTCCATGGTGGCCGGCTCAAGGCCATGCCCCCGAAGCTGAAAAGCGATGATGGGCGCAACATCGTGATTCGACCCCTGTTCCACTGCCGCGAAGCGGACATCGAGCGCTATTCGCAGGCGCGCAGGCACCCGATCATCCCGTGCAATCTGTGTGGCTCTCAGGAAAATCTGCAACGGCGCAAGGTAGGCGAGATGCTGAGGTCGTGGGACAGGGAGCAGCCCGGCCGCGTGGAGAATATCGCGCGCGCGCTCGCGAACGTGTCGCCCTCGCATCTGGCGGACACCACCCTGTTCGACTTCGCGGGTCTGAGCCAGGATAACCTGCTGGCGATCCGGCAGGTGGAATGAGAAACGCTGAACAAAGGTGGGCACAATGAACAAACACGGGGTGAGGTGGCTGGTACTCCCACTCGTTCTGCTGCTGGCTGCCTGCACGCAGGAGACGCAGAACCGCATCGGGCGTGGCCTGCAGAACTGGACAGGGACGAATGGCGTGCTTGATATCTACGCGGGTGACAGACTGGCCATGCGGTTTATCCGCATTGACAAGCTGACCACCGCCGAAGCCACCCAGGGTAGCGAGGATCGCCCCTATCGGTACGGCTACGGCGTGGTGGATCTGAACTTCAATCTCGCCCAGGACCCAGGCGAGAAGCGCGTGTACTTCGAGGTCAGCGACTACTCGACGAACTACGTTTTCTACGAGAACTATCAGGATTGACCGACGTGCCGGCGCCGGTCGGAAGATCGGTCAGCCCAGTTTCGCTTCGCTGATGTCGGATGCCCTGAGCGGTACCTCGTTGCTGGCAAGTTTTTCAGCGGATTCCAGAACTTCCTTGAGTGCCACTTCAAAGCTCTGTGTAAGGCCGATGAGTCCCGGGGTAGGTACGCCCGTCTGCGCGGCGGCGAGGGCTTTCTCCAGCGTTTTCGAGGCTTCCTGAAGCCGGGCGGCACCAAAGCTGCCGGCAACACCATGCAGGTTGTGCGCTAGCCGCTCCGCATCGTCGAAGGCGCGGGTGGTGACCATCTCGCGAATCTTGGTGCCCGCGTCAGCGTAGTATTTGCCGAAATCGCCCATCAGCTTGACGAGCAGACGAACATTGCCATTGTGAGCCTTGATGGCTTTGCCAAGATTGATGCCAGGCACCCGCGAGGCGGCAATTTCCAGGTTTGCGTCGAGCATGAAGGTTTCCTCCAGCCCCGGGTCGCCTGCCCGCCTGCCGAGATTGACATCCTCCGCCGGCGGCAGGTGCAGCGCAATCTCGCGCATGAGCGTATCAAAATCGATTGGTTTGGTGACATACCCGTTACAGCCGGCGGCCAGCGCGGAGGTCCTGCGATCGGCGAGCGCGTCCGCCGATACCGCGATGATCGGCACGTTGATGTGCTGGTCGCGAATGACCCGGGTGGCGCCCAGACCATCGAGCTCAGGCATGTGGATGTCCATGAGTACGATGTCGTACTCGTTTTCCGTGACGCGGGCGACTGCTTCCCGGCCATTGACGGCAATATCCACGCTGGCGCTCATTCGCTGAAGGAATTCCAGCGCCAGTTGCTGGTTGATGGGATTGTCCTCGGCAACCAGGATGCGACGCCCGCGCAGGTAGCTGGTACCCATGCGAGCCTTGCGCTCGGGCTGCGCGGGATCGCTTTCCGCGGTCGTGTTGCGAACCCGCAGCGTAAAGGTGAAGCAACTGCCTTTGCCGGGTTCACTGGACAGGTTTATCTCGCCCCCCATGAGTTCCACCAGCCGTTTGCATATGGTCAGACCCAGCCCCGTGCCGCCATATCGCCGAGTGGTTGACGTTTCAGCCTGTTCGAACGACTCGAACAGACGGGCCTGCTGTTGCGGCTCGATGCCGATACCTGTATCGGTGACGCTGACTTCCAGCGTGAAGGTTTCTGCTGGCAGGGACTCGGATGCCGGTGACACCACCCGTGCGCTCACGGTGATGTTGCCCTGGTCGGTGAATTTGATCGCGTTGCCGACGAGATTGACGATCACCTGGCGCAGCCGCATGGCGTCTCCGATGACACGACCGGAAGCCGGATACTGGGGGTGCTCGTTGAGCCTGCAGTCAACGTCAAACTGCAGTCGCTTGCGGCGCAGATCGGTACGGAACAGTCTGCCTACTTCCGACAGAAGGTCAGCGGGGCTGAAAGGCTCTTCCTCCAGCACGAGCTTGCCGGCTTCGATCTTCGAGAAGTCCAGCACGTCGGAGATCAGCGTCAGCAGGTTTTCGCCTGCATCGCGGATGCTGGACACATATTCGTGCTGTTTGCGATCGAGATCCGTTTCCAGAGCCAGTCGCGAGAATCCGACGATGGCGTTCATCGGCGTGCGGATCTCGTGGCTCATATTCGCCAGGAATTCGCTTTTTGCCTGGGTGGCTGCTTCGGCGATCTGCAGTTGCCGGTCGGCTTCAGCCCGCTCGATACGTTCGGTAATGTCGATGACCGAGCCGTCGACAAAAGTACCTTCGTCCTCCGACTCCGTCAGCCGGGCGGTAATGGACATCCAGAACGTGCCACCCGATCGCGTCACCGCTTCGGCCTCGAAACTGTTGACGAATTTGTTCTCCTCCAGGCTCGAGAGGAATCGGCTGGCGTCGTCGCGGCGCAGAAAAATGTGGCTCATCAGATCGCGATACTCCGACACCAGTCGCGCCACGTCGTCGAAACCGAACAGACGCGCGAGCATGGGGTTGGCGCTGGTGATCTGACCCTCACCATTGATGCGGAACAGGCCTTCGATGGCGTTGTCGTAGAGGGCCCGGTACTGGTCCCGTGTGGCCTGCAGATCGGCGTACAGACGCGCGTTTTCGATGGAGATGGTGGCCTGGGAGGCCAGCAGGTTGAGTACCTCCACCCGCTGGTCGGTGAACACACCGGTCAGCCAGCGATGCTCCACATAGATCGCACCGGTGAGTTCGCCACGGTGCTGTATCGGCAGACACAGGATGGACAACGGTTGAACCCGTTGGACATAAGGATCCTGGCTGAAGACATCGTCGCGACTTGCATCGCGTATGACCAGGGGTTCCCGCGTGCGCGCAACAAACTGGATGATGCCCGTTGGTACATCCTCGCTGGTATCGAAGGGTACCGGGGGTACGCACCGCCTCGACTGCCCGCCATCCACAGCCGCGACGGCTTCGACGTGCAGTTTGTTGTCGTGCAGCAGCAGCATGCAGGCTTTCTGCGCGCCTGCATGTTCGAGGACCAGGCGCAACAGCTTGGTAAGGACCCGATCCAGCATGATTTCGCCGGAGATGGTCTGCGCGGCGCGAAGCACGGTTGTGGTGTCGAGAAGACGGCTCGAGTAGTCCACCGTCTCCAGGCTGGCCGTATGCGTCTGCATATCGCGTATCGTCAGATCGACAAGATCGCCAACGCGAAGCTGGCCGCTGCCAGCCGGCTCGACGGCGCCTTTCAACCATGGGCTGTAGTCGCGTTCCAGTTCAACCGCTTTTGCGGTGGCGCCCCATCGTTGACAGGCTGCCCAGGCGTTGCGGATGAACAGGCTGGCGAAATCGGTTTTGCCACGGGACTCGCAGCAGCGTCCCGCGAGTTCATAGGCCAGCGTCTCGTCGGCCGCCAGGCCGGCTCTGCGGGCGGCCTCGGCAGATTTTTCCCAGGCTTCCAGTGCCGCGGTCGATTCGTCTTTCGACCAGGCCATCTCGGCTTCCACAATCCACCGCTTGCTTGCTGCGAACCGAGAGCCGGCGGTTTCCGCCCTCACCAGCAGGGCGCGGCAGCGCGTAGCCGTTGCCATGGCCCTTGGCTGTTCCGTGCGCAGGGCCACAATGGCTTCACAGGTGGCGTGCAGCAGCGCGAGAGGCGAACTGGACAGGGCTGGCGCATATTGACGCATCAGTTCCAGCGTGTTCGCGGCACCATTGAAGTCATTGAAAAGAATCGCGTACCAGCTGCGCAGTGCATAAACCACCGCGAAGGCAAATGCGTCCGATGGATTGTTTATAGGCAGTTGTCTGGCGTCGGCGCCGTCGGAGGCTTCGCGGTCACCCAGCAGGCTCGAGATGATACGCGTGATGAAGCCGGCAAGGTTGACGCTGGTGATATTGCCTGGCTGCTCCAGCGGTTCGAGGAAGGTGTTCATTTCCCGCCGCAGTATGGACAGCTCACGCGACTGCATGAGCCCGTTGATCCCGTAGAACACCGTGCCCTGTGCGGCCGCCTCCAGGTCGAACTGCTGCCTGGCCTGTTCGATTCGGTTCGCAAGGGTTTTCTGGCTGGTGTCCACCGTTCGTGTCCAGGGATCGACCTGACCCATGAGCAGTATCACGGCGCGCGTCGCGAACACCTCGTCCGCGAAGCGATCGGCCAGCAGACGCGCACTGGTGGCAAGATGGGTGGCGAAGACGATGTCGCCGGACTCCACAGCCAGCATGGCCCGGAAGGCAAAGGCAAACGCAACTTCGCCGCTGTATCCGTGCTGCTTTGCCCGCAGCATGACGTTTTCCGCCACGCGCCGGCTGCCGGGTGCGTGCATCAGCAGATTTGCCTGCAACAGGTTGCACGCCAGATAGAACGCGTGTTTCACCTCCGGGTCCGCAAGCGTGGGGGCCCGCTTCAGCGTCGTTGGCTCAAGTCCCGTGGAAGCGGGCCTGTTCAGCACCAGTGCCAGGCGCGTGCGCAGCAATACCAGCGGATGCTGCGCGGGCGGACAGGCGGACTCCAGGAGATTGGCCAGACTGATCTGTCGGGCCCGGATCAGTTGATTGCGCATCAGGGCCGCACGGATGGCGATGGCCTGCAGCGTGTGCGTCTGTTCCTGGTAGCCGAGCAGAATGCGGTCGAGCTGATCGAGGTCGCCACAGAGGAAGGCGGCCTGCGCCGCGACTTCCAGCAGTTCGCGGCGCAAGTTGTTGTCCTCGACAGTACGATCCAGCAGCAGCAGTCCCGTTCTCGCGGCAATGTACGCGGGGTGAGCGGCCAGGCCCGTCAGATGGTGATGCGCCGCCGCCAGGTTGAGCAGCGCCAGCTCATGACGATTCCCGGGAGCGTCGGTTACCGGATCGCTGGCCGCATTGAGATGCGCAACGATCGTCAGCAGCGGGTTCTCTCCGGCCTGGGCGTTTTCCCGGTACCAGTCGGCAATCTGCTGGTGATAGGCCTTCTTCCGTGTTTCGGTCAGGCGGGCGTAGATGATGGCTCGTACGCGGGCGTGGGCAAACTGGTAGCTGTTCTCCAGGGTGTAGATCAGGCCGGCAGTGACCGCGCTGCGCAGTGCGCTTGTCACGCTCGCTTCCGGCTGATCCGTGAGGTTGGCCAGCAGCGGAACTTCGAAGCGGATATCCACGCAGGCTGCCAGTGACAGGGTGCTCTGGGTTGCCGGTTCGAGATCCTGAAACAGACTCTCGATACGTTCACTGGTGCTGTGCGAGAAGTAGTGCGCGCGGATCTGCTCGAGATTCCATTGCCACTGACCGGTGTCCGTGGCGTTCCAGATCAGGCCGCGGTCGTGCAGTTCGAGAATCAGGGCAATCAGATGCGCGGGCAGCCCATCTGTCTTGACATGCAGTTCAGCAGCCAGTTCGCGTACCTTGGCCTGGCTGTGGTCAAGCATGTCCGCGAGCAGTTCGCGAATATCCCCACGCTCCAGATTGTGCAGCGTCGAGATGCATGTTTTCGTGGCGATCTTCGGGCGTGAAAACGACTCCAGATCGTCGTACTCGGCCGTGGCGAGAAACAGCATGTGCCGGCATCGCAGGGCGGGATCCAGCACGCGGTCCAGGCGATCCGCCGGTACACGGTCGATGTCGTGCACGACGAGGCAGCTGACGCGACTGCCGAGACAGGCGAAAAACTCCCTTACGCCGTCTTCCCAGGCGCCGCTGCTTTCCTCGTCACCGATAATGGCCGCCAGTTCAGAGATGTTACGGGCCAGTACCCGCAGATGGGGGCTTTCGCGGGCCTGCAGCTTATGCAGGACCTCCTGGCTGGCCGCGTCGGATTCAGACAGCAGTTGGCGAACGATGGCGCGCACCAGACCCGACCAAATCGCGCGCTCGGAACTCGTGGCGGTGGCATGCCAGGTGCCCACAAGTACGCCAGCGTGTTTCGCCTCCTGCACCAGCGCGTCGAGCAGCACGCTTTTGCCCATGCCCTCCACGCCCCTGACCAGATGGAAAAGGGACTCCCCCCCGATGCAGCGATCGAGCTGCGCCTGGAAATTGCGGAATACATCCTGGCGGCCGTACAGTTTGCGGGGTATCGACAGTTGCCGGGGCGCATCGGTGGCGCCCAGCCGGAAATTGGCGACATTACCCTGGCGGTAGCCTGCGCGCAGATCGTCGGCCACGCTCGCGGCGCTCTGATAGCGTGCTTCGGGTTGCTTGGCCAGCAGCTTGTCGACCAGTTGCGACAGCCACTCCGGAATGCCAGGGTCGATTGCACGCAGCTTTTCGGGAGTGCTGGCGATCTGGGCGTGAATGAGTTCCAGCGGATCGTCGCGCTCGAAGGGTGGGCGTCCGGCGAACAGCTCGAAGAGTGTGGCGCCGAGTGAATAGAGATCCGAACGATAGTCCACCACGCGATTCACACGCCCTGTCTGTTCGGGGGCGATGTAGGCGAGCGTACCGGACAGGTTCTCCACGACCTCGATGTGGTGGCTCTCGCGGGGAGCCAGCGTCGCAAGGCCGAAGTCGATGAGCCACACCTGCTGGTCGTCCCGTTCGACGTTGATCACGATGTTGCCGGGGTTGATGTCGCGGTGAATGACGCCTTCGTCGTGTATCGACTGCACGGCATCGGCCAGCTGAATGGCGATCTGCATGCGTTCGTCGGCGGACAGCGAGTGGTCCGCCAACCGTTCACGCAGCGATTGTCCGCCAATGTCTTCGTAGTCGATGCGCCACACGCTTTCGTCGAAGGCGAGTGCCCGGCAGACGTAGGGACTCGTCAGCGACTGATTGATGTGAAACTCGTGCTGGTAGCGCGCGATGGCGTTGGGTGTCGCGGCTTCCGGCTTGAGAGCTTTCTCAATGAGGCGTGCACCGCCGCGTACCGAGCGGTACACGGCGGTGGAACTGCTGTCGTAGATGGGTTGGCGAGGTGTCAAGCCACTTCGGGAGTGAACAGGTAGCCGGTACCGTGAATCGTGGCGATGATCTTGGCACTTGCCGCTCGCTCACCCAGTTTCTTGCGGAGTTGGCCGACCAGCACATCAATGTAACGATCGTCCGGAAACCACTCACGGTTGCGAATGCGGTTCATGAGCTGATCGCGATTCATGACTTCGCCTGCCTTTTCCATGAATGCCAGCAGCAGCTGGTACTCACCGGCGGAAAGCTGTGATGTTTGCCCATCCGGATCGAGGATTTCACGTTTGTTCAGGTCCAGCGTGAAGCCGGCGAAGGTGCGTGTGTTGCCTTTGCGTTTCTGGCTCTGCTGGATGTGGACGCGCCGGATCAGATTGCGCGCACGGCTCAGCAGTTCCCGCGGGTCAAACGGCTTGCTGACGTAGTCGTCCGCGCCTGATTCGAGGCCGAGAATGCGATCGATCTGTTCGTTCTTGCTCGTGACGAGAATGATGCCGATGTCGGAGTTGGCGCGGATTTCCCGTGTGAGGGTCAAGCCATCCTTGCCGGGGAGCTTGATGTCGAGCAGAACCAGTATGACGTCGGTTTCACGCACAAGACGCTGAACCTCGTCGCCGGAGCCGGTGGAGGAGACGCGGAAGCCCTCGTCCTCGAAATAGGAGACAAGCTGCTCACGCGTGATGGGCTCGTCTTCGACAATAAGTATGTGATCCTGTTCTGCCATGGTTCCCTGTCCGGTTGGAACGATTTCGCGATGTCGCCACGCCCGCGGTGGGCGCGCTGGACGGGCGAATTCTGACACCGCGTGTTATGCATGGAATGGCCAGCGAATTCAACGACAAAGGTAATATCGCGTGCACTCCATCACGCTACAGGCCGGCGCGGCCGTTCGGCTGCCTGGCGGGCTCCGGGTGACAAATACCGTCAACCTCTTCTCCGGAGGCTGCGGATCTGCTGGTGAACAACCCGCCATCGCGGAGCAGGTCGACATATCCCCGCCGCTTGCGCTTTCCGCCGGGACTGCGTGTTCGTGATCACGGTGGCGAGCCGCCTCGTCCGTGTATGCCACGTCAGCTCTTCCCCGGTATCCTCGCTACCTTCCTTTACAGGTACTTCGGGTGAAGTCGATGCGTATCGATCCGGCGCAATTGTCCGCTGATGCGCTGCTGGGTGTGGTGGACAACTACATTCTGCGCGAAGGGACGGACTACGGGCGTGAGTACACCCTTGCGCAAAAGCGCGAGCATGTGCTTGCGGCATTGCGCAGCGGGCGGGCGATCATCGACTTTGATCCGGTGAGCGGCAGCGTCAATCTTCTGACCGTTGAGGGCGGATCATCCGCCAAATGACAACTAGGCTGATATAGCGCCGGTTTTGTACCGCCATTGTTCGTGAACGGTGATCAGGATTTGAAGTCGTTAACGGATTTGTGACGGCATTTCCCCCAACCTCTGCCGAGTTTTCGACGGACCCGCCGGATTCATGGCGCAACAGGCTCGCACAAGTACGTGGACCAGCAAGGCAACGCATCGGTTGACAGGTGGGTTGCCTGCTGTCGGGTTTGCGCTGGCGCTGCTGGTGTCCGGGGCACACGCCGCCGGAACCGCGGCCGGGACACTGATTCCCAATACCGCGACCATGACCTTTCGGGTTGATGGTGAAATTCGCCTGGAGTCGAGCAACACCACACGCACACGCGTGGACGAAGTTCTCGACGTGGTTGTTGTGGCGGAGCAGGGCGAACCTGTTGCCATCGCTTCGCCGACCAGCAGTGCAGTTCTGTCCTTTCTGGTGTCCAACACCGGGAACGGCCAGGAGCACTTTGTGCTGACCCTGGAAGCGGGGGTGAACGAAGGCGGATTTGATCCACAGGCTGCCGGGTTGTTCGTTGAGGGCAATGGCATCCCGGGCCTGCAGACCGGTCCGGGTGGCGATGAACCGCTGGTCATGGGCGCACAGCTGGCTCTCGCACCCAACGAGAACCGCTCCGTTTATGTCCAGGCCGACATTCCGGCGGATCTGCGGGCATATTCAGAAGGTTTCATTCGACTACAGGCGGTTGCCGCCACGCTGATCGACGCAACCGGCCAGTCGGATCCGCGGGCGCCGGGCTTTCCCGGTCCGGGTGCAGCATTTCCGGGCGCGGGCGACGGTGGGACGACGGCGGTCGCGGGCCTGACGCTCAGCGACCAGCATCCGGTTTTTTTTGCTGTTTCCGGATTTCGTATCGACGCGCCCGTGGTAACCGTGGAAAAGGTGTCGACGGCGGTGCGCGCCGCGGATGGTTCCGATGCGGTTGGTCCCGGCGCGGTCGTCGACTATCGCGTGCGCGTTTCCGTACGTGGCGACGGTACGGTGGACAATGCACGGCTGACGGATCCGCTACCGGTGGAACTGTCCTTCGTTCCCGGCAGCCTGCGCATCGATGGTCAGTTGGAGGACGACGACTTCGAACCCGCTGATGTCGATCAGGCCGGATATGACGCTGTCGCCGGAGCGCTCAATGTGGGGCTTGGCGCGCTGGTCGGAGGTGGCCCCGACCGTGAAATCACGTTTTCTGCGACCATACGATGATCGGTGGAGCATCCACCCGGATACACAAGGAGATGGTATGAACGGTGTCTTCTTCAACATGACGCGGGCCTGCCGCCTGGCAGGTGTTTGCCGATCGACACGGCGATTGCTGGGATTCGTTCTGGCGTTCGCCGTGGGTGGGTTGCCGTTGTCGGCGCTTGCGCAGGTGACGCTGGTAACCAGCGTGCAGAAGGAAGTCATTGAAATGGACGAAAACGGCCAGCCGGTGCGTCGCCTGGTCGATGCTGCGAATGTCGTCCCGGGCGACACGCTGCACTACGTCATCAGTTTTTCGAACAAAGGCGACGAGACGGTGGACCCAGACAGCATCGTGATCACCAATCCGCTGCCGCCGGATACGGTCTATCTCGAAGGCACCGCGCAGGGCAGTGGCACCGTGATCACCTTCAGCGTGGATTCGGGCAACAGCTTCGGTCGTCCGGAAGAGTTGAAAGTAGAAAAAGAGGGTGAGGAAGTGGCCGCCCAGGCTGCTGACTACACCACCATTCGATGGGCGTTCACGAACGCCCTGGAGTCAGGCAGAACGGGCGATGTCTCGTTCAGCGTGCGCCTCAGGTAGCAGTTGGCAACAACGGGTGCTACCTGTCGTGCCATGGATGGCGCGTGGAGGGTGGATACGGGGGTATCGCCTTCAGCAGGCGGGATGTGGATTGGCGGCGTTCCGGCTTCAGTCGAGGGAATCGACGGGTACGGTGCGTCCGTGTGCCACGTCCTTGGGGTGGCTGCGTGTGCAGCGACTCCGATGGGTGGAATGAAATGATGCGGAAGCAGGGGGTGACCGCAATGTTAAGTGAGAAAAGGAGCATTCATGCAGTACTTGACAAGACGCGTCCGCCTGCTTGTTGGTCTGTTGGCCGGTATCGGGCTGAGCCCCGCTGTCCTGGCTGAAGGTACCAACTCGGGTTCGGTCGTAACCAACAGTGTCAGCCTCTCCTACGAGGTCAACAGCGTTGCCCAGACGGGCAGTGCCTCGGTCGATTTCACGGTCGACCGCAAACTCAACCTTCAGGTCGTAACCCAGAACTCGGACTGGGTCACCGTGCTTCCTGGCCAGACCGGCACACCCGGCAGCGTCGGCGCCCTGGATTACCTGGTGACCAATACCAGCAACGATACGGTGGGGGTTGTCGTGCGCCTCATCGACCGTGCCGCGCTGGCGGTAACCGGCTTCACCGCTCAGGTCGGTTCACCCAGCGCCTTTGCGCCGTCGCCGGCAACAGGGACGATGTGGAACGATGAAAATGACAACGACCTGATTGACGGCGCGGAAGCTTCCGCTGCACTCAATGCCACTGGTGTCACCTCGCTGAACCTCGGCAACATGGCGGAAGACGCCACCACCAATATCAAGGTGGTGGTGAATGTCGGCAGCAGTGCAACGGGTGATCAGTATCGAAGTTTCACCCTTGTCGCGGCGCTGGCGAACGCCGGCACAGCGCTCACAGGTGACAACAGCGGCAATGCCGCGCCGGGTGGCAGTTCAACGGACGCCGCCAACGACATCAATGCCGTGGAAACGGTATTTGCCGATGCCGGCTCCGCCAACAGCGAGGACATTCAGTTCAACTTTGTTGCCGGCAGCGCGCTCGCATCCGCGGATGCGGCGCAGGATGGTCAGAGTGCTGACACCAGTGGCTTTGTCACTGTATTGACGCTGTCGGTGGCCAAGCATGTGCAGGTGCTGTACGACCCGATCTCCGGAAATGCCTACAACGGTAGCGGCGCGGCCAGCGGTGCGAATCCAAAGGCGATACCGGGTGCCGTGCTGATGTATGTCATCGGTGTGGTGAACAATACGGGCAGTCTGTCCGCAGCCAACGTCGAGATCGACGACGACATTCCCGATGCCTCCTCCGAGGTGCTCGAAGGGGATCAGGCAAATCCTTCCACGGCGATCGACGTGCCAGCGTCGGTGACCTTCGACGTGGGCGGGGTCTCCACGAGCTTCACCCTGGATCGCGCCGGCGTGCTGTCCAACCCGGACCAGGTCTGGGTGCAGGGTTGCGGTGCGGCTTCGGCGACCGGACAGGCCTTCTCCGCGGGTGATCCCGAGATCAACAACGCAGCGATTGGCACCTGTGATGCCGGTGAATCGGGTTACGTCGTGTACCTGGTCACCATCAACGATGCCTGAGACCGTTGCCCTGTGATCAGCAACCTCCCGTCGTGCAGGGACGCATGACACGTGCGCCGGCAGACAGGCCGGCGCGCGAAAAGGATCGCGGAGCGATCCGACCTGATCGGGTCGCGACAGCGGCCTGATCGGCTTTCAGCCGGGAGAGCAGCGGTGGCGCGGACGCTTGCCGCTGCTCGTCCCGTCCCTTGCGTGAACGGATGCTCGTGCGGGGGTCAGGAATCGCCTTCTGCGGATGACGATGTGACGAAGGGAATTCGGACAGCGCTGCTTTTCCTTCTGGCGCTCGCGTGGACTACGCGGGCGCTGGCGATTGCGCCCGGCAGTTCCATTGTCAACACCGCCACCGTCTCGTTCGAAATTCAGGGCGCCACGTTCACCGTCGCGGATGACGATACGCTTACGGTGGACGCCGGTGCCGGCAATAGCGCTCCCCATGCGCTCGTACTGACCGGCGATCCCGTACCGGAAAACACGACAGCGTGGGTCGCCGGTACGCTGGCGGCGGAAGATCTCGATGCGGGCGCAACATTTTCCTACCAGGTGGATGACCCGCGCTTTGTCGTAGACGGCGACCAGCTGCGTCTGGCCGGCGGAACGGTATTCGATTTTGAGGCCACACCGCGCGTTGTCGTTGACGTCCTTGTTCGCGACGGACAGGGCGGTGAAGCCGTGCTGCGGGTGACGGTTCACATTCTGGACGTCAACGAATCACCCAGCGTGCCGCCAATCGAACCGGTTACCGTGGCGGGTGGAGTCGATGGCGTCAGCATTGCGGTGCTGCAACCCTCGGACCCGGATGCGAACGATTCCGTGACGTACCGCTTGTCCGATCCCCGATTCACCGTGGAGGACCACGTCCTGAGACTGCTGCCGGATGCACACCTGCTTGGGGGTGAGGAACTGGATCTGGAGATCACCGTGATCGACAGTGGCGGACTCGAAGCGAAAACAACGGTGCGTATCAGTGCAGGCGGTTTGACCGGTCCGCCTCCGGAACTTCGCCTGCTGTTGCCACACGGTACGGACAATGGCGATGTCACGGGGACGTATTGCCTGGACCCGGGAAACGATGCACTGCTGTCCACGATGACGGACTGGCGGGGCACCGGATACATCTTCCCCGGCCGCTACGATTTTGGTACCGCGACGGCCATGGAGCGTGACTCCCCCTTGTTCGTGGAAGTGACACACGCAGCCGCGAATCTCGATCGGCAGGTCGCGGATCGCGTTTCGGTGACCGTCATGACCCTGTCCGGCGACCGGTTGACAGTAGCGCTCACGGAAACCGGCGTCGACAGCGGGGTTTTCCGCGGCGCGATCATGGTCACCTCGACGCCAGCGCTGGGGAGTGACTGTCTGTTGTCGGCGACCCTGGATGATGTGCTTACGGCAACCTACGAACCAGCGGATGGTGGCCCGCCGCGTTCCGTTGCGCTCGATGTCGCGTCGT
The DNA here is from genome assembly GCA_024234635.1 of Pseudomonadales bacterium. Classification (GTDB taxonomy): domain Bacteria; phylum Pseudomonadota; class Gammaproteobacteria; order Pseudomonadales; family Azotimanducaceae; genus SYFY01. Next base: position 44,958 of record JACKNX010000018.1, on the reverse strand, counting down.
CCGCGCGTGTATTCGCCGCCACCACCGGTGCGTTGCTCGATGGCGTGGCCGTCACGCTGGTCGACGCAGCCACCGGCATGCCCGCCACGGTCTTCGGCGACGATGGCCGCGCGAGCTTTCCCGCCACGATCGTCTCAGGCGGCGCAGTGACGGACAGCGCCGGAACCGTGTATCAATTTGTCACGGGCGCCTACAGGTTTCCCCATGTGCCGCCGGGCAACTACAGGCTGGATGTCGCTCCACCGGTTCGCTGGCGATTCCCCAGCGATGCGTCCGCTGCGGTACTGGCTGGTCTGCCCGGAGCCCCGTGGCGGTTGACTCCGGCGTCCAGGGGTGAGGCGGTATCGGGCGACCTGGGCTCCTTTGTGGCGGATGTTCCACTCGACCTGCTGCCGCCAGCAGCGACGCGCGCAGATCTCGAGGTGTTTGCCGCGGGTGATGCATCGGTGGCGATGCGTACCGCCAGCATCAGTGCGTCATCGTGTTCGGGTGGGGCACCGCCGCGTACGGTGGCCGCCGGCGCCTTCTCCCTGCCGGCTTCGATTCCGTTGGTGGCAAGTGGTGGTGCCCTGCCGGGTGACAGTGTCTTTGTGGTGCTCACGGATGCTGACGAGGATCGCGATCCGACCGTGGTGGATACGGTCACCGTGACGGTACACACGGGGAGCGACGAAGAATCGTTGCAGCTTGTGGAAACCGGCCCCTCGGGCGGTGTCTTCGTCGGTTATATCAATACTGCAAACGGGTCGGCGGATGCAGCCGCTTGCGAACTGGTGGCCGACGACGACGGCTTCTCGTTCCACTACGTGGACCGCGACGACAGCAGCGATTCGATTGTGTCAACGGGGCACTTCGTGCCCCGCATCCGCGTATTCTCCAGCATCACTGGCGAGCCGCTCGATGGCGTGATTGTAACGTTGATCGATACCGACACGGGGCAGGCAGCAACGGTGACATCACCGGATGGCGTTGCCGCGTTTCCTTCCGCCGTGACCAGCGGAGCGGCTGCGGTGGATGCCAACGGAAACCAGTACCCGTTCAGCGCGGGCAGCGTGTTCTGGCCCGGCGTGCGTCCGGGGACCTATCGCGTGGAAGTGCAGGCACCCGCAGCGTGGCGTTTTCCCAGCGCGCGGACGGACGCGGAAATTTCCAGCCTTGCGGGCGCGTTTCGGGTGCGCGGGGAATCGCGCGGACTTGCCTTCACCATAGTGGCGGGCGAAGACTACGCGTTCGACATTCCCCTCGATCCCGTCGTCACGGGACTGTTTCTGTCGAAGGAAGCCAGTGCGCAGAGCGCGGATATCGGCGATTTCCTCCAGTACCGGGTACATCTGCAGAGCCCGCGACCGGTTGCCGGGTTGGGAGCTGCACTGGTGGATGTGCTGCCAGCGGGTTTCCGTTATCGCGCGGGGACGGCGCGCCTCAACGGTGTTGCCGTGGAACCCGTGATTGGGGAACTGGGGCGCACGCTCCGTTTCCCCCTGACGAATACCGGTGCCGCTTCGGACGTCGAGCTGTCCTACGTCACGGAAGTCACCGTTGCCGCGGTGGAGGGCTCTGCCCGCAACGCCGTGTCGCTGACCGGTCCGGGAATCGATGGGGTGGTCAGCGCGCAGGCCGATGTCGTGGTGCGCAATTCACTGCTCGGTGATCGCGCGTTTCTCGTGGGGCAGGTAACGCAGGGCTGCGAAGCCGATGCGGACGGTGTAGCCGGGGTGCGTGTACTACTGGAGACCGGCGCCTATGTGCTGACTGACCGGCAGGGCCGCTACCATCTCGAGGGCCTGAACGCTGGAACCCATGTCGTGCAACTCGATCCCGCGAGTATCCCGGCGGGCTGGCAACCGGTGGTCTGTGATGCGAACAATCGTGTCGCACGGAGCGGCGACGCGCGGTTTGTGGATCTCGCGCGTGGCGCGCTTGGACGTGCCGACTTTGCGCTTGGCAAGGCGCCTCCACCTGTCACGGAATGGTCCGTCCGCCTCGATTCCCGAGGGCTGAGCCGCGGTATCGAATACAGTCTGTCGCTGCACGTTGGTGCGCTTGTCGTCGACAAAGGCAGTGTCGGTATCGTTCTGCCGGACGGCCTGCGCTTCGAGCCTGCCAGCGCCCGGCTGGACGGTGAGGCCATGGCGGACCCACCCGATCATGGCGCGGGTGCCCTTGCCTTCGTGCTGCCGCGACTTGCTGCCAACAGTCGCCACGAACTGCGTTTCCGGGTGCGCTACGAGGGCGTCGCCGACGCGCCGGAGGCACGGGCCATGGTGACGCTGTACACGGCAACCGGACGTCACCGTTCAACGATGGTCAGCAACCTGGCCAGCCTCCCGCCACGGGAGCCGCCCGTACTGGTGCAGACAGCGGCGACTTCGCCGCCTGACCCGGTTGTGGTACGCACGCAGGGGGTCCCTGCCATCATGACCATGCCGCTGCCGGTCGCGGATGCGAAGCCGCCACCCTATACGCTGCCACCGGTCGACAACGGCGAGCCGCCGGAATTCACCACCGCCTGGCTGGCGACGCAGAGCGCGGAAACCGCGCTGCTCTGGCCCCTGGCCGATCACAATCCGCGCATTCCGGCCGTGTCGGTGGTGATCAAGCATGCAAAGTCGCTCCGGGCGGAACTCAGCGTGGACGGGGGGTTGGTAAACCCGGTCGCGTTTCTCGGCACGGTGACTGATCACGCACGCGGTGTCACGCTGTCACGCTGGAAGGATGTACCCGTCAGTGAAGGGGATTCCGAGTTGCGCGTTCTGCTCAGGGACGGATCTGGCCGGGTGGTGGAGACGGTTCAGCGCGAGGTGCACTTCGGTCAGGCGCCCGCGCGGGCGGAGCTGGTGGCGGCGAAGAGCTTTCTGGTCGCTGACGGCGTCAATGCGCCGATGATCGCGGTGCGTTTTTTCGATCGCAGCGGTAAACCGGCGCGCCCGGGACTGACTGGCGAATTCAGCGTCAACGCGCCGTTTCGGCCGCTGGACCTGACGAAAGAACGCGAAGTGCCCGAAGCGACGCAGAAGACCTACCAGGTGCGACGCGAGGGCATTGCCTTCATTCAGCTCGAACCGACCCTGCGTACGGGCGACGTCGTGCTGACGTTTGCCTTCGGCGAACACCGTCAGGAGCGGGTGCATGCGCGTCTGAAGTCGGGCGCCACCGACCTCGTGGTGGTTGGTCTGGCGGAATCCACGCTGCGCAGCGTGGACGATGACATGCCAGGCAATGCCACGGTAAAACGCAATGGCAGGGTGGCATTTCTTGCCAAAGGCAAGGTGGGCCACGACTGGCAGGTTACCGCCGGCTACGACAGCGACAAGCCGACAAACGAGCCGGAGCGGTTTCTCACCGATCCTGGCCGGTTCTACCCGCTGTACGGGGACGGCACGGAGCAGCAGTTCGATGCGGTCAGCCGGCGTCGCGCGTATCTGCGCGCGGAGAACGATCGCATGGAACTGGAGGCCGGGGATTTCGACACTGGGCTCGAACGATCGGAACTGGCCCGCTACACGCGCACGCTCAATGGTGTCAGGGGGGCGTGGACGGGCGCTCGCATGACCGTTCAGGCCTTTGTCAGCGATACCGGCGATGCACATGTGCAGGATCAACTTCGCGGCGATGGCACGTCCGGCGTCTACCGGTTGGAACGATCACGCCTGCGCCCCGGCAGCGAGCGGGTAAGCCTCGTGACGCGTGATCGGTTACACACCGAACGGGAACTGAAGCGCCAGACACTGCTGCGGTTCCTGGATTACAGCATCGACTATGCGCAAGGTACGTTGCTGTTCAAGCAGCCGGTGCAAAGCCAGGACGGCAATTTCGACCCGGTATTCATCGAGGTCTCCTACGATGTGGACAACGCTTCGGGTGGCGGTGATCTGATGGGCGGTGGTCGCGTCGCCTGGTCGCTGGGTGATGGCGGCAGCGAAGCCGGCGTGACGGTACTGCGGGATACGGCTGCCGGCGCGGATCTGTCCCTGGACGCGGTGGACCTGGACTGGCGTGTGCGTGACGACACCCGTGTGCACCTGGAGGCCGCGCGATCCGATGGTGCCCGGGAGGCTGCCTCGTGGGCGATGATCGCAGCGGTGGAACACCGGCGGGAGCGATTCAGCGGACAGGCGTATTTCCGGCAGCAGGATGCGGACTTCGGTGTGGGCCTGTCGCCGGCCACCGAGGCTGACACCCGCAAGTTCGGCCTGGAGGGTGAATACCGCGCTGGCGACAACGCGTCGGTGCGGGCGGAACTGTTCCGCCAGGAAACGATGCGCCAGGGGGGACGCCGAGATGTTGCGGGCATCGAATCGCGGCATCGGCTGGGCGAAACGTTGCTGCATGGGCACGTGCAGACCATTCGCGAAAACCCGCCCGGCGGTGCGGCTACCGGCGGCACGCTCGTGGGCCTGGGGGCCGCGCGCAATGTGTTCGACGGACGGCTCGCGCTGCGCGCGGACTCGGAGTTCAACGTTGGCGGCGGGCAGGGAAGCGCGGACTACCCGGATCGGGTGACGGCGGGCGCGGAACTCGCTGTCACACCCGAAGTGTCGCTGCTGGTGGCGCAGGAGCTGTCGCTCGGAAAGACCAGCGACCTTCGCCATTCCCGCCTTGGCGTGCGCTCGCGACCGTGGCAGGGCGGCAGCATCGAATCGTGGGTGGGGCGTGAGATGAACGAGCAGGGCGAGCGCCTGTTCGCCAATACCGGGTTGGTGCAGCAGTGGCAGGTCTCGCCAAACTGGCTGCTCGACGCGGGGCTGGATCAGGTGAAGACGCTGTCTTCCATGACGGACGACGCCGCGTCGGGCGCCCGCAGGGGTGGCTTCAATCCGGCAGCACCGCCGGCTGCGGGTGGCGAAAGCGGCGACTTCACGGCCTGGTTCCTCGGCGCCACGCTCAGGCGTGATGCGTGGCATGTAAGCAACCGGGTGGAACGGCACGAAGGCGAGCAGGCCGACAAGTGGAACTATCTGCTTGGCGTGGCGCGCCAGTTGGAGGACGGCAAGGCGGTGTCGCTCAGCGGCAGTCTGCTGGATGAGCAACTTGCCACTGGTGTGGCCCATCGCCAGGTGCTGCTGCGTGGCGGTTTCGCCTGGCGCCCGCCGGGCAGCGCCTGGACGCTGTTCAACCGTGTGGATCTGGATGTGGATGAACTGACCGGCGATGGGCCGCCCGTGCGCACCCGTAGGCTGGTCGAGAATGTCCATGTCAATCGCCGTGCCGGCCGTCACGAGTTTGGCGCCCATGCCGGTGTGCGTGTCGCGACGGGCCGGTTTGATGATTTCAGCGTTACGGGGCTTACGGTGCTGACCGGCGTGGAATATCGCTTTGACCTGTCGTCGCGGTGGGATGTGGGTGTGCATTCGCGCTGGTATCGCAGTGTCGACGCAGGCGTGGGCCATACCAGTCATGGCCTGGAACTGGGACGTTCGTTTGGCGGGCAGGCCTGGGTAAGCGTCGGGTACAACATGACAGGGTTCACGGACGATGACTTCGCCGATGCCGACTACAGCGCGCGTGGCCCCTACCTGAAATTCCGCCTGCGACTGGATCAGCGCAATGTCGAACGTTTTCTGGGATTCGTGAAAGGTCGCTCGCGCGCGGACGGCACCACAGCGCGCTGACGCGGTTGCTTCTCCGTGAGCGCATTCAGTATGGTGCGCGCCATCGCGTATAACGCCGGAGTGACAGCCGTGACACGAATCCTCTGTTGGCAGGTGCTCCTGTGCCTCGTGGTCAGCCCGTATCCGGCCATGGCGGCGGATGATTCCGGCGGCCCGAAGCTGGAAGAGATTGTGGTCAGCGCCCGGACGCTCGCGGGCAGCGGCGGTCGTACGGCGGCGGTTGCCGTGCTGGACGAGGAGACCCTCACGCGTATTCGGCCAACCCATGCGGCCGAGGCGCTGTCGACCCTCCCGGGTGTGTGGGTCACGCGCGGATCAGGCCAGGAGCACCTTACCGCCATCCGTTCGGCAACCCTCTCCGGCGCGGGCTCATGCGGCTCATTCCTGATGCTTGAGGATGGTATTCCGATCCGTCCCACCGGATTCTGCAACGTCAACAACCTTTTCGAACTCAACGTCGAACAGGCCGGCGCCCTGGAAGTGTGGCGTGGTCCCGGCAGTGCGGCGCTCGGCGGCAATGCGTTGAAAGGCGCCATCAATGTGCAGAGCCGGCTGCCGGAAGCCAATCGCGTCGGTCTCGAGCGGGGTGCCTACGGTTATGGCCAGGTGCGCGTGGATGCGCGCGCCGATCTCGGCGACTTCGCCTGGGGTGTGACCGCCAACGGTACCAACAGCGACGGTTACCAGGACCAGACCGGATACGAGCAGTACAAGCTCAATTCCGTGCTGGATGGCATGGTGGGTGACTGGCACATGCGCGCCACGCTGGCGGGCACGCTGCTGCACCAGGAAACCGGCGGCTATGTACTCGGTACCGATGCATACAAGCACGGTTCATTGCGCCGGGCCAACCCCAATCCCGAAGCGTACCGGGATGCCTGGTCGGGCAGGGTGGCAGTACAGTTCGACAAGGATGCCTGGACGATCACCCCCTATGCGCGGCGCAGCATGATGACGTTCATCCAGCATTTCCTGCCCGGAAAGCCGACGGAGGACAACGATCAGACAAGTGTCGGACTGCTTGTCACGCGCGATTTCCGATTCGACGCACTCAACGTACGTACCGGCCTGCAGGGAGAGATGTTCAGCGGCGGCTTGAAGGAGGATCAGAGCGATCCCACCATTGGATCCGCGTTTCTCGTCGCCACCCGTCCGCAGGGCATTCACTACGATTACGAGGTGGATGGCGGAAGTCTTGCGGCGTTCTATGACGTGGATTGGCGGTTCGCGGAGCGCTTCCACCTGGTTCACAGTGCCCGGGCGGAATGGCTGAAGTACGACTATGACAACCTGGCGCTGGACGGCAACACCAAAGAAGACGGCTCCCCGTGTGGCTTCGGCGGCTGCCTGTACACGCGGCCCGCGGATAGCGATGACGACTTTACCAACGTTGCCGGGCGGCTCGGCATGGGTGTGGACCTGAACGCGGACGCGCGAGCCCACGTCACCCTGGGCACCGGCTTCCGGCCGCCGCAGGCCGTAGAGCTCTACCGGCTGCAATCCGGTCAGCGCGTGGCGGATCTCGACAGCGAGCGCGTTGTATCCCTTGAAGCCGGCTATGCCAATCGCTGGCTGAACGTCGTGGCATTCGCCGAACGTACGCGCAACATGATCCTGCGCGACTCCAGCGGCTTCAACGTGAGCAACGGGCGCACGAAGTCGCATGGTCTCGAACTCGGCGCCAGCCATGCCTTTGGAGATCACGACGTTGATCTTTCTCTGACATGGGCGCGTCACCGTTACGACTTCGATCGGGCGCTTGGCGGCGGCGAAACCATCAACAAGGGTGACGACGTGGATACGGCGCCCCGCTTCATGGGTTATGCCCGCTGGGGCTGGCGTCTCACGGATACGCTGCGCCAGGAGTTTGATGTCAACTGGATGGGCAAGTACTACGCCAATGCAGACAACACGAGCCGGTACGACGGGCACGTGGTGGTCAACTGGCGGGGTGAATGGCAGGCAATGGCCGGGCTGCGGCTGTTTGTGCGCGTGATGAACCTGTTTGACGAGAAGTACGCCGATCGCGCGGATTTTGCCTTCGGCAACGACCGGTACTTTGTCGCCATGCCCAGGCAGTTCTACGCCGGGGTGGACTACACTTTCCAGTAATGAACCAGGCACTCACCCCACCTGTACCGGGCAAGATCAACGCGCAGATTGCGCCACGCGGGCTGCTGGAGGTGCTTTCACAACTCGATGTGGCGGCACTGACGGATACCGCCCGGCGCATCGATCTGATGGATGTCTTTCGACGCTGTGCGCTGGCGGTACTCAATACCGGCAACGAGACGGACGATGCGAAGGCGCTGTTCGACAGCTATGCCGACTTTTCGGTGGAGGTGGTGCGGCGCACGCGTGGCCTGAAACTGGTGATCCGGAACGCACCGTCGTCCGCGTTCGTCGGCGGCCGCATGGTGGAGGGTATTCGCGAGCATCTGTTTGCGGTGCTGCGGGACATCGTCTTCGTCGGTACCGAGTATGCCGATCTGCTGGCCAACGAGGACGCGCCTCCTGAGCAGGTGACCGACGCGGTGTTCCAGATCCTCAAGCATGCGCGGGTGCTCGAGCCGAACACTCCGCCCAACCTCGTGGTGTGCTGGGGCGGTCACTCCATTGCCAGGAGCGAGTACGAATACACCAAGGAAGTGGGATACCACCTCGGCCTGCGTGGCCTGGACATCTGCACGGGTTGCGGCCCGGGTGCGATGAAGGGCCCGATGAAGGGGGCGGCGGTAGGCCACGCCAAGCAGCGCCTGTACAACAGCCGGTACATCGGACTCTCGGAGCCAGGCATCATTGCCGCGGAGCCGCCGAACCCGATGGTGAATCATCTTGTTGTACTGCCGGACATCGAGAAACGTCTGGAAGCGTTCGTGCGTCTCGGTCATGTCATCCTGGTATTCCCAGGCGGTGTCGGCACGGTGGAGGAGATTCTCCACATCCTGGGTATCGTCACCGACCCGCGCAACAGCCACGTGGAGTTGCCTGTCGTGTTTACCGGTCCAAAGGGGAGCGAAGCCTACTTCGACGAGCTGGACCGCTTTCTGCGTACGGCGCTGGGTGATGATATCTCCCGTCACTACCGCATCATCGTTGGCGACGCCGAAGCGGTTGGCGAATACATGACCGCCAGCATGCGGCGCATCCGTCGCCAGCGCCGGCGTGACGGTGACGCCTACTACTTCAACTGGCTGCTGAACATTCCCGTGGCGCAGCAACGGCCGTTTCATGTCACCCACGACAGCGTGGCGGCGCTGCGACTGTCGCGTGATCTGCCCAGGCATGAACTCATCGCCGAACTGAGGCGCGCGTTTTCCGCCATCGTCACGGGCAACGTGAAGGAGAACGGCATCCGCATGATCGAGAAGCACGGTCCGTTCCAGCTGGCCAGCGACCGGGTACTGGTAACGGCGCTGGACAACCTGCTCACCCAGTTCGTGGCGCAGGGGCGCATGAAGCTTCTGGGGGAATACCGGCCGTGTTATCGGGTGGTGCCGGTGGGCTGAGCCTACTGCCCAAAGCGGTCGGTGATTTCCCGGTGAAAAACCGTCAGAATCGACGGTATTGCGAGAGGGAGTCATCACCATGGTCGAGACGCGCACCGGGCACAACCGGTCCAATGGCATTTCCTACGACGAGATTCTGGCGACGGACCGGGTGCCACCACCTGCGGTCTACCTGGAGAACTCGCCATTGCCCACCGGAGTCACCCGCATTCCTGCGCGACGATACTTTTCGCAGGAAGAGCACGACCGGGAAGTGGAGCGCCTGTGGAAGCGCGTGTGGCAGATGGCCTGCCATGAGTCGGATATTCCGAACGTTGGCGACACGCATGTCTACGATATTGCCGGCCTGTCGTACATCATCGTGCGGGTCACGCCGGACAAGGTCATGGCGTTCCCCAACGCCTGCCTGCATCGCGGCCGGTCGCTCTGCGACAAACACGAAAAGGAGATGAAGGTCTTCCGCTGCCCCTTCCATGGCTGGTCCTGGCACCTGGATGGCCGCCTGAAGGAAGTGCCGGGGCATTGGGACTTTCCCAGTGTCACCGAGGAGGAATATTCCCTGCCGCCGCTGCGGGTGGGGCACTGGGGTGGCTTCGTCTTCATCAACCCCGACCCGGACTGTGAGCCGCTGGAACACTTTCTCGGCGATATCGACCGCCATTTCGGTATTCCGTTCCAGCGCCGTTTCAAGGCCGCGCATCTCGTCAAGCGCCTGCCGTGCAACTGGAAGATTGCCCAGGAAGCGTTCATGGAGTCCTACCACGTGGTGGCCACCCACCCGGAACTGCTCGGTTACTTCGGGGATGTGAACTCCAAGTACGACGTGTTCGGCAACCTGTCGCGCGCCATGTCGGCGTCCGGCTGGCCAAGTCCGCATACGGGGCTGCAGACGCCGGACATGTCCGCCTATCCTGACCGAAAGGCATTCCAGAGCATGAAACACATGCTCAGCGGATATACCTACCGGCGCCTGGAGGAAAACCGGGTCGAAGCCGTCGCGCCGGATGGTCGCACCGGCGTGTTCACGGCCGGTGCCGAGTACGTCTGCGGCGACGTGAAACACGCCGATGTGCAGATGTGCAACTGGGTCGGGGGCAAGATCGTTCCAGGGGAAGAAGATACGCCCATGGAATATCCCACGGAATCGGGGCAGGCCTATCGCGCCTTTGTCGCCGCGCGTCGCAGGGATGCCATGCGTGCGCAGTGGGGCGACAAGGTGGACGCGATCAGCGACGCGGATCTGTGCGATGCCATCTTCTATACGGTGTTTCCCAACCTGCACCCCTGGGCGGACTGGAACCCCATCTTCTACCGCTTCCGGCCGGACGGCGACCGGCCGGATCAGTGCCTGCATGAAGTCATGTACATGATTCCGGTACCGGATGGGCAGCCGATGCCGCCACCGGCAAAGTGCACGTTCCTGGATATCGACGACGACTACACGAAGGCGGCGGAATTCGGCAGCAATCTGCTGAAGATATTCAATCAGGACGGCGCCAATCACGCGGCCATCCAGAAGGGGCTGAAGTCACATCCGAAAGGCGAGACGATCTATGCCGCGTACCAGGAGACAAAAATCCGCCATTTCCATGCCCTGCTGGAGAAATGGCTGAGCAGTGAGACCGCGCCGAAGAGTCGTTGAAAAGTCGCGTTGACGGGCGGACGCAGGATTGAACGCCGGACGTAGCCTCACCAACCGCCAGTTGCTGGCTTATGCTGCCATGGAGAGTCCCCTCGCCATGGCGGCAACGCCCATGGCCTTGTTCATTGCCCCGTTCTACAGCCGCGACATGGGGCTGTCTCTGGCGGCGGTGGGCACCATTCTGATGCTGGCGCGCTTCAGCGACGTGTTCACCGACCCGCTGGTCGGGCAGTTGAGCGATCGCACCCGGTCCCGGCTCGGACGGCGCAAGCCCTGGATACTCGCTGGCGCGCCACTGATGCTGCTGGCGGTATGGATGCTGTTCGTACCGGGAGCTGGCGTCGGCAACGGCTACTTTGCCCTTTGGCTTGTGCTGCTCTGGCTCGGCTGGACGTTCATTGCCATACCCTATTACGCCTGGGGTGCGGAAGTATCGCCGCGTTACCACGAGCGCACGCGTATCGCCAGTTTCCGCACGGCGGCGGGCCTTCTCGGCACGCTGGTTGCCATCCTGGTGCCCCTGCTTACGGGCTGGTGGTTCGGCTATGGCCATGCGGTTCCGGAGTCGCTGCACGTGATTGCGCTCTGCGCTACCGTGGCGCTGCTTGTTGCGGTGCCGTTTCTGCTACTGCAGCCGGAAGGGGTGCCGATGGAGTCCCGTCGCATTTCACTGCGTGAGGGGCTGCGGGTGATGTGGCGCAATGGGCCCTTCAGACGGCTGATGTTCGGCTTCACCCTGGCGGCGCTCGGGCCGGCGCTTGGCGGACCGCTCTATATCCTCTTTGTGGTGCATGTGCTCAAGGCCAACGTCGCGAGCAACATGGTGCTGCTGGTGTTCTATGTCGCCAACCTTGCCGGAGTGTTGTTGTGGAACCGCGTCGCCCAGCGGATAGGTAAACGCAAGGCGTGGCTGATGGGCATGACCACGGCGCTCGTCGCCCAGCCGGGTTACTGGTTTCTGGGCGAGGGCGACCTCTACTGGATGATGGTGGTGTTCTTCATTCTGGGCATAGGGATCGGCAGCTTTTCCGCGTTGCCTGCCGCCATGAAGGCGGATGTGGTGGATCTCGATCGCCTGCGCAGCGGTGAAGATCGCACGGCCCTGTTCTTTTCAGTGTGGTCGCTGGCGAACAAGGCGGTTATCGCGTTCGCAGCCGGTTTTGTGTTGAACGTGCTGGCATTTTTTGACTTCCAGGCGGCCGGTGAGAACGGGCCGGAGCAGATCATGGCGCTGCGGGCGGTGTTCATTTTTCTTCCGGTGATCTGTTATGTGGGTGCGCTCATCATCATGTGGGGGTATCCGATTTCCGAGGAGCGGCATCGGCGCATGATCGGCATGCTCGAACGGCGCGAGGCGAGGCGTCGCGCGAAGAGCCTGGCAGCGGTGCCGAACCCCACCAGTGCGTGATAGGCTCGCCGCCGGTCAGTCCGCACTCGAGGGGGAAGTTGTGGGTAGTCGCCCGATCATGATAGCCAGGTTCATGCTGTTCGCGTTGTTTTCAGCGTTAGCATCAGCAACGCAGGCGGCGCAGGAATCAGCCGACGAGCGCATGGCGTTTGTCACGTCGCTGTTCTCCGGCGCCGAACAATACGAACGCTTCAATCGTCTTGCGGAAGTCTTTCCGAATCATCACCTGGCGGCGTCATCACAGCCGCGGCGGTTTCCGTTGGGCAAGGAGATGTTGCTGCCGGCTACCTATGATCATGCCGGCGTCACGCGCGACACGGGTACCTTCCTCCGCGAGACGGATACCGCTGCCTTGCTGGTGATTCGCGATGGTCAGCTTGTAACCGAACAGTACTGGCTGACGGGCGGACCTGACGTGCACTGGATGTCCATGTCGGTTGGAAAGAGTTTCGTTTCCGCGCTCATCGGCTTTGCGTTGCAGGATGGCTATATCGACAGCATCGAGGATCCGATCACACGCTACGTCGCCGGCTTGAAGGGATCGGCCTACGACGGTGTGCGCATCAAGGACATTCTGCAGATGTCCTCGGGGGCGCGCTGGAACGAGGACTACAGCGATCCGGAGTCCGACATCATGCGATTCATCCGCGTTTTCGGTTCCGGAGCATCCCTCAATGCGTTTGCCGCCACGTTACAGCGGGAACATCCGCCGGGTACCGTGAACTACTACAACTCCACGGACACGCAGACGCTCGGCTGGCTGCTTCGCACCGTCACCGGCATGAGCCTTGCGGAGTACACCCAGCGCAAGCTCTGGGAGCCGCTCGGCATGGAAAGCGATGCGTACTGGATCACTGATGATTCCGGCATGGAGATGGCCGCGGGTGGTCTGCAGGTGACGGCGCGCGACTATGCAAAACTCGGCGAATTCTATCGGTTGGGTGGCGTGTCGCAGGGAAAGCAGTTGTTGTCCGCGGACTGGGTGCAGGCATCCGTGACACCGGATGCGCCACATGTGATGCCTGGGCATGATCCGACGTATCCGCTGGGCTATGGCTACCAGTGGTGGGTGCCGCCAGGCGATGAAGGCGAGTTCTCCGCCATCGGCGTGTACAACCAGTTCATCTACGTGAACCCGACGCACAAGGTGGTCATCGTCAAGCTCTCGGCAAACAGCGGGTACGGGACGACGCCGGACGATTCGTCCTGGCGGGAGATGGAAACGCTGTCGCTGTTCCGGTCGATCGTCACGTCCGTCGGCGACCCGGGGTCAGCGCGGCCGAACTGAACCCGTCCTGTAGCGGTACCGGGACGTCGCGCGTACCTTTGGCGTGACGATGTCCTGCAAGTACTCGGGTTGGCAAAAAAAAGGCCGCACCCTGGGTGCGGCCGTGTCGTGAAGGCGGGTGCGCGGACACCCGCCCGTTGACCTGGATTCAGTTGCCGAGTCGCACGCTCAGCGTGGCACCGTACTGCCTCGGCTGAGTGGGTGTGGCAAAGGCGAACAACGTTGCCACCGGGGTGCCGCCAAGCAGTTCCGTATTGTTGGTGAGATTCTTGCCCCACAGCGCGAAGCGATACTTCGCATCCGAGGACTCCCACGTGAGATTGGCGTCGACGGTCGCGAGTTCGTCGCGGTGGAAACCGACGTCGTTCGGCGTCGTCAGTTCCATCTCGTCGGTGTAGCTGTAGCGCGCCATTGCCGTCAGCGTGCCGAGATCCGCCAGGTCCCACTCGTAGCGGGCGTAGAAACTCATGTCCCACTTGGGGGCGCGTACCAGTTCGAGGTCGCTGTTGTCCGTGGCGGTGCCGCTGCCCGTCAGGTCGGCGATGAAATCCTTGTATTCGATGTCCAGGTAGCCGATGTTGCCGCCCACGTTGAGTCCCTGGATGATGGCCCAGTCGAAGGCCACCTCAATCCCGAAGGATTCCGCGCCCGCCGCGTTGTCGGTAAACGTTTCCTGCCCTGTTGACGTGGGTGCGGCGCGAATGACGCCGCGCTGCAGATCCTTGTACTCCGCCCAGAAGATGTTGGCATTCAGTCGCAGGTGATCGTCAAACAGGTCACTGCGTACGCCGAATTCGTAGTTGTCCACCTGTTCCTGGTCATAGGGACTCGAGAACACCGGCAGTGTGCCCGCGTTGTTGACGAAACCGCCGGACTTGAAGGCGCGCTGCCAGTTGGCGAAGAACATGGTCGTGTCGTTCAGCTGGTACTCCACGCCTACCTTGGGCGAAAAGGCGTTCCAGTCTTCGCTGACCGGCCCGAAGCGCACCGATGGATCGAAGTCCTTCGCATTGCCGGGGTTGGTTCCGGCAAACGGCGCGCCATTGCAGGCAGCGGTTGCCGGCGTCTGACCTGCCGGACAGACGCTGTCGTTGATGGCCATGCCCAGCACGTCGTGTTTCTTTTCGTAGGTGTAGCGGGCACCGACTACCAGTGTCCACTGGTCGTTGAAATGCCAGTCGATCTGCGCATAGGGCGCCCAGGAATACCGCTTCTGGGAATTGGCGCCGTAGCTGACCTGCGGATTGTTGCGGGTGAAGCCACCGCCACCGAACAGTGCGCTGTCGAGGAAGATCCACAGATACTGCTGCACCTCGTACTCGTCTTCCATGTAGAAGAAGCCGGCAAGCAGGTCGATGTTGTCGTTGAGCGTGGTCGCGTAACGCAGTTCCACCTGGCTGGATTCGAAGGTCTGCAACCGCGAGCTGGAGAACACGTCCCAGTTATAGCCGTCGGTGTCCGTGGTGATGTCCTCGTCCACGTTGCGGTGGTTCAACAGGAGGCTGAACGTACCGACGTCGGTGTCGTAGCTGGTATCCACCGTGATGCCCCAGATATCCATGATCGTCTGGTTGGGATGCAGGTTGAAACCGATTTCGAAGGGATCGCTGCCATCGCCGGGAATGCCGAACCGGCTGTCACCATAGGGCTGTTTGCAGGGGAAACCGAAGAGCTGGTGTACCGCGGGATTACCGCTTGGCCCGTTCCCCAGCGGGGGCGGCAGGCTGCCCGGCTGGTAGCACTGCGACCAGTTCGCGGTGCCGTCGCCCTTGTCCTTCCACACCTCGCCAATGACGTCGATCCGCCAGTTTTCACTGGGCTCGACGTGCAGCGAAGGGCGTACCAGAATCGATCGCTCACCGTTTTCCCGGTCGCCTTTTTTCTTTTCGTCGATGTGGGTCACGAGCGTCGCGGTTGCCGGATCGTAGCTGTCCAGCACCACGCCATCGTTCTTGAAGAAACCGTCCAGCTCGTGATAGTTCGCGGCGACGCGGAAGGCGGCCTTGCTGCCGAGCGGAAAGTTGGCTACGGCACCGATGTTCTGGCGGCCGGCATTGCCGGTATCCAGTTCGAGCTGGAGGGAGGTTTCATCCATGACCGGTCGCTTCGTGCGCACGGCGATGGCGCCGGCAAACGCATTGCGGCCGTAGAGGGCGCCCTGCGGACCGCGAAAGGCGGAGATGGATTCGATGTCGAAGAGATCCAGCAGGGCCGTGGCATTGCGGCTGTAGTAGACGTCGTCAACGAACACCGCTACGGCGGGGTCGGCGAAGCTCTCGATACCCGATGTGCCGATGCCGCGCATGGTGAACGATGCCGCTGCCTGGAACAGGCCGACGTGTTCGAGCTGCACGTTGGGAATCGCGTGGTTGAAGTCTTCCAGCGTGACGGCAAATTCACGTTCGAGGCTGGGGCCGGAAAATGCCGTTACCGCCTCGGACATCGTCTGCACGTTCTCCGTGGTGCCGCGCTTCGTGGTAACGATGATTTCGTCCATGATGCTTGACGTGTCCTTCTCGGCGGCCAGGCCGGCGATGGGAATTGCTGCTGACAGCGCGCACGCTGCCAGGCTGATCGGTAGTTTCATTCGCACGGGTTCTCTCTCCATGTGGTTGGCGGATCGTGGGCTGTTCAGTAGGCTGACAGTCCCGGGGTGTAGCGCGACCGCTGTCGACAGTCGAAACGGATGTTCAGGTGCGCCAGACCGCGCAGAAAACTGCTCGGTACGTGGGCGAAGCTGTCATTCGGGTCCGCGAGGCGGATATTGTCCAGGCGATGCAGCAGGATATTGAACGCCGAAAAGATCTCCTGCCGGGCCAGCGCGGAACCGGGGCAATGATGGGGACCGGAACCGAAGGCCAGGTGCGCGCCCGCTTTCCTGCGTGCCGGATCAAAGGTCTCCGGGGAGTCGAAGACGGCTTCGTCGCGGTTGGCGGAGGCATAGCCCAGGGCAATGGAGCTGCCTTTGGGAATCGCGACGCCGCCAATCTCGGTGTCCTGCGTTGCCGCCCGCCAGAGATGCAGCACCGGAGTTTCAAAACGCAGGGCTTCCTCGATGAAGTTACGGATCAACGGGGGATTGTCGCGCAGCTCAGCCATCATTCCCGGTGCCTGGAGCACGAGCATCATCGCGGAGCCGATGGCATTGGTTGTGGTTTCATTGCCGCCTGTAAGCAACTGGTCAAGCAGATCCATCAGCTCGTACATGTCCAGCGGTCGCGGTGGCGCCTCCGGCGTGTCGCGGACTTCGGCCTGCACGAGGCTCGTGATGATGTCATCGCGCGGTTCAGTCCGGCGGTCGGCAATCACCTGCGCAAAAAAATGCTGAGCTTCCACCACCAGGCGTCCACACTCCAGTGCCTCGGATTCGCTGACGAACCCGCCACCCGGCGCCAGCATGGCATCGGACCATTGTTTGAGATCGGGTATCCGTTCGCGGGGCACGCCAAGCTGGTCGGCAATGACCGTGCAGGGCAGCGGGATGGAGAAGGCCTGCATGAAGTCGCAATGACCGGTGTCGATGAAGGCGTCCACCAGATCGTTGACCACGGTTTCGATGTAGTCCGTCATGCGGCGCACCCGCGCCACGGTGAAGGCGTCGTTGATCAGGCGCCGGTACTTGCCGTGTACCGGTGGATCGGTGCGCTGCAGCGTGGACACCCGGGCCCAGCCGTGTTCGCACCGGTACTCCTCGGCGATGTTGCGCGTGCTGCCGCGCGTGACGCCGTGCGTGTAGATGTCATTGGAAAACAGCTCGGGATGCTTCTTCACATAGCGCACGTCTTCGTAGCGCGATACGTAGTAGGCACCCAACTCGGGCATGAAATACACAGGCGCTTCGCGGCGGATGGCGGCGAAATAGGGAAACGGACACTCGCGGGTAGTGTCGTCGAAAAGACTGAATCGGCGCAGGAATGCGTTTTCGGACGCGGGCACGCTGTTCTCTCCCAAGGCGTTCGCGTCAGCGGAGACTACCACCCGCATCCTTTATCGCCAAACGGTGGATGGCTCCCTGATGGCTCGAGCGCGAAGGGTGTCAGGCGCACAGGGTTCTCTGCCAGAGGCTGGCGTGGCTGCCAGGGTCTGCATCAGGAGGGCGAACAGCGGAAGCCCCGGCGCAGGATGTGCCAGGTCCTGCGCGCCAGCATGTCGATGCGTTCCGGAAGCGACTTTGCGTTCGCGGCATTGACGATCAGCACGAAAGGCCGATCAGCAGGAAAGCAGCCGCGAGGGAAGGGGCGTGAGCGTGGCGATGCAGTGGCGGACGCTGCGCGACCGGAGCCACACCTGTCAGGGGTTGCCGATTCCCTCCGCCCGGATGCGTGCCATGGCGCTGCCCGGCTTCGCAGCATCCGCTACAATTGCGGCCCTCGCCTCAACTGCCCACCACATTGCCGCCCAGTCCGCTGCTTCAGATTGCCCGCTTTGCCTGTCTGCGTGACCGCCGACTGTTGTTCGACCCGCTCGAGCTCTGCGTGCAGGCGGGCGAATGCGTGGAATTGCGTGGTCCCAATGGCGTTGGCAAGACGACCCTGCTCCGGGCGTTGGCGGGCCTGTTTCCCGCTGAAGGCGTCATTCTGTCCCGCGCGCCGTTTGCCTACATTGGCCACGCCAACGGCAATGCCGGGGCGCTCACGGCGGAAGAAAACCTGCGCTGGTATCTGACCCTGATGGAGCGGCCGGCAACCGATGCGTCGCTGCGTGAGGCGCTGGAGCGGGTGGGGCTGGGCGCCGTTGCGCCCCGGCCTTGTTCGCGCTTGAGCGCCGGTCAGCAGCGGCGGGTGGCGCTGGCGCGGCTGCTCCTGTCGGCGGCGGATCTGTGGCTGCTCGACGAACCCTATACCGCGCTCGACGTGGGCGGTGTTGTCCTGCTGGATGGCCTTCTGCGCGAACACTGTGCCAGGGGTGGTGCAGCGCTGGTGGTCAGCCATAATCCGGTGCAGCCTGCCAGCCGCGCGCTCGATCTCCATCCCGCCCCGCTGATGCGAAGGCGGGCATGAGCGGCGCCCTGGGTGGCCAGATCCGCCGCGAGCTGCTGCTGCTTGCACGCTCCCGCACCGATGTACTCAATCCACTTGTCTTTCTGTTTCTTACGGTCCTGCTGTTCGCGCTGGCGCTGGACGGCCGACCCGAGAATTTGCGCGCACATGCGGCGGGGGTGTTGTGGGCCCTGGTCCTACTCACCAACATGCTGGCACTGGACGGTATGTTCCGTCGCGACTATGACGATGGCAGTCTGGAGCAAATGTTTCTGATCACGCAGTCGCCCGTGGCACCGGTGCTTGGGAAGTTGCTGGTGCAGTGGCTGGCCACCGGTGCGCTCATCACGCTGTGTTCCCCTCTGCTCGGGCTGGCCCTGAACCTGCCCGCGAAGGTACTGCCCATGCTGTTCCTGGCCTTTCTGGCGGGGTCACCGGCGGTAAGTTTCATTGGTGCCATCGGCGCCTCGGTCACGGTCGGCATCCGCCGCAGCGGGGCGATTCTGGGCTTGCTGGTGCTGCCGATGCTCATTCCCGTACTTATTTTTGGCGTCAGCGTCGTGAACCGGGCGCTGGATGGCGATCCGCCGGGTCCGGCGATCTATTGGCTGGCAGCGCTCAGCGTGGCCAGTATCATGGCGGCTCCGTTCGCGGTGAGCGCGGGTCTCAAGGTCAGCCTGGAGCAGTAGCAACGAGATGGGATGGATCACCACCACCTGGCATCGCCTGGGCTCGCCACGCTGGTTCTATGGAATGATGGCGCCCTGGCAGACCGGCTTCGGCATTGCCGCCCTCGTGCTGCTTGCGGTCGGGTCCGTGTGGGGCCTGGTCTGGGCGCCGGCGGACTATCAGCAGGGCGACAGCTTCCGCATCATCTATATCCATGTACCCACCGTCATCGTGGCGCAAAGTGCCTACATGACGCTTGGTGCGGCGGGTCTGGTGCTCCTGGTGTGGCGTATGAAGATGGCGGATGTCGCCATGGTGGCAATCGTCCCGTTCGGCATGGCGATGACGGCGCTTGGACTGTTCACGGGCGCGGTATGGGGGCGTCCCACCTGGGGCACATGGTGGGAATGGACGGATGCACGGCTCGTTTCCACGCTGATCCTGCTGTTTCTGTATTTCGGTCTGCATGCGTTGCGGCAGGCGATTCCGGCGGCGGAGTCGGCGGCAAGGGCCTGCGCGGTGCTGGCTATCGCCGGCCTGGTGAACATTCCGATCATCAAGTATTCGGTGGAGTGGTGGACCACCCTGCACCAGGGCTCAACCTTTTCCATGCGCAGGATCAACATGCCTGCGGTGATGTATCTGCCGCTGCTGGTGAACGTCATCGGCATGTACTGCCTGTTCGGGTATGTGATGATCGCCCGCATGCGCACCGAAATCCTGCGGCGGGAACGCGACACCAGTTGGGTGGTCGAACTGGTACGGAGGCCCGATGTCCGTTGAAGCGTTCAGCGAATGGGCCAGCATGGGACGGCATGGTCTGTACGTCTGGCTGGCCTATGGCAGCAGTTTCGTCACGCTCCTCCTGCTGGTGATCGGCACCCGGATGGCGTTCCGGCGGGCGTTGCGAGACATTGCCGCCGATGTGGCGGCGGAACAGGAGAACGAATCCCAGTGAATCCCACACGCAAGCGCAGGTTGTACCTGGTACTGGCCCTGGCGCTTGGCAGCGCGCTGGTCATCGGCCTGGTGCTTCTGGGCCTCGGCAAGAACGTGAACATGTTCTACCTGCCCGGTCAGATCACGTCGGGGGAGGCGCCGCACGACCGCAATATCCGCGCGGGCGGCATGGTGCTGGAAGGCAGCTGGCAACGCCGCCAGTTGTTGAGCACGTTCGTGCTGACGGATCGCCAGGCGGCGCAGTTCACGGTGCAGTACGAAGGTATCCTGCCGGACCTGTTTCGAGAAGGGCAGGGCGTGATCGTGGAAGGCCGTCTGGGTGACGACGGCGTGTTCGTGGCTCGCGAAGTACTGGCCAAGCACGATGAAAACTACATGCCGCCGGAACTGGCCGGCATGGAGCGGCCGCAATGAGTGTCGAACTGGGTCACTTCGCGGCGGTGCTGGCGTTTGCGCTGGCCTGCGGTATGGCGGTGCTTGGACTGGGGGCGCGGTTCCGACTCCTGGCGACGGGCGCGCGGGCCCTGCCGTTTCTCGTCACGGGGCAGTTTGTGCTCGTCGCACTGGCGTTCGGTCTGCTGATGCACGCCTTCGCCACCGACGACTTCAGTGTCCGCTATGTCTCCGAGCACTCCAACACCCAGCTTCCCTTCATGTACAAGCTGGCCGCGCTCTGGGGCGGGCACGAAGGTTCGTTCCTGCTGTGGGTGCTGATCATGTGCACCTGGATGCTGGCGGTTGCCGTGCGTTCGGCGCATCTGCCGACGGTGTTCCGCTGGAATGTTCTCGGCGTGATGGCGCTCATGAACGTGGGGTTTCTCGCCTTCCTGCTGTTCACGAGCAACCCGTTCCGGCGGCTGGTGCCGTTCACGCCCGCGGAGGGTGTGGACCTGAACCCGTTGCTGCAGGATTTTGGTCTCACGGTGCACCCGCCGGTGCTTTATACCGGCTACGTCGGTTTTTCCGTCGCCTTCGCGTTTGCCATCGCGGCGCTGTTGTCCGGCCGGCTGGATGCCGCATGGGCGCGTTGGTCACGGCCCTGGACCAATACCGCGTGGGCGTTCCTCACCATCGGAATCGCGCTCGGCAGCTGGTGGGCGTACTACGAACTCGGCTGGGGCGGCTGGTGGTTCTGGGATCCGGTGGAGAATGCTTCCTTCATGCCCTGGCTCATCGGCACGGCGCTCGTGCATTCGCTGGCCGCCACGGAAAAGCGCGGGGTTTTCAAGAGCTGGACGCTGCTGCTGGCCATCGCCGCGTTCTCGCTGTCCTTGCTCGGCGCCTTCATCGTGCGTTCCGGAGTGCTCACCTCCGTGCATGCGTTTGCCGTCGATCCGGAACGCGGCATGTTCATCCTGATCTTCCTGGCCGTGGTGGTAGGTGGCTCGCTCACCCTGTATGGCGCGCGTGCCTGGCAGCTGCGCAGCCGTGCTTCGTTCGACTGGCTGAGTCGTGATGCGTTCCTGCTGCAGAACAACATCCTGCTGGCGGTTGCACTGGGTGTTGTGCTCACCGGAACACTGTGGCCGCTCGGCTACGAAGCCATCACCGGTGACAAGCTGTCGGTGGGCAAACCCTATTTCAATCAGCTGTTCGTGCCATTGATGCTGCTGCTCTGCGCCCTGCTGGTCCTCGCCCCGGTCGTCAACTGGAAACGTACGGCGCCATCGCGCATCGTTGCCTTGTTGCGCTGGCCGCTCGTGGCAACAGGCGTGCTGGGGCTCGGCGCGGTGATCGCGCTTTGGGGCGCATTTGATCTGCCGCGCCTGGCAGCCATGGTGGCGGTGGTGCTGGCCATTGCAATTGTCGCCTCGCACGCGGCGGACCTCGTCCGCAAGCTGCGTTCGGGACACCGTCCTGGCGTTGCCTGGCTCGGCATGTGCATTGCCCACGTTGGTTTCGCGATGTCGGTGGCGGGTGTCGCGCTTACGGTGGAACTGTCGTCCGAAAAAGATCTCGCGATGCACCCTGGCGATACGGTGGAACGTGAAGGCAGGCAGATCCGTTTCGTGAGCGTGGAGGATGGCCGTGGGCCCAACTACGTGGCGCAGGTCGGCCAGTTTGCCATCACCGAGAACGGGCGTGAGTTCATGCTGCGGCCCGAAAAACGCCGGTATGTCGCCGGCGGCAACATGATGACCGAAGCCGCCATCGACCCGGGTTTCCTGCGCGATGTCTATATTTCCCTCGGTGAACCCCTGGAAGCCGGGGCCTGGGCGGTACGCGTGCACATCAAACCCTTCGTCCGCTGGATCTGGTTTGGCGCCATCATCATGGCCGCCGGCGGTGGGCTGGCTATTCTCGACCGGCGTTACCGGTTGCGGGTCGCCGCGCGGGCCGGTGTGGCCGCCGCCGGGGGGGCGCCCGCATGAACCGCATGAGTTTTTTTGTCCCGCTTGGCGTGTTTGTCGTCATTGTTGCGCTTGGTTACATCGGGTTCGGGCTGGGCGACAGGGCGGTGCTGCCATCGCCGCTCATTGGCAAACCGTTTCCCCCGTTCTCGGCACCCCGTCTGGATGCGCCGGAGCAACTGGCGGATCGAACAGCGCTTCTCGGCAGGCCGTTGCTGGTGAACGTGTGGGCCACGTGGTGTCCCACCTGCAAGGCCGAACACGCGTTTCTGGAAACACTGAAGGCGCGCGAAGGATTGGAAATCGTGGGCATCGTGTACAAGGACGACCCGGCGTCGGCGCGCCGCTGGCTCGACCGCTACGGGGATCCCTACAGTTTCAATCTGCTGGATGCCGATGGGCGTATCGGCGTGGAGCTTGGTGTCTACGGGGCGCCGGAGAGTTTCCTGCTCGATGCGAGGGGCACCATCGTCTACAAACGGGTGGGTGATGTGAACGAGCAGGTCTGGGCCGCGGAGATTGCGCCGCGACTTGCCGCCATGGAGGACGCCTCGTGACGCGTTCCGGATTTGCGTTCGCCCTCCTGTTTTTCTGCGTGGCGGGTATCGCCCGTGCCGCCTCCACCGTGGAAGTGCACCAGTTTGACGATCCGGCGCTGGAGGCGCGGTACTACGGCCTGATCGACGAACTGCGGTGCCCGAAGTGCCAGAACACCAACCTGGCGGGCAGTGATGCGCCGATCGCCCATGACCTGCGAAATACGGTGTACCGACTGCTGGTCGAGAAGGGCATGAGCGATGCCGATATCCGTCAGTACCTGGTGGATCGCTACGGTGACTTCGTGCTTTATGACCCGCCTTTCAGGCCCATGACCGTGGTGTTGTGGGCGCTGCCGGCGCTTGCGCTGATCGTTGGTTTCATGCTGCTGCGTGGCATCTCCAGACGCCCGGAACTTGACGCCCTGGACGCCGACGAGCAGCGCCGGCTGGCGGCGCTTGACGAGGAAGTGCGTTGACCGATACCACCTTTGTCCTTTTCTGCGGCCTGCTCGCGGTGGTGGCCCTCACACTGTTCGTGCTGCCGACCCTGCGTGCCGGACGGGAAAGCCGGTTCGACCGGCGTCGCCTGCTCGCCGGTCTGTATCAGCAGCGACGTGGCGAACTGAACGCCGAAATCGAAGCGGCTGCCGCCGACGGTGATACCGCCGGCGCGCTCCGCCGGGAACTGGATGCCTCGCTGCTGGACGAAGTGGCGGATGCGACGGCTGGCGCGGAGCGGGTCGCTGGTCCCCGCTGGCCCGCGCTGGTGCTCGGCTTGCTGGCGCCGGTGCTTGCGGCTGGAGTCTATCTCAAGGTGGGGGACCCGGATGCCGATGCAGTGCGGGGAGCCAGCGCGGTCATGTCGCTTGCCGACGACGACCCGCAACTGGATCGCTGGCGGGAGGTCCTGCAGCGACGGGTGGACCGGCGCGCCGATGATGCGGAAAGCTGGTATCTGTACGGCCATGTGCTGCTCAAGCAGCAGCGTTACGCGCTGGCCGCGGAGGCTTTTTCGCGCACGGCGTCGCTCGTCGGGGAAGATCCGTCCGTCGATACCTACTGGTTACAGGCGCGGTATCTGGCGGCAGATGGCGAACTGGACGAACAGAGTGAAAAGCTCGCGCAGCGCATTCTGGCCGCGGATCCCGCCAATGGGCCGGTGCTTCAGCTGCTGAGTGTGCATTACGCCCGCATGGGCGATTTCAAGGAGTCCATGCGGCTCCTGAACAAAGCCCAGGGCGGTCTGCGTGACCCGCGATCCCAGGCCAGCCTGCTTGCCTTCATGGAGCAGGTCCGCTCGCACCTGCCTGTGGAACTGCCCACGATCGACGTGGCGGTATCCGCCGGTGCCGCGACGCCTGCGGACGCCACCGTGTTCGTGGTTGCCCGTCCCGTGGGCGGCGGCATGCCCTACGCCGTGGCCAGACGGCCGGCGTCGATGCTGCCGTTTGCGGTGCGGCTGGATGACCTCGCGTCGATGAATCCAGCCAATCCGCTGTCCGCCGCGGAGCAGGTCGAAGTGGTGGTGCGCCTGAGTCTCACCGGGCAACCAACGTCGCAGCCGGGCGACTGGGAATGGCAGTCCGCGCCCATCGTCACCCGCGACATGCCAGAGGCGGTCAGTCTCGGTGTCGAATTGCACCCGCCTGCGGCCGCGGGCTGAAAAAAGTCCGCTTTTTTCCGGGCCCCCGGTGCGCATGGGCAGAGCTTTCCTTTAGACTTGCACGCTTCTCCCGACTCGGTGATTGGCGCGCTTCATGCGGCTGAAGCAGATAAAACTTGCAGGATTCAAGTCGTTCGTTGACGCCACCACGGTCAGCTTTCCCGGGAAACTGAGCGCCATCGTCGGCCCCAACGGCTGCGGCAAATCCAACGTCATTGATGCGGTACGCTGGGTCATGGGCGAAAGCTCCGCCAAGCAGTTGCGTGGCGAGAACATCACGGACGTGATCTTCAATGGCTCCTCTGCGCGCAAGCCCACAGTGTCGGCCAGCATCGAGCTGCAGTTCGACAACAGCGACGGGCGAGTGGGTGGCCAGTATGCCGCTTATGCCGAGATCGCGATCCGTCGCGAGGTCACCCGCGACAGCCAGTCCAACTATTTCCTCAACGGGCAGAAGTGTCGGCGTCGGGACATCCAGGACGTCTTCCTGGGCACCGGCTTCGGTCCGCGCAGCTACTCCATCATCGAGCAGGGCATGATCAGCCAGCTCGTGGAAGCCAAGCCCGACGAGCTGCGTGGCTACCTGGAGGAAGCAGCGGGGATATCCAAGTACAAGGAACGGCGGCGGGAAACGGAAAACCGCATCAAGCATACGGTGGAAAATCTCGCGCGCCTCAACGATATCCGCGAGGAGCTGGGCAAGCAGCTCGACCGCCTGCAGCGGCAGGCGAAGGCCGCGGAGCGCTACAGGGAACTGAAGGACGAGGAAAGCCGTACTGCCGCGGAACTGTATACGTTGCGCTACGACACCCTGGCGGTACAGCTGGCCGAGCTGGATACGCGCATACAGGAAGGTCGGGTGGCGCTCGAGGCGGCCAACGCCGAACACCGGCGCCTCGAAAGTGAGATCGAAACGCAGCGCGCAGCGCATGCGGACATGACGCATGGGTTCAACCGTGTGCAGGGAGCGTTCTATCAGGTTGGCGCGGAAATCTCCCGCGACGAGGAGCGCATCGAGTTCAGCACCCGACGGGTCAGCCAGCTGGAGCTGGACCTGGAAGGTGTGACGCGCCGGGCCGGCGAGATGCAGGCGCAGCGCAGCACGGACGAAGAGCAGCTCGCCACGCTGGCCGCGGATATTGCGACCGGGGAGCCGCGGGTCGCGGCGGCGCGGCAGGCGGATGAGCAGGCACAGGCGGATCTCGACATCGCGGAAGCCGCGCAGCGCGATGACCAGAAGCGCTGGGAAGAGGTGGGTCAACGCTACAACGAAGCGATGCGACAGGTGGATGTGCAGGGCAGTCGCCTGGAACATCTGCAGCAGCTCATCGAACGTCACCGGCAGCGCCGGCAGGTGCTGGCCGCGGAAGAGGATCCCAGCGACGCGCACGCGGACGGCCGGATTGAGGAGCTCGAGATTGTCATTGCGCAGATCGAGGAGCAGCTGGCGGAGCTGGGTGCGCAGCTGGAGCAACGGCGTCAGGACATCACGTTCAGTCAGGACGCCACCCGCGATCTCGAGCGCGGCATCGAGGCGGCGCGCGGCCGGTTGCAGTCGCTGCGTCAGGAACTGACCAGTCTGGAAGCCGTGCAGGCGGCGGCGCTCGGTCGTGACAAGTCCAAGCACGAAGCATGGCTGGTGGCGCACGGTCTGTCGCAGCGTGATCGCATCGGCGAAAACCTGGCGGTCGTGGCAGGCTGGGAGCGCGCGGTGGAGACGGTGCTCGGGGCTTTCCTGCACGGTGTGGTTGTCGATGACCTCGCTGCGTTCACCGACGACCTGGTGATCGAAACCGCCAGTGATCTGGCGCTGGTGGAAGCCACACGGCAGCCGGAGACCGTGGAATCCCGGGTTGGCGGCGAGTTGCCCAGTCTAGCCAGCCTGTTGCGAGGCAACGGCGGCAACCTTGGCTCCCTGCTGGCGGGCGTTTATGCCGCCGAATCGTTGCCGGTGGCCATGCAGGCCCGTCAGGGACTGCAACCCGGTGAGAGCATCATCACCCGCGATGGCATCTGGATGGGGCGTGACTGGTTGACCGTGGCGCCGGAAGAAAGTGCGCAGAGCGGCATCATCCGCCGTGGGCGCGCCATCGAAACCCTGACCGTGCATGTCGAGGAAGCGGAAACCGCCCTCGAGGAAGTGCAGCAGCAGCGTGAACTCGGGCGGGAGCGCACTGTTGCGCTGGAAGCGGAGCGGGATGCCCTGCAGGCGCGTATCGCGACGCTTACCGCCAACCTGAGTGAGCGACGCACGGAGTTGGGTGTGTACCGCGTACAGGTACAGGAAGCGGAGCGCCGGCGCAGCCGCATTCGTCAGGAACTCGAGGAGCTGACCGCACAGGAGGCCGAAGAAGCCTCCAGGTTCACCTCGGTGCAGGAACTGCTGCGCACCGCCGAAGCGCGGCGGGTGGAGCAGGCGTTGGCAAGGGAGCAACTGGCCCAGGCCCGGGTGGCCACCGAAGCGCGCGTGGCGCAGGCGCGTCAGCGTGCCCGCACCGAGCGGGATGCGTTTCATGCGGCAAGCACGGAACTTGCCGCGCTGCGCTCGCGGCATGCGGCGGTGGAAAGTGGGTTGGCCCGGCTGACCACGCAGATTGCCGATTTCGCGCGTCAGGGCGAGCAGCTTCAGGCATCCATCGAGCAGACCCGTGATCCGTTGCCGGAATTGCGTGTCGCGCTCGAGGAAAAGCTGAGCCGGCGGGCTGAGGTGGAAACCGAACTAGGCACCATTCGCCTGGCGCTGGAGGAAATCGATAACGGCGTGCGGGCGCTGGAAGCCGCGCGCCATGGTACTGAAGCTGCCACGGAGGGGTTGCGGGCCAATCTGGAACAGGCGCGTATCGCCCGGGAAGGGCTGGCGGTGCAGGAGGCCAATCTACTCGAACGGATCCAGAGTACCGGGCGCGAACTCGAGGCAGTAAGGGCAGCCATGCCCGACGACGCCAGCGAGCCCGCGTGGCAGGAAAACCTGGACCGCATCCAGCGGCGCATCGAACGCCTGGGTGCCATAAATCTTGCGGCCATTGATGAATTCCGCACGGAATCGGAACGCAAGGCCTATCTCGATGCACAGAACGACGATCTGGAACAGGCCCTGGCGACATTGCGCGAAGCCATGCGTAAAATCGACCGGGAGACTCGAGCCAGATTCAAAGAAACTTTCGAAACAGTCAACAAGCGTCTGGGGGAACTGTTTCCGAAAGTGTTTGGCGGAGGACACGCCTACCTGGAACTGACGGGGGAGGACTTGCTCGATACCGGTGTTTCGCTCATGGCGAGACCACCGGGCAAACGCAACGCGAGTGTGCATTTGCTGTCGGGCGGTGAAAAGGCAATGACGGCCATAGCGCTCATCTTTGCCATATTCCACCTCAACCCAAGCCCCGTTTGCTTGCTGGACGAAGTGGATGCACCTCTCGACGATGCCAATGTCAACCGCTATGCGGAGTTGATCAAGGAGATGTCGTCCGAAGTGCAGTTCGTGGTGATCACACACAACAAACTGACCATGGAAGCCGCGGATCATCTTCTGGGTGTCACGATGCACGAGCCGGGAGTATCCCGCCTCGTCAGCGTTGACGTCGGGGAGGCCGTTGCCCTGGCTGCGGTGTGAAGTGAACGTGTCCCGGTCGCACGGTGCGACCGAAGGAGCCGCTGGAACAAGATGGATATCAAGACACTGATTCTCATCGGTGGAGGCCTGCTGATCATTGCCGTGGTGCTGCACGGCTTCTGGATCACATGGCGTTCGAAACGGGGCGGCCTGCGCATGGCGATCGAGCCTGGCGTGGGCACGACTGCCAGCCAGGCCTACGATGATTCGCTCAGCGAATTGCCCGGTGGCGGCTGGCGCCTGGTCAAGGGCGAGCCCATTCTCATCGATGCCGTGGGCAATGGTCCTGCTGTCTCCGATGTGGAAGCCAATGCCATGCACGAAGAGTTGCTTGGTAGCGCCCCCACCGAGCAACGCACGCCGGACCGTCCCGTGCGAGGGCCGAAGCCAAGACCAACCGCGTCGGAAACGCTGCGAACCAACGGTCAGGGTTTTGATTCGGTTGGCGTGGCGAAACACGCCGGCGGTTATGCACAGGGAGCGCGCGGTCAGCGCTCCACGCGCACCAGCCGGGAAGCGGACGGCGGGGAAAGCACGCTGCGCGATCGGGTTGAGAGTGTGATGATCGCGCCGGACGCCAAACCGGTGGTCAAGCGGGCGCCTGCCCGAACCGCGGATGCGGAAACGGCGGCATCCGTGGAAGCAGGCGATGCCAACGGTCAGCGGGATGAAGCCGAGCTTCGGGAATCCGTTGTCACCATATACGTCATCGGTCGCAACGGTGAGACTTTCACCGGCCGGCAGATTCTGGACGTGATGAAACGCAATGGTCTGAACTACGGCGAAATGAACATCTACCATCGCAGCAGCCGGATCAATACGCCCGGGCAGTCTGCGGTGTTCAGTGTCGCCAACGCGGAGCCGCCGGGTACTTTCGACGTCTCTGAACCGAAACTCGACAGCACCCGATCGCGCGGTGTCGTGCTTTTCGTGCGGCTGGACGAACAGGCCAATCCCGTGGCGGCGTTTGAAGACATGCGTCGGGTCGCCGCCAATATCAAGGCGAGCCTGGGCGGGGAGATGCGCGACGAAAACCGGTCGATCATCACCAACCAGACGCTGGACCACTACAAGACGATGGTTGCCGAATACGCACGGCGTCGAACGCCGCCGCGTCGGGCCTGACACGCGGCCATGACGGATGCGGCGCAACGGGCGCGGGACCTGCGGCGCCGCATCGACCATCATCTCCATTGCTATCACGTACTGGATGCACCGGAAATCTCCGATGCCGAGTACGATGCCCTCTACGACGAGCTGGTCAGGCTTGAAGCCGAGCATCCGGAACTTGTCGTATCGGAATCACCAACCCAACGTGTCGGTGCCGCACCCCAGGCGGGGTTCCGCAGCGTGCGCCATCGCCAGGCCATGCTCTCGCTTGACAAGACCACGGACGAAACAGGAATTGCCGACTGGATGGCGCGCACCCGTCGCACACTGGGCGAGGGGAGCGGCGTCAGTTTTACCTGCGAGCCGAAGATCGACGGCGTCGCCGTTGCCCTGATCTATGAACAGGGGCGTCTGGTACAGGCGGCCACGCGCGGAGACGGCGAGACCGGTGAAGATGTCACAGCGAACGTGCGGACCATCCACAGCGTACCGCTGATACTGGCCGGTGACGGCATTCCCGAGCGCTTCGAGGTGCGCGGCGAGGTCTACATGTCGCATGCCGATTTCGAGCGCTACAACTTGCGCGCGCGCGAAAGCGCTGGCAAAACGCTGGTCAATCCGCGTAACGGTGCTGCCGGCTCGCTGCGTCAGCTCGATCCCCGGCTGACCGCCGAACGCCCACTGTCGATGTTCTGTTACAGCCTTGGCTGGGTGGAAGGCGACTGGCAACCGCTCACGCACATGGAGGTACTGGCAACCCTGAAAAAGTGGCGTCTTCGCATCAACCCGCATGTCGAGGAGGTCACCGATGCCGCCGCCTGCATGGAGTACCTGCATCGGCTGCAGTCCGCGCGCGACGGGCTCGGCTACGACATTGACGGCGCGGTCATCAAGGTCAATGCGCTGTCGCAACAGGCGGCTCTGGGCGCGCTCAGCCGCACCCCACGATGGGCGCTGGCCTTCAAGTTTCCGGCGGAAGAAGCCACTACCACGGTGCTGGCGGTCGATTTCCAGGTCGGGCGCACGGGCGCCATTACACCCGTTGCGCGTCTTGAGCCGGTGTTCGTCGGCGGCGTCACGGTGAGCAACGCCACCCTGCACAACATGGACGAAGTGGCGCGCCTGGAGCTGCATGTGGGTGATGCTGTGATGATCCGGCGCGCAGGCGATGTCATTCCCCAGGTCATGGCGGTGATTGCGTCCAGACGGCCGCCGCAAGCCGTACCGGTGGCATTGCCGGATCGCTGCCCGGTCTGCGGCAGCCCGGTGGAACGCGAAGGCGAGGAAGCGGTGGCGCGCTGCACGGGTGGCGTGAACATCTGTGCGGCGCAGCGCAAGGAAGGTCTCAAGCATTTCGCCTCGCGCCGGGCCATGGACATCGAAGGGCTGGGTGACAAGCTGATCGACGTGCTGGTGGAAGAGGGTCATGTGAGGCGCGCCGCCGACCTGTACGGGCTCAGTGCGCAGACGCTGGCGGCGTTGCCGAGGCTGGCCGAAAAGTCCGCGGCCAACCTGGTGCAGGCCATCGACAGGAGTCGCGAAACGACGTTGAACCGGTTCCTGTTTGCGCTGGGTATCCGCGACGTCGGGGAAGCGACGGCATTGGGGCTGGCGCGGCACTTCGGCACGCTGGATGGGCTCATGGCGGCGGATCAGGAAGCCCTGGAAAGGGTGCCGGATGTCGGCCCGGTCGTTGCCTCGCGCATACTCACGTGGTTTGCGGCGGAGGAGAACCGGGATGCCGTGGCCGCGCTCCGCGCCGCCGGCGTGCACTGGCCGGAATCCGCGCCGCAGGCTGAAGCGCCACAGCCACTCAGCGGGCAGACCTGGGTGCTCACCGGCACGCTCACAACGATGACACGCGACGAGGCAAAGGCCCGTCTGCAATCCCTTGGCGCCAAGGTGGCCGGTTCGGTGTCTGCAAAAACGCATACGGTGGTGGCCGGTGCGGAGGCAGGCAGCAAGCTGGCAAAAGCTGAAGCGCTCGGCGTGCGCGTCATCGACGAGACAGCCTTCCTCGCGTTCCTGGAATCGACCGAAGCCTGAGGTCCACGCCGGCCGCCTCGATCGGCAGCCTGTTTGCGTCTTGCACGGTGCATTGCCTTCGGGGGCCGCGTTAAACTCGCGCCCGGAAACGATCCTTGGGGGAAATCACCAGTGGCAATGTTCGACAAGAAAAAGAATCAGCAGGAGACCCCGGTCAACGTCGCCTCCGTGACGTTGCGTGATAGCGAGCCCGTCCGGCCGGCACAGGCGGCGATGGGCGGTAACCAGGGTGCGCGACCCGCGGTGATCGGCACCACCATTCAGGTGTCCGGCGACATCGTCGGGGGTGAAAACCTGCTGGTGGAAGGGCGCGTCGAAGGCGCTATACGGCTGGAAAAACACGACCTCACCATCGGCAACAGCGGGCAGGCGCACGCCAATCTCACCGCCAAGCTGGTGCGCATCGAGGGTGAAGTGGTCGGCGACGTCGTCGGGCTGGAAAAAGTTGTCATAGCCAGTTCCGGCCGGGTGCGCGGCAACATCACCGCGCCGCGCGTCATCATTGAGGACGGTGCCCGTTTCAAGGGCATGATCGACATGGACTTCGAAGGCAAGGGCGCCGAGAAGCCGGCAGGTCGCGATACCCGTCGCGGCAACAGTACGGTGGAGGACGCGGTATCGCGGGCGGTGTCCTGAATCACGGCGGAAACTGACGATGTCCGCCACGTCGCCGTTGTCCGCCCGGGTGGACGGCAGGTCATTGCCGATGCAGGCCACCCGCGAGGCAGGCTCGCTGCTCGTCCGCTGGTTCGATGAACTGAGGACCGATGAGCCATTTACGGTGCTGGATCTGGCCGGTGGCATGCCGGAGACCATCGCGCTGCTGTCCGATTATCGCTGTCGGGTGTACTGCGCGGACCTGCTGGACAACCTGTGCGTGCCGCCGCCCGGCACAGACATGGCGGTGGCCGCAGCGGTGTTCGAGGATCGCCTGTCGTTCATTGGCGATGGCGTAATCGACTACTGTCTGCTGTGGGACTACCCGAACTATCTGTCCTTCGATCAGCTCAGACTGTTCTCCCGCATCCTGCAGGGCTATCTGCATCTGGGCAGCCAGATTCATATGTTCACCGCCATGCATGCCAATCAGGACATGGCGCCCTGGCGTTACTCGGTGGCCGATCCCGAGACCCTGGTCCGCCGACCGGTGCGACGCGCCATGCCCGGTCATCCGCACAGCCAGGCGGAGATCGTGGACGCCATGGAGTACGTGCGCCTCGATCGCGGCGCGCTCCGGGACGGGCGGGTGGAAACGCTGCTGGAGTGCATCTGATGTCGCACCGCGCGCCGATCGGCGCGGGTTAGACTTAAAACATGTTCGAACTCACGGATTCGCTGAAGGCCGACATCCAGGACGCCTACTCGAGCTGGCTGTCGTCCCGCGATTTCCGGGCGCGGCGGGGGCAACGCGAGATGGTGGCCCACATCGCACGCAGCCTGTGCGATCCCGCCGTTCGGCTCACCGCCGTGGAGGCGGGCACGGGCACCGGCAAAACGGCGGCGTACTGCCTGGCCGCGATTCCGGTGGCGAAAACCCTGGGCAAGAAGGTCATCCTCTCCACCGCCACTGTGGCTCTGCAGGAGCAGGTGGTGCTGCGCGATCTGCCGGATCTGCAGCAGCACTCCAGTCTCCGTTTCAGCTACACGCTGGCTAAAGGGCGTCGCCGCTATGTCTGCCTGAAGCGGCTGGACGATGCGCTCAAACCAGCGGACCGGCAGGTAGAACAACTCTTCGAGCCGCCGGCGCGGGGGGCGGGCGATACCTACCAGGCCATGCTCTACGCCTTCGGTGATGGTTCCTGGAATGGCGAGATCGACGCCTGGCGCGACGGTATCGCGGACGAGGAATGGCAGGCCATCACCACGGATCACCGGGGTTGCACCAACCGGCGGTGCGCCTACTTTCAGTCCTGTCCGTTCTTCAAGGCACGCAACAACCTCACCGGAACGGATGTGATCGTCGCCAATCACGACCTGGTGCTGTCTGACCTCGGTCTGGGTGGCGGTGTGGTGCTGCCGGCGCCGGAGGAGAGCATCTACGTGTTCGACGAAGCGCACCATCTGCCGGAGAAAACGCAGAATCACTTCTCCGCGCGTGCGCGCCTGAAGGGCACGATGACCTGGTTCGATCAGGTGAACACCACCGTGGGTACCATGACCCAGCGGTTCGAACGACCGGCGGAACTGCTCAACCTGGTGACACGTCTGGCAAAGGACACCGCGGACACGGCCGAAGGGCTGTCCATGCTGATCAGCGAAGTAGCGCCATTGCCGTTCCAGGCGCGTGACGATTCGCTGGCCACCTACCGCTTCCCACTGGGTTGTGTACCGGCCACGCTGGCTGCCGCCAGTGACGCGGCACTGCGGCCCATGCGCGACGTGGAGGCGGCGCTCGCGCGCGTTGAGGACAAGCTTACGGAAGTCTCGCAGGGTGAGGTGGACTGGCCCAATCGCCATGAAGCGGACGACTGGCTCGCCGTCACCGGGCAGCTGCTTGCCCGCGCGGAGGCCGTGATCGCCGTGTTATCCGATTACGCCGGTGCACCGGAGCGTATCGATGCTGGCGCGTCCGCCGCGGACATGCACGCCCGCTGGGTGAATCTAAGCGGCGAGGATCACGAACTGATCAGTACGCCCATCGAACCGGGTGCACTGCTCAGGGAAGTATTGTGGAACCGCTGTTTCGGCGCGGTGTGCACGAGTGCGACGCTGACCGTGGCCGGGCGCTGGGAGCGCTTCCTGGAGCGTGCGGGCCTCGACAGTACCGCGGCCACGCTCTGTATTCCCAGCCCGTTCGACTATCCGAACCTGGTAACGTTTCGTGTGCCGGCCATGCAGGCTGATCCGCGACAGGCGGACGCACACAATATCGAAATTGCCGGAATGCTGCCGGCGCTACTCGAACAGGAACGTTCCGCGTTGGTGCTGTTTGCCTCCTGGCGGCAGATGCGGCGGGTGCTGGAACTGCTGCCCGCGCGGCTGGCCGGGCGCCTGCATGTGCAGGGCGCGGCGTCGAAGCAGGCCCTGCTGGACGCCCACCGGCAACGTGTGGACGACGGCCAGCCCAGCTATCTGCTGGGACTGGCCAGCTTTGCCGAAGGGCTGGACCTGCCGGACGACTACTGCCGCCACGTCATCATCGCCAAGCTGCCATTTGCAGTGCCGGACGACCCCGTGGATCAGGCTGCCGCGGAATGGGCCGAATTCAACGGCCGCAATCCGTTCATGGAGATCAGCGTGCCGGACGCGGCGGTGAAACTGGTGCAGGCCTGCGGGCGCCTGGTGCGGCACGAGAAGGATCACGGCCGCATCACGCTGCTGGACCGGCGTATCGTCACCCAGCGGTATGGGGCGTTGCTGCTCCGTTCGTTGCCGCCGTATCAACGGGAATTTGATGCCGCTTGAAGTCCGCGACATCCCTGAACGCCCGTCCGTGCGGCGGCAGGGCTTCGTGTTTGCCTCGCGCCGAGACGATGAGGCTTTCCTCCCTGAAGCGCCGGGGCAGCGCGTCTGCCCAGGCCGCCACGTCTTCCTGGGTCAGGGCGCGAATGGCATCGGCGAGCCGCTGCCGTGAATCGAAGGTGGTGATGCCCTCGTCCAGATCGTTCCAGTAGCGTTCCGTGCGCTCGCCCAGATTCTTGTCCGCCTCGAGCAGCTTCACCAGCAAGCCTTCGCGGCTGGCGTCGAAGCGCTGAGCGGACAGGGCGCGGATCACCTCGCCCTGGTCGACCAGAAACGTATCGATGGCCTTCACGATGGCGTCGGGGCCGGCGGAGGGCGACTGCACGAGCATCAGCAGTCCCGGCTGCCGGTCGATGGTCTGCGCTGCCATACCCACCACGTAGCCAAGCTGCTGTTCCGTGCGCAGGCTCGTGAAGAAGGCCTGCTGCATGAGGTGCGCGCCCAGAGCGCTGAGCGCGCGTGTTCGCCAGCGCCGGTCCGGTTCCTGGATATAGGCGGCAATGGCCGCGTCGTCGTGATCGATCGGCAGTTCGATGGATGCGGCATGACGCAGAGCCGCAGGCTCCGGCAGTGCGTTGTTCACCTTGTCGACGTGCAGGTGCCTTTCCACGGCAGCCAGGATGGCATCGGCCCTGGACTGCTCGACATTGCCGTGTGCCAGACCCAGGAAGCCCACCCTGGCCAGATGCTGTTGTCGCCAGGCATCGAGGTCTTCCGGTGTCAGCGCTTTCAATGCCCCTGCCACATCCGCGTCCGGCCAGACACTGCCATGCAGGCTGGTTCCCACCGCGGCCATGACCTGCTGGTAGGGCTTGTCGTCGGTGCTGTTCTCGAGCGTTCGCAGCAGGTCCTGCTTGAGAATATCGAAGCGAGCCGGATCGATGTGCAGCGTCGCGAACAACGCCACCACGCGATCGGCCAGTTCGAGCTGCTTGTCGGCGTAGCCCGTGATGTCGAAGCGGAAGCCTGCCGGCCGCGCGGAGACGTTGGCGTTCATGCCGGCCAGCAGCGTTGCGTACGCCCACTGATTTGCGGCGTCGGCGACCAGGTCCGCATAGAGCCGTGCCGCGGCGTGATCCCGAGGCGTGGTGATGCCGCCATCCAGGTTCAGATTGAAGCGTATGTTGGCCTTGGGCACGCCGAACGTGGTATCCGTGTGCAGCCAGTAATCCACGGCGGCGGAGTCGTCGATCTCCCGCAGGCCGTCTTCGCCTTCCACCAGTTCCAGATTTTCCGGCAGGAAGGGGTTGGGCGGCGGCAACGACAGGGCAGTGCGCCCCTGCGACCTGGGCGGAGTCACGGTGATGGGACCACGCTTCAGCGCGTAGTCGACATTGAACCAGGGCTCCACGGCGTTGGTCTGCGCCTCGGGTAGCACCACCTCCACGGCCACGTTGTCTGGTCGCAGGAAAGACAGGTAGCGCTGCACCAGCGCGGGGTCGAATCCGGAGGCGATGTAGCGGTAACGAAGCATCTCTTCGGGTGGATAGCGCATCAGTACCGGCGCCAGCGCATACACGGTGCGCAGGGCGCTGCCCTTTTCCATGAAGCGGAAGCCGAGTTCGCCCACCAGCGCCAGCTCATGCTGTCGCCACGCCTGGGGCGCTTCCTGCCGGATGAGATCGATCGCGGCGAACAGGTAGCCACTGATCTCGTCGAGATGGCGCGCGCCTTCCTCAGTGAGGGCAATGCTCACGGTGATCTCGGACTCGTCCACGTCCAGGTCATTCGAAGACGCGCTCAGCCCGGTCGCCCACCCCAGTGCCTTCAGGGTGGCGAACAGACTGCCTTCGCCTTCATGGCCCAGCAGGTTGGCGATATAGACTTCAGGCTTGAGCTGGTACCAGGGGCGAAGCGCGGGCACGGGAAAGGCGTAGCTGATCTCACGGATTTCCTGTACCGGCTTCACGTCGATACGCGCCGGCAGCAGCGTTTCGTCGTAGACCCGCACGTCGGGATCGTCCGGTCCGAGCTGCTTGTCGCGGATGGCGCTGAAGCGCTCGCGTACCAGCGCTTCGAGGTCGTCCAGGCTGTCCGGCGCCAGCACGACCAGCGCCATCTGATCGGACGAATAGTGCGATTCGAAGAAGGTGAGCAGGGCGCCGCGCACGTCACCTTTCAGGGTGTCCAGATTGCCGATATTGAAGCGCGTGATGGGGTGCTGCTGGTTCATGAGCAGCATGCCGGCCATGTGGGAGCGCCACGCATCGTCCTTGCGCTGCATCTGGTATTCCGAATCCACGGCGTTCTTTTCCCTGTCCACGTATTCCGCGGACATGAGCGGGCTGATGAAAAACTGCGCAAAGCGGTCCAGTGCCTCCGGGAAGCGATCGGGCGCCACATCGAAGAAGAAGTTGGTGTGATCGTCCGCCGTATAGGCATTGGAGGAACCGCCATGCGCCGAGAGGAACTGCTGGTAGCCGTCCACTTCAGGGTACTTCCCGGTGCCGATGAACAGCATGTGTTCGAGGAAGTGGGCCAGCCCCGGATACGCTTTCGGATCGTGCGCGCTGCCGCGGAACACGGTGAGCGCCGCCGCGGCCTTGTCGCTGGCGGCGTCCGCAATGAGCACCACCTTCAGACGGTTGGGCAGTTCCACGTACCGGTACTGGCGATCGTCGTTGGGGCTGGAAATGACCGTGTGGGAAGCTGCTGGTTGCGGCAGGGGCGCGGGCGCTGACGCGCAGGCGGCCAGGAACAGCATCAGGATGAAATACAGCGGGCGCATCATTGAACGTTGATTTCCTTGTTTTCGTACGATTGCCGACGGAACCCTATCGTTCCCGGTTCAGCCAGAGGCCCAGATAGTAGTCCAGGCTCAGGTAACGACCGCCGCCGATCATAAGCAACGCCAGCAACATGGCAAAATACATGGCGGCGAACTCGATGCCGTTGTTCAGCTTGACGAGGCTGCCGTTGCCGTTCAGGTAGTTCCAGTTGCCGTGTTCACGCAGGATTCCCTTCGCGCGCTCCAGGCGTTTCGAGGCTTCCACGGTGCGTGCATTGACGTTGTAACACTTGACGTAGCGTTCGAACACCGTGGAAGCGGTGTTTTCCGCCGAGCCCTCGATGCACACGGCGGGTGGCTTCGACGGGGCGATGGCCGGCCAGCCGTTCGGCAGATGCACGGACCAGGCGGCAACAAACATGGTTACCGCCAGCGGCAGCGCCCACAGCCGTGTGCCGATGCCGAAGAGAATGCAGATGCCGCCCAGGAATTCCGTCCACGACGCGAGAAACCAGGAAAAATCGGGGGGTAGCACGTTGAACGGAAAGGGAAACGAATCGAGCTGGAACTGGAACCAGTTCTCGCCGGTGAGTTTTTCCCAGCCAGCGGCAATCAGTACGGGCGCCAGGATGAGCCGCAGGAGCAGGGAAGCGACACCGTCGAAGTGGCGGATGACGTTGAGAAAGTGGTGATAAAGGCGACTGGCAAGTGGCTGATCTGCTGCGTTCATGGTGGCTCCCCCCCACTGTTTCCCGTGATTCGCATCTCACCTCGAGACGGTGTTCCGCCCGGTGACAACCTCCGGTTAGACCCGCTGGCCGGAATTGGTTCCGTGGCGCCGACATTCATTTGAGGTTCAGGCCCTGCCGGTAGCATGGCGACCATGATCCGTGGACTGTGAGAGGTAGACATGAGCGGGTTGACCCGAGTGATCGCCAACGGCTTCGGCCATGTGTCTCGAAAGGTTGTGGTGTGCGCGGCGTTGACCGCCCTGCCACTTGCAGCGCTGCCCGGCGTGGCCAGCGCGGATTCCTATGCCGAAGCGCGCGTCGTGAGTGCCAGCCCCGTCTATCGCACGGTCAGCTACGCCGTCCCGGTCGAGCAGTGCCACGAAGAAGAAGTCGCTTATGCGGAACCGGCCGCGAGACGCTCCGCGACCCCGGTCATTCTCGGCGCAATTATTGGCGGGGCACTGGGCAACGCCGTCGGTCATCACAAGACGAACAAACGTGTCGGAACGGCGGTAGGCGCGGTGCTGGGTGGCAGCATCGGCGCTGACATCGGTCGCCGGCAGACGACGGCAGGCGGGGCAACGCGCTATCGCACCGAACGGGTCTGCCGCACCGTGGACGAAACCCGCGAACAGGAAGAACTGGCGGGCTATGACGTCGCCTACGAGTACGGCGGTCAGGTGTATCACACCCAGACACGACGGGATCCCGGGCCGACCCTGCGGGTACGGGTGCACATTTCGCCGGCCGAATGACCGTCTGGAAGCGTGCGCCATACCTGCGAAGCCGGCAGGGTTGCGGTTAGAATTCTTTTTCCAGCACAGTCGTGACATGACGGGAGGCGTGGACCATGCGGGTTCTCAGCCGAATCAGACACACGGATAGATTGAGCGGCGCCCTGCTTCTGGCAGGCGTGCTGGCCGGGTTTGCCCTGCCAGCGTCCGTGCATGCCTCCGATTACCAGCGGGCGTCCACCGGCAACTACCTGGTGGAACCCAATCGCGACCCGGGTATTA
The DNA here is from genome assembly GCA_024234635.1 of Pseudomonadales bacterium. Taxonomy (GTDB): domain Bacteria; phylum Pseudomonadota; class Gammaproteobacteria; order Pseudomonadales; family Azotimanducaceae; genus SYFY01. Next base: position 5,632 of record JACKNX010000018.1, on the reverse strand, counting down.
CCCTGGAGACCGCCACGGCGATCGTGCGTCACCGCACAGGCGGGCGGGTGCTGTCCGCGCAGCCAGCCAGCAGAGGCGCGGAGAGCGGGTATCAGGTGCGGGTCCTGGTGGACGAGCGGCTCGTGCAGATCTGGTTCGTCGACCACAAAGGCCGGATCGACAGCGAGTAAATTCCCATGCGTGTTCTCATTGTCGAAGACGAAGCGGCGCTGGCCGCGCAACTGGGTAGTGCCCTGCGCGGCGCGGGTTTTGTGGTGGACACCGCGAAGGATGGCGAGGAAGGACTGTACTTCGGCAACGAGTACGATTACGACGCCGCCGTGATCGACCTCGGCCTGCCGCGCCTGGATGGCATGAGTCTCATCCGCCGCCTGCGCGAGGGTGAGCGCACCATGCCCGTGCTCATTCTCACTGCACGGGGCAACTGGCAGGACAAGGTGAAAGGGCTGGAGGCCGGGGCGGATGACTATCTGACCAAACCGTTCCAGATGGAAGAACTGCTGGCGCGGTTGAATGCGCTGATCCGCCGCGCGGCCGGTTATTCCTCGCCGGTGCTCGAGCACGGAGATCTGAAGCTCGACACGTCGAAGAAGGAGGTTCGGGTCGCCGGCAGTCCGGTGGAGCTCACGGCCTATGAGTACAAGGTTCTGGAATACCTGATGCTCAATCCCAATCGGGTGGTCAGCAAAACCGAACTCACCGACCACCTGTACGAGCAGGATTTCGATCGCGACAGCAACGTCATCGAGGTGTTCGTCGGGCGTCTGCGCAAGAAGCTGGACCCGATGAATCCCATCCGCACGGTACGCGGACAGGGTTACCGGTTCACGGCGGAAACGGGCGCTTGAAAGCGGGTATACAAACCCGCCTGCTATTCACCACCACCCTCGTTCTCGGTACCTGTCTGGCCCTGGCGGGCATCATCCTGGATCGCTCCTTCAAGGCCAGCGTCGTGGCCGGCGCGGAGCAGCAGCTGCGCCTGGTGACCTACTCGCTGATGGGCGTGGTCGACTATCGAAGTGGCCGCATCGCACTGGCCGCCGATCTGCCGGAGCCCCGCCTCAACCAGCCGGAGAGTGGTCTCTACGCCAGTGTGCTGATGCGTGACAGCAATCGCGGGTGGAAGTCGCCGTCCGCGCTCACCAGCGACGTGCCGTTTCCCGAATACGTGCTGGCCATGGACCCCGGTGAATTCCGGTTCACGGAGGATCACGGGGCCGAGGGACCGTTCTACTACCTCAGCTATGCGGTGTCCTGGGGGGCGGAAGACGGCGCGGTGCTGACGTTTACGGTTGCCACGGAGACCCGGGCGTTCGAGCGCACCGTCCGCAACTTCCAGCGCAATCTCTGGCTGGGTCTGTCAGGCGTGCTGGTGCTGTTCATCGCCGCCCAGTTGCTCGCCCTGCGCTGGGGGCTCCGGCCCCTGCGCCAGATGGCGGGTGAAGTGCAGGAACTGGAGGAGGGCGGACGCGAATCCCTGTCCGACGACTATCCGCCGGAGCTCAAGGTGCTGGCGGACAATCTCGACCGTTTCGTGGAACACGAGCGGCGTTCCCGCACCCGGTACCGCAATGCGCTGGACGATCTTGCGCACAGCCTGAAAACGCCACTGGCCGTGGCGCGCAATGCCCTCGACGAAGCGAATGGCGAAGCGTCGGAACTGCTGCGGGAGCAGCTCTCGCGCATGGAAAGCACGGTGCACCATCAGCTTTCGCGCGCCTCGGTGCGTGGTCCTGTCGTGGTGGGCGCCAGCGTGGAACTCGGTGTGCTCATCGGCCGGCTGGCGCGCGCGCTGCGCACCGCCTACGTTGACCGTGCGGTGGCGCTCACCCAGGAAATCGACCCGGAACTGCGGGTGCGTGGCGATGAAGGCGATCTCATGGAGATCTTCGGCAACGTGCTGGAAAATGCCTTCAAGTACAGCCGCGGACAGATTGTGGTGAGCGCCCGGCGTACCCCGGGTGGGGTGGCAGTAACGGTGGATGATGACGGCCCCGGCATACCCGAACACCTTCGCGAGGAAGTGCTGCACCGGGGTATTCGCGCGGACGAAGTGCAGCAGGGGCAGGGCATCGGTCTGTCCGTGGTGGCGGATCTGGTGGCGGCGTATGGTGCATCCCTCACCATCGGCGAGAGTCCGCTGGGTGGGGCGCGCATCGAGATCGAACTGCGATGAGCCGCCCGGCGCATCCGGTGATGGCAGCAAGGAGAGAGGGCAATTTCCCGTTCAGGCGATAGCAGCCGGCGTGTCTACAGCACGGATCAGGGGCGCATCTGTCCGGGATGTCTGCGTGCCGTGGCCGCCTGTGTGTGCGCAAAGAAACACCCGGTGGTGGCGGCCGCGGGCGATGGCATCGTTCGTCTGCACCGGGAGACCAAGGGTCGCAAGGGCGCCGGGGTCACCCTCGTGCGGGGACTGCCGGGCGATGAAGCGCTGCTCAAGGAACTGGCAAAGCGGCTCAAGGCGGCCTGCGGCGTTGGTGGGGCCGTCAAGGAGGGTGTGATCGAGTTGCAGGGAGAACAGCGACAGAAGATCAAACCGTTGCTGGAAGCGGCGGGCTACGTCGTAAAGATTGCGGGCGGTTGAAGGGACGCCCGCATGGCGGCGCACGAAGTTTCCGGTGGCGCTCCAGGTGGCGATCCAGGTTGCGCGCGCGACGCATCCAGTGCGCTGGTTGCCTCGCTGCTTCTCGTGTTTGGGCTGGAGTTCCTGGTGCTTGCCGTTGCGCCGCTCGATCGCCACGACTGGGCGCTCGAAAACGTGCTGGTGGTACTTACGCTCGGCGTGCTTGTCGGCACGTGGCGTCGGTTCCGGTTCACGAGCCTCTCATACGGGCTGATATTCGTCTTTCTCTGCCTGCATGAAGTGGGGGCGCACTATACCTATGCCAGGGTGCCGTATGACGATGCGTTTGCCTGGCTCACTGGCAGCACCTTCAATGAACTGGTTGGCTGGCAGCGCAATCATTTCGACCGGCTTGTGCACTTTCTGTTCGGTCTCCTGCTGGTGCATCCGCTGCGGGAGTGGTACGTGCGGACGTCCGGAGCGGTCGGCTGGTGGCGAAACGGTGTGGCGGTCACGCTGGTGATGGCGGGGTCGATGCTGTTCGAACTATTCGAGTGGGGAGCTGCGGAGCTGTTTGGCGGCGATCTCGGCGTGGCCTACCTGGGTACCCAGGGTGACGTATGGGACGCTCACAAGGACATGTTCCTGGCAAGCCTCGGCGGCATCCTCGGGCTGACGGTGTTCGCCCGGCGTCCGGTGTAGCCCGCCCCGTTCGGGATAGGCGCGGGCTTGCGGTTGCGCGGCAGGTTGCTGGCGCAGCCCGCGCAGACAACAGGCTCAGGCGAGCTGCTGTTTGAACAGCGCCAGCATCCGACCCCATGCCCGTTCCGCCTGCGCTTCGTGGTACACCGGCGAGTCGATCGTGCACCAGCCGTGCATGGCGCCTTCGTATACCTCGATTTCCGCCGCTACGCCTGCCTCGTCGTAGGCCTTGCGCAGCACGTCCTTGGCCTCCGGCTGCCGCTCGTCATCGTTGGCGGCGATGGCGATGAGAAAACCGGCATGCATCGATGGCACCAGCAGGTGTGGGCTGTCGGGCTTGTCAGTCACCAGTGCGGCACCGTGAAAGGAGGCGCCGGCTCCGATGCGGTCCGGCAATGCCGCCGCGGTGCGCATGGTGATCGGCCCGCCCATGCAGTAGCCCATGGTGCCCATGCGGCGTGATGTATCCACCGCCGCCTGCGCGTCGAGAAAAGCCGCGAACGCCTTCGCATCCGTGGTGTTGGTATCGGCGGTCAGCGTCTGCATCAGTCCGAAGGCCTTCGTGCGTACGGCGTCGTCCTGGAAGCTGGCGCCTGCCTCGAAAGCCGGCGCCTTCGTCGTGCGGTAGTAGGGATTCACCACGAGCACGGCGTAGCCTTCGGCGGCCAGGCGTTTGCCCATGGTGCGGTAGGCGGCACGCAAGCCGAGGATGTCGGGCCACAGGATGACCGCGGCGTGGCGGCCGGTGGCCGGGTGTACGAAGTAACAATCCGCCACACCGTCCGGTGTGGTGACATCTACCTCAGCCTCCGCAAGGTCCGCGGCCCAGGCCCCGCGCGGCATGGCAAAGGCGGTGGCGAGTGCGGCGCCAAGCGTGGTGAAGCGGCGTCGCGACAAGCCGGTGTCACCCAGCAGGCGCGCGTTGTCCTTTGCGGTATGTTCGTCACACATGCGTGTTCTCCCCGTTGCAACGATTCGTCTCAGCGAAAGTTCAGTCCTTCGAACCGGCCGTCATCCCGCCACCCGGCCAGATACTGGAAATACGCCGTGGCGCCGGCTGGATAGCCGACGTTGAGTTTCGCACGCGGGCCGGGGTCCTGTCCCTCGTTGTTGTAGTAACCCGGCGTGCAGTCCGGCGCGCCGATCATGCGCCCCGCCCCGGTCAGCAGGAGCGCCACCCAGGCGTCTTCCGCCGCCTTTGTCACCTCTACCTCCCGCGCGCCGGTATCCAGCGCATGGCGGATGACGGTGGCAATGGTGCGCGCCGCTTCGGTGAGGTTGTGCGGCACGTTCGAAATGAGATTGGCGCCCTGGGTCGGCTGCACGTAGAACGCATTGGGAAACCCGTGCACGTGGATGCCGTGCTTGGAGCGCATGCCTTCCCGCCAGTGCTCGCTCAGTTTGCGACCGTCGCGACCAGTGAGGTCGAAGTTGGCGCGGCGCGTCCACTCCGTGCCCACCTCGAAGCCGGAGGCATAGACGATGCAGTCCACCGCGTATTCCCGGCCGGCAACCACCACGCCGCGTGCGGTGATGCGTTCCACGCCCTTGCCATCGGTGTCGATGAGATGCGTATTCGGTCGATTGAAGGCCTGCAGGTAGTCGTCATGGAAACACGGTCGCTTGCACAGCTGGCGGTACCAGGCCTTGAGGTGCTGTGCCGTCTCCCGGTCGATCACAAGCGCATCGACACGGGCGCGGATCTCCTCCATTTTTTCGAAGTCGGAATCCTCGTAGGCCGCCAGCATGTTGCGTGGCGTTCGCTGTTCCGGCGGCAGCGCCAGGATGTGCGTGCGTATACGGCGTGAGAGATCGGTCCAGCCGTCCTGCACCAGGTCCTCGCTGGCGTTTCCGCCGGTCTGGTTGGCGGTGAAATTTTCCAGCCAGCGCTGCTGCCATCCCGGCGTGGCGATGCTGGCAAACCAGTCGGGATCGATGGGCGCGTTGGCGCGCACGTCAACGGAGGAGGGCGTGCGCTGGAATACGTACAGTTCGCCGGCGTCCCGGGCGAGGTGGGGCACACATTGCACGGCGGTTGCACCGGTGCCGATGACGGCGACGCGTCTGTCCTTCAGCTTTGTCATCGGCGCCCCCGACGGATCACCGCCGGTGTAGTCGTAGTCCCAGCGGCTGGTGTGGAAGGCATGTCCCAGGAAGTCGTCGATACCCGGAATTCCCGGCAGCTTGGGCACGTGCAGCGGCCCCGTGCCGAGGCCGATGAACCGCGCCGTGAAGCTGTCGCCGCGATTGGTGGTGATGCGCCAGCGTGCCGCCTCCTGCTCCCAGGTCACGCCGGTAACTTCGGTGTGAAACAGCGCTTTGTCGTACAGGCCGAACTGCCTGCCGATACGCTGGCAGTGCGCG
>JACKNX010000017.1 GCA_024234635.1 Pseudomonadales bacterium | reverse complement strand
GGCTGACCAGCATCGGGGCATGGACAGCGCCGCGTCCCCGGGCGAGGACGGTACACCGTGAAATGCGCAGATGGTCCAGCAGGGTCTTCACATCATCGGCGAAGCGTCCCGCATCAGCCTGATTCATCGGCAGGGGATCGCTGCTGGAAAAACCGGGCCGGGCGGGAGCGAGAACGCTCCAACCCGCCTCGAGCAGCCGCGTCGCGTGGGCAACAGGCCAGTAATCGCCCCCGAGCTCATCGTGCAGAAACAGACAAACGGGGCCATTGCGTGGACCGAACCACGAGTAACCCAGGATCCGCCCCTCCGGCAGGTCGAACACCGCGCGATGTTCGGCTCTGGGGTAAGCGGAACGCTCCGCCGGCAACAGGTGTCCCAGGCGTTCACCGCACTGCTGCAGGTTGCCACCGAGACCTGCGCTCAAGGCTGCGAGTCCGCTCAACAGGCGCACGAGGTCTGTCTGGCCGCCAACGCCCGTCTTGTCGTAAATAGAACGAATCTGACTGCGGACCGTCGTTACGGCGGCACCACGCGTTTCCGCGATGGTGGTAACGGCATCGCCCTGAAACAGCAGCCGGACGACGTCCGTCTCGGCGGCGGTGAGCTGAAAGTCCTGGCGCAGAAAGCGTTCGAGCTGCGCGGGCCACGCCACCTCAGCCGTCTTCAGCAGCAATACGCCTTCGTCGAGCGGCGATCGATCGAGCGCAACGATGACGTTGCGCACGCCGTCGCGCAGCGACAACTGCAGGTAAACGGGCAACCCGGAACGACGGAGGCCACGACGCACCCATCCGTTCAGTACCTCACGAATCTGCGCACGGCCCGGCGCATCGAATGGCAGATTCGCCAGCTGATCGCCGGGCACGACGGCATGGCGGTCGCGTGCGGCGCGGTTGCTGTCGCGAACGATGCCGTCCGCGTCGATGGCAATCGTCGGCTGAACATCACTGTCACTTACCGGTGACAGGGTCTGGGAACGGTTTACCGCTGCGATGGCCTGCGCCGCACGCAGCAGATGCACGTCGAAGTCAGCCGGCAAGGAATGCACCAGCTCCAGCGCGTCCGTACACGCGCCGAGCAGTACCCTGATGCGGCCTGGTTCGGCGGCGACCGCGTAGAAGCGATCGAGTAGCAGGCCCCCGTCTTCCTGACTGTCCATAGCCGGATAATCACTGATTATCAGCGTGTTGCAAAGACTGGACGTGCGCTCAAGCCGCGGCGATCACCGGCCATTGCGCGGCAGTCACAACAGTTTGGTCTGACTCAGAGACGGAAAAAACCCGCGGGACAGGGGTCCCGCGGGCTTTGTTCGACCGGCATCGGGTCCGCTCAGTTGTCCCCGAACCGGTAGGTCAGCGTGGCATAGGTTGTCCGCGGCCGTACCGGCTGACCGAATGCCAGGCCGAAGGTGATGAACGGCGTCACTGACTCATAGTAGGACTCGTCGGTCGCGTTGCGCATACCCACGGTGAAGTCCCAGTGATCGTCCGCGGAGAGGAATCCGGCGCTCAGGTTCAGGCTGCGGTAGTCGTCGATGAGCGCTTCCGGAATGTTCTCCGCGCGGGTGTAGTAGTCATCCTTCACCGTGTAGTCAGCGCGGAAGAAGAGCCGGTGCCCGGCGGCCAGCGGATACTCGAATTTTGCCATCAGCGCCAGCGTCCAGTCCGGCGTCATCGGCAGGTCGCTGTCTTCGCTGATGACAATCGTGTTGGAGATCAGCGTACCCTTCAGGCTGTCGATCTGATCGTCCATGACACCCAGATTGACACCGACGGTAAGGTACTCGTTCACCAGCGCCGACAGTTCCAGTTCCAGCCCCTGCAGCGTGGCGTCACCCAGGTTTTCCTTTGTCGACGAGGTCGCCACGGCGCTGCTGGAAGCGCTGATCTGCATGTCGCTGTAGTCCATGTTGAACAGCGTCAGGTTGAGGCGCATGCGACCATCCAGCCAGGTCGACTTCATGCCGATCTCGTAGTTCTTCACGTACTCGGGATCGTAGTTGGGCAGCGGATCGGGCACGACACCGGTGAAGCGGGCCGCGTAACTGCCGTCGCGATAACCTTCGGAATAGGTGGCATAGATCATCACATCTTCCGTCACGTTCCAGGTCAACGAGACGAGCGGCGTGGTTTCCTTCGTTTCCAGCTGTCCTGACTGATTCAGCACGGGGCCGACGCGACGCCGTGTGAGCATGGTGAACGACTTGTCGCTCTCCGTGTAACGCGCCCCCAACGTCAGGGTCAGTTCGTCCAGCAGTCGCACGTTGACCTGGCCGAAGATCGCCTGGCTGTCGTTGTCGATGATGCGGTCGAGGTACTGGAAGAAGAAGTCCGGCGGCAGCGACAACGGCGGCAGGAAGGTGATCTGGTTGAAGATCGCTTCACGCCCCTTCTCATCGAAGTAGTAATAGCCGAGCACGTAGTCCACGCGATCGTCGAAGAGGTTGCCGCTGATCTGGAATTCCTGCGAACGTTGTTCTTCGGTGTATTCGTCGTGGTTGTTGGCAAACAGGATGAACGGCGAGAAGTCGAGATCATTGAACAGGTGGATGTCGAATTCCCGATAGGAGGTGATCGATTTCAGTTCCACCGGCCCGATCTGCCAGGTCAGGGTCGCATTGCCGCCCCAGACTTCCACGCCCTGCTCGGGCTTGATCTTGTTCCCGGCATTGTCCACGAATACCGAGTTGGACTTGTACATGCTGCCGGTGCTCCACACCGGTCCGTAGCAGGCCGGATTGGTGGCCTGACCGCTTATGGTGGCGCACGCCGCCGCGTTGCCGCTGTACAGGTTGTTGTAGGCCGTCGCGAAGTTCTGTGTGGGGTTGGCCATGACAACGTTCTGCCCGTTGAAGCGACCAATGGCGCCCACCGGCGTGATGGCACTGGGCGTTTCCTCGGCGTTGGAATAGTCACCAGCCAGCGACAGGCTGAGGTTTTCGGTGAAATCCACCCGGAAACTGGCACGCGCGCCCCAGATGTTGTCGTCGCCGAGTTTCAGGTTGTCGTATTGCAGCGCCTTCACGTAACCATCGCGCTCACGCTTGAAGGCGCTGAGTCGACCCGCCGCACGATCACCCATCGGCACGTTGATGGTGCCGCGCAGTTCCAGGTAGCCATCATCGCCTCCGGCGACGGATACCGAGCCGCCAAACTCGTCGGTCGGGGCGCGGGAAACGATGTTCACGGCGCCACCGATGGTGTTGCGACCGAACAGCGTCCCCTGCGGTCCGCGCAGCACTTCGATGCGCTCCACGTCGATGAGATCAAACACGCTGCCGATATTGCGTGCCATGTAGACACCGTCGATATAGATGCCCACCGCCGGATCTTCCACGGGAATGAAGTCCGACTGCCCCATGCCACGAATGAAGATTTCCGGTGATTTCACGCCACTGGTACCACCCGCGGCCTCGAAGTGCACGTTGGGAATCGTCTTGCCGATGGCGTCGATCTTGAGACCACCCTGCTCCAGGAGTTCGTCACCGGTGAGTACGGATACCGCCACCGGCACTTCCTGAAGGCTCTCCTCCTTGCGGCGTGCGGTAACGACAACTTCCTCGAGGGCCAGGCTCTTGTCCCCCTCCGCGGCGCGAATGGACGGGGCGGTCAGCAGCGTCATGGCACCGGTTGCCAGCCCCGCGGACAGCAACACGGCGCGTGTTGATCTCGATCTGATGGATGTCACAGTCTTCCCCTGTAGGCACTAGGATTGCGGTTCGATCTCGACAGGAAACCGGCAAACAGGCATTTTGCCAGCAGGAATCGATAGTACATTACATTGACTGTAACAAGGAATACCCCGGCAGGAGGCTGAAAACGTCCCTCCTGGAGCTGCCTCAGCAGTCGCCGGCTTCGCCGACTCGCGCCAGATGCAGCGTTGTCCGCCGCATCTGCGAGCCAGCCATTCCCGGCTGGCATACCAGGCTGCTTTGGCAGCAGCCTGCTCACCTGGCGGCATCGGCGCCACCACGGCGCGCGGCAGCTCAGCCCCGCGGGATGACCCGCAACCGACTGCCGTTGCCGGAGGGCACCAGGGTGACCTGTGTGGTGATCTGCTGCCGAAGTTCCGGTACGTGGGAGATGATGCCCACCATGCGGCCGCTGGCCTGCAGGTCAACCAGAGTGCTGATGGCCAGATCCAGCGAGTCCGCGTCCAGGCTGCCGAACCCTTCATCGATGAAAAGCGTGTTGAGGTGAACACCGCCTGCATGCGCCTGCACGACATCGGACAGACCGAGCGCCAGTGACAGCGCGGCGATGAAACTCTCGCCACCCGACAGTGTCGCCACGGCACGCGTCGTGCCGGTATACGCATCCTCCACGTCCAGATCCAGACCGGCCTTGCGTCGCCCGTCCAACACGCCTTCGCGACGCAGCAGGCGGTAACGGCCTCGGCTCATGCGGTGCAGCCTCGCGTCCGCCTGCCTCAGCACTTCGTCCAGCAGCACGCTCAGCACGAAGCGCTGCAGATTGAGTTTCAGTCCGACCCGGCCGTTGGCCTGATCGCTCAGTCGACCCAGGCGGCCATACGCAGTCTCCACGCGCGCCAGTTCGTCCTGCAACTGGTTCACCTGCCCGGCGACAGCCCCCAGCGCGCTACGCCGTTCGAGCAGTTCCCCGACGGTTTCGTGCACTTTTTTGGCCGCTGCCGCTGCGCCTTCAAGAGCAGTTTCGAGCGGCAGCAACGGCACCCGGGACCGATCCTGCACCTGCGCAAGACGATCATTCCGTACGCCGCGTGCACTGCTTACCGCATCCTCCCAGTCCCGCAACGCCTTCTCGCGGGCCACGATCTCCGCGTCTTCACGCAAGGCTGCCCGCCAGGCGGACTCGCCGGTGAACGGGCTTGCGGTCAGCGCCGCCTGCCACGCCGCCTCCGCCTCCCGCACGCGCGCCGAGACAACGGCAACCGTTTCGCCGCGCGCCGTGAGCGTGCCTTCAGCCTGACTGTGCGCGCCCCGCGCATCCAGCAGGCGCTGTTCGGCGACACGCTGGTCGCTCTCGATCTCACGTATACGTTCGGCTACCGCCGACAGGGCCGCCTCCAACGCGCCCGCTGCCCGCAACTCCTCGGGAACCGCAATGGCCAGATCCGCAAGCCGGTCGCGAGTCCTGTCCAACTCGCGCGAAGCCTCCCGGAAGCTGTTTTCCGCCGCCTGCCATTGCACCCCGAGAGCCGCCAGTGCCTCCATCTGACGATTTTCATCGTCGCGTCCGTCTGCATGTTTTTCCCGACACGCCTGCAACTCATCACAGGCAATGCGCATCGCATCGAACCGCGACTGCAGCTCCGGTAGTTCGATGGTCATGTCCAGGCGGGTCATCCGGTGGGCAATCGCCGCCTGCAGCCGCTCGGTGACATCGTGCAGACGCTGGTGCGCCATGCGCGCCTCGTCATGCCGAAGTCGACAGTTTTCCTCCACCGCCCGCTGGCGTTTCACTTCGTCTTCCGAGGGCAGCGTTGCGGTCGGCTTGGCCGGGCCTGGATGGTGTGTGGCGCCACACACCGGACAGGCCTCGCCGCTGCGCAGTTCCGCGGCCAGAATGGCCGCCTGACCGCCCTGCCACGCGTCCTCGAGCATCTCGCGCTGCACGATCGCCGTACGCAGCGCCTCAGCAGCCACCGCAACACGTGTGCCGGTTTGTTCAAGCTCGCGCTGTCTGGCGGCCAGGTCCGCCAGATCGCGATCCAGCTCCCGCCGCGCTTCCAGCGCCGTACGGAGTGTCTCCAGCTTCACCGGCGCATCGTGCAGCGTCTCCATGCGACGGCCCAGGGCGTCAAGCGACTCGCGCAGCGTACCAAGCGCAACGCCGGCGGCATCGCGTGCCGCAGCCAGCGTGGTCACCTGCGCTGCGCACTCTGCCGCCCGTGCCTCGCACTGCGCACGGGCCGTGACGACCTGGTGAAACTGCGTAACGGTACGGCGCTGGTCTTCCAGGCGTAGCCGCCGCGCCTGCAATGCCTCGAGTTCCGGCTGGCGTTGCGCGCCTGTCTGTCGCGCGGCCTCCGCGTCCTTCAGAGCCGCGCTAGCTCCGGCCAGAAGGGTTTGCGCCTGCGCGAGATTTTCCTGCGATACCGTCTGCTCCGCACGGTATTCTTCCAGACGCTGGCGTTGAGGCTGCAGCTTCGCGGCCATGCGCGCCAGATCAAGCAACACCCTGTCCGCCTCCCTCGCCTGGCGTTGTTCTTCCAGCCCGCTGAGCACACGCTCCGCGCTTTCCAGATCACGAAACAGAGCGTCATCCCGTTTGGCGACTTCGAGTGCCAGACGCGCTGCCTGCAGCCGCTCGTCCGCCAGCACCCCCTCCGCCTGCGCGGCAGCGAGGCTCGCTTCCACGCTGGCGCAGAGCGCAGCCAGCTCCATCGTGTCGGCAACGGCAACCCCGCTCAGCAGACCCCGGACACGTTGACGCAGTTCCACGACAAGACGCTGAAGACGCAATGCCTCTTCGCTCAAAAGGGACTGCAGCCGGGTGTAGACACTGGTGCCGAACAACTGCTCGAAGATCTTCTCCCGCGCGTCCGACGGCGCCAGCAGCAGTTCCCGGAATTTGCCCTGTGGCAGCACCATCACCTGGCGGAACTGCTCGGCGGAGAGGCCAACAAGTTCCACCACGGCAGTATTCGCCTGCGTGATCTTCCGCGGTACGAGCACCTCGGTACCGCCGTCCGGCAACAGCCGCTCCAGGAGCACCTCCGCTCCCTGCGTGGTAAACCCCTCCCCACGCGCCTTCGGCCGCGCCCACTCCGGCCAGCGGCGAATGCGGTATTGCTGCGCGTTCAGCGCAAACTCGAAACACACCTCAGTGCGCACATCCGGCGCGGCATGGTGACTGCGCATCTGCCCACCGTCACGCTCATGACCGGTGGTTTCGCCGTAGAGCGCATAGCAGATCGCATCCAGGATGGTGGTTTTGCCTGAACCCGTTGGTCCGTTGATCAGAAACAGCGGATGGCTGCCAAGCAGGCGGAAGTCCAGTTCCTCCGTGGCGGCAAACGGCCCGAAGGCGGTCATCGTCAGACGCTGCGGTCGCATGTCAGCTTTCCCCGCCCGCGTGGATGCGTTCCAGCATGCCTGCCACGATACGGGCATCGTCGTCGTCGAGTTCCTCGTCCGTCACCGCCCGCCAGAAATCCCGGAACAGGGGCATCTCCCCCCGCGCCAGCGCGTCGCGCGACGGGCCGTGTCCATCCCCCGTGCGGTTGAGCGCCACCATCTCGATGTGCAGGGCATTGGGATAGACAGCCCGCAACTTGCCCATCGGATCGAGGATGGCGCGCTCATCGAGCAGTCGGGCCTGGATGTAGTCTTCCCGTTGGCTGTCCTGTTTGCCCGCGGCAAGAATATCCGCCAGCAACCCCTCCACGGTGCGCACGTCGCGCAGCGGCGTGAGATCCACCTGTTCCACCGTGCAGCGACCGTCGCCATCGAGATCCACCAGCGTGATCGACTTGCGCTGCTTTTCCTCGGAAAAACTGTACTTCAGGATGGAGCCGGAATAGCGCAGATGCGCCGCCCCGCGTGCCTGGGGACCATGCAGATGCCCCAGAGCCACGTAGTCGAAACCCTCGAAGCATGCCGCGCTGACGGTTTGGACGCCGCCCACCGCCAGCGGCCGCTCCGATTCACTGGCCGCATAGCCGTCGAGAAAACAGTGCGCCACGACAACGCTGCGACAGCGCGGCGGCTGCCGCTCCCGGAGGTTGGCCACAAGCGCCTGCATCGCCTGCTCGTGCCCCTGCACATCCACGCCGAGCACGGCTCGCACGGTTGGCGGGTCAGCATAGGGAAGCGCATGAAAGGCCACCGGACCGTGTGCGTCCTGCAGCACGACCGGTTCCGGTGTGGGCAGCAGCGGACCGGTGATATGCACACCAAGTCGGGCCAGCAGCCTGCCGGCAAAGGCCAGCCGCTCCGGACCATCGTGGTTGCCGGCGATCATCACCAGCGCAATGCCCAGCTCCGCGAAGGCGTGGATGATGTCGTCGAGCAACGCAACCGCGTCCGCAGCCGGCACGGAACGGTCGTAGATATCGCCAGCCACCAGCACCACGTCGACACCGCGGGTACGCGCGATCTCGACGATCTGCATCAGCACGTGTCGCTGATCCTCCAGCAGGGAAACGTTGTACAGCTGGCGGCCGAGATGCCAGTCGGAGGTGTGCAGGATTTTCATGTCAGCGATCGGGCAAAGAATCAGTCAACGACGAACCGGATGTTCCCACGCGGTTCAGAACATCACCAGCGCAGGGAAATGGCGCGCACGCCAACGGCGTCAGCTGACACCGCACAGACCCACCCATGGGCTGCGCCGGAGACGCTCAACCGGCCTGGCTGGATACGGGAAACACTCTTGTTAACGTTTTCCGCTGTCGTCGGCGTCGCCGTCTCGCGCCATATGCAGCGTTTTTTCGCCGCCTCTGGCGTCCGGGAACCGGCTGGCGCCACCTGTCCCCGGTACTGTCCCGGGTACCGCCTGGAACCGCCGCCTGACACGTCGGCGCATGCGGTTGCCGCCGGCGAATTGGCGAACTCGACGGTGGCCACAGCCTGCGGCAGTGCAGACACCCGGAGACAACCGACACGCGATAACAACGACGTGCCGCAACGTGCGCGCCCGCGCATCGTCACCCGACTGAGGTACAACCGCCTGAGCGTGACAGAGAGGCCAACGGAGAAGAAGACGTACCCGCCCCCGGCGAACCGGAGGGCGGAAATCCGGGACATTCCGGTGGAGCGGGTGCGCCTGGGCACCCGCCGCTTCCGGCAGGCCTGTCAGCCCGCGTTCGCCACCAGGTTATTGAGTACGTACTGCAGGATGCCCCCGCACTTGAAGTACTCGATCTCGTTGTCGGTGTCGATTCGCGACATCACCGTGACTTCCTTGCTGCCGCCGGCACCGGCGAAGGTCACCACCATGTCCTGTCGCGGCCGCAGTGTGGTCTCGGCCGCGCCAAGCCGGATGTCGACGATCTCGTCACCGGTGAGTCCCAGGCTCTTGCGGGAATCGCCGTCCTTGAACTGCAGCGGCAGGATACCCATGCCGATCAGGTTGGAACGGTGGATGCGCTCGAAACTTTCCGCGATAACGGCGTTGACGCCAAGCAGGCGCGTGCCCTTGGCCGCCCAGTCGCGGCTGGAACCGGTGCCGTATTCCTTGCCGGCGATCACCACCAGCGGCGTGCCCTGGCCCTGGTAACGCATGGATGCGTCGTAGATGCTGAGCTGCTCGCCGGAGGGAATGTGCCTCGTGTAGCCACCTTCCACACCTGGCACCATTTCATTCTTGATGCGAATGTTGGCGAACGTGCCGCGCATCATGACTTCGTGGTTGCCCCGGCGTGAACCGTAGGAGTTGAAGTCCGCCACCTGCACACCGTTCTGCTGCAGGTAATGGCCTGCCGGGCTGTCGGGCTGAATCTCGCCGGCGGGCGAGATGTGGTCGGTGGTGACGGAGTCGCCGAGCAGCGCCAGGATGCGGGCGCCGCTGACTTCGGCGCTCTGCTCGAGCTGACCTTCGGTGGAGAAGAACGGCGGCTGCTTGATATAGGTGGAATTTTCCCAGCCATAGGTGCCGGACTGTTTCACGTCGATCGCCTGCCACGCAGCGGGCCCCGTGAACACGTCGCCGTACTGGCGGTCGAACATGTCTGCCGATACGGCGGCAACGGCATCGGCCACTTCCTTGTTGCTGGGCCAGATGTCCTTCAGGAAGACATCCTTGCCATCCTTGCCCTTGCCGATCGGCGCGGTGCCCAGATCGATGCGGGTGGTGCCGGCCAGCGCAAATGCGACGACCAGCGGCGGTGATGCCAGCCAGTTGGTCCGCACTTCCTGATGCACGCGGCCTTCGAAGTTACGGTTACCGGACAGCACGGAGGACACCACCAGGTCGCCCGCACTGATGGCGGCGGAGATGGCCTCCGGCAGCGGCCCGGAGTTGCCAATACACGTGGTGCAGCCATAGCCGACCAGGTTGAAGCCGATCCTGTCCAGATCGCTCTGCAACCCCGTCTTCTCCAGGTACTCGGTGACTACCTTGGAGCCCGGCGCAAGCGAGGTCTTCACCCATGGCTTGACGTTCAGGCCCCTGGCAACGGCCTTTTGCGCCACGAGGCCGGCGGCCAGCATGACGGCCGGATTGGACGTGTTCGTACAGGATGTGATGGCGGCAATGACCACGTCACCGTGACCCAGCGTGTAGTCGGTGCCCGGTACGGGTACGCGCGCATCCTTGCTGTCGCCCTTGCCGTCCAGGTCCAGCACGTTGTCGAAAGCTTTTTTCATCTCGGCCATCACCACCCGGTCCTGCGGCCGCTTCGGACCGGCCAGGCTGGGCACGATGGTGGCGAGATCGAGTTCCAGGGTATCGGTAAAGGTCGGCACCACGCTGTCGTCGCGCCACATGCCCTGTGCCTTGGCATAGGCTTCCACCAGCGCCACGGTCTCGGCCGGACGGCTGGACAGCTTCATGTAATTGATGGTCTCGTCGTCCACCGGGAAGAAGCCGCAGGTAGCGCCGTATTCAGGCGCCATGTTGGCGATGGTTGCGCGATCGGCCAGCGACAGGTAGTTGAGCCCGTCACCGTAGAACTCCACGAACTTGCCTACCACGCCCTTCTTGCGCAGCATCTCGACGACGCGCAGCACCAGGTCGGTGGCAGTGATACCTTCCGGCGTGCGGCCGGTGAGCTTGAAGCCGATCACTTCCGGTATGAGCATGGAGACCGGCTGTCCCAGCATGGCGGCTTCCGCTTCGATACCGCCCACGCCCCAGCCCAGTACACCAATGCCGTTGATCATCGTGGTGTGGCTGTCGGTGCCCACCAGGGTGTCCGGATAGGCTACCGTGCGGCCGCCTTCGTCCTTCGTCCACACCACGCGGGCCAGATATTCCAGGTTCACCTGGTGGCAGATACCGGTGCCGGGGGGCACGACGCGGAAGTTGTCAAATGCCTGCTGGCCCCAGCGCAGGAAACGGTAGCGCTCGGTATTGCGCGCCATTTCGATGGCCACGTTCTCCTCGAACGCGGACGGCGAACCCGACTTGTCCACCATCACGGAGTGGTCGATCACGAGGTCGACCGGCGACAGGGGATTGATGATGGCGGGGTTCTTGCCGGCCGCAACCACGGCGCCACGCATGGCCGCGAGGTCCGCCACCGCCGGTACGCCGGTGAAGTCCTGCATCAGGACACGCGCGGGGCGGTAGGCGATCTCCTGGTCGTCCGGCGGACTCACCGCCCAGTTGGCCGTGGCGCGAATATCGGCTGCCGATACGGTCACGTTGTCCTCGAACCGCAGCAGGTTCTCCAGCAGCACCTTCATGGACATCGGTAGCTTGTCCACGGCGCCCAGACCCTGCGCCTGGGCTTCCGGCAGGCTGAAGTAGTCGTATTCGCGGTTGCCGACCTTGAGGGTCTTGCGGGTCTTGAAGCTGTTGATGCTCATGCGTCCTCTGCGTGGTTCGTGGAGGTGTAAAAAAATCGGCGCATATTTTGCCTGAACGGCGCGGCGGTTTCAGCGTGAAGCATAGTCCTGCCAGGCGAAGAAACGGTACCCGCGTCGAAAAAGCACGCGAAACCGGCTCTGGGGTGTCCGGGCGACGGCCAATCCCCGGCGGAAAGCGCCTTCAGCGCAGCGTGAGACGGTCCACCTCGGCCAGATCGCCCGCGTCCAGCCGCCAGCCCACCGCCGCTACATTGGCCTGCACCTGTTCAGGGTGCGTCGCGCCGGCGATCACACTGGCGACCTCCACGCGGGCGGCAAGCCAGCTCATGGCCAGTTCCAGCAGCGAGCGGCCGCGTTCCGCCGCAAACGCCGTCAGCGCTTCCACCATGTCAAAATTTTCATCCGACAGCGCGCGTTTGCCGCGTTCACCAAAATTGGCCAGCCTTGACGCCTGTGGCGCCGCTTCACCCCGTCGATACTTGCCCGTGAGCAGACCGCTCGCCAGCGGGAAATACGGCAGCATCGCCACGCCGAAGCGGGCACACGCCTGCAGCACGTCCCGCTCGATACGCCGGTCGAGCAGGTTGTAGTGATTCTGCGCGGTAACGAACCGCGTCAGGCCATGATGGCGGGCGGTCCAGTCGGCATCCGCCAGTTGCCAGCCATTGAAGTTCGAATTGCCGAGGTAGCGCACTTTCCCGGCGCGAACCAGATCGTCGAGCGCCCGCAGGGTTTCCTCGACAGGTGTGTCGGCATCCGGTACGTGCTGCTGGTAAAGATCGATGTAGTCCGTATTCAGCCGCGACAGGCTCGCCTCCACGGCGGCATGGATGTACTGGCGCGATGCGCCACGCTGCAGCACGCCCTGCCCCATGGGATTGCCGAACTTGGTGGCTATGACGATCTGCGACCGGTCGCGGCCGCGGATGGCCCTGCCCAGCATGATCTCGCTCTGCGAACCACCGTAAACGTCCGCGGTGTCGAAGAAGTTGATGCCGGCGTCCAGCGCGGCATGCACCACGTCGATCGAACGCGCTTCATCGCAGCGCATGCCGAAGTTGTTGCACCCAAGGCCCGCCACCGACACCTTCAGGCCCGTGGTACCCAGTTTCCGGTATTCCATCGCCCCTCCCCTTGTCCCGTGAAAACGCTCAGCCCTGCAGCCGCAGCAGTGTCTTGCCGACATTGCGCCCGGCAAACATGTCCGCGAATGCCACGCCCGCGTTGTCGATGCCTTCCAGCACATACTCCGCGTTCTTCAGCTCGCCGGCGCGCAGCCAGCCGCTGAGCGCATTCATCGCCTCGCCGTAACGCGCCACCTGATCCGTATACATGAACCCCTGCATCAGCAGTCGCCTGGTGACAAATTCGAACACGTTATCCGGCCCGGGGGGCGGTTTGTCAGCAGAATACGCCGATACGGATCCACACAGCACCACGCGACCGAACGTACGCATCTGCCGAAGTACCGTGTTGAGCGTTTCGCCGCCCACATTGTCGAAGTAGATATCGAACCCGTCCGGCGCCACGTCCGCCAATAGTTGCGCCAGGGGTTGCGCCGAACGGTAGTTCAGTGCGCGGTCGAAACCGAACTGTGTCTCCAGCACCCGACACTTGTCATCGCTGCCGCACAGACCGATCACCCGCGCGCCGTTGCACTTGAGCAACTGCCCGGCAACGATGCCCACCGCACCGGCGGCGGCGCTGACCAGCGCCACATCGCCGGGTTTCGGCCGGGCGATATCCGTCACGCCGAAATAGGCGGTCATGCCGGTGCCGCCCAGCACTCCCAGATATGCCGCTTCGGGAAACTCCAGCGAGTCCGGAAGGCGCGTGACGAAGTGCTCCGGCGTCGCCACGGAAAAATCCTCCCAGGCGAGCCGCCCCATGACGCGTTCGCCAACGGGATGGGTGGCGTTCTTCGATTCGACCACCTGTCCGAGCGTCAGACTCGCTACGGGGTCGCCCAGCCGCATTTCCGGCAGGTAGTCATCGCTGCTGCCTTCCGCCATCCAGTGCAGGAAACCGGCATCCATGGAGAAGTAGTCATTGCGCACCCGGTACTCACCATCCCGCAGCACCGGCATGCGGCGCTGACCCGGCGCAAAATCCGCCGCCTGCGGCTTGCCGGTGGGCCGGCGGGCAAGCGCAACATAGCGCTGCATTGTCGGAAGCGGTGTCATCGATCGATCCCCCCAGGGTATGTGGCGCGGTTTCCCGCAACGGACGCCCGGCGCCCGCCTGAGAAACGGAACACGCGGACAGGAAGCCCGACCATCGCAATGCATCCATGGTCCGGTTCCGCTCTGACAGGCAGCGTAGGGTGAGCGCGCCGCAAACACCAGCAGCGAGTTCCAACCGGGCTGCGAAGGAGCAGCCGGGTGTGCAAACAGGGGAAGACCAGCCGGCAAACGCAGGGCAATTGCTGCAACCGGCGCGGGATGGCAACGCCGGGGATTGCCGAATCAAGCCCGGGAGGGACGTATGCAGCAAGCAACCACGGCAGTACCGCGAAGTTACATGTCCTTCTCGAGATCGGTCAGCACCGTCAACACCTGGTTGCTGGCGAATTCCATGGCGCGCAACGCGGCAAGGGCGTCGTCCTGACGGCCTTCGCGGGACGCCTGTATGGCGGCAATACCATTCTCGTGCACACGCCGATGCGGATCGTCCAGCCGGGCGTAGGCCGGCACGCGCGAATAGCGCTGACGCCCGTCTCCCTCCAGGTACCATCTGCCGAGGCGGCATTGGCGGTGATCGGCAAACTCATCAGCCCGTTTGTCACTCATGC
Organism: Pseudomonadales bacterium; assembly: GCA_024234635.1. Taxonomy (GTDB): domain Bacteria; phylum Pseudomonadota; class Gammaproteobacteria; order Pseudomonadales; family Azotimanducaceae; genus SYFY01. The sequence continues at coordinate 77,544 of JACKNX010000017.1, read as the reverse complement.
CGGTGATACAGGCGTAGACGTCGGACTTCCACACCACATGGTCCATTTTCACCGTCTGAATGAAAGACGCGTTGCTGGACCGTGTAATCGTCGCCTGCATCTCCAGTGCCATGCTGACAGCGGTGCTCACCGTATCGAGCACCGTCTCCGACAGGGCCGTCATCCTGTCGTAGTCGGTCCGCATGTCCGTCATCATGACGGACAGCCGCTCGCTCAATTCCCGCGTACCGCCGACAATCGTCTCTATGCGGCCGGTGGCCTCGGATGACTGATCAGCCAGACCGCGAACCGCCTCGGCAACGACCGCAAAGCCACGACCATGTTCGCCGGCTCGCGCCGCCTCGATGGACGCATTCAGCGCCAGGAGTTTGGTTTCATAGGCAACACGCCGGATATCGTCCACGATCTCGGTGATCTGTCCGGATGTCTGATCGAGCTGTGTGACTTCCCCATAGCTGTTCTCCGCCGCCACGCGCAGCCGACCGATCTGCTGCTGTATGGCCTGCGTGGCCTCGCGCGCGGCAGCGAACACACTCTCGCTGCTCGCGAAGTGCTGACAGGCATCACGCAGCGCCTGCGCAAAGCCGGCGATGGTCTCGCGAATATCGTTCAGACGGCGGTTGGCGGTCAGCAGGGTGCCGTAGCTTTCGCTGAGCAGTTCTCCCTCAACCTGTACGCGTTCGCTGGCCATGGTCCTCGCTGTCAAAGGGATGATGTGACTTCCCAAGTGTAGAAGCGATTTGCATTTCCGCGACGGCCTCAGAGGAGGAAGGGCACGAGCGCCCGGCGACTGCGCGGATAGTCCGGGAAGGTACGCAGGTACCAGCGGTGGTGTTCCAGCGCGCGCGGCACAAGGTTCGCTACGGTCCAGACGGCAAAAGCCAGGGCAGGCAGGTTCCAGCACAACACCGCAAAACCCGTCCACTCGATGAGTTCACCGAGATAGTTCGGACAGGAGATCCGGGCATGCAGGACACCGCGCGGGATACGGTATCCCCCACCCTGCCGTCGCAAACGCAGCAGCTCGTTATCCGCACCAATATTCAGCCCGGCCCCGAGGACAAACAGGCACAGGCCAAGCCAGGTGCGCATGTCGGACCAGGCAAACGCATTCTCCTGTACCCAGCCACTGCCGATGAAAATACCGTTGGTGTAACCGTTGACGCCGTTGAACGCGACAGCCATGAGCATCACGATCACCGGCATGCGCCGTGCCCTCGCATGCGCGCGCAGCGGATAGATCCAGGCACGGTAGACATAGTGCGCGGTCCACAGCAGCAACGGCAGCAGTACGGGCTGCCCGCCGGCCGCCGCATTCAGCACACCCCACCAAAGCGCAAACAACGATGCGCTCTCCATGCCGACCCACGCCACGGTGGCGGACAAGGTCGGTCCCCAGCCATCGCGCACATGTCGTCCGTACGGCGCGCTGACAAACAGCAGCACAAGAAACACAACGACCGCAAGCGTGATCCACAGCCACAGCAGCCCGTCCCAGTTGCCGTTGTTCATCTCATGCGCCCACGCCGGTGCGGCTTGCGCAGAACTGCCATATGGCGTCGCGCAGCGCCGGGTCGCGCACCGCACCTCGCAGGGGTCTGACCCGCTGCCGGGCATCGAAGTACCGGCCGCTCACGCCCGTCACCACGGGCGAGGTGGCAAGATGAATCGATGTTCGCGCGCCGCGCTCCGGGGAACGCATGAACAGGCCCGCAAAGCCGAACAGCGCCCGTTGCCAGCGCCGACGGTCGGGCAGCAGATGCGTGGCGACAACCCCGGGATGCAGGCAGTTCACGGTCACCGGCCTGCCAGCGGCATGGAGTCGTTCCGCGAGACCAAGCGTAAAGGCCACATTGGCAAGCTTGGACTGCGCGTAGGCGGCGGCAAGGGAGAATGGCGCTTCGGTCGATTCGATGGTGACGGCATCGAACCGACCCAGCCGGTACACCGCGGAGGCGACATTGACAATGCGCCCGGTGGGCATGATCGGCAGCAGTTCGTGTGTCAGCAGGAACGGCGCAAGCTGATTCACCGCAAACGATTCCTCGAATCCATCAACGGTCATCGCCCGTCGGGTGGGCATCATGCCAGCGTTGTTCACAAGCACATCAACGTGAGGAACGGCGGTCGCCACCGCCTGCGCCGCGCCACGCACGGACGCCAGCGACGCGAGGTCACAGCGCATCACCCACGCGGTCCGCGCCAGGCCGCGCACCGCCCTCGCGACGTCTTCGGCAAGCGGCGTATTGCGCGCGAGCAGCACCACGTCGAAGCCCGCCCGGGCCAGCCCCAGCGCCGTGGCCCGACCTATGCCGTGCGTCGGCCCCGTGACAACGGCAATACCCGGCACGTGCGACCCGCAGCTGGGCGCTTCAGACGGCTGCGGCTGCGGCCGCCATCGTGGCCTGTGTCACGGCCAGCCGGTCGTCGCCCCACGGCATCGGCATGAGCACCGGATGTTCGACTCCTGCCTCAACATAACCACGCACGAATGCCGTGACGTCCGCTGCCCCACCCACAAAATTGATCGCCTGGATCATGCGTTCCGAGATCGACGCCAGCGCCCCGTCGCGATCACGGGCCGACTGACGCTCCCGCAGGGCGTTGACTTCGTCGGCAAAACCCGCGGCACGGAACATGCTCGCGTAACCATCGGCCATGGCGTAGTTGAACAGGTCCTTCCTGGCCGAATTCGCGGCGCGCTCGAGCGAACTCACCGCCGCATGAACATAGGCAAAAACACGCGCATTACCGCCCTTGCGTACCTGCGCCACGGATGCCGGCACGTGGGCTGCGGGAATGTAATTCAGCAGCACCCCGTCGGCGATTTCACCGGCCAGCTTCAGCATCTGCGGATTGAGTGCGGCCATGACTATTTTCGGCCGCCGCTCGCCAAGGCGTACGCCCAGCGAAAAGCGCTTCACCTGCCAGAAATCCCCCTCGAAGGTGACGCTTTCCCCGGACAGGCATTCCCGCAACAGCGCCACATACTCCCGCATCATGGCGATAGGCCGCTCGGCAGGTTTCGCGCCATGCTGCCGCAGGATCCCCGGCGCCGATACGCCGATGCCGAGCCATACATCGGCATCCGGAGACAGCGCCTGCAGCGTTGCCGCGGTCATGGCGGTGAGTGGTGGCGTGCGCAACTGGATGGGCACGATGCCGGTCGCCAGGTCCAGGCCCGGTGCCACGGCGGCCACCGCACCCAGCAGGCTGAACGCATCCGTTGCCGTGGCTTCCACTGTCCAGAACGACCGGTAGCCAAGGGCCTGCGCCTGTTTGGCGATGTCGATCGCCGCGTGTGGCCCAAGCACACCGAGACTGCCGAACGTCACACCGATGGGCGTGCTCATATCGTGTATCCCAGATCGGCAAGCGGCATCTTGCGGATGCGTTCGCCCGTTGCCGCGAAGATCGCATTGCAGACGGCCGGCGCCAGGGGCGGCAGAGCCGGCTCACCCAGGCCAGTGGGCGCAAAGTCGCTCTCGATGAAGTGGATGTCGACCGGCGGCGCCGACGGCATGCGCAGTATGCGGTAGTCGTGGAAGTTCGATTGCTGGATGCGGCCGCCTTCCATCGTGATTTTCTGTCCCATCATCGTCGACAGTCCGTCGATGACCGCGCCTTCCACCTGCGACAGCGCCCCGCTGCGGTTGATGATCGGCCCCACGTCCACGGCCACGGTGACCTTGTGCACGGTGACATGTTTTTTCGCGTCCACGCTCACCTCGGCCACTTCCGCCACGTGCGCGGCGTGGCAGAAGTAGAATGCAAAGCCCAGGCCACGGCCCGCGGGCAGATTGCGACCCCAGCCGGCCGCTTTGGCGGCCTCGCGGATGACACCCGCGGCACGCCCGGTATGCAATGCCCAGGCATTGCCTTCCTCCAGCCAGCGCGGTTCACCCAGCAGCTCCAGAAGGAAATCCACGTAGTCGCGCCCGGCGGTGTGCGCCACTTCGGCGAGAAAGGTCTGCATGACGAACGCATTGGTGTTTGAACGCGGCGCCCGCCACGGCCCGCACGGCGTGCCGATGTCGAACCAGGTATTGGAAATCAGTGCATCGGCGATGTTCTGCACCGGAAACTCGTTTTCGCGAAAGCCGGAGCCGGACACCACCTCGCCATCACGCTTCATGCCGAAGTGATGGTTTTCGAAGGCTACCAGCCGGCCCTCGGCATCGATCGCGGCTTTCACCTTCTGGAAACCGCCAACGCGGTAGAAATCATGCCGCAGATCGTCTTCACGCATCCAGGTCAGCTTGACGGGCCTGCCGACACGTTCGGAGATCTTCATCGACTCACAGATGTATTCGCTGTAGACGCGCCGTCCGAAACTGCCGCCAAGGCGCATCTGGTGTACCGTCACCTGGTCCGGCTCGAAACCGAACATCGACTTGGCCGCGGCATGCGCACCAGCGGGAAACTGCGTGGGAATCCACAGCTCCACGGTGTCCTTTGCGCCGTTTTGCCCCTTGCGGTAGTGCGCGCTGCAGTTCATCGGCTCCAGCGTGAAATGACTGACAAACGGGTATTCATAGAATGCTTCCAGCGTCCGGTTGCCCGCCGCCGCAAACCGCGTGTCCACGTCGCCCTTGGCGTAGACATCCGCTTCACCACGCGTGCCGGCGCCAGCGGTGGCACGCGTCACGAGTTCCGCCCAGCTGTCCTTCGACGCCGCGCTTTCGTCCCATTTGACCTTGAGCTGCTTCTTCGCCTGGAACACATGCCAGGTGGTCCTGCCGACAATGGCGACGCCATCGAGCAGTTCGCGCACGTCACCGTTGCCCCTGAGCAGGAAGGCATCGACGATGCCCGGCATGGCGCGGATTTCGTCCACATTGGCGCTGACTACCTTGCCGCCGATGGCCGGGCATTTCTCGTAGGCGGCGTACAGCATGTCCTCGACGCGGGTATCGATCCCGAACAGCGCCTGGCCCGTGGTAATGGCCAGGTTGTCCACGCCCGAAACCGCCCTGCCGATGATCGTGTAGTCCGCGCGCTCCTTGAAGATCAGCGTGCCTGGCTCCGGGGCAGGCTGTCTGGATGCCAGCGTGGCCAGTTCGGCAAAGGTCTTGAAGCGACCGGAGGTATGCACCACCTTGCTGCTTTCCGCGTGCAGCTCCTCACGTGGCACTTCCATCACCAGCGCTCCGGCGCTGATGAACATTTCCCGCGCCGTGGCCCCCATTTCACGCATCTGGTTCCAGGTGCGGGGCACGGTGGTGCTGCCACCGGCGCCCTGCCGGCCGAAGCGGGCCTCGTCCACCGGCGCCTGCACCACTTCAACGTCGCGCCAGTCCGCGCCCATCTCCTCGGCGATGATCATGGGCAATGTCGTTTTGACGCCTTGCCCCATCTCCGGATTGGCCGAGTAAATCGTGATCTTGCCGTCGCTCGACACGTGTACGAACGCGTTCAGCTCGGCCGAGGCGACAAGCTTCTCCGTACCCTCGCTGGCAAACACGCCCCGCGGCGCCACCGCCGCCAGTACAAAACCACCACCGGTGATCCCGGCCAGTTTCAGGAATTCACGGCGGTCGACACCTGCGTGCGTACGCAAGGCACCGCGAATGGCATCCAGCAGTCGGTGCGCGCTCATGCCGACACCTCCATGGCGGTGGCGTCATACCAGAGCGCACTGGACGCCCCCGCCACCTTGCGTACCGCGCTGCGGATACGGTTGTAGGTGCCACAGCGGCAGTAGTTGCCGGCCATCGCGGCATCGATCTGCGCATCGCTGGGCTGGGGATTGGCCGCCAGCAGCGCCGCCGCCGCCATGATCTGCCCCGCCTGGCAATAACCGCACTGGGCCACATCCAGGTCGATCCAGGCCTTCTGCAGCGGGTGCAGATCATCCCCGGTTGCCAGACCTTCGATGGTGCGCACCGCGCGCCCGGCCACAGCCGCGACGGGGGTGCTGCACGCGCGCACGGCAACACCGTCGAGATGCACCGTACATGCCCCGCACTGACCGATGCCGCAGCCGTACTTGGTACCGATGAGGCCAAGTACATCGCGCAGCGCCCACAGCAGGGGCATGTCGGCTTCCACGTCGAGCGAGCGCCGCTCGCCGTTGACTGTGAACTGATAGTTGGGCATGACAGGAGCCTCGTTGTGGCGGTAACGTGACCGCTATCCTATGGCAGAGCCAACAAGCATGGAAACCGCCGCTCACCACGCGGGCATGAATGCCCGGCAACTTGGGCTCATTACGGACCACCTCCAGCGCAACTACATCGATACCGGCAAGATCGCCGGCTGCCAGACAGTGGTCGCCCGGCACGGGCACGTGGCCTACCACAGTTCGCTCGGCATGATGGATCTCGAGCGCGCCCGCCCCATGGCGGACGACGCGATCTTCCGCATCTACTCGATGACCAAGCCGATCACCTCGATCGCCCTGATGCAGCTCTACGAGCGGGGGCTGTTCCAGCTCAACGACCCTGTCTACCGCGTCATTCCGTCCTGGCGGGCGCAGAAGGTGTATGTATCCGGCGAAGGCGACGCCATGCAGCTTGCGCCGCCTGAACAACCGATGACGTTCAAGCATGTCCTTTCCCACACCGCCGGCCTCTCGTACGGCGCCACGGCGCACCCGGCGGACCGCGTCTACCGGGACCAGAACGTGGTGCGCGAGGGTTGCGACCTGGCGACATTCATCGAACGCATGGCCGGCGTACCGCTACGCTTCACACCCGGCACCCGCTGGATGTACTCCTATGCAACGGACGTGTGTGGGCATCTGGTGGAAGCCTTGTCCGGCATGCCCCTCGACCGCTATTTCCAGGAGCACATCTTCGCGCCGCTGGGCATGACCGACACGGCGTTCAGCACGCCACGCGAGAACGCCAGCCGGCTTACCGCCAACTACGGGCGCGGCAAGAACAAGACGCTGCGCCTGCTGGACGATCCGCAGGCGAGCGACCGGTTCGACAAACCGCTGTTCCTGTCCGGTGGTGGCGGCTTGCTGGGCACAACGGCCGACTACCTGCGCTTCTGCGAGATGCTGCGCTGCGGTGGCACGCTGTCTGGTGAACGCATCATCGGCTCCCGCACACTCGCGTTGATGCATCGCAACCACCTGCCCGGCGGGCGCGACCTGGCCAGTCTGGCGATGGGCGCGTTTTCGGAAACCGCCTATGAAGGCGTGGGTTTCGGTCTGGGCTTCGCCACTTCGCTCGGCAGCGTGGCCACGGCGTCACCCGGCAATCGCGACTACTACTGGGGCGGTGCGGCCTCGACCATCTTCTGGGTGGATCCCGACGAAGACCTGATCGTCATCTTCATGACGCAACTGATGCCCTCGGACACCTTCAACTTCCGCGGTCAGCTCAGGAATATCGTCTACGCGGCCATCGACTGACCGGCCAGCCAGCGGGCACTTTCATCCGTGCCCGCCGGCCGCTCCGTGAGTCGGCGCAAGCGTGCGTCAGTGCACTTCGACTTCGATCCGACGCGGCACCGCTTTCTGTTGCTTGGCGATGGTGAGCCTGAGCACGCCGTTGTCGCTGCGCGCGCCGATCTGACCTTCGTCCGCGTTTTCCGGCAGGCGGAAGGTACGCGAGAACTTGCCCAGCGTGCGTTCGTTGCGATGCACCCGTACGCCTTCGCGCTCCACCGGCTTGCGCTCGCCGCTGACGGTGAGCACGCCTTCGTTCACACTCACATGGATGTCTTCGCGAGCGACACCCGGCAGGTCGATATCGATTTCGTAGGCACTTTCGAGTTCGCCGATATGCACCGCGGGCAGCCATTCGCCGCGGCTTACGGGCTCACCGTAGTTGGCAAACGTGCGGAACAGATCGTCGATGGGGCTGTAACGGATCAGGCTCATGTCCAGGTCTCCTAGTCATTTCGTTCGCCATCCGGCGTTGTTGCCTTTGTGGCGTCGAAAGATGGAAAAACAAGACCTTGAAAACGTTCGCTGCGGTCCCCATTCCCTGCCTGTGCTATGGACCGACGGCTGCACCGGCGTTGCGGGGATCCGCCATGCCGAGAAAACCGTCGTCCGTGCGCATCACTGAATTGGCATCGCCGATGCCGCGACCGTACCGCCACGGATTCAGCCCCTGGTGTCCGATCGCGCGGAGGTTCGCCAGCGTGTCCGGCGACAACGCGCCGGGCTCGTAGATCACGGCATCAGGTTGCCACTGGTGATGAAAGCGGGCGCTGGACACCGCGTCCGACAGATCCATGCCGTGGTCGATGACGTTGACGATGACCTGCAGCGTCGTGGTGATGATCGTACTGCCCCCGGGCGAGCCGGTAGCCAGCACGGTGCGACCGTCCTTCACCACCAGCGTTGGCGTCATGGAACTGAGCATGCGCTTGCCGGGCTCGATGGCATTGGCATCCCGGCCCAGCAGACCGAACGCGTTGGGCGTATCCGGTTTGGCGGAGAAATCGTCCATTTCGTTGTTGAGCAGCATACCGGTGCCGGCGGCAACGATCTTGGACCCGTAGGAAAGGTTCAGCGTCGTCGTCAGCGCAACGGCGTTGCCCATGCGATCCATGAATGACGCGTGTGTGGTGTCGTGACTTTCCGCCGGCCAGCTACCCGCTCCGATATCGGCGCTGCGACTCGCCCGGCCAGGCACAAAATCCGCGAAACGCTGTTTCGCATACGTCTTGTCGATGAGCCGGGCAACGGGCACCTTGAAAAAATCCGGATCACCCAGATGTTCCGCGCGATCGGCATAAGCCCGACGTTCCGCTTCCACCAGGAGGTGCACGGCGCCGGAACTGCCGTAACCCATGCCTTTCAGATCATAGGGTTCGAGCATGTTCAGCATCTGAATGAGCAGAACGCCACCGGAGGACGGCGGCGGCATGCTGATGATCTGGTAGCCCCGATAGCTGCCCGTCACCGGTTCGCGCCAGACGCTGCGATAGTCCGTCAGGTCCTGGTGCGTGATCAGCCCGCCGCCACGCGCCATCTCTGCCACCAGAAGACCGGCTGTCTCGCCCGCGTAAAACCCGTCGCGGCCCTTGTCACTGATGCGTTTCAGCGTCTTCGCCAGATCCGGCTGCCGGAACACCTCGCCGACGGCATAGGGTTTGCCTTCACGACTGAAAACGGCAACGCTCGCCGGGTACTGCTGCATCGCGGGCAACTGGCGCGCAAAATCACGCGCCAGGTCCAGATCGAGAGGGAAACCCTTGCTGGCGAGTCGCAACGCCGGCGCAATGACCTGCCTGCGCGTCATGGTGCCGTAGCGCTCGAGCACGGCGAGCAGACCGTCCACGGTGCCCGGAACCCCGACGGCCAGATGGGATGCCGTGGAGCGTCCCGGCACTACCTTGCCCTCGGCATCCAGATACATGTCGCGTGTCGCTTTCGCTGGTGCGCGCTCCCGGTGATCATTGGTGATGACCGTGCCATCCGCCAATCGGATCACCATGAATCCACCGCCGGCGAGGTTGCCCGCGGACGGATAGGTCACCGCCAGCGCAAACCCCGTGGCAACGGCCGCATCGATTGCGTTGCCGCCCTGCGCAAGTATCCGTGCGCCCACTTCGGAAGCCAGACGCGAACGCGAGGCGACCATGCCCTCCGGACTGTAGACCGCCTCCCGCGCCACCCCATGCGCCGTCTGCGCCAGACCGAGCGCGGCAAGAAGCAGGATTCCGTGCAGTTTGCTGAGGGCTTTCATACACTCCGGCGGATCAGGGGGATCGAGGCATTCTGAGCGTTGAGCGGCACAGCGGCAACTTCAGGTCAACGCAACGACGCCGGGACGCTGGCGCGGCTGCGACGTATCGCGCTGGCCACGCAGGGACTGGCATCCGCGGCGCCTTTCGGTCGCGGCCTGGGCGGCGCTCGAGCCGCCATCGAACGCCTCGGCTACGTGCAGATCGACACCATCTCCGTGGTGGAGCGCGCGCACCACCATGTGCTGGGCAGCCGTGTACCGGGCTATCGCTCCGAGCATCTGCACCGCCTGCTGCGACAGGGGGACATCTTCGAATACTGGTCTCACGCAGCCGCCTACCTGCCCATGCGCGACTACCGTTTCGCTCTGCCGCGCATGGCTTCGTTCAGACAAGGTAACGAACGCTGGATTCGCAGCCGGGATCGCGTGCTGATGTCAGAACTGCTGCAACGCATACGCGCCGAAGGCCCGCTGCGCTCCAGGGATGTCACCGACCGGGACCACAACGGCGGCGGGTGGTGGAACTGGAAGCCCGCCAAGGGCGCCCTGGAACAATTGTTCATGGAGGGCGAGCTGATGGTCATCGCCCGCGACGGCTTCGAGAAGACCTACGATCTGACGGAACGGGTATTGCCGGCCGGCACGGACACCACGCGGCCCACCGAACGCGAGTTCGCCGCCTATCTCGTCGATAGCACACTGGGCGCCCACGGCTGCGCGGAACAGACCGCGTTCACCTACCTGCGCAAAGGGGCGGCGCTCCGGGCCGCGGTCGCGGAGGTGCTCTCGGAGCGCACCGCTCAGGGCGACCTGACCAGACTCACGACCGCCGACGCTGGAACCTGGTACGTGCCAACGCGTCTCTGGGCATTGCCGCCTCCCGCGCCCCGGCGTGGCAAGGTGCGGGTGCTCTCGCCATTCGACAATACACTCATTCAGCGCACGCGCGGCCAACGGCTCTTCGGCTTCGACTATGTGATCGAATGTTATCTGCCGGAAGCAAAACGGCAGTACGGCTACTTCGCGCTGCCGCTGCTGTGGGGCGACATTTTCATCGGTCGCGCGGATGCGAAGGCGCACCGCGCGGAGCGGCGCCTTGAAATCCGCCACCTGCACCTGGAACCTGCCTGGTCGCCGGCGGCATTGTCCGCCCTGTCCGCGGGACTGCGCGAGTTCGCGACGTTCAACGGCTGCGACGACATTACGCTTACCCGCGTTACCCCGGCTGGCGAAACACGATCCATCACACGGGCTCTGAAGGAGGCCATATGACCGCAAACCCACTCATCGAAGCCGACGAACTGAAGGCACTACTTGGCAGTCCCGATCTGCGACTGTTCGACAGCGCCGTCTTCCTGCACCCGGCGAAGACGGGTTACCGCGCCGAGTCCGGGCTGGCGACCTACCAGCAGGGACACATCCCCGGCGCCGCCTTCATGGACCTCATCCGCGCCTTTTCCGATACCAGCACCGGGCTCGGTTTCTCGCTGCCGGAACCGGCGGCGCTGGCCAGTGCGGTTGCGGCCGCCGGCATCGGCGACAACCATCAGGTGGTGCTGTATTCCTCGGGACACATGATGTGGGCGACCCGTGCCTGGTGGATGTTGCGCTATATCGGCCATACCAACATTCGCGTGCTGAACGGCGGTTTGGCCGCCTGGCAGGCCGCCGGCGGTGCGCTGGAAACCGGCGACAACAGCTACGCCGCGGCCAGCTTCTCACCGCGCGTGAGCCCGAACCTGTTTGTCGACCTCAAAGGCATGGAAGCCGCCGGCGCCAGTGGCGCCTGCACCGTCAACGCCCTCTCGCGCAATCTGTATACCGGCGAAGGCGACTTCAACTACGGGCGTGCGGGCCACATTCCCGGCAGCCTGCACCTGCACTACGAGGATCTGCTGCGGGAAGGCGCGTTCCGCCCGGTGGACGACCTGAAAGCAACGCTCGCCGCGCGTGGCCTGATGAACCGCGAGCGGTTGATCATGTACTGCGGAGGCGGCATCTCGGCCACCATCGACGCTTTCGCCGCCATGCTGGCCGGGCATCCGGACGTGGCCGTGTACGACGGCAGCATGAGCGAGTGGGTGCGTTCGGGGAATCCATTGACCACGGGCGAAGTACCCTGAGGCAGCAGTGACCGGCACACCGGCCTGCGCCATGCGCGGGTCCGCGACCAACCAGGTTGCGGAAAAACGGATGCGCGACTGGCGCATCCTTCCATCCGTACTACGCTGGTTTCACAGGAAGTGATCCGGTCACGGATGACCCCTTCCAGCCGCGCCTGAACAGACGTCACCCGCCTGCATCATGCTTTCGGTCGCGAAGCGGCCGCCGGCGCTTTCCGGGCGGCCGTGGACGCACCCGCCCAACGGTCCCGGATGCCAAGATAACGCCGGTACAGATCAGGTGTGTGCGTCCCCTGCGCCAGATCGATCAGGTAGTCGAGCGCCCGCAGATTCGTGGGATCAGCTTCCAGCGCAGCCTTCGCCGCACCCGCGGAGGTGCCTAAGTCGCCCGTCCAGTAGTAGTAGATGGCATTTGCCAGGTCATGCAGGCTCTTGCGCCCGGCGTCGCCCTTGGTGGCCTTCATGATGTGTTTGAGCGGTTCGAACGCCTCCCTGCGGTGCCCCTGTGCCTGCTGATCCAATTGCGCCGCCTGCGCCAGGTCCGCCTGGCTCGGGTAGGTGATCACCTCGACCCGCCGCCCGTACGGCCGGTCCTCTTCGTGTCGCCTCTGGGTGCGCAGCCCACCTGCGCGGTCGTTCAGGATACGTGCCTGCACGGTGTGGAAATCGAGGTACAGGCGCGCCATGTCCAGATCCATCGGATCGATGCGCAGCGCCAGAAGCACGTGCTCCTGCATGCGTACCACGTCCTCCCGCATCCGGTAGGCCAGCGCCAGGCCGCGATGGGCAAGATGATTCCGGGGATCGATTTGCAACGCCTGCCGCAGCACGGGTATCGCCTTTCCGGGGTCCCCGCGCAGAACCCATGGCGCGGCAAAGATCGTCTTGCCCCCTCCCGGCACCAGTTCGTCCCGCAGCGGCACGAGGCAGCGTCTTACACGGCCATCCACCGCCGCAACGTCGCGGGACACAACCGGATCCATGTAGAACCAGCCAAGCGCGGCGTAGGCCTGCGCAGCGTCGGGATGCGCCTGAACGGTTGCGCGCAGGCGTGCTTCCTCCCGCACGTACGCGACGTTCCGGTCCCAGGTTTCGGAGGCCGACAGGTTTACCGACGCCAGACCTGCCAGCAGACAGACAAGTGACCCGATGCAGCGGGCATGCGCCATGACTCCTCCCACGCGCCATAGTCCGGCTGCCGCAGCGGCCGGACCGGAAGCCTGTCGGGGCGGACGGTGCGCGCCAGTGCCCCGTCAGGCGGTTTTCAGATAGTCGTCCAGCGTGGCGTGAAAATGCCGGATACGGGCTTCCTGGTAGTTGGCCAGCGTCTGTCCCTTCTTCAGCGACGTACGCATGCCGGCCCACTGACGTACAAAATTGTCCGAATCCTGATCCAGCACACGATCGAGGAAACCAAAGTCCTTCACCGAGGTGTAGCGATCGTCCATGCCCAGTTTGACCGGCGCCGGCGGTTTCGGCCGGTGCCCGCTGCGCGGTACCGGCTGCAGCAGCATAATGTCGTGCAGCGTCTTGTCATGCCCCAGCGGCCGGAACCGGTAGATCAGCGGGATGGTGATGCCGGGAAAGAAGCAGGCGTTCGGAAACACATGGTATTCGATGGAATCGAGCATGATGGCGTTTGGTACCTGGCTCAGATCCACGTCCAGCGACTCGCCAAGCGATCTGCGCAGCTTGTCACAATGGGCGTTGCGCGCCGACTCACCTTCCTTCAGCTCGTTCGGATCGTGCCCCAGTTCCGCGTAGAGCTGGCGCTCCGTGATCTGGCGCGGATGAATGGCGTTGCCGCTGGTCAGCGGCTGGTGGAAGCGCGACACGTGCGGGCTCAGCAGGTCGTACTGTGTGTTCGCCCAGGCGGACATGTGCAGCCGGTTCGGGTGGGTGGCCAGCACGTGGTAGGCCTCCAGAAAGCCTTCCATGCACATCTTCCAGTTGCCCTGAAGCACCTTCTGCGTGTGCATGGTGACGAAACGGTCCTCCAGCGGCGTAGCCGCGAAGTGCTCCGGCAGCGGACTCAGGTATTCCAGCAGCGGCTGTGCGTTGGCATCGAGATTGATGAAGACAAAGCCGCCCCAGGTATCGCAGGGAATCGCCTGCAGACCGAACTCCTCGTCCTTCACGTGCGGAAAGTCCCACCGACAGGGAATCTCACGCAGCGCCCCGTCCAGCCGCCACGACATGCCGTGGAACGGACAGCGCAGGAACTGCTTGCCTGTGCCCTGGGTGTCGGAATCGAAGAACTGCATGCCGCGGTGGGGGCAGCTGTTGACGAAGGCGCGGATGCGCATGTCTTCGCCGCGGATCACCAGCACCGAATAGCGGTCGATGTCGTAGACGTAATAATCACCGACCTTGGGGATGTGCTCCTCGCGGCACGCCCACTGCCAGGTGCGGCACCACAGGCGCTCCACTTCGAGCTGGTGGAAGGCTTCCGACGTGTAGCGGTCGAACGCCAGATCCTCGTTGCCGAGATAGGTGTAGCGTGGCGCTTGAAAGTCGGGTGATACGCGCTGATTGTCGGCATTGAGCACGTCCTGCACGCTGGGACCGGGACAGCGTGCGTCGCCGGGCGCAAGGGTGGGATCAGCGGGTGCGTAGATATCGTATTTGGCGTTCATGGCGGACCTCCCAGGAGTCGACATGACAGTAAAAAAGCCCCGGGACAATGTCCAGTTGCACGGGACCCCGATATTGCCGGTTAGCGGGCTGCTGAAAAAGCAGCCTGGTACGCCAGCCAGGGATGGCTGGCCCGAAAATGCAGCGGAAAACGCTGCATTTGGTGCGAGTCGGCGAAGCCGGCGACTGCTGAAACAAGTCCAGGATGGACTTTTTCAGCATCCTGATAGGAGAACAACCGCCTGATGACGGTTCGCTCGCGCTTAACGCTCTTCCTGCTGCTCGCCAGCGCCGTGGTATGCCTGGCGGCGACCGATCTGGTACTGCCCGCCATTCCGGTTCTGCCGGATGTGCTGGGCGGCACACCGGCCACGGCACAGTACGTGATGGCCGGATTTGCACTCGGTTCCGCCATCGGACTGATCGGCTTCGGTGAACTGGGCGCCCGTTTTTCCCAGCACCGGCTGCTCGTGCTGGCGCTGGCGTTCTATACGCTGGTGTCGTGGCTGGCGTCCCGGGCCACGGAACTGAATGAGCTGTCCTTCCTTCGCCTGCTTCAGGGCATGTTTGCCGCGGCGCCGGCAGTGTTCACGCCGGGTATCATCCGCCGGCTGCTCGACGAATCCGCCGCCCTGCGTGCCATCGGCCTGGTGGGCAGCATCGAGTCGCTCGTTCCCGCCCTGGCACCGGTGGCGGGCGCGTGGCTGCTCGACCGCCACGGCTGGAACGGGTCTTTCCTGATACTGGCTCTCGCGGGGAGTCTGCTGAGCATCGCCTGGACACTCCATCCCCTGCCTCCCGCATCCGCCAATCCGTCCGGTACAAACGCCGGCTATCTCGATCTGCTGCGCAACCGCACCTTCCTGCGCTACGCCATCAGCCAGGCTGGCACCCTGGGTGGCCTTCTGATCTTTGTCTTCGGCGCACCGGCCGTGATCGTGCGCGTCATGCACGGCGAACTTGCGGACTTCATCGTCATGCAGGTAGTCGGCATTACGGGCTTCGTGATCGTCACCAATCTCACCGCCCGCATCGTTTCCGCGCTGGGCATGGAGCGCGCCATCCAGGCCGGTACCGCGCTCAGCGCGTTCGGCGGTACGGGCATCCTTGCGTACGCGCTGATCGACGGCAGCGATCCGCGGGCGTTGTGGCTGTTGTTCCTTGCCGTGAACGTGGGGCTTGGCGTGCGAGGACCGCCCGGGTTCTATCAGGCGGTGGTCGCCGCCGGTGACAATGCGGCACGCGGAGCGGCACTGGTCATGCTGTTCGCATTGGCGCTCACCGCAGGTGGAACCGCGCTGGTGGCACCGTGGATCGCCGACAGCCTGGTGCCGCTGGCGCTGGTCAGCGCCGTGGTGTCGGTGAGTGGGTTGCTGACTTTGAGGCTGGCCGCAGACTTGCACCCATCAAAGGGACAGGGCACGCCAGTTCCATGACACCCCACGGTACAACCTTGCAGTTGCGGGCCGTATTTCCGTCACTGCACGGATGTTGCACGGACATCTGTTCCCGACACGCATCCCCCCTGGAGGAAGCATCCGATGTTGCGCTTCCGGGATCGCGCCAGGCTGGAACGACGACACTTGTGCTTCCGTTGGTACATCCCATTGCCGCGATGCGCCCGGAAGGCCACGTCATCGAATCGCGCATCAATACCGCCCCAACTGAAACGATCGCCAACGCTCCGTCCATTCGAGGCGTTCGGGCGCCACTTCAATCCAGCCGCTTGCGAAACCGCAGTGTCGCCAGACTGATCAGCACCAGGAAGATCACCGCCAGCGGCCAGATGTCATCCCGCATCATCACCAGGCTGGCGTCGCGCAGCACCACGCCGCGCACGATGCGCAGGAAATGGGTGAGTGGGAACAGCTCCGCCAGCCACTGCGCCGGCCGTGGCATGCCTTCGAACGGAAACATGAAGCCGGACAGCAGCATCTGCGGCAGGAACGACATGAAGGTCATCTGGAAGGCCTGGAACTGCGTCTGCGCAGCGGTGGAAATCAGCAGACCAAGCGTGAGCGTACTCAACACGAAAATGCCGGCCCCGGCATAGAAATCCCACCAGGAACCCCGCACGGGCACGTCGAACAGCGTCACTCCCAGCAGCATGATCAGCGAGATCTGCACATAGCCGATGAGCACGTAGGGAATGATCTTGCCGATCATCAGCTCCAGCGAACTGATGGGCGTGGTGATGAGCAGCTCCAGGTTGCCGCGCTCGCGCTCGCGCACGATGGCAATGGCGGTGAAGAGCACCATGGTCAGCGTGAGGATCACCCCGCACAGTCCCGGCACGATGAAGACCACGGAACGACGTTCCGGGTTGTACAGCGGCCGCAGCGCCATCATCGACTGTTCCCCACGCCCGTCGGTCGCACCGAGTGTGGTGAGCCCGCGCACGGCGGAGAGCACAATCGGATCGCTGTCGTCCACGAACACCTGCGCATAAGGCGGCGAACGACGCGCACGATGCTGCTCGAAGTCGGGCGGAATGTAGATACCCACCGAGATGACGTTGGTGGCAATCATGCGCTCCAGCTCGCGCGCGCTGCGCGCGGAGGCAACGACGTCCAGCACCTGCGTCGCCACCGCATCCTGCACGAGCGCGCGCGAAGCGCTGGTGCTGGCTTCGTCCACCACCGCCGCCCGCAGGTGACGCACGTCGTTGTTGATTGCATAGCCGAACAGCAACGTCAGCATCAGCGGAATGCCGGCCACCATGCCGCCGGTAAGGCGATCACGGCGCAGATGCATGAACTCCTTGCGGCCTATCGCCCAGATGCGCGTGAATGTCAGCCGCGCCATTTCAGCTGCCCCGCGTGGCCATCACGAACACGTCCTCGAGGTTTGGGGATACCTGCCGTACCTGCGCTTCAACGGCCGCCTCCAGCAGCCGTGCACTGACATGTTGCTCCGCCGCCGGCACATCCGGCCGCACCAGCACGTGCAGGCGCGTGCCGAGTTGCGCCATGTCGATGACCGCGGGATCGGCAGCCAGCAGATCGTGTACGCGGCGCGCAACCGGGCTGCTCACTTCCAGCACCGTCGCCGGTAGCGCTTCCAGCAGCGCGCGGGGTTCGCCGCTGGCGACCAGTCGGCCGTGATCGAGGATGGTGAGCCCATGGCAGCGCTCCGCCTCGTCCATGAAATGGGTGGTCACGAGGATGGTGTGGCCTTCGTCCACCAGTTCGAACAGGAAGTCCCAGAATTCGCGACGGCTCTGGGGGTCTACCGCGCTGGTGGGCTCGTCCAGGAACAGCAGATCGGGCGCGTGCAGCGATACCGCCGCCAGCGCCAGGCGCTGTCGCTGACCACCGCTGAGCGTGCCGGCAAGCTGCGCCGTGCGCCGGGCCAGTCCGAAACGTGTGAGTTGCCGCATGATCCGCTGCTGGCGGGTCGCCCGCGGCAGGCTGTGCACCTCAGCCATGAAGGTGAGGTTCTCCAGCACGGAAAGGTCATCGTAGAGCGAGAACTTCTGCGTCATGTAGCCGATGCGGCGTTTCAGCGCTTCGGGATCGCTCTGCACGTCCACATCCAGCACACGGGCACTGCCGGCGGTTGGACGCAGCAGACCGCAGAGCATGCGGATGGTGGTGGACTTGCCGCACCCGTTTGGCCCCAGGAAGCCGTGGATGGTACCGGCGGGCACATCGAGGCTGAGATCGTCGACCGCGGTCACGGCGCCGAACCGCCGCGTAAGATGCTCCGTGTGAATGGCAATGGCGCTCATTGCAGGTCCGGAAACGCCACTTCCAACGGCACCCCCACGGGCAGTACCGCACCGGCAGGCATGGTCAGATCAATTTCCGCCAGGTAGCTCAGCCGCGTACGGTCGTGTTGATGCAACGCGAAGTACGGCGTGAAAGACGCATCCAGGCTCACCCAGCGCACTGTCGCCGCGAACGGCTCCGGATAACCGTCCACGTGCACCTGCGCCCCGGTGCCGGTGGTGACGCGCGTGCGCAGGGTTTCCGGTATGTGTACCCGCGCGTAGGTTGGTCCTTCCGCCAGCATGGCTACCACGGTGGCGCCGGCCAGCGGTCGTTCGCCAATTTCCATCGGCAGCGCCTCGATGACGCCATCCACAGGTGCGCGGATGGAGGCGCGGTCGAGGGTGATCGAGAGATTCTTCACCGTCGCCACCGCGGCGGCGTACTGGTTGCGCGCCTGGTCGATCCGCTCGTTGCGGGTGCCTTCCGCCAGTTCATCAAGCGCCGCCTGGGCTTCCTGCTCACGCGCCTGCGCCTCCTCGTAGCGGCCGCGCAGAATGTCGAGCTGACTCTTCGAGGAGAAGTTGCGCTCCACCAGCGACGCCTGTCGATCCAGCTCAAAGCGCGCAGTGGCCCTGGCGCTGCGCGCCGCCTCCAGTCGCGCCCGCCCCTGCGCGATGGCCTGGGAACGCGGACCTTTTTCCGCTTCCTCCAGCGCCGCCCTGGCGGTGGCTTCCTCGGCACGCGCGCGCAGCAGCGCGGCTTCCGCGCGTTCGGCGTTCTGGATGATCAGCACGTCGCCCGCCACCACGGGCTGCCCTTCGCGCACGAGGATGGTCTGGATGGGTTCCGCGGAGTCCGCCGCCAGTTCGATACGATCGCGCTCCAGCGTGCCAAGCACGACCTGCGCCGACGGGGTGCCGTCGCAAGCGGCCAGCAGCAGGCAGAGGAGTCCGGGAAGGAAAGTGTCATGGCGCATGAGGCAACCCCAGGCTGCGAAGAACGGATTCCGTGACTTGCGCGCGAATCGTCGCGAATTGCGCAGCGGTGTAGTCACGGGCACGCAGCCGGCGCAGAAGCACCGGCCGGCCGAACTGAAACACCAGTAACTGTCCCAGCACCGCGTGGGCACGTATCTTGGCCGCGTCGCTGCCGGTATCCAGATCCAGGATCCACGCCACAACGTCGGTGAGAAGTTCATGCACGCGCTGGGGAACCGCTCTGTAGAAGCGGTCGAAATACGGCCCCGGCGCAAACATCTCGCGCACCACGAACGGCAGCACACTGCGCAACTCCGGCGTTCGCAGGAGCGTCTCCAGCATGGTCTCCACGATCTGCGCCAGCAACCTGGCCTGGCGCACGGGGTCATTGCCTGCCAGCTCCCGCGCCTGCGCCACCACTGCGCCGACAAAATCGAGACGGGGCTGCACGAGTGACACCACGTGGTCGATGGCTGCCTTGCACAACCCGTCCTTGCCGCCGAAGTGGTAGCTGATGGCGGCCACGTTGGCGCCGGCGTCCTGCGCCAGCTGGCGCGTGGTGACGCCCTCGTACCCGTTGAGCCCGATGAGACGAATCGCGGATTGCACGAGTGCGGTACGGGTGTCGGTAGCAGTGATCATGGCGCCATTTA
Source organism: Pseudomonadales bacterium (assembly GCA_024234635.1). GTDB lineage: Bacteria > Pseudomonadota > Gammaproteobacteria > Pseudomonadales > Azotimanducaceae > SYFY01. The sequence continues at coordinate 57,791 of JACKNX010000017.1, read as the reverse complement.
AACATAGAACTCATATTTTTCAATCATCTGTTTGAATCGGGCAACGCCCCATGTTCAGCCTGCGTTTAGCCCCGGTTCAAAGTGAGTTCATATGCGCGCCGCGAAACTGCGCCTACCCCGACAACGAGGATCTTCCGATGCGCAAACTGCAAGCCGGCCTACTCAGCGTGTTCGTACTGCTTGGCGTGATACCGGCCGTCAACGCCAATGCCCACGACAACCGCGACTCCGTGTACGTGGATCTGCCCGTATACGGCAGCGGCGATTTCAACATCGGCCGCTGGCTCGACAGGCACACCCGGTTCGACCCCGACTACTACCAGCTCACCGGCGTCATCGTGCACACGGCCAGCGACAGGCGTGGCCAGGGCCACCGGAACAGCCATCGCCGTCAGGCCCGGTACGACGGAGGCAACGGCACCGCGGTACTGCGCATCGGCGACCATGTCACGTCGCGCGTCGCGCTGAATCGCGGCGATGTGTTCATCCAGGCACCGCCCTACGATCGCGGCAAGTGGCGACTGTTCCTGCAGGATGGTGCCCGCGTGCGCGGAGTAACCCTGCTCGTGGCGCCCCGTTTTGCCGACCGCGGCTATCGGAACAGGGACCATCACGACGATGGTCGCCGCCGCGCCTGGCACTGAGCGACTTGCCCATACCGGAGACAGGGAGGTCCCCGGGTGGAGTAAGATCATCGCCATCCGCCGGAGCCTGACCATGAAACCGATCGTCGCCTTCTGCCTCTGCCTTTGCCTATCCGCCACGACAAGCCATGCCGCCGAACGGGACGTGCGCAATGAAGTGGCCATGGGAGCGCTGGCGTTCGCGGAGATCTGTCAGCGCTGCCACAAGGCGGATGGCTATGGCGAGGACGGGCTGTACCCGTCGCTGCACAGGGCAGCGCTGATGGCGGACCGGGAACGCCTGGTCCGCACCATTCTCGACGGTCGCAAACGGCACCTCGCCAGCGGGGACGGGAAGGACGAGCAGGCGCTCATGCCCGCACTGGCCTTTCTCAGCGACCGCGAAATTGTCTCGATCATCGCCTTCATCACCAACAGCTGGGGCAACGACGTCCTGCTGATTCCCGAAAGCGAGGTGGCCGCCATCCGCCGCCGGCTGAACCCACCGCGCGTGCGCGCCGAACCCTGACGCCCGCGCCGCACGCAGATGGCCATTCGCGCGGAAACAGGGTTTTCCCTGAAGGACCAGCTCTTCAACGCGGAAACGGTTGCCGCCCTGGCGAGCAACCTGGAACAGGCGTGGCCGCGTTTCGACCGCAGGGCCTATGAACAGGCGGTGCTGAAGCAGTTTCCTGCCCTGGAGCTGAAAGCGCGCATTCATTGTCTGGTTGAGGTTCTGGGCGAGCATCTGCCCCGCCGCTTCGACCACGCGCTGCGCATTCTGCGCGACGCGCTGCCGCCACCGCTCGACCCGACGCGCACGGACGACGATTTCGGCGAATTCATCTGGAGCGTGCCGGGTGAATACGTCGCGCGCCATGGCTGCACCCCCGACCGCGTGGATGCCGCCCTGGCATTTCTGCGCGACGCCACGCAGCGTTTCACCGCCGAAAGCCCGATACGCCCGTTCCTGCTCACATTTCCGGATGCCACCTGCAGCTTCGTACAGAACTGCACCACGGACGCGAACTACCACGTCCGACGCCTTGCGTCAGAAGGCATCCGCCCCTACCTGCCCTGGGCACAGCGGGTGGAATTGCCGGTGCCGTTTGTACTCGACGTACTGGACCGGCTGCATGCCGATTCCACACGCTATGTCACCCGCTCCGTGGCCAACAATCTGAACGATCTGTCACGCAAGTCACCGGATGCAGTCATCGCCGCGCTGCACCGCTGGCGGGAAGCGAAACGCCAACAGGCCGACGAACTGGCATGGATGACACGTCACGCCACGCGCACGCTGGCAAAGGCACACCACCCCGCGGCAATGGCGCTGATGGGTTATGCGGACGATGCCCACGTTACACTACATCGGTTTACCGCCAATGCGCAGGTGCGGGTTGGCGACACGCTGACGGTTTCGGCGTCACTCACGCCAGAGGCGGATCAGAAGCTGAAGCTGCTGCTGCGCGTCGATTTCCTCAAAGCCAACGGGCGACACGCCGGCAAGACATTTGCGCTGAAGGAAGTCGACGCCCGGGCGGGCGAACGGCTGACACTTACCAAGCGGATCGCCTTCAGGCCCGCCACCACGCGCACGCTGTATCCCGGCAGACACCACGTGGCCCTGCTGGCAAACGGACAGGAACTGGCAACACGCACCTTTGACCTTGTCGTCTGAGCGGCGTTTGGCTACGTCACCAGGCCGGTAATCGCCACCGGCTCCCCCTGACAACTCTGCATCCACACGTCGCCATCCGCTTCGAAGAGTGCCACCGCTTCCAGGAAATCCACGGTGTTCTCCACCGCCGGCTCCCGCAACAGACGATCCTTGAGCAACAGGATGGTCATGTCGTGGGTGACACACAGATCCAGATGGTCGTTGTCCGCCCCGCTACGCAGCCGCGAGAGGGCGGATCGGGCGATCAGCCGCGCTGCCTGGTCGGCCGGTATCATGGCGTCCGGCGCGACGCGATCGTCCACCCACCGGGTGACAAACTGGGACAGGCCGCCGGCCAGTTGCAAGGCCTTCCACATCTTGATCTGGTCCAGCGCATAGAACACCCCCAGGCTCTCCACCGGCCGCACCGATCCCGCCTGACCGCCCGCCTCGCCATGTGCGCGCATCACCAGCGTGGCGGTTTCCACGCAGCGTTCCGGCGGGCTGGCGTAGCCGCGTACCTGCAGCGACTTGGGGAGCGCCCGTCCCATGTGGCCGCAATGCTCCCGACCTTCCGGCGTAAGCGGATTCACCAGGTCGTGTACATCACGATTGAACTCCCGCACCGAATGGCGGGCGAGAAGCGCAATACGTCCCACTCCCTGGTTGGTCAGCGCTTCCAGCAGGCGCACCGCTGGCGCGCCATAGTACGTTCCCGCGTTCACCCCCATGACCCACGCACACCTTCGGTTTAGACTCGCCGCACTCTACCAAAGCATGCGCCGGCCAGCTTGCCGGAGACAGGGGGAACGATGGGCAGACTGGATGACAGGGTGGCGGTGATCACCGGCGCAGGCCGGGGAATCGGCCGGGAAATTGCGCTGGCAATGGCAAAAGAAGGCGCCCGCATCGTCGTCAATGATCTGGGCGGCAACACAGACGGCTCCGGAACCGGCAAGGTGGCCGACGACGTCGTCAACGAAATCCGCGCGCTCGGCGGCGAAGCGGTGAGCAACACCCAGTCCGTGGCTGACGTGGCGGGCGGCGCAAGCCTGCTGCAAACGGCGCTGGACGCCTTCGGGCAGATGGACGTGCTGGTCAACAACGCCGGCATCCTGCGTGACCGCACCATCTTCAAGATGGAAGAATCCGACTGGGATGCGGTGCTCGCCGTACACCTGCGCGGACACTACTGCTGCTCACGCCCGTTCGCCAACTACATCCGCGAGCAAAACCGCACCGGCTGCCGGATCATCAATTTTTCCAGCGTCTCCGGGCTGTACGGCAACTTCGGGCAGGCCAACTACGGTGCCGCCAAGGCCGGCATCGCCGGTTTCTCCCGTGTGCTGGCCCTGGAGCTTGCCAAGTATGGGTGCACGGTGAACACCATCTCTCCCGGCGCACTGACCCGCATGACCATTCCGCTGCGCGAAAACCGCGGCCAGTCGGTAAGCGATCAGGACATCGAAGCCGGCGGTCCACAGCATATCGCCCCCATCGTTACCTGGCTGGCCGGCCTGGAATCGGCGGGCATCACCTCGGAGATTTTCCATTCCGCGCGGGGAGGCGTGTCCATCATGCAGCAGCCGCGCGTCATCAAGTCGTTCCACAAATCCGGCGGCGTGTGGACTCTGGAAGAACTGGACCGCTACGTGCCCGAGCTTGTGAAAGCACGCAGGGAAAACCTCGAAAACGCCGAACGTACCGGCAAGCCCGTGGAGATCTGATCATGCACCGTCTTCAAGTATTCACCCCCGCCCTGATAACGCTTTTGCTGGCCGCCTGCGGCGGCAACCAGGACAACGCCGAGCAGACGACGCCTGCCGGCAGCGCATCGACGGAAGAAACGCTGCGCCTGCAACTGGAAACCGCAAAACCCGGCGACGTCATCGAGGTGCCCGAAGGCAGGTTCACCTTCGACCGTTCACTGACACTGTCCACCAACGGCGTGACCATCCACGGCATGGGCATGGACAAGACCATCCTGTCCTTCAAGGGTCAGATCGCCGGTGCCGAGGGACTGCTCGTCAATGCCAGCGATTTCACCATCGAAGACCTGGCCATCGAGGACACCATCGGGGACGCACTCAAGGTGAACGAAGGCAAGAACATCGTCATCCGTCGGGTGCGCACGGAGTGGACCGGCGGACCGGATACGAAGAACGGTGCTTACGGCATCTACCCGGTACAGACGGAAAACACGCTCATTGAAGGCAGCGTGGCCATTGGCGCCTCGGACGCCGGTATCTATGTCGGGCAGTCACGCAATGTGGTCGTTCGCGACTCCACCGCGCGCCAGAACGTCGCCGGCATCGAAATCGAGAACACGATCAACGCGGACGTGTTCAACAACGTGGCCACGGAGAACACCGGCGGCATCCTGGTCTTCAATATGCCGGACCTGCCGCAGGCCGGACACAGCACCCGGGTGCATGACAACGAGATCACCAACAACAACACGCCAAACTTCGGTGCGCCCGGCACGGCGGTCGCTGGCGTGCCAGCCGGTTCCGGCATCGTCATCAACTCCAATGACAAGGTGGAGATCTTCAGCAACCGCATCGGCAACAACAACACCGCCAACGTACTGATTTCCAGTTTCTTCAGCACAACCTACCAGTCACGGGAGACCGCGGAAGGATTCGACCCGTACCCGGAAGACATCTACATCTACGACAACGAGATGGGCGAAAGCGGTACCAAGGCGGACCGCGACTATCTCGAAGCGCTGCGTATCACCCTGTACGGCGCCGACGGTCGCCTGCCCGATATCCTGTGGGACGGCGTGGTGAACACCGAACGCGAAGGCGGGCCGGCCATCTGCGTGAAGAACGGCGAGAGCCGCGTGCTCAACATCGACGCACGGAACGAGTTCGCCAACCCCTCCGAAGACATGGCAGCCTACGACTGCGAGTTGCCAAGGCTGGAGGCAGTGACACTGGCCGCGCAATGACGCCATGCTGATGCGAGCAACCGTTGCGCTTGCGGCCGGCCTGTTGCTGGCCGGATGCGGACGCCCCGTCGTTTTTCATACCAGCGACGCGTACCCACAGCACCTGTCCGAGTGGCAGGTGGTGTGGCGCGATGGCGATGCCCTGCGCTTGAACGACGGTGTGATGGTCTATGACATCGCCACGCCGCTGTTCACGGACTATGCGCTGAAGTTGCGTACGGTCTACTTACCACCAGGCGAACACGCCACTTACGACGCCATGGACGCATTTGCGTTCCCGGTAGGCACCGTCATCAGCAAGACCTTCTTCTACCGGCGGGACGCGGCGGGCAGCGATAGTCTGCTGCGCCAGGCGGACTGGAACGGCGAAGCGGACACCGTGAATTTTCGCGACTACCGGATACTGGAGACCCGACTGCTGGTGCGCCAGGCGGATGGCTGGGATGCGTTGCCCTATATCTGGGATGGCAACGATGCCACCCTGTCCGTCACCGGCAAGGTGATCAGGGCGCGTCTCGACGGCGAACCCATTCCCTATCTGGTGCCCACCCGGAATGAATGCGGCTCCTGCCACATCTCCGACCACACGGCCCGTCAGTTTCTTCCCATCGGCCTGAAGGCACGCCACCTCAATCATGACCGGAAAGGTCAGAACCAGCTCGTGGCGATGCGTGACCGACACTGGCTGCAGGGGCTCCCGGACACGAACGTCCCAGCCAATCCGGCTATGGATGACACCGGAGCGTCGCTGGACGCCCGCGCACGGGCATACCTCGACGCCAACTGCGGCCACTGTCACAACGCGCGAGGCGCGGCCGATACCTCTGGCCTGTTGCTGGATGCATCGAACACCGAACGGCGGCACATGGGCCTGTGCAAGCCGCCCATCGCTGCCGGAAGCGGCACCGGCGGCCGCAATTTCGGCATCGTGCCGGGACAGCCGGATGCGTCGATGCTGCTCTGGCGCATGACCTCCACCAATCCCGGCACCCGCATGCCCGAACTCGGCCGTTCGCTGGTGCACGCCGAGGGTGTGGCGCTGATCCACGACTGGATCGCGCAGATGCCAGGTGAATGTTGATCGCACCGGCGGCAATCGAGCGGCGCCGTGCCTGAGTTGCCCGATCTCACCGTCTATGTGGAACATCTGAATCGGTGTACCCAGGGCGAGACGCTGGATGCCATCAACCTGGTCAGTTCCTTCGTTCTGCGCACCGTCGCGCCTACCACCGAAGACCTGCTCGGCAGACGTGTGCTGGGGTGGACACGTCTGGCCAAACAGCTCGTGTGCAACCTGGAAGACGAGCGGTTCCTTGTCATCCACCTGATGATCTCCGGCCGCCTGCAGTGGCTGGCACCCGGCAAGGTACCGCCGAAACGCAACCTGCTCGCCTGGTTTGCTTTCGCCACCGGTTCGCTGCTGTTTACCGAAGCCAGCAAGAAGAAACGCGCTTCACTGCGTCTGGTACAGGGCCGCAAAGCCCTGCATGCGCTCGATCCCGGCGGTCTGGAACCGGCATCACTCTCGACGGCGGACTTTGCGGAGCGTCTGCGCGCCAGCAATCACACGTTGAAACGCGCGCTGACGGACCAGCGGGTGCTTGCCGGCATCGGCAATGCCTACTCGGATGAAATCCTGTGGCGGGCGCGTCTGTCGCCCTACAAGCGCCCACGCGACATGCTCGACCAGGAATTGCACGCGCTCTTCCGGGCCTGCCGCACCGTGCTCGATGAATGGACGACGCGGCTGCGCGAAGAAGCCGGCGACAGATTCCCCGCCCGGGTGACGGCATTTCATGACGGAATGGCCGTACACGGACGGTACCGGCAGCCGTGCCCCGCCTGCGGCGCGCCCGTGCAGCACATCGTTTACGCGGAAAACGAATCCAACTACTGCGCCACCTGCCAGACGGGTGGCCGGCTGCTCGCGGACAGGTCGTTGTCGCGTCTGTTGAAAAACGACTGGCCGAAACGGGTGGACGAACTCGAGTCACCGGCCCGGTGAGTCGGTCCTGCTGAACCGAACTCTGCTCACGACGGATGAATCTGATCGCCTCAACAGGAAAACCGAACATGTACGTTCTGGGACTCTCCGCCTACTACCACGACAGCGCCGCCGCCCTCGTCAGGGACGGCGATATTGTCGCCGCTGCCCAGGAAGAGCGATTCTCGCGAAAGAAACACGATCCCGCGTTTCCGCGCCAGGCCGTCGGGTATTGTCTGCGCGAAGCTGGAATCCGCATCGACGACGTTGACCACGTCGTTTTCTACGACAAACCGCTGCTGAAATTCGATCGGCTGCTGGAGACCTACCTCGCTTACGCGCCGCGCGGCTTCACTTCCTTTCTGGCCGCCATGCCTGTGTGGCTGAGAGAAAAGCTGTTTCTCAAGGATCTGTTGCGCCGCGAACTCGATCAACTCATGGACGCGGGAAGCAACGGGGTGCGACCGATCCTGTTCACCGAACACCATCAGTCGCACGCCGCCTCCGCATTTTATCCATCCCCCTTTCACACCGCCGCCGTACTGTGCCTGGATGGCGTCGGGGAATGGGCTACCACCAGCGTCTGGCTGGGCGATGGCAATACCTTGACGCCGCAGTGGGAGATCAATTTCCCGCACTCGCTTGGCCTGCTGTATTCGGCCTTCACCTACTTCACCGGATTCAAGGTCAATTCGGGCGAATACAAACTGATGGGGCTCGCCCCTTACGGCACGCCCCGCTTCGTGGAGGTGATCTTTGACAAGCTTATCGACGTCAAGGAGGACGGCACTTTCCGCATGGACATGCGCTATTTCAACTACGCCAGCGGACTGACCATGACCAACCGGCGGTTCGCCGATCTGTTCGGTGGTCCGGCCAGACAGCCCGAATCGCCGCTTACGCAACGGGAGATGGACATTGCCGCGTCGGTCCAGTGCGTGACCGAAGAGATCGTGCTGAAACTTGCGAACACCATCCACCGCGAACTGGGAACGGATGCCCTCTGTCTCGCCGGTGGCGTTGCGCTCAACTGCGTGGCCAACGGCCGTCTGCTGCGCGAAGGACCATTCCGTGAGCTCTGGATTCAGCCTGCCGCAGGCGACGCGGGTGGCGCCGTTGGGGCCGCCCTGGCTGTCTGGCACCAACACCTCGGCCAGCCCCGCGTCGCAAAGCGCCCCGATGCCATGCGGGGGAGTTTCCTGGGTCCCCGCTGGTCTGACGCCGACATCCACAGCCAACTCGACGCCCGCGGCGCCGTCTACGAACGGCTGGAAGACGCCGATCTGCTACCCAGGGTCGCCGCGATTCTGGCCAGCGGGAATGTCGTGGGATGGTTCCAGGGCCGGATGGAGTTCGGACCGCGCGCGCTGGGCGGTCGTTCGATTCTCGGCGATCCACGCAACCGCGCGATGCAGTCGGTCATGAACCTGAAGATCAAGTACCGGGAATCATTCCGACCCTTCGCGCCCTCAGTCCGTGCCGAAGACGCCGGTAAATACTTCAAGCTCTCATCGTGCAGCCCCTACATGCTGATCGTCGCGGAAGTCCAGGATCACCTGCGCATGGCGATGACGCCGCAACAGCAGGCCCTGTTCGGCATCGACAAGTTGAACGTGGTCCGCTCCGAACTACCGGCGATCACCCACGTGGATTATTCGGCGCGCGTCCAGACGGTGCACGCCAGCACGAACCCCCGCTATCACGCGCTGCTTACCGCCTTTCTGGAAGCTACCGGCTGTCCCGTACTGGTGAACACCTCGTTCAACGTTCGTGGCGAACCGATCGTATGCACGCCGGACGACGCCTACCGATGCTTCATGCGTACCGGAATGGACTACCTGGTGATTGAAAATTTTCTCCTTGGGAAACAGGACCAGCCGCCGCTATCCGACGATGGATCCTGGCTGGACGAATTTGAACTGGACTGAATGACATGGCGAATCACGACATCCCCGATCTGGACACCGCCGGATTGCGCAGGTTTGGTCTCACCACCGGAGGATTGCTCGTCGGCGTCTTCGGCCTGCTGCTGCCCTGGCTTGTGAACGCGAACCATCCCATGTGGCCTTGGATCATCGGCGGCGGCATGGCGCTCTGGGGCCTTGCGCTGCCGAATAGTCTGCGCCCCGTCTACCGTGCGTGGATGCAGTTCGGACTGATGATGTCCCGCGTGACCACGCCACTGGTTCTGGGCGTGGCCTTCTACCTGGTCATCACGCCACTGGGGTTGATCATGCGCGCCATTGGCCACAAGCCCGTATCCGGGCAACCGGACCCGGACGCCACCACCTACCGGGTCGTCAACGATCCCGGAGCCAACCGATCGCTGGAGAGACCATTCTGATGTTCGAGCTCGTCAAGGACCTTTGGGCGTTCATGCGCGTGCGCAGGAAGTTCTGGCTGGCTCCCGTGCTGGTCGTGATGCTGCTTCTGGGTGCGCTGATCGTGCTGGGGCAGGGCTCCGCCGCCGCACCGTTCATCTACACGTTATTCTGACCGGTCCGGGAGCCAGGTGTGCATCAGACCATGGCCTCGATGAGGTATGGTCCGTTCACCGCCTCCGCGGCAGCAAGCGCCGCCATCAGCTCTTCGCCGGTGGTTACCCGCTGCCCGGGCACGCCATAGCCTTTGGCGAGCGATACCCAGTCAATGGACGGGCGACTCAGGTCAAACAGGCTGAGCGCCTTGTCACCCGGGTCGTTCACGCCGATGCGCTGGTACTCCGTCTGCAGGATGCCGTACACGCTGTTGTTGTAGATCACCGTGGTGATGGGCAGATTCTCCCGAGCCGCGGTCCACAGGTACTGGATGGTGTAGCCCGCCCCACCGTCACCCAGCAGGGCATAGACGCGACGACCGGGGCAGGCCACCGCGGCCCCGACCGCCAGTGGCCCCCCCTGGCCGATGGAACCACCGGTGAGATTCATCCACGAATGCCGAACCGCGCGCTGCATCACCGCATACGCCGCGCCACCGCCACCGGAGTCCGTGCACACGATGCAGTCATCCTGCGCGGACGCGGCAAGCCCATTGGCGACAGCCATCGTATTGAGACGGCCCGCAGGCGGCGCCGGCCTTGCGCGCTCCACAGCCTTGCCGGCCACCGGTGCGCCGATCGCATCTGCCAGCGCGTGCAACGCCGCGCTCACGTCCTCGTGCCGATGCGCCAGCCGCACCACTTCACAGCCTTCGGGTACCAGATCACTCGGGATGTTGCGGTATTTGAAGAAGCTTACGGGGGCCTCGCCGCCCGCCAGGATCAGCCGGCGGGTACCGCGCAGTGTCTCGATGATCTGCTCGGGGAAATAAGGCATACGGTTGATCGGATAAAGACCCGGCCCGCTCTCTACCCGCGCCGGAAAGGTCGGCGAGAAAATACGCACACCACTTCTGGCGGCGATACGCCCCACCGCGGCCAGCCCGTCCTCGAGCAGGCCGTTGCCGTCCACGATGAGCACGGCGTCGTCCGTCAGCGCGGCCGCGGCACGGGTAACGGCCGCATCGGATACCGGAAGTCGCGCGCGGCTGACTTCGGCAATTTCCACGGCATTGCCCTGGCCCCACGCGCAGTCCGCCGGCACGATGAGGGTGCTTACGCCGCCTACGGGGTCGGGATTGGCAGCCATGGCCGCCTGCACGGCCTGCACGCCGTCACCTGCCAGGGCCTCCGCCGTGCGTGCGGTGCGGATCCAGCCGGATACGCCCTTGGCGATGGCCGCGATATCACTGGTCAGGGGCGCATCGAACGGCACATGGTGAATGGCATGTTCACCTATGATGTTGACCAGCGGCGTAGCCGCCCGGCGGGCGTTATGCAGGTTGGCGATGCCATTGCCGAGGCCCGCGCCAAGGTGCAGCAGCGTGCACGCGGGCTGCTCCCGCATGCGTCCGTAACCGTCCGCGGCCCCCGTGCACACACCTTCGAACAGGCAGAGCACCGCGCGCATTTCCGGCACGGCGTCGATGGCCTGCACCATGTGCATTTCCGAGGTGCCCGGGTTGGCGAAACACGCCTTCACCCCACTGGCAACCAGGCCCCTGATCAGCGCTTCGCCTCCATTCATCACTCCATCTCCCGTCAGACCGTTCACTTCGAAGGGCGCAGAGCTTACCAATCCGCGTCCGACGGGAGTATCGTCCCGTCAGCGAAATCCATGAATTGGAGCCGAGAGTGAGCAGCGCTATCCTCTGCCCGCGCCAGACCATCCTGCCCGACTGGATCGACTACAACGGTCATCTCAACATGGCGTACTACCATGTGTTGTTCGACAGGGCGCTGGATCATGTGTTCGACCAGCTTGGCATCGGCGAAGACTACACCCGCTCCGGCGCAGGTTCCGCCTTCACCGTGCAGGTACACGTCAACTACCTGCGTGAACTGTCGCTGCACGATCCCGTACAGGTGCGCTTCCGCCTTCTGGACCATGACGCCAAACGCATGCACTTCTTCGAGGAAATGCTGCATGCCGAGGAGGGCTGGCTGGCAGCGACATCGGAGCAGATGTCGCTGCACGTCAGCATGGCCACGCGTCGCAGCGCGCCGTTTCCGGATGCGGTGATTGCCCGCCTGGCCGAACTGCAGGAAGCGCACGCTTCACTGCCACGCCCGCCGCAGGTTGGCAGCGTCATCGGTATCCGGCGCGGCTGATTCACGCGTAGCTGACAACCTCGTATTCCACGCCGTCACCATCCAGAAAGTAGAAACGCCGCCCGGGCTCGTAGTCCATGTGATTGAAGGGCTTCAGTCCCGCCGCGAGCACCCGCTGCTCCACCGCGTCGAGATCTTCAACGACGACGCCGATGTGATTGAGTCCGCCGCGTACGCGGCCCGCTTCCCGCAGCGGCTCGGGACGGCCATCGAAGGTGTACACCGCCACGTAGTCGTCGTCGTTGCCGACATGGAAGGTGTGTCCGCCCATCTGTGATGGCCCCTGCCACCGCACACGCCAGCCGAAAACCTCGCACAGCATGGCTGCCGTCCCCGCCGGATCCGAAACCGTGACATTGACATGTTCAAGTCGATTCATGCGCCGTTCTCCTGGTTGAAAGCACGGTGCCCACGATAAAATCTCAACCTTAATTGAGGTCAAGGGTTTTTTCATGGAAGCGCGCATTGCCATCGGCCAGGTCGCCGAACGCACCGGATTGTCCGTCTCCGCAATCCGTTTCTACGAGGACGCCGGGCTGGTCAGACCCGTGCGCAACAACGGCGGCCAGCGCCGCTTTCTGCGGTCCGACATCCGTCGCCTGTCCTTCATCCTCATCGCCCAGCAACTGGGCTTCACGCTGGAACAGATCCGCGAGCGGCTTCGCTCGCTACCGGAGCAGCGTACACCCACGCAACGGGACTGGGCCCGCATCAGCCGGGAATTCCGCGACGAACTGGATTCCCGAATTGCCTTGCTGACACGCACGCGCGAACGTCTGGACGGCTGCATCGGTTGTGGCTGCCTGTCCCTCAAGCGCTGCGCACTCTACAACGCGGACGACCGTGCCTACCGGCGTGGTCCCGGACCGCGTCTGCTTCTGGAAGACAACGTGGATTGACATTGTTTCCTTCATGGTTAACTATTTTCCGGCCACACCACGGAATTCCAACGATGAGCACAGTGACCACACGCCCAAGCGTTTCCTCCGCCATCTGCTACCGCGATCCGAAGACGGCGCTGCGCTGGCTGGAAGACGCGTTCGGCTTCGAGCCGACCATGGTGATACTCGATACCGACGGCAATCTGCTGCATTCGGAAATGCAGTTCGGCAACGGCCTGATCATGGTCGGCAATGAGTGGAGTGAGTCGCACCGCAGCCCCGTATCCATCAACGGGCTCAACACCCAGACGGTGCACCTGCAGCTCGAAACGGATCTCGACGCGCATTGCGAAACCGCGCGGGCCGCGGGCGCCATCATCCTGCAGGAGCCGGAAACCCAGTTCTATGGCGATCGCACCTACCGGGCCACCGATCCGGAAGGCCACATCTGGACCTTCGGCCAGACGGTCACCGCAATGAGCAGCGAGCAATGGGATGCCGCCATCGGCAGCATCACCCTGCCCCGTCTGCCATGAACGCGGCCGAGCGGCTGGACCGCACATTCGCGGCACTGGCCGAGCCGAATCGTCGGGCCGTGATCGAACTGCTGCGCAGGCAACCGATGAGCGCGGGCGAGATTGCGAACAGGCTTGGCCTGTCCGCGCCCGCCTTGTCGAAACACCTGAAAACGCTGCGCGCCAGCGGTCTGGTGGAGGAAGCCCGTACCGACTTCGACGCCCGGGTGCGCGTGTACTCGTTACGTAACGGCAGTCTGAAAGCGTTGCGCCGCTGGCTCGAAGACACCGAACGGCTGTGGTCCATGCAGTTGTCCGCCTTCAAGGCGTACGTGGAGAGCGCCGACGCCAACCAGAAGGAAGCCGACCGCTCCTGAGGGCACACAATCCATGACCTCATCGGTACTCGTGGCCATTCGCGTGCCTACGTCACCCGCGCGGGCATTTGACGTATTCACGCGCGAGATCGCGGCGTGGTGGCAACCGTCCGACCTGTTTGCGCTCACCAGCGAGGGCGACGGCGCGCTCGCATTCACGGGCGGCGAAGGCGGCCGGCTGACCGCCACGCTGCCCGACGGCCGCTGTCTCGAAATCGGCACCATCCTGAGCTGGCAACCGGGTATGCACCTGGCGTTCACGTGGTGCCCGCCAGCGTTCGACATCGACCAGCGCACCGAAGTGCACGTGCGGTTCGAAGCGGTGGGCAACGAGACCCGGGTAACGGTGGAGCATCACGGCTGGGCGGAAATTCCGCGCGAACATGTGTCCCGACACGGATTCCCTGACGCCGCCACCCTTGCGAGGGCCGCGGACTGGTGGCGAAGCGAACTGCAGGGGTTGCGTCGACACCTCGGCGGCTGACCGCGCGGCGCGCCGTCAAACCAACGCAGCCGACTTCGGCCGGTCCTCGAACGCTCAGTCCGACAAACGGCGGACCAGCCGCGCCTTCGCCGCCGGCCATTCCTCGCGGGTGATGGAGAACCAGACACTGTGCCGGATGCGGCCATCCGGCATGATCATATGGTTGCGGAACGTGCCTTCCTCCACCGCTCCGATGCGCGCCAGCGCCGCGCGTGACGTTGCGTTGAGCGAATCGGTCTTGAACTCCACGCGGTTGCAACCGAGCACCTCGAAGGCGTGCGTCATCTGCAGCAGTTTGGCCTCGGTATTCACCGGGCTGCGCTGGTGCGCCGGAGTAACCCAGGTGCTGCCGATTTCAAGTCGGTGGTGCACCGGATTGATCTCCAGGAAGCTGGTCGAACCGACCACCTGCGGCTCAGGATGCAATCGCACGGTGACGAACGGCAGGGTCAGTCCCGCGCGCTGACCGGACAGCAGCGCGCCGACGAGGCCTTCGTATTCCTCGCGGGTGCCCGCCCGGAACGGCATGTACCGCCAGATTTCCGGGTATTGCGCCACGGCCCACAGCGCCTCCACATGGTCTGCTGTGAGCGGCTCCAGGCGCACATGCGCCCCGCTCAGTACAACGGGTTCCACCTGCATCACGATTCCAGTCTCCCGGGATGGTCCGCGCGCAGTCTCGCATGGCGCAGCGAGAACCCGCCAGATCACGAGCCCACTGTCCACGGCTTCGGCTCCGCTCGTGCGATAATCCGGCGCTTTGCGGCAATCCAGGTAGAACCGTCATGACCTACACGAGCGCGCACGATGCCGTGCGTCACGCCGAACAGTGCCCCATCCACGAACTTGTACCGATGCACCCGGAGCTGCTCCGCTGCCCGTACGGAATGAACCGGCGCCTGCGCAGCGAAGCCCCGGTGTTCCGTGACCCCGCAAGCGGCATCTGGTTCATTTCCCGCCACGAGGACGTCGTGGCAATGGCCCAGGACCCGGAAACGTTCTCCAGTGTGATGCCGGCCGCCATGAGCCGGGCTACCGCCAGTGACGACCCGGATATGCGCGCAGTCATGGCGGAGTCCTACCCGAATGTCCCCACCATGCTCACCCAGGATCCGCCACTGCAGCGGCGCTACCGCAAATTCGTGGATGGCGCCTTCGGCCCTGCGAATCTGCGTGCGCTGGAGCCATTCATCGACGCCACCTCGAACCACCTGATCGACGGATTCATCGATGCGGGGCAGTGCAACTTCCTCGAAGCCTTCGGCATTCCGCTGCCGCTGCGGGTGATTGCCTCGCAGATCGGCACGCCGGAAGCGGATTTGCCGCGCCTGCGTGCGTGGACGGAAGCCTTCATCGGCAACCTGAGCCAGCAGCTCGACCGGGACGGCCAGCTTGCGGCGGCGAAGGGCATCCTCGAATTCCAGCGCTACTTCGTGCAACGCATGGACGAGCGCCGTGCCGAACCGCGGGACGACATCCTGTCCAAAGTGGTCAACGCCAGCATCGACGGCGAAAAGCCGCTGGACAACGCGGAGTGCCTGTCCATGCTGTCGCAGATCCTGGTAGCCGGCAACGAAACGACGGCCGCCTCGCTCACGGAGGGTATCTGGCTGCTTATCGACAATCCGGATCAGTACGCGCTTCTGGAGGCCGACCACGGCCCGGAAATGATCAGCCGCTTCGTGGAGGAAGTGCTGCGCATCTCCAGCCCGTCCTCCAACATGTTCCGCCGAACCACGCGCGACGTCACCCTGCACGGCGTGACCATTCCGGCCAACAGCGTCTGCTTCGCACGCTTCGCCTCGGCCAATCACGACGAGCGGGTGTTCGACGATCCGCTGCGATTCGACATCCAACGCGACAACCTGCGCCAGCACGTGGCGTTCGGCATCGGCATTCACCACTGCCTGGGGGCTGCGCTGGCGCGCCGGGAAATGAACATCGCCTTCCGGGTAATCTTCGAGCGCTTGAAGAATTTCCGGCTGGCCGATGGCGCCAGTCCGCCAACGTTTGCTCCCAATGCGCTGCTGCATGGCATGCTGGGGCTGCACGTGGCGTTCGAGCGCCGCTGAGAGCACGGCCGGCCACGAAAGACATACAACCGGGGAGAGGATATGAAGCTGCTCATCGCCAATCGCGGTGAAATTGCCATTCGCATCGCGCGCGCCGCGGCGGATCTGGGCATACCCACCGTTGCCGTCTACTCAACCGATGACGCCCGTTCGCTGCATGTGACGAAGGCGGACAGCGCGGTACAGCTGCCTGGCAGCGGCGCGCGCGCCTACCTGGATGCGGGCGCCATCGTCGACGTCGCCTTGGCGGAAGGCTGCACGCTGGTGCACCCCGGCTACGGTTTTCTGAGCGAAAACGCGGACTTCGCAACGGCCTGCCAGGCGGCGGGCCTGAAATTTGTCGGCCCTTCCCCTGCGCTGCTGGCGCTGTTCGGGGACAAGGGCACCGCGCGCCGACACGCGCACGAACACGGCGTACCCACGGTGCCGGGAATCAGCACCGCGGTTACCGAGGACGACGCGCGCGCTTTCTTCCAGGGGCTGCCAGCCGGTTCGCGCATGGTCATCAAGGCCATCGCGGGCGGCGGCGGTCGTGGCATGCGCGTGGTGGACGCCGCGGAGGAAATCAGCGACGCCTTTGCACGCGCCAGCTCAGAAGCGCGCGCCGCCTTCGGCAATGGCGCCGTGTACGTGGAGCAGTTTGTCGCCGAGGCGCGTCACATCGAGGTCCAGATCGCCGCCGACGGCGCCGGCAGCGTCGTGCACCTTGGTACCCGGGACTGCACAGTGCAGAGGCGGCATCAGAAGCTCGTGGAAATTGCGCCGGCCCCCTTTCTGCCCCAGGCCATCCGCGAAGCAATGCAGAACGACGCCGTACGCCTGGCCGAGGTCGCCGGTTACGAGAGCCTGGGAACCTTCGAATTTCTCTACGAGCCGGCGCGCAACGCCTTCTATTTCATCGAAGCCAACGCCCGTCTGCAGGTGGAACACACGGTCACCGAAGCCGTCTTCGGCGTCGATCTGGTGCAGACGCAACTCGCCATCGCGCAAGGCCGGACACTGGCCGAGCTTGGTCTCGCCGACATCGGCGCACAGCCGCCCCGCGGCCATGCCATTCAATGCCGCGTGAACATGGAGACCATGCAGGCCGACGGCAGCACGCGCCCGAGCGGCGGCACCCTGACGGCGTTTGATGTACCCAGCGGCCCCGGTATTCGCACAGATACTTTCGGCTACTCGGGTTACACGACCAATCCCAGTTTCGATTCACTGCTGGCCAAGGTCATCGTTCACACCCGCGGAGACTTCGCCGCGGCACTGCGCGCCGCGGACCGGGCGCTGGCGGACTTCCGCATCGAAGGCCTGGAAACCAACATCGGATTCCTGCGTGCCATCGTCACCCACCCGGCGCTGCCGGCACTGGCCGTGCACACCCGATTCGTGGACACCTGCATGGCCGAGTTGCTGAGCGGTATTCCCCGCGAGGTTCGCCACTTTGTCGCGGAGAGGGCCAGCGCCACCGGCAAAGCCGGTGTGAAGGTCGACGCCGTGGACCCACTGGCGGTACTGGACTATGGCAAGTCAGCCAGCGCCGCGCCGAAGTCCAGCGCCGGCAGGGCCGGCAGTCACGCGGGGCCGGCCGGAACCGACGCCCTCGTCGCCCCGATGCAGGGCACACTCGTCAGCGTCAGCATTTCCAGTGGCGATGCCGTGCGGCCCGGTCAGGTGGTGATGATCATGGAAGCCATGAAAATGGAACACGAGATCCGAGCGACGACCGGTGGCGTCGTGAAGGAAGTCACCGTTGCGGAAGGTGATACCGTGTTCGCGGAGCACCCCCTTGCCTACGTGGAGCCACGCGCCGATCTGGCGCAGGCGGAAACCACCACGGTGGAGGAAGATCTCGATCTCATACGCCCCGACGTGGCCGAAGTCATCGAACGCCACGAGATCACGCTGGACGCTGCACGCCCCGATGCAGTGGCCAAACGCAGGAAAACAGGCCAACGCACGGCGCGCGAGAATATCGGCCAGCTCTGCGATGCTGGAAGCTTCACGGAACACGGACAGCTTGTGCTCACGCCCGGTACCGGCCTGCCCATGGCGGAAGTGATCCGCAAGTTCCCCACGGACGGCATGGTGACCGGCGTCGGGACGGTAAACGGCGCGCATTTCGGGCCGGAGAAAGGCCGCACGGTCGTCATGGCCTATGACTACACCGTGCTTGCCGGCACCCAGGGCGCGGTCAACCATCCGAAGACGGACCGCATGCTGGAGCTGGCCGAGAAATGGTCTATCCCGGTAGTGCTGTTCGCGGAAGGCGGCGGTGGGCGGGCCGGCACCGGCGGCAAGCGTCAGGGCGGCCGGGAAACCAGTGACGCCGGCCAGGGACGGGATGAAATGGCCTACCGTCCGCTCGATACACCAACCTTTGCCAGCATGGGACGTCTCAGCGGACAGGTGCCACTCATCGGCATCACTTCACGCTTCTGCTTCGCCGGCAATGCATCGCTGCTCGGCTGCTGCGACGTCATCATCGCCACCCGGGATTCCAACATCGGCATGGGCGGACCCGCGCTCATCGAAGGGGGTGGCCTGGGCGTATTCCGGCCTGAAGAAATCGGCCCTATCGACGTGCAGATCGCCAGCGGCGTGGTCGACGTGGCAGTGGAAGACGAAGTGGAGGCAGTGGAGGTTGCAAAGCAGTACCTCGGTTACTTCCAGGGCCGCGTCCAGACCTGGTCCTGCGTGGACCAGCGCAAGCTGCGCAACATCGTGCCGGAGAATCGCCTGCGCGTTTACGACGTGCGCGAGGTGATCCGCACGCTGGCGGACGAAGGCAGCGTGCTGGAGCTCAGGGCCGGTTTCGGTCTGGGCATCGTCACCGCGTTCATTCGCGTGGAGGGGCGCCCCATCGGCCTGCTGGCAAACAATCCACAGCATCTGTCCGGCGCCATCGACAGCGACGGCTCCGACAAGGCGGCGCGCTTCATGCAGCTGTGCGACGCCTTCGATATCCCGATGCTGGTGCTGTGCGACACACCCGGCATGATGGTGGGGCCCGAAGTGGAGACCACCGGGCTCGTGCGCCACTGCAGTCGTCTGTTTGTCACCGGCGCCAATCTCACCATACCGCTGCTCACGATCGTGCTGCGCAAGGCCTACGGTCTCGGCGCGCAGGCCATGGCCGGTGGCAGCATGAAGGAGCCCTTCTGCACCGTAGCCTGGCCCACTGCCGAGTTCGGTGGAATGGGGCTGGAAGGACAGGTGAAACTCGGTTTCCGCAATGAGCTCGCCGCCATCGACGACCCCGCCGCACGGAAGGCCCGTTATGACCAGCTGGTCAACGCCGCCTACCAGCGCGGCAAGGCGCTGAGCGCTGGCGTTTCGTTTGCCGTGGACGATGTGATCGATCCCGCGGAATCGCGCCGCTGGATTGCGCAGTCACTGAACGCGACGCTGCCGTTGCCGACGCGGCATGGGAAAAAGCGGCGCAACGTCGATACCTGGTAACGGTCGCCGTGGAGCAACCCGCGCCCCCGGGTTGTTCCACCGCGTTGCGCGCGTCATCACCGGGTGAAGGCTTTGACGCGCGCCGCGAACTCACCGGAAGAAATCGCCAGCATCTGGTTCCTGTCTTCCATCGCCATCGCGGCATCGAGCCCGGGGGCGTCAATGGAGAAGTTCAGCGCATCCTTCGTCAGGCTGACGCCAAACCGGGTGTTGGCGAGTATCGCCGCGATCAGGTCGTCCGCCGCGGTGTCCAGTTCAGCGTCCGGCACCACCCGCGACACCAGCCGATGCGCCAACGCCTCCGCCGGATAGATGAAGCGCCCCGTCAACAACAGTTCCGACGCCAGCGATGTGCCCACCAGGCGCGGCAGGAAATAACTCGACCCCATGTCACACCCTGAGGCGCCAATGGTGATGTAGGCGGCGTTCATCTTGGCGCTTTCGCCGAGGATGCGGATGTCCGACGCGAGCGCCAGGGAGAATCCGCCACCGCAGGCGGCGCCCCTGATCAGCGACACGATGGGCTGCGGGCAGCGTCGCATGGCCTTGTAGATGTCCCGAACGGACACCTGTTTTCTCAGGCTCTCCTCAACGGACTGCCCGCCGCCACCAACATCCTTCAGATCCAGGCCCGCACAGAACGCACGCCCTGCCCCGCGCAGAACGATGACGCGTGTCGACATATCGTCGTACTTGGTTTCAAAGTACGTGCGCAGCGACTTCGTCAGGCTGCTGTTGAGGGCATTCAGGCTATCCGGTCGATTCAGGGTGACCCATTCCACCTCGCCCCTTTTTTCCACCAGCAGTTCATCCGCGCTCATGTCTCGTCCCGGCTGTTTGATCGTCGCGGAGTTTACCGCGTCTCCGGCCGGCCCATCGGTCTCTGGAAAAAACCGAATCCGCCCCCATCTATCCGCGAAGGATCAATCAGCGCCCTCGACGAGCGTACGGAGCCGCGATCATGAGTACCGACAAACTGCACGTGGTGTGCCCCGGCTGCGGAGCGGCGAATCGTGTCCCTGAGGGGCGCCTTGGCGATCGACCACGCTGCGCCGGTTGCAGGCAGCCGCTGTTTACCGCCCATCCGGTGACGCTCACGGATGCAAACTTCGACCGCCAGATCGGGCGCTCGGATATTCCGGTGCTGGTGGATTTCTGGGCCGAGTGGTGCGGCCCCTGCAAGGCGATGGCGCCCGCGTTTGCGCAGGCGGCCGCGCAACTGGAACCTTTCGTGCGCCTGGCCAAGGTGAATGTGGACGAGGCCGCTGGCGTCGCGGGGCGCTACCGCATCCAGAGCATCCCGACGCTCTGCCTGTTCATGGGCGGGAAGGAAATCGCCCGGCGCAGCGGCGCCATGCCGCTGGGCGCCATCGTGCAGTGGGTGCAACAGGAAACAGCAACGCGGCGGCCCACGTAACAGCCAGCAAACAAAGGGCGCGGGAGCGCCCTTGTAATTTTTACAAAGGACAGCGCAAGCGCGCCTTCTACGTCAAACGATTCGTCCTGGACGGGCGCTGGTGTAGGCCTGGCCGTCGTAGACCATCTCGCCGTTCACCACCACCGCGGAAAATCCTTTCGCGCGGCGCACGTACCGTCGTGCCTCGCCAGGGAAATCGTCCACGAACTCTTCACCGCCTACCGTCACCGTCGCCGGATCGAAGACCACGATGTCCGCAGCCTTGCCTGCTTCAAGGGTGCCCCGGTCGTGCAGGCCCCAGTCCTTGGCTACTTCGCCCGTCATGCGGAAGACTGCCCGCTCCAGCGTCATACGGCCGGTTTCCCGCACGAAGTGCTGCAGCAGATAGGTGGTATCACCCGTACCGCAGAACTGGGTGATGTGCGCACCGGCATCGGAAGCGCCGAAGTGGCACAGCGGATGATCGATGAGGTCCGCAACGGCGGCCTTGTCGACGTTGATGACGTTCTTGAGCTGAAACTCCGTGTCGAGGTCATCCGCCAGCGACAGATCCAGGATGACCTCACCCACTTCCTTGCCTTCGGCCTGCGCAATTTCCATCAGCGCACGGCCGCGGTACTGCGGATTGGCCTTGGTTTCACCCACGGTCATGAACGGCAGCGCGCTACCCATGCCGACGGTCTGCTTCATCTGCGCAACCAGCACGTCCCGCTTCGCGGGATCAGCGAACTGTTTCTTTCGTTCGGCAACCGGCAGATCCATGATGGCCTTCCAGGCTGGCATGGAGAACAGCAGCATGCTGGTCTCGGAAAGGCGCATGTTCAGATCGAAGCAGCGGGGCATCACCTGACCATACACCCGCGCGCCACGGGCATGTTCCGCCTCCAGTGCCTGGATGATCTCGGTGGCGTGCGGCGACGTGGGGGAACTGAGCACCGGCTGCAGGCTGCAGGGAACACCCGCCGCCAGGCTGATTTCACCCAGTTCGCGAATGTTCTCGATCTGCCGCTGCATATCCAGAAAATAAGGCACGATCTGCCAGATGCCCCGGCCGCTCTTTGCCATGGCTTTGGCCAGCGCTATCTTCTCTTCCAGTGTCGCCAGCTGGCTCGGTACCGGCTTGCCTTTCTCGTCGATATCGACGTAGGACGACGAGATGCCCATGGCACCGGCGGCCATCGCCTCTTCCACCAGACGGCACATCTCGGCCAGCTCATCCGGCGTTGCCGCCCGCTCCTGGCTCTGCGCGCCCATCACGTAGAAGCGCAGCGCCGAATGGCCGATCAGGGCGCCGACGTTGATACCCAGACCACCGCGCATGTGGTTGAGATATTCCGGAAAACTCTCCCACGAAAAAGGCACCGCCGCGTCGAACGTACGCTGCTTGATGTCTTCGATCACGCCAAACATCTTCACGATCTTGTCCGCGCCTTCGGCACCGCGAATGGGGGCCAGGGACAGCGAACAGTTACCGATGACCACTGTGGTGATGCCGTGTTCGATGGACGGCGTGGCGTAACCATCCCAGCACAGTTGGGGGTCGAAGTGTGTGTGGATATCGATGAAGCCGGGCGCCACCACCTTGCCCGTGGCGTCGATTTCCCTCGCTGCACCGCCCACACCACTGCCTATGGCGACGATATGACCGTCGCGTACGCCGATGTCCGCCTTTCGGGCAGGCGCGCCAGTACCATCGACGACAGAGCCGCCACGTATCACCAGATCAAGTTCCGCCATGGTCGAATCTCCTGTCAGGGGTTGGCAAGGGACGGAGGGCGTCAGACAAGCTGACACACGTCCCGCAATGAAGCTCGCGAACGGGCGCCGTTACTCATGTCCGAACGCCCGCAATTTCGGCAGGACCGACCGATCCGCGTTCGCGAACCGGCCACGCAGGGATCAATAGCCTTCCAGCTCACCATAGCGGTTACGGTGAAAGTTGACGTCGCCGAAAGTCTGCTCGGCAACCGACTGGCGCTTGATGAAAAAGCCGATGTCGAACTCGTCCGTCATGCCGATGCCACCGTGCATCTGGATGCCTTCCCGCGCAACCAGATGATACGTCTCACCCACCTTGGTCTTGGCCAGGCTGGCGAGCCTGGCGATGTCCTCGGCGCTGCGTCCCTCATCGAGCGCCGTGAGCGCTTCCAGCACGCAGCTCTTGGACAGTTCGACTTCGCAGAACATATTGGCGGCCCGATGCTTCAGCGCCTGGAAGGTACCAATTTTCACCCCGAACTGTTCGCGCTCCTTCAGGTACTGGACGGTACGCTCGAAGCACTCCTGGGTGCCACCGAACATCTCCGCCGCAAGACCGATGCGGGCAATGTCCAACGCCGGATCAAGCACGTCGGCCCCCTTGTCAACAGCCCCCACCACGGCTGCTGCATCCACCGCAACATTGGCCAGACTCACCTTCGCGGCATTGCGGCAATCCACCAGGTTCAGTCGGCTGACACTTACACCAGCGGCATTGCGATCGACGAGGAACAGCGTGATGCCGGACCGGCCGTTGGTGTCGCCGGACGTGCGCGCGGCAACAATCAGCTTGTCCGCCACGTGACCGTCCAGCACAAAGGTTTTCTCGCCACTCAATGTGTAGCCGTTGCCGGACTTCGTCGCTTTGGTGGCGATGTTGTAAGGAGCGTGACGATGCGATTCTTCGAGTGCCAGCGCCAGCAGCAATTCACCGGACGCGACTTTCGGCAGCAGATCGGACTTCTGCGCGTCGGAGCCCCCCACATTGATCAGCGTGCCGCCCACCCATACCGTGGCGAATAGCGGACTGGCCAGCAGCGTGCGACCGGTTTCTTCGGTGACCACACCGAGTCCCTTGTAGCCAAAGCCACTGCCGCCATGCTCCTCGGCCCACGGAATGCCGGCCCAACCGAGGTCGACCATCGCCTTCCAGGTTGCACGGTCAAAGCCGTCCGCGTTCTGCTCGTCCCGGAGTTTGCGGAACTGGCTGATCGGCGCCTCGTTCGTGCAGAAATCCTTGGCGCTGTCTCTGAGCATGATCTGGTCTTCGTTCAGGATCATGGGCATCCCGGTGTCTCCCAATTCAGGTGGCTGCGAAACCCGCGATCAAACCAGAGTCCCCGCGTCTTGTCCATGTTACCCGCCCGCTGACTCCGCCTCGGCGGGCGTGTAGAAACCCTCGAACCACGACTGCCAGGCGCCGTCTTCGCCCTGCTCCTCGAAATATTGCCGCACCCGGCCGTCCGCCAGCGGTGTCCACAGACCACGAAACGGGCGCCGGTTACCTGCCGGAACGTAGACGATGGTTCCGGTCAATCGCATGCCCGACGCTTCCAGGCCGCCTTCGATATCGATCACCGTTCCCGGGGCCACCCAGACCTGCCGCCAGCGCTGCCGCTCGGGGTCATAGAAGTTCACGCTGCGCCCGGTGGCGCCACCCACGCCCTGCCAGTGCTCCATGAGCAGGCAACCCTGCTGGTCGGACACAATCGTGTTGTGTCCCGCCGGGCGGCCGTTCTTCACCGTCACCGCCCAGTGGCCCAGCCAGAAATCGAACTGTCGGAACGCCGCGCCATCGCACGGTCCTCCTTCTCCCGCCGCGGCAGGCACAGATGGCCACAGGAACACCAGCGCCGAGATCGCAGTTACATGCCACTTACACCGCACCACATCCTCCTACCCTGCCAGGCGGAGGCGGACTGTAGCATTCCTTCCCGGCTGGTCACTGCAAGGAGGGAGACCATGCGACACATCCCGATGCTCTGTCTTCTCATCGTGCCCGGTATCAGTCCCTGGGCGTCGGACACGATCGCGCCGGTCACCGCCGCGGCGACAGATGCGCCCTGGGTGGATTTTCTGCCCCTCGTGCTCGCGCTGATCGGCATCGGCGGTCTGCTGCTCATCAGACGCTACGCCAGCCACATCTGACGGCATCGCGGGCATGCGGCGGCCTGTTACCATGCCCGCCCATGCCCATTCCCGAGCTCCAGGCACGCCTGCACGCCACACTTCCGGACGCCCGGCTGGAGGTTGTCGAACTCCCGGCCTGCCACGGGCTGCGCCTCGCCCTGATCAACGCCGACTATCAGACGGGACCGCTGGCCCCGGAGCTGATGCATGCCGTGCTGGCCCGCCCGGCGTACTGGGCGTTCTGCTGGGGTAGCGGCCTGGCGCTGGCGCGCACGCTGCTCGAAACGCCGGCCCGGGTGCAGGGCAAAACAGTGCTCGACGTCGGTTCGGGCTCAGGTATCGCCGGGATTGCCGCCGCACTGGCAGGCGCCGCACGGGTCATCGCCTGCGACATCGACGCTGACGCCCGGCTGGCCACTGACGTCAACGCCAGGCTGAACGGCGTGCAGCTGGACATCATCGACAACCTGGAAGTGCTCCAGGCTCCGGTGGACATCGTGCTGCTGGCCGACGTGCTGTACGACCGCGCCAACTTTGCATTGCTGGACCAGGCGTTCGACAAGGGGCGCGATATCCTCGTCGCGGATTCGCGTATCCGCTCCCTGGAACGCAACGACTTCGTTGAGACGGGGCAGATCGAGGCGCTGACGTTGCCGAATCTGGGGGAGTTCGACGAGTACCGGACAGTCCGGCTGTTCCAGTGTCGTCCACTCGGGGAAAATTCCGCGCAACATACCGTCCAGGGGCCCCATGTACCGGTTCGCTGACCTCTGTGCCCGCCTTGGCAGTCCCGCTGCGTGCCTGGCAACCATCCTCCTCACCTGCCCCGTGGTAGCGCACGAAAGCCACACACCCTCGCTGGAGGAGATTATCGTCTACGGACGCGCCCAACCCCTGATCGGGCAGACGCGTTCCGCCTCCGAAGGTATGGTGGCGCTCGACGACCTGCGGCTGCCACCCCTGCTGCGGGTGGGCGAACTGGTGGAAGCAGTCCCCGGGATGGTGGCAACCCAGCACTCGGGAACCGGCAAGGCCAACCAGTATTTCCTGCGTGGCTTCAATCTGGATCACGGTACCGACTTCGCCGCCACCCTGGACGGCGTGCCGCTGAACATGCGCACGCACGGACATGGCCAGGGCTATCTCGATCTGAATTTCATGATTCCGGAGCTGGTGACCACCACCTGGTACCGGAAGGGCCCCTACCATGCCACCGTTGGCGATTTCTCCTCAGCAGGTAGCGTCGATTTCCAGTACGCCGACCGCGCCAGGCAGAACCAGGCCCTGCTTTCCGGCGGCCAGAACGGCTACGCACGCGCGCTGGCCATCGTAGGCACCGACACGGCAGGCGGGAAATCCTGGTTGGGCGCCGTGGACGTCACGCACTACGATGGGCCGTGGGTGCTGAACGAGGATTCACGCGCCAACAGGGCCTATGCGAGCCGGCGCGCAACGTATGGGTCGGTGGAAACGCGACTGGCACTGCATGCGTATGACGCCCGATGGAACAGCACGGACCAGATTCCTGAACGGGCGGTGGCATCCGGTCAGATCAGCCGGCGCGGCAACATCGATCCCGATCTCGGCGGCGCTACCAGCCGCTACGCACTCACCGCAGATTTCAGGACCGATGCCTGGCAAGTCACGGCCTACACAGTGGACTACCGGTTTCGCCTTCTCAGCAACTTCACCTATTTCCTTGAAGATCCCGTCAACGGTGACCAGTTCCTGCAAGGGGACAGGCGCCGGATCCACGGCATGACGGTGCGCTCCGCGAACGATTTCGACTGGGGCGAGCGGAGGCTGGAAACCCGATGGGGCGCGGATCTGCGTCTGGACGATATACGACGCCTGGAACTCTCTCACACCCTGGCGGGAGCCAGCATCGACCCGATCCGGGCGGACAGCGTAGCGGAGGGTTCCCTCGGTCTGTTCGGCGACATGGATCTTGCGCTGATGGATGCCCTGACTCTGCACGCCGGGCTGCGCCTGGACGGCTATCGCTGGGATGTCAGCGCACTGCAACCGGCAAACGGTGGCGACGGTTCGGACGCGCAGTGGAGCCCGAAACTCGGGTTGACCTGGCGGGTGGCTGACAACCTGGCCGCATTCGTCAACTTCGGGCGCGGGATGCATTCCAACGACGTACGCGGCGCGACGATCCGAACGGATCCGCTAACCGGCGATGCTGCGGATCCCGTACCAGCGCTCGTGGCTTCCACCGGCTCGGAAATTGGCCTGCGATTCGAACGCGGCCGGACCTTCAATCTTTCGCTGGCACTGTTCGCGCTCCGCCTCGATTCCGAGCTTGTCTTCGTGGGCGATGCCGGCACGACGGAAACCAATACCGGCAGCCAGCGCCTCGGCGGCGAAGTGACACTGTTCTGGCAGCCGCTGGACTGGCTGGCGATGCATGCCGCATGGACTCGCACCCGGGCAAGACTGCGAGACACGGAGGACGCACAGGACCACATTCCCGGCGCAATCGAATCCACGTTCAATCTGGGTGTGGACGCCTCCTGGCGAAACGGCCTCTCCGC
This sequence comes from Pseudomonadales bacterium, assembly GCA_024234635.1. Taxonomy (GTDB): domain Bacteria; phylum Pseudomonadota; class Gammaproteobacteria; order Pseudomonadales; family Azotimanducaceae; genus SYFY01. The sequence continues at coordinate 30,296 of JACKNX010000017.1, read as the reverse complement.
CAGTCTGAAGCTACGACATCTGGGACCGGCGTCGCTGGTTGAAGACGATAGTGTGCGCGCGGCGTCGAGCACCCTGGTCAATCTGGGGCTCGCCTGGCGCTACCGGGCGGTCGAGTATCGCCTGGATGCCTTCAACCTGCTCGATTCCCGCGATCACGACATCTCGTACTTCTACACATCGCGACTGGCCAGTGAGTCCGCTGACGGGATGGATGACGTGCATTTCCATCCGCTGGAACCACGCACCTGGCGCGCCTCGGCGACGCTCTATTTCTGAAACAGCAATCCCCTGCAAGGCAGGAGCACCTCACACTACTCGGTGTCAGCCCGGCCATCCGCCGTGCTGCCAGGACCACCACCGGGCCGGATCGGCAGGTAGAGCATCCCCGCCGTCGATGCGAAACGGCTCTTCATGATGGCCAGTTCGGTGCGGGTGCGGGTGTCGCGGTACCAGGCCAGCGCTGCTTCCCGCGACGGGAACGCACAGGTCAGCACCAGGTCCCAGGCATCTTTGCCTTCGTAGGTCTCGACCTCCGCCCGATGAATACCGGTCGCTCCGCGCGCGCTTAACGTGCCGACAAACCCCTCCACCGAGTCGAATGCATGATCGTCGCGGCGCCGGAACACCCAGATCAGGCGAACGCCGGCATCGGGGACGGGCTCGACGGCATCACCCTGGCCAGACGCAAGTACCAGCCGCCGGCGCGCTTCGCTGGCTCGCCCGCCCTGACCAGGTGCCGTGCGCATGCGCAGATAATCCGCGCCGGAACCGAATCGATAAATGTCGAGCGCCTGCCATTCCGCCCCGGCGAGCCGACCATCCAGCACCTGCAGCAGGCGACCGTGAAACAGAAACGCGCCGCCCTCCGCCTGCACCGCCACCAGTCGGGCCTGTCGTGTGCGTTCGACCTCCGGGTCCTCCGCGACGTCACCGAGCCCGGAGAAGTCGTAGAGCAGCACGGGATTTTCGCGTCGGGCGCTATCGAGCAGCAGCGCTGGCGCGACCCCGAACCACCACATCGCGCCCCCGCCTGCCGCGAGCAGCAACACCACGAAAATGACAAAGCGGCGGAGATGGCGATTCACCGACGGATGATACCGTCGCCGAGCGCCCCGGGTCACGATGCAATCCGCCGTGATGACGCAGGCGCCGGGAAGCCCGTGGTAGAGTCGCCGACAAACACACGACGGGGAAGGAAGGTACCCATGTATCAGGAGATTGTTTACGACGTACGCGATCCGGTGGCCGTGATCACCATGAACCGGCCGGACGCCCTGAACGCCTTTACCAACCGCATGCTGGCGGAAATTCGCCACGCGCTCGCGGCAGCGGAACAGGACCCGGCGGTTGTTGGCATCGTGCTCACCGGCGCGGGACGCGGCTTCTGCGCCGGCATGGACATGAACGCGCTGAACGCGATGTCGGCCGGCGGCGGTGCACGCGAAGACCTGTCGGCCCTGGAAGCAAACCCGGGCGATGCGTCGCTGGGCGACAATTTCCAGGTGGCCTTCACCTACCTGCTCAGCGTTCGCAAACCTGTGATCGCGGCCATCAATGGCGCCTGTGCCGGCCTGGGGTTTGTGTTCGCGCTGCTTGCGGACATGCGTTTCGTGGAGAAGCAGGCCAGGTTCACCACCGCGTTTTCCCAGCGCGGACTCATCGCCGAACATGGCGCCAGCTGGCTGCTCCCGCGATTGATCGGCTCGGGCAAGGCGCTGGATATCCTGTGGAGCGGTCGCAAGTTCGACGGCGTGGAAGCCGATCGCCTCGGCCTCGCGGAACGCCTGCTCGAAACGGGTGAAGCCTGTCAGGCGGCAGTCGACTACATCGCCGATATCGCCAGGGTCGCCTCCCCCACCTCGCTGAAGGTGATGAAGGCTCAGGTATACCGGCACCTGAACATGCAGCTCGGCGAATCCGTGCGCGAATCCAATGACTGGATGGCCGAGTCGCTGGCCCGGGATGACTTCAAGGAGGGTGTGCGCTCCTTCCTGGAGAAGCGCCCGCCGGCCTTCAAACGCCTCAGCAGCGACTGATTTGGCCGCGTTGGACCTGCAGGCGCACGATCTCACGGTGCGCGGCGTGCGCCTGCGTATCTACGACAGCGGCGCGCCCGCGACTCCGGCACCCCAGGCGCCCGTTCTGCTGTTCCTGCACGGGCTGCGCGACGTGGCGCACAGCCTGCTGCCGGTTGCCGCACCGTTTGCCGACCGCCACCGCCTGGTCTTGCCCGACCAGCGGGGCCACGGCGCCAGCGACCGCTCTGACGCCTACGCCATGGAACACTTCATTCACGACCTCTACCGCGTGATCGAGGATCACGTGCAGGAGCCGGTGGTCATCATCGGGCACAGTCTGGGCGGGCAGATCGCCTCACGCTTTGCCGCCGTGTTTGGTGAACTGGTGCGGGGCCTGGTACTGGTGGAAGGGCTCGGACCGCCGGCACTGCCGGATACCGGCAACGAGGCGCAATGGCTCGCCGGTTATCGCCAGCGCCTGCTCTCACGCTTCGCGGATGATGCGCCCCCGCGCGATCTGGGCACCGTGGAAGCGGCCGCGGGGAGACTGAAGCGGAACAATCCGCGCCTGGCGGATACTGCGGCGTTGGCCATTGCCCGCCAGGCAACGCGACGCGACACCGACGGCCGCCTGGTGTGGGCCTTCGATCCCCACGCGGCGTCGGTATTCGTACGCGCCGACGTCGGCGAAGGCGAACGCTTCTGGCGTCAGGTGCAGTGCCCGACGCTGGTGATCAGCGGCGACCTGGCACACGAATACTGGCTGGGGCAGTTTGGTCAACGGCCGGACTTCGACGGGCGCTACGCGCCCGGTGAGATGGACGCCCGTGCTGCCCTGTTCCCCCGCGGCGAGCATTGCCCGTTCCACCATTCGGGGCATATGGTGCATTACGATGAACCCGAGCGACTCGTCACCGTGATCCGCGAATTCCTTCACCACCGACTGGGAGTCACCCCATGAGCGACCTCTTGGCCACCGATCTCACGTCCTTCGACGGCGCCGCCGTGGTGGACGATCTCAACCGACTGCTGCGCCTGCGCACCACGCCCATCGGCATGAAACTGTTCCGCACCCGCGCGGAGATGGAAGCCATTCCCCGCATCCGGCGTCCGAAGGACGTGCACACCACGGACCAGATCGTCGGCCAGGCTTCCCGCAACGGCTGGACGGTGGGGATCACCATGGACGACCTTGTCGGCGCCCAGTGCGGCACCGTCATCGGCCTGCATCCACGCAACGACGAATGGCTGTCGGGCGATCGCATGACCGGCGTCTGGTATGGCACGCAGGAAGACGCCAGTGCGCATCAGCACGCGATGGACGTCGTGCCGTTCGGTCAGTTCGAGGCGATGGCGGTCAGCCCGCTGGCCGCCAACCGCTTGAATCCACCGGACATCTGTCTCATCTACGCGACCCCGGCGCAGATGATCCTGTTCATCAACGGCCTGCAGTGGACGGGCTACAGGAAACTCGAATGGGGCTGCGTCGGCGAGTCCGCTTGCGCGGACAGCTGGGGCCGGGCACTGGCCACCGGCGAGCCGAGCCTGTCCATTCCGTGTTTCGCCGAGCGGCGTTACGGCGGCGTGCAGGACGACGAACTGCTCATGGCCCTGCCCCCCGCGTTCCTGCCGAAAATCATCGCCGGCCTGGAAGCACTCAGCCGCAACGGCCTGCGCTACCCGATCGCGCCCTACGGCGTGAACAACGACGTACGCGCCGGCATGGGCGTGAGCTACAGCAGCAAGGGGAAATGAACATGGAACTCTATGACGCCATGAGTACCCTGCGCGCGGTACGCCGCCTGCGTCCCGAGCCGATTCCGGACGCTGTGCTGCGTCGCGTGCTCACCGCGGCAACATGGGCACCAACGGGCGGCAATCACCAGGGCTGGCGCATTGTGGTGGTGAAGGATGCGGCAACCAAACAGGCGCTGGAAGATCTGTATCGTCCGCATTGGGATGCCTACGCGCCAAAGTACGAAGGGCACATGGCGCACATGCCGCCCGCTGAGCGGGACAAGTCCGCACGGGCACTGAACGCCGCGACCTACCTGTCCCGCCACCTGCACGAGGCTCCCGTCATCGCGGTCTTCTGCTTCAATCCCGACCGCATGACAATCACGGATGCGGCCCTCGACCGTCCCAGCGTCGTTGGCGGCGGCTCGATCTACCCGGCGGTACAGAACCTGTTGCTCGCCTGCCGCAACGAGGGGCTGGGCTGTGTGCTCACGACCCTGCTGTGCGCGGAAGAAGCGCGTGTGCGGCCTTTGCTGAAACTGCCCGAAGGCTGGTACACCGCCGCTTTCGTACCCATAGGCTATCCGGTGGGTGGCGGCCACGGCACCATCAGCCGGCGGCCGGTGGAGGAGATGGTGTTCGACGGCCAGTTCGGTACCGCGTATCGGTAGTTCCGCAGGGCGCGGTGTTCCCGCGCCCGCCATCCTTTCTCAGGCCGGCAGCGCACCGGCGTCGGCAAGCTTGCAAAAATCGTCGAGCAGCGCGTCGCCACGGCCGCTGTCGAGAATCTGCTCGCGCAGTGCCGGATAGGCGGTCTGCGCGGCCAGCACCGGCTGTTCGTGCACTGCCCAGCTCACCAGCCCCGCCCAGAAACGGTCGATCAACGGGGCGGCCGGCATCGTTCCACCATCCACGGTGCGCACATGGAGTTGCCGCAACTCACCGAGTACCAGCCGCAACCCCCACACGTGAATGGTCTCGTCGGTGCGAATCCGCTCGATGATTTCGGCAGCGTCCTCGGCGGCTGCCCGATGATCGGTAAACAGCTCCGGCGCGCGCAGCACCTGCTGCGTGCTGGCAAAACCGATTTCCGCCCGGAATTCGATCATCAGCAGATTCATCAGAAAGCTCAGAAACATCTCATAGGGCTGGGCGATCTCCGGCATCCAGCGTTTGCCCGCTTCCGGTCGCGAAATGCTCTCCGGCGGCTGTACGTCAGGATGCGTGCCCGGCGGTATGACGAGATCACGAGCGACAAACCACATCACGTCGTGACCACCGATGCCCTTGTCGGGTTCGCCGCCTTCATCGATGCCGTGCGCCACGAGCAGCCCCTTGTTCAGATGGCCGAGCGCCATGCGCGATATATCCTCCACCACCAGCTGCTGCAGGTCGGGGAACTGCATTTCCGCCAGCACGCGGCCACGCGCCTCGATCTTGCCGGTAATGGTCAGACCGTTCCAGAACGGCCGCGTCAGGCCGTTGGCCAGCAGCAGTCGCTGCTGTTCGCTGTTCGGCATTCGCGGCCCCGTCAGGAGGCTGGCATCCGCCTCGAACAGGCTGCCGCCGGCGGCTTCCAGTTTCCGCTGCCAGTTGGCCAGCGCCTCGGCACGCGAGCGTGTGCGTGGCGGGATGTAGTTGCCGCCGGCATCGAAGCCGCCATGCAGGCGCTGACCGTTCACGACATGCTCACGCGCATAGTCGTGGTGATCGTTCAGTTCGTCGAAGGTATAGACGTCTTTCATGGCGACTCCTCTGAAACCGGCAACCGGGCAGGCGTGCTGCGTTCGCGAATGCATTCACACCGACAGCGATACTAGCGCCGTTACACCGAGGCCGGTAGCGAGCAACGGCAGATAGCCAAGCAACACCAGCAGAAACTTGAAGCCCGTTCGCAACCAGCCCTGAGCGTAGACACGACGCATGGCCAGCAGCGGATAGAGCACAAACCATGTCCACCAGGCGGCGGCCGGCAGCGCCGGGAAGGGCACGGTCAGCGATAGCGCCTCCAGGGCCGCCGAACCGAGCAGGATCACACCCAGGGTCAGGAACAAAAACGCATGCAGATGCAGCGTGAAAACAAGATGTTCAACGTAGTAGCGACCGGAAGGCAGATACAGCAACTTCATCAGCAGCGCATAGGCCGGCGCCAGCAGGAACATCATCACCGGCAGATAGCCGATGCCCCTGGCGATAAGGTCGTTTCCAAAGTCGGGATCATCCCGCAACCGCGTCAGGTTGCGCCGCATTCGCTCTTCCAGCCAACGCATCACACGGTTTTCGCTGTCCAGGGAGAGCATCGCATCCGGCGAGCCTTCCACCTCGACATCCCGATCGATTTCGAGAACCTCGCGGCTGGCGTCATCGGCGGCTGTCTTCACCTGCACGACCTCGGTCGCAAGCAACGATATGGTGCCGAAAAAGAACAGCGACAGAAAAACGAACATCCGCACGGGCGGCAGATAGCGCACCCGACGTCCGGCAAGGTATTCCACGGTCAGTGCGCCCGGTCGCAGCAACAGCAGCCAGGCTGATCGAAACAGCCGGGAGTCCAGGTCCAGGGCATCTTTCAGAACCTCCGAGAAAAGACGGGGGAACGCCACCACACTGACCTGGTTGTTCTGACCGCAACGCGCGCAGAACCTGTCTCTCACCGACCCACCGCAATTCGGGCATTCGGTTACCGCCGGGTTGCCGTCCGCCGCGCTCGGCGTGGCAATTTCCGCGACGGGGGCCAGCACCCGCACGCTGGCGACTGCCGACTGGCCGTATCGCTCCCGCACGGTTTCCAGGAACGCGGCTTCCTTGACCGCCCGCCAGGCCGCCAGCGCATCGGCGTCGCTGACGCGCGCCTGCAGGATCAACCCTGGCGCCGAACCCGTGGATGTTACCTCCGGTCGATAGAGTCGCCCGCTCTCGAACCCGTCGACTTCGAGCAATCGCCGCAGCGCCTGGTTGAACCAGGTCAGCACCGCGTCGATCTGATCCTCGGGCAGGACAATCTGAAGTTCGTAGACAGCACCGCTCATGACGATGCCGGCATCCGGCGTCCGGCACGCCCCTGGTTCACGCCGTTGCGGTCAGCCATATCATGTAGGAGATGTAGCTGCCGAGCAGCAACATGCCACTGCCCCGCGCCAGGCGCCCGCGCCGGTGCAACAGCACGACAAGTATCGCGGAGATCAGGAATACCGCGGCCAGATCGGTCCAGTGCACGCCACCCATCACCAGCGGTTCGATTACGGCGGTTGTGCCGAGGATGAGTAGCAGATTGAAGATGTTGCTGCCGACGACATTGCCGATGGCAAGGTCGCCCTCATTGCGCAAGGTCGCCACGACCGTGGTGGTGAGTTCAGGCAGGCTGGTGCCAACCGCCACGATCGTGATGCCTATGAACGCTTCACTGACCCCGGCAACACGGGCGATATCCACCGCCGACTCCACCAGTACATGTGCGCCAAGCAGCAGCAGGCCGAGACCGGCACCAAGGAGCAGCAGAAAATACCCCATGCCGCGACCAGCCGGCGCTTCGATTTCGAATACCTCGTGTTCTTCCGGTTCGCGCAGACACTCCCGGAAGCAGTAGCCGACATAGAGCGCCAGCCCGACCAGCAGAAACAACCCGTCGACGTGGCCAAGCCCGTTACCCCACATCATGAGCAGAACCACGCCGGTAATGACCAGCATGACAGGGGCGTGCACGCGCGCCACCGATGGCGAGGAGATGATGGGGCGCATCACCAGGGCAATACCCAGGATGAGGCCGATATTGCTGATATTGGAACCAACGACATTACCGAGCGCAATGTCGTTCTCACCCGCCAGCGCGGCATGCACGCAGACGACGAGTTCGGGTGCGCTCGTGCCGATGGCCATGACGGTCACACCGATAACGAGTGGTGGCACGCCGAGACGGGTGGCAAGCAGGCTGCCACCCTTTACCAGCCACTCCCCGCCGAAGTAGAGCATGGCAAGGCCTGTCAGCAACAGGAGGACGTCAGACACCACTGCTCGCCCTCCGCGCCGCCACACTTCCGGTACGTTCCGGATATTTCGGGGAACGCTGTGTCATGTTCAATGCAGCGGTGAGTCGAGAAGATCGCGGGCAATGATGTGTCGTTGCACCTCGCTCGGCCCCTCGCCGATGCGGCGGATGCGCATTTCGCGATACCAGCGCTCGAACGGAAAATCCTTGGTGACCCCGTAGCCACCGAAGATCTGGATGCAGCGGTCAACCACCCGACTGGCGGCCTCTGTGGCGACCAGTTTGGCCATTGCCGCCTCAGTGCGGAACGGCTCACCACGATCGGCTTTTGCCGCCGCGTCGAGCGTCAGCCAACGCGCCTGGCGGATATCGATCTCGTTGTCGACCAGCATCCACTGAATCGCCTGACGCGACGACAGCGGTGCTCCGAACGTCTCCCGCTGGGGCACGTAGTCCACCGCCATGGCATGCGCCTTGACCGCAACGCCGATGCAGCCGGCCGCATAGGGGATGCGTTGCCGGGTCAGACGGTCGTTGGCGATGGCGAAGCCGCCGTTGACCTTGCCGAGGATGTTCGCGTGAGGCACCCGCATGTCCTCGAAGCTCAGTTCGGTCGCATAGTGGGCGCTGCGCAGGGTATGTACGACCCGGCGGACGCGAAAGCCCGGCGTATCGGTGTCGACGATGAAACAGGTGACACCGCCACGCCCCTTGTCCGGGTCCGTGCGTGCGAACACCAGACCGAACTGCGCCTTGTCAGCGCCGCTGATGAAGATCTTGCCGCCGTTGATCACCCAGTGATCGCCGTCCCGCACGGCCCGGGTGCGGATCGCACGCGCCGGATCGCTCCCACCGGACGGTTCGGTCAGGCCAAAGAAACCCCGCTTTTCGCCGCGCAGTACCGGATACAGGTACTTCTCCTTCTGTGGCTCGCTGGCTTCGAAAAGCTGGGCCAGACCGGCGCCGCCGAAGACGCCGTAACACGGGGCATAAAGCCCTGCCCGATGCTGGCTCATCTCGATGGCCAGCAGTGTACGCGTCACCAGGTCGATCGCCGGACCACCGTAGGCCGGTGGAATGTCGAGACCGTACAGGCCCATGGCGCGGGTTTTTTCAATCAGACGTGACTTGTCGGCAGGCTCGATCTCGTCGGCATCCGGATCGAGCCGACGTTCGAGCGGCTCGATCTCCTCCCGCACGAACCTGCGCACCAGTTGCACCAGCATCTCCTGCTCGGCGGTCAGCGAGAGGTCCATGCCCTTCAGTCCCGCCGCGTCACGCTGTCGCGGCAACCGTACGCCTGCGGCGCCGGGCAATACCTGCCCACTGACTTCACCGCCCCGGGAGACCAAAGCAAAGGGTTCATCGCTGGCACGACTGAGGTGTTACGAAAGGTGGCACGCACTGTAACGAGGCGGGCACCGCCAAGGCAAGCCGTCCCCGCGTCAGGACGCCGCTGCGAGCCAGGTGATGTAGCCGATATAGACGGCAAGCAGCAACCCGCCTTCGCGCAATGCCAGAACCTTCCGGTAAAGCAGCAATGCGGCCAGCAGGATGGCCAGCGCGAGCATCGTACCGAGGTCGAACCAGGTCACACCACCCATGGACAACGGCTCGATCAGCGCTGTCAGGCCAAGGATGCCCAGAATATTGAAGAGGTTGCTGCCGACGATATTTCCGACCGCGATATCCCCTTCCCGACGAATGGCGGCAATCACCGACGTGGTCAGTTCCGGAAGACTCGTACCGAGGGCGACGATGGTCAACCCGATGAACGCCTTGCTGACACCCGCTTCCGTGGCCAGCGATACCGCCGCCGCGACCAGAACCTTCGCCCCGAGCAACAGCAGACCAAGGCCCGCTCCCGTCAACACGAGCGCATAGCCGAGGCTGCGTGCCCTGACAACCTCCTCACCCGGCAAATCGTCGGCAACTTCGCCCTCGGGCCGGTGAAACGAGTACCACGTATAACCAACGATGCCGGCAAGCAGGAGCAGCCCGTCCACGCGCCCGAGTTGACCGTCCAGCAGCAGCACGACCAGCGCCAGGGTAACGATGACCATGAAGGGCGTATGCACATGCCGGAGCGGTGGCGAGGACACCACACTGTGCAGCAGCGCGGTAACGCCCAGAATCAACGCGACATTGCAGATATTGGAGCCGACGACATTGCCAAGGGAGATATCGTTCTGGTCCTCCAGTGCCGCGGTGATCGACACCATCAGTTCGGGAGCACTCGTACCGGCCGCAACAATCGTCACACCGATCACCAGTGGCGAAACACCGAGCCGCAGGGCCAGCAGACTGGCGCCTTTCACGAGCCACTCGCCACCGAAATAGAGCAAAGCCAGCCCCAGAAGCAGTTGCAGCAACTCGAGAATCATGGTGACGGATTCCTTTGATCACGCTTGGGAAGACAGGAGGAGATGGATCGAGTGAGGTGTTGCGCGCCAGCCGCGGGGGAGCACCCGCCTTACCGGCCTTCAGGGACTGCGGCGTACCGACGTCGCGCACCCTCTCGCCGGATCAGGTCCAACGATCGTTACAAAAAGTAACCGCCACTCTACCGGAAGCAAAACATGCTCCACAAGCGGCCTCCGGGGATCAGTCGAGCCGTTCCAGCAACGCGGCTTCCTGCAGTAATCCGGCCGCCTTCTCCAGCGTCGCTCTGGGAATTTCAGACTGCGCCACGAGATCATCCATCGTGTGTTCGCCATCCGCGTAGGCGAGCATCCACAGCAGCGCAAGCTGCAGGACCTTGGATTCGTTGTTGCCGCCGATGGCATCGTACAGACCCCGACGCCCGAGTTGCGGCTCGCACTCGGGGCTCAGGCTCCGGTATCGCGGCGACGTCAATACACTGGACAGCGCCCTGGCACAGGTATCGAGTGAATCCGCCAGCCCTTCCGGTGTAATCAGCTCCAGGTCGTCCGCCGAAGAATGATAGGCATCGTATTCGCCGTACGGCGTGCGCATGAGGCAGCCCATGGGAATGTCGATGCCGGGGGAACAAAACTGCCGTTCGTCATACCCATAGGGAATATATGGCCTGACCTGGCCGTGTTTGCTCCTCACCACGCGCGCGAAGGCGCGCTCAAGGGCGCTGTCACCACGCCGGCTGTGCTTGAACGTGAGCGCGCCGGCATCCCCAACCCCGCTCAGGACGACACCAGCCCGGATCTTCGGCAACCGTGGGCGATTGCAGGCCAGCCAGGTGATGGCGCCGATCGTGCCGGGTATGAAAATGAAACGAACCCCGTAGCGTGGCTTGTCACGCGCGGATGAAAGCGCCTGCGCCAGCGCGACCGCCACCGCGATCCCGGACAGATTGTCGTTGGCGAGCGAAGGATGGCAGATGTGGGTGGATACCAGCAGTTCCGCATTGGTCTGCCCGGGGACAAAAAACTCGCCGTAGGTCAGTGAGCCATCGAACAGCGCGCTGTCGATGCGTACGCGATAGTCACCTTCCGGCAAAGCCTTGCGCACACGCTCCGTGAGACAGATTCCCCAACGCTCCTGGTAGTAGCTCGTGCGATAGGGAATGCGGTCGGGAAATTCCGGCAACGAGTGCAGGTTCTTCTGCAACTGCTCGAGTGGCATCACCGCATCCACCGGTGTGCTGTAGCTCATCACATGCAGATTGCTCTGCGCAAAATCCACCACGCGGGTCCCGTCAGGCGCCTCAACCCACGCCTCGCGAATACGCCACTCCCTGGGCACCTGCCAGTCGAAGACCGGCGTACCGGTCGCCACTTCGTGCACGGAAAGCGGCAGATACTCCCGGAGGATATCCAGGGTCTGGCGTACACCATCGCCCGTTATGCTGCGGCAGATAGGGAACAGGCGCTGACAAAGCGCGTGCAGCGAGGCGCCATCCGTGAGTGTATTTGTCACAGGAATTTCCGGTCGGAATGTGTTGAGTATCGCACCGCTACCAGATCTTCCAGGGCGCGTTGCCTTCACTCCACATCTTCTCCAGCACGATCTTGTCACGCAGCGTGTCCATGGCCATCCAGAAGCCATCGTGCCGGTTGGCCATGAGCTGTCCGTCCTGGGCGATTCGTTCCATCGGGCCGAGTTCCCAACTCGTCTCATCACCTTCGATATAGTCGACGGCCTTCGGCTCGATAACGAAGTAACCACCGTTGATGTAGTTCGCTTCGCGCGGCTTCTCCTTGAAGCTGTCGACGCTCAGGTCGTTGTCGTCCAGACGGAAGACACCAAACCGGGCTTCCGGACGCACGGCGGTCATGGTCACCAGCTTGCCATGGCACTTGTGGAACTGGATCGCCTTCTGAATATCGATATTGCCGACGCCGTCACCATAGGTGAGGCAGAAGGGCTCATCGTCCAGATATCTGGCGGCGCGTTTGATGCGGCCGCCCGTCATCGTGTTGGCGCCGGTTTCCACCAGGGTCACGCGCCAGGGCTCGACGCCGTTCGCCTGAACTTCCACGGCATCCTTGCGGAAGTCGAAAGTGACATCCGCGTGCCTGTAGCGGTAGTGCGTGAACCACTCCTTGATGTACTCGCTTTTGTAACCACAGCAGATGATGAAATCGTTCAGCCCGTGCTGGGAGTAGATTTTCATGATGTGCCAGAGAATCGGCATGTTGCCGATTTCCACCATCGGTTTGGGACGAATCGTACTTTCTTCGCTGATGCGCGAGCCAAACCCGCCCGCCAGAATCATGACCTTCATGTCGCCTTCCGTATGCTTGTGCCCGAGGGATTCACGTGTGGGCGCCAGTATAGCGGTGACCATTCCTCACAAATTTGCACCGCCTTCAAGAAAACGTAAGCGGGTTGCAGATACTTTTCGACCAACACCTGGCCAACTGGATTTTTGGTTCCTTTACCTGACAAATATCAGGCAATGGCAATACCGCCCCCCCGCCTCGCCCGATCAGCGGGTAGGCCGTCTACGGCTGCAGACGACCCAGTTGCATCGGCGCATTGTGTACGGGCAGAGCGCCATGGGTCGCCTGATGCACCATCAGAAGCTCCCGATAACGGGTGTGATACGCCGAGGTGGACTCGTATCGGAAACCGGCTGCACCAGGCACGGCCTGAAGGGCGTCGGCAACCGCGCCACGCAGCCCGAACAGGCTGCGCGCATCCGCGACCCCGATGAATACGACTACACCCGCCGCATCCGCCAGTTCGAAGACGCCGAGCTGCGCGGGAACCTGCGGCACCTGGTCCGCGGGTCGCCAGGGCTTGTCAATTGTCAGCGCCACGAACTGCTCCCGACCTTCAGCGCCTCAGTTGCGTTTCTTCGGCATCACCGAAATTTCCATGGGATCAAAATGCTCCATGTCGATATCGATGAGATACGGTCCTTCGACCGCCATGCCCCTGTCCACCGCCGCGCTGAACTCGGCGACGCTGGTCACCCGCTCGCCCGGCACGCCCATGCTTTCGGCCATCATCGCAAAATCGACTTTGCCCAGATCCGTCTCGTTGATGCGTCCGAAGCGCGTGTCCTGCAACCAGCGCAGCACGCCGTACCCCTGGTCGTTGAACACGCACACCAGCAGCGGCACGCGATACTGCGCGGCCGTTGCCAGTTCCGTGGCGTGGAACATGAATCCACCGTCACCGTGGATAACCACACTGTGCTTTCCTGTACCGATCGCGGCGCCGATCGCCAGCGGCAGACCGGGACCGATCGCTCCGGAGGTCGGGTTCATGGTGGTGCGCGGTTCGTAGACCGGGAACAGCATGTTGCCCCAGTTGTACGCCGAGATGGTCTGGTCACGAATGAACACGCCATCGCGCGGCAGCGCAGCACGCAGCTTGTCCATCACCTGCGGCCAGTCACCACCGAGGCGTCTGCGCATTGCCCCACGCACGCCTTCACGCGCCTCGAGCACCTTCTGGTTGAACTGCGCATCGTTGCCGTGGGCCTCTTCGGTACGCGCCAGCAGCGCTTCCAGCGCCAGCCGTGCGTCCGCCTGCACACCGATCGCAGCGCGGTGGGCACGACCGATCATGGCCGGATCGATATCGACCTGGAGCAGATCACCCGGTGGGGTGAATCGATGGAACTGACCGTCCACTCCGACCGCAAATCGCGTTCCGACCGCGAGCGTGACTTCGGCGTCGGCGATCGCCTGGTAGATGCCCGCGCTGTTGTAGTAGTTGCCGATGCACAGGGGATGATCCTCCGGCAGCGCGCCACGGCCATCCACGCTGGTGATCACCGGGCAATCCAGTCGTTCAGCAAGTTGGCGCAACGCCTCCCCGGCACCCGAGGAGATGACGCCACCGCCCGCAACGATCACGCGGCGTCCGGCGCTCTTCAGGCGCTCAGCCATGCGATCGAATGCGGCTGGCAGACCCGGGAACGTCGCGCCTTCCGGTTTCCTGAAAACCGCGCGTGTGGCTGCTGCGTACTGCACGTCGATGGGAATTTCCAGCGCGCCCGGCGCCGGACGGCCGGTGAAGATGTCATCCACCACGTTCTGGAATGCACTGGCCACTGCGTCCACGTGCCGGGGGCTTTCAACGCGCCGGCACACGGTGCGCAACATCGGCAGCTGGTTTTCCGCTTCGTGCACGTAACCCAGCGCCTTGCCGTAAAACGCGGTCTCCGCCTGCCCGGTGATGACCAGTACGCGCGACGACGCGTACTGTGCTTCGTAGAGCCCGGTGACGGTATTGCTGGTCCCTGGCCCGGTGGAGGCGATCATCACGCCAAGTTCCCCGGTGGCGCGCGCGTAACCATCCGCCATGTGCGTGCCACCCTGCTCGTGACGCACATCGATGATGCGGGTTTTACCCAGCCGGTTGATGGCATCCATGATCGGCATGTTGTGAATGCTGACGATGCCGAATACGTGGCGTACGCCCAGCGCCGCCAGGCCCTCGGCGATGATATCCGCTCCCGTGTAGCTCACTGGAAACTCCTTGTCTGTTGCAGGATCGTGGTGCGTCGCTCGCCGGCGGCGGCCGTGTTCTCAACCGCTCACGCTGCACGCGGCAGCGCCGCGATGTCGATGTGATAAAGGCCCGCCACGTTGTCGCAAAGGATGGCGCGCGTCTGCTCGCTTGTGAGATGGCGGGTCTGTTCCGCCAGCATGTCCTGCGACCAGGGCCACGTCGAATCGCTGTGCGGGAAGTCATTGGCCCACATCAGGCGACGCCAGTTCATGTCACTGGCCTGCTTGAAGGCCACCCAGTCGTCCTGGAAGGTGATGTAGATGTGCTCGAGAAAGTACTCGGACGGCAGCTTCGACAGCGAGACCCCCTTGCCCAGCCAGTTCCGGTGGCGTTTGAACGCGTGGTCCATGCGGTACAGGTAGTGCGGCACCCAGCCGGCATCCGCTTCCACGCAACAGATCTTTAACGCCGGGTAGCGCTCGAATACACCGCCGAAAATCAACATGCCCATGATGTCCTGGTTGCCGCGGATGATGGACAGGAAGGTGTTCAGGCGCGGCCCCCGCGGCGTGCCGCCGCCACGCATCGTGAGAATGTGGAAGGACAACGGCAGGTCCAGTTCGATGGCCGCCTCCCACACCGGGTTCCAGATCTCGGAGTCGTAGTCCTCCTGACCGGGATTGCCCGCCATCATCACGCCACGCAGCCCCAGCGCCTTGATGGCATGCAGATCGGCCACGGTGGAAGCCGGATCCGTGGCCGCGGTCTGCCCGCACCCCAGCAGCCGCGCGGGCGCCTGCGCGCAGTAGCCCGCGATCCATCGGTTGTAGGCGGCAAAGCAGGCGTCCTTGTAGGCAAAGTCCGGATGGTTGCACAGCAGCATGCCGACCGTCGGGTAGATGATCTCGGCGCTGACGCCGTCGCGATCCTGATCCGCCAGGCGCGCAACCGGGTCCCAGCCACCGCGGTGCAATTCGGCGAACGTCACGCCGGCTTCGGTGATTTCTTCCGGCTTCTTGCCGGCCGCGGCCACCAGACCCATGGCAATCGGCCGGTCCATGCCGTCGATGACAAAGACGTCGCCCCGCTCACCGGCGTTGACCAGGCGCGGCGCCTTGTCTTTCCAGCGAGCCTCGATGAACGCGCTGTAGGTGTCGGGATGTTCGGTGATGTGCGAATCCGCCGAGATGACGGGGAACTGAAAACCCATGCGCTGCCCTCCTCGCCCATTGCGCCCGCCCCACTATCGGCACCCATGGTAGAGCCGTCAAGGTGGACACATGCGAACGGGTTGGGGACCATGCACTCCCGCGCGCAAGGCGCGGCACGTCACGAACCGGCAGGAGGAATCATGGGCATCGAGGCAGGCAAGGCGGCACCGGCATTTACCTTGCAGGACGAAAACGGCAACAAGGTCGCGCTGAAGGATTTCAGGGGAACGAAGGTGGTGCTGTATTTCTACCCGAAAGACGACACGCCCGGCTGCACGAAGGAAGCCTGCGGTTTCCGCGACTACTGGAAGGACATCCAGAATACCGGCACGACAGTCATCGGCGTTTCACCCGACAACGGCGAACGGCACCGCAAGTTCCGTGAAAAATACGACCTGCCCTTTACGCTGTTGTGCGATCCCGACAAGACCGTGATGGAGAAGTACGGCGCCTGGGGCGAAAAGATGATGTACGGCAAGCAGGTGGTCGGCGTCATCCGCTCCACGACGCTGATCGACGAGGACGGCAAGGTCATCAAACACTGGGCCAGGGTGCCCAGTGCCGAAAAGCACCCGGAGCAGGTTCTGAAGATCCTGCAGGGCGGCTGACCCGCGGAACGCAGGACATCAGGGCAGCGTCTGCCGGTAAGGCGGACGCTGTGGTCTGCGTCATGTCGATATGCCAAACTCCGCGACCGATGCGCAGGAGAGAGCCTCGCAACGACCGGGATGGCGGGTGCCTACCGCAACCCGGTTTCACGTTGCCACCCATCGGCCGGCCCTGGCGCCGGCATCCTGCCGAATTCGCATTGGAGCAGCGAGCGCTCCTGCCAAACAGCTTGTGCCAACCGTGGAGAGTCTCATGAAGTTGCGTTTTTTCACTGCCGCGTCTGTTTGCGTGCTGATGCTTGTCAGCCTCACGGATGCCCAGGCCCGCGACCTGCCAAGAACAAAACCGGAGCGGGAAGGCTTTTCCAGCGAGCGCCTGGCACGCATCGACGCCTACATGCAGCAGGCGGTCAGCGACGGCGTCATGGTCGGCGGCCAGGGCCTGATCGCCCGCAACGGCAAGGTCATCTACAACCAGACCTGGGGCATGCGCGATCGCGAGCGCCAACTGCCCATGACCACCGATACGATCCACCGCATCTATTCGATGTCCAAGCCGATCACCGGCGTCGCGCTGATGACGCTGTTCGAGGAAGGCAAATTCCTGCTGGACGAACCGGTGGCGAAGTACATCCCAGAACTTGCCAATCTGCAGGTGGCGCTGTCCACGGCGGAGGGTGGTATCACCGCCACCAGCGACGGCACGCGCAGTTCCAGCGAAGGTGCCGGCGACACGACGCTCGAGGGCAAAACCCGCCAACCGGGACACCAGCCGACCATCCGCGAGATCATGAATCACACTGCCGGTTTCACCTATGGTGTCTTCGGCAACACGGAAGTGGACAAGCAGTACCGTGCCGCCCAGCTGCTCACCGAGCATCCCAGCCTGCTGGATTTCGTGCAGAAGCTCGGACGGATCCCGCTGCAGTACGAGCCGGGCACACGGTGGCACTATTCGGTGGGCGTGGACGTACAGGGGCGCCTGGTCGAAGTGCTGTCCGGGCAGAAGTTCAGCGACTTCCTGAACACGCGACTGTTCGCGCCACTGGAAATGAAAGACACCGCCTTTACGGTCCCGGTGGAGAAACAGGAACGATTCGCGCAGCTCTACGCGCCGAAAGGTACGCCGGGCAGCAGCAATGCCTGGCTGGCGAATGTGCAGTCCAACGAACTGGAAGTGGCCAACGATTTCGCGAACCGCAACTACCGACCGGGCGCCACCTTCGAGAGCGGCGGCGGTGGTCTGGTTTCCACGGCGGAGGACTACCTGCGCTTCTGTCAGATGATGCTCAACGGAGGAGAACTGGACGGTCGGCGTTACCTCTCGCCACATACCGTTGCACTGATGAGCCGTAACACACTGAAGGACGTGCGGATGGATCGGCCCGGCGTCGGCTTCGGTCTCGATTTTGCCGTTGTCGAGGATGCCGGTGCCGCCGGTGACTCCGGCTCCGATGGCGAATACAACTGGGGGGGCGCCGCGGGCACCCGCTTCTGGATCGATCCGAAAGAAAATATCGTCGGCGTGTTCATGGTGCAGAGCCTGCCGCACCGCACGACGCTGGCAAGCAAGTTCAAGGTGTTGACCTACCAGTCACTGGAGAGCAGCGCACTCTGATTCCAGCAAGCCCGACAGACGGCGCGGGAAGCCGGCATGCATGAGCCCGCTCCCGCCGCCCCGCAGTCCCGGTTCTTTCTGAGCCACCGTGGACTGCCGTTCGAAACCGTCATCGACGTGGTGCTGAAAGATCGCGCGGGACAGCCCAAAGTTGCCCGCCTGCGCGATGGCAGGATACTGAAGCTCTTTCGCAACAGTCGACGGCCCAGCCTGCGCTGGTTCTATCCCACGAGTTTCCGGTTCCGGCACGCCGCCGGTCGACTGCGTGGGCTGGGCATTCCGGTACCCGATGTGGAGCACGTGTTTTTTCACCTGCCAAGCTGGCAGCACGGTGTCATATACCGCCCGCTGGCAGGATCGACGCTGGAAGAGCACGGTATCGGCGCCTCGCTGCTGACGCCTCTGGCGACCCTCGTCGCCGGGCTGCATCACGCCGGTATCTACTTTCGCGGCCTGCACCCAGGCAACATCGTGCTCTGCGGCGACGGCAGTCTGGGCCTGATCGATTTCGGCAGCGCCCGATTTTTCAGGCGACCTCTCAACGCCCGTTACCGCGAGCGCAACCTGAACCTGATGGTTAGAATGCCCGCGCATCGCGCCCTTTTTTCGGAACACGACTGGCGTGATTTTCTGCAACGCTATCGCACAATCGCCCGGCGTCTCGACCCTGCCATTGACGCTCCATTGGACATCCCGCTTTGAATGCACCCAGACACCACACGGACAGCCATCGGGAGAACGACCCCGCCTACGATGTGCTGATCCGGGAACGTTTCGACCAGGCGGGCGTCGCCAGCGACTACGTTGGCCGGAAGAACCACCAGCAGACCTGGAAGAACCGGCGGGAACTTGCGTGCATCGATGCAGCGCTCGACGGCATTGCGAACGACAGCCTCGTCCTCGACCTTCCCACCGGGACCGGCCGTCTGATTCCGATGCTGCTGACGCGCGGCTACCGCGTCATCGCCGCGGACTACTCCACCCACATGCTCGGCCAGGCGGAACAGTACGCGGCTTCCCTGCCGATCGCCGGACGGGAGCGCGTGTCCTTCCAGCGCGAAGATGTGATGGCAATTTCCCTGCCCGACAGAAGCGTGGACGTTGCGATCGCCAATCGCCTGTTTCACCACTACCCGACGCCGGCACTGCGGCGACGGGCGCTGGGTGAGCTGGCGCGCGTGTCGCGTCAACGGGTAGTCGTTTCCTATTTCTCCAATGTCGCGCTGTCGGCCCTGCGTTTCCATCTGCTCAATCGCCTGCGCGGCCGAACACCCACGGATCGCGTGCCCATATGGCCGCGCGAGTTCGCGGCTGATGTGGAGGCAGCGGGCCTGCGCATCGTCCGCACGCACGCCGTGCGGCCGGGCCTGTCGCCGCAGACCTACCTGGTTCTCAGGCACCAGCGCTGAGCACGAACAGGTCAGCCACCGGGAATGGACGTACCCGCGGCATTGGGGCTCACAGCGTTCTGGGGCACATGCGGAAACAGCTCCCGGAACAGGCTGAGCATGTTCATCGTGGAGCGTCGGTCCGCCGCTTCATGCAGATGACCCGGCAGCCCCAGCGATGGAGGCAGCGCAAAGCCATGCGGCGTACGGGCATAGTCGTGAAAACTCCAGTCCACGCCCGCGGCGTCCATTTCCGCAAAAAAGCGCTTTCTGTTGTCATCCTGTACCAGATGATCCTCCGCGCCGTTTTCGATCTGCACGATGGTGCGTGTGTTGTACACGTTCGCACAGCGCCGGAGCGGTGGCCGGGTCACCCCCAGTCGCTCGGGGTTGGGATCCTCCCCCGTCTGCAGCAGCCCGTGGAAAGAGACCACGCCTGACAGGTCCAGGCCGCCACGCACAGCCTCCAGCACGGCCACGCCACCAAAGCAGTAACCAATCGCAGCCGGGGAGACCGTGTTGTCCACCTGCGGCAGTGCTTTGCCCATGTCCAGCCACGCACCAAGCAACGCACGAAACCTGCCGTAGTCGTGGTCCACGGCGACCATGGCCTGAAACGCCTTGCGGAAGTGCGCTTCCACCGCCGCCGGATCGGTAGGGCACAGGCGGTCCTGCTCGCTCATCATGTCGCCATAGAGATCGATCGCCAGACCCACGTAGCCGACACGGGCCAGATACTCCGCCACGTGCACATCGAAGAATTTCAGCCCCTGGTAGTTGTGGATTACCAGCACCAGCGGTCTCGGTCCCGCCGCTTGCGGCGGGGCTACCACTTCGCCGGGAAACGCCCTGCCCTCGAAGCTCAATGTCAGCGACTGCCGTTGAAGCGCCGGTGCCGGCGGCCAGAAATCGGGCGATTGGTTCATTACGTTCATCCCCTTGTTGTTTAGCCTGGGTACCGCGCCCACTCAGGCCAGGTAGTGCCCGTGCAGATCACCGAGCACGCGGAAGAATTCGTCGCGTACTTCGGCAATTATTTCCGCCACGGGACGGACTGCGTCGATGCGCCCGGCCACCTGGCCGGTCAACGCGATGGCGGACTCCATGTCACCGCCAAAATAGAGATCCAGCGCGCGGCCGAAGTCACCCATCACGTTGCGCTCCGTGTCGAACTCCAGCGCATTGGTGCGCTGCGTGCGCAGTGCCCGCAGAGCCGGCGAGAACTTCCTGTTCAGAAACACGGTATCGGTTTCCTTCGCATCCACGATGGCCTGCTTCCAGTTGGCATGCACCGGCGATTCCGCCGCCGACACCATACGCGTCCCCATCTGGATGCCTTCTGCTCCCAGGGCAAACGCCGCCGCCATGCTGGCACCGTCCACGAAGCCACCCGCCGCAATGATGGGCACCGACACCTGCGAACGCACCAGTGGCAACAGCACCATGGTGGACACGTCCCGCGGATTCTTGAAACCGCCGCCTTCCCCTCCTTCGACGACAAGCCCGTCCACACCCACTTCCACGGCTTTTTTTGCCGCCGACAGACTGGGCACCACGTGGTACACGGTCAAACCGGCCTTCTTGAGTTCCTCGGTGTAGCGTTCCGGATTCCCGGCCGAGGTGGTGACGAACTTCACGCCTTCGTCGATGACAAAACGCACGATGTTCGGGTCACGCACGAAGGCCTGGGCGATGTTCACGCCAAACGGCTTGTCGGTCAGCGTACGCATACGGCGAATCTCCTCGCGCACCGCGTCCAGCTCACCGGAAGACGTCTCGATGATGCCGAAGGCACCGGCATTGGAGACGGCCGACGCCAGCTGGGAGCGCGCAATCCAGCCCATGGGCGCCTGCACGATCGGAATCTCCACACCCAGGTGGCGGGTCACGCGGTTGTCGAATTGCATCGCTTCCTCCTCCATTTCACCGGTACGACAGCACGTCGGGACGCGCATTATTCACGAATTGTGCCGATTGGTCGCCGCCACGCACACCGTCCCCGCGGATGACTTTTTCCGGACCGCGGATTACCGTGCGGCCAACCTACCGGAGCGGCTGGCGTTGCTTCACCTTCTCACGGCGCTTCTCGCCAACGCGGTACCTCTCGTCGGCATCTGGCAGTTCGGCTGGTCCGGCGGCACGATTCTGGCGCTCTACTGGATCGAAAGCGTTATCGGCCACATGGGCGCGCTGACAAAAATCCGCCTGCATGCCACACGTGCGCCGAAGCAGGGTCACTTCCGCTATGAGCCCGTCGATTCGAGGACGGCTCGACGCGGCAGCTACTACGCGCACTACCGTACGATCGCCGGTATTTTCACCACCGGGCATGGCATTTTCCTCGGCATCATCCTGCTGATGCTTGCCATCAACCGCCCGGATTTGCCGCAGGTGCAGCTCGATCTGCGTGATCTTTTGACCGGCGTCGGCGTGATCGCCCTGCTGGCCGTCGTCGATCTTGTCATCGAGCTGCCGGCGCTGGAATCGCGATCGTTCTTCTGGCTGGAGAACCACACCGGCAAACGCCTGAGTACAGTGCTTGTCCTGCACCTGACGCTGATCTTCGGCATGGGCGCCGCCGCCTGGCTGGACTCGCCAATGGGACTGATCTACGTATTCGTGCTGCTGAAAACGGCGATGGACGCACTGGCCGGTATGGCGCGCGACGATGCGCCCATCGGGAGCGGCTTTCCCAAACAGCCACCGCAACTGCTGCGCTGGCTCGACCGCTTCCTGCCGGCCGATCCGACGCAACGCCGCGCGGGCAGGCGGGAGGAAACACTCGACGAATACTGGGCGCGCGGTTACCAGGAAGAAATGTCGCGACGGCACCGCCACGAAATCCCCGTGCAACCGCCGACCAAGGACCGCGACGCCACCCGCGCCTGACTCATGACAGTATGCTGGAAACATTCCGGATTGGTTCCAGCATGCGTTGGCGTTGGCGCTTGGCGGGCCATCGCCCGCTGAAGTCAGGTCAGGCCGAGCGCCTCGAACGCCGCCCGCAACTCCCGGGCACGGGCATCAAAGTCCGCCAGGATGTGTGGTTGCGCGGGAATATGGAACAGACCGAGCGCCAGCCCGCGCAGCGCAATGCGACCACAATCATCCGGGGTGATGAACCGCTCCCGCAATGCCTGTTCTGCATGAGGTGGGATGACGGCATGCACAGGATCGTCCGCCGCCGCCTTCTCCAGGGTGGCAAATGTCTGTGCCAGCCGTTCGGTCAGCACCGGTCCCGGCATCAGCACGCTGACGGTCACACCGGTGTCAGCCAGTTCATGGCGCAGCCACTCCGCCGTGATCAGGATGGCGTGCTTGGTAGCGCCATAGATTCCCATCTTCAGTTCCGCATTGTCCGGCGGAAAAGCCAGGGAGTTCTCCGAGCCGGTGAACATCACGTGCCCCGTACCGCCACGCGCCTGAACACGACGCACGTACGCTTGCGTGAGCCATACGGTGGCAAAGTAGTTCAGATCGAACTGGGCCTGCATGTCCGCCGGCGTACAGTCCATCAGGGGTTTCATCAAACCGAGCCCGGCGTTGTTGAACACGACATCCAGACGCCCTTCCGTCGACCAGATGTCATCGAGCACGTTTTCCATCGCCGCGGTGTCGGTGACATCCGCACGGACGCTGCGAACCTCGCCAAGCGCACCAAGTTCCGCGACCGTCGCCGCTGCAATCGCCTGGTTGAGATTGGTGATGATCACCTTGGCGCCCGCCAGCAGGCACTGTCGGGCCAGCCCTTTGCCGATGCCTTGCGCGCCCCCGGTCACCAGAACGGTTTTTCCCTGCAGGTCATCCATCGTGCTCTCCTTCAACCCCCGATGGCGTACTGCACCGCGGCGCGGTCCGCGATGGCGGGCATGAGCAGGGTCTGAATGATCTGCACATGCTGCGGGTGCGCGGCGTACACCTGATAGCCCGCGCTATCGTCGAAATCCGCCACCACCACGTGATCCCAGTTACCCTCGCGCAGACCGGCGTCGGGGCCATGGGCGAATGCCCGCACCACTTCGAGATTGACCAGCCCATCAAGCGCCGCGAACAGCGTCGCTTTCTGTGCCGCCGTGGTCTCGGGTTTCCACCTGAACATCACACAGTGCCGGAACATCCGTCTTGCCTCCCCACATTGTCGATCGTGTGAGGTTACCTATTCGCGGTGCTGGTTGTCGAAGGAAACGGTGCGCACCGTCAACCCGTGGACAGCTCGCGCGGCCACAGCGTCATCGACCAGACCAGTGCGGGCGCGGCTCGGCGACTATTCCCTGCGCTCGTTCGCCTTCGCTGGCGAATGTCAGCTCGATGCCTTCGTAGCCCGTGCCATGGCAGAGGAACGCGCGGATATCATCAGCATCAAACCTGGCATCAACATCATGACGAACGCATCGATGTCGCCCCGCACGTTTCACTCGGCGTTGCATGGCTTCCTGGACATCCTGCGCGATGCTGGCCCTGAAACCCCCATTGTGGTGATTTCGCCGATCTTCCAGGCGCCACTGGCACCCGCCGTACCCGAATTCCCGCCGGCGAGTCTGTTCAGGCGGCTGCGTCGACGCTGGAAAATGAACGCCTCCGGCGCACGCCCGGAAACCGCAATCGGTAGAGAAGGCCGGAAGCTGACATCGCCCATCATTGCCGACCTGATTCAGGACGTCGTCACCGCCCGGCAACGAGCGGGCGATAACACGCTGCGGTTTCTGGACGGGTTCAGTCTGCTCGGACCCGACCAGGAGGCGCTGTTGCCCGATGGCATCCACCCGTCAACAGAGGGCCATAGACTGATCGGCGAACGCTTCGCCAGGCTGGTATTTTCCCCGACCGTGCGACCTCGCCAGCGGCGTCGCGCCTGAGGAAGACTGCTATCAGCCCTTGTCCGCCACGACCGGATTGGACAGCACGCCAATAGGCTTCACCTCGATCTCGATGAGATCGCCATCGTCCATGAAAACCGGTGGCTTGCGCGCTGCACCGACGCCACCCGGCGTACCTGTGACGATCACATCGCCAGGAACCAGTTCGATGAACGTCGAACAGTACTCAATCAGCTCCGCGAAGCCGAACACGAGCTGTGAAGACAGGGCGTGCTGCATCACTTCGCCGTTCAGCCGCGTGGTGAGCTCCATGGCATTGATATCGCCGACTTCATCCGGCGTCATCATCCAGGGCCCGAAACCGCCAGTCGACGCAAAGTTCTTGCCCGGCGTGAACTGGGATGTGCGCCGCTGGAATTCACGCACACTGCCGTCGTTGTAGATGCTGTAGCCGGCAACATGGCTGAGCGCCCGCGCACGCGGTATGCGGCGGCCGGCCTTGCCGATGATCAGCGCAATTTCGCCCTCGTAGTCCAGGGTATTGGACTCCGGCGGTCGCAGCATGGGCGCCTTGTGGCCCATCTGCGCGGCGGCGAAGCGCACGAAGATGGTGGGAAATGGCTCCCCGCCCCGACCAGTTTCCTCCTGGTGTGCCTTGTAGTTGAGGCCAACGCAAAGAATTTTGTCCGGGTTCGGCAGCGTTGGCAGATAGGTGATGCCGGACAGCGGAATTCCGGTCTCGCCAGCCGCGCTTTTCGCCAGCCCTTCGAGTGCATCAGCGGCAATTGCGGACCTGAGATCAGCAAACTGACTGCTCGCGCCGACATCCACCACGGCATCTCCCGCGGGTGTCACGACACCAAACGAGGCGCGCCCTTCGTGCTCGAACGACATCCACCGCATTCGACTTCTCCCCGCGCCGCCGATCAGTTGAAGACGATAACGCTGCGGGCAACCTCGCCCGTGCCGAGGGCGGCAAACGCGTCATTGATGTCTTCCAGCTTGATGCGCCGGGACACCATGTCATCCAGATGCAGACGCCCCTGCAGGTAGTAGTCGACGAAACGGGGCATGTCCACGCGAAAACGGTTGGAGCCCATCATGCTGCCCTGAATTTTCTTTTCGAACAGGAACTCCATGCCATGCAGCGACACCATCTGCCCGGGCGGAATCATGCCGATTACCGTTGCGGTGCCGCCGTTGCGCAACATGTTGAACGCCTGCTCCGCGGTGGCCTTCAGACCGATGGCTTCGAAGGCGTAATGCACGCCGCCACCCGTCATCTCCTTCACCTCGCCCACGGCATCCTTGTCTTTCGCGTTCACCACGTCCGTGGCGCCGAACTTGCGCGCAAGATCCAGCTTGGAGGGCACCATGTCCACGGCGATGATCCGTGAGGCACCTGCGATGGCGGCACCATTGATGGCGGACAGGCCAATACCGCCACAGCCGATGACCGCTACCGTCGCCCCCGGTTCCACCTGGGCGGTATGAAAGACCGCTCCCATGCCCGTCATGACCCCGCAGCCGATGAGCGCGGCACGGTCCATGGGCATGTCTTCGCGAATTTTCACCAGCGCATGTTCGTGCACCAGCAGCATCTCGGCGTAGGAGCCGAGGTTGGCAAACTGTCCCAGGGGTCTCGTGGCCTGGCTGAGACGCGGTGGCTGGCCGGAAGCCCGTCGGGTTTCCGGCTCCTGGCACAGGCTCATGTGCCCGGTGAGGCAGTATTCGCAATGGCCGCAGAATACCGACAGACAGGTGATGACATGGTCGCCGGGCTTGACGTAGTGGACGTCACTGCCGACGGCTTCCACCACACCGGCGCTTTCGTGACCGAGCACCATGGGCGTCTGCCCCGGATAGGTGCCATTCCAGAAATGCAGGTCGCTGTGACACACGCCGGCGGCCGAGGTACGAATGAGGACCTCGCGGGGACCGGGCTTGTCGACCTGGATCTCCTCGATCTCCATCGGCTTGTTCACTTCGCGAAATACGGCGGCTTTCATCCTGTTTCCCCCTGTCACCTGACCGCTGACTGATGTCCGCAGTTTGCCAACGTCACTGGCGAAAGGCCATGCATTTTGATGCTGGCCGCACCGCCCGAACCGGCGGACAGGCAGCGCATTCCGTCCGGACGGCGGCCGAA
Organism: Pseudomonadales bacterium; assembly: GCA_024234635.1. Classification (GTDB taxonomy): domain Bacteria; phylum Pseudomonadota; class Gammaproteobacteria; order Pseudomonadales; family Azotimanducaceae; genus SYFY01. Next base: position 3,879 of record JACKNX010000017.1, on the reverse strand, counting down.
TCCGCGCAGCCTGCACAGGCAACAGGCCAACCAGAAATACTGTATTTATATACAGTATGCAACCGCTCATCGATCTGGTCGCCAGCTTCCGTCTCTACGCCGTGTGCATACCCTGCGGGCGGATGCACGCGCTGGACGTTCCCGCGCTGATACGGCAACTGGGACCCGACGCCTGCGTGACGGACGTTCGCCTGCGCGTGCGCTGCAGGCGCTGTGGGTTGCGCACACGGGATGTGCGGGTGGTGTACATGGGCGCTGGCGAAGAAGCGTCGGGGTTTGCCTACAGGCGATAGGCCCCCGCCAGGATGCGCGGTAATCCGCCCTCGCCCCATTGCATGGCTGTCAGCAACTGAAAGCAAAGCAGACTGGTATGCCTTCCGGGGATGGCTGGCCCGCGAATAGGGTAAAGGAAGCAACACCTGGCGCGGGGCGGCGAAGCCGACGAGAGCAGCAAGAGTCTAGGAGGGACTTTTCAGCCTACCGCCAATCACCGCCGTCCCGAATTGAGTCAGCGGCTATCGGCGGCGCCGTGCACGCCCGTCACGGCGCACGGTCACTCATATGGCCGCCCCATCTTCCAGCGCGTAGGCGAACACCTGACCGCCACTTTCCGACTCCGAACCATCGGCCTCCATGTGCACATCCGTCACTGGGCGACTGTCACCGGGTACCGTAACGATCACGTACTGTGTTCCTGTTTTCGGACTCACGTAGGACATCGGCGTCGCATCCGAGCCCTTGCCCAGGCTGTCGTGCCACAGTTCCTCGCCCGTCAGCTCATCGAAGGCACGTAACCGGCCGTCCATCACGCCGCCGTTGAAGACCAGCCCGCCAGCGGTGACGATGGAGCCCGCCGCGTACGGAAAACCCAGCTTCCAGATACCCATGTTGCGACGCCACAGCGTTTTCCGGCTGACAAGATCAACCACGGCAATCTCACCGTAGGGCGGACTCAGGCAGGGCAGCCCGATGGGCGAGGAAAACATGTTCACCCGCGCGGCAAAGGCTGTGCCCCGCTGCGGCCCACCGATGCCATATCCACGCGCGAAACCTTCCTCGTCGGGGGTCACGTCTTCCTCGCGGGGAATCATGTGGATGACAAACGGCAGGTGCATGGTATTCACCACCATGAGCTGACGCTGTTCATCCACCGCAACGCTGCCCCAGTTCATGCCGCCCGCGGGTCCGGGATACAGCAGCGTGCCCTGCACCGATGGCGGAGTCATGGGGCCTTCGTAGCGCAGTCCCAGAAATGTCTTGCGGCAGGCAATCTGGTCGAACGGACTGATGCCGAAGAGATCCTGCTCGCGAACCCGGGGATGCGCAAAGGACGGCATACCGGTAGAAAACGGCTGCGTCGGCGCTGTGCGTTCGCCGGGCAGGTCGGATTGCGGTACGGGCGTTTCCGTAACTTCCGCGAGCAGTTCACCGTTGCGTCGATCCAACAGGAACAGCTCTCCGCGCTTTGTCGGCACGATAACCGCCTTGCGCACAGTGTCCGCCACGGTCACATCAACCAGCGTTGGCTGTGACGGCACGTCGTAGTCCCACACGTCGTGATGCGTGGTCTGGAAGTGCCACCGTGCAAGACCGGTCTTCGCATCGATGGCGACCACGGAACTGGCGTACTTTTCCATCTGCGCCGTCCGATGCGCACCGAAGTAGTCCGGCGTCGCATTGCCCGTGGGCACATAGACCAGGCCGAGCTCATCGTCCGCTGACATGAGACTCCACACATTGGGTGTACCGCGTGTGTAGTAGCCGCCTTCCGGTGGCATGTCCGTCTGGCCTTCCCGGCCGATATCCCAGGCCCACAACAGGTTGCCGGTGCGCGGATCGTAGCCACGCACGACACCTGATGGTTCCTCCACTTCCTGGTTGTCCATTACCCAACCACCGACAACCAGCGCGCCACTGGCCAGCACCGGCGGCGAGGTGACGAAGTAGTAGAGCGGCTTGACTTCGCCCATGCCGGCGAGCAGTGAAATCTCGCCGCCGTTGCCGAATTCGGGGCAGGGTTTTCCGGTCACCTTGTCCAGCGCAAACATCCGGGCATCGGTGGTGGCGGTAAAGATGCGCTCCGCGCACATTTCGCCCGCGGGCACATCAGGCATGCGGCTGTAGGTCACTCCGCGACAGTTGCCAACGATACCGTACGGCGGCGTGGGGTTGTCCGGGTCGAACCGCCAGCGCTCTTCACCCGTATCACCATCCAGCGAGATCACGACATTGCGTGACGTACACAGATACAGCCCGTCGTCGATCTGGATGGGCGTGGCGCTGAAGCGTCCGGGTTGTCCGGTTTCCGCCGTCCACACACGCCGCAGGCTGTTCACGTTGTTCCGGTTGATCTGCGCATGCGGTGCAAACCGCGTTCCCGCGCGATTGCCGCCGTAGGCATCCCACTGCGCCTCGTTCTGCGCATCACCCGCCTGCGTGTCGGGCACCGCCTCGTAGGGATTGCTGAGCAGATTCACGGTCATGGCGCCAAGTACCGCAACGCTGGCCGTCGCGCCTGTCAGCACCGTCGGCATACGCCACAGCGCCGGCGTGGCGTCGGGCCACAGACGTCGTCGTACCATTGGCGTACACAGCCAGATGGCCAGCAGCCCGACGATCCAGATGCGCGAACCCACCAGCCAGAAGGACGTGCCGGCTTCGTAGACCGCCCAGGCCAGCGTCAGCAACAGAACGCCGCCGAAGAGATGGAAACCGCGCGGTTGGCCGCGCCAAAGGGCCACGCCACTCGCCAGCATCAGTATTCCCGCGCACACGTAGTACAACGTACCGCCCCGGAACGCCAGTTGTGCGCCCTGCACCGCCATCAGGGCGCCAAGAACGCCAATCACCGCCGCGGTAGTCTTCAGCATTTCGGCCGCCCGTCACTTCGATGTGTCGCCGGATTCTACACGACGGCGCATTCGAACCCGCTGCCGACGCACGCACTGGCGCAGGCAACGTCACCGTACGCCCGGGCAGCAATCACGCCCCGGTCGACACCTCGCCATCAACGTACAACCACCGTCCATCGATGCGTTCGAAGCGACTGGTCTCGTGCAGTCGATGCCCTCGCCCGTCACGCTTGAAGCGTGCGACAAACTCAACCTCTCCCCACAATGCGTCGGCATCGCCACCTTCCGTGCGACGAATCGTCAGACCCAGCCACCGTTGCCGGGGGTCCAGTTCCAGCCGCGGTGGCCGGGTACGCGGGTGCCAGGTGTTACGCAGGTAGTCGGTGTCCAGAAGTACGAAGGCGGTGTACCGGGAACGCATCAACGCCTCTGCCGTCGGTGCCGCCTCGCCGCGATGCCAGCGCGCGCAACAGCGGGCGTAGACGCGCCCGGAGCCACACGCGCAGGGTGCGCTGTCACGCATCGGGTTGCCGGCGCAACCACCAGGCGAGTACCGGCGGCAGGATCAGTTCGATGGCCCACAGCAACAGGACGGGGAACGGCGGGATGCCGGTCATCACGGCGGCTGCGGTACGCGCCAGGCCCGCCGCGAAGAACGTCCATACCGCGGCCAGAACGATGGGCCGGTAACGCTGAAAATCCGCCGCGCCAAAAAGGAAGAGTACGCCGTAGACGGTGAACGCCGCACCGTAGAATCGGTTCTGGCTGTCCAGCGCCGGGTCACCCAGTATTTGCTGCGGCAATTGCGCACCCAGCAGGACTTCCGCCGACAGTCCCATCAGCACGTGCAGTGCGCCAACGATGAAAAACACCGGCGCCAGCAGACGTAGCACATGCCGCGGCCTGATGGATACCATGCAATCGCGCTCCGTACCGATGACGGGCTTTTGTCGAGGGTATGGAGGCGGCCGCCTACAGCAGCTCCGTCGCCTCCAGCGTCAGACCAAATCCCTGCACACCGACAAAC
>JACKNX010000016.1 GCA_024234635.1 Pseudomonadales bacterium | reverse complement strand
CTTACTGCGCCGTCTAGTTCCGGTCGTTTGCGCACAAATGCTGCTTGAAGCTGACTAGTACGCATAGCGCCAATGTCTCCTGACGGTCCTGACCGGATCGTGACAACGTCCCGGAACTTGTTCCCTTACGAGTTCCAATGGCTTCCAGTCCTCTCCTCAATCAACTCCGCGAAGCCATCCGCATTCGTCACTACAGCATTCGAACGGAGAAAGTCTACGTCGACTGGGCGCGGCGTTTTATCAGGTTCCACCGGATGAAACATCCGAACAGCATGGGCGCACCCGAAGTAGTCCAGTTCCTCACCTGGCTGGCGGTTGAACGTAATGTCGCGGCATCAACCCAGAACCAGGCATTCAGCGCGCTGTTATTCCTCTACCGCCACGTGTTGGGCATTGAATTGGGTGATCTGTCGGGCGCGGTTCGCGCCAAACGGCCGCAGTTGATGCCAACGGTATTCACCGAGCGAGAAGTCATGGACGTTCTGTCGCACATTCAGGGGCAGCACTGGCTTATGGCCGCGTTGCTCTACGGCTCCGGCCTCCGTTTGATGGAGTGTGTCCGACTGCGGGTCAAAGATGTCGACTTCGGTTACCGCTGCATCGTCGTGCGCGACGGCAAAGGCGGCAAGGATCGTGTCGTTACCCTGGCGGATCTGCTCGTTCAGCGGTTGCGGTTGCAGATCGACAGAGTGCGGCTCATCCACCAACAGGATGTCCTGGACGGCTACGGTAACGTGTGGCTGCCTCATGCGCTGGAGCGGAAATATCCGAACGCGTCGCATGAACTGGCATGGCAGTACGTCTTTCCCTCAGTTCAGCGAAGTATTGACCCACGCAGCGGCATCGAGCGGCGGCATCATGTCGATCCGAGCCGGCTGCAGAAGGCTGTGAAACTGGCCATCGGCAAGGCAGGCGTCAACCGCAAGGCCAGTTGCCACACCTTTCGCCATTCCTTTGCCACGCACCTGCTTGCCAGTGGCGCAGACATCCGTACGGTTCAGGAGCAGTTGGGTCACAGCGATATAAGAACCACGCAGATCTATACCCACCTGCTGGAGCGCGGAGCGGGTGGTGTCATCAGCCCGCTGAACCGTCTGCTGGTGATGCCGCCCGTTTCACACGAACGCAGCGGTGGCGACGATGGGTGAACCAGCCGATAAATGAAAAGGGCGCCCGGAGGCGCCCTTGTTCCGACCCGTGTGACTATCAGCTGAGGTGCGCGATCACATCACCAAACAGCTCTTCATCGGAGGGAATCTCCTTGGTCTTCGCCAGCGGCTTGCTCACCCACGTTTCGTTGATGAGGTCGCGCCACGAAATGTTGTGGTTGGTGCTGTTGCCGCCCCATGAACCACAACCCAGCGAGAACGTCTGCCGCATGCCGTTCCACAGGTTGCCGCTGTTGGAAGCGGCTTGTGGCTGGTTCACCATTACGCGCGAGGTCTTCGTCGTGTTGGCCAGCTTCATGATGTTCTCATCACTGTTGCTGTAGATGCCGCACGAATGCCCCTGGCCCTGGTAGCTCTGGATGTCGTTCGTGAGCTTGATGGCGTGGTCGATATCCCAGGCTCGGTACAGTGCCATGATCACGCTGAGCTTCTCGCCGCTGAAGGGGTAATCCGGACCGAACCCGTCTTCCTTCACGATGAAGAACGTCTTGCCTTCCGGCAGATCCACACCCGCCATGCGGGCGATCTTGTCGGCAGGCTGCGCCACGATGGCGGTGTTCAGGTGCCGCTCGTCGTCCCACAGCGTGCGCTGCAGCTTGGCTTTTTCCATGTCGTTGCACAGGTAGCCGCCCTTGTCCTGCAGCTTGCCCAGCATCGCGTCGTAGATCTTGTCGACGAGAATCACGGAATTGTCGCTGGAGCAGGAGGCGGCCAGGTCCAGTGTCTTCGACACGCGAATCTTCTCGGCTGCATCGTCCAGGTCCGCCGTCTCGTCAACGGTGATCACGGCGTTGCCCACGCCCACGCCCAAGGCCGGCGTGCCGCTGGAGTAGGCTGCGCTCACCATGGCGCCGCCACCCGTGGCCAGCACGCGGTCGCACTGGCGCATCAGTTCGTTGGTCAGGTCCAGCGACGGGTGTTCGATGCCAATCACCAGGTCGGCCGGCGCGCCCATCTTCACGAGCGCTTCGCGCATCAGGTCGCAGATCATCTTGTTGGTGAGCTTCGCGCGCGGGTGCGGGGCGATGATGATGGAGTTGCGGCCTTTCACGGCGTGAATGGACTTGATCACCGGCGTTGCTTCCGGGTTGGTGGACGGCGCCAGTGCGCCGATCACGCCCAGCGGCTTGGCAATCTTCACGATGTTGCGCTCGGGCAGTTCTTCGATGATGCCCACGGACTTGTCATTGATGATGTCCATCAGCGTGGCGCGGGTCTTGCGGAAGATTTTCAGGAACTTGCCGTCGTAGTTGCCCAACTGGGTTTCGTCCACGGTGAACTGGGCAATCTTCTCGGCCACGCCGGGTTTTGCCACCGCCCAGACCATGCCGCGAATCAGGCGGTCGACCTGCTCCTGGGTGTAGTGCTCGATCTGCGCCTGCGCTTTCCGCGAGCGGGCGACGAGGGCGGCAATTTCTTCCTGCGGGGAAAGTGCGTGGCTTGCTGGTACCTGTTCGGCCATGTCTGATCTCCGGTTTGAGGTTGCCCGGGCGCGGCCCTGCGTCCGGCGGATGGTTGCGCGTGCGGCCATCATGGCCGGCAATTCTGGCTGCGTAGTGTAGCGCGGCCTGAGGCCGATGGGCCACGCGGCGCGTCACGGCCATGTAAAGGTCCTGTCGAATGCGGCTGGCGGCCGAAGCGGCTCCGGCGGCCGGCGGCGACGCTTACCGGTTGCGGCCGGGAATCAGACGCAGAATCTGACTCGCCGCCTCCGGGATATTCGTGCCCGGTCCGAAGACCGCGTGCACCCCGGCGTCGTACAGCGCCTGGTAGTCCTGGCGGGGGATCACACCGCCCACCACGATCACCACGTCCTGCATGCCTTCGTCCTTCAGATGCTGGATCAGTTCCGGAACCAGACTCTTGTGGCCCCCGGCCAGCGTGGACACGCCCACCACGTGCACGCCTTCCTTTTTTGCCTGGGCGGCTGCCTCGGTGGGGGTCTGGAACAGCGGCCCCATGCTCACCTTGAAGCCGAAATCGCCAAAGGCATTGGAGATGACCTTGGCGCCCCGGTCGTGCCCGTCCTGGCCCATCTTCACCACCAGGATCGCAGGCGCCTGGCCTTCGATGTCGGTGAATACCCGGATTTCGTCCCGCACCTTGTTGAATGCCGGATCGTCCTGGTAGCTGGCCGCGTACACACCCGGTGTCGGACGGGCGACTGCCTCGTGTCTGCCCCACGCCTTTTCAAGCGCCAGGGAGATTTCGCCCACGGTGGCGCGTGCGCGGCTGGCGTCGATGGACAGCGCCAGCAGGTTGCCGCTGCCATCCTGCGCGGCGCTGGTCAACGCGGCGAGGCTGCGTTCCACCGCCGCGCCATCGCGGCTCGCCTTGATCTCGTTCAGGCGGCGAATCTGCGCGTCGCGTACTTTGGTGTTGTCCACGGCCAGCACGTCGAAACTGCCCGTATCACCGTCCACTTTGTACTTGTTCACGCCCACGATCACGTCTTCGCCGCGCTCGATGCGGGCCTGCCGACGGGCGGCGGCCTCCTCGATGCGCTGCTTGGGCATGCCGCTGATCACGGCCTTCGTCATGCCGCCCAGGGCTTCCACCTCGGCGATCAGCTTGCGGGCTTCGTGCACGATGCTCTGCGTCAGCGACTCCACGTAGTAGCTGCCGCCCAGCGGGTCCACGGTGCGGGTCACCTGGCTTTCCTCGGCGATGATGATCTGCGTGTTGCGGGCGATGCGCGCGGAGAATGGCGTAGGCAGGGCAATGGCCTCGTCCAGCGCATTGGTGTGCAGGCTCTGCGTGCCGCCCAGCACCGCGGCCAGCGCCTCGATGGTGGTGCGCACCACGTTGTTGTACGGGTCCTGTTCCTGCAGCGACACCCCGGACGTCTGGCAGTGGGTGCGCAGCATCAGCGAGTTGGGATTCTTCGGCTGGAACTGCAGCATCAGCTCGTGCCACAGAATGCGGGCGGCGCGCAGCTTGGCGATCTCCATGAAGAAGTTCATGCCGATGCAGAAGAAGAACGACAGGCGCCCGGCAAAGGCGTCGATCTCCTGGCCGGTGGCCAGCGCCGCACGCACGTACTCGATGCCATCGGCCAGGGTGAACGCAACTTCCTGCACCGCGTTCGCGCCGGCTTCCTGCATGTGGTAGCCGCTGATGGAGATGGAGTTGAACTTCGGCATCTCCTGCGCCGTGTAGCCGATGATGTCCGCCACGATGCGCATGCTCGGCTGCGGGGGATAAATGAAGGTGTTGCGCACCATGAACTCTTTGAGGATGTCGTTCTGGATCGTCCCCGAAAGTAAGTGCTTGCTAACCCCCTGTTCCTCGGCAGCAACGACATAACCGGCCAGTACGGGCAGTACCGCGCCGTTCATGGTCATGCTCACGCTCATCTCGTCCAGCGGGATGCCGTCGAACAGGATCTTCATGTCTTCCACGGAGTCGATGGCCACGCCGGCCATGCCCACGTCGCCGGACACACGCGGGTGGTCCGAATCGAAACCGCGGTGCGTGGCCAGGTCGAAGGCAACGCTCAGGCCCTTCTGGCCGGCGGCCAGGTTCTGGCGATAGAAGCGGTTGCTCTCCTCGGCGGTGCTGAAGCCGGCGTACTGGCGAATGGTCCAGGGGCGGTTGGTGTACATGGTCGCCCGCGGGCCGCGCATGAACGGCGCCAGGCCGGGCAGGGTATCCACCTGCTCCAGATTCTCCAGATCCGCCGCCGTGTAGAGCGGCTTGATCGGAATGCCCTCGGGGCTCTGCCAGGTCAGCGCATCCAGCGGCTGGTTCCTGAGTTCCTTTGCCGCCAGTTTTTCCCAGGTGGCCTGTTTGCTGTCGGTCATGGTGCGGCTTCCGGTCAGAGCGAGTCGACGATGTTGCGCAGCTTCTCGCAGTTAGCCACCCGCTCGGCGGTGGAACTGCCCATGAAGCCCACGTTCAGCGCTGTGACGCCGGATTCCTTGAGAGCGAGTACTCGCTCACGTACGAACCCTTCGTCGCCGATCAGCGAATTGCGGGCCAGGTAGTCGTCCGGAATGGCCGCCTCGGCGGCCTTCTTGTCGCCGGCCAGGTACAGGTCCTGGATGAGCTTGGCCTCCTTCGCGAAGCCGGACTTGCAGAAGATGTCGTTGTAGAAGTTCTTGCTGCGCGCGCCCATGCCGCCGACGTACAGGGCCGTCTGCGGCCGGCTGAGGTTGCGCAGGTGTTCCACGCCCTTGCCGATGGCCACGCCGCCGCCGGCGAAGATCTCCAGCGGTGCGCGGTTCGGGTCGCGCTTGGCAGAGCCTTTCGCCAGCGCCTCACCCCACACGGCCTTCGCCGCGTCCGCGGTATAGAAGGCAGGCAGCCAGGCGTCCGCCAGTTCCGCCGTCATGGCCACGCTGGTGTCGCCAAGCGACGCGATGGCAATCGGAATCTCCTCGCGCACGGGGTGGTTGATCAGTTTCAGCGGTTTGCCCAGGCCAGTGCCCAGGTTCTGCGGCAGAGGTATCTGGTAATGCCGGCCCAGATGCTGCACACGCTCGCGGCGCCAGACCATGCGGCAGATTTCGATGATCTCCCGGATGCGGCCCACCGGATTGGTGTAGGGCACGCCGTGGAAGCCTTCGATGACCTGCGGGCCGGAAGCGCCCAGGCCCAGCATGCAGCGTCCATCGCTCAGATAGTCGATGCCGGCGGCGGTCATTGCCAGCAGCGTCGGCGTGCGGGTGTAGATGGGCAGGATGCCGGAAGCAATGGTGACCCGCTCGGTATTGGCGGCCAGGTAGCCCATGGCGCTCGGGGCGTCGAACGAATACGCCTCCGGCACCCACACCACGTCCAGGCCGGCCTTTTCGAGTACCTGCACTTCCTTCACGGCGTCCTTGAAGCCGCCGGCGTAGCTGAGCAATGAGGAGATGCGCATGGTTTCTGCCTCCCGGGGTTGTTGCGTGCGCGAGGGCGGAGACTGTACCCATGTTGGCCGCGTTTTCCGAGAGTTGTGGTGGCGGTGGCGGCGCCGTCGTAAAAGGCCATCGCAAGAGGCCATCGTAAAAGAAAGGCCAAAGGGCGCCGCAAACCGGTGGATGCCGGACGTCACATTGCGCAAGATCATGCCGTGACGCGTGGATGCTGACGCGTGGCGGGTTAAGGAGGATGTGAGGTGCGTGTGCTGCGGTTGTGGATGGTTATCGGCCTGCTGGCTGGTGTGATGGAGGCGCGGGCCGACGGGCCGGATGCCACGGCAATGCTCTCGGCGTACCTGCGTGTCGACACCATCAATCCGCCCGGTAACGAAAGCCGGGGCGTGGCCTGGCTGGCAGCGGTGCTCGACAAGGCGGGCATTGCCTACGAGACGGGAGAGTCGGCGCCTGGTCGCGGCAATCTGTGGGCGCGTCTCCCCGGCGGGGACGAACCTGGCCTGGTGCTGCTCAATCACATCGACGTGGTGCCGGCGACGCGGGAATACTGGGATTTCGAGCCGCTGTCCGGGGATGTGAAGGACGGCTACATCTACGGCCGTGGCGCCATCGACATGAAAGGACTTGCCATTGCCCAGCTCACGGCCTTCCTGCGGCTGGCGGCATCGGGCAGGAAGCTCAACCGCGACGTCTGGTTCGTGGCCACCGCGGATGAAGAGGCTGGTGGAGACTACGGCGCCGGCTGGCTGCTGAAGACCCACGGAGAACTCTTTGACAAGGTGGGCTACGTGCTCAACGAAGGTGGCGCGGGGCGGCGCTTCGACGACAAGGTGGCCGTCATGGTGGAAGTGACGCAGAAGGTGCCGTTGTGGTTGCGCCTTACCGCGTTTGGCCGGCCCGGACACGGTTCCGCGCCACAGCCGGAAACGGCGGTCACGCGCATCGTGCGCGCCGCGCAGCGTATCGGCGAAACCAATTTCAAGCCGCGTCTCATCCCCGAGGTGCAGGCGATGCTGGAGTCCATTGCGCCCTACCAGAGCGAAGACCGTGCGGCGCTGCTTGCCAACGCGGCTGCGTCCATACGCGATCCGGATTTCATGCTGCGTCTGCAACTCGAAGATCCGGGCACCCACTCGCTGTTGCGCAACACCTGCTCGGTCACGCGGCTGGAAGGCTCCAGCAAAATCAACGTCGTTCCCCCGCAGGCGAGCATCGAACTGGATTGCCGTCTGCTGCCGGATCAGGATCCGGAGGCGTTCATTGCCGAACTCACCGCCCTGGTGGGCGACGAGAACGTGCAGATCGAAACCTTGATGAGTTTTACGCCCGCCATCAGTGGTACGGCCAATCCGCTGTATCGGGCGCTGCAGGCGGTGAGCGAGGAAACGTTTGCGGCGCCGCTCATTCCAACGGTGGCGGGAGGCTTCACGGATAGCCATTTCTTCCGTGATCGGGGTATAACAGCCTACGGCTATTCGCCGTTCCTCTTCGACCCGGAGGAAATGCGCGGCGTTCACGGCAACAACGAACGGGTGAGCGTCGAAAACCTGGAGCGGGGCGCGGATGTGCTGACCAATCTGCTCACGCGCTTCGCGACGTCGGACTGACAACAGCAAGGGAGACAGGCACGCATGAGTGCAGCCCTGTGGTGGATCGTGCTTGGTTTCGCGGCGGTGATCGCGGAGCTGTTTCTTACGAGTTTCATCGTCGTTTTTTTTGGCGCCGCCGCCATCCTGGTTGGCATGGCCATCTGGCTGGGCCTTCCGGCTGACGGCGGCTGGCCGTACTTCCTGTTTGGCGTGCTGTCACTCGGGCTGTTGTTTGGCCTGCGTTCCCATTTTCAGCGCTGGATGAAAGGGCAGGTGGCGGATTCGGGGGTGGACGAGGATTTCATCGGCCGTGAAGCGCGTGTGATCAGCGGCTTCACGGAGGCGGAGCCGGGTCGCGGTCGTGTCGACTACCGCGGCGCGGGCTGGACAGCACGAGCGGACGGCAAGGTCTTCAACGAGGGCAAGCTGGTGCGCATTGTCGGGCGTGAAGGCATCACCTTGGTAGTGGAAGAGATCTGACAGGGGTCAAACATGGAAATCGGCACACTCATACTGCTTCTTCTTGTTGTCTTCATCGTCGTCGCGCTGTTCAAGACGGCGCGCGTGGTTCCGCAACGCGAGCAGTTCGTTGTGGAACGTCTTGGAAAGTACTCGCGCACGCTTGATGCCGGCTTTCACATCCTCATCCCGTTCATCGATCGCGTGGCGTACAAACACACGCTCAAGGAACAGGCCGTGGATGTACCGTCGCAGACCTGTATCACCAAGGACAACATCGCCGTGGAAGTGGATGGCGTGCTGTTCGTGCAGGTGGTGGACTCCAAGGCCGCCAGCTACGGCATCATGAATTACCTGTTTGCCGTCGCGCAGCTCGCGCAAACCACGTTGCGCTCCGAGATCGGCAAGATCGAACTCGATCGCACGTTCGAAGAGCGCGAGAGCATCAACGCACAGGTGGTCTCCGCCGTCGATCGGGCCGCTGAGCCCTGGGGCATCAAGATCCTGCGCTACGAAATCAAGGACATCGTGCCCCCGGCAACGGTGCGTGACGCGCTCGAGAAACAGATGCGCGCGGAGCGGGAACGCCGGGCGGTCGTGGCGCAGTCCGAGGGTGACCGGCAGGCGCGCATCAACGTCTCCGAAGGCCAGAAGCAGGAAACCATCAACCTGTCCGAAGCGGAAAAGCTGCGGCAGATCAACGAAGCACAGGGTCGCGCCGAGGAAATCCGGCTCGTTGCCGAAGCGACCGCGCAGGGTCTGCGCGAAGTGGCGAATGCCATCAACGATCCCGGCGGTCAGCAGGCCGTGAACCTGCGTGTTGCGGAACAGTGGGTAAAAGAGTTCGGTCGCCTGGCGCAGGCCAGCAACACCATGATCATTCCCGCGCAGATGGGCGATGTGGCGGCCATGGTCGGCACGGCGCTCAAGGCCATGCAGACCGTACAGAATGAACAGGGGGCGGCTGCGGGCCGATAGCGGCCCTGCCGCCCACCTCAGGGGTCATGCGGTCAGTGCATCGTCGAATATGGCCACGGCGCGGGTCCAGCCAGCTGAAGCGCCGCGGATCTTGTGCGGGAAGCAGGAGATGAAAAAGCCATTCGCGGGCAATGCTTCGAGATTGTGCAGTTTCTCGATGTGGCAGTAGCCGATGTCGCGTCCGGCCTTGTGCCCCTCCCAGATCAATGAGGCATCGCGGGTTTCGGCGTACTTGCCTGCCGTATGCACGAACGGCGCGTCCCAGCTCCAGGCGTCGGTGCCGGTGAGCCGCACGCCACGCTCCAGGAGGTACATCGTGGCTTCGTAGCCCATGCCGCATCCGGCGGACACGTAGTCACCGTGTCCGTAACGGGAACCTGCACGTGTGTTCACCACCACAATTTCCAGGGGCTGCAGTGTGTGGCCGATGCGTTCCAGCTCCCGCTCCACGTCGGAGGCGGTAACCACGTAGCCGTCGCCCAGATGGCGAAAGTCGAGTTTGACGGCGGGTTGGAAACACCAGTCCAGCGGGACCTCGTCGATGGTCAGCGCGGGCTTGCGGATGCCCAGGGCAGCATCCTGTGTGCTGTGGAAATGGAACGGCGCATCCAGATGCGTGCCGTTGTGCGTGGAAAGGCTCACCTGCTCCACGGCCCAGCCTTCGCCGTCCGGCATGTCCTCTTTTTTCAGACCGGGAAAGAACGGCTCGATCTGCGCAAACGTATTGTCGTGCGTGAAATACCGGATCTTCGGTGCCATGCCCGGTGGATCCGAGGGGATGTCGTTTTCTAGGTAGATGGACAGGTCGACGAGGCGGCGCGGCATGGTGATCCTCTGCGGTTCGGCTTGGTTCCTACAATACCGCACGATCCCGTGCGCGACCCAATGCCGGACGGCAAATCGCCGGGCGCTACTGAGCCTCGTGCGCGCCAGGGTCCGGTGCGGTGCCGTTCCAGGGAAGGGCGATGCCGGCGCCTTTTATCCAGGAGACTTCGCGATCGAGCTTGAGCGTTTTCCTCGCGTCGTCCACTTTCAGAATCCGTGCGCGTGCGCCGGACCCTTCGAGCTGCACGATATCGCCGCGTTCGCCGTCGATGCCGTAGCCGTCGAAGAACCAGCCGGCATCTTCCACCTCCAGGGTGTCACCGGCGCCATCGGCCGAGGTTATGCGTGTGGGAAAGACGCCTTTGTCGATGACGGGGCTGTCCGGGCGCAGTGCAAAGTCGCCGTTTGCGGGGTCGCGCATGCGGGGGTCGCCAACGAAGGTACCGGTGAAGTGGCCCTTGCCGTTGTACTCGTTCAGTTTTTCTCCCACGCCGAACTCATTGTGCAGAACGTTCTCACCGAGGGGGCTGCCCAGTACGTCGCCCCGGAAGTAGTGCCCGCCGAAGGAGTTGCGCCATACGATCTGGCCCGGACTCCTCCCTTCGCAACTGGTGCCGTCTTCACCCCAGCCCTTGTTGTCCCACAGGATGTTGTTGGCGTACTGGTTGTCACGAATGTTGCTGCGGGTCTGTTCCTGTGCGCCCATGAGCGAAATGCCGGCACAACGGTTGTTGTAGAAAGTGTTGTTGTAGACCCGGTTGCCGCGGTTGAACATCGCTTCCCTGTCGTAGTAGGTCATGCCCAGTCCGACGTTCTCATCATGAAACGTATTGAAGCGGATGATGCCGTTCTGGCCGGCGTACTGAATGCCATTGCCGCCTGAAGTACTGTAATAACTGCTTGATTCCGCGAACTGGTTGTACTCGATCAGATTGCGGTGATTGCGGTCCAGCACCTCGTTTTCGCTGGCCAGACGGCCGTTGCCTACCCAGGCCATCGTGGGTTTTTCGCAATCGAAGGCGGCCATGAGTTTCTGTTCGGGGTTCGAGAAACGGTTCCCCCTGATCACGTTGTTGCTGCTGCATTTCATTGTCAGCAGCTCATGTCCGCTGACGGTGAACGTGTTGGCCTGGATGACGTTGAAGTCCGAATGAACGAGTGCAAGGCTGTCCGTTCCCTTGAGAATAAGGTTGTTGATCAGTTTGTTGTGCGAACTGAAGCCGAAGTACAGGCCGCCTCGCTTGCTTTGCGACGGAAACAGATTGGAGCGATTGAAGGTGTTGTGTTCGATGATGTTGTGATGGGCATCGATGGCGCGCAGGAAGCCGACGGAGTCGGTTACGGTGATGCCGCGAAGCTCGTTGTAGCGCACGCCGTCCAGCCAGATCGGCCCATATTCCTCGTCATCGACTATGGCGTCGACGTCGCCGATGACAACCGATTCGCCTTTGGCGCCTTCCCAGATGATCGGCGACTCGGCCGTGCCGGACACGGTCAGATGCAGTACCTCCCTGTACTCTCCGCCTCGCAGTATGAATCGGGTGCCGGGTCGGGCAACCTCGAGCGCGCTCGTTATTGATTCGTATGCGGTATCGCGACCGTCGCCGCAACCCCGTTCCGCCGGATCGTACGTGCCCGGACAATCGCCGTAGAGATCCTTGTCGATATATACGGTAGTGCGCGCCTGGGCGACTGCCGACGTGAGCATGAGCAGGGCAAGAAAGACCTTTGACGCGAGTCGCATTGACCAAAGCCATGGTGATTCAACGCGGCACGTTAGCACCCCACAGCATTCCCCGCAGTTAAATGATTGGCAAATCACCTATGTGCTCAGGGGAACCGGAACACGCGCGCGGCGTTTGCCCCCAGCACCCGCTGCTGGCGCTCCGGGCTGAGCGCGCTGAGGCTGGCGCGAATCTGTTCGGGAGCGTCCATGCTGGCGTCTATGTGGGGGAAGTCGGAACCCCAGAGGATGTTGTCCTCGCCAACCAGGTCCAGCATGGCGCCGATGGTGCGCTCCTCGGGTTCGGCAACGAAATAACAGTTGCGGCGTATGTAGTCGCTTGGCGGCATAGCGAGCGGGTTGCCGAGGCTCGACATCACGCGCCACTTCTCATCCATGCGGTCCATGAGATAGGCGGCGAATCCGCAGCCGGCTTCCACGGCCACCAGTTTCTGGCGGGGAAAGCGGTCGAAGAATCCGTCCAGCACCATGGCGGCGATGGCGGGCATCAACTGGCCGGTGGCGCCGAGGCCAAAGCCGAACAGCGTGCCGGGCGCGGGCTGGGCTTCACGCCAGGCGGCAAAGGGAGACGCGGCGCCCGAGAAACGAACGATGACATGCAGGCAACCCGGCAGGCCGGCATCCGTCAAACGCTGCCACAACGGGTTGAAGTCCGGGTGGCTGGGGCTTCTGCCGCCGATCGTTTCCGGTGGCACGAACAGGCCGCGAAAGCCAAGCCGGAGGCAGCGATCGAGTTCGAGGATGGCGCTTTCCACATCGAACCAGTTCACGGTGGCAATGGGGATGATGCGTCCGGGGACGCTCTGTGCGAATTCCGCAAGCCAGGTGTTGTAGGCGCGGCAATAGGCGGATGCCAGCGCCTGATCGTCGGTTGGAAATGGCAGGATGCCGATGGTGGGAAATGTCACGCTTGCGCGCACGTTCCATTCGTCCAGCAAGGTCTGCCTTGCCGCGGGATCGTATGCGGCAGGTGGGGAGCCTTGCGCGTAGGTCAGCTTCCCGGAGAACAGTTCCGCGCGATTGCGGTGCACACCGCCAAGCCCGGCGAGGCCGCGCTCGAGCACAACCTTGTCGCCGATGATGAGCTGCTCCTCGCCCAGTGCGTTGCGTTCGATGCGAATGGCGCGGGAGCGGAAACCGGGCTCGAGATAGTCCAGCCACAGCGTGGCGGGTTCCAGAACGTGCATGTCGCAATCGATGACGCTCGTTTCATGCATGAGCAGGCTCCCGTTTGCGTCTGCAATTTGTTGGGCAATTTACGTTGGCGGCGAACAATCCCGCAAGAATGTGGGCTGATGTAAACCGCTCATTGGAAGGTTCGAGCTGATGACCCGAATTTGTCCGTGACATGGGCAAGAGAGCGTCGTTTCCGGCACAAACTGAACCGATTTGCGTCTGTTCGTCGTCTGGCTGGCAGGTATACTGCCGGACAACGTAGTAAGCAACGCTGCTTCGTGACCGTGACACGGCGTACTGCGTTCCGAGGGCTGACACACAAGAGGGAAAAAACATGCTGATTCTGACAAGACGCCCGGGAGAGGCGATCCGGATCGGAGACGAAGTGGAGATCTACGTGGTCGCTGTCAACGGCAACCAGGTGCGTCTGGGGATCAAGGCCCCCAAATCGATTCCGGTACATCGCGAGGAGATTTATAACCGCATTTCCCAGAGCCCCGGAAGTCAGGGCGCCGATGACGCCGTGGCGCGAGCGCGCAAGGCGGACTGATAGCGGGGATCATCCGGCACCAGTTCAACCAGCTTCTTCAGATAATGCAGGGTGCGTTGAGAGTCTTCCGCGGTCTCGGCCACCCGCACGCCCAACACCAGCAGTCGTTCCTCGCCAAGCACGGTGACCTCCGCAGCCGCAAGTGTTTGCTCTGCAAGCGGCACCGCACCCGTCTCTAACAGCGCCGTCACATAGGCATGCAGCACCGTGGAGTTCTGCGGCGCGAGCGCGTGCGCCTTGGCCAGCGAGGTGATGGCCTGTTTGATGTCCCTGCGCCGGATTTGCCAGAGCGCGTAGGCGTAATGTACATCCGCCAGATCGGGGGCAAGGACAATGGCACGCTGCAACAGTGGACCGGCCTGTACGTCCCGACCGGTCTGGCGGTCCAGATCAGCGAGATTGATGAGTGCGGGGACAAAGTCTGGCGCAATCGTCAGGGCCTTGTTCAGTTGGGATCGCGCCGTGGTCACGTCTCCGGCCAGCAGGTCCAGGGTTGCCAGATTGACGAGCGCCTCCGGCGTGTCCGCGTTGACGTGCTGTACGGCGCGCAGTTCCGCGAGTGTGCTACCGCCATGGAGCGGCGCGTCCGGCGGGGCACGCCGTGCCCGGGCGAAGGCTGCGGCGGCGCGAATCCCGAGTAAGGGGTCTGCCGACAGCTTTTCCAGCAACAGCGAGGCGCCTGCAGTTGGTGAGCGCTCACTCGCGGTTACCAGGGCAAGGCGGATGAGAGGGTCGATGGCGGACAACCGTTCGGCAGCTGCTGCCAGTGTCTGACCGGACGGTGGGGTGGTGGATCGCGCCAGCGCGGAGGCCCGAACAATGGCCGGTGCCGAGGCGTCCTGCCAGAGCTGCCGCAGTGTGTCCGGCCGGCCACCGTCCAGCTTTACGGACCAGTGCGCAGGATCGGTCGGCGGGCTGCCTTTTGCCAGTGCCGCCTGCGCCCAGGCTTCGTCGCGGGTCTGGTGGCAACGCGTGCAGGCACTTGGACTGGTGGCGTCCGGGCGCGGTCGGGGGATGCGCAGGCTGTGATCCCGGCGAGGGTGCACCGCCATGTAAGTTGTCTGTGGCATGTGACAGTTCACGCAGCGGGCTCCTTCGCTGCTCTCGGCGTGTGCGTGGTGCGCGGCGCTGGCATAGCGTTTCTTCGGCAGCGAGGGGAAGCGGGGATTGCCCGCAGGGCTGTGGCACAGCTCGCACAAGGCGTCGCCCTCGGCGCGCAACTTTGCTGTGTGCGGCTCATGGCAATCCGTGCAGATCACCCCCATCGATGCCATGCGACTGCTGGCGAAGGAACCGTATTCGAAAACCTCGTCATGGATCTGCCCGTCCGGATAGTAGAGGGGTGGCGTGAGCAGGGCGGGCACGTAGTGGTCGAGCAGTGCTTTGCCCGGTGCGAAGCCTTCCGCTACCTGGCTGCGGCGGGCGTGGCAGGGCGCGCAGGTTTCCACCCGGGCCGCCACGGCGACGGGCAGCGAATTCGCCGTTGGTGACGCGGCGTGCGCCGAACCCGGGCCGTGGCAGGCTTCACAGCCCACGCCCATCTCCGCGGACGTTGTGTGGTAGGTGGCGGCCGCCGGGTCATAGCCCTTGCGCACGGCAGTACTGTGGCAATCCGCGCACATCGAATTCCAGGTGAAGGCACGCCCTGTCCAGTGCAGCACGTCGCCCGCGACTTCACGGCCGGCAGGATACAGCTCGAACCAGCGTTGCCCGCCGTCACCTTCGGCGCGGGCGTCCCAGGCAATGCCGAGGGCCTGCAAGCGGCCCCCCGGAAAATCCACCAGGTACTGCTGTAGTGGATACACGCCGAAGGTGTGGCTGATGGTAAAGGTGGCGGGCTTGCCGTTTGCGTCCCAGGTGCTGACGCGATACGCGCCGTCCTCCAGGAAGAAACGAGACTGGCCGAGCTGCGCCGGGAAGGCGCCCAGCACGGTGGCCGGGGATGCCGCCTGCATTGCCCGGGCATGATGGCTGCCTTGCCAGGCGGCGTAGTGCGCGTCGTGGCAAACGCCGCAGCGCGCGCTGCCCACGTACGTGGCTGACGGGGCGGGCACCTCGTTGTGGGCGGGCTGTCTGACGGGTGCCGCCGGATCGCCACCGCAGGCTGCCACCAGCAACAGCAGGCAGGTACACAGCAGCCGGCGTGATGGTATCGTGCCGACCCGGTTCACAGGGGAGATGCCGCCATCAATCAGGTCACCACGGTTCCGAGCGAGATCGATTTTTCGCCGCTTCACGAGCGTATGGCATGGTATGTCGACGAAGGCATCCTGTCCTGTGTGAATACGCTCGTCATGCGAGGTACGGATGTGCTGGATTTCCGGCTGTTCGGCTACATGGACCTCGAGTCCCGCACGCCGCTCCGGGAGGACGCGATCTACCGCATGCACTCCAACACCAAGATCGTCACCAGCGTCGCGGCCATGCAGCTCGTGGAGATGGGGCGTCTCGATCTGGATGCCCCGGTTGAGCGCTATCTTCCGGCGTTTGCGCACCCGCGGGTACTGAGAGCGGATGCCACGGAAGTGTCGCATGCGGATCCGGCAGGCGGGTCAATCCGGGTGCGGCATCTGCTCAGCCACAGCGCTGGCCTGTCGTATGGATTCATCGAGCCGGATTCCCTCATCGACAAGGCGTACGCCGCGGCGGGCATCAACCTGTTCGGTGGTGAGGAGCTGACGCTCGAGGAGCTGTGCGATCGGCTGGGTTCGCTGCCACTGGTCTACGAGCCGGGTACGAACTGGCGGTACAGTCTGGCGACGGACGTTGTGGCGCGCATTGTCGAAGTGGTATCCGGCCAGCGCTTCGACGACTATCTGGAGGAGCATATCTTCCGGCCGCTCGGCATGGTGGACACGGCCTTCCATGTGTCTCCCGAAAAGGTTGATCGGCTTGTCACCATGTATGCGCCGACCGACCTGTTCAATCCGATGAAGCCCGGACTGGTGAAAGCGGAGGACCCCGCCACCGGTCCTTACAGCCGACCGAGGCGTTTCCTCAGCGGCGGTGGCGGACTGGTCTCCACGGTGGCGGACTACCTGGCATTCATCCGCATGATCGTCAACGGTGGCACGTGGAATGGCGCCACCCTGCTCAAACCCGAAACGCTGGCGCTCATGCGCACCAATCAACTGAGCGCGGGTGTGCATGTGGCCTTTCCGATGTGGGCAATGCCCGGCACCGTATTCGGCCTCGGATTTGCCATCAAGCAGGCGGTGGGCGCGGAGGAGCCGTTGATGGCGCGTGACGAGTATCACTGGGGCGGCATGGCGGGCACTCACTCGTGGATGGCGCCCAATGCCGGCATTACCGGCATGTGCATGACCCAAAGGATGCCTGGCTTCTGGCACCCGTTCAGCCACGAATTCAAGGCGATGGCTTACCGGCTGGCGGGGCGTGCATCGTGAGTGAGTCTGCCGCATCCACGGGTGGCAAAGGCCGGAAGCTGGGCTTCCGGATTGGTACCTGGCTGTTGACGCTGGGTTGTTTCTACCTCGTATTCGGGCGTCTGCAGGGGGCGGCAGCGCGTGAATCGCTGGATGTCTGGCAGTATCTGGGGCGGTTCTTCGGCGAGGCGGACTGGCTGAGCTGGCTGATGCTGATGATCCCGTATTCGGTGTTCTTCTTCTTCGTGGACTCGCATGTCACCTGGCGGGTGGTGAAGTGGTTCAACGCGCCGGACCTGAAGCTCACGGACATACTGCCGGTGCGCGCCAGTGCCTACATACTTTCGCTGGTGAACGAGCAGGTGGGCAAGGGCGCCATGTCGCTGTACCTTCTGCGGCGTCACCAGGTGCCCGGCTGGGAAGCCCTGTCCAGCATGATCATGCTGGGTGTCATGGAGATCTATCAGCTTCTGGTGTTTTCCGCCGTTGGTGTGGTGCTTTTCTACGATGTCGTGCAGCGGGCGTCCACGCTGCTGCCGCTGGATCGAATCCTGCCGGCGGTATTCCTTGGCGCTGCGCTCTACCTGCCGCTTCACATGGCCTATTTTGCAGGTCGTATCCTGCCGCGCAGCCGCCTTAGGGACAAACCGCTGCTGGCGGCTTTCCGCAAGGCTAGACCCGTTCACTATCTTCTGATCGTGCTGTTCAAGGCACCGAATCTGCTGCTGGCCATTGCGGTCTATACCCTGTCGCTGCAGCTGTTCAATGTGAATGTCTCCTTTGCGGAGATGCTGGCATTCCTGCCGGTGATCTTTCTGGCAGCGGCACTGCCGCTGCCGTTTCATGCGGGGGCGCTCCTGTTATGGACGGTATTGTTTCCGGACTACCCGGAGGTTGGTGCCTTCAGCATGGTCATGCACACGTTCTTCGTGCTGTTCAACGCGGCGATCGGCGTGCTGTTTCTGCCGAAGGCGAACCGCGAATTGTTCGCCTGAATCAGGATTCAGTCAGCTGTTGCGCGGTAGTTCGTTGCGCGCAGCCCCATCGAGACGAGCGTGCTGGTACAGAGCAGCCAGCTCGCGATGCTGGTGGGCATGGCCAGCCAGCCCCACCAGTCGAGCCAGTGGGCGCCGATGACAACGCCGGGAAGCACGTAGTAACTGATTCCGTTGACGCGGCCGAGCCGGTTCGGCCGCAAGGCCCGGCCGGCGAGAACGCGGGAGTCCACCGAGTACTGAATGAAGGCCAGCGGAATCAGAACCGGAAGCAGCCAGGCAAGGTGGTGGTGCAAGGCCATTGCGGCGCACAGTACAGTGACAAACAGCGCGTCGGTTGCGTGATCCATGAAGCCGCCGATGGGCGTCGCCTGGCCGTGATGGCGCGCCAGTGGCCCATCGAAGTAGTCGGTGAGCACGGCCAGCGTGAACAGCCCTGCGGCAACTGTCCAGACGCCATGAATAACTGCCAGTACCAGTGGCGCGATCAGCGCGAGGCGGAGTGCGGTGAGGGCGTTGGCCCAGGTCAGCCACATCGCTGGCGCAGCGCCCGGGAGGGAGTGTGGAGTGTCCGGTTCACGGTCCGTTTCCCGCTGGTCGGTCGCGATTCTGACAATTCGGGCGTAAGGGCTGAATGCATGGGCTGGTCACAGCGTTGTCGTTGGCCGGGTGTGCTGCAATCCTACACCACCGTCGTCAACTGGCCGGGGATTGAGCAGTGGGGAATGGAACACAGGGGCAGCCCGGAATGACCGCGGGGCGAGTGCTGGTCACCGGGGCCAATGGCCATCTCGGCCGGCTGCTGCTGAAGGCGTTGCCGGCTGGCTGGACAGCCCGGGCCGCCGTGCGCTCGCAACGCGCCGTCGCGCAGCTGACGGACATTCGGGAACTTGATGTCGTCTGCCTGGACTACGCCGATGTGCCTGCGCTGGCGGCGGCACTGGAGGGCGTGACGGCGGTGGTGCACCTCGTCGGCATCCTCAAGGAGAGTCCTGGCAATACCTACCAGGCCGCGCATGAAACCACCTGTGCAGCGCTCGTTGATGCGATCCATCAGGCAGGAGCCGCGCCGCGCATCGCCTACCTGAGTATTCTCGGTGCGTCACCAACGGCGACCAATCGCTGCCTCGCTTCGAAAGGCCGCGCCGAGCGTTTGCTGCTGGACAGCGGGTTACCTGTGACGGTGCTGCAGGTGCCCATGGTGCTGGGCGAGAACGACTACGCCAGTCGCGCCTTGCAGGCGCGCGCCCGGGCCGGCGTGTCATTTGGCTGGCGCCTGGAGAGCCTGGAGCAACCCCTGTTTGCCGGCGATGCCGTGCAGGCCGTGTTGCGCGCGTGCGAGGCAGCGTATGGCGGACTGCGTCTGGCTGGCCCGGAATCGCTCAGTCGTCGCGACCTGATCCTGCGCGTCGCGCGGTTGCTAGGTACCCAGCCGAGGTTGGTATCGTTGCCGATGTCGCTTGGCATGGGTGTCGCCCGGGTGCTGGAGAGCCTTTCCGGTAATCCGGTGGTTACAGCAGCCATGCTGGAGGTGCTCGACCACGACGACGCCATCGATCCCGCGCCCGCGGCAGCGCGTCTGGGTATCGAACTGACGCCCCTGGACGACATGCTGCGCTACATCATTGGTGCGTCCCGGCCCTGAGGCGCCCGCCGCTCGCGGTGACGCTCACTGCGTGCGTTGAAGCAACCAGTTCCGCAGTGTGCCGGACACCAGCGCGCTCGCATCCTGCTGCACGAAGTGTCCGGCGCCTGGGATGGTCACCAGCGAGAGATCCGCATCCACCCAGTCCCAGGTTCCGCTTAGTGCACCGGGCAGCAGGGCCTGGTCGTCGAGCCCGTGGAACATCAGTACGGGCACACGCACGTTGGGCATTGCCGGTGCGGCTGGCGGCGGCGCCCCGTCGACAGGAGGCCGCGGATAGTTCGCCTTGTAGTAGTTCAGCATCCCCTCGAAACTGCTGCGCCGAAACGCGTCAACGTATCTTTCCCTCGCTGCGGCGTCCGTTACCCACGCGGCCAGACCTTCGGCGGTGAGCGATTTGTGCGCATCCGGTTGCTGGAAGCGGAACGCGTACTCGCTATTGGTTCGCTGTGCCGGATTGGTAGCGATCTCGCGGCCGATACCCTTCGGATGCGGCAGGTTCAGTATGACAAGGTAGCGCACAAGATCGGGGCGGGTCATTGCCACGTTCCAGGCGACAGCGCCACCCCAGTCGTGTCCGACGACCACCGCCGACGACTCACCCTCCGCGGCGATGACGGCCGCGATATCAGCCACCAGATTGGGCATGGCGTAGGCGTCGACACCTTCCGGCTTGTCACTGAGGTTGTATCCGCGCTGATCAACCGCGGCGACGCGGAAATCGTTGCCGAGCGACTGCATCTGATCCCGCCACGTGTACCAGAAGTCCGGGAAGCCGTGAATCATTACCACCAGGGGGCGGGTTCCGCGCTCGGCGCCGCTCGTGACATAGTGGATCTTCACGCCCTGGTTGTCGGCGTAGTGGTCCTGGACGTCGAGCGCCCTGACGGTCGTGCCTGCAAGCATCAGTGCAATGAGCGCGCCGAAGCGGGTGATGCGGGATAGTCGCGATGTCACGTTGATCTCCTTGTCTGTCAGCGCAGGGCGCGGTAGAGGTATGGCAGGCTTTCGTCCATGCGGTAGTCGATGCCGGAGTGGTTGTCCGGGAACTCCTCATACCGGTGTTCG
Organism: Pseudomonadales bacterium; assembly: GCA_024234635.1. Classification (GTDB taxonomy): domain Bacteria; phylum Pseudomonadota; class Gammaproteobacteria; order Pseudomonadales; family Azotimanducaceae; genus SYFY01. Next base: position 78,277 of record JACKNX010000016.1, on the reverse strand, counting down.
ATGCCGTGTCTGGTGAGCCCGGCTGAAAGCTGCCGGCTGCCGAAATGGATGTGATACTGATCCTGCCAGCCGCAGTCGATGAAGATGCCGCGCAGCGTGCGCAGGTTCTTCGCGTATCGGCCCACCAGCCGGACAGGATCGTGATTCAGCCAGCGACGCCAGCGTTGTGGCAGAAACTCGCCGCTCTCCAGGTCAAAGGGCAGGCGGAATCCATTTGGTGCCTTCGGGTCCGGATCGTAGCTGGCGGCCATGCATAGCATCATCACGACCATGATGTCCTTGCCGCCGGGGTTCTTCCGGGCAAAAAAACTGTCCAGAAAACGCCGCACGCGGCCGTCGTCCTCGCCCGGTGTGCGGCCCTTCTGCTCCTGCGTCAGTTCGTAGCTGCCCTGACGTCGTCGTGGCTCCCGGAAACGGGTCAGCTCGGTCAGCACACCCGGCCATTCGCTTCGATACACGAAGTCGAAGTAGGCGTCGCCGGAATGATTGGCGATAGCGCCCCAGTGGCGGGCGTAGCGCATGCCATGAAGCATGGCGCCGTAGCCGCCGGACGATTTTCCGAAGCAACCTCGGTGATCGCGGTCCGCGTGGGTTGCGAACTCCCTGTCCACGGCCGGTATCAGCTCACGCGTCAGATAGTCGGCATACGCACCGATGGCCGTGGAATTGATGTACTGATTGCCGCCAAGTGACGTGAAACAGTCCGGAAAGACAACGATCATCGGCCCGATGTGCTTCGTAGCGGTCAGGCGCTCCAGCCGTTCCGGAACGTTTTCATCGAAGGCCTTCCAGCCCACGTGCGCGGGTCCTGCACCAGTGAAACCCGTGAGGTCGAATAACACCGGATAGTGGCGCTTGCCTGTCGCCCGGTAGCCAGGCGGCAGCCAGACGGGAAGATCACGCTCGTGCGGATCGCCCAGCGGATTGTCCGCCAGAATGCGAGAGTCGTGCCGGAGTGTGACAAGTTGGCCACGTGGCGACGAAGGTCGTTTGCGCATGGGTAACCTGTGCGGCGATGGACGTTCGTCACCATTGTAGTGTGCGGCACCAGGGAAGGTCAGGGTAGAACACCGGATCCCGGGCGGAGCCATCCGTGGCTCCGTCAACGGGTTGTCGCTACCGCAGGCTGGTTGCGGTCAAATGCTCTCGCGCAGTGCCTGGATGCGGACTTCGAGCGGCGGGTGTGACGACAGCAGCGCGCGCAGCCCCTGTTGCAAGCCACCGGAGATACCGAAGGCCGTCATCGTCGCGGGCAGCTCGGAGGGGTGATCCACGGAAGCACGCAGGCGATCCAGCGCCGAGATCATGGCCTGGCGGCTGGTCAGTTGCGCGCCCGCGGCATCCGCCCGGAACTCCCGGCGGCGCGAAAACCAGGCCACGATAATGGAGGCGAAGATGCCCAGCAGCAGTTCCGCGGCGATGGTGCCGAGGAAATAGCCCATCCCGTAACCCTCCTCGTTCTTCAGCAGCACTCTGTCCACGAAGTGGCCGATGATGCGCGCGAAGAACATCACGAAGGTGTTCACCACACCCTGGATGAGGGTGAGCGTCACCATATCACCGTTGGCGACGTGACCGATCTCGTGGCCAAGTACCGCTTCAACCTCGGCTCGGGACATGCGGTCCAGCAGTCCGGTGGACACGGCCACCAGCGCCTTGTTCCGGCTCGCGCCCGTGGCAAAGGCGTTGGGTTCGCGCGACGGAAAAATGGCGACTTCCGGCATACCGATGCCAGCCGCCTGGGCATGACGTTCAACCGTGCTCACAAGCCAGCGTTCGGTGTCGCTGCGTGGCGACTCGATGATCTGGGCGCCGGTGCTGCGTTTGGCCATCCATTTGGACAGCAGAAGTGAAATGAAGGAACCACCAAAGCCGAATACTGCGCACATGATCAGCAGTGCCTGCAGGTCCAGTTCCCTGCCGCCCACCAGTGTGGACTCGAAACCAAACAGGCGCAGCACCATGCCCAGCAGCAACACAACGGCCAGGTTGGTGGCGAGAAAGAGCAGGATCCGCATTTTTGTTCGATACCTCCGGTAGATCGGACTGTTTATTTCAGGGTCTGCGCCGCAAATTCAATGGCTGCGGCGAATTATTTGACCCGGACTGGCAGTCCGGGTTCCCGCTGGTTGGCGCCTTTCTCCCGGGCTGGGGCGCAAGGCATCCGCTGCGCCACCGATTTCAGCTTCGTCGGCTTGGCGAATTGTTATCCCGTCCACAGTCGGTCGTGGCGATCTGGGCTAGCGTTCCGGGATCATGCGGGCGGTAGTGGATGCGCGATGGGTGAAGCAGCATCAGTGAGGGTCGGGGACGGCGGAGAGCTGGCGGCGTTGCGGATGGAAGTTCGCAAATGGCAGCAGCGTGTACCCCGTATTGCCGAGATGCTGCGTCGACGCAGTGAAGCGCTGGACTGGTCGCAGAAGGAGAATCGTGCGTTGCGGCGGGAGTTGGAGCAGATGCGGACTGCTCCGGCGCCAGACCGTGAGTTCCTGCTTCCCGAAGTCGATGGCGTCAATCACGCGCAGATCTGTTCCCAGCTTGAGCGCCAGGTGCAGTCACTTCAGGCGCGCAATCAGTCGTTGTCGCGTACGCTGGAAGTGCTGACCGAACAGTTTGCCCATGCAAACGAGGAGATCCGCCTCCTGCGCGACGAACTGGCCCGGTCGGAAGCGCTCGTAGAGGGCGCCCGCTCACGCGGGAGCGAAATCGAAATGCCGCGGGCGCCACAACACCCTTTGCGCTGCATCCGTGGAATTGGCGCCAAGTCGCTCGAAACGCTGCGTGCGGCGGGAATCGAAACCGTGGAGGCGCTGGCGCAACTCGAGCCGGCGCTGCTCGACGACCCGGAGTCCCTGTTGTACCCGCACCGTACCCGCATTCGGCGGGAGCGCTGGATTGAACAGGCTGCTGCGCGGATCCTCCAGTGATCGCGCCTTGTCCGCTGCGATGAAGTGATCGGTGCTACAGCTTGTTGCCTTGTTTCATACGGATTTTTTCCTGTTGCGTTACATGTTCCGGCGTCGATGATGCGACAAGTGGCCTATCCCCAGGCGTACGTCGGAAACGCGCGACCCTACCGACCTGGCCCGACTTGGTTCTATTCAAGAAACATACTCATCAAAGTCCTCTAAGCGTCAGCCGTGGAAGCACTTTTGCTTTCAGGCGAGGCGGGCTATAGTTCAGGAACCGTAAAGGTAGGCAATGCGAAGGTAACGGTGATGACGACGGAAAGCACAATTTCCGTCGATGCTGATCTGAGTAGCTCGCGTCGCTCCGGCGAAGACCGCCGGTCAGACTTCGACAGGCGTCGTGGCTCGAAAGGGTTGTTCGAGATGCGCGCCAGACGAGATGGACTCGTCTCGGATCGAAGACAGGCTGCACGTCGTGGTGAGGACAACGGCGTGAAGGTCCGCTGGTACGCGTTTTGGCGGCGTACTGAGAATCGGTAATCGACGGCAAATTACAGTCGAATGACGACCAATAACAATGAAAAAAAAGATGTCGGGAGGTGACTGTGGTTTGTCTGAAGATCCCCTGAAATAGAATCTGCGAGGAAACGATGAAGATATCGCGCGCGATCGTGCTGGGTTTGACGATCGTCCTGGGTGCCCCTTTTGCTGTCGCGGCGGGTGACGCGGCGGCAGGAAAAGGAGCGTATGCCGTGTGCGCGGCTTGCCATGGTCCCAATGGCGAAGGCAACGTCGCGATGCGCGCGCCGCGCCTGGCGGGGCAGGGTGGCTGGTACATCGAGCGACAGCTGAAGTCGTTTCAGGCAGGCCATCGCGGCTCGAAACCGGGCGACAGCGATGGCATGCAGATGCGCGGCCTTGCCATGTCGGTTTCTTCTCCGGAGGCGATGGCCAATCTGATTGCCTATATCGAAACGCTTCCCTCCAAGGCGTCCGCTACGACGGTGCAGGGGGACGCTGCGGCGGGAAAAACGCTGTATATGACCTGTGGGGCGTGCCACGGCCAGAACGCCGAAGGTTCCGAACAGATGGGCGGGCCCCGTCTCGCGGGCCTGGATGACTGGTACATCGTGCGCCAGCTGAAGAATTTCAAAGGCGGCTTGCGGGGTTCTGATCCGGCTGACACGTTCGGTCGTCAGATGGCGCCCATGGCTGCGGTGCTTGCTGACGATGCCGCCATCAACAACGTGGTTGCCTACATCAATTCGCTGCAGTGACTGGCCGGGGGCCGGTGGTGACGGGCTGTCGTGACTGCCCGCCTCACGGTCGACCTTGATGCCCTTGGCGCGAACTATCGACGGTTCGCGCTGGCGGGGCGCAACAGTGGCGCGGTGGTAAAGGCCAACGCCTACGGGCTGGGATTGTCACCGGTTGCCCATCATCTGCACGGACTGGGCTGCCGCCATTTTTTCGTCGCTACGGTGGCTGAGGGCGTGGACCTGCGTCGCCAGCTATCGGCCGATGACACCTGCATTCACGTTTTCTCCGGGCCTGTTGCGGACACGCTGAACGATATCCGCCATTGGCGATTGCTGCCTGTGCTGAACAGCGAGGCGCAGATTGCCCTGTGGCAGCATTCCGGTGGCGGGGCCGCGGATCTTCATGTCGATACCGGCATGCACCGTCTTGGCGTGCCCTGGGATCGATTGGATACGCCCGAAATAAAAGAGTTTTATCCGAAGTTAGTGCTTACTCATCTGGCGTGTGCCGATACCCCGGAGCACCCGCTGAATGAGCGCCAGCTCACCCGATTCCAGGCAGCGCTTGCCCATTTTCCCGGCGTGCCAGCCAGCCTCGGTGGCAGTGCCGCGCTGCTCGGGTCACCGCTACAAGCCGATCGAAACCTGGTAAACCGGCCTGGAATCGGCCTGTATGGAGGTAATCCCCTGAGCACCGGCCCCAATCCCATGCGTACGGTTGCGACGCTGGAAGGGCAGATTCTGCAGTTGCGCGACGTCCCGGGCGGGGAATCGGTGGGCTACGGCGGGACGCATGTCTGTGAGACTCAGACCCGCGTCGCCACGGTGGGCATCGGCTATGCGGATGGTGTGCCCCGTGGCCTGTCCGGTCGAGGCGCGTACTTGTTCCATGATGGCGTGCGCTGTCCGCTGCTTGGGCGTGTGAGCATGGATCTGGTACAGGTGGATGTTACCGGCACCCGTGCGCGTCCGGGGGACTGGCTCGAGATCTACGGCCATCATGTTCCTGTGGACGAAATTGCGGCTCTGGCGCAGACCATCAGCTACGAGGTCTTCACCCGCATCGGCGCCAGGGTGACGCGCCGTTACGAAACAGGTGGCGTCGCCGCCGTGCACTGACGGTCGACACGGCGGCAATCTGCCAACACTCGGTTGCTCTCAGTTGCTGTTTGCCGGCGGTGGCTGGCGGCCTGCGGCCAGGAGCGCATCCTGCATGGCGCCGTCCAGATCGCCACGCAGTCGGCGCACGATGCTTCGGTTCTTTGCCGCAACAGGCAAAGGCGCCAGTTCCAGTGCGCGCGTGAAGTTGTTTTCGGCGGCTGGCAGGTTGCCGGACTGCCAGTTCACATACCCCAGGGTCACCCAGGCGGCGGCGTTGTCAGGGCTGGCGGCCAGTGCGTCGTCCAGATCCGTGCGAGCTGCCTGCCAGTTGTCGCGGCGTGTTTCGAGAATGGCCCGGTTGGTCAGCAGCGCGGAGCGCGCCAGCGCCGAGGCGGCCTGCCCGATGGCGGTCGTGCAGTAGCCGACGATGCGGTCGTCGATGCGCATCTCGGCTGGCTCGGATGCCGCCCGGTGGCAGACCTGCGCGAAGTCGAGCGCCGTGTCCGCCGCTTGCGCATCGGCGATGAGCAGACCGCCGCAGAGGATAAGGGTTGTGCGTAGCATGGAACGTGTATCAATCTTGTGAGCTGAAGCGCGATCAGTCGCGCACGCAGAGTATCAACGGGAATGCGGGGGAATGAAATGAGTGGTGCAGCCAGGGTGGATCGCAACGGCGTGCTGGCCGGCAAGGTGGCGGTGGTGACGGGCGCCAGCCGGGGAATTGGTGAAGCGATTGCCTTGCGCTATGCGATGGAAGGTGCGCGGGTGGTGGTGTCGGCGCGGACCGTAGAGGAAGGCGACAACATGTTCGCGGGCAGCATCAACAGCACCGTGGCGCGCATCAGGGCGGCCGGTGGCGAAGCCACCGCGGTCAAGGCGGACCTCTCGCTGGAAGCCGATCGCCTGGGGCTTATCGATGCCGCGGAAGCGGCGTACGGCGGCGTGGATATTCTTGTCAACAACGCGGCGGTGACCTTCTTCATTCCTGTGGTGTCGTTTCCTGAGAAGCGCTACCGACTGATGATGGACGTGCAGGTATGGTCGCCATTTCAGCTGGCGCAGCGGGTTCTGCCGGGGATGATGGAGCGGGGCGGCGGCTGGATTCTCAACATTTCCTCGCACGCGGCGATTCACCCCGACAAGCAGGCCGGGCGGCCCGGTGGGGCGGTTTACGGCATGTGCAAGGCAGCGCTGGAGCGATTCACCACCGGGCTCGCCATGGAAATGTTTGAGCACAACATCGGCGTGAACGTCATTTCTCCGGGGCTGGTCGCAACCCCTGGCGCCATTCACCACAATCTCATCACCGAAGAATCGAAACACCGCGTAACGCCCGTGGAGCACATGGCGGAAGCCTGCCTGCGCCTGGTGCATGGCGATGCTCGTGAGATTACGGGGCGTATCGACTATGCGGATCAGGTAATGAAGGAGTTCAACCTGCAGGCGCGAACGCTCATATAGTGGAGCGTCCTCGAGTTACCGAACCTGTCCAACGGACCGCTGGTGTCCGGTCTCATCAATGCGTTGAAGGCAATGCGCTCAGACGCGTCAGGAACAGGGCGCATTCCGCCGGTAGCGGTGGCGCCCGTTCCAGGGGATGCAAGGGGGCGCCTTCAGGCCACTTGCTGCAACAGCATGACCTGGTGGGCGGGGCGGAACACCCGCGCATGCCAGTCGCGGAGGGCCTGCTGCGGTTGTTGACAGCAGGTCAAACCAGTTCGCGGTGATCCGGCCGCAGCCGGGGGGATCGGCTGCCGAGGTCCGGGCGTTCCCCGGGAATCACCGAATGGGCAGTTCGGTCTTATCGACAACTGCCCGTAGCGCAAAATTCGACTGCACCCGGGCTACGCCCGGCAGGCGCGTAAGGTACTGCGAGTGGATGCGCTCGTAGTCCCGGGCGTCCGCCACCACCACCCTAAGCAGGTAGTCGGCGGCCCCGGACATGAGATAGCACGCCATGACTTCCGGTAGTTCCGCAACCCGTGCTTCGAATGCCGCAAGATCCGCCTGCGTCTGGCTGGTGAGCGTGATGCTGACGAAGACGTTGTCGGGGTATCCCGCCATCGACTGATCCACCAGGCCAACTACGCCGCGCAGGAAACCGCTCTCTTCCAGTCGGCGTACGCGCCGGAGAGTGGCCGACTCCGAGAGGCTTACGCGTTCAGCCAGCGCCGCATTGGACAGTCGCGCATCGAGCTGCAGCTCGTGCAGGATGACCCGGTCGATCCGGTCAGTTCCACTCTCGCGCTGATAATCGGTCGTCATCTGGCGGGTTCACGCCGGAAAATTGTGCCAATGCTGGCTGAAAGCGTGGATATTGCAAGCGATCGGCGCGATGCCTGACCTAAGCTGAGAAGTAACGGCAAAACAGTGTGAGTCACCATGCGTATCGGCGTTCCCCGCGAAATAAAGGTTCAGGAATACCGTGTCGGGCTATCTCCCGCTTCCGTGGCCGAACTGGTTCGCCGTGGCCACGAGGTGTGCGTCGAGGCGGGAGCAGGTACAGGCATCGGCTTCACGGACGCCATGTATCAGCAGGCCGGCGCCAGCACCGTCGATACCGCGACGGCCTTTGCGGCGGAACTGGTGGTCAAGGTGAAAGAACCGCAACCGGAAGAGTGTGTGCGGCTGCGTGCCGGTCAGGTGCTGTTCACCTATCTTCACCTGGCCGCGGACCGCCGGCAGGCGGAGGCCCTGGCAGCGTCGGGGGTGACAGCCATTGCTTACGAAACGGTGGTTGGGCCGCATGGCGGGTTGCCGCTGCTGAGCCCGATGAGCGAGGTGGCTGGCCGCATGTCCATCCAGGTTGGCGCATGGTGTCTGCAGCGACCGAACGGAGGGCGCGGCACCCTGTTGGGAGGCGTGCCTGGCGTGCAGCCTGGACGGGTGGTCATCCTCGGCGGTGGCATCTCGGGCGCAAACGCCGCTGCCATGGCCGTTGGTATGCAGGCGGACGTGACCATCCTGGAAAAGTCGGTGGAGCGGATGCGGTCGCTGGTCGATCATTTCGAGGGCCGTGCGCGCGTGCTGATGGCGTCCCCCGAAGCGATCGAGGAGCACGTGCTGCATGCCGATCTGGTGGTGGGGGCGGTGCTGATTCCTGGCGACAGCACCCCCAAACTCGTCAGTCGCGACCTCGTGCGCCGCATGCCGGATGGCGCGGCACTGGTGGATATCTCCATCGATCAGGGCGGCTGCTTCGAGACAAGTCGTCCAACGTCACATGATCAGCCGATCTTCGTGGAAGAGCGTGTCGTGCACTACTGCGTGACCAACATGCCGGGCGCCGTGGCGCGTACGGCAACGATGGCGCTGAACAACGTCACGCTGCCGTATGTCTGCGCGCTGGCGGAGCGCGGGTGGGAAGCGGCGCTCGCCGCCGATGCCGGATTTGCGCAGGGGCTGAACGTGCGTCACGGCGCGATTGTGCATCCCGCGGTCCGGCATGCGCTCGGCCTGACCGGGGCTGACTGACGCCGGGTCACGGACCGGCGTCGTCGGCGCGAAAGGTGCCAGCAACAGGCGGATGGCGTAGAGTCCGCGCCAGAATCTGAGCTGTCCGAGTGAGCTATGACTGATCCGCTGCACAATGAATTTCCCGCGGACTCGCTGGAGGCAAAGGACCTTCGCCACGTCCTGCACCCCACCACCAATCTCAAGCTGCACCACGCCACGGGGCCGCGTATCCAGACCCGGGCGCAGGGCGTGTATATCTGGGACAACCAGGGCAGGCAGTACCTGGAAGGCATGGCCGGTCTGTGGTGTACCGCACTGGGTTACGGCGAGGAGGAGCTTGCGCGGGTTGCCGCGGAGCAGATGCGTACGCTCGCCTACTCCCAGCTGTTTGGCGGCAAGAGCAACGAACCCAGCATCCTCCTGGCGGAAAAGCTGAAGGCGATGATGCCGTTCGACGCCGGTCGCGTGTTTTTCGGTTTGTCTGGCAGCGACGCCAACGACACGCAGGTCAAGCTGATGTGGTACTACCACAATGCCATCGGCAAGCCGGAGCGGAAGAAGATCATCAGCCGCCAGCGTGGCTACCACGGCGTGACGGTGGCGTCCGGGTCGTTGACGGGTTTGCCCTACTTTCACGCCCATTTCAATCTGCCGATCGAAGGCATCCTGCACACCGATGCGCCCCACTACTATCGTGGCGCGCAGCCGGGCGAGAGCGAGGCCGAGTACGTGAAGCGGCTTGCCGCCAACCTGGAAGCGCTCATTCAGCGTGAAGGACCGGAAACCATCGCGGCATTCATTGCCGAGCCGGTCATGGGCGCGGGCGGCGTCATCGTTCCGCCCGATGGCTATTTCCCGGCCATTCAGGCCGTGCTCGATCGTTACGGTATTTTTCTGATCGACGACGAAGTCATATGCGGCTTCGGCCGCACCGGTAATCCTTTCGGCGCGCAGACACTGGCCATGCGTCCGACCACCGTGTCGGTAGCCAAAGCGCTGTCATCGGCTTATCTGCCGATCAGCGCGGTGGTGATCCCGGAGTTCCTGTACGAGCCGATGATCGAGTTGTCCGCGAAGATGGGCTCGTTTGCGCACGGCTTCACCTACTCGGGGCATCCGGTTTGTGCGGCCGTGGCGCTGCGTACGCTGGAGATCTTCGAGGAGCGGCGCATCTTCGAACACGTCGCGGCGATAAGCCCGGGCTTTCAGGCGCGGCTGCGCTCGTACGCGGACCATCCGCTGGTGGGTGAAGTTCGTGGTGTCGGCCTGATCGGTGCCATCGAGCTGGTTCAGGACAAGGCGAGCCGGCAACCGTTCCCCGGCAAGCAGGGCGTGGGTGCCTATTGCGCGGGTCGCTGCGAAGCCAACGGTCTGATCGTGCGCAACCTGGGCGATTCGCTCGCCTTCTGTCCGCCGCTGATCATCACTGAAGACCAGGTGGACGAACTCTTCACAAAATTTGACAAGGCAATCAACGAAACCCTGGCGTGGGTGCGGGCGAGCGCCTGACAGCTGGCCACGTTGCGATTGCCAGCGCTGTCGCGCATGGAACTGAAGTTCCATGAGAGGGTGCTGAAAAAGTCCCTCCTGGACTTGTTTCAGCGGTCGTCGGCTTCGCCGACTCGCACCAAATGCAGCGTTTTCCGCTGCATTTGCGGGCCAGCCATCCCTGGCTGGCGTACCAGGCTGCTTTTTCAGCAGCCTGCTAACAGTCACAAACGTTCTGGCAGACCGGTACTGGGGTACATGGAGTGGCGTTCCCTGGAAAGCGGCTGAACAGCGCCGGCTGATGTGCCGGGAAAGAGAGTCTCGCGCGGGGTAACCGCGGGGATCGCTGTATCCGGCGTGAGCCGATGAAACCGGTTGGCCATGACCAAACATGCGCAGACGGCTGCGTACGCCGATGGCAGCGAAAACACGGCGCGCGCTCCATCCGCGCGCCAGCCCTGCGGCCAGGCGCGACTGCGACCGCGACAGTCCGCGCCAACCTGATCTTTCATCACTGTCGGCGTTCTCGCTACGGCCCTTCATGAATCATCCGGGCAATGCGGTCACAAGTCCGGGATGGCGAGCCGCTGCTTCCTGCCAATTGCGCGGTTTGGCGAAATGCTGGCACTGCAAAGTAACTTGGGGCTAGACTCGGGCAGCGGAGTCTCGGGGGTTGCGGTGTTCGCGCCTGTCAGATTCACGTGCATGGAAGGAGGAGGGAGCATGCAGGCGTCCGATCTGTTCGTCCGTTGTCTGGAGGAAGAAGGTCTCGAGTACATCTTTGGTGTTCCCGGCGAGGAGAACGCCCATTTCATGATGTCGCTCGAGAAATCGAAATCCATCCGTTTTGTACTCACGCGCCACGAGCAGGGTGCGGCGTTCATGGCGGAAATCTACGGGCGTCTCACGGGCAATCCGGCAGCCTGTCTCGGCACGCTGGGGCCTGGCGCCACCAATCTGATTACCGGCGTCGCGGACAGCAACATGGACCGCGCGCCCATGCTGGTACTGACCGGCCAGGGCACCATCCGGCGTCTTCACAAGGAGTCACACCAGGTGATGGACGTGGTTGGCATGTTCCGCCCGGTCACCAAATGGGCGGAAACGGTGCTGCATGCGGACAACATTCCTGAAATGGTGCGCAAGGCCGTGCGCATTGCCCGCACCGAGAAGCCGGGTGCCGTGCATCTGGAGTTGCCCGAGGACGTCGCCAAGCATGACACCCTCGCGGCACCGCTGACGCCTATCCGCTTTCGGCGTCCCGTACCTGCTGACAAGATCGTGGACCAGGCGTTCGAGCTGCTGCGGAATGCCAGGCGACCGCTGATCATCGCGGGCAATGGCTGCATCAGGAAGCGGGCGAGCAAACAGCTCAGAATGCTGTGCGAGAAGACGGGAATTGGTGTCATCAGTACGTTCATGGCCAAGGGTGCGGTGGACATGGACGCCGACTACTGTCTCTACACGGTAGGGCTTGGTACCAAGGACCGGATGAACTACGTCATCGATGATGCGGATGTGATTCTGGCGCTCGGCTTCGACATGGTCGAATACCACCCACGCCTGTGGAACCCCAATCGTGACAAGACAATCATTCACGCGGACTTCCTGCCGGCGGAGATCGACGAGAATTATCATCCCAAAGTGGAGGTGGTGGGTGATCTCGCGCACTTCCTGTGGATGCTGAACGAGCGGCTCATGGCAGTGGAGGTGCCGGCCTACGAGCTGACGGCGCAGCGCAGGGCGCGCGCCGCGATGAAGGCAGACCTGGAGGAGTACGCAGCGGACGATCAGGAGGGCAGCATCCGGCCTCAGAAAGCGCTGTGGGATGCACGGCAGGTGCTGGGACCGGATGACATCCTGCTGTCGGACGTTGGGGCCCACAAGATGTGGATCGCGCGTCACTATCACTGTCACGAGCCGAACACCTGTCTCATCCCGAATGGCTTCTGTTCCATGGGATTCGCGCTGCCGGGGGCCATAGCCGCGGCGCTGGTGTATCCGGATCGGCGCATTCTCGGCATCAGCGGGGATGCGGGATTTCTCATGAACGTGCAGGAGATGGAAACCGCGAAGCGGCTGGGCGTGAACCTGGTGATGCTCGTTTGGGAAGACCACGAGTACGGACTCATCGCCTGGAAACAAACCAATGAGTTCGGCCGGCACACGGATCTGACCTTCGGCAATCCCGAATGGCTCGGGCTGGCCGCGGCGTTCGGCTGGCATGGCCATCGCTGCGACGACAGCGCGAAGCTTCAGGGCGTGCTGGAAGCGGCGTTCAACGAAGCAGGCCCGAGTCTGGTCGTGATGACGGTGGACTACCGGGAGAATGCCAGGCTGACAAAGAAGCTGGGTGAGCTGACGGCAACCATCTGAGATTGCCGTCCGCCGCCGGGTGCGTTCCCTGTACCGGCCTGTTGCACCCGTGAGAGGGCGGTTTCCCGCCCTGGCGCCTGCGTCAGTTGCTTGCGAACAGCCGTTTCAGTCGGGAGAACGGGGAGTCTGACGTACTGGGGCGGGCACTCCTCCCGCCTGAAGAGGTCGGCGTCACGACCATCGTCGAATTGTCGCGGCTGCCTGCCTCTCCCGTGGTGGAGCGCCGCCGGCGTCGTCGGCGGGGCGACTGTGCGCTGGGGGCCGGCTTTGCGTCCTGTGCGTCGCGGCTGCTCCGGGGCGACGCGTCGCCTCGCGCCTGCTTGCCGCTGCCGCTGTTCGTGCTGCCCTGTCTGTCTTCGGTCCTGCCGTCAGTGCGTGCGGCATGCGGCTTGTTGCCGCGTCCCCGGCTCTGGCCGTGACCATTTCCGCGCACGGCAGTTGCTGCGCCTTGAGACCGCTGGCGTGAGGGCGACGACTGCCTGCCCTGTCCGCGGGGGCGGTCGGAGAAATCCGGAATCTCGCCTTCCAGCACCGCCGGTTCAGGTGGCTGTACGCGATCGAGACGACGGCGAATCAGTCGTTCGATGTCGCGCAGCTGCTTTTCTTCCTCGGGCGCGACCAGCGACATCGCCAGACCATCGGCGCCGGCGCGTCCCGTGCGACCAATTCGGTGCACGTAGTCTTCGGGTACATGTGGCAGGTCGAAGTTGATCACCTGTGCCAGCTGATCGATATCGATGCCGCGGGCGGCGATGTCGGTGGCTACCAGTACCTGGGTGCGGTCCTGTTTGAAATCGTCCAGGGCGCGGGTGCGCTGGTTCTGGCTCTTGTTGCCATGAATGGCCACCGCGCCGATGCCGGCCTTGCTGAGCACACGTACCAGTTTGTCGGCGCCATGCTTGGTGCGGCTGAACACCAGTGCCTGATCGCTGGTTGCGCGCAGCAGGCTGGTGAGCACGGCAACCTTGCTTTCCTTGGGCACCGGGTAGATGTGCTGCGTAATGGCATCCACCGTTGCATTGCGAGGCGCGACGTCGATTTCCTCCGGCTGGTGGCAGATGCCCTTGGCCAGCTGGCGAATCTCGTCGCTGAACGTGGCGGAGAACATCAGGTTCTGCCGTCGCGCGGGCAGCAGTTTGAGGATGCGTCGGATGTCGTGGATGAAGCCCATGTCCAGCATGCGATCTGCTTCATCGAGGACCAGCACTTCCAGATCGTCGAAACGAATGGCCTGCTGCTGGTACAGGTCGAGCAGGCGCCCTGGCGTGGCGACCAGAATATCCACGCCGTTCCGCAATGCCGCCTGCTGTGGGTTGATGTTGACGCCGCCGAATACCACCAGGGACGACAGCTTCTCGTAGCGTCCGTAAGTCTCGATGCTTTGTCGGATCTGCGCCGCCAGTTCACGGGTTGGGGTCAGGATGAGGGCGCGGATGTGGCGGGCGCGAACCCGTGCCCCCCGACCCAGGCGTTGCAGGATGGGCAGGGTGAAGCCGGCGGTTTTACCCGTACCGGTCTGCGCGGCGGCCATGATGTCTCCGCCGGCCAGGATGGCGGGGATGGCGCGGGATTGGATGGGTGTGGGCTGTGTGTAGCCGGTATCTGCGATGGCACGCAGCAGACTGTCCTGCAGTCCAAGTGAAGGAAAACTCATGAGTGATTCCAGGTACGCGCAACCCTGAAGGTGGCGCTGATTTAGCTATGGGCCAGGCCATGCCGCCACGAAAACGGGTAGCAGCGCGAGGCGATGTTTGTGGGCCTTTCGGGAGCAGGAGGCTGCACGGGTGTGCATGGTCGATAGGTGGCGATGCGGAGACGGCTGCTTCACAGCTGGCCACGTTGCGATTGCCAGCGCTGTCGCGCATGGAACTGAAGTTCCATGCGAGGTTGCTGTGAGACAAGGCGTCGCGAGCGTCAGGGTCTGCTCCGACCCCGGCAGGACACGCGCCTGCCGCTAAAGCGATGCACCGGCATCGGTTCATCAATATGGAGAAGCAATGCCGTGTCAGGCAGTCTAGCAGCCCGGCGGCGCGCTGGCACCCGCATTGCGCGAATAAATCGGCATTCACGCACGATTTCCGCCCGCCGGGACCGATTCGCTTCCCGAACGGTGTGCTGGACGTCTTCTCGCGCGCGGTGAGAGACTTCGTGGCTGGTTCGGTGGCTCAGCGTTCGCGCGGGTTCGCCGGGTAGTGAATCCAGTGGAATCCACAGCCTCATGGCAAGTATCGGAACGGCGGTCAACCGCCGCGGCGACGTCTACCGCGCCAACGAAGCGCATCACCGCAAGCTCAGCGAGGAACTCGGGCAACTGGTTGCCCGCATAGCGCAGGGCGGAGATGAACGCTCGCGCACCCGGCACGTGGAGCGCGGCAAACTGCTCCCGCGCGATCGCGTGCGCCGGCTGCTCGATCCCGGTTCCCCCTTCCTGGAGATCGGGCAACTTGCCGGTCACGGCCTTTACGACGACTGGATACCCTCGGGCGGCATCATTACCGGCATCGGCCGGGTGTCCGGTGTGGAATGCATGATCGTCGCCAACGACGCCACGGTGAAAGGCGGCACGTACTATCCGATCACGGTCAAGAAACACCTGCGAGCGCAGGAAATTGCGGGCGAAAATCATCTGCCCTGCGTGTACCTGGTGGATTCCGGTGGCGCCTTTCTGCCGGAACAGGCCGGCGTCTTTCCGGATCGTGATCATTTCGGGCGCATCTTCTACAACCAGGCCAATCTTTCGGCACGCGGCATTCCCCAGATCGCCGTGGTGATGGGCTCCTGTACCGCCGGTGGGGCCTATGTTCCGGCGATGTGCGATCAGGCCATCATCGTGCGCAATCAGGGCACGATCTTTCTTGGCGGACCCCCGCTGGTGAAAGCTGCGACGGGTGAGATCGTGGATGCGGAAAGTCTTGGTGGTGGCGACGTGCACAGCCGTATCTCCGGTGTCACCGACTACCTCGCCGAGAATGATGAGCACGCGCTGCTGCTGGCGCGCGAAGCAGTTCGCCACTCCATGTGTGCGTACCAGCGCACGCTGGAGACCGTGGCGCCGCGCCCGCCGGGCTATGAAGCAGACGAGCTATACGGCCTGCTGCCACGCGATACGCGTACGCCGGTGGATGTACGCGAAATCATTGCGCGACTTGTCGACGGTTCCGAGTTCCACGAGTTCAAGAAGACCTACGGCGAGACACTGGTCTGCGGCTTCGCCCACATCGAGGGCATGCCGGTGGGCATCATCGCCAATAACGGAATCCTGTTTTCCGAGTCGGCGCTGAAAGGTGCGCACTTCATCCAGTTGGCCGACCGGCGCGGCATTCCGCTGCTGTTCCTCCAGAACATCACCGGTTTCATGGTCGGTCGCAAATACGAAAACCAGGGCATCGCCAAGGATGGGGCCAAGATGGTTACGGCTGTGGCCTGCGCGCGGGTGCCAAAGTTCACGGTGGTCATCGGCGGCTCGTTCGGCGCCGGCAATTACGCCATGTGCGGCCGCGCCTATGGTGCGCGTTTTCTGTGGATGTGGCCGAATGCCCGCATCTCCGTCATGGGCGGGGAACAGGCGGCGCATGTTCTGGCCACGGTGCGGGAGGAAGGCATGACCCAGCGCGGCCAGTCGTGGCCCGCCGGGGAGAAATCGGCGTTCATGGACGACATTCGTGCCCGCTACGATGTGGAGGGGCACCCCTACTTTGCCAGCGGCCGGCTGTGGGATGACGGCGTAATCAGTCCGGTGGATACCCGGCGCGTGTTGGCGCTGGCGATGGCCGTGGCCTGCCGGCGCAGCACCGCTCCTGAATCCACCTTCGGTATCTTCCGGATGTAATCGAATGTACAACCTCCTTGTTGCCAACCGCGGCGAGATTGCCTGCCGCATCATGCGTACCGCCCGACTGCTCGGACTGCGGACGACGGCGGTGTATTCCGAGGCCGACCAGAATGCGATGCACGTGCGCATGGCGGACCAGGCCTTCTGCCTGGGACCCGCACCGGCGTTGCAGAGCTACCTGAATGTGCCGGCGCTGATTCAGGCGATACGCGATTCGGGCGCGGATGCGGTACATCCCGGCTATGGCTTTCTGTCCGAGAACGCCGAGTTCGCGGAGGCCGTCATGGCCGCCGGCGCAACCTGGGTGGGGCCCTCGCCGGAGGCCATTCGCATCATGGGGTCGAAGATCGAAGCCAAGCGTAGGGTCGTGACCGCCGGCACCCCCATTGTGCCGGGATACGTTGGTGACGATCAGAGCGACAGCACGCTGACGGCCGAAGCACTGCGCATTGGATTTCCCTTGTTGATCAAAGCCTCCGCCGGCGGAGGCGGGAAAGGCATGCGGGTTGTTGCCAGCGCGGAAGCCTTCGCCGATGCGCTGGCGGGTGCGCGGCGCGAAGCGCGTAACGCCTTCAACGACGATCGTGTCCTGCTCGAAAAATACCTGACGGCGCCCAAGCATATCGAGGTGCAGATACTGGCGGACACGCACGGCAACATCGTGCATCTGTTCGAGCGTGACTGTTCCGTGCAACGCCGGCACCAGAAGGTGATTGAAGAGGCGCCGGCGCCTACGGTCGATACCGCCCTGCGCGCGCGGCTCGGCGCCGCGGCGGTGGCGGCGGCGCGCAGCGTCGACTATGTCGGTGCGGGCACCGTGGAGTTCATTGCCGAAGACGGCGAGTTCTACTTCATGGAGATGAACACCCGCCTGCAGGTGGAGCATCCTGTCACAGAGGCGATCACCGGGCTGGATCTGGTGGAATGGCAGCTTCGCGTTGCCGCGGGCGAGCGTCTCGGCTTCAGTCAGGACGATCTCAAACCTCAGGGGCACGCGGTGGAAGTGCGCGTCTATGCGGAGAATCCGGCCCGCAGGTTCCTGCCTTCCACGGGGACGCTGCTTCGGGCGGAGTTCCCGGACAACGTGCGGGTTGATACGGGCGTTGCCACGGGGGACCGCGTCACCACGCACTACGATCCGATGATCGCCAAGATCATCGCGCACGGACGTTCGCGCCAGGAAGCGGTGGGCCGCCTGCGCGCGGCACTCATGCAGACCCGTCTCTGCGGCCTGCAGCACAACGTCGGCTATCTGATCCGTGCGCTGGGTGCGCCGGACTTTGCCAGCGGGCACTACACCACGGGGTTTGCGGACGCCAATCACGAGGCGCTCGTGGTCATGGACGAACTGCCGTTCCTCATGGCGGCGGCCCACGTGGTGAGCAAGGGCAATGAACGGGAAGATCCATGGTGCAGCAGCGACGGTTTCATCCCCAATCTCGAAGACACCGTGGATGTGCACCTTGCGGTGGGTGAGAAGCGTTATGCGCTGCGGTTACGCGGGGAGATCGACTGCGATGGTGTGCGCCACGCGGTCAATACGCTGGCGGCGGATGCGTCCACCGCCGATTTTTACCTCGGGGGCAAGCGCATTCTGGCGCATGTGCAGCGCGAAGGTGTGTTGCTGCACGTCATGACGGGTGGAGAGACCCTGGTAGTGCGCGACCTCGGGCGGGATATCGATCGCTTCGTGGTCACCGGTGGCGGCACGGGAGGCATCAAGGCGCCGTTACCGGGACAGGTGCTGGAGCTGCGTGTGAAGGTGGGTGACAAGGTGCATGCAGGCGATGTACTGCTGATCATCGAGGCCATGAAGATGGAGCACACGATCCGTGCGCCTGCAGACGGTCAGGTTCAGGAGCTGCATTGCGCCGTGGGCGGGCGCGTGGAGGAAGGTGCTGCGCTGGTGACGTTGGCATAAGGGTGAAAACGCTCCACCTGGATCTGCTTCCGCCATCGTCGGCTTCGCCGGCTCGCGCCAGATGTGCACCAGATGCAGCGATTGCGCTGCCTTTGCGGGGCAGTAGTCCCTGGCGCGCATACCCGGCGGTTTTTGCGGCAGCTGTTAGGCTGGCCGGTGGAACGAAGGCAGCGCACCGGAGCGGAGTCTATCCGCGAGCCCGTCCTGGCCGACGGCAGGGCGCATGAAACGCCCGCGGTCCGTGCACACAAAGGCTCGATGGTGCGCGTTGCTGTTTCGGCCGCTGTCATGGTCGCGGTCGGCGGGTATAATCGCCGCCCGTTGAAGGCGACGCGGGCGGGTACGCCCGTTCCGGCTGCGCAAACCCAGATTCCAAGGAGATGACTACGGTGATTCGACCGGTGCACAAACAGTTCGGCAAGTGGCTCCAGGCGTCTCTCTTCGGCGCACTTGTCCTCGCTCCCCTGGCCATGGCCGTGCCACCGGGCACCAAGGACCAGATCAAAGCGCGGCTGCAGCCCGTCGGCTCCGTATGCCGCACGGGAGAAGACTGCGGCAGTGCGGGTCCGGCCGCGGCGAGCGGTCCGCTCAGTGGTGAGGATGTTTACGGCAAGTTCTGTTTTGCCTGTCACGCCACTGGCGCCAGCGGAGCCCCGATGATGGGTCACGCGGATCAGTGGGGACCACGTGCGGCGAAGGGCATTGACGCGCTCATGCAGTCCACGCTCAACGGCCTCAATGCCATGCCGCCGAGGGGAACGTGCGCAACGTGTTCCGACGATGAGCTGAAGGCAGCCGTCGAACACATGCTGGAAAACAGCAAGGGCTGATCACCGCACCTCCCGCACCGGCGTTGACACGCGCAACGTCGGTGCTCCTCACCCCGTGACGCCGTTCTCCCAGTCCAGCGAGCGATAGGACAGGGCTTCAGCAGCGTGCACGGGTTCGATCGTTTCACTCACTGCCAGATCGGCAACGGTACGCGCCAGGCGCAGGATCTTGTCGTAGCTGCGTGCCGACAGGTGCTGTCGGTCCACCGCGGCCAGCAGCAGCGTTCGTGCAGCCGGTGACAATGCGGCGTGCCGGCGCAATGCCTCCGGCTCCAGTGCAGCGTTCAATACGCCCTGGCGCGCCATCTGCAGGCGGCGACAGGCGCCAATGGCGTCTCTGGGCGCTGTGGCGCCAGCGTTCCCGTCACGACCGGCGATTTCCCGGCCGCTGAGTTCCGGAACGCGCACGTGCAGGTCGATACGGTCGAGAAGCGGCCCGGATATCCGGCGCTGGTAACGCATCCGTTCCTGGGCACTGCACCGGCAGGTCTCGCGCTTGCAGGTGCGGCCGACGGGACAGGGGTTCATGGCCGCCACCAGCTGGAACGATGCGGGATAGCGCACCCGGTACCGCACCCTGGCGAGATGAATCTCACCGGTTTGCAAGGGTTCGCGCAGATGATCCAGTACGGCGGGCGCAAAGTGGGGCATTTCGTCCAGGAACAGAATTCCCCGATGGCTCAGGGAAATTTCCCCGGGAAAGGCATACGGGCCGCCACCGATCATGGCGGCGGCTGTAGCCGTGTGATGCGGTGAGCGCATGGGTGGCCGACCGGCGGGTGGCGGCGGTAAGCCTGCAGCGGAATAGACCGCGGCAACCTCCACGGCCTCTGTAACGTCCAGCGCGGGCAGCAGTTCAGGAATGGCCCGCGCGAGCATGGTCTTCCCTGCGCCCGGAGGACCGATCATCAACAGATGGTGTGCACCAGCCGCCGCAACCGCCAGTGCGCGCTTGGCCAGCTGCTGGCCGACAATCTGTGGATAGACGGGTGGCGGCTCCGGCACTGTCCCGGCTGGCGTATCGGGCGTTGTCGCCGGCGGCTTGCCGCGGATCACATCCACTGCTTCGCGAAGTGACGACACGCCTATCACGTTGCGCGTATTTCCCCGCAGTGAAATCAGGCTGGCGGCGGGCACCATGATGGTGCGGCCGGCATTGCTCGCTGCCAGTGCGGCGCTGAGCACGCCCCTCACCTCACGCAGTTCGCCGTACAGCCCCAGTTCGCCGAGGAATTCGAAGCCGTCGAGCAGCCCGGCTTTCAGCAGACCCGAGGCAGCGAGAATGCCAAGTGCGATGGCGAGGTCATAGCGGGTGCCGTCCTTGGCCAGATCTGCGGGGGCCAGGTTAACCACCACCCGGCGATCCGGATAGCCGTAGCCGCTGTTCTGGATGGCACTCTTGACGCGGATGCGTGATTCGCGCAAGGCCGATTCCGGCAGACCCACCAGGATGAAGGCTGGCGTGCCGGGCTGCAGATGCGTTTCCACCGTGACGAGTGGTGCGTCCATACCCACCTGCGCGCGGGTGTAGACACTACCGGGAGGTGCCATTTGCGCCTCATTCCTGGCTGTCTTGCGATTCCGGCGCCGGTGCGTCCAGCACGGTGATCCGGGCTTCCAGGGTCGCAACCTGGGCTTTGAGGTCAGCCAGCTCCGCCAGCAACGCCGTAAATTCCTGGCGAGGTACAAGCTGGAACCGCGCAACCAGATGCTCGAGTTGCTCGGCGACGGGTAGGCGAGCGCTTTCGGCTGCACGCCGCAGGCTGTGCAGCAAGCCGTCGAACGGGGTATGGGATGTATTGCTATCCACTGGCGAAGCGCTCCGTAAGTCTCAGACAGGCATGTTAGGGTGCGTGCGCGGTTGCACCAAGCAGCAGACGACTCGGAGCTGCGTGAGTAATTGGCGCGCCACGCTGAAGCCGAAGCACCAAAACGGTGCCCTGGTGGTGCGTGTTGCATTGTTTCGGTGCGCAGTTTGCGGCTGGTTGACGGCGCGTCGTGCGGACCGCCGCCTGAGTTCG
Organism: Pseudomonadales bacterium; assembly: GCA_024234635.1. Lineage (GTDB taxonomy): Bacteria > Pseudomonadota > Gammaproteobacteria > Pseudomonadales > Azotimanducaceae > SYFY01. The sequence continues at coordinate 57,084 of JACKNX010000016.1, read as the reverse complement.
CGCGAAACGCGGGAAACAGGGCTGGCATGGATGCTGCTTCGACCGCAACTGCGATGGGCGTCGGGCGCGACGCGTTTTGCAGGTAAAACGCGCGGAAAACTGACGGTCTGGCATAATTCCGGTTCGTTCGCTCCCATGAATTGATCGGGTCATGCATCGGTGCATCACACGATCGCCCGACGTCGCTCTCAACCCGGGAGAAACAGGAGGATTGCTGCGATGAAACTGATTACGGCCATCATCAAGCCGTTCAAGCTCGATGACGTGCGGGAAGCGCTGTCGGAAATCGGCGTGCAGGGAATGACCGTGACCGAGGTCAAGGGTTTCGGGCGTCAGAAAGGCCATACGGAACTCTATCGCGGTGCGGAATACGTCGTGGATTTCCTGCCGAAGGTGAAAATCGAGGTGGCCATCGATGATGCCCTCATGGACCAGGTACTGGAAGCAATCACCAAATCCGCCAGCACGGGCAAGGTGGGTGACGGCAAGATCTTCGTGGTCAATCTCGAGGAGGTCGTACGCATCCGCACCGGCGAAACGGGACCGTCCGCGGTCTGACGCCTTGCGGGGCGCCGGGTTGCGATTCCGGTGGCGGCGCTGACTTGCAGGATCCCAATCCTGTTCTATAACTATCGGCGTTGATTCACTGGAGTGGGAACCTCATGTCGACGACCGAATTTGATCTCGTACTGGCAGCCGATACCGGTCTGCACTCTTCCGTTCAAAAAGATGGCAAGCGCCGTGAACTGGCGGAAGACGTGGAAGCTTTTCTGCGGCGTGGTGGCAACATCGCCGTGGTGCCGGATGACTATCGCGCCGATCCGCCGCGCAAGCCCGAAAGCAACTACGGCCGCGGCTCGATCTGACCGCTTGACCCGTATCGATGGCGGGCGTCAGCCCGCCATCGTGCTGGTAAGATGCGCGCCCTCGAAGGGCGGCATACGGACCTCATCCCATGAAATACATGAGCACCCGGGGGCGGGTCAGCGGCATCGCGTTCAAGGACGCGGTGATGATGGGGCTGGCCGATGACGGCGGCCTGCTGATCCCGGAGCAGATTCCGGATGTTCGCGCGCACCTGGAAGCCTGGCGGCGGCTGGACTACGTCTCGTTCGCCCAGCAGGTGTTGCGGCTGTTCATCGACGACATCGCGCACGAGGTGCTCGATGGTCTCGTAGCCGACGCCTACGCCAGCTTTTCCGAGCCCGATGTGGTCCGCTTTGCCGAAGTCGGCGACGTCACCGTGCTGGAGTTGTTTCATGGTCCCACGCTCGCCTTCAAGGACGTGGCGCTGCAGCTGCTGGGCGGGCTGTTCGCGCATATCCTCGCTGAGCGCGGTGGTCATCTGAACATTCTGGGCGCTACCTCGGGTGACACCGGCAGCGCCGCCATCGCCGGGGTGCGGGGACGACCCGGTATCGACATCGTGATCCTGTTTCCGCAAGGCCGCGTGAGCCCGCTGCAGGAACTGCAGATGACCACGGTGCCGGATGCCAACGTGCACTGCGTGGCCGTGGAAGGCAGCTTCGACGATTGCCAGTCAATCGTGAAGTCGATCTTCTCCGATCTGCCGTTCAAGCAACGCTATTCCCTCGGCGCGGTGAATTCGGTGAACTGGGCGCGAGTGCTCGCGCAGGTGGTCTACTACGGCTACACGAGCCTGCGTTTCGACAAGGCGCCGGCGTTCTGCGTACCGACCGGGAATTTCGGCAACATCTTTGCCGGCTACATGGCGCACCGGATGGGTTTTCCCATCGAGCGGTTCATCCTCGCCACCAACGCCAACGACATCCTCGCGCGCTTCTTCGCGACCGGCGATTACGCGCGAGGCAGCGTCCACCATACCCACTCACCGGCGATGGATATCCAGGTGGCGAGCAATTTTGAACGCTATCTGTTCTATCTGCTGGGAGAGGACGCCGGCCGCGTGCGCACGTTCTTCGAGAACTTCACGCGCACGGGCAGCGCCTCGACCGGTGCACCGCCGAAGGATCCGTTGTTCCTCGCCACCGCGGTCGACAATGTGTCTACCGAAGCGACGATCCGCTCGGTGCATCAACGCCACGGTTACGTGGCGGACCCGCACACGGCGGTTGGTTTGCAGGCGGCCAGCCGCTTTCCGGATGTGCGGCCGCTGGTTTGTGTCGGCACGGCGCACCCCGCCAAGTTTCCGGAAGTTGTGGATGCCGTGCTGGGCGAAGGTGCGGCGCGACACCCGGCGCTCGATGCCTTGCGTGGCAAACCGACACGACGCGTTGTCGTGCCGGCATCCGAGGACGCGGTGAAAGCCATACTGCGGCAGCTTGGCGACTGAATTGAAACCGTGCTGCCGGCGTCAGCTGCGCAGCGCTTCGATGACAGCAGGTAGCTCCCGCAACCGCCGCACCGTCGCGGAAGGCGTGGCGCTGTCCGCATCGCGTGGCTGGTCGGCGAGGTTCACCCATACCGTGTGCATGCCGACATTGCTGGCGCCGTGGATATCATCATGCAGGTGGTCCCCCACATGCACGGCCAGTTCCGGTGTCGATTTTGTGCGCTCCAGTGCCCTCAGGAACATATCGGGCGCGGGTTTGCTGCGTCCGGCATCAGCGGCGGACACCGAGAAGCTGAAATAACGGTCCAGATTCAGTCGGCGTATGTCGGCATTGCCATTGGACAGGGCCGCGAGGGTGTAGCGTCTTGACAGGATGTCCAGCGTATCGAGCGCATCGTCGAAATAACGCACCTGATGACGTCCTTCGATGAACACATCGAATGCACGCTGCGCGAGCCGGGCAGCGGACTGCGCGCCGACACCTGTCCGCTCGATGGCGCGCCGCGTCACCTCGATGCGAAAGCGCGACACATCGTGGCGCAGATCCGGCAGCTCGTGCAGTACCGCCTGGCGGATGTCGGCGATACCTTCAGATTCGTACAGGGTTACCACTTCCGGAACGTGTTCCCGCAACCAGTCGCGCATGGCCTGTTCCGCGGAGCGAATGACGCTATCCACGTCCCATAACGTGTTATCGAGATCGAAGGTCACGAGGCGAATGCTCACTTCGACGGCGTATCCGTTTCAGTGGTCCCGTGCGCGCGGGGGTGCGCCCTGTCGTAGACCTCGGCCAGGTGCTGGAAATCGAGGTGCGTGTAGATCTGCGTCGTACTCAGATTCGCGTGTCCCAGCAGTTCCTGTACCGCACGCAGGTCACCGGAGGATTCCAGCAGATGACTGGCGAAGCTGTGTCGCAGCATGTGCGGGTGCGGTGTATCCGTGTGCAACTGGCGTGCGGCCATTGCCTTGAGCTGTTTCTGCACCGTGCGTGGGCTGATGCGCGCGTTGCCACGCCCCGTGAACAGTGGCGCGTCGGGTGGTAGCGGCCCGCGTTCGTCCAACCAGTCGCCCAGGGCGTCCACTGAGAATCGGCCAAGGGGAACTCGTCGCGTCTTGCTGCCTTTTCCCGTCACCTGGATGAAGCCGGTAACCAGGTCCGCATCACCCACGTTGGCGTTTACCAGTTCCGCCAGTCGCAGGCCGCTGCCGTAGAGCAGTTCCATGATCGCCCGATCGCGCTTCTCCCGCGGATTGCGGGCAGACCAGGTGAACAACCGTTGCACCTGATCGGTATCCATGACCGCTGGCAGTTTCTGTTTGCGTTTAGGACCGGTAACCACCGTGGCCGGGTTGTCCGCCAGCTGGTTTCGCGCTTTCAGGAACTGGAAGAACCGGCGAATGCTCGACAGGTGCCGGTGCACGCTGCGTGCGGCCAGACCGCGCCGCCGCAGTTCGCCGATGTGTTCACTCACGTGATGGTGCTCGCAGGTTGCGCAGGTCAGTGCGCGCCTGTCCAGGTATGCCGCGAACTCAAGGAGATCGCGCCGGTACGCATCGCGGGTGTGAGGCGAACAGGCGCGCTCGAACTGAAGATAGTGCAGGTACTGGTCGAGCTCGGTCTTCACGACAGCCGACTGACGATACGGGCCAGCACGTCGCCAATGTAGCGAACGAACAACGTATCCATGTCCGGTGAAAATCGCGCGAGCTCCCGGGAGCCGACGACGAGACAGCCGCGCCCGGAATGGCTTGTGAATGGAATCAGGACGACGCTGCCGGGACCGTCGGTGGCGCGGCCGGGAAAGAGCACGCTGAGTTCCTCGGCGCGCAAGGCCATGCAGCAGGCGACGCCCGCGGGCAGGAACGGATCGGTCGGCAGCCCGCCGCCATAGCCAACGATGGTGTCCAGCCGGACATCCTGTGCCTGCAGATGACAACAGGCGTAGTCCGCTTCGAAATCCACCAGGAGATTGGTAGCCAGCACTTCGTTCAGCTCCGCCCAGTCGACGACGTCCAGCATGGCAAGCGTCAGTGAACGGGTCTTGGCGAACAACGCGTCGTTGTCACGCGCGGCCTGCAGCAGGTCATTCAGGCGTCGGTGCAGGTTCATGTTGCGCTCCCGCAGCATGATCACCTGACGTTCGATCAGGGAAACCGCGGTACCGCTTTCATGCGGCAGCTCGAGTTCGCCCAGCAATGCGAGGCGCTCGCGAAAAAACGCCGGATGGTCGCGCAGATAGCGGGCAACGGCTTCGTCATCCAGTGTCGTTGTGCTGTCCATCAGATTTCCACAACGCCGTCGAACACCTGCGTGGCAGGCCCGCTCAGGCGCACGGGCTGGCCTTCGCCCGGCCAGGTGATGCGCAGCTTGCCACCAGGCAGGGAAACCTTCACGCGGTCGCGCAGGCGTCCCGTAACAATGCCGGCAACGGCCGCGGCACAGGCGCCGGTGCCGCAGGCACGGGTTTCGCCGACACCACGTTCGAAGACCCGCAGGCGGACGAATGTAGGCTCAACGACTTCGCAGAAGCCGATGTTGGCGCCCTGCGGAAAAACCGCATGTCGGGTGAGTGCGGCACCGACTTCCTGCACCGGCGCATCGAGGACGCTGTCCACGAACAGCACGGCATGCGGATTGCCGATGGAGACCGGCACTGCATGCCACACGGCATCGCCTACGCTCAGGGCGATGGTGTGCGTCGCTGCCTCGAGGCTTGCCGTCGCGGGCAGTGACGCAGGATCGAGGCCCGGTACGCCGATATCTACCTCAACGTTGTCGCCCGCGTTGCACGTAACCATTGAGCCGCTGGTGGTCTGCCAGGTGAGTCGGGATCGGGATGCCAGGTGATTGGCTTCGACAAACCGGGCCACGCAACGGGCCCCGTTGCCGCATTGCTCCGCCGGCGAACCGTCGGCGTTGAATATGCGATACCAGAAGTCCGCGGCAGGATCGGTGGGCGCTTCCACGAGCAGTAGCTGGTCGAAGCCGATGCCGGTGTGGCGGTCGGCCAGCGCGCGAATCGTCGACGCGTCCAGGCGGACTTCCTGGGTGATCGCATCGACGACCATGAAATCGTTGCCGAGACCGTGCATCTTGCTGAAGCGCAGTCGCATCTACAGGCACTCCCGTTCCGGAGCCAGCAGGTCCTGAAGTGTTTCCCGCCGGCGGATGACCCGGAACGTGTCGCCTTCCACGAGCACTTCCGGTGGTCTGGGACGTGAATTGTAGTTGGAACTCTGCACAAAACCGTAGGCGCCTGCAGAGAGCACCGCCAGAAGCGTGCCCTGTCGCAGCGCCAGTCGCCGTCCACGCGCGAGGAAGTCGCCGCTCTCGCAGACTGGGCCGACGATGTCCCAGCTGGCGGGTTGCGCGTCGCAGGGCTCCAGTGCCAGCACGTCATGCCAGGCGGAGTAGAGGGCCGGTCGGATCAGTTCCGTCATCGCCGCGTCCACGATGGCAAAGCTCGGGGCATCCGCAAGCAAAGCCGGCTTGAGGTATTCCACGCGCGTGAGAAGGGCGCCGCCGTTACCCACGAGAAACCGGCCGGGTTCCATGGCCACGGCAACGTCTTCACCGCGCAGTCGGTCACGCAGCGCATTGCCGTAGGCAGTGACATCGAAGTCGGCTTCGTTCTGGTAGGCGATACCGAGCCCGCCGCCGAGATCCAGATGCCTGACGGGAATGCCCGCGTTCTGCAGTTCACGGCGCAGCGCCAGCATTGCATCCAGCGCCTGAATGAGCGGCGTCACCTCGGCAATCTGTGAGCCGATGTGACAGTCGATACCCTCAACGTCGAGGTGCTCGTCCGCGTGCGCGCGTGCGTAAAGTGCTGCCGCGGCCTGGATCGGCACGCCGAACTTGTTTTCCTTGAGGCCCGTTGAGATGTACGGGTGCGTGCGGGCATCGATGTCGGGGTTGATACGCAGCGCCATGCGTGCCCGTCGGCCCAGCAGCCGTGCGCGCTCGGACAACCGCGCGAGCTCGTCGGCGCTTTCGACATTGAAGCAGTGAATACCCAGCTTCAGCGCGTAGTCGATCTCATCCACGCGCTTGCCCACGCCGGAGAAGACGATATCGCCGGGTGTGGCGCCGGCGGCCAGCGCACGTTCGAGTTCACCGGCCGAGACGATGTCGAAGCCTGCCCCGAGTTCGCGGAACAGGCGGAGCACGGAGAGGTTCGAATTGGCTTTCACCGAGTAGAAGATTCGGTGGTTCACGCCGGCAAGCGCACTGACCAGTGCCCGGTAACGACTGCTGAAATGGGCGCTGGAATATACGTACGCGGGCGTGCCTACCCGTTGTGCAATCTCCGCCGCACATACGTCCTCGACAAACCACTGCTGACCGCGACGTTCAAACATGGACGGCGCTGGGCGTGTGCGCGCTCTGGTCAGGCAGGCGCAGCGGCCCTTTCTGACCGCAGGTTGCGACGAGGGTTGAAAGCAGAATGAGGCAGAGCCAGCGCATGCAGGCGCTCCGTTGCGGCAGGCGCGCGACTATACCATGTGGCTTGAAGGCGCTCCCGATGCCGTGACGGCGATCGCGTCGATTCGCGGGTGGCGGCCGGAATCACCGTTCGCTGATGGTGGGGCGCACGTTGCCGTCGGGTAATGCGCGCAACGTAACCTGATTCCGCCCGAGCGCAAACGCATAGGTCTGACCGTTCGCGAGTGCCGTGCGGGCCTCGGTCAGCAGCGACCGCACGCGGGTGACGAGCGGCGCGTCTCCGCGATCGGCCACCGCAAGCTGCGGCGGGGTGGCCTGTCGTGCCGCCGCGGCAATGGCTTCCGCAATTTCCGGCTCGCCCAGGTATTCCGTGACGCGCAGCGTATCGTCCTCACGCACGACGAGGATTGCCGCACGCGCTTTGCAGGTCTTCAGGCCGCCGTAGCTGAGCGGATCGTTGAACGCGGAAATCAGGCGTTCGCCGGCATCGTGAGGATCCGGCAACGGGTTGAAGAACAACAGGGCGTCGAACCGGGCTGACAAGGCCCGCAGCCAGGCCTCAGCTGCATGCTGCAGCCAGACATCCGGCATATGCAGCGAGTCGGTGTTGACGCCCAGGCAGTGTACCCACAGCAGCAATTCTGGCCAGTTGCTCGTATGCCGCAGCTCCCTGCCCTGCTCGGTCAGGCGCCACCGCTGACGACTGTAGCGAACATCGAGTTGCGGTCGCAGCTGCGCGAGTTCGGATGAGGACAGCAGGCGGTAGTCGGCGGCCATGGGATCGGGTTGCCGGTCGACGACGGCCTGCAGACGTTCGATATCCGCACGAACCGCCGGCGACAGCAGGGCCAGACGATTGCCCAGTTGCATCCCTTTCTGCACCAGATGCGCGATGGTGGTGCGTTCCTCGAAGGCGCGCGCCAGCGTGAAGTGGCCGGGCTGGCGCAGGATCCGCAGGAGCTCGGGCGAGTATCCCCAGCTTGCGACATCGCGCGCCACCAGGCTGGCGGTGGGCAATTCCCTGCCGCGGGCCACGATCTTGCGCACGAACAGATACTGCAGTTCGTCCAGGCGGAAGGTTGTGCGCCGCAGTGGCTCCTGTGCGGCGAGGTACTCGTACAGCATGTAGTAGGTGTCCAGCCGCGAGATGTCGCTGACGCCGGTAAACATGAGCTGCTGGTAGTGGCTGGACAGCAGCGGTCGCTCCGGGGTGTTGAGATACGCCTCTACCAGCGCCAGCTTGAGCAGGGATTTGTGGGGTGTCGTGAGCGCACGTTCCAGTTCCAGTGCTCCGGCGCGGCACAGCGCTTCCGAGTCCGGCACGCCGACGGGACCGAAGTCGATCACCGCCTCCGGGGCGATGAAGCGATGATGCAGGAGATGCCGGGCCTCGCGGAAATAGCGGTCAGCGGACGAGCCGTCGACAAACCACCAGAGTGGCTGACGACCGGCGAGATGAATGCCGCTGCGGTAGAACTCATCCAGCAGCAGCGGTGAGTGGACCGGATCGCCGGCGTCCGCGAAAAACCGGGGATCGACCATGAATCCCTGCAGTGCCAGACCGTGCTCCGCGGCCCAGCTCTCCACGTCGCGCAGTTTTCTGCCGAGCACTCCATGCAGGGCGCGGTCACAACACACCCACAGGTCGATGTCGCTGTCGGCGGTATGGCCGAGGCTGCCACCGCTGCCCATGAGGAATATTGCGTCCAGCGCCATCTGGCGCGGTGCCGAGGACACGTCCACGCTGCGGGCGAAACGTCGGATGGCGGTGAGGTCCGCCGGTCCCGGCTGAAAGCCGCTGATTCCGGCGGGCATGTTCGCCGCGTAGCCAGGCAGCGCCGGATGATTGACGTGAAAGAGCATGGGCAGCGCGGAAAGAATTGCGCGTCTGTCGCCGTCCAGTTTTGCCTGCGCGTGCAGATAGCGCTGCCGGTGATGCATGGAAAAGCGATAGCCCATGGTCTGCAGGGCTTTGACGTCGACTTCCGGCCTGGTGCCGGGCGCGGTGGCGCGGAAATTCATGGTGATGCCGGCCGGTCGCCCGTTGCGCGCTCCGTCGTCCGGCAAGGGCTGCCGGGCGGGTGATGGCGCAGGGAATGGCATCCGGCGACCTGTCTCCAGCGTGGTGTTACCGGAGTATAGGCAACACACCGGTGTTGTCCGGTCCCAGCGGCGGACACGATGTATGCCGCCGGCAACCCGGAAGCCTGATCAGCCGCTGGCGACGCGTTGTCTGGCCCGTTCGATGGCGGCCCGCACGGTGGCGGGCGCGGTGCCGCCAATGTGCGCGCGGGCGCTGGCTGAGCCAAGGGGAATGAGGACGGCGAACACATCCTCGCCCACGAGGTTCGAGCCGCCGGCTTCGGCCTGCAGATCGGCCAGCGAAAACTCGTGCAGGTGGCGTTTCTCCCGCACGGCGCGCGCCACCACCCGCCCGACGATGTGATGGGCATCGCGAAACGGGGTGCCGCGTTTCACCAGGTAGTCGGCGAGATCGGTGGCAGTGGTGTAACCCTCCACTGCCGCGGCGGCCATGTTGGCAACGTTGGCTTCGATGTTGGGAATGAGGCCGTTGAGCGCTGTCAGGCAATTGCGCAGGGTGTCCACGCAGTCAAACAGGGGCTCCTTGTCCTCCTGATTGTCCTTGTTGTACGCCAGCGGCTGGCTTTTCATGAGCGTGAGCAGTGCCGTGAGATGGCCGTAAACGCGCCCGGTCTTGCCGCGGATGAGTTCTGGGACATCGGGATTTTTCTTCTGCGGCATGATGCTCGATCCCGTGCAGAAGCGATCCGGCAGGCTGACAAAACTGAACTGCTGTGACGACCAGAGCACCAGCTCTTCGCACCAGCGCGAGAAGTGGGCCATGGTCACACTGGCAACCGCAGTGAATTCAATGGCGAAATCGCGGTCGCTGACAGCATCCAGCGAGTTCTCGCACACATCGTCGAAACCCAGTTCCCGGGCAACAAATTCGCGGTCCAGGGGGAACGTTGAGCCGGCCAGCGCGGCGGCGCCGAGCGGCAGTCGATTGAGACGCCGGCGGCAGTCGCGCAAGCGGTCGCGATCGCGCAGCAGCATCTCGAACCACGCCATCAGGTGATGTCCGAAGGTGATCGGTTGTGCGGCCTGCAAGTGGGTGAAGCCCGGCATGATGGTATCGGTGTTGCGCGATGCGAGTTCGATGAGACCTGCCAGCAGCGCAGTCATCGCCTGATCGATATCGTCGATGGCGTCCCGGAGGTAGAGGCGGATGTCGGTGGCAACCTGGTCGTTGCGGGAGCGTGCCGTGTGCAGCTTTTTTCCGGTATCGCCGATGAGTTCGATGAGGCGGCTCTCGATGTTCATGTGCACGTCTTCCAGGGTCACGCTCCACTGGAACCGGCCGGCCTCGATCTCTTTGTGAATGCTGTCCAATCCGGCTACGATGCGGTCCGCTTCGTCCGCCGACAGGACGCCGATGGACGCAAGCATGCGCGCATGGGCGATGGAACCGCGTATGTCCTGCCGGTACATGCGCTGGTCGAACCGTACGGACGACGTGAAGTCGAGTACAAATGCGTCGGTGGCTTCCTCGAGCCTGCCGACGACCAGGGAATCGCGTCCGGACGTGCTACTCATGATGCTGGTGTTGACCCCTCGGGTCGCTGAACAAAGACGGGTGAGTATATCAATACGTCCGCTATGAGCGCCGCCACCCAGCCGTTCGTGGTCCCCGATCTGTGCAATGTCACGGCGGTGACGTTGGTGGTTCTGTTTGCGCAGCTGCTGGTGCTCGTGCTCTGGGTGACCGGCACGGAGGTGACCTGGCTGCGCTTCGCCCTGCTGTCGCTGTTCGTGCAATGGGTGTCGCTGAGCAGCGCCGGGCTGTTGTGCGCACTGCGCGGCTGGCTGGCCAGGTTGCAGACCGTTGCCGGTGCGGTGGTGGCGTTTCTTCTGGTGCTGCTGATCACGTTCGTCGAAGGCATTTTCGCGGATCGTCTGCTCGTGCAGTTCGCGCCGGTTCCGGTCGACTGGCCGCGTATTGGCGTAATGCTGCTGGTCGCGGCGATCATTTCGGGGTTGGCGCTGCGCTACTTTCACGTCCAGCAGCGGCTGCGTGCCAAGGAACAGTCGGAACTGCAGGCGCGCCTGCAGGCGTTGCAGTCCCGCATTCGGCCGCATTTCCTGTTCAACAGCATGAATATCATCGCCAGCCTCATCGCGGTGGACCCGGAGACCGCGGAGACCGTGGTGGAAGATCTGAGCGAGTTGTTTCGCGCCAGTCTGAACGAGGCCGGCAACCAGGTCTCCGTGGCTACCGAGCTGGACCTCTGCGAGCGCTATGTCCGTATCGAGTCGCTGCGTCTGGGCGACCGGCTGTGCGTGGAATGGGATGTCGACCCGCTGCCTGAGAGCGCACGCATTCCGCTTCTCACGGTGCAGCCGCTGCTGGAGAACGCCATCTACCACGGCATTCAGCCACGTGCGGAAGGCGGCACGGTCAGCGTTGGCGTGCACTGCGAGAACGACTCCCTGCGCATTGAAATCACCAATCCGCTCGCGCCCGCCGATGCGCGGTCGGACACGCAGGGCAACCGCATGGCACTGGAGAACATCCGCAGCCGGCTCAACGTGCTGTTCGGCGATGCCGCTGAACTGCGGGCTGGCGCCGAAGGCGACTGCTTCCGTACGATCATGCGCTTTCCGCTGCATGGAGCACGGCAACTGTGAGAGTACTGATCGTCGATGACGAGGCGCTCGCGCGCGACCGTTTGCGGCGTCTGCTGGACGCAATCGGCGGTTACGAGTGCGTGGGCGAAGCCGGCAACGGACGCGATGCGGTTGAGCTCGTAGGCACCCTGCGCCCGGACCTCGTCCTGCTCGATATCCGCATGCCCGGCATGGATGGGTTGGAAGCAGCGGCTCACCTGACGAGGCTCGAGGAGCCGCCCGCCGTGGTGTTCTGCACGGCCTATGAGGAACACGCCATTCAGGCCTTCGATCTGCAGGCGGTGGGTTATCTGCTCAAACCCGTGCGACGTGACCGCCTTGAAGCCACCCTGACCAACACCCGACGGGTGAACCGGGCGCAGATTCAGGCACTCGGTCAGCTGGAGGAGGCTGCGCGCCGCACCCATCTCTCCGCCCGCACCCATCGTGGACTGGAACTCGTGCCGGTGGATGAAATTCGCTACCTGCGGGCGGACAGCAAGTACGTGACGGTACGGCACGGCGGGGGTGAGGTGCTCGTGGACGAAGCCCTGCGTGATCTGGAAGTGGAATTCAGCGACGTATTCGTACGCGTGCATCGCAACGCGCTGGCGGCGCACCGTTATATCGTCGCCGTGGAGAAGTCATCGGACGGCCAGCACCACATGCGGCTGCGTGACGTGGAGGAAACGCTGGATATCAGCCGCCGGCATCTGCCCGGTGTCAGACGACTGGTGAAAACACTGTGAAATCATTGACGATCGCCACGCGTGAAAGCGCATTGGCCCTGTGGCAGGCCAATTTCATCAAGACGGAGCTGGAGCGTCTCCACCCGGGTCTCGAAGTGAATCTGCTGGGAATGCGCACACGTGGTGACAGATGGCTGAACGCCCCCCTGCGGGAAATCGGCGGCAAGGGTTTGTTCATCAAGGAGCTCGAGGAAGCTTTGCTGCGCGGGGAAGCGCAACTGGCGGTGCATTCCATGAAGGATCTGCCGGCGGAAATGCCGGACGGGTTCGTGCTTGGCGCCGTGGGATTTCGGGCCGATGTTCGCGATGTTCTGGTTGGTGTCAGCAATGGCGTGGATGCGCTTGGTACGGGCGCACGGGTTGGCACCTCCAGCCTGCGTCGCCAGGCGCAATTACTGGCGCGCAGGCCGGATCTGACCATCGGCTCCATACGCGGCAATGTCGGCACACGCCTCGACAAGCTGGCCAACGGTGAATTCGATGCCATCGTGCTCGCCGCCGCGGGACTGCAGCGACTGGGTATTGAATTGCCGGCGGCATCGGTGCTGGATGTCGAGGACAGCCTGCCGGCCGCCGGTCAGGGGGCGCTTGGCGTGGAGTGCCTGGAAGCGGCGGACGACGTACTGCACTTGCTGGCTCCACTGAACGATGTCTGCGTGGCGCGTTGCGTTGCCACCGAACGGCTGGTGAGTGCAGGCCTCGGCGCCGACTGCTCCATGCCGGTTGCCGCGCACGCGACCATCATCGGCGACGAGGTGTGGTTGCGGGCGCTACTGGCTGACGCCAGGGGCATGCGTGTATTGCGTGCCGAAGCCCGCGATGCCGATGGCGCCGTCGCCGCATCCCGGGTCGTTCAGCGGCTGCAGGCGGAAGGCGCCGCGGAGATCCTCGACAGTCTCCGATGAAGATCTGGATAACGCGCAGCCAACCTGGCGCGAGTCGGCTTGCTGACGCGGTGCGCCTGGCGGGTTATGACCCGCTCGTGGCGCCGGTGATCGGCATCGAGTTGCTGTCCGTCGCCGTGCCTGAGCGCGCCCGGCTGGTCATTGTGCTGTCCGGGCACGCGGCGGCGCTGACCCGTTCCATCAAATCGCAGCTTGGATTCCTGGCCATCGGGCGCAAAACGGCTGATCGGGTCCGTGCGTTCAGCGGTCAGGAAGTGATGGTTCCGGAAACCAGCGATAGCGAAGGCGTGGTGGCCTGGTTGCGGGGCCGATTGCAGGCGCTGGTGGGAGGCCAGGTTGTCATCCTGGCCGGCGAAGCCGGACGGGAGACAGTGCTGGACTGGTTGCGGGCGCAGGGAATGGATGCGCTGAAGATCGCTGCCTATCGGCGTCGCCCCATGCCCGTCGATGTTCGGTTGTCGGACGTGGGCGCGGTGGTGCTCGGGAGCGGCGATGCAGTCGATCCCGTGCGCTCCGCCTGGGTGGCCGCCGGAGGTCGCCACGACGTGCCCATGCTGGTACCTTCTGGCCGCGTCGCGAACCTGGCCCGGGCGGCGGGGTTTACGCAGGTGGTGGTCTGTTCGGGGGCCGGCGACGACGCAGTGATAGAGGCGCTGCGCGGCGTACTCCCGGATCGCGTGGAACGGACGGAGATCAGGCCCGATGAGTGAAGATACAAATCCCGCGGCGGACGAAGGCGGGGAGACCAGCGACAGGGGTGAGCAGGATAGCGTCCGGCAAGGCGGTGGGTCGGGCAAAGCCTGGCTTGCGTTGCTGGTTGCGCTTGCGGCGCTCGGCGGAAGCGGGTGGCTCTACTACCGCCTCGTCTATCTGGCACCCGGCGATGACACGCAGGCGAAGATCGACGCCTACGCCGAGACCGTAAATACCCAGATCCTCAACGTGCGCGGTGCCCTCGAAGCCCGGTTTACCGATGCGATCGGCAAAGCCACGGGCCCCCTGAATGAGCGCGTCGAGGTGCAGGAAAAGCAACTCGAACAACGTCTCGGCGCGGTGGAAGCCGCCATGGCGGATCTGGTCGCCAAGGCGCCCAATGCAGGGCCGCCGGATCCGGAAAAGTGGAAGCTTGCGGAAGTGGGGTTCCTGCTGCGCATTGCCAATCATCGGCTGTTGATTGAAGGCAAGGCGGCTGAAGCACGGGCGCTTCTGGAGAATGCTGACGGACTGCTGGCCGAAATTGACGATTTCCGCCTGCACGCCGTTCGCGAGGAGATCGCGGACGAGCTCGTGGCGTTGGGCCAGGTGCCCCGGGCGGCGGACACGGAAGGCTTGTACCTGTCTCTCGAAGCGATGAAACCGGCAGTGGCGCGGCTGATTGCCGCTTCACCGGTATTGGCGCCGTCTTCCGTGCCCGCGACGGACCCCGGCGCGTCAGTGTGGCAGATGATCCTTGATCGATTTGCCGCCATCGTGCGCGTGCGACGGGTGGAGCGACCTGACCTGAAACCGATGCTCTCACCGGATGAGCGGCGTTATGTCGAGTTCAATTTGCATCTGGGGCTGGAGCAGGCCCAGCTCGGCGCTTTGCGCGGCGAGCAGGCAGTGTTCGACACGGCAATTGCAAATGTGCGCAAGAGCCTGGTGGACCTGTTGCCGGCTGAGACCACGGGGCTGAGCGAATTTCTTCTGCAACTCGACGGGATCGCTGGCGCCCAGCTGCAGCAGGAGCTGCCGGATATCAGCGGCTCCCTGCGTGCGCTGCGCAATGTTCTGCGGGAGTCCGCGTGAGCCGCGCGTGGTTGCTGCTGGTGTGCGCCATCGCACTCGGTGGTGTCACGGGCATGCTGATGGCAACCGATCCGGGTTATGTCCTGGTTTCCTGGGGCGAACAGGCGTGGGAGACGAGCCTGTGGTTTGCGCTCATCCTGATGGTGGCTGGCTACGTTCTGATCCGGCTTGTTGCGTGGCTCTGGTGGCGCTCACGCAGTGGCCTTTCGGCGTTCTTTGGCTGGAACGATCAGCGGCGCCGTGGGCGTGCGCGGGAACTCACCAGTCGCGGCCTGATGCTCTGGGCCGAAGGCGACTGGAAAAAAAGCCAGCAGTTGCTGTCGAACGGTGCCCGGCACGCGGACTACCCCTTCGTCAATCATCTGTTCGCCGCGCGCAACGCGCACGCGATGGGTGATCTGAAGTCGCGTGATGCCGAACTCGACAAGGCGCGCAAAGTGTTGCCGGAGGCGGGTTTTGCGTTGTCGCTGATCGCCGCGGAGTTCATGGTGGAAGAAGGCGCTTTCGAGACTGCGGTTTCGATGCTGAAGGATCTGCGGGAGCGGGCGCCGAAACATCCCCGCGTGCTGCATCTACTGGCGGAGTGCCTCGAGCAACTTGGCGATGACAAGGCATTGATTGCGGTGCTGGATCAGGCACCGGACGACGCGCTGCCACCGGAAGTGCGCGCCCGGAAAGCGCGCGCCGCCTGGTTGCGTCGTCTCGCCACGGACACCCCGGGCGATGTCTGGCGTGAATTGCCCAGGGCGCTGCAACGGGATGAGGCGCTGGTCGGCATGTACGTGGACAGGCTTGTTGCCATCGGCCAGCCGGATACGGCGGAGGCGGTCATTCGCGACGCCTTGAAAGCGGAATGGAGAGGTGAATTCGTGCGCCTGTATGGTCGGGTGGCGGCCAGCCAGGCGGACGTGCAGGTACGGCATGCGGAAGGCTGGCTGAAGACCCACGAAGACGATGTCGACCTGCTGCTGACACTTGGGCGACTGCATCTGCGCAATGGCAACTGGGACAAGGCGGAAAGCTATCTCAAGGCGCGTCTGCGTCTGCAGGCGGATGCGGATGTTTATGCGGAGCTGGGCCGGGTATTCATCAGCCGCGGCGACCTCTCGCGTGGAGCAGACTACCTACTGCAGGCGTTGCAGCCTGTCAGGTAGTCGGCCCGGGCAGGACATCGCTGAAAAGCTGATGCCTGGCGACGCCTGCGCCCTCGAGCGCGCTCGCGGCTGCGCTCGCGAAGGCTGGACTGCCGGCGATGACAATATCCGCGTCAAGAAACCGCCCGCCGTGGCGACGCAGCCATCGCATGCCCGCATTGTCGTTGCCGCGATCGGGATCGACGCACAGGTGCTTTGTTACCCGCGTACCCCATGCCGCCTCCCGGTTGGCGGCATAGACCGCCTGCTTTGTCGGCACGCAGCGCAACAGCTCCAGCGATTTCCGGCTACCTGCGTGCAGGGCGCTGTCGATGAGCGCGCAGGCCTGACCGAAACCGCTGCCCGCGCACACGAGCAGTGTTGTGTCGCGATGCAGACGCGACAAGGTGATTTCGCCTGCCGCCTGGGAAAAAGTCAGCATGCCGGTGCCCAGCAGATCCTGCACCAGCGCGGACTCGGGATTTCCGGGTTGCGGCTGGACGTGCAGTTCAAGGTGAGGCAGCCAGTGAGGCGGCGATGCAATCGAAAAGGGAATGGCGTGACCGCCGGGATGCTGAAGAAAGAAGTATTGGCCGGCGGCGAAATTGAATGGAGCCGTGTCGGAGAGCAGCAGGGAGACAACATCGATGTCTCCCCGCCTGATGCCGGTTATCCGGGCCTCGGGCAGCTCAGCGTCCCTTCATCGACGAGAAGAACTGGTCGTTCGTCTTCGTGTCTTTGAGCTTGTTGATCATGAATTCGATGGCGGCGATATCGTCCATCTCGTGCAACAGCTTGCGGAGAATCCACACCCGCTGCAGTTCCTCTTCGGTCATCAGCAGTTCCTCGCGACGCGTACCGGAACGGCGTATGTTGATGGCCGGGTAGACACGTTTCTCGGCAATCTTCCGCTCCAGGTGAAGTTCCTGGTTGCCGGTGCCCTTGAATTCCTCGTAGATGACCTCGTCCATCTTGGAGCCGGTGTCGATCAGCGACGTGGCCACGATTGTCAGGCTGCCACCTTCCTCGATATTCCGCGCCGCGCCGAAAAAGCGCTTGGGACGTTCCAGGGCATGTGCGTCGACACCGCCGGTGAGGACCTTGCCGGAGGACGGCACGATGGTGTTGTAGGCGCGCGCGAGACGGGTGATCGAATCCAGCAGAATGACGACATCTTTCTGATGTTCTACCAGGCGCTTGGCTTTTTCGATCACCATCTCGGCAACCTGCACGTGCCTTGAGGGCGGTTCGTCGAACGTGCTCGCCACTACTTCGCCGCGTACGGAACGCTGCATGTCGGTGACTTCCTCGGGCCGTTCGTCGATGAGCAGGACGATGAGTACGACTTCCGGATTGTTGGCGGTGATCGACTGCGCGATATTCTGCAGCACCAGGGTTTTACCGGCCTTCGGCGGTGACACGATCAGCGCGCGCTGGCCTTTGCCGATGGGGGCGATGAGATCGATGATGCGGGCCGTGAGGTCTTCGGTACTGCCGTTGCCGCGTTCCAGAACCAGGCGCTTGTTGGGGAAGAGCGGCGTCAGGTTCTCGAACAGGATGTTGTTCTTCTTGCTGTTCGGTTCGCTGAAGTTGACCTGGTCGACCTTCAGCAGCGCGAAATAGCGCTCGCCATCCTTGGGGGGGCGGATCTTGCCGGAAATGCTGTCGCCGGTGCGCAGGTTGAAGCGGCGAATCTGGCTGGGGGAAACGTAGATGTCGTCAGGGCCCGCCAGATACGAACTGTCTGGTGAGCGCAGGAAGCCGAATCCATCCTGCAGAATTTCCAGAACCCCTTCGCCGCTGATTTCTTCACCGCTCTTTGACTGCTTGCGAACGATTGCCGCGATCACTTCCTGTTTGCGCGATCGGGCAGTGTTCTCGAGCCCGAGTTCGCGCGCCATTTCAATGAGATCGCCGACCGGCATGCGTTTGAGGTCTGTGAGATTGGCCATAGTGATGATGTGACTCGCGGATTGATTGTGGAGTTGGTCAGGGGTGCCGGTGCCCGGACTTGTTGCCGTTTCAGGTTGAATCAGACAACGAACAGGAGAAGGTACGGACGGGGACCGGACGGCGCGTCGAGCGGGGACAGGTGTCTGTCGTTCGAAGCTTTTGTCGAAGTGTAGTGTTTTGCACCAACGCGTCAAGCGGCATTTTCAGGTGTGTTTGCGGGGTCACGTATTCACTGCGCAGGTCCGATGGCCGGCACAGACGAGGTGGCCACGGCGCCCCTGCTACCGGTGTTCACGGTTCCTCCACCCGGAAATCGCCGCTTTGGAGCGCTTTCCCGTCCTGCAGGGGCAAGGACGAAGCCCGGTTCCTAGCAGGATGCAGAAAAAGTCCCTTCTGGAGTTTTCAGCTGTCGTCGGCTTCGACGCCTTGCGCTGCCTTGCGCTGAATGTGGTGTTCTTTCGCAGCATTTGCTGCGGGCCAGCCATACCTGGCTGGTCAACCGGGCGGCATTTCAGCTGCCCGCTGACGGGCATCGAAAACATCGGGAGGGTACAGGTCAGCCGGCTCGAACCGTGCGGCGAACGCTGTAGAAATGCAGACGATCACTGAGGCTGATGTGGTTCGGCCTCAGTGTCTGATCGGTATGAGCACGGGAACCCCGGTGTGGGGACATGCCTGCCGGGTATCCCGTTCCCGTGGGTTTGTCAGATATTGCTGTCGAGAAAGGCTGCCAGTTGCGACTTCGACAGTGCGCCCACCTTGGTGGCTTCCACTTCGCCATTCTTGAACAGCATGAGCGTGGGAATGCCGCGAATGCCGTAACGAGCCGGCGTCTGCTGGTTGGCGTCGATATCCATCTTGCAGACCTTCAGTTTCTCGCCGTATTCCGAGGCGATCTCTTCCAGGATCGGGGCAATCATCTTGCACGGACCACACCAGGCGGCCCAGTAGTCCACCAGCACCGGCTTATCGGACTTGAGGACATCGGCGTCGAAACCATCGTCAGTAATGTGTTGGATCTGATCAGACATAGCGGCTTCCGTGATCGGTAATCTGCTGAAGGCGCGGATGTTATCACCATTCAGTCCCCGGAAAACGAGGCGTGCACCGCGATTAGCTCAGGCGTTGCCCGCGCCATCGGCGCCTGCCGTCTGGCGTGCGGACTCCCCGGCGTTGTTCCGGGATCCCTTGAGCGACGCGATGCGTAATGAGCGACGCGATGCGTAAATAGTGGCCTTCGCCAGTTCGGACGGGCCACGCGATCGCCCTGCTCGGGAAACTTCCCGGCAAACGGCGCTATGCTGAAAAGTGAGATACGACCCATCCTGCCACCTGCATGACGCACCCACACGGCCAGCGCCGCCCCATTGCCGAGGACCCTCGCCTGTACGGCGAGTGGGCCGCACTGGACCTTGGTTCCAACAACTTCGAGATGCTCGTCGCTGCCTGGGATGGCGCTGAACTGCGTGTGCTCGAGCGACGAAAGGAAAAGGTGCAGCTTCTGCGGGGGTTTCGTGACGGCCGTCTGGACGATGCAGTTGTCGAGCGCGGCCTGGCGGCGCTGAGCCGGTTCGCCCAGCGTCTGCGCGGGGTACCGCCGGAGCGCATGCTGGCGCGTGGTACGCATGCGTTGCGCGTCGCGGAAAACCGTCAATGGTTCCTTGCCCCGGCGGGCGACATCCTCGGCGTACCAGTAACGGTGCTGTCAGGGGATGAAGAGGCCCGACTGATCGAGCTGGCAGTCGCCTGGTATCGGGGCGGACGGATGGCGGCTGACGGCGGAAGGCAACTCGTCGTCGATATCGGAGGCGGCAGCACCGAACTCGTATGGAGCGATGCTGTTACCGGAAACCGGGAAACGCGGCGGGCGACGTCGCTGGCAATCGGCTGCGTTTCCCTCACCGATGAATTCTTCGCCCAGCCCGAGCTGGTTGCCGCCACGTATCCGCTTGCCAGGGCGCGTGTCGAGGCAGCGCTTGCCGGTCTGGCGGCGGTTCATCAGGCGTGCAGCGTTGTTGGGACGTCGGGCAGCGTGGAATCGTTGTTGCGGGTGACGGAAGCCAATGGGTTTGGCCGGGGCAGCATTTCCCTGGCCGCGATCGCCGAGGTGGAAACGGCGTTCGCGGAGGGCCACTGGCTGGCCGACCTGGGTTTGCCCGGACTGGCGCCGGAGCGGGTGGATATCTTTCCTGCCGGTGTGGCGATACTGAGTGCCCTGATGCGGGCGCTGCGCATCGACAACGTCGAGTTCTGCGAAGCCACTCTTCCGCACGGGATAATTCTGGATGCCCTGCAGTGTGGCGCGCGGCTGGATGCGGATGACGCAGCGGTGACCGCGCTGGCGGCACGTTTCGGGGTCGATCGGGAGCAGAGCAGCCGCGTGGCGCGGACCGCGGATGCGCTAGTGGCGTCCCTCCCTTCCGAGCACGGGGTGGACAGCGGGACGCGCCGGTTGTTGCAGCATGCCGCCGCGTTGCACGAGATCGGTCTTGCGGTGTCAGCCAGCGGGCACCAGCGCCATGGCGCCTACATCGTTCAGAACGCTCGTCCCGGCGGGTTCAGCGAATTGGCGTTGCAGCAACTGATTGTTCTCGTGCGGGGACACCGGCGGGGGTTGCCTCTGCAGGTGACCGGCAAGCTGGCTTCTCCAGCGCTGCGTGCTGCCGTGCTGGCGCTGCGCCTGGCGGTGATTCTCGAGCGCACCCGCCTGGATACCCACTCGCCGGCACAGCCGTCGCTGCGGATGGCATCCGGGCAATTCACGCTGGTACTGCCACCCGGCTGGCTGGCGGCGCACCCGTTGTCCGCCAGCGAACTGGCGGTTGAATGCGCGCAGTGGCGTACGGCCGGCTGGCCGCTGACCGTGCTCTGAACGCTGAAGCAGCCGGGCATGTGGCGCACAACCGGGCGCCCTGGCAGCGAGCTGACAAGAGCAGCCTGCCAGGAATCTGCAGCATGGCCGCTCGGTTTCGGCGCGGCCTTGACGTGGTTGGGCTCAGGCCAGGAGCCGGGCTGCGCGGGGCGCGAAGTAGGTCAGAATGCCGGACGCACCGGCTCGCTTGCAGCAGAGCAGCGATTCCAGGATGACTTTCTCCGCCAGCCAGCCATTGTCGATCGCCGCCGCGTGCATGGCGTACTCACCGCTGACCTGATACACGAATGTCGGCACCTGGAAGGCGTCGCGCACACGGCGCACGATATCCAGGTACGGCATCCCGGGTTTCACCATCACCATGTCGGCGCCTTCGTCGATATCCATGCGCACTTCGTGGAGCGCTTCATCCGTGTTCGCCGGGTCCATCTGATAGGTGTCCTTGCCGGCGGTGCCGAGGGTCACTGAGGAACCGACAGCGTCACGGAACGGGCCGTAGTAGGCAGAGGCGTACTTGGCGGCGTAGGACATGATCGCGATGGTGTCGAACCCCCCGCCATCGAGTGCCTGACGTATGGCGCCGATGCGGCCGTCCATCATGTCGGATGGCGCAATAATATCCGCCCCGGCTTGCGCGCAGACGAGCGCCTGGGCCTGAAGGGCGGCGACCGTTGCGTCGTTGTCGATATGACCGTCCGCGCCGATGATGCCGTCGTGACCGTGGGAGGTGTAAGGGTCGAGTGCGGCGTCCGTGATCACGCCCAGTGCCGGAACGGCCCTTTTGATGGCGCGCACCGCCGTGGGAACCAGCCCATCCGGGTTGTGCGCTTCTTCGCCCTTTTCCGTCCGCAGCGAGGTGTTGACGTTGGGAAACAGCGCAATGGCGGGAATGCCGAGTTCGTGGGCGCGCATCGCCTGCTCGCAAAGCAGGTCGACCGACAGGCGCTCGATGCCGGGCATCGAGGTGACCGACTGACGCTGGTTTTCGCCTGCAATGACGAACATCGGATAGATGAGGTCCGATGGCGTGAGTTCGGTCTCGCGCACCAGTCGACGCAGGAAGTCGTGTCGGCGGTTGCGGCGCAGGCGGGTCTGGGGAAACTGGCGTTGCATGGGAGTTCCGCTGTCAGTTGAGGCTGTCGATGACCTTGCGTGCGCGTTTTACAGCCCGTTCCACATATCCGGGGTCGCCCTGCAGTTCGGCCATCAGTGAGGCGCCATATAAGCCGCAAAGCATCTCCTCGGCAAGGCGCGCCGCGCGTTTTGGCTTGATGCCCTTGATCGCCGTGAACGTTGCCTCCAGCTGATGCTGCCAGGTACGCATGAGATCCTGCACCGCCTGGTGCAGTTCCGGTGTCGATGAGCGGCCGAGAATCGTCAGCAGGCAAGGTCTGCGTCCCCCGAGGGTATACAGGATGAAACCATCGAGCATCGCCTGCAGTCGGGTGAAGGGCGGCTGATCCGTGTTCAGATGATCAAAGGTCGTGGTGCCCGCGTCCGCCGCTGTGGTGCGTAGCAGGCTGGTCGCCATCTCGAGTTTGCCGCCCGGAAAGTGGTGGTACAGGCTCGCCTTGCTCAATCCGGATCGTTCGGCCAGCAGGGCCAGCGATGCGCCGGCGTAGCCGTGGGTCCGGAAGACGTCGGCCAGGGAGATGAGAAGATCGTGCCGGGAGAGCCGTGCGGGCATGGGTATCCTCGGGCCGCGTACAGGTGCTGTGATGAGAAACAGAACGAACGTTCGGATGATAAGGCTGTTTGCGTTTCTGGCCAATCGGAGGATGGTGTCAGCCATCCGAAGGAAAAAAATTGACTGAATCTGCGACCAAACGGTGCCGTGGCGCATCAGGGAAGATATGACCGGTTTTGCCAATATCGCCGTGCCACCGGAAATTGCCCGTGGCGTATTGCGTGGTGATCGCGCAAGCCATGGCCATTTCTTCCGGCTGGTCTCACCCCGGGTTCTTGGCATGGCATGGCGCATGCTTGGCAACCGCATGGCGGCCGAGGAGGTCGTACAGGACGTCTTCGTGCGGGTTATCGAAAACGCTTCGGATGTGCGGGCAGTGGAAGCACTCGTCGGCTGGGTGCGTTCGATCACCGTCAACGAATGCCTGATGCGGCTGCGGTCCCCGTGGCATCAGCGTCGCGCGGCGGAAGAGCCCGATGATCGTATCGATGACCTGGACGGGGAGTCCCGGGTTGCGGGCGAATCGGACATCGAGCGCGCGCTCACCCTGCTGCAACCCGAGACCCGCATGGTCATCTGGCTGCATGACGTGGAAGGATACACGCACCGCGAAATAGGTGAGCTGATGGGCAAGACCGCAAGCTTCTCCAAATCCCAGCTGGCCAGGGGCTACGAGACCCTGCTGGCACACTGGCGGAAACAAGATGGAAAGAAAATCGAACCTGGAACACTTGCTTGCCATTCGTGATGGCGAGCCCGTAGACGCCGCGCAGGTCGCCGCAATCGGCGGCGATGTGCAGGCGCAACAGTTGCTTGGTGAACTCACGGCGGCAAGGGCGGCGCTGCGTCAGCTCGACGTCGCCGTGCCGCCGTCGCCCGACTTGTGGGCCCGTATCGAGGCACGCGCTGACCGGCAGGCAAGAAGTCGCCACGGTGGCCAGGCGGCACGGTGGGGTTGGGCGGGTCTGGCTGCCGGTGTGCTGCTCGCGAGCGGTGTGTTTCTGCTGGGTGTGCCCGAGAGTAGTCGCCTTGCGGCGCCGGATTCCGGCATTTCTGAGCTGGTTGCGCGTTCGCGGGTGTTGGAGCGCGAAATCCTGCAGGTCAACCAGCCCAGCGGGTCATCGAGTGAACAGGCGCTGATGTTCCGGTTGGCGGATATCGACGCGGAGCTCAACGGGGTGGGCGGGGATGCCATCCCGCTGACCGCAGCGCGCCGGGCTGCATTGTGGCAGCGGCGTGTCGAGTTGCTGGAAACCTTGCGTGCACTGCAGTCCACGCCAGCGCCGCAGGTGCAGTTCGCCGTTTACTGAGTGCTGGCGGTGGGTGCGAACCCACGATCCGGCGAGTAGTGAGGAATTGGGAAACGACAATGAACATACGCAAATTGATGGGCACTGGTTTGTTCCTGGCCACTGTGGCGACAGCCTTCACGCCGCTGGCGGTGCGTGCCGGCGATCCGGAACTGGAAGCCCGTATCCAGGCAGCGCGTGAACGGCTGGATCAGGCGGCGGCTGACCTCGGCGCTGCCTATGCGGCGGTGTACGCGGAGGATGGGGTCGATTCGAAGCGGGCGATGCTCGGCGTGCTGCTCGATGGCGAAGGCGACGAGAATGGCGTGGGTCTGATTGGCGTGACACCGGGCGGTGGCGCCGCCGCTGCGGGAATAACGGCCGGTGACACCCTCATACGCATTGGCGATACCTCTTTGCTGGGGCTCAAGAACCCCGGCCGCACCCTCGGTACCGAACTGAAGGCGCTGGCACCGGGCGATCGGGTCGAGGTGGTTTATCTGCGCAAAGGCGAAGAGCACACGGTCACGGTGGAAACCACCGCGATGATGCACGGCGCCATTGCCGCCATGGTGCAGAACATGGCGCCGCTGGTTGAAATGGTTGGACCAGCGGGTCAGCGTCGTATCACCATCGAACATGGCGCGCCTGATCTGGTGCTCGTACAGGCAGAGGGCGATCTGGCCGGCTACTTCGGCGTGGGGACAGGTATCCTGGTCCTGCATGCACCGGGCAGCCAGGACGATCTGAAAGCCGGCGACATCGTACTGTCGATTGATGGGAAAGCCGTCGACACGGTGGATGCGCTGGACAGGAGTCTGGTCGAGTCGGGCAAGGCGCTGGAACTCGTGGTCCGCCGGCAGGGGCAGGAAAAAGCCGTTACGTTCCTGCTGGGCGATCGCGAATCGGATGGAACGCTGCGCTTCCAGGTGATGCGGTTCGACCAGGCGCCTCCGAGCGCTCCGGAACCGGCGAGCGGCGACTGAGTACGCGTTCCCGCCGTGATGTCGCGAATTCCGCTCGTCAGACTCCCGAACAAACATTCGGTTGGGGATCTACAGGCCGGGGTCCGCCGTCAGGTTTGCCAGAGCGCGACGGCCCACCGCCGCGTGCTCTGGATTGTCGACGAGGCCGGCGCCAAGGAGCATGACGCCGTAGGCGAATGCCCATCCCCGAGCGCGGGAAACGAGATGCTGCCAGCCCGCTGTGGTGAGTGGGTATCGCGCACTCTCCCGGTAAAGCGCCAGCGCGCGCTCGCGGGCTGATAGATCGTCCGCCAGCAGCCACAGGCTGCCGAGGTCGCCGGCCGGGTCACCGGCCGTCACATCCCCCCAATCCACGACGGCGCTCAGGGCGCTGTCACGTGTGAGGATGTTGCCGGGATGGGGATCGCCGTGCAGCCAGGTCGCGACGGTTGCCACTGGTGCTGCTTGGGCGCGCCGCCAGACGTCCAGCAGCGTCCCGGAAACGGGATGGTCGAGTTGTTGCAGTTGTGCCAGGCGCTCATGAACGCTGGCCGAACGTTCGGTCAGCGGTACGCCGCGGTAGGGGTTGAGTGGCGCCGGTGGGTCGGTGCGCGCGTCCTGGGGGCGATGAAGGTGGGCAAGAAAGTCCGCCCATTGCAGCACGCCGTTGTCATTCAGCGCCGCTCGGGTAGCCGGCTCGCCAGGCAGACGTTCGACAAGGCTCCAGTGCCAGGGATATGTGGTGCCTGGCACGCCGCTTCGAATCGGTACGGGGACCGGTACCGGTAGTCTTGGCGCAAGGAATGACAGCAGCTGCTGTTCATGGCGGATCAGAGGCGCGGCCAGCGCCCGCCGGGGCAGCCGCGCCAGCCATCGATCGCCGACGGCAACAAGGGTGTTGTCCCAGCCGTTTGCGGCAATCGCCAGGGGCATCTGCGCGAATTCGGGGGCCTGCTGCGCCAGAAGCGTCCGTACGATCTCCGTGGTGACGTTGATTTCCGCTGTCGGGGTACCGTCAGGCATCGTCCGTCTCGAGCGCCTCGGCGGCCTGCATCCAGGCGTTTTCGATGGATTCCAGGCGCTGCCGTGTCGCGGCGGCATCGCGCAGCAGCCCTGTGAGCTCATCTTGCGACAGGCCGGCATAGACTTCCGGATCGGCAAGCCGCGATTCGAGCTGTTTCAGCGCGGACGCAGTTTTCTCCATGTCGGCTTCCAGGCGTTTGAGCGCCTTGCGTTCCTCGCTGCGTTGCTGGCGTGCGGCGGCACGCTGCTGCCGGTCCGCCCGCCGGGAAGCCCCGGCGCCCATCTCGTTGCGGCTGCCATCCTCAACGTCAGCTGGCATCCGTTGCAGCGCCAGGTAGTCGTCCAGGCTGCCCTTGAACCTGCCGGCCCCACCGTCGCGTACCAGCCAGAGCTCGTCACATACCGCTTCGATCATATGCCGATCGTGCGATACCACGACGAGGGCGCCTTCGTAGTTCTGCAGCGCCAGCGCCAGTGCGTCGCGCATCTCGATGTCCAGGTGGTTGGTCGGCTCGTCCAGCACCAGAATCGCGGGCTTGTCGTAGGCGATCAGGGCCAGAACAAGGCGGGCTTTCTCGCCGCCGGACAGGGTGGAAATCGGCCGCTCCACCATGGTGCCGTCAAAACCCCAGCCCCCCAGCAGATTGCGTGCCGCCTGCTGGGTCAGCGACGGTGCATGCCGGATGCATTGCGCCAGCGGTGTCAGCGAGCCATCCAGCACCTCCATCTGGTGTTGCGAGAAGTAGCCGGTGCTGGCGTAGTCGCCGCGGCTGAAATCGCCCTGTTGCACGGGCAGATCGCCGACCAGCGCGCGCAGCAGCGTGGTCTTCCCGGCCCCGTTGGCGCCCAGCACCCCGACCCGGTCACCGGGCAGCAGAGACAGTGAGATCCGGCGCAGCACGGTGACGGCGCCATAACCGATACTCACGTCGCGAAGATGCAGCAGCGGATTGGACATGCGATCCGGGTTCGGAAACGTCACCCGGTACGGGCTGTCGACCCGGGCCGGTGCGACGTCCAGCAGCTTCTCCAGTACCCGCAAGCGGCTCTGTACCTGGGCGGCTTTGCTGGCCTTGGCACGAAAGCGCGAGACGAACTTGCGGATGTGCTCCACCTCTGCGTCGCGTTTTTCCGCCTGGCGCGTCTCGCGCAGGGCTTCTTCGGCGCGTGCACGCTCGAACTGGGTGTAGCCGCCGCGGTAGACGCGCGCGGTTCCCTGGATCAGGTGCAAGGTGTGCGAACAAACGTGATCGAGAAACTGACGATCGTGGGCGATTACCAGCAACGTGCCGTCGAACCGGGAGAGAAACTGCTCGAGCCAGAGTGTCGCTTCCAGGTCCAGGTGGTTGGTCGGTTCGTCCAGCAGCAACAGATCGGCGGGCTGCATGAGTGCCTGAGCCAGGCCCAGACGGATACGCCAGCCACCTGAAAACGCATTGAACGGTCGTTGCAGCGCGTCGGCGTCGAAACCGAGGCCATGCAGTATGGCGGCTGCCTGCGCGGGGGCCGTGTGACCACCGAGATCGTCAAAGCGCGCATGCAGCGCGGCAAGCGTGGCGCCGTCGGTGTCGGGGTCCGCCTCCGCCCGGGCCAGCGCCGTCTCGACGTTCCGCAAGTCGCGATGCCCGTCGATCACGAACTCCAGTGCCGGGCGTGCGCCGCCGTCGACCTCCTGGCGCAGGCGACTGATGCGCCAGCCGTCAGGAAAGGTCAGATCGCCGGTATCCGGCTCCAGGCCGTCGCGGAAAAAGCGGAACAGCGTGGATTTGCCGACACCGTTGCGGCCGACGATGCCAACCTTCTGACCGGCGTGTACGACGAATGACAACCCCTCGAAGATGGTCGTCTCGCCACGTTTGAAGAGGATGTTCTGCGCGGTGATCATGCGTGCAGTCTGCCAGAGTCCGTTGTTCCGGCGGAGACCCGAACCCGGATCCACCGGCTCTCTGCGAACGCGTCAGGCGCGGATGGAAGTGCCTGGTTCGTTGCGCCGGTTTGCCGCCAGCGGCATGGAGCGGATGCCAGACGAAGATCGGGTGTTGCCCAGTGGCTGATCATCGATCCACCGAACCAGTGCGCGCCATTCGGCGTATTCGCGGCGGGTCGTTCGGGAAGGCGGCAGTTCGCAGATGCCACAGCCGCGCTCCATGCCTTCATGGTAGGCGCCTGTGTCGCGGAAGGTGGCGACGTTTGGCACGTCCAGGCACTGCAGGAAATGCTGAAGCTTCAACGCTGTTTCCGAATTCGGTTGTACCCGGTTGGCGATGACACCAACCGGTCGTGGTGCGGCGCGGAAGATGCGGTGCGTGAGCAGCTCGGTGATGAAACTGCCGCCGGCTCGAATGTCGATGGGCGAGGCCAGAATCGGCACCAGCACGATATCGCTCTGCTTGAGCAGGGACTCGAGATCGCGGTCGCGGGTGTTGGAGTGCGCATCAATGATGACATCGTCGGTATCGAAGGGAATTCGGAAGGCAAAGGCCTGTGTCTGGTACATACCGGTGCGCTGGTGCGCCGGGATCACATGGATCGGCGGCAGTTCGCTGCTGCGCTGGCTTGCCCAGTAGCTGCTGCTCGCCTGCGGATCGTGATCGATCAGCGATACCTGGCGAGGACCGGAGTGCCGTCCGTCGGGCGACCTGAAACCCCTTGCCAGCATCGCCGCAAGGTTGGTAGCCACCGTGGTCTTGCCACATCCACCTTTGCCGTTCACGACAAGTATGCGGCGTGGTACATCCGCCATGATGTTGTCCTGTTGATTCCGCCAGTCAAACCGGCGGAATTCACCCCCCTGAACCTCTATTTCCCAGCACGGCGATCCACCGACTGGCCCCGTCATAAACCGAAGTGTTTGCGCACTCCCCGGAATCCTGACGAGGAAAGGTTTCTTAGTTCTTGTATTCGTTAAGGATAGTTGCACAAACTGCGGCAAATTCCTGACGTGCAATATAGCACCACGTTTTACGCAGGGGCTATGGGGGCAATTGCAAAATGCGACGTCGAATTATGGATATTTGCTGAATTCGCGTGATCGCTTTCTCAATCCAGCGAGATGATCCACCCGTCGCCGCTGACGGCCCAGGAACGGCCATTCGGCGTGACGTTCAGAGCAAGCACGCCGGTACCGCGGCGGCGCGAGAAATCTGCACCCGGCAGGCGCCATGAGCGTTCGCGGCGGCCAGAGGCTACGCTGATGCGATCGATCTGACCTCCCAGTTCGGCGGTCAGCACAAAACTGCCGTCAGCCGCGAAGGCCGCCTGGGTAATGCTGCTGTTCCGATCCGATATCCGCTGCAGCACCTTCCCCGTTTCCGCGTCCCACAGCCGTACCTCCGCGTTGGTGGCGGCGGTGAAGAGACGTTTGCCGTCAGGCGAAATGGCCACGGTACGAACTGGGCTTGAATGGTCGAATCGAAACAGCAGCGTGCCGGTCTCCACCGACCAGAGTCGGGCTGCGTTGTCGTCCGCGCCGGTTAGTGCCAGCTTGCCATCCGCGCTCAGCGCAACCGCACTCACCACGCCTTCGTGGAGGAAGGTGCGTCGATGGCTGCCATCCGCGGCGTCAAACAGCAGCGCGCTGTGATCTTCCAGGCCCAGCAGCACCTCGTGACCGTTTGGCATCACCGCCAGGTCCTGGGCGGCGCCTGGAAGTCCCCAGAACTGCAGCGAGTTGCCTGAACTGGTGTCCCACAGCACCAGTGTCCGTGGATCGCAGGTGACGGCGCGGGTGCCATCGGGTGAAAAGGCCGCGGCAACCAGTTCGAGGTTCTCCCCGCTCCGGTGTCGCCAGTCGTACAGTCGTTCGAACTCGGGCATCTGCCACACGGACGTGCCGTGGTTCATGGAGCCGGCGATGACAAGTCGGGCATCGGTGCTCACCGCCGCAGCGAACAGTCCCTGTACCGCGACGTTCCAGCGTCCGGTGGGTTGCTCGCCGCCGCTGCAACTGCTGACCATGGCGAGGCAGCAGATGAGGACAGCGGTGACGGGCTTCATCGTGCGTGGTCGCGTCAGGCGACCGCCGTCGCAGGTCGGTTTCTTGCGGTCGACGCGCGGAGAGGTTGCGCGACCCGGTCGGAGCGCTGCAGCACTTCGTCCTCGATATCCATGCGGCTGTCCAGGAGCAGCGCCAGGCGCTCGAGTGAGACGCGCAATTCGGCCAGGTCAGGTGTTTCGCCGTTGCCAAACCGGTCGCTGAAGGCCAGCGCCTTGCGGGTGGTCGCCTCACACGCGGCCAGTTCATCCGCCGTCGGCCGGTGTTTGTCCAGAATCTGGAAGTGGCCGGTCGCCAGATAGTCCACCAGCGTATCGCAGAAGCGTACGGTCAGGGCGCTGGCCAGATCGGGCGTGTCGGCGTCGATGGCGTGGCCAAGTTTGAGCAGGTAGCTCAGCAGGCGCTGCCGCGCGGTATGGAAGCGGTCGTTGAATCCGTAGACTGTCTTGTTCATGGCCCCCTCGCCGTTGACTGTCTCGGTAAAAGTAGCAACGAATTGGAATTCCGCCAGTCGGCCCCTTCAGTGAATACGCAAAGAGGGCGAACGCCGCCCCTGGCGCAGGCGAGGCAGCCGACCGGGTGGGGACGGTCGACCGCAGGCGGGCGGACGCGGGGACGCGACGCTGACGGTTTCAGCGGCGGAGGATGGCCAGCGTGCAGATCAGTACGATGGCGATGAAACCGCCCAGGGCGCCAACGGGAATGAGCACATCGATGAGATTCTCCACTTTGGCGCAGTCACCGGTGCCATGTGTCATGGCGGCCAGCACATCCCGCAGCGGGAAGTTCTCGAACATGTAGCCCAGGTCAGGGCCGCAGGAGGGCGCCTGATCTTCGGGCAGGCTCTGCAGGTACAGATGCCTTATGGAAAAGCCGCCACCCACGAGACCGGCGAAGGCGCCGAGTCCGGCGTAGAGTCGCTGGCCGCCGCGATGCAGCAGTGCGGCCAGGCAGACGAGACCGGCGACGATCATCCAGATGCGTTGCATGAGGCACAGCGGGCAAGGCTCGAGCCCGAGCAGGTGTTCCATGCCCAGCGCCGCCGCCAGCAGGGTGCCGGTGAGCGCTGGAATCGCCAGTGCCCAGAGCCGCCGCAGCCGTTCGATCATGCTCCGATCTCCAGTACGACCTTGCCGAGCGCCCGCCGCTCCATCAGGCAGCGCATCGCGGCAGCGTAGTCGTGCATGGCAAAACGGGCACCGATTCGCGGCGCCAGTCTGCCCGAGGTGAAGAACTCGAGGATCTCCCGCATGTTTGCCGCGGTCGCTTGCGGATCGCGTTGCGTCCAGGCGCCATAGAAAACGCCGATAACCTGGCAGCTCTTGAGCAGCACCAGATTGGTGGGGAGTTTCGGAATCTGGCCGTCAGCAAAGCCGATGACCAGCACACGCCCGTACCAGGCGATGGAGCGCATGCAATCGTCGAACAGCGCGCCGCCGACCGGATCGTAGATCACGTCCACGCCACGCCCGCCGGTGAGCGCCTTGATTTTGTCCTTGAGCTTGCCATCGGCATAGTTCACCAGGTGATCCGCGCCCGCGGCCTGCGCCAGGGCCAGTTTGTCGTCAGAGCTGGCGGCGGCGATGACGGTTGCCCCCATCGCCTTGCCGAGCTCCACCGCGGCGATGCCAACACCGCCCCCGGCGCCAGTGACCAGCAACGTTTCACCCGGCATCAGTGCCGCCCGCTGCTTCAAGGCGTAGTAGGACGTGCCGTACGTGGTGCTGATACCGGAAGCCGTGGCGTCGTCCATTCCATCGGGGATGCGCCGCATGGCACCTGCCGGCACGGCGACTTTCTGGGCGAAGCCGCCGGACCCGGTACCGCCGAACACGCGATCGCCCACTGACCAGTCCGTGACGCCGGGACCAAGTGCGGCAACGACCCCGGCAATCTCGCCGCCAGGGGAGAACGGCATGGGCGGCTGGCTCTGGTATTTCCCCTGGATCATCAACACGTCCGGGAAATTCAGGGCAGCAGCATGAACTTCCACCAGGAGCTGTCCCTGGCCCGGAACCGGATCGGGAATCTCCGCGAGTTCGAGTTCTTCCGGCATGCCGAAATGCGTGCAAAGGACGGCTTTCATGGATGTGCCTGCTGGTTTGGGAACGCCGAAGGTTACTGGCGGTATCGCCCGGGTCAACTACGCTTGCGGGTAAAGCTTCATCGGACGCCGCATACCATGGCCCTAATTTTCCGTCTTCCCGCTGTACTGGCCCGTGGCCGGTTACCTGGAATCCTCCTCCTGGGATTGTGTGTCTTTCCCATCGGGGCGCGCGCGGAAGACGAACCGGGGCCGATGAGTGAGGAAGTGAAATATGTCGGCATCCAACCCACGCTGGTCACCAATGTCGGGGTCTCGGAAACGGGCCGGCTGTCCTACCTCAAGGCGGATATTTCGCTGCAGGTGAAAAGTCCATCCGCCCACGGAGCGCTGTTGTCGCACATGCCCGCCGTGCGCAACCTGCTTGTGCTGGCGCTCTCGCGTCAGGATCAGGCGACGGTCAGTTCGGCAGACGGGCGTGAATCGCTGCGTGCGGAGGCGCTGAAGGAACTTCAGGCGTTCTTCCAGAAGGAGTCCGGTTCACCGGTGGTGAGCGATCTGTTGTTCACCAATTTCATCGTGCAGACCTGAAGGCGCGGACGTTGCGTCGCTGACGAACCGACGGGCTTCGTAGAGCAGGTCCGGAAAGTACGCACGGAAGTCGTCCAGCAGATGCGCCGAGAGTGCCTGGCAGGCGGGCAGCGCCTGCGTGTCGAACGTCGGGTCACCCAGGCGACGACCGACACCGCGAAGGCAGAGACGGACACCGTCCCAGGTGCCGTATGCGCTCAGCAGATCTTCACGCCGAAGGTATTCCAGGAACCGCAGCGCGGACTCCGACAGGCCGGGTGATCCCGGCAGGGCCTGTTCCAGGGACTGGTAGCAACGGGCGGCGAAAGCGTCCACGTCGATGTCGAACCAGTCTCGCCAATGTGCGACAAGCGCGATATCGGCATGAATATCGACAAGCACCGGCGCGAGGCGCCGCAGGTTGGGGGGAAAGCGCTCGCAACTGCGCCGGATGGCGGGGTGGCGGTTGGACACGGCGTCGATGCGCCGGTGAAGGCGTACGCCGAGCAGGGTTTCGGTTTCCCAGTGTGCCGGCAGAGGGCCTTTCCAGAGATCGCCCAGGATGCCACCCGCGATGAGTCCGTGCCCGGATGCCTCGGTGGCCAGTTCGGCCAGCGCGCAGTGCGCGAGAAAGTTCACGGCAGGCGCAGGTAGTGCTGCAGGTAGACGTCGAATGGTTCGCTGTCGGCGGCCTCGATGGCTGCCCGTTCTTCCACCGAGCGTCGCGCGGTCGCTCGATGTGCGTCGAGTTCCTCCGCATCGAGAGGATGCGCGTGGAACCATTCGTTGTGGGCGAGGGCCTGATTCATCACCGTGCGGAAGTACGGCATCTGCTGCTGGCGCATTGCCGCCAGGAGCTGCGCCGAGGGCGTCTGTTCCGGGTCTGCCACGCGGGCGCGCTGCCGACTGAGTGATTCGGCATGCCCGGACGACGTCGTACGCTCATCGAGCCAGGCGGCAATACTTGCGCAGGCGTCCAGTAGCGTGTTCGCCCAGTCGTCCAGTGCCACGGTGCCCGCCGCGGTCTCCAACTGGATGCCCGGCTCCCGTCCGCGCTGTACCGTTAGCACCTGATTGCGGTGCATGCGTGCGGACTCCTCCGGTGAGTCCGGCGGGCTGTCCGCCAGCAGGCAGAACAGCAGGAAGGTGTCCAGGAAGCGAATCTGTTCCTCGTCGATCCCCACGCGCAGATAGGGATTGAGGTCTAGACAACGCACTTCCACGTAGCCGACGCCGCGTTCCAGGAGCGCCGTAAGAGGTCGCTCACCCGCGTGGATTGGTCGCTTGGGTCGTATCGTGCCGTAGAACTCGTTTTCGATCTGGATCAGCGTGTCGGACAGCTGGCGGTACTCACCGTCCACGCGTACACCGATGCGGGTGTAGGGCGGATGGTGGATTGACAACGCCTGGCGAATGGACGCGGCATAGTCGGCCAGCGAGTTGTAGCTGACATGCAGCGTGCGTTGGGCATCACTCTGGTAGCCCAGCGGTCCCATCCGCAGGGACGTTGCCCAGGGCAGGTGCAGCGAGCCTTCGTCGAAAGGCTTGAGGCCCGTTTGCTGTTCGCTGCCAAAACTCCGGCAGATGGCCGGGGAGGCGCCGAACAGGTAGATCAGCAGCCAGGAGTACCGGCGGAAATTGCGGATGAGGCCGAAGTACGCGTCGGTGCGGGCGTCCTGGTCCATCCAGCCCAGCGTCGACAACAGTTCCTCCGACACGGAGAAGTTGTAGTGGATGCCGGAGATCGTCTGCATCGTCGCGCCATAGCGATTGGCCAGCCCGCGGCGGTATACGGTCTTTGTCATGCCCTTGTTGGAGGTACCGTAACGGCCGATCGGAATGGCATCGGCATCCGGGAGCATGCAGGGCATGCTGGCGGGCCATAGCATCTCGTCGCCCAGCGCGGAGTAAACGAACCGGTGGACGTCCGTCAATTCCCGGATGCAGCCCTCCGGGCTGGCGTGCACGCCGGTGATGAGCTCCAGTTGGGATTCACTGAAATCCGTGGTGATCTGTGGATGCGTCAGTGGGGCGCCGAGCGCCTCCGGATGGGGCGTATCCGCCAGCATGCCGTCGGGGCGGATGCGCAGGCTTTCCTTCTCTACGCCGCGGAAAAGCAGTTGCGTGGGCGCAAGACGACTGGCGTGCAGGGCCCGTCGCCTGGTTTCGGGTATCTGTGGGTGCGCTCTCATGCGCGGAGCGTAACCGGTTTGCACCGTTGCGGCACCTGCCACCGGTACATGCGATGCATGTACCGATAGCGGATATCCGCGTCGTTACCTGGGACCCGCGGCGACGATGTTGTCGTCGACCTTGAACTTGCGAAAGTTCTCCCGGAACTTTGTCGCCAGGCTGTCAGCCGCGGCATCGTAGGCTGATTTGTCGGCCCACGCTTCGCGCGGGTTCAGCAGGCTGGCATCGACGCCGGGTACCGTGGTGGGGATGTCCAGGTTGAGGCCGTCCAGGTGATTCACGGTCACGTTGTCCAGGGCGCCGGACTGAATTGCGGCGATGATCGCGCGGGTGACCGGAATGTCGAAGCGCTTGCCCACTCCGTAGCCGCCGCCTGTCCAGCCGGTGTTCACCAGGTAGACGCGCGAGCCGAATTCGGCCACACGTTTCATGAGCAGGTCGGCGTACACGCCTGCTGGTCGCGGAAAGAAGGGCGCGCCGAAACAGGTGGAAAACGTGGCTTTGTAAGCTTCCGTTGAGCCGATTTCCGTGGACCCCACCTGTGCGGTATACCCGGACAGGAAGTGGTAGGCGGCCGCTTCTTTGGACAGAATCGCCACGGGAGGCAGGACGCCACTGACGTCGCAGGTCAGGAAGATGATGTTGTTGGGTTCGCCGCCGCGGTTGTCATCCACCTTCAGCTCGATGTTGGCGCGCGGATAGCAGGCCCTGGTGTTTTCCGTCAGCGAGTCGTCCGTGTAGTCCGGGTCCCGCGTGGTGGCATCGATAACCACGTTCTCCACGATGGCGCCAAAGGCGATGGCGTCGTAGATGACCGGTTCGTTCTTGCGTGACAGGTTGATGCACTTCGCGTAACAACCGCCTTCGAAGTTGAACACGGTGCCGCGGCCCCAGCCATGTTCGTCGTCGCCGATGAGGAAGCGCGAAGGATCGGCGGACAGGGTTGTTTTGCCGGTACCGGAGAGACCGAAGAACAAGGTGACGTCACCGTTCTCGCCCTGATTGGCGGAACAGTGCATTGGCAGCACGTCTTTCTCCGGCAGCAGAAAGTTGAGCACGGAGAACATGGACTTCTTCATTTCACCGGCGTAACGCATGCCGGCCAGCAGCACCTTGCGCTGGGCAAAGTTGATCATCACCGTGCCGTCGCTGTTTGTGCCGTCGCGTTCGGGCACGCAGGTAAATTCCGGTGCGTTCGCAATCTGCCACACCTGCTTGTTATGCGGGTTGAAGCTGGAGGGCACGATGAACAGGGAGCGTCCGAACAGGGCGTGCCAGGCGTACTCGGTGGTTACTTCGATCGGCAGATAGTGCTCCGGATCGGCGCCGACATGCAGGTGTGAGACGTAGGTGTCACGGTCTGCCAGGTGCACCTGGACGCGATCCCACAGGGCATCGAATACGTCGGGGCTGATCGGCTGATTGATGGCGCCCCAGTCGATGGCGTCTGACGTGGACGGCTCCTGGACGATGAAGCGGTCTTTGGGCGAGCGTCCGGTTCGCTTGCCGGTGCGCACGACAATCGCGCCGTTGCTGGCAAATTCGCCCTCACCGTTGCGTACGGCGCACTCGGCGAGCGCGGCGGTCGAAAAATCGGTGTATTCGCTGGCGGTGGTCGTCGGTTTGGCGACCATGGGCTCAGGATTTGCGGCCATCGTTTTGTGTCTTCCCAAGGCGTAAGACCGCGCATTATGCCAGAGCAACGGTCCGCGACCACCCGAACACGTTTCGCATTTGCAAGTTGATCTGGGGACGGTGTGAGCGATTTGTGGGCGCAGTCCACAGGTGTCTGCCCGCGGTCAGGCGTCATCCTGGCGCTTGAGCTCCACCAGGTCCCGACGGTCGTGCTTGTCCGGGCGCAGGCGCGGCGCCGTCAGGCCCGCCCTTGCGAGGCGGCGCTGGGCCAGAATCTGCTCCCGCTCCCGCACGCTGGCCTCGGACTCGGTATAGAGCAGTCGAGCCGATTCGGCATCGCCTCGACGGGCGCTCAGTCCGGTTACCGTGACCGTCAGATCGAACCACGGGCGCGAGATGTGCAGTTCGTCGCCGACTTTCATGGCCCTGGAACATTTGGCCCGTTGGCCGGCCATATGCACCTTGCCACCATCCACCGCCTGCTTGGCCAGCGCCCGGGTGCGGTAGAGGCGGGCGGCCCACAGCCACTGATCCAGGCGTACGCGTTCGGTCATTCTGCTGTGGTGTCCGGCATGTGCCCGCCGAAGTCGTCGATGGCGGCGAAATCAACAACGTTCCGGTGCGGCCGGGAGGAGTCCGGCTGCTGGATGGACAGTACCTGCCCGATGCCGAAACGACGGGCGGCATCCAGTACCTGGTGGTTGTCATCGATGAACAGCGTGCGTGCCGGATCGAACGGGTGCGCTGCCATCAACGCGCGCCAGAAACCCTGGGACTCCTTGGGCTCGCCGTAGTCGTGCGAGGACACCACGATATCCAGTTCATGGCCGACGCCGCTGTGCAGGTGCTTGATGTCGATACTGTTTCTGTGGGCATTCGTGACGAGGAATGCCCGGCGACCGCTTGCCCGCACGGCGCGTACGAACGGCTGCGCGTTGGGGCGCCAGCGGATGAGGTGGGTGGCTTCCCGGTGCGGAGCCATGAGGTCCAGTTGGGTATGCCGGGCCCAGTAGTCCAGGCAGTAGAACTGGATGCTTCCGGCAATATCGCGCATGTGGCTGGTCAGCCGGTCGCTGGCGTCGCTTGTCGCCACGCCATGCACCGCGCTGTAGTGGCGGGGCAACAGTTCATTCCACACGTGGTTGTCGTACCGCAGGTCCAGCAGGGTACCGTCCATGTCGAACAGCACCGTGTCGATGCTTTGCCAGTGGATCATGCCCGATGCTTCCAGGACCGCTTCCTGGGCAAGCCTGGGCTGTCCGGGTGATGCTGCGAAAATGTCATGTGCCCGCTGAGGACCGCCGCGTGGCGCACGATGCGCGTAGGGCCGATATGATACGGCGTTTTCTCCACGGGACAGAGTCAGATGGGTGAACCGGCAACATGAAAGAGCCGCCGCTGCCTGAAATCACCAGCCGTCGCATGCTTGCCAGCAGCCGGCTGTTTTCAATCGAGGAACTCAACCTCCGTTTCAGCAACGGGGTGGAACGGGTCTACGAACGGCTCCCCGTGCGAGGCCATCCCGGCATCATCGTGGTGGCGGTTAACGACCGGCGTGAGGTGATGCTGATCCGTGAGTACGCGGCCGGCTTCCACGAGCGGCAGCTGTCGTTGCCCAAGGGCGGCGCGCAGTTTGGCGAGCCGCTCGAACTGGCGGCGGACCGGGAGCTGAAGGAGGAGATCGGTTTTGGCGCCCGCGAAGTCCGGTTTGTGAAACGTCTCAACCTCGCGCCGGGTCACATGGGTTTCACT
Source organism: Pseudomonadales bacterium (assembly GCA_024234635.1). Lineage (GTDB taxonomy): Bacteria > Pseudomonadota > Gammaproteobacteria > Pseudomonadales > Azotimanducaceae > SYFY01. Next base: position 19,082 of record JACKNX010000016.1, on the reverse strand, counting down.
ATCAACGTCATGTTCGCGCGGGATCTGTACCCGATGCGCCTGCCCGGGGACGAGCCCGAACCCATCGAAGTGGTGCCGTGGCCTGTGGATGCCCTGGACGACCTCATTCATGGGGGAGAATTCAACGAGGCGCGAGCCATCGCCGCGCTGACGCTCACCCGCAAGTTTCTGGAGCAAGGATAGGGAATATGGATACGCAAGCACTGCTCGACCTCGTTGAAAAGGCCGGTGACGCCATCATGGTGATCTACGCCCAGGACATCGAGGTGTCCACGAAAGACGATGATTCGCCGCTCACCAAGGCGGATCTCGCCTCGCACCGGGTGCTGACCGAAGGGCTGGCCCGGCTGACTCCCGAGATTCCCGTCTTCAGTGAGGAAGGAGCGCAGCAACCGTATGCGGAACGGCGTGGCTGGCAACGTTACTGGCTGATCGACCCACTCGATGGCACCAAGGAATTCATCAATCGAAATGGTGAGTTCACGGTCAATCTGGCGCTCATCGAGGGCCACGCTGCTGTGTTCGGCATAGTCGGGGTGCCGGCTCAGGGCGTGCTTTATTGGGGTGATATCCGCACTGGCGAGGCGTGGCGCCGGGCCGGAGACAAGGTTGAGCGCATCCATACGCGAGACTGGCAGGTGGGTGAGCCGCTGACCGTGGTGGCCAGCCGCAGTCACGGTGGCGAACGCCTTGAAACGTACCTGGAACAGCTGGCCGGGGCATTCGGCTCGGTCGATCGCACGCCGGTCGGCAGTTCACTGAAGTTGTGCATCCTCGCGGAGGGCCGGGCGGATCTGTACCCGCGTCTTGGTCCCACCTCGGAGTGGGACATTGCCGCGGCGCACGCCGTGCTCAAGGCCGCGGGCGGCGACGTCTGGGCGGCCAGTGGTGACGATCTGAGCTACAACGCCAAGGAGTCGGTGCTCAATCCCGAGTTCATTGCGGTGGCGGACGCAAAATTCGGCTGGCGACAGAAGCTGCCCGCGGTGCCAGCCTGACAGAAGCGACTGGCGGCTTGCCAGCCGGAAGAGTATTGGCCTCAACCGCCGGGCTGTAAGTCCGTGTAATCGCCCTGCCGAGGAGAATTGCACTGTATGTTCATACAGCATCGGCGGCTGAGGCGGAAAGAATACTCAACTGGCGCGGAAAAAAAAGCCTTCAATCGTGACCAATTGTTTCGATTCTGTTCGGCACTTTCCGGAGCCATTTGACCGCCGCCCTCGATGGTTCACTTTCCACCGCGCTGCGAGCGCAAGTCGTTGAAAAGTGGTTCGAGGCCGGAGCCGACGGTTAACGACTGTCGCACTCAGGTCATTGGCAAGCCGGTTCCCGCCTGCCGCCGGTTCCGGCGATCCACCTCCCGCTGACATCTGGCCGACAACTCCATACAGGGCTCGTGCGTGATTTCCCGCACACTTGCTCGTGCCGCTCATCGGCGGCTGGCGGTCATCAGATGCAGGAGGCCGCGCATCCCGTAGTCTCCGCGTTTCCTGGAGGTGGATATGCAGCCCGTGTCGAAGTTCAGACGCTACAGCAATGAGAACCTCTCCCGTATCGTCGTGTATCTCAGCCCCTATCTGTTCTGGATTGTCCTGTCGCTGGCCTCGGCCGGCATGTGGCTGTTCCTGGCCTGAGCGACCTCGTGGGTTGACACGCGTGGGTGGTCAGCCGTCATAGAAGAACGGGTCATGCAGGCCAAGCAGCCTGCGTTCACGCGCTGACGCCGCCCTCTCGATGGCCTGCGGGGAGACGTGATTGACCTCCCGCGTCGTCAGCACCCGTTGCGCGAGGTCCCGTCGACCGTAGTGTGCCTGCAGGAAAAATCGACCCTGATCGCCTTCGCCTGAAGGCAGCCGCCGATGCCAGACATCGGAGACGAACAGGGCCACGTCGCCGGCGCGGGCTTCCATGGCATGCACGCCACGACCTTCCCAGGTCAGGGCAACGTCATCGAGTCTGTCCGCAGGCGGGAATCGGCCGGACCGATGGCTGCCGGGAATGACACCGGTCGGGCCGCTTTCGATGCCGCAATCCTTGACGTAGATGTGAGCGCCGATGGCGAATACCGGATACGGAATGCGCTCGTCCCAGGGAATGCCTTCCGGTCGCGGTACGTGCGGACCGGCGTCGATGTGCCAGAATCCGCCGCCGTGCTGATTCGCGGCGCGCGGAGGATTGCGCCAGCAGGTGTTAGCAATCACGTGGCAGTCGTCACCCAGCAAGGGCTCGATGACCTCGAGGATTCGGGGGTTGGCGATGGTTGCCTGTGCCAGCGGCGAGCGGTTGAACATCGCGTAACGGAAGTCCTCCCGTTCGGCGGGTTCGAGGTGCGGATTGCGTACATCCGCGGCTACCGTCGCGTAGACCACCTCCAGTTCCGCGCGCAGGGACGCCACGTCAGCCGGCGACAGCACCCCACGCAGAACGGTGTAGCCGTCGGTTTCCAGTTCGCGGCTTTCGGCCGGTGTTTCGCCGTCCCTGATAGCCAGATAACCCCGATGACGTCGGATCAAGTCGCACCTCCGCGTTTCACTGGATACTATCGCCGCCTGCGGGGCGCGGGTAGCCGCTCGCGCCGCAAACACATAAACGGCAAGCCGGAGCGAAGTGATGATCGATGTTGACGAAACCATTCGCGAACGTATCAACCGGGCCATCGATGCAAAGAAAACCCTGGCGGCGTCCTACGTGGACGAACACGGCAAGCCGCATATTTCGTTTTATGGCAGCACACATTTCCATGCGCCTGACACGCTTGGGCTCTGGGTGCGCAACCCGGACAATGCGCTGCTGCGTACCATCAGCACCCGCCCGGACATGGCGTTCATCTATGGTGACATCGGCGATACGGTGTATTGCACGATGGAAGGCACCGCGCGGGTCGTCACCGATCCCGCCGTTCGGCAGCGCGTATATGATGAGATGCACCCCATCGAACGACATTTCGATCAGGCCATGGCCGGTGTCGCGGTGCTGGTGGATCTGCAACGGGTGACGGTGCTTTCCAAGGCCGGCAAGGTGGTGCAGACCCGCCACTGACGGTCGGCTTCGGGCCTGCCGCTGATGCCCCCTGGTCAGCAATTTTCCCGCATCACTTCCTTGTATTCCTCCGCTTCGTCCGCCAGCCGTGCGCCCTCGGCAATGGTGTAACCGCGACGCCGGCGTAGCTGCACCCCGCGCAATCCGGTGCGCGCGGCATCGCAGGCACGCACCCGGTCCTCCAGCGTGGACCGGGTGGCGGCCGTCCTGCGTGGGCGCGTCCGGGGTGCGGCCGCGGCCTTCGTGTCGACGCGTTTTCCGCTGACCGGTGTGGGCACGCTGCCTAGTTGGGGAGGCGTCTGCACCTGGATTTCGTGTGCTCCCTCGCACGGACGATCGGAGTACAGGACCGGCTCGCCGGGTGGTTCGCAGCGGAAAATGGCGGCAATGCTGACCCAGGCAACGGTAGTGATGAGCAGGGAGTTGACCATGGCGGCAGTCTGTCGCAACCGCGCGGTGGCGGTTGACGGTCGTTGTCTCGATGGGCGTGGCAGATGCGCCCGATCCAGCGTGCGCCAGGACCGTGATAGATTGCCGTTTCATCGGAACAGCGGGAGAGAGGGATATGTACGATCTACTGATTCGCGGCGGTACTGTCATCGACGGCTCGGGGGATCCGGCGCGCACGGCGGATGTTGCCATCCAGGGGGAACATATCGTTGCCGTGGGCCAGGTATCGGGTAACGCACGGGAGGTCATCGACGCATCGGGTGCGCTGGTTACGCCGGGATGGGTCGATGTGCATACCCACTACGATGGCCAGGCTACGTGGGATCCACTGCTCGCGCCCTCGAGCTGGCATGGTGTGACCACGGCGGTGATGGGCAACTGTGGTGTCGGCTTCGCGCCGGTGCGTCCGGGCAGCGAGCAGTTCCTCATCGAGTTGATGGAAGGCGTCGAAGACATTCCGGGATCGGCGCTCGCCGAAGGCATCGACTGGCGCTGGGAATCGTTCGCCCAGTATCTGGATGCCCTCGACAGCGGACAGCGGGTCATGGACATCGGTACGCAGGTGCCGCACGGCGCCGTGCGTGCCTATGTCATGGGGGAACGCTGCAACGAGCGCAATGCAGTACCCACGCCGGATGAACTGCGCGCCATGCAGGCTGAAATACGGGCCGGGCTGCAGGCGGGGGCGCTGGGTTTTTCCACCTCGCGCACGTGGCTGCACACTGATCGCCAGGGCGTGCATGTGCCTGGCACCTTTGCGGAAGCTGACGAAATGCTGGCGTTGGGGCTGGCGATGAAGGGGCTCAGGCACGGGGTTTACGAGATCGTCTCCGACCATCTGGGTACAGACGAGGAATGGTCTTGGGTACGCGAGTTCGTGCGTCAGACCGGCCGGCCGGTCACGCTGGTTGCGACCTCAGCAGCGGCCTACGAAGGCAATCGTATGTACAACGTCGCGGAAGGCGCGCGCGCGGAGGGATTCGAAGTACGCCCGCAGATTGCGGGGCGTCCCACCGGCTTGTTGCACGGCCTGCAGTCCAGCTTCCACGTGTTCCAGCGTTGCCCGACCTTCCGCGCCGGACTGGAATCGCTACCGCTGGCGGCGAAGGTGGCGCGCATGCGCGACGCCGGCACCCGTGCGCAGATACTGGCGGAAGCCGCGGACCTCGGCACCACGATGCTGGGCACTAAGGTGGCGGACTTGTTGTGGCAGATCTTTCCGCTGGGCGAGCATCCGAATTATGAGCCCGATCGCGAGGACAGTGTCGCCGGCATCGCCGCCAGCACGGGACAGGATGCCTTCGCCGTCATGTACGATCTGCTGCTGCGGGATGAGGGCAGGGAACTGTTCTATCAGCCACTTGGCGGCTACCAGACGTACAACTTCGACTTCTTCCGGGCTTCCATGGAACATCCCAACGCGCTGTTCGGTTTGTCGGACGGGGGCGCGCACTGCGGCGTGATTGCCGATGCGGGGATGCCGACGTTCATCCTCACCCACTGGGGACGCGATCGAACCAAGGGTGCGCGCATGCCGTTGCCATTTCTCGTTCGCAAGCTGGCACGGGATACCGCGCTCGCCTATGGCCTGGACGACCGCGGCCTGCTGGCACCGGGAAAACTCGCGGATGTGAACGTCATCGATTTCCAGCGACTGGCGTTGAAGCGTCCGGAAGCCGTATTCGATCTGCCCGCTGGCGGTCGCCGCCTGGTTCAACGTGTCAGAGGCTACGAGGCCATCATCAAGCGCGGCCAGTGTACGTTCCGGGGCGATGAGGCCACTGGGGCGCTCCCGGGAAGGCTGGTTCGCGGCGGCTGAGCCGGCACGCTCAGGTACCCGGCGCCGGCCTGAGCCGGCGCTCCGGCAACGGGAACTCCTCACAAGCGGAAAAGTCGCTCCTGGCAGAGAGCATCCAGCGCTACTGGGCGTGCCGCACGCAGCGTGGGCAGCAGGCAATCGCCTGATCGGCGTCTAATAACACACATGTTCATGGGGGTTGTCGTCCGCTTGTCATACCACGTTGGTTATAGTTCGCGCCGTCGCTGACGACGCTTCTGAACAACGACGACTTCACGGGTGAAGTCGGGCTGTGTGAATCAAAGGAGGAACCATGCCGTTGCGGACGCGGAACATCATGATCGGGCTGATGCTCGTAGGGCTCGTACTGAACCTGATGGCAGTACTCACGGCAACGCTGTAAGCGGGCGCCGGGCAAGCCGGTCGCGAATTGCTTCGCGACCGGAGTGAATGGTTGACACCGTGTGGTCAGTCCCTGTCCCGGGACAGCCCTGCTTGGCGGTGACTACCCCTGGCTGGCCAGCCAGTCGTCATCGGAGCCTTCGTTGATACCGGCAAACAGCGGGGTGGACAGATAACGTTCGCCGGTGTCCGGCAGCATGGCCAGAATCACCGAGCCGGAAGGTGCGGTTGCCGCCACCTTGAGTGCGGCAGTGAAGGTGGCGCCTGCGGAGATTCCCACGAAGATGCCTTCCTTCTGTGCCAGGGCGAGGGCGTTGGCGATGGCGTCACCGTCGTTTACCGGCACGATTTCGTCCGCCACGGTCCGGTCCAGCACGCCGGGAATGAAGTCCGGTGTCCAGCCCTGAATCTTGTGAGGATTGAACTGGCCGCCGGAGAGCAGAGCCGCCTGCTCCGGTTCCGCGGCGACGACTTTCAGCCCTGGTCTGGCCGCTTTGAGCACGCGGCCTGCGCCGGACAACGTGCCTCCCGTGCCCCAGCCGGTTACCCAGAAATCCAGCCGATCGCCGGCAAAATCCCTGAGAATTTCCGGCCCCGTCGTCTGCGCGTGGTACGCGGGATTGGCGGGGTTTTCGAACTGGCGGGCGAGAAACCAGCCGTGTTTCGCCGCCAGTTCTTCCGCCCGGCGTACCATGCCTGTGCCACGTTCTGCCGCGGGGGTGAGAATCACTTTGGCGCCGAGCGCGCGCATGATCTTGCGGCGTTCAATGGAAAAGGTCTCCACCATCGTGGCCACAAACGGGTGGCCAAGCGCCGCGCAAACCATCGCCAGTGCGATGCCCGTGTTTCCCGAGGTGGCTTCCACCACGGTCTGCCCGGGTTTGAGCGCGCCGCTGTCACGGGCATCCTTGATGACTGCGTATGCGAGACGATCCTTCACCGACGCCAGTGGATTGAAGGATTCGATCTTCACGTACATCGTGACGTTGGACGGCGCCAGCCGGTTGATGCGGACGATCGGGGTGTTGCCGATGGTTTCCAGGATATTGTTGTATCGCATGTTTCTCATTCTCCCAGTTGGTTGCGCAGTGCCCGTGTGGCCTGATCGATGGCGGCCCGCGCCTTTGCCACGTTGGCTGGCATTCCGAAAAACCCGTGAACCACGCCGTCATAGCGGGTGGCCTGCACGGCGACCCCGGCCTTCCGGAGTGCCGCGGCATAGGCCTCGCCCTCGTCCCGCAGCGGGTCGAATTCCGCCGTGAGCACCAGTGCTGGCGGCAGGTCGGCCAGGCTGGCCGCGCGCAGGGGCGATGCATAGGGGTTCGTCCGCTCTTCCTCGCGGGGCACGTAGTGATTCCAGAACCACTGCATGGCGCGTCGGGATAACAGATAACCCTCGGCATTGGCGATATACGACGCCGTGTCGAAGCGGGCATCGGTGACGGGGTAAATCAGCAGCTGGAAGGCGATGGCGGGCCCCTGCTGATCGCGCGCCATCAGCGCCACGCCAGCGGCGAGATTGCCTCCGGCGCTGTCTCCGCCGACGGCGATGCGTGACGCATCGATACCCAGCGCCGCCGCATGGCTTGCCACCCATTGTGTGGCGTCATAGCAGTCCTCCACGGCGCCGGGAAAACGGGTTTCCGGCGCCAGCCGGTAATCGACACTGACCACCTTGAGTCCGCTGCCCGAGCACAGCAGGCGGCAAGTCTCGTCGTGGCTGTCGAGACTACCGATCACCCAGCCACCGCCGTGGAAGAAAAGCAGGGCGCCGGTAGCGCTCGTCGACCCGGCCGGGCTGTAGATACGCAAGGGGATGTCTCCGGCGCGCCCGGGAATCTGTCGGTTTTCGACATTGCCAACAGGTGTCGGTACGGCGGGTGGCGGCGCCATGCTGAGACCGCGCGCGGCCTCGGGAGTGAGGTCGGCGAAATCGGGTGCGCCCAGCGTTCTGAGCAGATCCAGTACGGCCTGTGTGTCCTGGTCAACCGGCACGGTGCAATCTCCCCTACTATTTGCCTGTTTGAAGCCGGAGCTTACACCGCAGCGCGAGGACGCGTCATCGCGCGCCGGCAGCGTACATCAAGGGGAGGCGAGCACATTTGAGCGACGAAGACCGACAGCGCTGGGACGCACGCTATGCCGAGGGCGCTTATGCGCAGCGCAACCATCCGAGCGCCTTGCTGGCGAACTGGCAGGCCATGCTGCCCTCAGGCTGCGCGCTGGACATCGCCAGCGGTGCAGGACGCAATGCGCTGTTTCTCGCCGAACGCGGTTTCGAGGTGTGGGCACTGGACATTTCCTCGGTAGCCCTGGATCGGCTTCGGGCCGTCGGCAATCCCCTCATCCATCCCGTGCTCTGTGATCTGGATGCGGGATTGCCGCCGCTGCCCGGCAAGGTCGAAGTGATCGTCAAACTGCGCTACCTGCAGCTTGCGCTGGTGCCGGCGTTGATTGAACGGCTCGTGTCGGGCGGCGTGCTGATCTGCGAAGTCCTCCTGCAGGAGCCCGCGACGGACGTGTCGGCGACGAAGGCAGGGCCGAAGGATGGCCGGTTTCGCGCGGCGCCGGGGGCGCTGCGGGCGGTGGCTGCTCACCTGGATATCCTGCATAGCTACGAGGGCGACATCGTCGATCCGGACGGGCGTAGCGTGCATGTGGCGCAACTCGTGGGCCGGCGTGGTTGACGAGCTGCGTGGCGCGGCGTCAGATTCCGAATGTTCACCCATCAAGCGAGGAGGGGATATGGAAACGGGAATGGTTCCGGATGCGGCGATGATTGCAGATCGGCTGGCCATCCAGGACGTGCTGGCCATGCACAGCCGGGGTGTCGACAGGGCGGATGAGACCATTCTGAAAAGTTGCTACTGGCCGGACGCAACGGTTGCGTATGGTGGTTTCAACGGTAACGCGCACGAATTCTGCGCCTATCTGCCGCAGGGCATTCGCCGCTATTGGGCCACGCAGCACACGATCACCAACACGCGCGCCGAGTTCAATGGCAAGCGCGCCGCCGTGGAAACCTATGTCACGGCCTACCACTACCTCAGGAACGATGACGGCAGTGGCACGGAAATGACCTATCTCGGCCGTTATCTGGATCGCTTCGAGAAGCGCGACAATTGCTGGAAGATCCACCATCGCCAGGTACTGATGGACTGGAATCAGAATACGGTGGCGACATCCATCAACGAAGGGCCGCCGTTCGACGGGCTGGCACGCGGCGCGCGGCATCCGGAGGACCCGCTGTACGCGATGCTTGAGCAGTTGCGCGGCTGATTGCAGGGTCTGTTGCGTTCCGCCGCGGAGATATCGGCGGAACGCATATCAGCATGTGCCGCTCAGGGGTTGATCCAGATGGGTGAGGAATAGGCGCGCTCCTGGATCGTGTCGGGGCCTTCCTGCGAGTGTTCTTCGCCCAGCGCCACCGCGTCCAGCAGGCTGTGGCGCGCGGTTGGCACCTGCAGCACACGCGCATAGTAGAACGCCTTCTGGCCTGCGGTGGCGTCGGCATCCTGCCATACGGCGGTCAGCTCGGCAGCACCGTCACCTCCCGGGGCGCGGCGGCCGGTGCGGCGATCCACGCTATCGCGCACCGGGCCGAGGTGGCCGTTGGCAACGTCGCGCGGCTCTGACCAGGCGACGTCGACAACCTTCTCGTGGGTTTCACCCGCGTCGTCGATCCAGCCCTTGATGATCTGTGCGCGGTCCAGCGGTGCCCCGTCGGGATCCTGCTGCGCGATGACCACGAAGGTCACTGACGATGCACCGGGCGACAGTTCGCCGCCCATGGGCACGCGGGTGCCGGCCAGCGTTTCCCAGTCCGCTGGCAGCGCGGTTGCATCGGCGGCGCGCGCGGCCGGCAGCGACGCGTCAGCGCTGGCATAGAAACGCAGGCGAATGCGTGGCCCCGTGGTGGCATACACTTCGCGACGTTTCATCGCCGCCAGGATGGCTTCGCGCGTATTGGCTTCGGCCCACACGGCGGCCAGGCCCGAGGCCGACATGGTCCAGCCCGTCGGACCTTCCGACAATGTGAACGTTGCCTTGTTTTCGGGAATCGAGTCCGTGGCCATCTTGCCCCAGAAGTTCGGCTCCTCCGCCGAGGAAAGACCAGTATGGGAATCCGTGGAGCCGATCAGTCCCAAGGCAAAGGGATTCACGTTGAGCTTTCTGTCAAGCGCAAGGCCGGTGCGCAGCGCGGAGCGCAGGTAGTCGCCGGGATGGGCGACATAGCTTTCCGTTTTCTGCTGCAGGTAGTAGGGGTAGGTTTCGAAATCGGCGAACTCATCGTCGGGTGAAAGATCCGGGTGGGTTTCGGAATCGCCCTTGATCTGCGTGACCTCGGCGATGCGCTCCCACTGTGCACGCAGCCTTGCATGGTCCGCGTCCATCTCCGAACCGTCGAGTTTGCGATCGCTGAACATCAGCCCTTTCGAGACGTTGGAGTTATGTGGAATGGACAGGAAATCCACGCCCGTTTCCGCGCCGGTTTTCGCCAGCCAGTTCCACAGATCCTCAGGATACGGACTCTCCGTGGATGTAAACGGCATGAACTTTGCCGCCGAATCCGCGTTCGCGCTTGATACCACTACCCGGTGCAGATTGGCGCCGCCCGGAGTGGAACTCCATTCCCAGCCGATGAAAGCGGTGAACTTTCCCGGTTCGTTGTGCCGGTCCGCGGTGGTTGCGAATTGCCGCCACGTGTTCGTGATGACCTCGGGCGCAACGGGCAATGCACCTCCCGTGCTCTCACCCCAGGAGCCTGCTGCTTCCTTTGCGTTTTCCGATTTGGGGAGGATGGTGTTGAAGATGGCGGCGCCTTGTTTGGCGTCGACCGCCTGACGGATCCGGCGGGTGGTGTACCAGTGGATGAGGCTGTCGATGGGACCGGCGTCCTCGACATGAATGCCGTTGAGGTAGATGTCGCGGATGCCGCCCATGAACTCCGCATGGTCCGATACCACCAGAAAGTCGAGGGGCTGCGCAATCTGCACGCGGGCGCGGTTGTATGGATGGATGACCGGTTCGCCCTTCGCCCAGCGGTAGGCGGTGTCGGGATCCGCGGAGACGTTGTTGTTGAGGAATGCGTCGAACGAATTGCTGGTGTGCAGATGCGTGTCACCCCACAACAGTAGTTTGTCGTCTGCCATGGCCGTAGCGGACGCCAGGGCAAGGGCCAGTGAGACAGTGAGTATTTTCATGCCGGCATCCTGATGGTGGCGTTGCCGAAGATACGTGTCTCGCCTGCGGCGTTGCGCACGTGCAGATCGAGTTCGGCGCGGCGCTCGTCCTCGTCGATGTCGGTCACTACCGCGGAGACTTCGCAGGGTTCATCGGCAATTAGCGGGGCGCGGAATACGGTGTCGATGTGTTCGATGCGCGCGGCGGGAATGTGCCGGTGAATGAGCGCGCACAGGAAGCCCATGCCGAGGATACCGGGTACCAGTGCCCCGGGCAGGCCTTCCTCGCGGGCGCCTTCATGGCTGGTGAAACGCTGGCCACCCACCCAACCCACGGAACGCGCCGCTTCCGAGGCAACACCAAGTGCGGTGTCCGGCGACCAGGGACCGAATTCCATGCCGAAGCCGATGTCGGCGATACGTTCGATGCTCATGCGTCCCCCCGTTCGCGCACGACCATGCGGCTGTCGCTGTAGGCGAGCAGGTTGTCGCCGCCGTCGAAGATCTCCATGCGCGAAACAAGAAAGATCATGCGCCCGGAACGGCCGCTCTTGTCGTAGATATCGTGCAGGTGCGTGCGTCCGTTCAGCGGCTTGCCGGCGGGTACCGGCGCGATGGACTGTACGGACTTGCCGCCATCCATGGGGACGCCACCCAGGGATGGAAAGTCGATGGGCAGGTGGCGACCCGCGGAGAGGCTGGCGATGAATGGTGGATACACCTCAAATGCCGGATGCGCCGGATCCACGAATTCCGGGCGCGTCTCGCCGCTCAGGCGGGCGAGCGTGCTGGTGTTCGCGGGATCGATGACAAAGTCACGGCGCGCGAACTCCAGGTGCAAATATTTCGCTTTCAATTCCTCCACGTCGACCATGGGTGCCGGCCTCCTCACTTGCACTTCAGACGGGGATGCAGTCGGATGCGCCGGGCACATGGTTTGACGCCGTCTTGGGCGTCTGTGCCAGAATCGCGGCTGCTGAACTCAACGGGGCGGAATCATGCAGGACATCTCCTACGCGGGCAAACGCGTGGTCATTACGGGCGCCTATTCCGGAATTGGTGCCGCGCTGGTCACGGTGCTCAGGGAACTGGGGGCGGATGACATTACCGCGCTCGACATCCGCGAACCCGCTGGCGTGGACCGCTTCATCGAAACCGACATGGGCAACCCGGTATCCATTGATGCCGCTGCAGCGGCGATCGGTGACGGCGTTGACGTGCTGTTCAACAACGCCGGCGTGGCGGCGACACGCCCGGCGGAACAGGTGATGCGTGTCAACATCCTCGGTCTGAAGCGTCTCACGGAACGCCTTCTGCCCGGCATGCGCAGTGGTGGCGCCATCGTCAACACGGCGTCCACCGCCGGCAATCAATGGCCACAGAACCTGGAGGTGATCAGGCAGCTGCTGGCCATTCAGGGCTGGGACGAAGGTATTGCCTGGGTGCATGACCACATGCCCGTGATTGCTGACGGCTATTTCTTCAGCAAACAGGCAGTACAGGTGTACACGATGATGCTCAGCCGCCCCGCCATTCGTCAGGGTGTGCGGGTTAACAGCGTGTGTCCATCGCCAGTGGATACCCCTCTGCTGCCCGATTTCCGTGCCACGATGACGGACAAGGTCATCGACTGGGCCATCGCCGAAGGTGCAGGACGTGTCGCCACGCCGCGCGACCAGGCGAAAGCGCTGGCGTTTCTCGGCTCCGACCTCGCCAGCTACGTCAACGGCGTGAACCTGCTTGTCGACGGCGGCTTCACGGCGGCCATGACAACCGGACAGGTGGACATGGCCGCGTTGGCCTGACGCGGGGCCGGCGTGCACGCCGCCCGCCGGTTTGCGGGCTGACCGGAGTCAGACCTGGCGGCCGCGATTTTGCCAGTAGGGGTCGCGCAGTTCGCGCTTCAGGATCTTGCCGGTGGGCGCCTTCGGTAGTGCCTCGACGAAGTCCACGCTGCGTGGCTTCTGATACGAGGCAAGGTGTGCCCGCGCCGTATCGATGATCTCCTGTTCCGTGGCGGACTGGCCCGGCTTGAGCACGACCACCGCCTTCACGGCTTCGCCCCACTCGTCATCCGGCACGCCGATCACCGCGGCTTCCAGCACGGCCGGATGCTTGTGAATGGCAGCTTCCACCTGCGTGGAATAGATGTTTTCGCCGCCGGAGATGATCATGTCCTTGGCGCGGTCGACGATGAAGAGGTAGCTCTCGTCATCCCAGGTGGCGATGTCGCCGGTGCGCATCCAGCCGTCCCGGAACATGTCGGCGTTGAGGTCCTCGCGCCGCCAGTAGCCGAGCATGTTGGCTTCGGACTGGATTTCGATCTCGCCGGGTGTGCTGCCGTCTTTTGGCACCGGACGCCCGGCCTCATCCACCACGCGCACGCGCGTCACGAAGCCTTCGCGCCCGCAGGAGGCCAGTCGCTCGGGATGGATACCGGCGATGGCATCGCGGTGATCCTCCTGCGACAGGAATGTCATGGTCATGCCTTCCGTCTGGCCGTAGCCCTGGATGAGCGTGCACGGAAAACTTTCGAGTGCCGCCTTCACCACCGTGGCGGGCATCGGCCCGCCACCGTACTGGATGTTGCGCAGGCTCGAGATATCGAAGCGTTCGAAGCCGTCCACGGCCATCATCCAGTTGAGCATGGTGGTGATGCCAAGAAAGGCCGACACCCGTTCCGCCTCGATGATTTCCAGCGCCTGGCGCGCTTCGAAGTTCATGAGCACCACGGGACAGCCATGTGCCATGTAGTTCATCGCCAGGGCAACGGGAATGTGGAACATCTGGCCGGTGAGCATGTACACGTCCGAAGGTACGACGCGCTCCGCGACGGTCTGGTTGAGCATGCCCATGTAGAGTGACTTGTGGGTGTGCAGCGCCCCTTTCGAGATGCCCGTTGTGCCACCCGTGTAGAGAATGAGCGTTGGATCGTCGTTCCCCACGGTGCGCGACGCTGCTGGCTCCGAATCGGTAGCGGCAGCGACGAAGTCTTCGAAGCTTCCATCCGCGCCGGCGCCGAATTCCAGCCACAGCGGCGCGTCGACTTCACGCTGAAGACCGGCGCGTTCCGTGCGGAAATCGTCTGAGGTGACAACGACGGTCGGCTCGCCATCGGCCAGGATGCGCGCCAGTTCCGGAACGGCCAGGCGCCAGTTCAGCGGCTGCGCGATGAATCCGGCCCGCGCGCAGGCGTAGTAGATCTCCAGGTACTCGATGCTGTTCTTCGCCAGCACGGCCACCCGATCGCCCTTCTTCACGCCCCGCGCTGTGAGAGCGTTGGCCAGTTTGCGGATGCGCTGGTCGAGTTGTCCGAAGTTCACCCGACGCCCGGATGGGACGTCGATGATGGCCTCGCGCAGCGGCGCGCGCTCCGCCCATTTAGCCGTGATGGTGCCGATATTCATGCTGGCCACCGCGTGGTGCCGCGCGAAATTACCTGCCTGGACATCTGACCTCTCCCCCCTGTCGTGTGCCAATGCAGACGAGAGGATATCATCCGGTCAGCACTGGGGAAGGGAGGAGACATGCTGAAACTGGTGGTGTTGATCAGGAAGCTGCCGTCGGTCAGCCGGGAGGCGTTCCGGGAATACTATGAGGCGCACCACGCGCCGCTGGCGAAGCGGCTGCTGCCGATGATTGCCCGCTATACGCGCTCATTTCTGCCCGAGCCGGAGCCGGGCGGCGAACCGCTGCCGTGCGATGTGGTCACGGAAATCTGGTTCCGCAATCAGGCGGACTACGATGCCTTCCGCGCGCGCCTGGCCGAACCAGACGTACTGGCGGCCATACGTGCGGACGAGGCGAATTTCCTGATCAGCGACGCCACCCGCTCCTATCTGACCATCGAGGCGGGTGACATGGTGGCGTGCTGAATGGCCCGGCAGGAGGAGAACATGACGATGAACGTAATCGAAGCCATGGAAACCTGTACCGCGATGCGGTACCTGAAGGAAGACCCAGTTCCCCGGGAGGTGATCATGAAGCTGCTTCACGCGGCAACACGCGCCTCCAATCCGGGTAACAGCCAGGGCTGGGAATTTGTTGTTGTCGAGGATGCCGTGGCAAAGGCGGAAATCGGCGCGGCGGTGCTGCAGGGCATGGGTCCGGCGTTTGCCAATCGTCCGACAGGAATGGATGGCGTACAGGCGCGCATGTATCAGGGGGCCGAACACCTCGCCACGAATTTTGCGAAGGTGCCGGTATGGATCGTGGGCTGTGGCAGGAAGGTCTATCCGCCGCACGCACCGACCGACGTATTCATGTATTCCACCATCTACCCGGCGGCGCAGAACCTGATCGTTGCCGCGCGCTCACTGGGCATCGGCACGTGCTTCACCACTTTTCATCATGTTGCGGGGGACACGCTGCGCAGGGTTTGTCGCATACCGGACGACGTGCATCCATCCGTGATGATCGCGGTGGGGTATCCGGAGCGGAAATTCATGCCCGTACGCCGCAAACCGCTGGAGAGCGTCGTTCACTGGAATATGTTCTGACCGCACGGGCTGCTGCCCGCCGCACAGGGCGGGCAGCAATGGGCAGGTGGATCAGATCCGCTCGATGATGATGGCTGGTGCCATGCCGCCGGCGGCACACATGGTCACCAGACCCGTGCTGAGGCCGCGGCGCTCCAGTTCATCGAGCACGGTGCCGATGAGGATGGAGCCGGTGCCGGCGATGGGGTGACCCAGCGCAATGGCGCCGCCGTTCACATTCACCTTGGCGGGATCGACCTCCAGATCGCGCATGAACTTGTAGGCGACCACCGCAAACGCCTCGTTGACCTCGAACAGGTCGATGTCGTTGAGCGCCATGCCGGCTTTCTTGAGCACTTTCTTTGCCGCTGGTACCGGCTCGTTCAGCATCAGTTCCGGGCTGCCGGCGGCGTTTGCCATCGCAACGATGCGCGCGCGTGGCTTCCAGCCACGGGCTTTGGCGTATTCCGGCGACGCCAGCAGTACGCCACCTGAGCCGTCCACCACGCCGGAAGAGTTGCCTGCGTGATGGATGTGGTTGAGTTTGATGTCCGGGTAGGTGCGACGCACGATGCTGTCGAACGTCTCGCCGGTTTCATCCACTGGCATGCCCATGAACGCTTCGAAGACGGCCGGCAGTTGCGCCAGACCTTCCAGTGTCGTCTGCGGACGCGGGAATTCGTCCCTGTCCAGCGCCAGTGAGCCGTCGTCGTTGTACACCGGCACCACGCTCTTCGTGAAGTAGCCGTTTTCCAGCGCCACCTTGGCGCGCTGCTGGCTCTCGTAGGCCAGCTTGTCCACGTTGTCGCGGGTGATGCCTTCCAGTGTGGCGATCACGTCGGCGCACACGCCCTGGTGCGGCTGTGGATGCAGGTCACGCAGTTTCATGTTGCCGGCGTCCAGCAGGCCACCACCGCCCTGGGCCGCGAGCTGTGCGGTGTAGGACATCATCTCCACGCCTCCGGCGACCACCAGGTCTTCCATACCGGACATGATGCTGGCAGCGGCCATGTTCACGGAGGTGATGCCGGAGCCGCAGAAGCGATCCAGCGTCACGCCACTGGCGCGGGTATCCCAGCCGGCGGCCAGCAGTGACATGCGGGCGATGCAGGAGCCCTGCTTGCCCCGCTGGGCGCTGCAGCCCCAGATCACGTCATCCACTTCCGCGGTGTCGATGTCGTTGCGTTCCTTCAGCGCGTTCAGAACGGTCGCCGAGAGGTGTTGCGGATGCAGGTGCGCCAGCGCGCCCCGGCCCACTTTGCCGATGCCGCGCGGGGTGCGGGCGGTGTCGATGATCCAGGCTTCTTTTGCCACGTCGAGTCTCCGTGTTGCTGATTCGAATGAGGTCTGGAGATCCGGCAGGACTCCCGTCAGCCGGTGATTCTACACGCAGGTCCGGTCCGGGACGTGCCGGAATCGTAAGTGACGCCTGATGCTTCAGGCCGGGGGCGGCTCGAACCCACGAGGTGAATATCCGAAATCCCGCGCGGCGTCGGTGTTGTCGGCCACCAGGTCGTCCCGCATGCGATCAACCATTTCGGGGCGCAGGTACGCCAGCCCGGGCAGGCGGCTGGCGAGCTTTACCAGCAGGCGGAACAGCGGTGCGGGAATTGGCAGCAATTTGGGAGAATGGCCATCCGCTCTGAAGATGCGCCTGACCATGTCGCTGTACGGGAGCACTTCACCGCCGCCGAGATTGTAGGCGCGATCAAACGTGGTTTCGTTTTCCAGTACCCGGGTGCAGGCCAGCGCGAGATCTGCCACGTGCACGGGCTGGCGCAATCCGGACCGGCCGAGCGGCAGGGGAAAAACGTGGAACCGGCGAATGCTGTTGCGGATGAAGGTGACGTTCTGATCGCCGCCGGCCCCGTAGATCATCGTCGGTCGGAACAGGGTCCAGTGAATGCCCAGGCGAGCGCTTTCCCGGGCCAGCACTTCTTCCGCCTCGCGTTGGTCGGCGACAAACTGGCGTTCCATCGGGGAGGTGGAATCCGCTTTCGAAAACACGCCGGTTGAGCCGAAGGCGATCAGGCGCGACGCGCCCAGCAGGGAGGCCATGCGCAGTACCGATGCCACCAGCGGGAGGGGGGCCAGGTTCACCAGCGCATCCAGGCGGCCGGGGTGTGGTGAAAACGTTCCCGAGTCGTCGTCGTAACGTACGGCAGTGATGCCTGCCCTCGTCTCCCCGGACCGGGAGAATCCAGTGACCTGAAAGCCGGCCTCGGACAACGCACCGATGACAGCGGGCGCAACGTGGCTGCTGACGCCAATGACGCCGACATGGCGGAGCCGCCGTGGCGCCACGTCAGATACCGTTGGCAACCTTTGGCAGCGAGTCGCTGATCGCCTCGCTGAGCACGCTCTCGGTATGGGCGCGCATGGTAGCCGCGGAAAAACGTTCC
Organism: Pseudomonadales bacterium; assembly: GCA_024234635.1. GTDB lineage: Bacteria > Pseudomonadota > Gammaproteobacteria > Pseudomonadales > Azotimanducaceae > SYFY01. Next base: position 1,330 of record JACKNX010000016.1, on the reverse strand, counting down.
CTGACGTAGGCATGCCCGCTGTCGCCGAGGGCGAGGCAACGGGTGGGGTCGTGCGCCAGTTCGGTGACGAGCCTTGCCAGTTCGTCATCCGCATCCGGAGCGAACAGCACGCCGCCGCCAGCCGCTTCCACGATGGTCTGTGCCTCACCGCGAATGCCGCACAGTACCGGCTTGCCACAGGCCATGTAGTCGATCAGCTTGGTGGGTATGGCGCCATGAAAGAGGGGGATGTCTTTCAGGGTGGCGAGGCACAGGTCCGCGGCGTTGATATAGCTGCGCGCTTCCTCCTTGGGGACGGGCGGCAACAGTTGCACGTTGGTTACGCCATTGCGCTGCAGCCAGTGCGTGGTCTCTTCCCGTTTCATGCCGTTGCCCACCAGCACAAACAGGTAGTCGGGATTTTTCTCAAGTCGGCGCGCCGCGCGGAGAATCACGGGGATGTTGTTGGCTTCACCCAGGGCACCGAAATAGAGGATGACCTTGCGGTCTTCCCAGCCGAAGCGCTGCCGCAGGCGCTCGCCGGCAGCCAGGTCGGGGTAGAGCTGGTCAGCGTCTACGCCGCAGGTGACCAGCGCCACCTTGTTTTCCGGCCAGCCACGTGCGCAGATGTCCCCGCGAATGCCCTCGGTGAGGGCGATGATGCGCCGGGAACGGTTGTACAGCGTCTGTTCCATCCAGCCCATGATGGCAATCAGGTGGCGGTTCTTGAGCACGCCCATCTGCACTGCGGATGCCGGCCAGAGATCCCGTACCTCCAGCACGAATGGAATTCCCCGCAGCTTGCAGATCAGCCACGCCGTGAACATCGGAAAGATCGGAGGTGATGAAGCCAGCGCTACGTCATGCCGACCAGCCATCAGCAGGCCAAGCGGACAGGTGATCGAAAATGACAGGAAGCTCAGCAGCCGGCCGATGTAGCTTCGGTGGAGTTCGGAATAGGTGTAGGTGCGCAGCACCGTGACGCCACCCTCGCGTTCGCGGCGTACCAGTCGCCGGTACCAGGGCACCTGCGGCTGTGAGGGGTCCATGTAGCCCGTCTCCCCCGAGACGACCGTGACGTCATGGCCGCGCGAGGCCAGGTACTGCGTGAGTTCGTACACCAGGGAGTGACCCGGTGCCGCACGATCCTGGTAGTACTGGTACACCACCAGCACCTTCATCGCAGTGCCTCGAATAGCCTCACGAGTTTTTGTTCTTCCTTTTCCCAGCAGACCTGACGTTGCACCGACTGGAGGTTGTCCCGCCAGGTGGCCAGTCGGGCATCGTCGGCAAAGAAGCTGTCTATCAGCCGGGCGGTATGTTCCGGTGTCGCCAGATCGCCGACAAGGCC
>JACKNX010000015.1 GCA_024234635.1 Pseudomonadales bacterium | reverse complement strand
TGCCGTCCTCCCAGTTCAGCATCACGCAGGCCAGTTCCAGGATGGGGTTGGCATTGGCGTCGAAGCCGCCGGTTTCGATGTCGGCAACGACGGGCAGGTAACCGCGGAAGCGTTTGTTCATGGCCATGCCGCCACGATAGCACCTGTAGACCCGCGAGCGCCGTGACGAATCTCGATCCGTGGAAAATCGATGCGGGATCCTGCGGACGATTCCGCTCAAGCTTTTGACGGATGTGCCGATAGACGGAGGACAGGGTGTGGTCGGAAACGGGTTACAGGGACGTGCAGAAACGGTTGGCACGTGGCGGCAGCAGCGCCAGGGAAAGGACGGGTTCGGGTTTGCGCACGCTCGTCCGCGGCGTGATCCTGCTTGTCGTCATGACCGTTTCACCGTTTCCGCTCCGCGCCGCTGTCTATTCCTCAGCGTTGAGCGACAGCTGGAAATTCCGGTCGCATGACGGTCGCTGCGTGCTGTCGGTGTCCATCCCCGGCTATGGTGAGGGCCGGTTCATCGGTGTACCGGGGCTCGGTCAACGGCTGGAACTGGACGCCACGCTCGATCCGTTTCAGCCGGGCGAAGTGATTGCGACCGCCAGGGCGCCGGAATGGCGGGCCGACTTTCCGCGCGAAGCGGCGCATGGTGCCCTGCGCCACGTGCGCAACGGGCTCATCTCCGCCACCGGGGATGTGGCGGGAGAACTGCTACGCGCAATGGCGGATGGGAATGAGATCCACGTGACGGGCATCCGGACTGACAACCCGGCCGTGGTGCTTCGGCCGGTGCGCTTTGCGGCGGTTTTCAATGAGTTCGCGCGTTGTCAGCAGTGGCGTATGCCAGCCGACTTCAACGACGTCGAACGCAGCCGCATCCTGTTCGCCAGTGGCGGTTCTGCATTGACCGCGGCGGATGAACGTCAGCTGCGACAGCTGGCTGAATACGTGCGGGCGGACCGGACGATGACCGCCATCTATATCGACGGCCATGCGGACAGCTCCGGCAGTGAACGTGGGAATCTCCGCCTGTCGCGTTCGCGCGCCAATCGTGTGGCTGATTTCCTCGTGCGTAACGGGATTCCAAAGTCGATGCTCACGATCCGCTTTCACGGAGCGCGTTACCCGGCGCCTGAGGCCAGGGACCTGGCGGATAGTCGCCGGGTGACCATCCGGCTGGAGCATCGGCAGGGTGACGAGTGGCCAGAGCAGTTCCTCTCCGCCGGTGAGCCGGCAACCCGCTGATCGCCCGGCAGACGCCCATCGACGGAGTGTGGCGCTCTGCTGACGCAGCCACGCCATCGGTGCGACGGGAGTCACAATCCCCGGCGCAGCGCGTGCGTATCATTTTCCGCGTTGTCCTTCGGGACGATGTTCGGTTGATGGACTATCCGGAGGGTACCTCAGCGTTCCCGGCGGGCGGCGGTTGTTACACCAGTCACGACTGGCGCTACTGGAATGACGCATACGGGAACGTTGCGACGGGCGTCGGCAGGCGCGCGTCAGGTTGGCAGGCTGCCGAACATGCAGCCTGGTATGCCAGCCAGGAATGGCTGGCCCGCAAATGCAGCGATAAGTGCGCCATTTGGCGCGAGGCGGCGTAGCCGATGACAGCTGAAACAACTCCAGGATGGACTTTTTCAGCATCCTGTTAGGTCATGCACCTGTCGCCATCCATGCCGGCCGTGTTGGTCGACTGGTCACGGCGAGGTCGAGCGGACATGGCGAAGGACAACGGATAATGGCCAACTATCACGTTCTGTTCAGCGGTGAGATCGTCGAAGGGGCAAATCCTGAGGCGGTAAGGCGGGGTTTGCAGCGAACGCTCGGCATTGACGAGCGTAAGGCGAAACAGCTGTTCACCGGCCGTACGGTCGTGTTGCGCAGTCAGCTCTCCGCTGCGGAAGCGCAATCCCTGGTGGCAGTACTCTCCGCACTGGGCGCGGTTTGCCGGGTAAAGGACTACACACCGAAACCCGCCGCCAATCCCGCCCGCTTCAAACTGGATGAGAAAGGCATCGACAGGACGCTGCGCGACCTCACGGCGGCGCATGTGGAGTGTCCCCGTTGCGGCAACATGCAGCTCATGGCGGATTACTGCCTGAGATGCGGCATCGATATCGTTGCCGCACAGAAACGGATCCGCAAGGAAGATGCGCTGATAGAAAAGAAGCTGAAGGCGTTGCGCGAACAGCACAAACCCGAACCGGCGGCGCCGACCGCCGCGTCTGGCGTTGAGACGGGTACAAAACCGTCGCCAGCGTCTAAGATGAGCGGCTGGTTCCGCAAGGCGAAATAATTCTTGGTAACTCCCGTCGCCGATCTGCCGATCGGCGTGTTCGATTCAGGCATAGGCGGGCTCACCGTACTGCGCGCGCTGCAGGCGCATCTGCCTCGCGAGTCCTTCATCTATCTCGGCGATACCGCGCGCCTGCCCTACGGCACCAAGAGTGCGGAAACGGTGCGCCGGTATGCGCTCAATGCCGCTGCGCACCTCGTGGCGCGGGGCATCAAGGCACTGGTCGTGGCGTGCAATACCGCCTCGGCAACGGCCCTCGACCAGCTTCAGTCGGCTTTCCGGCCATTGCCCGTAATTGGTGTGATCGAGCCGGGTGCGCTCGCGGCGGCCAGGGTCGCCAGGCAGGGTTCGGTGGCGGTCATCGCCACCGAGGCGACCGTTCGGGATGGTGCGTATCAACGGGCACTGTTGAGGCAAGGTGTACGGCAGGTGTTCGCGCGCCCGGCGCCACTGCTGGTGACGCTGGCGGAAGAGGGGCGGGAGCATGGGGATCTCGTGCGCCGTATTGTCGCCGACTACGTACTCGATATCGCGACGATGAGTCGCGCTGATGTGTTGCTGCTGGGCTGCACACATTTTCCGGTGTTCAGGGCGGTGTGCCAGGAGTTGCTTGGCGCTGACGCCATGATCGTCGACTCCGCAACCACGACCGCGGCATCGGTGGCGTCACAGGTGTCGCCAGCGTCAGCGGCTGATGGCCGCACGACCTACCTGGCCACGGATGGCGTGGATCGATTCCGGCGCGTGGGGAGCTTTTTCCTGGGCAGAACCATCGACACCGTGGAGCTGGTGGACCTGGTCTGACAGGCGACGGTTGTCCCGGCCTGTTATTCTCGGCGGCTGCGACGACAGTGGAACGAGGGGGGCACATGCGTATCGGGGCGATCTTTCCACACCTGGAAATTGGCGACGATCCGGTGATCATTCGCGACTGGGCGCAGACCGCGGAGGGCCTGGGCTATTCACACATCCTGGCCTACGACCATGTGCTGGGGGCGGTACACGCTGACCGACAGCCGCCGTTGTGGGGGCCCTATACCGAGGCGTCCGCCTTTCATGAACCCTTTGTGCTGTTCGGCTATTTTGCGGCCTGCACGACGCGGGTCGGGCTTGCCACGGGCATTCTGATACTGCCCCAGCGGCAGACAGCGCTGGTTGCCAAACAGGCTGCCGAAATCGACATTCTTTCGGGCGGAAGGCTGCGCCTCGGGATCGGCACGGGCTGGAACTACGTGGAGTACGAAAGCCTGGGCGAATCCTTCGCCGGCAGGGGACCCCGACAGGAGGAACAGGTGGAGGTACTGCGTCGACTGTGGTCGGAACCGGTGCTGGACTATCGGGGCAAACACCACCGCATCGATCGCGCCGGCATCAAACCGCTGCCGGGACGCCGCATTCCCATCTGGTTTGGTGGTTTCACCGAGATTGCCTTTCGTCGGGCGGCCGCTCTGGGCGACGGCTTCATGTTCGGCAGCGGCCACGCGCAGAACGTCGATGCGCTTGGCAGGGTGCGCGCAGCATTGGCGGCAGCGGGGCGCGATGTATCGACGTTCGGTACCGAAGCCTTCGTGAACTACCAGTCGGGTGAGGCGGCGTGGCGTGCGGAAATCACGGAACTCGCCACCCTGAACGTCGACTACGTGTCCATGCGCGCCATGGCGTTGCGTGGCCAGGGAGATGGGCTGTCTTCGCCGCGCGAACACATCGCGGCCCTCGAGAAATACTGGCGCGTGGTGGGCGATCTTGCGACCGGCTGATGCCGTCACTGCGCTTTCAAGTTTCGGCGCGTGCGCCATCTCGCCCCGTCAGAGAGGCGCAAATCCGCACGTTGTGGCACCAGTTTCGCCCAGGGCCGCCATTGAATCGGTTGTAACGTTTTCTCCTCGACGCACTGCCGCAAAACGCGACCGTGCGGCCTTACAGTGGAAATGAGGAGACGACGATGCGTGAACTGACCTGTGATGAGATCTCGGAAGTATCGGGTGGCGGCGACGCCATGGACAGCGCGGGCGCCGCGACCGTGGCGACGTTCGGGCTGCTGGGTATGGCAATAAAACTTGGCGGCATAGGCATTGTCGGTGCCGCCGCATTGCCGGTTGCCGCAGGGTTCGCGGCCGGCGCAGCCGTGGGTACGGCGATCGTTGCGGTGTATTGGTCGACGCGCACCAAGCGCCGCTAGCGTTGCGGGACTGCCCCCGCCATGCGCGTGTCAAGCGCTCGTGGCGGGGATCAGTTCGCGATCTCGGTTTTCTCGGGAAACTGGCACAGATCGCTGATGGCACAGCTGCCGCAGCGCGGCTTGCGGGCGATGCAGGTGTACCGGCCATGCAGGATCAACCAGTGGTGCGCGTCCTGCAGGTAGGCTTCCGGCACGACTTCCAGCAGACGCTGCTCCACGGCAAGCACGTCCTTGCCCGGCGCCAGGCCCGTGCGGTTGCTTACCCGGAATATGTGGGTGTCAACGGCGATCGTGGGATGCCCGAAGGCGGTATTGAGCACGACGTTGGCGGTCTTGCGCCCGACGCCGGGCAACGCTTCCAGCGCCGCGCGATCTTCGGGGACCTGCCCGCCGTGTTCGCGAACCAGAATGTCGCAGGTCCTTATGACGTTCTCCGCCTTGGTGTTGTACAGGCCAATGGTGCGGATGTAGTTCTTCAGGCGCTTGACGCCCAGGCGACGGAGATCAGCGGGTGTCTTGTACTTTGCGAACAATGGCCTGGTCGCCTTGTTCACGCTCACGTCCGTGGCCTGTGCGGACAGCATGACCGCTACCAGCAACTGGAACGGATTTTCGTATTCGAGTTCCGTCGTGGGTGCGGGAATCACCGCCTTGAGGCGTGCGAACAGGGTGTGCGGGTCGGGTACTGTCATCGGGGACTTCCAGCATTTTGTGATGTACGCGCCGTGAGCGCCCGAGCCAGCGCAAGCATCAGACCGGCGACGATGAATGCGCCTGGTGGCAGGGCGGCCAGCAGCAACCGATAGTCGTTCGGCAAGACCGTCACCGCAAGCGACGCGGCCGAAGCACCGAACAGGCCGTCCATGCCGGCGAACAACGTGCCACGACCGATCACTTCGCGTACGGCTCCCAATGCGACCAGGGCGATGGCAAAGCCGATGGCAGTGCCCAGGGCGTCGAGGACCGCGGCGCCAATTGCATTGCGGCTGGCGAATTGTTCCGCGCGGCCGAGAATCATGCAGTTGGTGACAATGATCTGCACGAACAGTGCGATGCGCGTATACAGGTCGAAGGCCCAGGCTTCCATGAGCAGCACGGCGAGCGTGGTGAAACCGGCGATCAGCAGCATGAAGGCTGGCAATCGGGCGAAGTCCGGCAGCCAGCGCCGCAACGCGGCAATCAGCGTATTGCTGCCCAGCAGTACCAGCGCGGATGCCATTGCCAGGCCCAGTGCCGTGGCGACGCTTGTCGACACGGCGAGCAGGGGGCACAAACCGAGCATCTGTATCCACACTGGGTTGCGCGTGGTGATGCCGGCGACCAGAAGGTTCGATGTGGTCATGGTGCGCTCTCCGCCCGCGGCAGGTCGTCGCGCACGGCAAGGCGCGCCACTGTATCGCGGAGAGCGCGGGTTGTTATTGTCGCGCCGCTGACGGTATCCAGTGACGCCGCGGCGATCAGGGGGAGTGCCTCGAACTGTTGCATCCATGGGGAGTCCGGCAGGGCGATAAAATCCGCTACACCCGGTGTTTCATGATGTTGCACCACGCGCAGGCCGCGGAGCCCATCGGGGTCGACCAGCAGCAATATGCTGATGGTGCCGCCGTAGCCGCGCGTCTCCGCGGCGATCAGCCGCCTGTGGTCCGGTAGTTCAATGGACGTGCCGGGCAGGGGCAGACTGGCGGTTTCATGCAGTGTGGGGAGTCCCGTCAGCGCTTCAGCAACGCGCCAGCGTTCCTTCAGCCGGTTGGCGGCTACCTGCGCGGTCGTGGCGTCGTGAACGACGGCTAGCAGCGCGGAGACTGCCACCGACAGTAGCGCCAGCACGAGGAAACCGCGAAGGCCGTCGTTCATGGCCACCGCCTGTCCAGGTAGGGTGTTGCGCCATTGGCAAGCAGAATGGCGAAAGCGATGCCGTCCGGCCAGGCGCCAAAGCCGCGAATGGTGACGGTGGCGCAGCCAACGATGGCGCCGAACAACCATTGCCCGCGCGTGGAACGTGGATGGGTAACCGGGTCGGTGGCGATGAAAAACGCCGCCAGCAGCAACCCGCCGGAAAACCACTGCTGGAGGGGCGTGCCCAGGCTGCGCGAGCTGCCGCTGTCATAGAAGACCAGGCTGGTAGCCGCTGCGAACAGCAGCACCGCAGTCGGGATGCGCCAGTGCACGATGCGCCGGAACATCAGTGCGATGCCGCCGAGCAGATATGCCAGGGCGATGTCCTCGAATGCGCGTGCGCCCCAGCGTCCAGCCGCCGGATCCAGCGCCAGTTCGCGCAGCGTGCGGCCATGATCGTGTTTGAGCACATCCAGGAACGTGGCTGCGCTGAGCGCATCCGGTGCCGCGGGCCAGCTGGACAGTGCGGCGGGGAACGACACCAGTACCATGGCGTACCCGACCATGGCAGGGTTGAACACATTGCTGCCGAGACCGCCGAAGGCCTGTTTTGCCAGCGCTATGGCGGTCATGGCGGCGATGGCCGTGACGCCTGGCGGTGTTGTCGGTGGCAGTGCCGCGGCGATGAGCAATGCGGTCACCAGTGCACTGCCATCACCCAGCGCCTGCAGCGATTTCGACCGCAGACGCAGGCACACAGCCTCTGTCGTCAATGCGGTCCCGCCTGCGACCAGCACCTGCCACAGGACGCCGGAACCGAACCACCAGGCGCTTGTCAGCAGCCCCGGAGCCAGCGCGGCGCCAACCCAGAGCATCGTCGTGCGCACATCCGTTCGTTCAGTCACTGGTTGCTCCACGCAGTCGGGCAAGGCGGTCCCGACGCCGCTGCTCCCGTTGCTCAGCCTGGGTCGCCAGCCGATGGGTGTGCGCGGTTGCGCGCGTGTTTGCGAGTGCGGTAGCCGAGCGGCGCTGTCGTTCGGCGATGAGCGTCGTTTTTGCGTCGCGCAGCGTCGCCAGAACATCGATGTCGCTGGGGCAGGCGGGATTGCACAGCCCGCACTCCACGCAGTTTGCCAGGCCGAGGCGCTCGAGCGTTCCCACGCGTGGTGGTGCGCTGAACGTCAGCAGACCGGTGACAGGCAGATGTTCCGGACAGGCGTCGTCGCAGCGGCCACAGCGGATGCAGGGCAATGCCATGTGCGTCGATGCCGTGTCGATGCCGTTGGTTGTCTTGTCGACCATCGCGCCGGCAACGCGGACGACGTGACCCGACAGACGGCCGCCCACACGCGCCGTGTCCGATCGTACCAGTTCACTCAGCGGCAGCCCGATCGGCAGCCAGCGGTTGTCACCGAAGACCGTGGTTACGCGCTCGGTCAGCACATGACCCGAGATCGCGCGACCGATGGCATGCAGCGTGCCGATATTGCAGACCACAAACCCATGATGAACGGGGTATTCGCCCGGCGTCAGAATGACATTGAAGATATCCCGCAACAGATAGCGTTCGGCGCCATCGGTGGCAGAGGGATTTTCGCGGATGTGGCGCGTGTCGACATCCAGCATGGCTACCTGCATCGTCGAGGCAGCTGCAAGCGTCACCGTGTTGATGGCAAGGATACGCCGAACGGCGTTGATGCCCTGCTGAATCTCACGCCCACCTTCCGCTGACAGCGCGGCATCGCAACTGATTCCCGGCTCGCATTCCATGGCGTTGATGACCAGCGTATGCACGCCGTGGCGGGCGGCCGTGAGCAGCTTCAGATGGGTCGGATAGCCGCCACCGCCCAGGCCGGCAATGCCCGCCTCGTGCACGCGTCGAAGCAGGTCCGATGCCGATGTGGCGTTGACGTCCAGCGGCGCCTCGGGGCCTGGCGGGGTGTCGTCGATAACGTCAAGCCGAGCCGTGTCAGCGTCGCAGTGCGCAACCACACACGTTGCCGCAGCATGTTGCCAGCGCTCGCCGCGCTGGATCGGCGCGCCCGCGGGAACGATGTCACCCGTGCGAATGGTCCACTGGCTGTTGACGCCACGGTGATGGAGAAGACGTGCCGGCAACGGCTGTCTGGTGATCATGCGCTACCCGGTTGTCGGAGCGATATGCAGTCCACCGGACACGGTGGCAGACACAGCGCGCAGCCTGTGCAGGCGTCAGCCAGCACGGTATGCATGAATTTTGGGGCACCGATGATGGCGTCGACCGGACAGGCGGGAACGCACAGGAAACAGCCGATGCAGTGCGCTTCATCGATGCGTGCGATCAGCGGCTGAGGGGTCTGTGGCGCGATGCCGGGAGCCCGGTCCGGCAGCAGCTCCACCAGCTTCGCGTGGGTTGCCGTACCGCCGGGCGGACACAGGTCCAGAGGTGCGCCTTCGGCGATGGCCCGCGCGTAGGGCAGGCAGCCGGGATAGCCGCATTGAGCGCATTGCGTCTGTGGCAGCACCGCGTCGATTTCGGCCACCAGGGGGGCATCGTCGTCGGGCCAGCGTCGGCGGGCGAGAAGCAGCGCTGCGGCGCATAACAGGACCAGGGACAACATGACCACTGTTGCGCTCATCGCATCAGTGCCCCATGCCGGTGAAGCCGAGGAAAGCAAGGCTGAGAATGCCGGCGCTGACAAGCATCAGCGGCGTACCCTGCATGGCGGCAGGGACTTCCGCGTGCTCCAGGCGTTCGCGTAACGCCGCGAACAGGGTCAGTACCAGGGAAAAGCCGAGTGCCGCGCCGATGGCGAAGAACAGCGTCGCCACGAAGCTGAGCTCTCTTTGAATCGCCAGCAGTGCAACGCCGAGCACGGCACAGTTGGTGGTGATCAGCGGCAGATATATACCGAGCAACTGGTAGAGCTGGCGGGACGTTGCCTTGATATATCGCTCGGTGAGCTCCACGGCGGTGGCGATGACCACGATGAACACGACGATGCGCAGATAGTCCAGGTCCAGCGGCACCAGCACCTGATGGTAGACGACGTGGCACAGGCTGGCGCTGAACGTCAGCACGAATGTGGTGGCCAGCCCCATCGCCAGCGCGGTTTCGTACTGGCGGGTGGTGCCGAAGAACGGGCACAGACCCAGGAACTGCGCCAGCACGAAATTGTTGACGAGCAGGGCGCCGAACAGCAGGGAGATCAGTTCGCCCACGGGTGTGCTTCGCCTGTCAGCAGACGGCCGCCGGGAATACAGCGGACAGGATGACGCAGGAGGATGGTATGACCCTGTTCATTGCCGGGTCAGGTGACGTCCATGCCGGGTTGCGCGCCGGTGTCGGGGGCGATCAGGAAGATATCGCTTCCGCCCGGACCGGCGGCCAGCACCATGCCCTCGGAAGTGCCGAAACGCATCTTGCGAGGAGCAAGGTTGGCGACAACCACGGTCAGGCGGCCGACCAGGTTGGCGGGATCGTATGCACTTTTAATGCCGGAGAACACCGTACGCTGGTGATCACCAAGGTCCAGGCGCAGCTGCAGCAGCTTGTCGGCGCCTTCCACCGCGGACGCTTCCAGGATACGTGCGACCTTGAGTTGAACCTTCGCGAAATCGTCGATGCTGATCGTGCTTTTTTCCGACACGTTGGATTCCTTGTTGTCATCGGTTCCGGTCGCGAGCCCGGCGACGGGCTGTGCCTGGGACGGTGTCGCGCGGGATGCGTCGACCATGCGATCGATGGCGGCGCGTTCCAGACGCGTGAGCAGCGGTGCGTAGGGGTTGATCGCGTGATTCAACAGGGGCGTGGACGCATCCGTCCACGCCAGCGGGGGCACGTTCAGGAAGTTTTCCGCCGCTTCGGCGACGGCCGGCAGGATCGGCTTGATGTACACCAGCAGCTGGCGGAACAGGTTCAGGCCCTGTGTGCAGATCGCCTGCACTTCCGGGGCCCGGTCCGGATCTTTCGCCAGCGTCCAGGGGGCAGCCTGCGCCACGTACTGGTTCGCGCGATCGGCCAGCGCCATGATTTCCCGTACCGCCCGCGCGGTATCGTCCGCCTCGTAGCAGGCGGCGATGCTGTCGGCAGCACTGGCCAGTTCGTCGAACAATGCGGGTTCGGGTAACGACGGGGCAAGCCGGCCACTGAACTGCTTGCTGATGAAACCCGCGCAGCGGCTGGCGATGTTCACCAGCTTTCCCACCAGATCGGAATTGACGCGCTGCACGAAGTCATCGAGGTTGATGTCGATATCGTCCACCGTGCCGTTGAGTTTGGCTGCATAGTAGTAACGCAGATACTCGGGGCGCAGATGTTCGAGATACGTGCCGGCCTCGATGAATGTGCCGCGTGATTTCGACATCTTCGTGCCGTCCACGGTAACGAACCCGTGCACATGCACCCGTGTCGGCCGGCGGAATCCCGAGACGGTCAGCAGCGCCGGCCAGAACAGGCAGTGGAAGTTGATGATGTCCTTGCCAACGAAATGATGCACTTCCGTACCGGTGGCGTTGGCGTCCCAGAACTCCTCGAACGTGAAGTCGTTGCGGCGGCTGAGCAGGTTGCGCAGGGACGCCATGTATCCGATGGGCGCATCCAGCCAGACGTAGAAGTACTTGTCCGTGGTGCCCGGTATGAGGAAGCCGAAATACGGCGCGTCGCGGGAGATATCCCAGGGTTTGAGGCCGGCGTCCAGCCATTCCTTCAGCTTGTTGGCGACTTCGGGCTGGGTGGACGATGCCAGCCAGTTGCGCAGCAGCTCGGTGCTGGGTGCGACGTCGAAAAAATAGTGTTCGCTTTCCCTCAACACCGGCGTGGCGCCGGACAACGCGGAGCGGGGCGCTTCCAGGTCCGTTGCCGCGTACGTGGCGCCGCAGGCGTCGCAGTTGTCGCCCGGCTGGTCGGGCGTTTTGCAACGCGGACAGGCGCCGCGCACGAAACGGTCGGCCAGGAACAGCTTCTTTTCGGGGTCATAGAGCTGTTGCACGCTGCTGGTCGTGATGCGCCCGGCGGCCTTTGCCGCGTTGTACATGAACTCGGCCAGTTCGCGGTTTTCCGGCGAGTGGGTGGAGTAGTAGTTGTCGTGGCTGATCTGGAAGCGCTGGAAGTCACGCACGTGGTCTGCCCGCAGCCGGTCGATGTAGGTCTCCGGGGTAATGCCTTCAGCCTCCGCGCGCAGCATGGTGGCGGTGCCATGCGTATCGTCGGCGCAGACGTAGATCACCTGGTTGCCACGCATGCGCTGGAAACGTACCCAGATGTCTGTCTGGATATGCTCGAGCAGGTGCCCGAGGTGAATCTGTCCGTTCGCGTAGGGTAGCGCGCTGGTTACGAAAATGCGGCGTGGCATGACGGGTTGGAAATCGACTTGCTTGACGAGGGCGCGACTATACCGCAAACCGCACGCCTCGGTCGGGCGTGCCCCGCCACAACGAAGGACGCCGCGGCGGGACGATGGTGGCCTATAATCGGCTGCCTTTTGTACAGGCCAGGCGGGATTCAAGTCGTGAAGGTGGAAGATTTCAAGGATCCGTACCTCGGTACCTCGTGGCGCGACCTGGGCGCGCGCGTCCTCAGCAGTGGCAATCGGGTGGCAGTCCACCTCGGCTATCCGGCGGCCGGGCTGCAATCCCTGCTTGGCGCGGAGCTGGCGGCCTTTCTCGGCGTGCCGGCCATCGAATTGGACCTGCGCTTTGCCCCCGCGGAAAAATTTGCGTTCAACCGGGTGCGCAATGTCGTTGCGGTCGCCTCCGGGAAGGGCGGTGTGGGTAAATCCACCACCGCCGTGAACCTGGCTCTGGCGCTGGATCGGGAAGGCGCGCGCGTCGGCCTGCTGGATGCGGACATCTACGGCCCCAGCCAGGGCATGATGCTGGGTGTGCCGCAGGACCGGCGGCCCGAACTGCGCGATGGCCAGACCATCTCGCCCATCAAGGCGCACGGCTTGAAGACGATGTCCATGAGCTACATGGTCACGGACCGCACGCCCATGGTATGGCGTGGCCCGATGGCGTCCAGTGCCCTGCAGCAGATGCTGATGCAGACGGACTGGGGCGAACTCGACTACCTGGTGGTCGACATGCCGCCAGGTACGGGCGATATACAGCTGACACTGTCACAGCGGGTGCCGGTCTCCGGTGCGGTGATCGTCACCACGCCGCAGGACATTGCGCTGCTGGATGCGCGCAAGGGGATCGAGATGTTCAACAAGGTGAATATTCCGGTACTCGGCATCGTCGAGAACATGAGCTTCTACCGCTGTCCCAACTGTGGGCACGAGGCGCATCTGTTTGGCGAGGGCGGAGGCGCCCGGGTGGCCGGGGAGCTTGGCGTACCGCTGCTCGCGGCGCTGCCGCTGGATCTTGCCATCCGTGAGCAGGCCGATGGCGGCAATCCCACCGTCGCTGCGGACCCTGACGGGGATATCGCGGGGATCTATCGCAACGCCGCGCGGCATCTGGCGGCGCGATTGTGGGGCGGTCTGCAGGCCAGCGCGCCTGTCATCAGCATGAGTGACGAGTAAGCACGATGACCATCAAGTCGGACCGATGGATTCGCGAGCAGGCGGCGCGCGGCATGATCTCCCCCTTCGAGCCAGGACAGGTCAGGGAGCGCGCCGGGGAGAAGATCATTTCCTTCGGCACCTCCAGTTATGGCTACGACGTACGCTGCGCGCCGCATTTCAAGATCTTCACCAATGTCTATTCGGCCACGGTGGATCCGAAGGCATTTGATGCCCGCAGCTTTGTGGACGTGCATGACGACTGCTGCATCATTCCGCCGAATTCGTTTGCGCTGGCCAGCACGGTCGAGTACTTCCGTATCCCCGAAGACGTCCTTGTGATCTGCCTCGGCAAATCCACCTATGCGCGTTGCGGCATCATCGTCAACGTCACGCCGCTGGAACCGGAGTGGGAAGGACATGTGACGCTCGAGTTTTCCAACACCACGAACCTGCCGGCAAAGATCTACGCCAACGAAGGTGTGGCGCAGATGCTGTTTTTCCAGTCGGATGAACGCTGTGAAGTCACCTATCGCGACCGGGGTGGCAAGTATCAGGGGCAGACCGGGGTGACGCTGCCCAGGCCCTGATGCCTCCCGGCCTCAGGGACCGTCATAGGCGCGCTCTACCCGCGCCACGCGCAGCTCGAAGTGTTCGTACCATGTATCCCGTCCCTGCTGGCGTGCCACCGCGTGCGCGGCATTGTCACGCCACGCCTGGATGGAGGCTTCGTCGCGCCAGTAGCTGACGGTGATGCCCAGGCCGGTGGCATCCCGTACCGATTCAAGGCCCAGACAGCCGGGCTGAGTGGCGGCGAGAGCGGCCATCGCTTCGGCGGTGTCCGCGTAACCGTGGTCATTGCTCGAAAGCTGGTTGGTGAAGATCACCGCGTAGTAGGGCGGTGGTGGCGTTGACGCGAACGGTTTGGACACGGTGTTTCACCTCATCTGTGCATGGCCAGTCAGCAGGGACTGATCGGTTCGCTGTTGCGCGGTGATCCGGTCGTCCGGCCTGCGGGCCGTGCATTCTCCCACTGCCAACATGGCCGGAAAACATGTCCCGCATCCCTGCGGGCGTGACCATGTATCCCGGCCCGATCGGCACACTGGCAAGTCGATAGTGGCGGATTTCTCCGCGGAATCACGCATGGAAACAGGGCGGGATTGCTGCGATAGTTTTTTGTCATTGATGTCCGTGGACAGGAGGCTGACAAAATGCATCCGTTTCCCCATACCTACCGCGCCAGCGTCAGCGCCACCACAACTTCGGACGGCAGCGCGCTGGCGTCGCCGGGATTGTCCGACATGATGGTCGGCGCGCCGGCCGAATTCGGCGGCACGGGCCGCGACTGGTCGCCCGAGACGCTGCTCGTCGGCGCCATCGGCAGTTGTTTCATCCTCGGTTTTCGCGCCATTGCGACGGCGTCGAAGCTGGAGTGGTCCCGCGTGGACTGCGAGGTGGAAGGTCAACTGGACCGGGATGAGAAGGGAATGCGCTTCACCGCGGTGACATTGCGTGCACATCTTTCCGTGCCGGACGATCGCAACGCCCAGCGGGCGGAGCGCATCCTGCACAAGGCGGAGGAGAGTTGCCTGATCACCAACTCCCTGTCCGCCTCGGTGGACTTTCAACCGGTGATCGACATCACGGGCTGACTGACGGCTGGCCGCGCCGGTCAGCGAGCTGCCGAAGGCATGAGCGCCTGAAGGTGCTCGATCACGTTCAGCAGCGAAGCAACTACATGCTGCCCGAGGCGGCGCTCATGCGGGTCCGGGTGCACCAGGTCTGGTACCTGGAAGACGGTCAGTCCGGCCGTGAGCGCGGCGCGGGTACCGTTCATCGAATCCTCCAGCGCCCAGCAATCGGCAGGTGACGTCCCGAGGCGTTCACAGGCCAGCAGATAGGGATCCGGATGCGGTTTGCCGCGCCTCGCCTCGCCACCGCAGACGGTGGTCCTGAAGAAGTGGTCGAGTCCGGCAAGGCGCAGTTTCACCTCGGCATTGCGCCGGTGGGTGGAGGTTGCCAGCGCCATGGGAATTTCAGCCGCGGTGAGGCACTGCAGTATCTCCCGGGCGCCGGGTTTCCGCGCAACGGCTTGTGTTTGAATGTGCTGGTCGTAGATGGCGCTCCAGCGGGCTGCGACCGCGTCGAAGGGGAACCCGGCGCCAAAGCCCTCGCGCATCAAGCGCTCGGTCGCCTCATAGGTGCTGCCGATACAGCGCTGATACACAGCCATCGCCGGTTCGAAGCCGCTTTCCCTGCATGCCTGCTGGAATGTCGCCATAGCCAGCCGTTCCGAATCGAGCAGCAGGCCGTCCATGTCGAATACCACCGCCTGCGGTAGTCGCACTGTCGGCGGCAACGTAAAGGGCGAATCAGTCAACCACGATCTCGTGCGCCCGGGCGATGGTGCCAGCGGGAACGATGTCGCCGATGCGTATCGGCTGTTCGCCGTTGTTGCGCAGGCAAGCCATCACACCCTCCGCGTCTGTATGCGGCACGCACAGGATGAAGCCGATGCCACAGTTGAAAGTGGAGAGCATCTCCTTCTCGGCGACATTGCCGGCTTGCTGCAACCAGGCGAACACCGAAGGCCAATTCCAGGCGGTGATATCGATGCGCGCCGCAAATCCTTCGCGCGTGAACATGCGGGGTACGTTCTCGAAGAAGCCACCGCCGGTAATGTGCACCATGCCGTGCACCACATGCCGCACGAGAGTCGCCCGCACACTTTTCACATAGATCCGTGTCGGTGCCAGCAGCTGATCGAGCAACTGCGGCGGTAGTGCCATACCCTGGCGCTCGATGATGCGGCGGATCAGCGAAAAGCCATTGGAATGCGGGCCTGAACTCGGCAGCCCGATCAGCACGTCGCCCGTGTCGATACGCTTGCCGTCGATGATGGCGTCATACTCGACGATGCCGATGCCAAACCCCGCAAGATCGTATTCGCCCCTGGCATAAAATCCGGGCATCTCCGCGGTTTCTCCTCCGGCCAGCGTACAGCCGGCCAGTTCGCA
The DNA here is from genome assembly GCA_024234635.1 of Pseudomonadales bacterium. Lineage (GTDB taxonomy): Bacteria > Pseudomonadota > Gammaproteobacteria > Pseudomonadales > Azotimanducaceae > SYFY01. The sequence continues at coordinate 86,819 of JACKNX010000015.1, read as the reverse complement.
GGCGCGGGCGATACCGGTGATGACACGCGCCGCGGTATCGACGTCCAGCGCGCCGGTAGCGTAGTAGTCAAGGAACAGGAACGGTTCGGCACCGGTGACGAGAATATCGTTCACGCACATGGCTACCAGGTCCTGCCCCACGGTGTCGTGGCGGTCGTATTCGAAGGCGAGCTTGAGTTTGGTGCCCACGCCATCCGTGCCGGTGACGATGACCGGCCGCCGATACCCTGCCGGTATTTCCGCCATGGCCGCGAAGCCGCCCAGTCCGCCCAGCATTTCCGGTCGCGCAGTGGCCCTGGCGGCGCCCTTGATGCGCTCCACCAGCGCCGCGCCGGCATGCGTGTCGACCCCGGCGTCCTTGTAGGTCAGAGACTTGTTGTCGGTCATGATGTGCAGGATTGTCAGGGAGGCGGCATTCTACCCCACCGGGCCTCGGAGCTTGAGATCGCTCCAGCGATCATTCGGTCCTGATAGAATCCGCGCATGAAATCTCTCCGATGTGCATGGCTTCTCACGTTGCTGCTGGCGGGTCCGGCAGAAGCCGCGCAGCCGATCGACTGGCTCTACGAAGCCGACGTGCCGGTCGCCAACCAGTCCGCGCAGGCGCGGGTGGATGCGGCGGCCGTCGCCGTATCGCAGGTCATCGCACGACTCTCTGGACAGTCGACGGAGAAGGTATCCCTGGCGGTTTCGGGCGCCGATGCGGACCGGATGATGACGCGTTTTTCCTATCACTCGGAAGCGGTCGCGGGTCAGCGTCAGCAACGCATCCGCTTCTTTTTTGATGCCGGGAAGGTGCTTGGCCTGGCGCGACAGGCCGGGCTGCCCCTGTGGTCGAGTGTGCGCCCTGAAGTCCGCCTGTTCCTGCTGGAGCCGGCGGAGGATGGCGGGCTGGTCAATGTGCTGCCCGATTCCCCCGTGGCGGTAGCGCTTTCCCGCCGTGCCTGGGAACGGGGGCTGCGTACAGCGTTTCCGGAGTTCACGGCCGGGACGGTGCCGGTGGAGGATATGTTGCGCGAGGCATCGCAGCCGTCAGGGCCCGCGGTGCGACCGCTGACCGTGACCCAGGACCTGGCGAATGACCCGCCCCCGGAACCGTTTCTGCCCGGCATTGTGCCCGCGCCCACGGAGGTCGTGGTGGTCGGGCGATTGCTGTCGGTGCCTGCCGGTTACCAGGTGTCCGGCGAGCCCGCCTTCCGGTTCGCCTGGGGCGAAGAGCGTGATGTGATGCCAGCGCGTGGCGAGACGCCCGAGGCGCAGGCCGTGGCCTTCATCGATGCGCTTGCGGATCGTCTGGCGACGCGGATGTCGGTTGCGTGGACACAGCCGCAGCCGTACACCCTCAAGGTGCGGCACCTTCGCGACATGGCGGCCTATGCGGCGTTGATGGCCTATCTGCAGGGACTCGAGTACGTGGAAAGCGTGGACGTTGCAGGCGTTGTCGGCGATGACCTCGAACTGACGTTGCAAACCCCGGCCGACGCGCCGACGCTGTCCCGCCTGTTCTCCTACGACGGTCTTCTGCTTCCGGTGGAAACGGCAACTCTGGATCCGGAATCTGCATTCACATGGCAAGGCTGATTGTCCAGTTGCCCAACTTCCTGACGGTGATTCGCATCGCGCTGGTGGTGCCGATCGGCCTCAGCATGTGGGCTGGCGAATACCGTCAGGCCCTTGGCCTCGGTCTCATTGCCGGCTTCTCTGACGGGCTGGACGGCTATCTGGCCCGCCGCTTCGGATGGCAGAGCCAGCTCGGCGCGCTGCTCGATCCGCTGGCGGACAAGGTGTTCGTGATTGTGCTTGTCACGATACTGACGCTGCAGGGGCATCTGCCCTTGTGGCTGGCGCTCATCGTCATTGCCCGGGATGTGGTCATCATGGGCGGCGCCACTGTCTACCGTTTTCTGTTCGGGGAACTGGACATGGAGCCGACGGCCGTGTCCAAGATCAACACACTCGCGCAGATGCTGCTGTTGGGTGTCGTGATACTCGGCCTGTGCGAGCTGCCGGGTGACAACGGGCTGTTGCGTGGCGTCGCGGACCCATGGGGCTTCCTGCTGGTGGCGCTGCTCAGTCTGTGGTCCGGCATCGACTACGTGATTACGTGGGGCCTTCGCACCTGGCGCCGCAAGAGGCAGGTGGCGTGAAGCCAACCACAGCGGCGACTCAGCAGGCGTTGCCCTTCTTTGCCGAACAGACTCCCGTGTTCGCCGGGTTTTCGGGGCGTGCCAACGACGAGTTGATCGCGCGTCTGATGGCATTGCCGAAGCGGTTCGCGACCTGCTGGCTGCATGGCGGCGCCGGCGCGGGGAAGACCCATCTGCTGAAAGCCACGATCAACACGCAACGGGGCTACGGCTATCGGTCGCGTTATGTCGATGCGGCGAACGACCCGTTCAATCGTGTGGCGGAGACAATCGGCGCAGATCAATGCGTGGCAATCGACAACGTGGACGCGTGGCTGGGCCGGCGTCCGGCGGAGGAATTGCTGTTTGCGCTTTACCAGGATCTGCTGCAACGCGAAGGGCAGCTTCTGCTGGGGGCCAGGGCATCGCCCGTACATACCGATTTTGTGCTGCAGGATCTGGCATCGCGTCTGCGGGCGGCGGAGATCTTCGAGGTGCATGCCCTGGATGAAAGTGGTGTGCGCCACCTGCTTCAGCGGCGGGCGCGCGAGCGTGGTCTGTTGCTCAGTCGTACCGTTCTCGACTTCTGGCTGACACGGCGCAATCGCTCGGTGGTGGCTCTGCTCGCCGACCTGGAGCGGCTGGATGCGGCGGCATGGCAGGCCAAACATCGGCTGACCGTGCCCTTTCTCAAGGCCGTGCTGGAACTCTGACGTGTCACCCCGGCCATGCATCTCCTTGTAACCGGCGGTGGCAGTGGCGGCCACGTGATTCCCACGATTCCGGTCATGGCGCTGGTGCGCGATGCCGGAAACCGGGTGTCGTTCGTGGGCACGAACACCGAGTACGAACGGCGCCTGCTGGCAGGGTTCGAGGTGGAATACCACGGTATCGCCGCTGGCAAACTGCGGCGCTACTTCTCGCTGGCCAACGTGCGCGATGCCGGTCGCGTCCTGCTGGGTATCTGGCAGGCGTGGCGCCTGCTGGGGCGTTTGCGGCCGGACGTCATCTTCTCCAAGGGCGGCTTCGTCGCTTTCCCGGTTGTGCTCGCCGGCTGGTTGCGTGGCATTTCCGTGGTAGGACACGAGTCGGATTTCAGCCCGGGTCTCGCCAACCGGCTGTCGCTGCCGTTCCTGCGCACTCTGTGCACCAGTTTCGCGGAGACCCGAATTTCGGGGTTCAAAGGGCGGGTGATGCATACCGGATCGCCGCTCCGGGAAGAACTGCTTGCGGGCAGCGCGGCGCGGGCGCGGACCTCGCTGCATATTGCCGATGACCGGCCCGTACTTCTGGTGACCGGCGGCAGTCTCGGTGCCGCGGTGCTCAATCGGGTTGTGCTCGACGCCTTGCCGCGACTGCTCGAGACCTGGGACGTGGTGCATATCTGCGGGCCAGGGCGTGTCGAGCGGACCGGCGTTGCCGGCTATCACCCGTTCGAGTTCGTTCGGGAAGGCTGGGGTGATCTGCTGGCATTGGCGGATGTGGTGGTTTCCCGCGCCGGCGCGAACAGCCTTTTCGAACTGCTGACTCTGGGCAAACTGAACCTGCTGGTACCCCTGTCCGCGGCGGCCAGCCGGGGTGACCAGATCGAGAACGCGCGATTTGCGGCAAAAGCCGGCTACAGCGCCGTCGTCGCGGAAGAGGCGTTCGATGCCGACAGCCTGCTGACCGGTTTGCGGGCGCTGCTGGCGGACGCCCGTCGCTACCGCGAGCGGCTGGATGGCTTCGAACGACCGGATGCCGCGCGCGCCATCGTGGCGGAATTGTTTGCCGTGCTTGAATCGCCCGCAAGGCAGGCATGAACAGATCGGCTCGCGGCGGCTGGAAGGGGTCGTTTAGAATGCGCGCCTTTTTCGGGGGCCGGAACCAATGAGCAGCACGTACAACGTTCGCACCTACAACAACATCGCCAGCCGTGGGCTCGAGCGTTTTCCCACCGGCCGCTTTGCTGTGGGCGCGGACATCGCCGAACCCGATGCTTTCCTGATTCGCAGTCACAAGCTGGCTGCGACCGATCTGCCGGTCAGTCTGAAAGCAATTGCCCGGGCAGGTGCAGGTGTCAACAACGTGCCGGTGGATGCCTGCACGGAGCGCGGCATCGTGGTCTTCAATACCCCCGGCGCCAATGCCAATTCCGTGAAGGAACTGGTGCTGACGGCAATGCTGCTGGCCTCACGTGATATTTATGGCGGTATCCAGTACGTCAACACCTTGGCGGGTGTCGGCGATACCGCGGAACTCGATCGCATGGTGGAAGCAGAGAAAAAGCGTTTTGCCGGTCGCGAACTGGTGGGCAAGGCGCTCGGCGTGGTGGGTCTCGGCGCCATTGGCTCCCTGGTGGCGCGGGCAGCACTGGATCTGGGCATGGAAGTGCTGGGCTACGACCCGGCCATTTCGGTGGATGCGGCATGGCGTCTGCCCAGCGAGGTGCAGCGCATGGAAAACCTGCAGAGCCTGTTCGCTCGTGCGGATTACGTGACGCTGCATGTGCCGCTGTTGCCGGAAACGCGGGGCATGATCAACGCGGAGAGCCTGAATGCGTTCCGGCCGGGCAGCGTGCTGCTGAACTTTGCCCGTGAGCCGATCGTGGACGGTGACGCGCTCAAGGCCGCGCTGGACAGTGGTCGCATCGGCAAATACGTGGCGGACTTCCCCATCGCCGGGCTGATCGGCCACCCCAACGTGCTGCTTACGCCCCACCTGGGCGCCAGCACCGAGGAGGCGGAGGAAAACTGCGCGATCATGGCCGCCAACCAGCTGGTCAATTTCCTTGAGACGGGCAGCATCGTCAATTCCGTAAACTTCCCGATGGTGACGCTGGAAGCCAGCTCCGGTTTCCGCCTGGCCATCGTCAACCGCAACGTACCCGGGATGCTGGGGCAGATGACAACCTTGCTCGCTGACAGGCGCATCAACGTAGTTGACATGCTGAACAAGAGTCGCGGCAACATCGCCTACAACCTCATCGACCTGGGTGAAGCCCCTGATCAGGGACTGCTGGATGCGATCAGATCGGTGCCCGATGTGGTCGCTGTGCGCGTGATTGGCGGCTGAAGCCAGTCGGCGGGCGGGCGCGGTGGTGGCGCTTGTCGTAGCGGTTTCCGCCAGCGCGACACACGCGTTTTCGAAGGCGTGCCTGCCGCGCATCGAACTCCTCGCCGGCCTGGGCGTGCAGGGTGATGCGCATGCGGGAGTCACGGTACGTCATCGTTCCCGCGTAGCACGCGATCCCGCACAGCCCAATCTTCGCCAGGTGCACCTGTTACCCGTCGAGTTGCTCGGCAGGCTGGCGGCTAATGGCTTTCACATTGCCGCAGGTGAACTTGGCGAGAACATCACGACGTCCGGCGTGGATCTCACCGGGCTGCCGACCGGCACCGAACTGCATATCGGTGCGCATGCGGTGGTGAGACTGACGGGATTGCGCAATCCCTGCCCGCAGATCGAACAATTCCGGAAGGGGCTGCTGGCTGAGGTGCGGCACCGGCGGCCGGATGGCAGCATCGAGCGTCTGGCGGGAGTGATGAGTGTGGTAGCGGTCAGCGGGTGTGTATGCGCCGGAGATGCCATTCGTGTGGTGTTGCCGGACACGCCGCATGCGGCGCTGCAACCGGTCTGAGGGTCGCCAACAAGCGCGCACATGGGGATTTTCGTGCCTTGTTGTGGCATTCCCCGTCATGCTGCCGGGACACTTGTCAGCGTGAGTGTTGCCGGTGCTGCTGGCGACGGCCAAAGCGCGCCGGATCCACACTGCCGGCGACGTCGACGCTCACCGGCGCGATCCAGCCCATGATCGAGGATTGCACCAGCGCGCCGGCCAGATGCGCCGAAGTGGCGCCCATCGAACCATGCGCAAGCGATACCCACTGTTCACCCAGTGACCCGACCAGCGGCATCCGGTCCGGCGTGGTCAATCGGGCCGCGCGCTGACGGCCGCGCCAGGTGAAGTCAAGGCCAGCCAGCTTTGCCAGGTTGTGCGTGGTGGCAGCTTCCGGGCGCCAGGGTGTGTACTCGTACGTTGAGCCCACCATGACGCAGTCGTCCCATGGCAACAGGTAGCCGTCGCCGAGCACGGGCAGGGCAGGTGGCGTGCTCATCGTGACGGTTTCGAGTTGTCCCCACAGGGCGTGCAACCGATAGTGCCCGAATTGTGGATGACGTATCGCGCCGTGCGCGAAGGCATACACGGTGGGCAGTGCCGGATCGGCTCCCGCGCCGTATTCGATCGTGATCCCCGGGGTGCTCGCGAGATCGCAACTGAGCAATTTCAGATCCACGGCGGGCGCGTCTGGAAAATACAGGCCCGGTTGAGAATGACGCGTTGGCCAGCCTGTGAGCCCGCCTATCGTGCGTGCGTCCGCCCATGCCAGCCAGTCGCCACTGTCAGCGTAGGTGCGCGCAATACGCTCCAGCTTGTCGACCGTGGCATTGGGGCCCGGCAGTTGCACGGCGCCGCCGGATCGAAGGCCTTGCCGACCACGGGTGAAGGCGAGGCTGTAGAGATGACTGGCAGCGCGCCAACCCGCCTGCACGCTGCCGTCGGCCAGCAGACGGGCGTGCTGCGCCGCGCGCATGCTGGAGGCGTGTGTAGCCAGCTGGCCCATTGGTTCCACGAGTCGTACGGCAATGCCCTGCAGCGCAAGGTGCGCCGCGACGCTGCAACCGGCAATGCCACCACCGAGCACCTGCACGCAGGAGGGCGGGACCGGTCGTGGTGATTGGTTCTCGCACACACCGGCCAGACTTTCCCGTTTGATCGGACGTTGATCCACGCGTCGCATGGCGAACCCTGCCTGTTCCAGTCCCCGGCGTACGCGTCCCGCGCTGGTAAACGTCGTCACCGTGGCGGCATTGCGCGAGGTCGCGGCCATCGTGGGGAAGAGGTCGTCTTCCCACATGCGCGGATTGCGGTCGGGGGCAAAGCCGTCCAGCAGCCAGGCGTCCACGCCATAGGCATGGCGGGCCGCCAGCTCGGTGACAAAATCACGCACGTCACCGAAGAACAGTGACACGGTGATGGCGCCGTTGCCCAGAGAGCGCCGATGCCAACCGGGCAGCAGGGGCGGGTAGTTCGTCACCAGTTCGTCGAACATCGCGCGCTGGGCGCTGTCGGTGTAGCGCCCGCGGGTGCGGGCCAGGTCGGTCCTGCGGAAAGGATTCAATTCCGCGCTGAGAAAGTGCAGGCGGCAGCCAGCCTGGCGGGCCAGGGTCGCCAGAACGATGAAATTGAGACCGCTGCCGAAGCCGAATTCCGCAACCGTCAGCCGGGGTTCGCGGTTGACGCGTGTGGGCAGGCTCGCCGGCTCCAGAAAGACGCGATGCACTTCCGCCTGGGCGTCGGTGCTGAAATAGATATCCTGGAAGCGGGTGTTGAAAGGCGTATCGGCATCTTTCCAGGCGAGGTCCGCCGGGGTGATGGTCACGGACCCGTGGCCACCGGTCGGTCGGGGTCCTCGATCCACTCGCTCCACGAGCCGGGGTACAACGCGGGCTCCGGCCAGCCGGCCACGCGCATGGCCAGGATGTTGTGTGCCGCGGTGACACCGGAACCGCAGTAGCACACGCAGTCCGGTGTCATGGCGGGAAAACGCGCCCGCAAAGCCGACGCGGGAAGGAAGTGCTGGCTGGCATCCAGGTTGCCGCTCGCGGGTACGCAGCGGGCTCCGGGGATGTGGCCGGCAATACGGTCGATGGGTTCGGCGCGTGCCTCGAACCGTTCGGGCGCCCGGGCGTCGAGAAGCAGGTGCGGTGGCGCGGCCAGCAGGTCGCTTGCGGAGACGGTGCGGGTCAGCGCAGTACGACGGGTGAAGTGGCCCGGGGCGAGCGTAGCGGTGTGCTGTTGCACGGTGCCACCCGCGGCCAGCCACGCGGACCAGCCGCCATCCAGTACCGCCACGGCATCGTGCCCCAGCCATCTGAGCAACCACCAGGCGCGCGCGGCGAACATGCCGCCCATATCGTCGTACACAACCACCTGCATCGCGTCATCGATGCCCCATTCCCGGCAACGGGCAACCAGTGCATCGGCATCGGGCAGGGGGTGGCGGCCAGCCTTGCCGGGCGCTGCGGCGAGGTCCCGGTCGAGATCGGCGCGCTGGGCGCCGGGGATGTGGCCTTCGGCAAAGACGCGTGCGCCGAACCCGGGATCGCCAAGCCGGGCGCGGCAATCGAGGACGCGTATATCGGGCAGCCCTTCCGCCAGCGCCTGGGCGGTCATCAGCGTGTCGGCAGGTTTCATGGCCATGAATTGTGCGCCAGTTGGCGGGCGAATGGCACCGAGGTCGCTAGCCTTCATTCGAGATGCGCCGCCAGCGGTACCGGTCGGCGGGTCGGGGCGGATTCGCGACCACACCACTTCGGGAAATACAAGGTGGCGGCCGCTTTCCCCGATGCCCACAATGCGACCTTTTTTGACGACGTGAGGTGGTGGTGATTCTGGACTGGCTGGCAAACGGACTGGTTGCTCATACTGTGGGGGAGCTTGTCATCTACACCCTGGTGGTGACGCACATCACCATCGTTTCCGTCACGGTATATCTGCATCGGCATTCGGCGCACAGGTCCTTGGACCTGCACCCGGTGCTGGCGCATTTCTTCCGCTTCTGGTTGTGGCTGACCACTGGTATGGGCACGCTGCAGTGGACCGCCATTCACCGCAAGCACCACGCGGTGTGTGAAACGCCGGACGATCCGCACAGTCCCCAGGTAATGGGGCTGCGCAGGATCCTTTTGCAGGGCGTTGAGGTGTACCGGGAAGGTGGCACTCCGGAGACGCTGGCCCGTTTTGGTGCCGGTTGTCCGAACGACTGGGTGGAGCGGCATGTCTACACGCCGCACTCGTCGCTGGGCATCTTCCTGATGCTCGCGATCAACATCGGGGTGTTTGGCGTCATCGGCCTCAGCATCTGGGCTGTGCAGATGCTGTGGATTCCCCTGTTTGCCGCTGGCGTGATCAACGGTATCGGTCATTTCTGGGGCTATCGCAACTTCGAGTGCAATGATGCGTCGCGCAATATTTCGCCGTGGGGCATCCTCATCGGGGGCGAGGAACTGCACAACAATCATCACACGTATCCCAATGCCGCCAAGCTGTCGGTGAAGCCCTGGGAGTTTGACATCGGCTGGTTCTGGATTCGTCTGTTCTCGATGCTGGGTCTCGCCCGCGTGAAGAGTCGCGGGCCCATAGCGGTCAAGGTTGAGGGCAAGAGTTCGCTGGATCTCGACACTGCCTGGGCCATCCTAAACGACCGCTTTCGCGTCATGGCCCGGTACGCGGAATACGTCATTGCCCCGAGCGTGCGCGCCGAACTGGGCAAGACCATGGCGCCTTCGCGACGCCTGGTGCGTCAGGCGCGACAAGCGCTGTCGCGTGACAGCGGTATCCTCACGGCTCGCCAGCAGGCCCGCATCGACAATCTTGTCAGCCGCAGCGACGAGCTGAAGCGGGTGTACGAGCTGCGCCTGGCCTTGCTGGACGTGTGGCGCAAGCGCACCAACGCCGAGGAGCTGCTGGCAGGGCTTCGTCACTGGTGCCAGGAAGCGGAAGCGTCGGGATTGCGGGTGCTGGAGGATTTTGTGGCGGAGCTCAAGCGTTACGCCATGCCCGCCCCTCGGCTGGCATAGGGCCACTTCAACCTGCCACCGGCCCGTTCAGGGCCGGTGGCCTACATGCGCTCCGGCACCTCGATTCCCAGCAGTCCGAGGCCGCCTTCCAGCGTTGCCAGCGTACGCGCGCAGAGTCCAAGCCGGCGAGCGCGATCATCGGCCTCGGCATTGAGTACGGGACACTGCTCGTAGAACTGACTGAAGCGCGTTGCCAGGTCGTAGAGGTAGACGCAGAGGAAGTGCGGGAGCCCCTCCGCGGCCACGGTTTCCACCACTTCCTGATAACGCAGAAGCTGCATCGCCAGCTGGCGTTCCGCGGCGTGCGCCGGCGCCATGTCGACGGCCGGAAAATCCGCATCCACGCGGCGGAAGATGCTGCGAATGCGAGTGCAGGCGTACTGCAGATACGGTGCCGTATTGCCGTCGAAAGACAGCATCTGATCCCAGTCAAAGAGATAGTCGTTGGTGCGGTTCTTGGACAGGTCCGCATATTTCACGGCGCCGATGCCCACGGCATGGGCGATACGGGCGCGCTCTTCCTCGGGCAATTCCGCACTCTTTGCGTTCACGATGGCGCGGGCGCGCTGCGTCGCCTCGTCGAGCAGTTCGGTGAGTTTGACCACGCCGCCTGCCCGTGTCTTGAAGGGTTTGCCATCGCGTCCCAGCATGGCCCCGAAGGGCAGGTGTTCGAGCTGCAGATCGGGTGGGGCAAAACCCGCGGCGCGTGCCACCGCAAACACCTGGCGGAAGTGCAGTGCCTGACGCGCGTCAGTGAAATACAGCACGCGGTCGGCCCGAAGCGTGCGTGCGCGATAGCGGATGGCCGCCAGATCGGTAGTGGCATAGAGATAGCCGCCGTCGGATTTCTGCACGATCAGGGGCAGGACATTGCCATCCTTACCCTTGAATTCGTCGAGAAACACGCACTGCGCACCGTCGGATTGGGTCAGCAGGCCCGCCGTGGCGAGATCGCGGATGACCTCAGGCAAGTCGTCGTTGTAGGCGCTTTCCGGTTGCACGTCCGCTGCGGTGAGAAGGACGCCCAGACGGTCATACACAGCCTGGCAATGGGACAGGGAGATGTCGATGAAGCGTTGCCAGGCAGCTCGTGCCCGCACCTCGCCCGACTGCAGCGCCACCACGTTGGCGCGGCTGCGCATGGCAAATTCGGCATCGCTGTCGAAACGTTGCTTGGCCTGTACATAAAACGCTTCCAGGTCCGCCAGCTCCGCGCTGCTGGCGCCAGCCTCCTGCATGTGGGTGAGCAGCATGCCAAACTGGGTGCCCCAGTCGCCGACGTGATTCTGCCGGGTAACGGTGTGTCCCAGTGTCGAGAGCACACGCACCACCGCGTCACCGATGATCGTGCTGCGCAGATGCCCGACGTGCATTTCCTTGGCCAGGTTCGGCGCCGAGTAGTCCACCACCACATGCTGCGGATTGCCTGCAGGGGTCACGGCGAGTGGTGTCGCCAGATGTTCGGCCAGGAATGCCGGCGTGAGTCGCAGATTGATGAATCCGGGGCCGGCCAGTTCCGGTGGTTCGGCGATGCCGTCGAGATCGAGCGCGGCTATGACCTCGCCGGCCAGTTCCCGGGGATTGCGGCGTGCCTGTTTGGCAACGCCCATGATGCCGTTGACCTGGTAATCCCCGAATTCAGGGCGCGCGGCAGGTTGCAGGCCAGGGTTGCCGGCCAGCCCGCAGGCGGACATGGCGTTGCGCACGCGCTGTTCCAGGAAAGTACGGATGTTCATCGTTGCAGCCGGATCTCGAAACGGTGGTGTCGTGTCAGTCGACGGCAGAGACGTTTTCCGCCTGAGGTCCCTTGTCGTTCGTCACAACGTCGAAGCGCACTTTCTGCCCGTCGCGCAAGGCGGGTCGGGTGCGGTCATCGGTACGGCCCTCGCGGCTGATGGAGCGCTGGTGCACAAAGATTTCGCCGCCGCTGTCACGCACGATGAAACCGTAGCCCTTGGTGCGATTGAACCATTTCACCGTGCCGGTTTCGCCGCCCGGGTTTGCACGACGGGGTGGTGCGGGGCGTTCAGCGACGACGGCGGGAGCGGATGCGGATGTGCTTACGGGGGAGGTACCGGCAGCCAATCGGCGTACGATGAGGCCGTTGACCAGCAAGGCAAGTGTTGCCGCCACCAGCAGGGCCAGCGTGCTGCCGGGCCAGACCATGGGCACCACGGTAGCCAGCGCGGCGCCAAGAAATACGGCAAGGATGACAATGGCGGCGATCTGCATGAGGGGGTCCGATTCTGGAAAACCGGTCATATTAGGGAAAATTCGCCGGCTCCGCTCCTGCCAATTCTCGGTGCGGGCGCGCCGTACCTGCACCGTGGCACGCGCGGTCCGCGGAGATGAGGCGCAGGGCCTGCCTGCCGTGGTCTGGAAAGCCCGTGGGTCAGAGTCGTTCGATTTTCTCGATCGTGACCGGCACGACCGGTACCCCCTGCATACCGTCACGGCTGCCGACCTCGGTCAACTCGATGGTCTCCACGACCTGCCAGTCGCCGGTGACTTCCCCGAATACGGTGTAGCCGGGTATACCCGGTTTGGCGTCCAGGCTGCGATTGTCCTGCACGTTGATGTAGAACTGGCTGTCCGCGGAATCCGGGTCGGGGAGTCGGGCCATCGCCAGCGTACCCTTGCGGTTGCGCATGCCCACCTTGGATTCGTTGACCACCGTTCGCGGTGGCTCCCGGAACTGCAGGTTGGCGTCGTACCCGCCGGCCTGGATGACAAAGCCGGCCACCACGCGATGAAAGATGAGCCCGTCGTAGAAGTGGTTGTCCACAAGATCCAGGAAGTTCTTCACCGTCTCCGGGGCATCGTCGTCATAGAGCACCACGTCGATGACACCCACGGAGGTGGTAATGCGCAGCGGGGTGTTGGCGGCATGCGCCGCGACGGTGAAAACACCCAGGAAGGTGCTGAGGAGGATGCGTCGAATCCACGGCTGCATGACGGTTCTCCGGTCGATGAAGGTTGTCAACGAAACATGAGTGATCAGTCGCGACCCAGCGCCCGCAGGTACGCCGCGACGGTGCGTTCCAGGCCCAGGTAGAGGGCATCGGCAATCAAGGCGTGGCCGATCGAGACCTCCAGCACCGCATCCACCGTGGCCAGCAGGGGAAGGTTCAGCAGGTTCAGGTCATGACCGGCGTTTACGCCCAGCCCCAGGGCGCGGGCATGCTCGGCGGCGGCGCGATAGCGGTCCAGGCTTTCCAGGGCGGCAGCGGCGTCGGGACCATGGTGCGCCACGGCGTCCGCGAAAGGACCTGTGTAAAGTTCGATGCGGTTCGCGCCAACGTCCGGGACGCGGCTGATGGCGTCCAGGTCGGCATCCATGAACAGGGAGACGCGTGCGCCCAGATCCTGGTACCGCCGGATGCGATCGCGAAGCGTGGACTGATCACCCTTCAGGTCGAAGCCGTGATCGCTGGTCAGCTGGTTGTCTCCGTCCGGCACCAGCGTCACCTGCGCTGGTCTGGCTTCCCGCACCAGGGCATCCAGGCCGGGATACCCATTGTCGCGCGGGCCCGGCACGGGATTGCCTTCGATGTTGAACTCGATGTCGGGGTAGTCCCCGTGCAGCATGCGTGCAAGCGCGCGCACGTCGTCTGGCGTGATATGCCGCTGGTCGGGACGCGGATGCACGGTGATGCCGTCCGCGCCAGCCGCCAGCACCGTGCGCGCGGCTTCCAGGACATCGGGGATACGACCACCGCGGGAGTTGCGCAGCGCCGCCACCTTGTTGACGTTGACGCTGAGCGCGATCATGACCAGCCGCTGCGCCGGGGTCGCGACTTGATCATTACACCCAGCAGCAACCCGCCAAAGACGAGGCCTGCGCCCACCAGCATCCAGCGTTGCTGCAGGTTGTAGGCCTGACGCTCCCGCTCGGCGGCGGTGTCCTTCAGCTCCGACCGCAGCCGTTCGTTCAGCTCCTGCATGCTTTGCAGCTGTTGCGCGGCCTGCAACGCATTGGAGGAAACGGATTTGATTCGCTCGAGTTCCTCGGTGGTGCTGCCGAGTGAGACTGTCAGCGCCTCGACCTTCTTTCGTGCCTCTTCCAGTTCCGCGTAGATGTTTCCGGCGCCGGACATGGACTCCTTGAGCTTCCCTTCAAGCGCCGCGATCTGGGCCTGGGCTTTTTCGAGCTGTTCCTCGGCGCCGGGTGTGCTGGTGAGTTTCTTTTCGTCCATCCAGCCTTCCGTGCCGGCCGCCGTGCGGATGCTGGCGAAACCGTCGACGCGTTCGAGGATGTCGACACGTGTACCGGCGGGCAGATAGTTGATGATGCGATGACCGGAGCTCGGGCCGCTTCGTACCTCCACGCGCAGCTTGTCGGTGACGTAGTCGGCGCGCGCGCCGAGACAGGCCAGCGCAAACAACAGCGCCAGGCTGAAGCGCCAACGATCAGACACCGTCGTCCACCTGGTGTTCCGCTGCCTTGTTCTGGTCATTTGGGTCCTTCAGATGCCCGGCGCGCGCAAGATACACGATGGTCAGCAGGATGTAGAGAAACGTCAGCGCAAAGCCGCCGATGAGTTTGTACGTCACCCAGAACTCCATGGAGAAATTGTAGGCGACAACCAGATTCAGGCCGCCGGCAATCAGAAAGCCGAGCGCCCAGCCCACGTTGAGACGGCGCCAGACGGCGTCCGGCAGCGACAGTTGCTGGCCCAGTACGGACTTGAGCAGATTGCGCCCCGCGAAACGTTCCGCGCCGATAAGCACCACGGCAAGTGCCCAGTTGACGATGGTGGGCTTCCACTGGATGAACGTGGCATCACGCAGCAGCAGCGTCATGCCGCCGAGCACGATGCTGGCCCAGAATGTGAACTTGAGCTGACCGCTCACCGCCTTGCCGAGCACGCGGTAGCCCACATACTGCGCTGTAACCCCGAGCATCAGGGCGGCCGTGGCGTAATAGATGTTGTCCGGCGCATCAGTGCCGAAGAACACCGCGACGAAGACGGCGATAGGCAGGAAATCGACAAACTGGCTCACCTGGGCCCCGGTACCACGGCTTCAGATCGAACGCCGATGATAGAGACAGCGGCGCGCTGAACCAAGGTAAACTGCCGGCCCCTGCGCGAGGGCAGTTACGGGCGCACGCTCATGAGTCAGTACTTCGAGATACATCCGACGCATCCGCAGAAGCGTCTTCTGGTGCGGGCGGCAGAAATCGTGCGTGCCGGCGGCCTGGTGGTCTATCCCACGGATACCAGTTACGCGCTCGGCTGCCAGATCGGCAACCGGCGGGCAGTCGATAGAGTGGAGCAGCTGCGGCGCCTGGATCGGCACCACATGCTGACGCTGGCCTGCCGTGATCTGTCTGAACTGGCCACCTACGCGCAGGTGGACAAGACGCAGTACCGCATTCTCAAACACTACACCCCGGGGCCGTTCACATTTGTGCTGACGGCCAGCCGGGAGACGCCGCGACGGCTGGTGCACGAGAAGCGTCGCACCATCGGTATTCGTGTGCCGGACAACGCCATCGTGCGGGGGCTGCTGGAGGAACTGGGAGAGCCCATTCTCACCACCACGATGCGCCTGCCGGAGCAGGAACTGCCCCTCACGGACCCGGAGGCGCTGCGTGAGGCGCTGGAACGGCGCGTGGATCTGATCATTGCCGGCGGGCACTGCAGTGTGGGCGTGACGACACTGGTGGACCTCACCGGTGATGTGCCGGAAGTGCTGCGACAGGGAATGGGCGACTTCCAGTCCTGACAGGACAGCCGGCGACGTCTTTCCAGCAGCGTAACCTTATGATTACGCTGAAAAAAAATCGGCGACAAGCGCACATGACCGATGCCCGTGGCCGGCAGGCCGCGATTCAGGCCACCGCAACCTGCCACGCCGACACGGCTGCCGGTATACTGCGCGCCTTCCACCATTCCTGACCGCCCTGGAGGGCGACTCTTTTGAGCAGCAGCGACTCCGCAACGCGTGTGGTATCCGGCATGCGGCCCACCGGCCGCCTGCACCTGGGGCAGTATCACGGCGTGCTCAAGAACTGGGTGAAACTGCAGTACGAATATGACTGCTTCTTTTTCGTCGCTGACTGGCATGCGCTGACAACTGCCTATGACGACACGACGACAATCGGCCGGCATACCTTCGATATGGTGGTGGACTGGCTCGCGGCCGGACTGAATCCAGGGTCTTCAACCCTGTTCGTGCAATCCAGGGTGCCCGAGCACGCGGAACTTCATCTCCTGCTCTCGATGATCACGCCGCTGGCGTGGCTGGAGCGCGTACCCACCTACAAGGACCAGATTCAGAAGCTCGGTGACAAGGATCTGTCCACTTACGGTTTTCTGGGTTACCCGCTGCTGCAGGCCGCGGACATCCTGATCTACCGCGCCGGGCATGTGCCGGTGGGCGCGGACCAGGTACCCCATGTCGAACTCACCCGGGAAGTTGCCCGTCGTTTCAACCACGTGTTTGGCCGGGAGACGGGCTTCGAGGAGCTGGCCGAAGCGGCGGTAGCCAAACTCGGCAAGAAAGCGTCAAGGCTGTACACCGAAAGTCGTCGCGCCTACGTGGAGCAGGGCGACACCGAGGCACTGGAACGGGCGAGGGCGTTGCTGGCCGGTAACCAGAATCTCTCCATTGGCGATGTGGAGCGTTTATACGGCTACCTGGAAGGCGGTGGGCGAATCATCCTGCCGGAGCCGCAGGCGCTCATCAACGAAGCCGCGCGGGTGCCGGGGCTGGATGGCGAGAAGATGTCCAAGTCCTACGGCAACACCATCACGCTGCGGGAACCGCCGGAGCAGGTGGAGACCAAGATCCGCACCATGATGACCGACCCCGCGCGGGCCCGGCGGACGGATCCTGGCGATCCTGCCAACTGTCCCGTGTTTGCCCTGCACAACCTGTATTCGCCGCCGGATCTCCTGGCCTGGGCGAGTGAAGGATGCCGGTCGGCAGGTATCGGTTGCGTGGATTGCAAGAAGCCTCTGATCGACGCCATCAACGCCGAGCAGGCGCAGATGCGCGAGCGGGCGGCCCAGTACGAAGACGATCCTGACCTGGTGAATTCGATTCTGCAGGAAGGCTCGGAAGCTGCCCGCGATGTGGCGAGGGAAACCCTGGAGGACGTGCGTGAAGCCATTGGTCTGGCCTGACAGGGTCGCAAGCAGGAGGCTGAAACATGGCTGAGGTTGCCGAACCGCAACGTCGCCTGGATCAGGCGCGCAGCGTCGATGCTGAAACCGTTGCCGTTGTCCAGGGCCGGCCCGTCACACAATTGCCCACGGACCTCTACATTCCCCCCGAGGCGCTTGAGGTTTTCCTTGAGACCTTCGAAGGTCCGCTGGATCTGCTGCTGTACCTGATCCGCCGCCAGAACCTGGACATTCTGGAGATCAACGTCGCGGAGATCACCGCGCAGTACATTCAGTACATCGAACTCATGCATGCCATGCAGCTCGAACTGGCCGGCGAATACCTGGTGATGGCAGCCCTGCTGGCGGAGATCAAGTCGCGCATGCTGCTGCCGCGCCTGCCCACCGGTGAGGAAGACGAGGACGATCCGCGGGCCGTGCTCATACGCCGCCTGCAGGAATACGAGCAGATCAAGACCGCCGCTGAAGACCTGGAAAAGCTGCCACGCGTCGATCGCGACGTATTTCCGGTACACCCGGCGCGACCCGAGCTGGTGCGCGAACGCGTCGACCCGCCCGTGGAGATGCAGGAACTGCTGCTGGCGCTGGCGGAAGTGCTGCGTCGTGCGGAGATGTTCACCCATCACAGCGTCACGCTGGAGCCGCTGTCGGTGCGCGAGCGCATGTCGGACGTACTGGCCACCATCTCCGAAGCCCGCGACTTTGTGCCGTTCCACCGCCTGTTCCGGCGCGAGGAAGGCCGGCTTGGCGTCATCGTCACCTTCCTGGCGATGATGGAGCTCATCCGGTCCGGCATGGTTTCCATTCAGCAGAACGCACCGTTCGCGCCCATCTACCTGCGCGCGCGCGTGGACGAGGCGATCGAGATGACGGAAGACGACGACCGTGCAGCCGAACAGACCGACCAGGTCACTGAACCGGATTCGGATAGGGTGGCCGACGAAATGAGCGCCTCGGCGTATGACGAAGATGAAGTGGCACAAGAGCAGGGCAGCGATTCATCGCTGACATTGCAACAGGACGACGAACGGCGAGAGGAATGAATTGTTCCGCGAAATCCTTCTCCGTTGTTGCTGAGTTGGATAATGGTTCATGGCCGTTCTGCGGCAGCGGTGTTCGACGGAATATGTTCTCGCGGTGACCAACAGCCTAGCTAGTAAGCGGCACAGGATGTGCCGCCCGCGCTGCCAGCCGAAGGCTGGCAGCGTCGAGAGGGAGCGAAGCGACCGGTCCGCCGTGAGGGCAGGATGCCCGAAGGCGAGGTAAACATCGCGGCACAAGGATGTGCCGCCCGCGCTGTCAGCCGAAGGCTGACAGCGTCGTGAGGGCGCGAAGCGACCGGTAGCGCCGGAGGGCAGGATGCCCGCAGGCAAGACTAAAAGTAGCAAAGGGTGCGACGGTGCCGATACCAACACCGTCGCGAGTCAGCGGCACAGGACGTGCCGCCGCGGCAATGGCCGACAGGCCATTGACGGCGTGAGGTCGCGAAGCGACCGGTAGCGCCGGAGGGCAGGATGCCCGCAGGCAAGACAATAAAAGGAAAGGGATGGACGTCAATCGAATCAAACAGATTGTCGAAGCGGCACTCATGGCGGCGGACGAGCCGCTCACCGCCGAGAAACTCGTGCGGCTGTTCAAACAGGGTGAAGTGCCGATCGACGAGTTGCGCCAGGCGGTTCGCGACAGCCTGGAGATGCTGGCGCAAGAGTGTGAGGGGCGAGGCTTCGAACTGAAGAAGGTTGCTTCCGGCTACCGCTTCCAGGTGCGCCAGGAACTCTCGGAGTGGGTTAGCAGGCTGTGGGAAGAAAAACCTGGCCGTTACTCCCGGGCGTTCCTCGAAACGCTGGCACTCATCGCCTACAAGCAGCCACTCACCCGCGCGGACATCGAGCAGGTGCGCGGTGTTGCGGTCAGCCCCAACATCATCCGTACGCTCATGGAACGCAACTGGATTCGCATCGTTGGTACGCGCGATACGCCCGGAAAGCCTTCGCTATACGGTACGACGAAAGAATTCCTGGACTACTTCAACCTCGCGGGTCTGGGCGATCTGCCGCCATTGGCGGAGATTCGCAGTCTGCTGGAGGGCGATGATGGCGACGACGGCGGTGATGGCAACGGTGCCGGCACGACGGAGGGTGCGGCCGCCGAGGAAGCCCCTGACGGCGATTCCGGCGAAATGCCTGGCATCAGCGTCGAACTGAGCCTGCCGGACCCGCTGCAGGACGAGGCGGATGCCGCCCAGGCGGAGAGTGATCCGGAGCATGACGAGTCGGCACTACGCGACAACGTCGTTCAACTGCCCGGCGGTCGTGGCTGAATTGGCCGCACGACGTACCAGTGCCAGGGCTGCGCGTGGTGGCGAGCGATCCAGGGACGAAAGTGACAAACGCGCCAGCAACCGGCGCGTGACGCGGGAACCGTCGAGCGAGCGAGGCGCGTCAAGGCGCTCACCTGCCGCCGGTCAAGTCGAGGAGCCGGTACGCCTCCAGAAGTATCTGGCTGATGCCGGTATGGGTAGCCGGCGGGAAATCGAAGGCTGGATTACCCACGGCCGGGTTCTCGTAAACGGGGAGCCGGCAACGCTTGGCGTACGGGTGACGCAGGCTTCAAAAATTCTGATCGACGGCAAGCCGTTTCATCCGCCGCGGGCACGCGGTCAGTCACGCGTGCTGCTGCTTAACAAGGCAGCCGGAACAATCTGCACCCGCCATGATCCCGAGGGGCGCCCAACCGTATTCGAGGACCTGCCGTCCTGCAAGGGCGGACGGTGGATACTTGTGGGGCGTCTCGATGCCATGACATCCGGCCTGTTGCTCGTGACGGATGACGGTGAATTGGCCAACAAGCTCATGCACCCGTCATCGCTGATCGATCGTGAGTATGCCGTTCGCGTCGACGGTATCCTGCCAGATGAGGAAATTGCGCGTCTCCGCCAAGGGGTTGAGGTGGAAGGCGAATTTCTGCGCTTCACGGATCTCGCCTACTACGATGGTCGCGGCCGCAACCACTGGTATCACGGTGTGTTGATGGAAGGGAAACAGCACGAGGTGAAATTGCTGTTCGCTGCCGTCAATCGCGTGGTGTCGCGGCTGAAACGGGTACGTTTCGGGCCGGTGGCCTTACCATCCAGGCTTGCCGCGGGACGTTACGAAGAGATGAGCGAAACCGACGTGGTTGCTCTCAGGCGGCTGGTTGGGCTTGCCGCGGACGTGGTTCCAACCGTGCGGCAAACGGGCGGAAAGCGCGAACGAAAATCGGTACTTCTGCCGTATCCAGATCTGGCTACGCGCAGCAACCAGTTTGGTCACGACAGCGGGAGCAAGGACGCCGAAGCGCGTCCTTCCCGGTCGAAAGCGGAAGGGGGAAAGAGGCCTTCAGTCTGGCGATCGCGTCGGACGCCCTGAGGGAATCACTGCGCCATTCAAGACTGCTGGGTCTCGCGCGTGCCGACCCGGGGCGCGTTCTGCGCAGCATTGGGGACTTGCGCAATACGCCTCAATGCATCCTGTCCCCGGCGGCAGCAGGCGTGCCAACCTCGGTCACGGACTTTCAATGCACAAGAATATTCCGCGACTGCTGCTGTGACGCCTCGGTCAGCGCGGAGCGCGCTTCCTTCAGCACCGCTTCCGCCGAGTTGGCGCCGTTGGTTGTGCTGATGCCGATCGTTGCCGTGAGATGCTGGCGGTATTCCGGCTCGGCGAAGCTGAACGCGTTGACCATGCTTTCCACCTTGGTCGCCACCCGCTCGGCGCCGGCCCGGGTCGTGCGGGGGAGCAGTACGGCGAGGTGGTCATCGTCAATCTGGAAGATGCCGTCCGCCTCGCGCAGTTTTTCGCCAAGCTGACGCTGCAGCCCCTCCGTAAGTGACTGCGCCGTGCTGTTTCCGTGCAGACCACGAATGGTATCGAGTCCCGACAGGCGTACCAGGATGAGCGCATCTTCCTGGCCGCCGCGTGTTTTCTTGCTGCCCTTTGTTGCCTTGTCACGCGCGGTAAGTGCTTTCACCACCAGTGCGTTGGCAATGGCGGGGGCGGCGAGCCGCAGCAGCCCTTCCAGCATGTCGAGATCGCCCTGACTGAACCGGCGGGGAGCGCTGAATTTCACTTCACCGCCATCCACGCCCGAGGTGCCGAGCTGCAGGCTGTAGTTCACCGTGTGCTGGCCTTCCTCACCGGTGTGGAACTCGACGTCGGACTCCTTGTTGGCGTACTTCAGGAAGGAGGCTGGCGTCAGCAGCGCGGCCTGCGAGAAGATGCTTTCCAGCAAGGGGGCGAACTCCAGTTCGCGATGAAAAGCCTGCACCATGGCCAACGCAATTTCAGGTTCGAAACGGTGGCCCTGGGAATGGGATATGTCCTTTTGCACGTCAGCATGTCCGCTCTGCCGGGGAATGCACCGGATTTTCGTCGACGCCCGACGAAAATAGTGAGACCGGTGTGGCAAAACGCCCTGTCGTCAGGAAACTCACGCCGGCCCCGGCCAGTCCCGGGCGGAAAGCCGGGCGCCATGGGCGCTGCGTGGGGTATTCGCGAGCAGGTACAGGTACAGGTCCATGTGAGCTTCCGGTGTCGGCAATGTTGCGGGGTTTTCCGCGGGATAGGCCTTCGCGCGCATCGCGGTACGCGTGCCTCCCGGGTTCAGACTGGTGACGACGATCTGGCTGGTCTGCCGCAGTTCATCAGCCAGCACGGCGGTAAGCCCCTCGATGGCATATTTCGACACTGCATAGGCGCCCCAGAAGGCCCGCGCGGCGCGTCCCACACCGGACGATGTAAAGATGATGCTGGCGGGGTGGCCGGCATTCAGCAGAGGCAGCAGACCGCGCGTGAGCAGGAATGGTGCCGTGGTGTTCACCCTGAGGACCTGTTCCCAGGTGTTTGCCGGGTAGAACTCGATGGGTGTCATTGCGCCGAGCAGGGATGCGTTGTGTACCAGTCCGTCGAGACGGCCGTAGTTCTCCGCAATCGCGTCATGCAGCGCCGAGACGTTCTCCTCGCGCAACGCTTCCAGATCGCATGGCACGATGACGGCGCTGGTGTGTGTGTGTTCGCCAATCCAGTCGAACACGCTTTCCAGTTTCCCGCGGTTGCGACCGAGCAGAACCACGTTGGCGCCCGCCAGGGCACAGGTGCGCGCCAGGGCGGCGCCGATACCTTCACCGGCGCCGGTGACAAGGATCGTGCGACCCGCCAGGCAATTGGCGGCCGGCTGGTAGCGCCACTGCCCGGCGGCAGCGGCCAGTTCGGGATAATTGGACGGGTCAGGGTTTAATGGCGTGGACAAGGTAGTTGGCTCGCAGGTTGGCGGACAGGCGCGCGGACCGGGTCATGGGGTTATAGCGCATGCCGGTGATCCTTCGCACATCCAGACCGGCCTTGCGGCAGGCCGCGGACAGTTCGCTGGGACGGATGAAACGCGCGTAGTCGTGCGTACCTTTCGGCAGGATATTGGCAATGTACTCCGCGCCCAGGATGAGTAGCGCGTAGGCTTCCGGTGTACGGTTGATGGTGGAAAAAATCAGGTGGCCACCTGAACGCGCCAGCGTCGCACAGGCGGTGATCGTGGAGACGATATCCGGCACGTGCTCCAGCATTTCCATGCACGTCACCACATCGTAGGCGCCCGCGTGCGTGGCGGCCCAGCCTTCCGCGGTGCTCTGTGCGTACGACAGTTCAATGCCGCTCTCCATTGCGTGCAGTCGTGCAACCTGCAATGGCGCTTCGCCCATGTCGATACCAGTGACGCGGGCGCCGCGCGCAGCCATGGCTTCACTGAGAATGCCGCCTCCGCAGCCAACGTCGATGATCGTGTTGCCCGTCAGTCCGCCGCAGTCGTCGATGAAATCCAGCCGGCAGCCGTTCACGTCGTGCAGTGGCCGGAAGTCGCCGTTCGGATCCCACCAGCGGTGGGCCATGGCCTCGAACTTGGCAATTTCCGCGGGATCGACGTTGTCCGTCGTTGTGGTCGAAAGCATGTGATGGTCCTGATAGGTCAGCGGTGCGCGCGTACGCGCTGCGCCTGTTCGCGCACGTGTGCGTGCATGGCGGTTTCGTCCAGCAGGCGGGGTTGTCCGGCGTGCACCACTTGTGTGCCGGCCACCCAGGAAGCTGCCACTGAAAAGGCGCTGCCAGTGTGCAACAAGGCCGCAAAAGGGTCGTACAGCGGCAGCGCCGCGGGGCTGTCGGGCACAAAGACGACCAGGTCCGCCAGTTTGCCGGGTTCCACGGAGCCCAGCTGCGCTTCGCGTCCAAGTGCGCGGGCGCCGCCCAGTGTCGCTCGGGCCAGCATGTCGGGTGCGGCGGCGACGGTGGGGTCACCCGCCTGCAGCTTCGCGAGCAGGGCGGCGGTGCGCGCATCAGCCAGCACGTCCAGGCTGTTGTTGGCGGCCGCCCCGTCGGTGCCGATGGCGACATTCACGCCGTTGGCTACCAGGCGGGTCAGCGGGCAGGTGCCATCAGCCAGCTTCATGTTGGCGTTCGGGCAGTGGATGACACTCGCCCCATGATTCGCCAGCAGCCGGATTTCGTCGTCTTCGAGCTGGGTCATGTGCACGGCCTGCAGTTGCGGGCTGATCAGGCCGATGTCGCCGAGCACGTGCACCCAGGAACGTCCGTGCAGACGCCTGGCTTCCGCCACTTCGTGCGCGGTTTCGTGCAGGTGAATGTGGACACCGAGCCCAAGCTCCTGCGCGTACATGTTGATCTTCTCGAGCGTGGACATGCTGACGGAATACGGCGCATGCGGCCCGAAAGCCACCTCCACCAGCGGATCACCGCGGCAGGCGTCGTGCAGTGCCAGGCCGAGATGGAAGCAGTCTTCCACGCCGCGGCTCCAGGCGGTGCTCCCTTCGAAGACCGGAAACGCGAGCACGGCGCGCATGCCAGCCGCTCGCGCCACACGCGCCGTCGTTTCCGGAAAAAAGTACATGTCCGTGAAGGTGGTGATGCCGCGCCGCAGCATTTCCGCCACGGCGAGTTCCGTGCCGGCAGCCACGAAATCCTCGTTTACCAGGGCATTTTCCAACGGCCAGATGCAGTCCCTGAGCCAGCGTTCCAGCGGCAGGTCCTCGCCGACCCCGCGCAGCAGCGTCATGGCGGCGTGGGTGTGGGCATTGACCAGGCCAGGGGTGAGGATGCCGTCTTCGAAGCTCACCCGATGCCTGGCTTCCCAGGCGCCGTGCACGTCCGGGGTCGGTCCCAGAGCGACGATTCTGCCGTCCGTGACGCATACGCTGTGGGCGGACAGCGCCCGGTTTTCCGGGGCGATGGGCAGGACCCAGGCGGCGTCGATGATGAGGTCGCAGGCAAATCGTTGCATGGCTGGGATTATACGCGGCGTGATAACATAGCGGGCTTTTCAAGACCTCCGATCCATGACCGAACCCGGTTCCGTACAGGGCAGGGAAATCCTGCCACGCAGCATCGAAGACGAGCTCCGCCAGTCCTACCTCGACTACGCC
Organism: Pseudomonadales bacterium; assembly: GCA_024234635.1. Lineage (GTDB taxonomy): Bacteria > Pseudomonadota > Gammaproteobacteria > Pseudomonadales > Azotimanducaceae > SYFY01. The sequence goes on along the minus strand of JACKNX010000015.1, from coordinate 62,475 downwards.
ATGAGCGTCATCGTCGGCCGCGCGCTGCCTGATGTCAGGGATGGCCTGAAACCCGTGCATCGTCGCGTGCTGTACACGATGAACGAGCTGAACAACACGTACAACCGTCCGTACGTGAAGTCCGCCCGGGTGGTGGGTGACGTGATGGGTAAATACCACCCGCACGGTGACAGCGCCATCTACGACACCGTGGTGCGCATGGCGCAGGATTTTTCCATGCGCTACCTGCTGGTGGACGGACAGGGCAACTTCGGCTCCATCGACGGTGACCCGCCCGCGGCCATGCGCTACACCGAAGTGCGGATGGCGAAGCTGGCGTCGGAACTGCTGGCGGATCTGGACAAGGAAACCGTGCCGGTCGTGCCCAACTACGACGACACGCTCACCATGCCGGAGGTGCTGCCCACGCGGGTACCCAATCTGCTGATCAACGGCAGTTCGGGCATTGCCGTCGGCATGGCCACCAACATTCCGCCGCACAATCTCACGGAAGTCGTGACTGCGTGCATCGCGCTGCTGGACGAGCCGACGCTCAGTATCGACGCGCTCATGGACTACGTCACGGGGCCGGACTTTCCGACGGCGGGAATCATCAACGGTCGGGCTGGCATCGTGCAGGCTTACCGAACGGGGCGTGGCCGCATTCTGGTGCGTGCCCGCGCGACCGTGGAAACGGACGAACGCGGCGGCCGGGATGTCATCATCATCACCGAGATTCCCTATCAGCTGAACAAGGCGCGACTCATCGAGAAGATCGCGGAGCTGGTGAAGGAAAAACGCATCGAGGGAATTTCCGAGCTGCGTGATGAGTCGGACAAGGACGGCCTGCGGATTGTCATCGAGCTGCGGCGCGGCGAATCCGGCGAAGTGGTGCTGAACAATCTGTACGCGCAGACGCAGCTGCAGAGCGTGTTCGGCATCAACTGCGTGGCGCTGGTGAACGGTCAGCCGCGGGTACTGAACCTCAAGCAGATGCTGGAGGCATTCCTGCGCCACCGGCGTGAGGTCGTCACCGCGCGCACGATCTATCTGCTGCGCAAGGCGCGCGAGCGTGGTCATGTGCTGGAAGGCCAGGCCGTGGCGCTGGCGAACATCGACGAGGTCATCGAACTCATCCGCCGCTCGGCGTCAGCCGCTGAAGCACGGGTCGCCCTCATGGCGCGCGGCTGGTCGCCGGAGACGGTGGTGAAACTGCTGGAGCGCTCGGGCAGCGATGCCTGCCGGCCGGAAGGGCTGGGGCCGGAGTTCGGGCTGCGCGACGGTGCTTACTACCTGTCCGAAACCCAGGCGCAGGCCATCCTCGATCTGCGTCTGCATCGCCTCACGGCGCTGGAGCAGGACAAGCTGATCGACGACTACCAGGTGGTACTGGACGAAATTGCCGACCTCACCGACATCCTCGAGTCGCCCGATCGCCTGACCCGCGTGGTCCGGGAGGAACTCGAGGAAATTCGCAACCAGTACGGGGACGAGCGGCGCACGGAAATCATCGCCACCCAGGAAGACCTGACGGTTGAGGATCTCATCAACGAGGAAGACCTGGTGGTCACCATTTCCCACCAGGGTTATGCCAAGACGCAACAACTGACGGTGTACCAGGCGCAGAAGCGCGGCGGTGTCGGCAAGGCGGCCACCACCGTCAAGGACGAAGACTTTGTCGAGCACCTGCTCATTGCCAACAGCCACGACACGCTGCTGTGTTTTTCCAATCAGGGCAAGGTCTACTGGCTGAAGGTGTACCAGATCCCGCAGGGCAGCCGGAATGCAAAAGGCCGGCCGATGGTGAACCTGCTGCCGCTTGCGGCGGGCGAACGCATCACGGCGATCCTGCCGATCCGCGAATACGATGACCACCATTTCGTGTTCATGGCCACGGCCAACGGCACGGTGAAAAAGACGCCGCTCGAACAGTTCTCGCGGCCGCGGACCGCCGGGCTGATCGCCCTGGAACTGGAGCCGGACAACACGCTGGTTGGCGCCGCCATCACGGATGGCGCCAGCGACATCCTGCTGGTGAGCAGCTCCGGCAAGGCCACCCGGTTCAAGGAGTCCGATGTTCGTGCCATGGGCCGCAGCGCGCGTGGCGTGCGTGGCATCCGGCTCACAGGCAATCACACGGTGATTTCGCTCATCATCCCGGCAGCCGACGGCTGCGTGCTGATTGCCAGCGAAAACGGCTACGGGAAACGCACCCTCACCGAGGAGTTCCCGCTCAAGGGCCGCGGCGCGCAGGGCGTGATCGCCATGCAGACCAGTTCGCGCAACGGTGACGTGGTTGGCGCGGTGCAGGTTTTCAGCGGCGACGAACTCATGCTGATCAGCGACATGGGCACCCTCGTGCGCACCAAGATCGACGAGGTTTCCGTGCTGGGTCGCAATACCCAGGGCGTGCGGCTGATCAGTCTGCGCAATGGCGAAAAACTCATCGGCGTTGAGCGAATCGAAGAACGCGAAGACGACGAACTGGACACCGTATCCGCCACGCCGCCGGTGGCTGGGGCCGACGACACGGTGCAGACGGCCGGGGAACTTCCGGAAGGAGCGGATGAACAAGATGACTGAACGTGCGCACAACTTTTCCGCCGGCCCGGCCGCGTTACCGACCGATGTCCTGGAGCAGGCACGCGACGAGATGCTGGACTACGGCGGCACGGGCATGTCCGTCATGGAAATGAGTCATCGCAGTGACACATTCATCAGCATTGCCGAAACCGCGGAGAAAGATTTCCGGGAGCTGCTCGGTATCAGTGATGACTACCACGTGCTGTTCCTTCAGGGCGGCGCCACACAGCAGTTCGGCGCCATTCCACTGAATCTGTTGGGTGACGCGCAGTCCGCGGCGTACGTGAACACCGGGTCCTGGTCCACCAAGGCCATCGAGGAAGCGGGTCGTTTCTGTACGGTGCGTGTGGCCGCGTCCAGCGAAGGCACGAAGTTCGACCGCATTCCGGCCGTTGCCGACTGGCAGGTGGAGCCCGGGGATGCGTATCTGCACATCTGCTCCAACGAGACTATCGGTGGCGTGCAGTTTCACGACATACCGGCGGCCAGCGTGCCGCTGGTGGCCGACATGTCGTCCGACATCCTGTCCAGACCCGTGGACGTGAACCGGTTTGCGCTGATTTATGCCGGAGCGCAGAAGAACATCGGCCCTGCCGGCCTGACGCTGGTGGTGGTGCGCAAGGACATCCTGGCCGCACGCAGAATGCGCGACGGCTCGCCCAGCATGCTGGATTACCGTGTGCACGCAAAGGCCGATTCCATGTCCAACACGCCGCCGACCTATGCCTGGTATCTGGCGGGTCTGGTATTCAAGTGGCTTAAGCGACAGGGTGGCCTCACGGCGATGGCGCAGATCAATCGTCGCAAGGCGCAAACGCTCTACGACGCCATCGACAACAGCAATTTCTATTCGTCGCCAGTGGCGCGGGAAAACCGTTCGTGGATGAACATCCCTTTTACATTGCCCGACGCAACCCTTGACAAGGATTTTCTGCGCGGCGCCGAGGCACGTGGCATGCAGAACCTGAAAGGGCATCGCAGCGTAGGCGGCATGCGCGCCAGCATCTACAACGCGGTGTCGCAGGCCTCGGTGGATGCGCTTGTCAGCTACATGGGCGAGTTCGAGCGTGAGCGGGGATAACCGCGATCTCGAACCGCTGAGGCAGCGCATCGACGCGATCGACCGGCAGCTTGTGCAGTTGCTGAACGAGCGGGCCCAGTGTGCGCTGGACGTCGGGCACATCAAGCAGCAGCAGGCGGGCGAGACGGCCGCGTTCTTCTATCGGCCGGAACGTGTGGCGCAGATCCTCGACAAGCTGAAGGCCATCAATCCGGGCCCGCTCAGTCATGCGGATCTTGCCCACCTGTATCGCGAAATCCTCTCGTGCTGTCTGAATCTGGAACAGCCGATGACGGTGGCCTATCTCGGACCCGCCGGGACGTACACGCAGGCTGCCACCGTCAAACAGTTCGGGCATTTCGTGCGTACCGTGCCAATGATCTCGATAGACGAGGTGTTCCGCGAGGTGGAAGCGGGTGCCGTGCACTACGGCGTGGTACCCGTGGAAAATTCCACGGAAGGCATGGTGAATCACACGCTGGACTGTTTCATGACCTCGGCGCTGCGTATCTGCGCGGAAGTGGAACTGCCCATACATCAGTGCCTGATGCAGCGTGGCGACGACACGTCGTTCGACGAAATTCTCAGCCACGCCCAGTCCCTGGCCCAGTGCCGTTCCTGGCTGGACCAGCACCATCCGAATGTCACCCGCACAGTGGTGGCCAGCAATGGCGAAGCCGCACGTCTGGTTGCCGAGCAGCATGGCAAGGCGGCAGTAGCGGGTGAGGCGGCGGCGGAGTTGTACGGCCTGCGAATCGTCGCCCGCAACATCGAAGACCAGCCGGACAACAAGACCCGCTTCCTCATCATCGGCAAGCAGGAGGTGGGTCCAAGCGGCAGGGACAAGACCTCGATTCTCGTTTCCACGCGGAATGAACCGGGCGCGCTGTTCCGGGTTCTGGAGCCGCTGCAGAAGCAGGGCATAAGCCTGACGCGAATCGAAACCCGACCCGCGCGAGCCGGTAACTGGTCCTACGTGTTTTTCATCGACTTCGACGGTCACGCCACCGATGCGCCCGTGCGGGCCGCGCTGGATGCGGTGCGCGACGTTGCGCTGGCCGTGCGTGTTCTTGGTTCCTACCCCCAGGCGAGATCGTGACCCCAAACAACATCAATGCGTCAATTGCGACGCTCAACGCCTACCAGCCCGGCAAACCCATCGACGAACTGGCGCGTGAACTTGGCATCGCCGATATCCTCAAGCTGGCGAGCAACGAAAATCCGCGGGGGCCGGGTGAGCAGGTGCGTGCAGCGCTCACTGCGGTGCACAAGGATCTGTCGCTGTATCCGGACGGCAGTGGCTACCGACTGAAAGCCGTGCTGGCCGAACGTCACGGCGTGTCGCCAGCGCAGATCACGCTCGGCAACGGTTCCAACGATGTGCTGGACCTCGCCGCGCGCGTGGCACTGGAACCCGGCTGTGAAGCCATCGTTTCGGAGCATGCATTTGTTGTCTACCGGCTGGCCACCATCGCCGCGGGTGCGACACTGGTGACGGTGCCGGCTGTGAACTTTGGCATGGATCTGGGTGGTGTGCTGCGGGCGGTAACCGAAAGGACCCGCATCGTCTTCATTGCCAATCCCAACAATCCCACCGGCACCTGGCTCAGTCGCGAGGCAATCACCGGCTTTCTGGACACGCTGCCGTCCCGCGTGTGGGTGGTGCTGGACGAAGCGTATACCGAATATGTCGGCCGCCCGGATTTTCCGAACGGACTGACGCTGCTGGACCGTTATCCCAATCTCATCGTCACCCGCACCTTTTCCAAGATTCACGGGCTGGCGGCGCTGAGGCTCGGTTTTGCCGTCAGCAACCCGCAGTTTGCCGATCTGATGAATCGACTGCGCCAGCCGTTCAACGTCAACAGCATGGCGCTGGCCGCTGGCGAAGCGGCGCTGGCCGATGACGCCTTCGTGCGTGAGTCGCGCGAACTGAACGACGCCGGCATGCGCCAGCTCGAGGAAGGCTTTGATCGTCTCAACCTGCCGCGCATACCCAGCCTCGGTAATTTCATTGCCGTGGATGTGGGCGAGGATGCCCGGGCGGTGTATGACGCCTTGTTGAGAGAAGGCGTCATCGTCCGTCCCATTGCCGAATATGGCCTGCCGCGGCACCTGCGCGTCACCATTGGTCTGCCTGACCAGAACCGGCGCCTTCTGGACAGTCTCGCGCGGGTGCTCGAGGCCCGGCGCCGGGCATGACGCGTCGCTCTACTGCCCGCGTCAGCCCCGGAGGCCGGCGGTGAAGATCGCCATTGTCGGCGTGGGCATGATCGGCGGTGCGGTGGCGCGCGCGGCCCGTGGCTTGAGCGGTGTGCAGGAGATTGTCGGTATCGAGCCGCTCGCTTCTCATGCCGCGCAGGCGCTGGAACTCGGATTGGTGGATATCGTCGCCTCCGAGGTGCCGGCTGATGCGGATCTTGTCGTGCTGGCAGCGCCCAACGAACAACTCCCTGATTGGGTGGTCACGCTCCGCGACCATGCCGGTGTGGTCATGGACGTTGGCAGCGTGAAGGGTTACATCGTGCGCGAGGTCCGCCGCAGGCTGGGTGAGACGCCAGCCAATTTTGTTCCCTGCCACCCGCTGGCAGGCTCTGAAAAACATGGGCCAGCCAATGCCCCGGGGGATCTGTTCCGCAACCGGCTTGTCATCGTTCTGCCTCAGCGCGCGTCATCGGCAGCGGCGGTGCGCCGGGCGCGGGCGTTCTGGTCCGGGCTTGGGGCTATCCTTCACGAGATGGACATTGATACCCACGACCGCACCCTGGCGGCCACCAGTCACCTGCCGCACCTGCTGGCCTTTGCCTTCATGTGCAGCATCCGTGATGAGGACCTGCGCTACAGCGGCGGCGGGTTTGCGGATTTCAGTCGCATCGCCGCGTCCAGCCCGGAGCTCTGGTGGGGGATATTCCGGCTGAATCGTGAGGAATTGCTGCAGGCGCTGGACGGTTTCCAGAACCAGGTTGACGCGCTGCGCGCGGCGTTGGTGACGGATGCCGAAGCCGACGGGCTCGCCCTGCTTGCCGAGGCCGCCGGGCGGCGGCGCCAGCTGTGATGGCAATGCCCGCGCCGGTAGTCACGGTGGACGGACCGAGTGGTTCGGGCAAAGGTACGCTGGCCCGCCTGATCGCGCAGCGCCTGGGCTGGCGTCTCCTGGACAGTGGCGCGCTGTACCGCATCGTAGCGGCCGTTGCCCTGGCCAGGCGCATCGATACCGCAAATGGCGGCGATCTGGCTGCCATGGCGCAGCAACTCACTATCGAATTCCGCGATGAGGCCGTACTCGTGGACGGGGAGGATCTGAGCCGTCGCATTCGTGAGGAAGCGGTGGGAGAAGCAGCCAGCGTGGTGGCGGCGCTGCCTGAAGTGCGGGCTGCCGTGCTGCGCCTGCAGACGGACATGAGGCAGCTGCCTGGCCTGGTGGCGGACGGGCGCGACATGGGCACGGTCGTGTTTCCGGATGCCCCCGTGAAGATATACCTGGACGCAGGTCTCGAAGCGCGCGCGGAGCGGCGCTATAAGCAGTTGATTGACAAAGGATTACCTGCTAATTTGCCCGCCCTTCTCGCCAGCCTGCGCGACCGCGACGAACGAGATAAGGGGCGTGTCGTTTCACCGCTGAAACCCGCACCCGATGCCTTCATCATCGATAGCACCAGCCTTTCTATCGACAGGGTATTGGAGCTGGCCCTTGACCGGGTCAGGGCGGTTGGCCTCATGGGCGACACCAACATCAACCAACCATGAGCAGGAGTGCCCGCACGAGGCCAGGGCAGAAAAACCAACCACATGTCTGAAAGTTTTGCCGAACTGTTTGCCAAAAGCCTGGCCACCGTCGAGATGGCGCCAGGTTCCATCGTTACCGGTACGGTTGTCGATATCGACAGCGACTGGGTTACCGTCCATGCGGGGCTGAAATCCGAAGGCGTGATTCCACGCGCGCAGTTCCTGGACGAAAACGGAAATTTCAATCTGTCCATCGGCGACCAGGTGAAGGTGGCGATGGAAGTCGTGGACGACGGGTTCGGTGAAACCCGCCTGTCACGCGAGAAGGCCAAGCGTGCCGAAACCTGGCAGAAGCTGGAAGACGCGCACACCCAGGAAAAAGCCGTGGAAGGCACCATCACCGGCAAGGTGAAGGGTGGCTTCACCGTCGACATCAGTGACATCCGCGCGTTCCTGCCGGGCTCACTCATCGATATCCGTCCGCTGCGTGAAACCGCGCATCTTGAAGGTCGGCCACTGGAATTCATGGTCATCAAGCTCGACCAGAAGCGTAACAACGTGGTGGTTTCCCGCCGTGCCGTGCTCGAGCAGGAAAACAGTGTCGAACGCGAAGCTCTGCTGTCTTCGCTGCAGGAAGGCATGGACGTGAAGGGTATCGTCAAGAACCTCACGGACTACGGCGCCTTTGTGGATCTGGGTGGTGTTGACGGTTTGCTGCACATCACCGACATGGCCTGGAAGCGCATCCGCCATCCGAGCGAAATGGTCAACGTGGGCGACGAGGTGCAGGTACGCATCCTCAAGTTCGATCGCGAGAAGAACCGCGTCAGTCTCGGCATGAAGCAGCTCGGGGACGATCCGTGGACGCAGATCACGCGTCGCTATCCCGAAGGGTCACGGGTGCGGGCAACCGTTACCAACCTCACCGACTACGGGTGTTTTGCCGAGATCGAGGAAGGCGTGGAAGGCCTGGTACACGTCTCCGAGATGGACTGGACCAACAAGAACGTACATCCCTCCAAGGTGGTGGCTGTCGGCGACCAGGTGGACGTCATGGTCCTGGATATCGACGAAGAGCGTCGCCGCATCTCCCTGGGCATCAAGCAGTGCCGGCCCAATCCATGGGAAGAATTCAGCCTGCGTTACGCCAAGGGCGACCGCATCAAGGGCTCCATCAAGTCGATCACCGACTTCGGTATCTTCATCGGGCTGGAAGGCAACATCGATGGTCTGGTGCACCTGTCCGACCTGTCCTGGAACGAACCCGGCGAATCCGCTGTTCGGCGTTATTCGAAGGGCGAGGAGATCGAGACGGTCATTCTGTCCATCGATCCCGAGCGCGAGCGTATTTCGCTGGGCGTGAAGCAACTCGACCAGGATCCGTTCTCCGACTACGTGGCGGTCAACGACCGTGGCGCGACGGTAAACGGCAAGGTCGTGGAAGTCGGCGCCAAGGAAGCCTATGTGGAGCTTGCAGCAGATGTCGTGGCTGTGCTCAAGGCATCGGAATTGAGCTCGGATCACGTGGAAGACGCGCGCAACGTGCTCACCGTCGGCCAGGACATTGAAGTGAAGATCATCAGTGTCGACCGCCGCAACCGGTCGCTGGCCGTGTCCATCAAGGCCAAGGCCCGCGAGGATGATCAGCGCGCGATGGGCGAACTGCGTCGCCAGGAGACCGAGCGTGGTGGTGCCACGACGCTGGGTGACCTGATCAAGGCGCAGATGGAGCAGAAGGACAATAACGCCTGACACGTAACCACACGCCGGTCACCTGTCATCCCGCAGCGCGGTCAGCCAGCTGGCTGACTGCGTCGCAGGGGCGGGCAGCGACCGGTACCGCCGCGATGGCGGAATGCCGGTCAGCAGGGGAGTGCAACGACATGAGCCTGTTGATGTAGAGATGACCTAGAGATGACGTAAAGAGCGTCGGCGCCGGTTTCCGGAAGCCACTCCTGCGAACGGCACAAGGAAGCGGCGCGACCCTTTCGCCCTGAGGGCAGGCAGCCCCCGGCGTCAGAATTGGGAAGCGCGCGCACAGGAAGGCTCGCGGTAAGTGCGTGCAGACAAGGCGCTGCACGACACGCTGAAGAAGAGGCAAATCCCGCCCGAGGACGATACTTCGGAAGGGCATTTCCCGGTGTGGGAGGAAGGATGACAAAGTCTGAGCTGATAGAACGCATCAGTCGCAGGCAATTGCAGCTCGATCCGAAGGACATCGAGTTCGCCGTGCGCACCATGCTGGAACAAATGTCCGCAAGTCTCGCCCAGGGTCAACGGATCGAGATTCGCGGCTTTGGCTCCTTCTCGCTGCACTACCGCGCTCCACGCATCGGACGGAACCCCAAGACCGGGGAGTCCGTCGGCCTGACGGGAAAATATGTCCCCCATTTCAAACCGGGCAAGGATTTGCGCGAGCTGGTAAATGCCAATGCCGTGGCCAACGGTGGTGTCGCCGCAAGCGCGGACGGTTATGACGACGACGAGGACGACGACTGATGAAGGCTCTCCGGCGGCTGCTCTGGGTCGTTGTGCTGCTGTTTGTTGCGGTACTTGCGGCGGTGGCGGTAAACCAGCAACCCGTGAGTCTGAAATTCCTCGTCTGGCAGACCCCGCAGTGGAGTGTGTTCTGGTGGCTGCTCGTCGCCTTTGTTGCCGGTGGCCTGCTGGGACATGCGCTGGCGCTGCTGTCCACGATTCCCACGCGTATCGATCGTCGCCGGATCCGCAAGTCGCTGCAGGTCGCGGAAGGCGAGGTTGCGCGACTGCGTACCCACCAGGGGCAGAGCTGATCCCGCCGAGGCGATCTGGCATCGCCCGCACCAGGGCTTGTTTCCTACATCACGGCTGGTCGATCACCGCGGGCACCTGCTGAACCGGCGCACAGGCCGTGCTTGGCGTTCGTTGCACACTGCTTCCCACAGCAGCAACGGATGATACCCATGCACATCAAATCGTTTCTCAACACCTCTGTCCTCGCGGCCGCGCTGATGCTGGCCTCGCCAGTGCACGCCGGTGAGGCGGAAACCGTCAACATCAATACGGCCACGGCGGAAGAGATTGCGCGGGTGCTCGACGGCGTAGGGCTGTCGAGAGCCAGGGCCATTGTTGAGTACCGCGACGCGAACGGCGGTTTCAAGGACGTGTACGAACTGGAGGACGTGTCTGGCATCGGTGAGCGCACGGTCATCCTCAACGAAGCACGCATCCGCATCCGCTAGCGGCCGTTTTCTCGCTGGCCGGGGACGGATCAGGTAGTACCGCTCCCCGGTCGGCGAACCCTGGTTTCGCGGATGACGGTGCCGCGCATTTCGGCTCCCCCCTGGCGTGGGTCAAAAGGGACTTTTCCCCACGCCGCTTTTTCCGGTACTGACCTTGACGCTTGTGGTTCACCTGCCGGTTGCTATCGAAGGGAGGGTCGCAACCGGCGCACCCCGGCGCTTGTGATATGCGGTTGTTGGCAGGCGGGTGTGAGGCGCGGTGCGCTGGTGCAATCCCATTCCGGTCGTGAGAAACTGCGTCCCCGCATGATCAACGCGCCCCTCCACAGTTCATGAAGCAGCGCGTGGCGTTGTTCGCTGGCCTCAAGATTGCAATCGTCGTCAATCAGGCTGATTTTTTCCTCTCGCATCGCCTGGAGCTGGCGCTTGCCCTGAAAAAGCTGGGTGCTTCCCCAGTGCTCGTATGTCCGCCAGGATCGGGTGAGGACCGGGTGCGGAACCTGGATATTCCCGTTCGCACGCTGTCGCTGAGTCGCAGTGGTTTCAATCCGTTCAGCGAGTTACGCACGCTGGTGCAGCTGCTGCGCCTCTACCGTCAGGAGCGGCCGGATGTGGTGCATCACGTCACGATCAAGCCGGTTCTCTACGGCACACTGGCTGCCCGCCTGTGTGGTATCCCGGCGGTGGTCAATGCGGTATCGGGCCTGGGTTATGTATTCACCGGTCGAGGCCTCTCCGCGTTCGTTCGTCGCTTTGTCGTCCGACAGATGTATCGCATCTGCGTGCGGCATCCCAATATGCGGGTCATCTTCCAGAACAGCGAAGATCGCGACACTTTTCTGCGACACCGGCTCGTGTCGTCAGTGAGCGGTGTGATCATTCGCGGTAGTGGCGTGGACATGCAGCGGTTCAGATCGACGCCGGAGCCAACCGGGGACGTCACCTTCCTGCTGGTGGCTCGCATGCTTGCGGACAAGGGCGTGCGCGAATTCATCGATGCGGCGCGCTCGGTGCGGCAGCAGCATCGCCGCTGGCGGTTTCTCATGGCCGGTGACGTCGACCCGGGCAATCCATCCACGCTCACCGTTGCTGAACTGGAAGCGGCGCGGGCGTACGGCATTGAATGGTTGGGTCGCAGGAACGATATGGCCGCACTGATGTCGTCCGTCCATGTTGTGGTTCTCCCCAGCTACCGTGAGGGCCTGCCGAAGGCGCTCCTGGAAGCGGCAGCGAGTGGCCGGGCCGTGATCACTACCGATATCGCCGGCTGTCGCGAAGTGGTACGAAACGAGGTCAATGGCCTGCTGGTGCCGCCACGCGACGCGGCTGCGCTTGCGGCGGCGATGCGCCGACTCGGTGAAGATGGCGAACTGCGACGACGCATGGGGGTCGCAGGCAGCATCCGGGCCGTGGCCTTTTCGGTGGAGGACGTTGTCGAGCACACGCTGCGGGTGTACGCCGCGGTTGTTGCCAGGCCGTCGCTTGGGGAAGCCGATGAGGTGGCGGTGTGAGTGATGGTGAGTGATGGCGAGTGAGTTGGCGATCCCCCGGGTGCGCGTTGGCAGGACGCTGAAAGAAGCCATTGTGGGCCTGTCTCAGCTGCCTTCGGCTTCGCCGGCTTGCGCCGGATGCAACGTTTCCCGGTCCGCGGGTGGATGTAGCCTTCCTGGCTGGCGTGACCGACTGCGTTTTCTACAATCCGATATCGGACCAGGTCAGACCCGATGGTGAGTTTGCTGCCCCTGTGGACGTTTCTCGGCGGTCTGGCTTCCGCGGTGGCGCTACTGTTCCTGCTGCTTCGCCATGCCGTACGCCTGCGGCTTGTCTCCGTTCCCAATTCCCGCAGTTCGCACCATCGTCCCACACCCACTGGCGGTGGCCTGGCGTTTGCCGTTCCGGTGCTGGGCTGGTGCGCGCTGTCGGCCCTGCCTTTCGGGCGAACGCTGGCCATCGGCGCTGGCGTTCTGGCGCTGCTCGGGCTGGTGGACGATGCCCGTGATCTCAGGGCGATATTCAAGTTCCTGGTGCAGCTCGCCGTCGTCGCCTGGTTCGTTCCCACGGCCTGGCCGGAGCTTGCCCTGTGGTGGCAGTTCGCAGGTGGGTTGTGTCTCCTCTGGTTCGTCAATCTGTTCAATTTCATGGATGGTATCGATGGGTTTGCGGCCTGCCAGGTGCTGCTGTACGCGTTGGGAACACTGCTGCTCACCGGCGCCATGCTCGACTGGACTGAGAGCCTTCTCTGGCTACTCATCGGGACCAACCTGGGTTTTCTGCTGTTCAACTGGTCACCGGCCAGAATTTTCATGGGCGATGCCGGGGCCCTGATGCTGGGGCTGATGCTGCCGGCAGTCGCCGTGGAACTGGCGTTTACGGGGCGGCTGCCTCTGGTATCGTCGTTGCTGCTGTTCACGGTTTTTGTCGTCGATTCCACGTATACATTGCTGGTGAGAATGATCACTGGACAGCCGTTTCTGGGCGCACACCGAACGCACCTCTATCAGATCCTCTCCCGCAGGGTCGGACATGCTCGCACCTGCCTGATGTTCATGAGTTACGGGCTGGGCGTTCTGTTACCCCTGGCGTGGGCGGTACAGGCACAGATGCTGTCCCCCTGGCTGGCGATTGCTGCTGCGGTAGTGCCCCTGATGCTGGTATCGTTTGCGCTGGGGGCGGGTATGCAAGAAACCCCGGTGGTCCGTACGGACGGGCCCGACATGGATGTAAGGTTATGATCGAAAAATTCCTGGAACAGCTTTCCAGGCGCAAAAAGCAGGCAATCGCCCTGTGCGTGGATTGCGTGATGTTGCCGTTCGCCCTTTATTCCGCACTCGCGTTGCGGCTGGGCGATCTGTCACCACCGATTGCGGGGTTCTGGCCCGCGTTCGTTGTCAGCAGTCTCGTTTGTCTCCCGGTTTTCATCCGGCTCGGGCTGTACAGACAGGTTGTGCGTTACATGGGCAACCACGCCATGATGAGCGTGCTCACCGGTGCGACGGTGGCCGCCCTTGCCGTTGTGGCGGTGGCGTATATCGTGCCGCTTCGCGGTTTCCCGCGTTCCGTGCCGGTGATCTTCTGGATGCTGGTGATGCTGTATGTCGCCGGTACGCGTTTTGCGGTTCGGGCGCTCTATCAGTGGGCGCGCAACCGCCAGCATGCCCGTGAGGGCGTCATCATCTTCGGCGCCGGCGCCGCCGGGGTGGAACTTGTCAGGATGCTGGGCCAGCAGGGGACATACGTGCCCGTCGCCTTCATCGATGACAATCCCGCCATGCAACGCCGCACCATTGACGGACTGGCGGTGTACGGTCGACATCAGCTGTCGCGGCTGCTGCTCGATACCCAGGCCACGCAGGTGTTCATTGCCATCCCGTCAGCATCAGCGGAGGCCAGGCGCGACGTCATCGATTTCCTGGAACCGTATGCCCTGCGGGTCCGACTGATTCCGGATCATGAGGATCTGCTGGCCGGCCGGCAGCCGCTTTCCAACATCCGTGACGTACAGGTCGAAGACCTGCTGTACCGCGACGAAGTTGCGCCGCTGCCACACCTGCTTGCCAAGTCCGTACAAGGGCGGTCAGTCATGGTCACCGGCGCGGGCGGCTCCATCGGTTCGGAACTGGTGCGACAGATTGCGGCACTGCGGCCCCAGACCCTGGTTCTGCTCGACCAGAATGAGTACGGCCTGTACCAGATCGAAAAGGAAGTGGTACAGCGCTTTGGTACCGGGTTGAGCGTATTCAGCGTGCTGGGATCGGTCACCGATGAAGTGCTGATGAAACGCACGATGCAGCGCTTTCGGGTGCGTACGGTGTACCACGCCGCTGCCTACAAACACGTCAGCCTCGTTGAGAACAACGTTATCCAGGGGCTGCAGAACAATACGTTCGGCACGCTGCGTACGGCACGGGCCGCCATCGAGAGCGGTGTCGAAAAGTTCATACTCATTTCCACGGACAAGGCCGTACGCACCACCAGCGTCATGGGCGCCAGCAAGCGTATGGCGGAGATGATCCTGCAGGCGCAACAGGAAACCCAGACGACCACCTGTTTTTCCATCGTGCGTTTTGGCAACGTACTGGGATCGTCGGGATCGGTGGTGCCGTTGTTCCAGGAACAGATTGAGCGTGGCGGTCCGGTGACGGTCACCCATCCGGAAGTCACCCGGTTCTTCATGACCATTCCCGAGGCCGCGCAACTCGTTCTTCAGGCCGCCAGCCTTGCGGAAGGTGGCGATCTGTTTGTCCTCGACATGGGCAAGCCGGTGAAGATCGTGGATCTGGCCCGCCGGCTCGTGCGCCTGCATGGCTACACCCTCAAGGATGTGGAGCATCCCGATGGTGATGTGGAGATAGTGTTCACCGGTCTCAAACCGGGTGAAAAACTGCACGAGGAACTGTTGCTCGGCCGGCGCGTGGCCGGTACGGAACACCGCAAGATTCTGCGCGCCCACGAGTCGTTTGTGCCATGGTCTGAACTCAGCGCCGCGCTGAAAACACTGGAGCGTGCCTGCGTTACCTATGATTACGCGGCAATCAAGTCATTCATCGAAAAACTGGTTGAAGGCGCGTCGCTGGAGGATCAGTTGGGTGAACTGGCGCCTGTGGCGCCGGTGGTGTCACTTACCGGCAAGGGCAATATCGCCTGACGTCGGAGTTGGTCGCGATCGCTGTGGTTAGCGGGCAGCGTTCTCGCCCGCCCGCCTGCCGAACACAGCGCCGCTGGTCAGCCCGCTGCCGCCCGGATAGTTGAAGTAGAACAACCCGCCCACCAGTTCGCCGGCGGCGAACAGCCCCGGAATGACAGCGCCATCCTGGGCGATGACCCGTGCGTCAGCGTCCACGTGCAGACCGCCAAACGTGAACGTGATACCGCAGCCCACCTGATAGGCCGTGTAGGGTGGCGTGTCGAGCGTTTGCGCCCAGTTGGATTTCGGTGGCGTGAGATCGCGGGTGCTGCGGCCATCCTTCACGGTGGGATTGAATGGGACTTCCTCGCGCACGGCCGCGTTGTACCTGTTGATGGTGTCGACAAACGCCTGCACGTGCATGCCGTCCATACGCTGACCCAGTTCCTCGAGCGTTGCGCCGGTGACCCTGGAGACCTCGCGTATCCGGTATTCGTCCCGCAACAAGCCATCGCACTTGGCATCGAAAACCTGCCAGGCGACCTGATCCGGTTGATTCAACACCTCACGACCGTAGCGCGCATAGGTGTAGTTGCGAAAGTCCGCTCCTTCGTCAACGAAACGCTGGCCGGCGTTGTTGACCAGCACACCAAACGGGTAGGAGTGTTTCTGAAATCCGTCGCCTACCGTCAGATCGCCGTATTCCGGTGCGTTGGCGTCCCATTGCACCGCATGACAGCCACTGAAGTGGCCCCGCGTCGCAGCGCCGATGGCGGTGGCCATGGCAATGCCGTCGCCGGTGTTGAACCGCGTACCCCGAACGCGTGCCAGATCCCAACCCGGTCCCAGATAGCGGGCGCGCCAGGCGGCGTTCGCTTCAAAACCGCCGCAGGCGAGGATGACCGCATCGGCAGACAATTCGCGTGTGCCGACAGGCGACGCCACCGTGACACCGGTGACGCCACGTGCATCGCCTGTCAGGGAGCGCACATGGTTTGCGTAGTGGATACTGACCCCCACATCGCGCGCACGTTCCGTCAGGGCCTCGACCAGACCCGGTCCACCGCCCCAGGCTTCCACCACCAGACCACCCCAGAATTGCACGCGGCCGTTGACGGTAAACGACTGCCGCCCGTAGAGGGGCAGGAAACGCACGCCCTGCTGACGCATCCAGCGCAGTGTCGGCAGGCTGTCATCCACCAGGCGTTCGGCCAGTTCGGGATCGGTGCGATAGCGGGTGACGCGACCCAGGTCCTCAAGAAAATCGCCACGCGTGTAGGTGCCAAAGTCCGTACGCGCCCACTCGGCGTCGCTGACCTCCGGCATCAGGTTGCGCAGGTCCGTGGCGCCAGCGTGTACCGTGCGCATGGCGCCGGCGGTGAAGCGCGAGTTGCCACCGGCTAACGGCTCGGGCGCCCGTTCGAGCAGTGTTACCGAAGCGCCGGCGTTGGCGGCGCTGATTGCCGCGCACAGGGCGGCGTTGCCGCCGCCCACCACAATTACCCGTTTGTGCATTGCATGCCCGAAACCGTCTTCGTAGGCTTAGCCTATCAGGCTTGAAAGCTGAGAGTGCAGGCGGCCGGGGACGGAAAACGTTCGGTGGAGGGCATCGTGTCGGCACCTGCGCGTCCGCGTCCGTACGTTCGTTGACGGAGACGGACACAGAGAAGGCACAGGAGTCGGAGACGGAGAGGGGATGGCATATGTCGGCACTGCCGAAGACCGCGTTTGCAATGGTTCAGACCGGCATCCACAGGCTGGAGCCGCGTGACATTCCACTGCCGGCCATCGACGACGACAGCGCGCTGTTGCAGGTGGAAGTGTGCGGCATCTGCGGCAGTGACGTTGAACAGTTTGATGGCGCGTTGCGCACACCGATGCCGGTCATTCCCGGGCATGAGCCACTGGGACGCATCGCTGCCATCGGCGATCGCGCCGCGCGTCGCTGGGGCGTCGACGTCGGCGACCGGGTGGCGGTGGAAACGATGCTCAGTTGCCGGCACTGCCAGCCCTGCCTGGGCGGCAGTTACCATCTGTGCGACGAACGCCGAATCTATTCCTATATCCCCTTGAGCGATGCCCCTGGATTGTGGGGAGCATATGCGCAATACATGTATCTGCACCCCAACAGCGTGGTGCACAAGGTGGATCCGACATTGCCGGCGGAGCTGGCGGTGATGTTCAATCCTCTGGGTGCCGGCTTCCGCTGGGCAGTGGAAATGCCGTCGCTGCAGGTTGGTGACACGGTGGTCATCCTGGGGCCGGGACAGAGGGGACTGGCCAGTGTGCTGGCTTGTCGGGAAGCCGGCGCCGGAACGGTCATCGTGACCGGACTCGAAGCAGATGCGGCAAAATTTTCCGTGGCACGACACTTCGGTGCTGATCACTGCATCAACGTCAACGCGGAAAACGCCGTCGAACGGGTGAAGGCAATCACACATGGTCGAGGTGCCGATGTGGTGGTGGATGTCAGCGCCTACGCCACGCAGCCTGTCATGGATGCCATGCGCATGGTGCGTCCGGGCGGTCGGGTCGTGCTGGCAGGCGTCAAGGGCTTCAAACCGGTGGAGAACTTTGTATCCGACTACATCGTTATGAAGGAGATTCGCGTGCAGGGCGCCATTGGTGTCACAAGCACGGGCTATCGCCAGGCCATTCGGTTGATCGAGCGCGAACGAGAGCGCCTGCGACCAATGCATACGCACGATTTTGCTCTGGCTGATGCAGCGTTGGCGATCCGCACGCTGGCACGGGAAGTGGCTGGCGAAGGCTCCATTCATTCGTGTCTGATACCACCGCACTGAAACATTCGGGGACTTGTCATGCAATTTGGTCTGATACTCGGTTCACCTTCGCTCACCGAAATGATTGCCACGGCAAGACGCGCGGAGGACGCGGGTTTTGCCTCGGTGTGGACCATCGAATTCTTCAATGCCAACGGACTGGTGCGACTGGCGGCTGTCGCCGGAGCGACGCGGCGCATCCAGCTGGGCACCGCAATCGCCTACGCCTTCATGCGCACACCCATGCTGGCAGCTTCGGCGGCGATGGATATCGATGAAATTTCAGGTGGGAGGATGATTCTCGGGCTTGGCAGCGGTACCGAGCGCATGAACCGCGACTGGTACTCCATGCCCTGGGAAGGCGCACCGGCGCCGCGGATCCGGGATGCGATCGGCCTTGTACGCGCGGCCTTCGCGGCGGGGAAAGGCGGAGGGCTGCGCTACGAAGGCACGCACTACAAGGTGAATATCCCCGCTTATACGCGTGGCGGCATGGCACGGGACACCATTCCGGTGTGTCTTGCCGGGGTCAACAAGGGCATGATCCGGGCGGCGGCGGCGGTTGCCGATGGATTGATCTGTCACCCGGTTTACACCCGGGGTTATCTCGACGACGTAGTGATGCCGTTGCTGTCCGGATCGAACTGCAGGCCCTACCCGTACATCATCACGGCGGTGGCGGAAGATCGCGAGCAGGCGCGCAACGAAGCGCGCGCGCAGATAGCCTTCTATTACACGACGCGGTTGTATCACGCCATTCTCGACGTGCATGGCTGGCGCCCGATTGGCGAGACGGTTGCCGATGCCTTCAGGCGCGGCGATTTCGCAGCCATGGCACGCGCGGTGCCAGATGAAATGGTGGATGCCATTGCCATCGCCGGTACGCCGGACGAAGCGCGTGAACAGGCGAAACGATGGGAGAAATACTCGGACCACGTCATCCTGTACAGTCCCAGCGTTGGCATGAACCGGGCGCGCATCCAACAGAACCTGGACGCGATCGTTGATACGTTCGGGCTCTCGAACAACGGGGGGTAACATGGCGCAGATTGCGTTCGATCCGGAAATCGCCAGGCGCTTTCTCGGCGTTTCCAAAGGGGCTGGCGGGATTGTCGAGTTCCTGGGTTTTGAGCTGACGGATGCCTCACCGGGAAAGATGAGCGGCCGGTTCACCGTGCGCGAAGAGTTGCTGACAGGCTTCGGCAACATGCACGGCGGCGTACTCAGCGCGTTCTGTGATCACCTGCTGGGGTGTGTCTGTTATCCCGCCATGCAGAAAGGCCAGTGGGCGGCGACGACGGAATTCAAGATCAACCTCACGTCGCCGGTGAGCAGGGGCGAGGTAAGCGGCGAGGCGGAAATACTGGTGATGACACGCACGATGGCGGTGGTTCGCATCACCATGACCAACGAAGGACGGGTCTGCGCCGTGGCGCAGGGTACATGCACCATTCGCGATCCGCGCGGCTGAGGGGAGGGTGGTTGTGGCAGAGACGGTTGTGAAAGCGGACTACGGTGAACACGAAGCGGCCATGCAGGCGTACCTCAGGCGTGGGGAAAAGGCCGCGTTGGCCCTGGGGAATCGCGGACCGGTTCGCTTCGATGCTTCCGGCAAACTCCATCCCGACATCCTGGCAGCTTATGCGGACTTTGGTTTCTACGTCTTCACCGATGTGATCGATGCGGCGGAACGCCGCGAGCTGGAGAAGGACCTGATCGCGCTGCGCGAGCGCCTGCCCACGACGCTGGGTTCCACGGTGGACCGGCACGGTAATCCGGCCATTGGTAGTGACTGCAAGGCACCGACAGTGCAGTGGGTGCGCCCGCTGAGCGATCCCCTGGGGGGCACGAACAAGGCCAACGGTCGGCATCCGGCGAAGATGATCGAGCCCCTTGCACCTGCAGGCGCGCCGAAACACGTGGTGCAGCTGATTCTGGGTGCCCTGCAGTTTTCGCCGGCATTTCTGCGCCTGTACGGGCATCCGAAACTGCTGGCCGTTGCGGCGGCGATCAACGGCGACGATTTTGTGCCGTTCAATGAAGCCATCTGGATGAAGCACGCCGGTCTCGGTGGTTCCGTCGCGTGGCACCAGGATGGCACTACCCACTGGAACTCACCGGATCTCGACGAAGGCACCCATGGCTTCAACTTCATGGGTCAGCTCTACGGCTGTACGGCGGCGAATGGGGTATGGGTGGTTCCGGGCAGTCATCGCCTGGGTAAAGTGGATATCCGTGAGTGGGTGCAGCGGGCGGGCTCTGATCGGCTGCCGGAGGCCGTACCCATCGTGTGCGCGCCGGGCGATGTTGCCATGTGCAACCGACAGGCGGTGCATGGCTCGTTCGCCAACACCAGCCGCGACCTGCGTGTCACGTACAACCTGGGTTTCCATCGGCGGCGGAGCGTGCTGGGTGCCAGCGGCGGTGGCATCCACAACAACCCGGTAACGTACGATGCGCAACGCATTGACGAGCGTGCGCGGGTCATCGCGCTGGCAATTGCCGCCCGGGCCGCAGAGTATCCGGCGGAAACGCCCTTCAGCTATGCACCCTATGCCGACCGGCAGGCGGCCATCCACTGGTCAGATGACGCCTTCGAGAGCCTGAAGGACTACAACCTCAAAGACCTCGGGATATGACGCCAGCGACCGCACTCTGTCTGCGTGGGGCGTTGATGCTCGTCCTTGGCGCGACGCTTGCGGCCTGCTCGGGGCCCAAGCTGGTCGAACGCGCCAGCGCGGGATTCGATCTCAACGGTACCTGGCGGCTGGATCACGAACGGTCCGATGCGCCGCCCAATGCGAAGGCGATGGTGGATCGCATGGACCGGGCCATCGTACGCAGCAGCCGACGTCAGCGCCTGGGGCGGCAGCTCGCGGACGCCGCGGTATTTGCTTTCATCACCCAGGATTTCCCGATTGCGGTCGCCGAGCGGCTGAAGGTGGAGCAGAACGCGGATTCCATGGGCATCCGGTATGAGCCCGGTGGCTACCGCGATGTGTCCTGGGGCGAGAAGGACCGTGGACTGTGGACGGTGAACGCGGGTTGGGATCCCGATGGCAGTCTGGTCATCCGGTCGAAGTCCCATGACATGCGTGCATGGGAGGAACATGTGCTGCTGGATGCCGATACGCTGCAGGTGCACCTGCAGGTGGAGGCGGAGGCGGGAAATCTGGATCTGGTGCGCGTTTTCGTCCGGGAGTAGGTCAGGTCACAACTGGCGTGCCTGGCGAACGCCTTGCCTGGCTGCATGATGCAACTGTGATGTGGCGCCCATTTCCGCCCACCGGGGCCGACGATAATCCGTGCATCGGATTGTCTTTCCAGGAACATGCCCAGGCACCACAAAGGAACTCGTGGCTTCACGCTGCTTGAACTGATGATCGTCATCGCGATCATTGGATTGCTGGCGTCCATTGCCGTGGGGGCGTACCAGGGTTATATCGACAATGCCCGCGCGGCGGAGTCCACCTCCAACTTCGTTCGGGCCAAGGAATACGTGAGCAGCCGGTTTTCCCAGGCCTATACCCAGCTTTCCCTGGGCGTGAATCCGAATTTCCCTGCCTCCGTGGCCGACTGGGTGACCGAGATCAACCCCGCCAATTCGCCAGCACCGTCCGGGGGGCCGGCCTATATCACCGGCCAGGGGAGTACGGTATCCGGAGCAGTTGGCATCCAGATTTCCGGTACGCTGACCGGCGGCGATGCCGCGGTGGTCCTCACGCGACCGGCCTATGCAGGGCTTCAGTCCCAGTCAATCACGCTGCGCTGAGGAAGGCGTGCCGGCGAGATGACCTGCCAGGGCAAGCGTGCCTTGCAATACGCGGATCAGCCCGTAAACTACGCCGTCTTTGCGGTCCGGCCTCCGGATCGACGACCTCAGTTCCGCCTTAGCTCAGTTGGTAGAGCAGCTGACTGTTAATCAGCGGGTCGCTGGTTCGAGCCCAGCAGGCGGAGCCATCTTCCAACGACTAACGCGGCGTTCAGTTCTTTCTGCACTCGGGTGCAGAGGTTGCAGGCGGCGATTAGGCTCAGGCGCCGCCTGCCACCAGCGTCGTGGTACGCGCCGCGATCCGCCACCGGCCAGCTTCCATTCGGTAGGTATCCTCCACATCCGCCAGCGCGTTCGGCGTCGTCGGGTCGCTGCCGCTGAGCACAAAGAGGATCAGCGTCGCGCGAATGGATGCCTCGCCAGCCGAGCTGGAGGCGAAAGCGAGGTTCGTCAGGCAGTGTCTTGTCTTCCTCTCGGTATCATGCTCCCGGGCTGAGAAGAACCTGGTCAGGGATTCCTTCCCTTTGATGTCGACGGAACCCGCAATCCTAAACCGCCCGTCTTCCGTGAACAGCTCAGTTGCGCCGCTGGCGCGGCCGTCGTCGACCAGCCGGTAGGACTGAATCATCAGATCCTGGCAGGCGAGGCGGGCAGCTATGTCCGCCGAGCTCATGGTCCGTAAGCCGTCAGCGACTCGGCCGGCTCGCCAGACTTGCGGCGCTTGTTGAGCTCGTGTGGATCGAACTCGATGCCGATGGGGTTGGCGCGAAACGCCTCGCTGCCGACGAATTCGATGGCCTCTTCCGCAGACATGGTGTCGATCTGCAGTTCCACCTGGTTGCTCATCGGATCCAGGTAGTACATGGACAGGGTCGGTCCGTGGTTGATGCACCAGTGTGGCCGGATGCCGCGTGCCTGCAGCCGCTCGAAGGTGTCGAAGAGATCGTCGAGGCTCTGGTAGGTGAATGACACATGGTGCAAACCTGCCGAAGGGCCGCCTGGCTCGTAGGCGTCGTCTTGGGCAAGCACTACGCGGTGATGCTCGTCGTCATAGGTCAGAAAGCACAGCATCTCGTTTTCGAAGACGGCCTGCGCGTCGAGCACGCTCTTGTACCAGGTGCTCGAGGCCTTGATGTCTGTGGTCTTGAGCGCGATGTGGGCAAGCTTCACGGGCGATACCATGGATTCTCCTCCGGTGCGGTGAGGTTACTGTGCCAGGCTCCGTACCAGAGCCTGATTGATGTCCGATGTGTCGACGGGCCCGCGGTGCCGCCAGGCCACGTGACCGTCTGGCCTGATCAGCACGGCGCCGGAGCCATCGATGCCGTAGCAGCGGCGCCAGTCGCCCGATGCGTCGATCAGATCTGCCTGTGATCCCGGCTCGCCAATGGTGTAGGTCGTTACGGGCGCGGTTACCGAAATCCCTTGCGGCTGGTTGCCGGGAGTCGTCAGCAGGGTAAACCCTGTATCGAACAGATCGAGGATCGAAAACTGGCCTTCCTGTCCCGGCCGCTGGAGCCAGCAGTGCGGTGCCCGGGCGCCGGGGCGGGCATTGGCAACGTAGGTGGAGATGGGGTCCTCGACGTCGTGCTCATCCGCATAGTGCGCGCTGCCGTCAGGCGTCACCAGCGGCGAATCCCAGTAGCCGAAGCCGATTTCCTGCCCGAGGAAGATGAAATGTGACGACTGGGCAGCGATCGCGTTGCTGCGAACCAGGCGCTGCTGGCGGCCGGCTTCGGTATCCAACTCGATCTCGTCGGCGTCGAGAATCTCGGCGCCTACCCCCGCGCCGGTCAGGCGGATGTTGTGGGCGTTCTCGCGGCTTCGCTCTATGTTGTAAACCGCGATCGCCCGACGTTCCCTGTCGTAGCTGTCCAGCAGCGATTCGGGGGCACGATCGTGGATGACGTAGGCCAGCTTCCAGGCCAGGTTGTGAATCTCCTGCATCCCGGTGTTGAAGCCGAAGCCCCCGGTCGGGATGTTCAGGTGTGCGGCATCGCCGCCGAAGAATACGCGACCGTCACGCATGTGATCGATCACCTGACCGCACAACACCCAGGCACCGATGCTGAGGATGTTCACGGGGAGCTGATCGGTCCCTATGGCCTTGTGAATCTTCTCGAGGCAGACCGCTTCCGTGAAATCCTCAGGCGACTGCCCCTTGTCAGGGAAGTAGCTGAAGTTGAAGCACCACTTCTTCCAGTCACCGCCCAGGCCGATGAAGACGCCGGCGGCTTCGGGGTTTGCGATCCAGTAGAGCGCCTGGTGGGAGTCGGCATCGAGCAGGCCCTCGATATCCGCCTCGAGATAGACGTTGATCTGATAGCCGAAGGCCGGAGGGCCGATCAGGGCACGACCCAGTTCCTTGCGTGTGGGGCTGGCCGCGCCATCGCAGGCAACCGCGTACGCGGCTCGCACCTGAAATGGCTGGTCGGTGCGCCGATCGATTGCATCGACGGTGACGCCGGCGTCGTCCTGCTGCAGACGGGTCTTCAGCGTGTTGAACCGGACGTCGATGAACTCGTTCTCGCCCGCATGTCGTTTGAGTATCGCCTCCAGCACGATCTGCGAAGAGATCGTTAGCGGTGAGGGTGTGGAGGCCAACAGGTTGTCGAGGTACCCGGGCGCATCCCGCATGGAGATCTCGCCCAGTTTGTAGCCGGTCAGGCTGGTATAGAAAGACACGCCCGCAACCGGGCCGGTGCTGGCGTAGACCTCGTCCGCGATGCCGAGCTGCCGGAGGATCTCCATCGTCCGGGTGTTGAATGCGGAGGCTTTGGGGTGGGTCGCCGTCGAGGCGTTCTTCTCGAGCACCACGGAGCGAATTCCATGGCGGGCCAGCAGCAGCGAGGCAGCGAGGCCAACCGGCCCGCCACCGATGATCACAACGTCCGTTGAGACCTGGGAGTTCACGCTACTCATCCTTGATCAGCTCCAGAATCAACCGCTTGACGGTCAGCGTCATGTGCTCCTGCGTGAGCTTTCGGTCGCCGTGCGCCCGGTTCAGCAAAAATCCCTGGAATGCCATCCGAAATACCGTGACCAGGGCTTCCGGATCATCGAAAGCCACGATGCCCTGATCCATGGCCTCTCTGAACAACGCCACGCTGTGTTCGTCCACCCGCTGCATTACCCGTCGGGCATGGGCGCTGATGCGGACGTCTGCGACGCTCGAGTCATAGACCAACAGGCTCGACAGCAGCGGGTCCTCGGCGACCGCCTCATTGAGCATGCTGACGCCCTGCAGCAGCGCCTCGACCGGATCCTCTATCTCGCGGATCCGCGTCTGGTGCCGGCTTTCGAGCGCCTCGAGCCGCCGTTCGATGGATTCGTACAAAAGGTCGTTCTTGTCGTGGAAGTAGGCGTAGATGGTGGAGGTGGACGCCTGCGCTTCTCTGGCCAGCAGCTTCATGTTGGTACCCTGGTAGCCGTGACGGGCGAAGAGCTGCGACGCGGTATCGAGAATTTCGTTGCGCTTCACTGTGGTACGGCGGTTCATGGCGGGCTCCGGTCTGGATCAAGGGTACGTTAATCGAGATGTCCGAAACATAATATATCGAACGTTTCGGTCTGGCCGGGTCACCATAGAGAACCCCTTGGGCAGGTCGGGTAGCTGCCGGCCCGACGGGGGGCTCATACTCATCTGCATTGGAGGACAGACCCTTGAAGCTTGCGACCTTTTGCACGACGGACAACCCGTCTCCCAGGCTTGGCAAGGTCACGGAAGACGGCATCGTCGATCTCGGCGCCATCGACGGCATGCCGGGGACCATGATGGCTTATCTGGCGGGTGGTGATGACGCGGCCAGGGCTGTGGCGGCCGTTGACGATAGGGACGCTATGCCTTTGGCCGAGGCCACCGTGCTGGCGCCCGTACCGCATCCCGGCAAGGTTCTTGCGATCGGCCTCAACTACGCCGACCACGTTGCCGAGAGCGGTATGGAGCAGCCCAAGGTCCAGGTCTGGTTCAACAAGCAGCACAACTGCATCAACGGGCCGTATGCGGATATAAACCTCCCGGTTGTGTCCGCGATGCTGGACTACGAGGCCGAGCTCTGCCTTGTCATCGGCCAGCGATGCAAGCATGTCCCGCGAGATCGGGCCCACGAGGTCATCGCCGGATACTTCTGCGGCAACGACGTGAGCGTGAGAGACTGGCAGCTTCGGGCGCCCACCTTCCAGATCGGAAAATCGTTCGACACCCACGGCCCGATCGGACCGTATCTGGTCACCCCCGACGAGGTGGGTGATCCGGACGATCTCGGTATCCGCTGTCTGGTCAACGGCGAGGTGCGACAGGAGTCCAATACCAGACACCTCATTTTCGACTGCTACGATGCCATCGAACATCTGACCCAGGCGTTCACGCTGGACCCAGGTGATGTGCTGTTCATGGGCACACCCGCAGGCGTCGGGGCAGCAATGAAGCCGCCCTGTTTCCTGCAGGAAGGGGATGTCGTCCGGGTGGAGATCGACAAGCTCGGGTACATCGAGAATCGAGTCGTCCGCGAGATCGCAGAGTGCGTTATCGGTGAGGACGGGTAGCCGAACAGCGATTCAGCGGAATCCCTGGAGGGCCATTGTCTCCTAACAGGATGCTGAAAACGTCCATCCTGGACTTGTTTCAGCAGTCGTCGGCTTCGCCGACTTGCGCAAAATGCAGCGTTTTCCGCTGCATTTTCGGGCCAGCCGTCGCTGGCTGGCATACCAGGCTGCTTTTTCAGCAGCCTGCTAGCCGGTTCTGCACGGTATTGCAGCGGGGGATATAGTGGAGTCAGTTTCTGGATCCCCCGCATAATCACTAACGCCGGCCGTTCGCCCGAACGCTCACACACGGGTTTGATGATTCGTTCATTACTCTGCAACACGAAGGTTACCTCTCGTTTTGTTGGTTTGGTTCGCACCTCCACCAAAACGGGTAACCTTCTCTTCTTCAATCAAAGTGTCAGATTAAGTCGCGACTACTGCAGCTCATCATCCAGGAGCGGGCGTACTCCAGCCCGGTCTGGTACAACCCTTAGATCGCTTCTGCGCTCAACAGCGCTCGAGCATCTTGGACATGTCGTGTCACGCCGTGGATATGCTTGTTGAGCACGTCGTCCAGTTGCGCCTCCAGACCGTTCTGCGGCTCGATCTGCAACCACCGGGTGAGCGTGCGCATCAGCGGATAATACGCGCCGTCGGCGCGAGCCGTGGCGGCGGCGCGGGCAAGTGCCGCGCGCGCCTTCGTACCTTGCTTCATGTTCAACAGAATCTCTGCATGCACGCGATGACAATCTGCCTCTGCGTAACGGCCCACCCGGTCGCGGCAGATACGTAGCGCCTGTTCAATGGTGTGCAACGCGCTTTTGGCGTCGCCGTGCAGAAGCTGTACCTCCGCGAGGGTCATCAGGCTGTGCGCCCAGCTGTTCTCTCCGCGTCCGTTGTAGAGCTCAGCGACAAGCCGCTCCATATCCCGCAACCCCTGGGCATCACCCTCGCGCGCAAGCGCGTAAGCTGCGTGCATGCGCGCGTAGCCGAGCCATTCGCCAAAGCCCTGTTTGCTGCATACCGCCTCGGCCGTATCGGCGGTTTCCTTGAGCTCCACCATGGGCTTGCCGATGTCTTCGAATATTGCGCAGCTGAAGCACAGGCAGTGCGCCAGCAGGAACTGGGCGTCGTCGTTGATCGCTGCGCGTCGCACGTTGTCGAGTATGCTGGTTGCCCTGTCCACATCGCCACGCAACGATGAGCACCACGCAAGAGACAGGTGCGCTACCACCAGCCCCATGCCCATCTCTCGTGCAACAGCTTCAGCGTCGGAGCCCAATACGCTGTTGAACAACCGTGATGCCTCTTCGAGCTTGCCGTTGTAGAACGCATTGCCGGCGTGGGCCGTCACCGCAAACTGCTGATCCAGACGATTCTTCGAACGCTCCGCCAGCTCGCTGAGCACGTTTGCTGCGACGGTGGCGCGATCGATGTCGCTGCGGGACGCATGCAGCCCCCAGTAACCCCGATAGAAACGGAACGGGTCCGCCTCGATGTCTCCCGCGTCCAACAGTGCGCGCGCCTGTTCGAAGCTGCGCACCACCTCTTCATCGGTGTAGCCAAACAGCACCGTCGCGAGGTGCGCCCTGGTCAGCAGCAGGGAGAAGCGCTCACGGCGGTTTTCCGGGGATGCGGCAACCATCCCCAACAGCTCGAGCGCGCGATCCTGAAAGTGCAACGCTTCGACGTAGGCGCCACGTTGGTGTGAGGCTTTGCTCGCATTCCGGTAGGCATGCACCGCGTCGGTGAACTGCTCCGCCCGCTCGGCGTGCAAAGCCATCAACGCATGGTCTTCGCTGTGGGACGCGCGCATGCGGGCTGCAACCTCACCGTGCAGTTGCTTGCGGCGTTGGCGCAGGATGGTGTCGTAGGCAGTCTCCTGAATGAGGGCATGGCGAAATGCGAAGACGCCCTCGCCGTGTGTGGCGAGTTTAACAACCAGCCCCTGCTGCTCCGCCGCGGCGATGCTCTGGCGTATCACCGGCAAGGTAACCACGCCGGCGTCCGCAATCATCTGCAGTGTGAATCGCCGGCCGATCAACGCGGCGATCTGTACCACTTCCCGGTGCTCCCTCAGTGCATCGAGACGCGCGGTGAGTG
Organism: Pseudomonadales bacterium; assembly: GCA_024234635.1. Lineage (GTDB taxonomy): Bacteria > Pseudomonadota > Gammaproteobacteria > Pseudomonadales > Azotimanducaceae > SYFY01. Next base: position 34,097 of record JACKNX010000015.1, on the reverse strand, counting down.
CATCGCGCAGTGTCAGCGGAACCTTGTCGGTGTCGTCGCGCAGACAGACGCAGAGCTCCTCCAGAAACAACGGTACGCCATCGCTGCGCTGCACAATACTCTGGCGTGCCGAGGGGGCGAGCTGGTTGTGATTTTCCTGCAGGAACGCCATCGCTTCATCGGCGGTCAGCGGTTTGAGGTTGATGACATCCTCCGCCGGCGTTGGCCAGGTTGGCGCAAACGACGGGCGGAAGGTTGCGAGCACCAGCGTGGATGAGGCCTTCGCTAGTGCCGCTACCTCCTGGATCACTTCCAGTGACGATGGATCTGCCCAATGCAGGTCTTCGAAAATCAAAAGGCGATTGCGATTGCCGGCGTACCGCAACAGCGAACGGGCGACGGCTGAGATGGTGTCGCGCCGTTGTCGTCTGTCAGTCGGTGCGGTCAGCGCTTTTTGAGCAAGAAAGTCGGCAAGCAGCGTATCGTCCTGCTCCTGCCCCAGTTCTGGAGCGCGACTCAGAGCATCCAGAATCGGGTAGTAGGGTGTGTGCTGTTGGTATGCGGCACAGCGACAAGTGACCGTTTCCGCAAGGCCACCCAGGGAAGCTGCGAGCTCTCGAACCAGGCGTGACTTGCCGATGCCAGCCTCGGCACGAAGATACAGGGTTCTGCCGCTTCCTTGGTTGGCTCGGCCGTACGCGTCGAGAAGGCCGTGGAGTTCAGCGCCTCGGCCAACGAACGCTGATCGCTCCAGGAATTCATGGGTTGGCACCGGCGCCAGGCCTTTGACGCGAAACAGCACCGTGCGTCCACTTAGACCGCGCAAGGGGTATGCGCCGGCTAATTCGCAGTCGATGCTCGAATCCAGCAGCGCGTGCACGTCCGCCGAGATCAGCAGCTCACCGGCTTGCGCCTGCGACTGGATACGCGCAGCGGTGTTGGGTACCGAGCCGGTGGCGAAGCGCTCGGTGACGGCGAGGCCGCTGTGCACGCCGATGCGACCGTCAATGGACACACCCCGTTCACGCTGCATCCGCTCAGACAGCTCGGAGAGGGCGGATAGAATCTCAAGGCCGGCATGCATTGCGCGGGTTGCATCGTCTTCATGGGCGGTCGGATAGCCGAAGTAGATGAGCAGACCGTCGCCGAGATACTGGGCTACATGGCCGTCATATTGCTCCACGGCCTGTCTTGCGGCGGACTGAAATGCTCTGACCACATGCAGCATGTCCTCCGGGTCCAGCCGCTGCGCCATGACCGTGCTTTCGAGGAGGTCGCAGAACATCACCGTCAGGTGGCGCCGTTCCTCTTGCAGGGATCTAACCTCGATCCTCGCGCCGCAACCGCCGCAGAATTTCATGCTGACGGGATTGTCGAAGTTGCAGGTGCTGCAGATCATCGTCGGGCCGAATCAGGGGCTGAGGGCGATTCTATGCCGACCGAGCCTGGCCCGCGCGGCCTGATTACGCTTGAGTGTCAGACACCAGACACCAGACACCAGACACCAGACACCAGACACCAGACACCAGACACCAGACACCAGACACCAGACGCAGAGCCGGTATTCGCAAGCCCGCCAATCTCCATATCGGTGGTCTGGTTCAGCCATGCACCCTGGCTCGTCTGGAACGGCATGGGTGGATAGGGCAAATAACGGGTCTTTCCCCGTGTTGCCAGGCGTATGGCACGAGTTGGCGTTGCAGGCGGCGCTGGGCCAGCCGATCCTCATCTATGGGGATGGCTCGGAGATCGCACGGATCTGATTGGTCGAGAGAAATTCCCGGTTGGCCGAGAACGAGCTTGCCTGATCCGTCGTCGAGAAGGCCTGCAGGTCCGTAGAAAGCGGCGGAAAAAGCGGGTTCCTGGGCAAACGACCCAGTGGGTTCATCGCGCGACGCACCCGAATCACGTCTGGAGCTATGACTTTGTTCACGATCTGACAGCGGATGGTCGAAGTCTTCGTTTTCTGACCATTGTCGATGAATGCACGAGAGAAGCGCTGTCAGTGGAATACGGCCGGAGCCTTACCAGTCAGGATGTGGCTCGAGCGCTTGGCAAGATCATCCGTGAACGTGGTGCCCCACAGTGCCTTCGTAGCGAAAACGGTCCTGAGTGCGTTACCCGGTCAGTGAAGTCATGGTTGGAGAAGCGATCCATCGGATGCCACTACATCGAGCCAGGAAGTCCTTGGCAGAACGCATACGGTGAGAATTTCAACTCGATATTCCGAACCACTTGTCTGGATCGCTGGGCGTTCGAAACCGTTCAGGAGGCAACAGCGATCACCGAGCAGTGGCTGGACGAATACAATACCATTCGTCCGCATGGTTCATTGGGCGGCCGGTCGCCGGCCCAATTTAGTCGGGATTGGTCCAACGACCGCCCGGAAACATCAACGAAGCGGAAAGTGGGAAATTCCTGACGCTGACCGTGGGCCAAGAATCGTGGGCTTGCCAGGACATGAAGCCAGCCGTCGCTGAAGGGTTGTTTCAACTCATGGCGTGCGCAAGCTGAACTCGGCTCATACACCCCTCCCTCGGGTGGTAATTTGGCGACGGCAACCCTCAGGATCCGTTACATTCCTGCGCCAGAGAAAGAAAACTTCATCCAGCAACAACGAGGTACCCGCCATGAAAAATGTTCACGCACTCTATTCGCTGGAGGGCGATGTCGCCGTGGTCACCGGTGCCGGCCGGGGCATCGGCGAAGGAATTGCCAAAGTGTTGGCCGCCGCTGGCGCCGCCGTGGTGTGTGCCGCGAGACGCGAGGCCGAGATAGAACGGGTCGCTGAAGAAATCCGCGCCGATGGTGGCAAGGCGATAGCCGTGCCGACGGATGTTACTGACTCGCAGCAGTTGCACGCACTGGCTGATGCCGCGATCGACACGTTCGGCTCCTTGAACATCTGGGTGAACAACGCCGGTGGCTCGCCCGTGCAGATGCCGCTCGCGGAGCTGCCGGAAAGCGAATGGCAGGCGACCATTGCACTTAACCTGACCGCTGTATGGCAGGGTTGCACGATCGCGTCCAAGCGCCTGGCGGAGGGTGGACGCATCATCAACATCTCCTCGCTCGCAGCGGAGATGATCGTGCCCGGCAGCGGGCACTACGCCGCCGCAAAGGCAGGCGTCAACGTGCTGACCAGGAATTTTGCTCAGGAGCTGGGGCCGCGCATTCGGGTGAACGGCATCATGCCCGGCATGGTTCCAACGGAAATAGCCATGAAAGCCATGCGCCTGACCGACGATGATCTGCCGAAGCTGGAAAAAATGCTGCGCCTGCCCGCCGGAAGGCTGGGTACGCCGGAAGACCTCGGTGCCGCGGCACTGTTTCTGGCGTCACGTGGTGCGGCGTGGGTAACCGGCCAGGTGATTCAGGTGTCAGGCGGGCCATAGGCTTTCGCCTGGCTCCTGCGTCAATTTCTTCCAGCGCCGGGGCGGATCGTTTCGTTCAGGGTTCGTGGCGCGCAACGGCGCTGATCATCATCGCCACACCGCGGCGCAGTGTCACCGCGGGTCAGGCTTGCGTTCTGGCTTCAATCTCTGCCCTGATCCCTTTCTGACGTTCCGCTGTGATCGGGAAATTCCAGACGATCAATGCGCCACCGAGGAAAAATATCGACGGGAATGCGGAGAACAGAAAACGAAGGCCAAAGAGTTCCTCCGCACCATTCACGGCGCCCGATTCGGCGTTGAACCCCAGCAACGCGAGGCCGAACATTGCAATCGCAGCACCGATGGATGCAGTGGATTTCTGTGCGAAGGACCACGCTGAGAAAAACAGGGCTGCTCTGTTTTCCCCCGTTCGCAAGGTGTCATAGTCGATGACATCCGCCTTCATTGCGTTGGGGAGCATCTGACTGAAGCCGCCGGAGGCAAATCCGGTTGCTATGGTGACCGGGAGCATCCACCAGACGTCGCCCTCACCCAGCAACAGGTAAAACGGATGAGTAAATGCGATCAGCGCAAAAGACGCCACATAGGCGCGGTGCTTGGAGATCTTCGTTGACAACCACACCCAGAATGGCACCGAGGCAAAGCTCGTCACCATGTAGATGCTCAGGATATAGGGCGTCTTGTCTTCAGCGCCCAGCACATCCGACACGAAAAACAGGTACAGGGGCGTGGTGATGTTCAATCCGATGGAGCCGATCATGAACGCTACCACCAGGCGCAGAAACGGCTTGTTGGTGAACATGAGTTTCAGCCCCTCGAAGATGGGTACGCGCTCCTGAGGGGGACGTACCGGTTCGGGCACCTGGGTGACCGTGGCCAGAAGACAGATTGGCATCAGAACGATGATCGTAACGCCCACCAGCTTGAGCACGGATTGCGCATCCGTGGAGTACGCGAACAACGCCGCTGCGGCGATCGGAATGAATTGCGTTGCGAAATTGCCGATGATCCCCGCCTGCGCGCGCCAACCGGTTACTCTCGAACGTTCGTTGTAATCGGTGGACAGTTCTGCACCCCAGGACCAGTAGGTGATGATCACCATCGTCTGCCCCAGGCCCAGGATCAACATCCAGAGCAACATATGACCGCCACCGGCACCTTCCGGTGGCATGAAGAGCATGTAGATGGCGAGCATCATGATCGGGCCAGACATCAGAACCCACGGTTTGCGGTTTCCCCAGGGTGTTTTCACGCGATCACTGACATATCCCATCAATGGATCAGTGAAAATATCCACAATTCGTGCGACCAGGATATAGGTGCCCACCAAAGCAAGCGGCACCCCCACATCGCTGGTGTAGAACCTGGGAATGAAGACCGCTGCCGGAAAAAAGCCCATCATCACCGGCATTTCGGTCAGGCTGTAGTAGAACAGCGTGGAGTTCTTCAACCGTGCGTCTTTCATCTGCGACAAACTACACCCCATCCCCTGGCGAGGAGACTGATCAGGCAGCCCTGGCCCGGTTTAACGGTGGAAGAAAGGCCCGCCACTAGCCCGGCCCCAGCTACCTGACTCAGTCGTCAAAGCCCAGAAATCGCGCGGCTTCATCCACGCTCTTGCGCTCTGAAACTACCGCGTTTGCAGGAAAACTCTCGTCGGGCCAGCCAATGGCAACAGCTTTCATAATCACCTGATCATCGGGTATCTGCGCGTGTTCGCGTACCACCGGTGACTGCATGATGCCCTGGCTGTTGATTACCGCACCCAGACCTCTGGACCAGGCAGCGTTAACCAGCGCCGTTGTGACCGCGCCACAATCGAATGCCGTGTCATCGCTGTCTGCCAGGACACGGTCGTAGGTGATGATGATACATACCGGTGCATCAAACTGACGAAAACCGCGCAACACCCAATCCTGTCGTCCTTCCTTATCCTCTCGCGCGATGCCCATGGCGGCGAACAGTTGTTTCGCAACCCCGACCTGGCGATCGCGATGTTCGCCCGCAAACGGTTTCCCGATCCGGAATTCCCTGGAATGTGGGACGCCGGCCAGATTTCGCTCCGTATTTCCGGCGCGGATCCTGTTCAACACGTCGCCTGAAACGACGGTGAAGTTCCATGGCTGTGTGTTCATCGACGAGGGTGAACGCATTGCTATGGCCAGAATTTCCTTGATCAGAGCTTTCGGTACGGGATCGGGTTTGTAGCCTCGGATGCTTCGGCGTCCAAGGAGGACATCATCAAACTGCACTCTGGAGCTCTCCATATGGTGGGCCGTGTAGTTTACGTGAACGCGGGGCTCTGCGTTTGGAAAGACTGTAGTGCCCCAGTGGAATCTGCACCGGCCCGGCCGCTGATGTACTGCTCATCGTGGGCGTCGTCATGTCCTCCGTTCACCAAAACGCTACCAACATTCCGGTGTACGTCGAACCGAGGCAGGGTCCGACCTGCCTGAGACCGTTTCACACGACCGTGTCACCGGTTTGGCAGCCTCTTTGCCAAAATCCGGAAAAAGAGCCTTTGACGCAGCAGTCGTCCTTGGCAAAGATGGTCAGCTTCGCAATTCGGGAAAAGCAGATGAGTGACGCCGGGTCCAGAGTTCCAGAGTTTGTCTCTCTGGATGAAGCCGCCGCGATGAAGACGGGTACGCGGGTGACATTTATTCCCGGTATGCCTGCCTTGTACGCGGAAGCGCTTAAAAATATCTGCTACGTGAAAGGCATACCACTCATTCGTGTGCTGCATCCCATGATGGGTGTGGACAAGGAAACCGGTGAAGATCGGCAGGCGAGGCTCTACGAGCTCACCAGCCAGACCAGCATTCCCACCATGTTCCACGATGCGGAGCGGCCACGAAACGTCTGGATCGAGCAGTTGGCGCTGGCTGAGCGCATCGGCGCGCCGGCTTCGCCAAAACTTCTCCCGGACAACTTCGAACAACGCGCGGAAGTCTTCGGGCTGTGTGCGGTGGTGCTGGCCGAAGATGGGTTGGTCTGGAACATGCGGATTCTGAGCGACAGTCCGTTGGCTCAGAAGTATGGCTACAGCGAAGCGGCCAGCGCAGCTGCTCCGGGAAAGGTGGCCGAGGTGCTCTCGCTCATCGATGGACGACTTGCCGCTCAGGAACAACGCGGTTCTCGCTATCTGGTGGGTAACGCAGTGTCGGCCGCCGATGTTTACTGGGCTACCATGAGCATGTGTGTGCTGGTTCCACCGCCCCAGATCATGCCACTCACTCGGCAGAACAAGGGAATGCTCAAATACTTTGCAATGAACGGGCAGATCCCCGTCATCGCCGGGGCGCTTACAGCGCGTATCGAACGCCATCAGCGCTATATTCTCAGCACCTACTGCGAGACGCCGGCAGTTTTGGGTGGCGACCCCTTGTAGATTGCCACGTTGCGATTGCCCCGGCGGATTCTGCGCAGGTCAGCCCGCTAGCGCTCAGATCATGGCGGGCGTTCTCATCCCCTGCGTCGGGTGGACCCCCTGGTGATGCGCATCGAATTCACTTGGGCGCATTCCCTGTCGTACGAAACACCTCGGTGGCAGCGACCTCCGCGTCGATGATGCTGCGCGCCGACGGTCGGTCGATGGCGCGCTGGTACCAGGCGTCGAATTTCGGCCAGCGCTTCGCATCAAGCGGCGCGCCTGCGAGATCGAGCAAACGCACTGGTGACAGCAGCGAAATGTCGGCGATGCCAAAGTGATCGCCCATCATGTAGCCATGGGTGGGCGCGATCGACTCGAGATAGTCCAGTGCACCTGGGAAATTGTCATCGACGAACGTTGCGACTTCATCGAGATCAACCGGTTTGCCGGTGCGTACCGGGATGATGATGTGCATCCAGAAGACGCGGGCGCAGACGCCGACCAGCAACGTGTCGCCATATTCCTCCAACCACATCGCGCGGGCGCGCGCACGATGTTCCGAAGGGTAAAGTGCTGGCGTCGGATGCGTGCTCTCGAGGTACTCGCAGATAACCGATGAGTCCGGGATGAGGTATCCGTCGTCCTCCTCGAGGATCGGTACGCGCCCCAGGGGATTCATTTTCAGGAAGCGCGCGTTCTTGTCCAGTGGATCGAGCTGTCGGTGTTCAAAGTCGATGCCCTTTTCCTTCAGGAAGATCCAGGCCTTTCGGACAAAGGGTGAGGTGGCAGGGCCATGTAGTTTGCGCATTGTCGGGCTCCCAAAGCGATACGGTTCAGCGGCGGTATGCAGGTGCGGGCTGGTCCGGGACGTTTTTCTCGACCTGGTAAGAGAGTCCCGTACGACCGGGGGCTGTCACTTGCAGGTACTGCGCACGATACCAGCAAATCACCCACCTGAAGGCGTGAAGTGACCCAACGGAATCGGCACGCGTCCTGTCACCGGGCTGCGTTTGTCGTGACGTGATCCCGCCCTCACCGTCCTTGCCGGCGGTGGGTTCGCATGGGTCTGAAAATCGAGGTGGCAATCCAGGTGCCACGCTATCCTCAGACGGGCACATTCAGACTCAGCGGGCGTCAGTGAATGCGTCGCTACGGCGTTGTGTTTGTTCGTTATTCGCCGAAATATTCTCACATTCAATGAGTTACCGATGCGACCGTTTATCAGCAGCTGGCCACGTTGCGATTGCCAGCGCTGTCTCCTTGGAAGTGCATTCCATGAGAGGTTGCGGTTTCGAGCCGCAGTCCGGCCTGTGCACCGGGTGGCGGTGGACCGCCGGAGAGCTGGCGGTCCACTAGCGCTGCTGAACGCCTGGTGACCACGTGACGCATCGGTTGCCGTATTCTTTCCGCATCCACAGGCAGGGTGGGTGACGTTTAGGTCACCCGACCTGCGCAAACGAAGGCGTTGGGACGGGTGACCGGATGCGAAAGAACGTAATCTTCAGCGTGATGGCTGCGCTGCTTCTTGGAACTGGTGTGTGGCAGTGGCTGTTTGCGGAGCCTGATGTGGCGTCCGTGGAGCTTCCCGCCACGACCGACGCCATCGAACGTGGCCGCTATCTGGTCGCCGCCGGCGGTTGCATCAGCTGTCACAAAGGCACTGAACATCCAGCGTCCCTCAGCGGCGGCATGGCATTGCATTCGGACTTCGGCACCTTCCATGTACCGAATATCACCCCCGATACCGACACCGGAATTGGCGGCTGGACGGGGGCGGACTTTCTGCGCGCGCTCAAGCATGGTCGCCGCCCGGACGGCGCATTCTACTATCCGGCGTTTCCCTATCCGTCGTATGCCGGCATGACGGATCAGGACGCACTCGACATCGGTGCTTACCTCATGTCGCAGCCCCCGGTGTCGTTCAGGGCCCCGGCGCATGTGCTGCCGGGGTGGCTGCACCGCTGGATGCTCGCGGGGTGGAATCGCCTTGCCGGGCTGCTCAATCCCGAGCTTGTGCAAGACGCGGATCCCGGGGTTGCGCGTGGGGCGTACCTGGCCCGCCACCTGGGGCACTGCGGCGAATGCCACACGCCCAGGAATGTTCTTGGCATTGCCGATCTCCGCCGCGAATTCGCTGGTGGTGTATTGCCCGAGGGTGACGTGGAAGCCATCGATGCGGCTGCGCTCTCGCACTGGTCGGCAGAGGAGTTCACCCTGTTCCTGTCGCTTGGCCTGAAACCGGATGGCGAGTTCGTGGGCGGCGAGATGGAACCCGTGATCGAGCACAACACCAGTCAGCTCACCGACCACGACCGGCAGGCGCTGGCGGCATTCTTCCTGCGCGCCCGATAGCGGCGCGCAGGTCGTCACACCTCAGTGCGCTTCGTCAACCCTGTAGGCGTCATGGCAGTTGCCACAGGTACCACCGAACGCCCGCAGCCCGCCGAGTGTCGTTGCCTTGTCGCCGCTGGCTGCCAGGCCGGCGAACGTGTTGGCTGCGTCTTCCAGGGCCTGGGCCTTCTGCGCGAAGTCCTCCGGCTTCTCCCAGATTACGGGCAACGCCTCGGTGGCTACCGTAAATTCACGGGTATCCATGGCCGTGAAGCGTTCGGGAATCATTGTCGCCAGCATCGCAATCCGCCTGGCATTGCGTTCCGCTACCGCCGCGTCGAACGGGACAGCGCCGCGCGCCATGCCGACGATGGGACCCATGTTCAATCCGAGCAGTCTGAATACCGCCTGCCGGTTTACGGTGGCCTCCGTTGCCTGCTGTTCCGGCGTCGGTGCTTCCTGGGCCCAGGCAGTTGCCGCGAACAGCGCGCAGACTGCGCAGGCGGCATTCAGAAGGTATTTTCTTCGCATCGCTCTCTTCTCCATTGTCTTGGTGTCGGTCGATGACGGACATCATCACCGGCTCCGTCCACCGGAACGGCAGATGGTGACTGAGCACCTCTATCGCGGCAAGTGAACCGGCGAAAAGCCATCGCGTTGGGGCGGGGTGCGTGTCGGATGCAACGCGTGCCTGCTTGCTGATCCCCGCAAGCCGTTTCCCCGCCCGGTGCGTTCGGTGGGCGGGTTTCAGGCAAGAATGGTCGTGGCCGTTTCCCGCACCACGCGGTTTTCAATGTGCCCGAGCCGGTCGATTTCGACGCGTACCACGTCCCCTTCTTTCAGGAAGCTCGGCGGTTTCATGGCGGCGCCAACCCCTGATGGTGTGCCCATGAACAGCACGTCACCCGGATCCAGCGTAAACGCTTGTGACAGGTGCGCGATGGCGTCGAAGCAGTCGAAGATGAGGTGTTTCGTATTGCTGTTCTGCCGCTGCTCGCCATTCACGAAGCAACGGATGCCGAGCTCATGCGGATTGCCGAGTTCATCCGGCGTCACAAGCCAGGGGCCGATGGGGCCGTGGGTATCGAACGACTTGCCGATCTGCATGGTCTGGGCGCGCATCTGCCAGTCGCGAACGCTGACATCATTGCCTGCGCAATAGCCGGCAATGACCTCGCCCGCGCGTTCCCTTGGCACGTGCTTGCAGCGTTTGCCGATGATCACCACGAGCTCGGCTTCGTAGTCGAGTGCAGCCGACACCGCTGGCAGATTGATGGGGTCGTAGGGACCATTGATGCAGTTGTGCTGCTTGTTGAACCACATCTGGTGTTTTGGCGTCGACATGCCGCTTTCAGCCACGTGGTCCGCGTAGTTCAGCCCGATGGCCAGTATCTTCCCGGGATTGGTGATCGGCGCGTGCAGCCGCACGTCACTGATGTCCAGTGTTCCCGTGGTCGTCGCAACGATGTCCCGAATGCGGTGCATGGCCGCGTCTCCGCCCCGCAACAGGTCCATCATCGTGCCGGGAAGCGCAATGACACGATCCGATTTCACGGCGCCCAGTCGCGGCGCCGGCGTATCGGTGGTGGAAAAGCTGATGAGTCTCATGTGAGTGTTCTCCGGTCGCTGGCTGGCGCGACGTTGTTGGATGGTCAGTGTTCGATCATTGCTGTGACAGGCGTACGAAAATGCTCAGTCTGCAGGCACTCGCGCTCGTTTACCCAAGTTGCGTCTCGAACGTCGCCCGCCACTCGGCCATGCTCTGAAACTCCGGCTCGGATTCGATACGCCTGCGGGTTGCCTCGACGATCTCTCCGTCCGACTGATCCAGATTGAAACCGTCGGCGAACGGTTGAGCGACGTGGAAGGGTGAGTCGACGAAACACTCAAGGCCATTGCCTTCCGGGTCGTTGAAGTACAACGACCAGGCGTTACCGTGGCATATCGGCAGAATGGGTTGCACACCGGCCGCGGTCAGCCGATCGCGCAGAACGCGAAGGTCCGCCAGCGAGCCGGTACGGAAGGCGAGATGGTCCACCAGCATGAACGCGTGATTCACCGGTTCGCTGGCTTCCACCATGGCGATCTGGTGGTGGTTGTCGGGATCCTGGCTGATGAAAGCCATCTTTGTGCCGCCGGGAACCTCACCGCGGTTCGTGACGTGAAAGCCCAGAACGTCGCGGTAGAACGCCAGCGTCGTCTCGAATTCGTTCACGCTCATGGTGGCGTGGGACAGTGTGAGCTTTGGTGATGTGTTGCTGCTTGTCATGTCGTTGGATCCTTGGTCAGTACAGTAAATTTCCCTTCGGATTCGGGGCAGTGCGCAATCGGTCAGATGAGGCCGGAATAGGTGCCACCGTCCAGCTGCAGGTTCTGGCCGGAGATGTAGCCGGCCTGGGCGCTGCACAGGAAGGCACATGCGTCGCCAAATTCCTCCGGCTGGCCGAAGCGTCTGGCGTTGATGGTATTGGCGATCGCCTGTCTGGCTTCCTCGAGGGTCAGTCCCTGACTGCGCATCATGAGTCCCGCCATGAATTTCTGGCGGTCGGTATCGAAGCGTTCGGGCAGCAGATTGTTGATGGTGACATTGAACGCCGCGCAATCGTTGGCCAGACCCTTGCACAAGGCTGTCAGTCCGCTGCGCGCGGCGGTGGACAGGCCCATGGCCGCGCGCGGTGATTTCACCATGGCGGACGTGATGTTCACGATGCGTCCGAAGCGGCGGGCCTTCATGCCTTCCAGTACCGCCTGGATCATGAATGCGGGCGCGAGCAGGTTGGCATCGAGGGCGCTTTGCCAGTCGTCAGTTCCCCAGGCGGCAAAATTGCCCGGCGGAGGACCGGCGTTGTTGTTGACCAGGATATCCGGCGCCTCGCAGGCGGCGAGCAGTCGTGCGCGTCCCGCGGGTGTGTTGATGTCGGCGGCAATGGGTGTCACGGAGCCGCCGCCCGAACGGCGGATGTCGTCCGCTGCCTCCTGCAAGGTACCTTCGTCGCGCCCGTTGATCACCACATGGCAACCCTCCCGCGCGAGCGCCGCCGCGCACGCCTTGCCGAGCCCGCGGGAGGATGCACAGACGATCGCATGACGATCCTTGATGCCCAGATCCATGTCAGTACCCCAGTGCCTGTTGCCGTTGACCGTCGACCGCCGCCGGCGGGTCCGCCGGTGCATGCTGCCAGCGCGCGCAGATGTGGCCGTCCGGACGCACGAGAAGTGCGCCATCCGCGTCGAGCCCCGCCTGTTCGAAGAATGTGCGGGGGTGCGGCGAGAAATCGATACCTTCGGTAAACACCGGGAGCGGCAGATTGCGCCAGGCGCGCGCTGAAGGGCCGGTGACCAGGGCGAAGTCGTCTGTAGGCAACTTGCCGACAAGCCATGATCCGTCCGACAACGCAACGTGGGGCAGGTAGTCACCGATGGCAAACGCAGGCACATAGTGGCTGATATCGATGTCTTCCGGGTCGACAGGTGCACCGTAGCGATAGCCCAGCTGCAGATTGAAGCTGTCGAAATGGGGGCGTTGCATCGCCACGCTCTCCTGCAGCCGGGGGAACGCTCCTGGATTGGCGAGGACCGACGCATAGTGCGTCTCGGTTGCGGCGGGATCCGGTCCATACAGCGCCGCAAACAGATGTAGCAGCTTTGCGGAGTTGGTGACGCTCTGGTGGCTGTTGATGCCGGCGATCGGCCGGCGTTCGGCATCGTAGGTGTCCAGCAATGTGTGGTGCGCCACTCCGCGCAGGACACTGGCGAGCTTCCATGTCAGGTTGTGTGCATCGGCAATACCCGTGTTCAGGCCCAACCCGCCGGTTGGCGGAAAGCGGTGGGCGGCGTCGCCGGCCAGGAACACACGGCCGGCGCGATAGGTTTCCGCAACCTGGGCGGACATGGTCCAGGGGCTTACGTTCCTGAGTACAAAGTCGTCCATGCGCGCGCCGGCCGCGGCTTCGACCAGCCGTTTGCAGACCTCAGGAGTGAAGTCCTGCCGGCGCTGCACAGCGGGATTCCAGGCGTGCATGAAGACCCAGTTGCTGGCGCGCTCGTAGCCGATGAAAACGCCGCGTGCGGCTGGCGCCATGCAGAAGTAGAGCAGACCTGGGTGTGCCTGCGTCAACGACGTCAGGTCCGCCTGAAAGTGGATCATGAGGTAGTGCTGCAGCGCCTCCGGTCCGACCATGGCGATGCCGAGCCCATCCCGCGTTTGTGAACCGGCGCCGTCCGCGGCAATCACGTACTCGGAACGGATCCTTAGCTTTTCTCCCAGTCCACCTGCATCGAGCGTGGTGATCACGCCATCGTGTACTTCATCCACGCGCACGGCGGAAAGACCACGCAGCAGTGCCGTGTGTTCGCAGTGCGCCAGACGTTGGCCGAGAAACTGCTCGAAACGGGGTTGCGGAATGTTCACCAGTGGCCAGGGTGTGAACGCCCGGGCGCCGTCGTCCTGTCGCTCGTAGGGCAGGCTGCCGAAGCAGGTGCCACCCAGCACATCGACGAAGTGCACCTGCCCGCCATCCCTGACGTCGGCGCCGGCGGCGCGAATGGCGTCGGCCGGCACGCCGAAGCGCTGGCAGATCTCGAGCGTGCGTGGATTGACCGCGTGTGCCCTGGGTGCGTCGAGGCGTTCGAGGCGCCGATCAACCAGTACCGTGGCGATGCCCGCGGCATCGAGGCTGATGGCGCTCATGAGCCCCACCGGTCCGGCGCCGATGATGAGAACCCGGGTCGACAGCATATTCTGAGGAATCATCAAAAAATGAGAGTAAATACAAATATGATTGACGAGTCAAATATAGCCTTCTAGCATGCATGGTCATGCAGACCTACTTTCGGCAACAGGCCATCGGCGCGCAGAAGCGCGTTCGCACCCGTTGTGCGCTGATCGACAGCGCCATCGACGTGTTTTCGGAAAAAGGCTTCGAAGAAGCGAGCATCAGTGAAATCGCGTTGCTCGCCGGTCTGGCCAACGGCACCTTCTACAATCATTTCAGGGACAAGGAGGAACTGGTCGCCGCATCAGCGCAGGCGATTGCGCTCGAGATCGCCAAGCAGCTCGATGCGCGTATTGCCGATCTGGATTCGGGGTTGTCACGCATCATCGTCGCGACCTATGCGTTTCTCAGATTTGCGCTTCGCCACAAATCCTGGGGTGCGGTGCTGGTCGAGCAGTTTCAGCGGCTGCCCGCCTCGGGCGCCGGCGTCATGGAGTACCTGCGTGGGGATATCCAGCGGGCGGTCGCGCAACGCCGTCTCGAAGTGGTGGTCGACGACTTTCTGCTCGAACAACTGGCCGCGCTGATGATCGCGTCACTCAGACGGCAGCTTGCGGACGGTTTCCAGCAGCCTCAACTGCTGCGTACCTGTGAATACGTGCTCCGCGTTCTGGGGCTGACGCCAAAGCAGGCACGGCGGGAACTTGCCGGCGTTGCGGCGCATCCGCTGCTGGTGGAGGATGTGGTCGCGGTGTGAACGGGCCGGGACCGACGCCGCGTTTGACCTCCTCAGTGAGGCACGCCGTCGCCGTAGACGTTGATGGCTTTGTTATACGGTGCCTCACCCGCGGTGTCATAGTCTGAGCGGGCAGGGGGCTCGGGCTGCCAGAGCACTCCGGCCTGGTCGTACGGCAGCAGCAACTGCACCCGCGATGCGTCGTCGGCCGACAGCCCCGCCCAGGCAGCCCGCAACTGCTCCAGGCAGTGAACCCGATAGCGGGAAACCGGCAGACGGGTGTACCGACACCCCTGAACCGTCATGTCGAAATGGCTGGCGCCGCGCGCGTAGGCTTCGGCGTTGCGGGCGAGTTGTTCGAGGTGTGTTTCCGCAATCTCCCGCAGCAGGAGCGCGGCCTCATCGGGTACCGAATCCACGAAGGCGGGTGCAGGAGCCATGGCGCCGGCGTTCCAGACGCGCGCCACCCATTCCCAGACGGCGGGCGCTTCATTGCGCATGATCTCGGCAGGGGTCGGATCCTGGCCGAAGTGGCGCAGCATTGGTCCCATGAGACCAAAATCAGCAATGCTGGGCGTGCCGCCAAACAGGTAAGGTCGCCCGGCAAGCATCGCCGTCATTCCCGACAGCGCAGCCCTGTAGCCGGCTTCAACGTGGGCCCGTGTTTCCGCCGTCACACCGTCGTTGAGCACAAAACCTCTGTGCTGGCGCCGCGCGATACGCATAAGCTTGAGGAAGCGCGGCACCTTCACGTGCCGACCCACCTCGTCCACCAGGATACGTGACAGCAACGCGCGGTCATGTTCGTAGCTCCAGCGGTAGTGCATCGCGGCGCGCCACAACCACTCGTCGGCGTAGTCCTCGATAAGCATGGCAACAAAGCGTACAACGGGGTTGTGCGGCAGGATGGTCGGGGCGGGAAACTCGTTTTCGAAAGCCAGGATGATGGGGGTGCTGTCCGACATCCAGCGTCCGTCCTCGCGCAGAATCAGGGGCACCTGGAGCGCGCCGGCCTTTTCACGCACCTCCCGCGCGTGGGCATATGGGGAGTCCATCGTGTAGGCGATACCCTTGTATCTCAGGTATGCCTCGAGCTTGCCGGTGTAGTAGGAGACGGAGATTCCGTAGACTTTCAACGGCGATCGGTTTGCCTGTCTGTTTTCAGCCATCGGTGGTGCGCGCCTCAACGAGTTCCACCATGATGCCAAGCGTGGCGGATGTGTCTATGTAGTTGAAGCGGGTGCCCTGATAGGTTCCTGAAAATGCCGAAAGAAAACCATTCTCCAGGTAGCGTGCGAGATCGGCATCGTAGTCGTTGCTGCGGATGGCAACGTGGTGCAGACCCTCGCCGCCATCGGGAAACAGATCGCGATAGCACGATGGCTGTTGATCGTGCTGGGCGATGAATTCGATATTCAGCGTTGTCGTCTGTACAACGGCGACGGAGAAGTCGATAGCCGTCGGCTGCCCGCGATACAAACCGTTGTCCACCTGGATGTGCCGCAGAAACTGGAAGCCATCCAGCCCCGTGCTTCTACGCCACCGTTCGACCGCCTGATCGATATCGTTGACGACGTACCCCGTCTGGTAGATGTCGAGCGGAAACACGCGGCTACACGTCAACGGTTGCAGCGACGCAACCGAACCGCCAGCCGGCGCTGACGCCGGTAGCGCCAGCGTTGCACGCCAGGTGCTGCACTTCCAGGCTGCTACGGATTCGTGCTTGGATGTATGTGCTCATTCAGGCATTCCACTCCTTTTCCGGGCGTCATCAATTTCCGGGCGTTCAGTCCGCGTGCTGTCCCCGTAGCGCTGCCAGGCGGTCGATCGCCTGCCAGAAACCGCTGAGCGTATCGTCGACGATGGCCTGAACCGATTTCACTTCGTGAATGAGGGCGGCGCTTTGGCCGGCTGAACCAGCAGTGTTTTCGACGTCCCCGCCAACGTAGAGAGCTTCTATCACGCTCGATACCCGACCCTGAGTTTCAACACCATCGGCCATTGCCACGGACGCGCGGGTGCGCAGTACGCGCATCTTCGCACGAGGTGGCCTGGGGAGCATCATCGTGCCGTCGACTCCCGCTGCCACAATGGCCGCCTTGTAGTTCGCGTGCACGGGGCTTTCGTGCGAGGCAACGAACCGGGTACCCATGGTAACCGCATCGGCACCCAGCGCCATTGCTGCCGCCATGCCTCGACCATCGACGATGCCACCGGCGGCGACGATCGGCAGGGTGACCCGTTCGCGGACCGCCTGGAGCAGCACGAAACTGTTTACTTCCTCGGCGTTGCGTATGCCGCCGCTTTCGGCACCTTCCACGATCAGGCCGTCGACACCGGCGTCTTCCGCTTTCAGCGCACCCTCCAGCGAAGGTACTGCGTGATAAACGATGACCCCGGCTGCTTTCAGTCGTTCCACGTACCTGCGCGGGTTGCCGGCCGAGGTGGTGACGAAACGCACCTTCTGCTCCATCAGGAATTCGAGGATGCGCTCTTCCATGGCTTCATTCTGGCGCAGAAACAGGATTGGCAGATTGACGCCGAACGGCGCATCCGTGGCCGCCCTGATCGCGGCAAATTCCCGGCGGGTGATCTCAATGTCGCTACTGGAGGTTTCCAGCATGCCGAGCGCCCCGGCTTTCGATACCGCGGTGGCAAGCGGCGCCCGCGCGATCCATGTCATCGGCGCCTGGATGAGGGGGTAACGTGCGCCGGAATGTTGGAGGAAACGGTTGCCTGGAAAGGTGTCTGTCATCGCCTGTCCGCCCCGAAACGGTTCTGCAGCCCTGGGGATTTGAGCTGTCCCCGGCCCATGCCGTCAAGTCTGTGTCGGGAGCGGTGGTTGTTTCCCGGAAACTTCCTGCAATGGGCACCGCCGCGCTACCAG
Organism: Pseudomonadales bacterium; assembly: GCA_024234635.1. Classification (GTDB taxonomy): domain Bacteria; phylum Pseudomonadota; class Gammaproteobacteria; order Pseudomonadales; family Azotimanducaceae; genus SYFY01. The sequence continues at coordinate 16,681 of JACKNX010000015.1, read as the reverse complement.
GAATGCATGCTCGGCAGAGACGGCGAACACCTCCGGTGCATTCCCGGTTCGCAAGCGATGTGGAGGCCTGCGGGGAGGGTGATCTGGTGCTATCGGGTGGGATTCACCAGCGGGTCCTGCTGAAATTCCAGGGTGTTGCCGGCGGGATCCGAGATCCAGACGATGTGTCCCACATCGCCGGTCATTTCGCGCATGTCGAGATTTGCTGCACGAATCTCCGCGATGGCGGCTTCCAGATCTTCGACATACCAGGACACGTGGGTATTTACAGGCTCGCGGGGTTCACCGGTTTTTTCCACACCGATGAGGTGCATCTGCAAACCGCCCTGTTCGACCCAGAAGCCGCGATCGGAGCCCATCACCGGCGCCCGACCGGGAAAACTGATCGGTACCTCGGGCAGGCCAAGGAATTGCGTGTAGAACGACCGCGCCTCCGCGCCGGCACCGGCGACGTTGTAGGCCAGGTGATTGATGCGGGTGATCTTCATGCCGGTGTCTCCTCGAGAGCGGGTGTAAGGCTGTCCGGAACGTCCGGTGTCAGCCGCGGGTAAGCCTACCCGAAAAATGCAACCGACAATCCCGTTTCCGGGGTGCCTGGAGCGGCAGCCATGTCCACGCGGCCATTCTGACCGCATGGATGCCCGGCAGCGCCGCAATACGGGGAATGGCGCGGCCAACCACGTCATCCGGCAGTCGATAGCAGGCGGTCGGTGACGATCAGGCAAACGAGCTGGTAAACGCCGAGTACACGAGCGTGCGCAGGTCCCGGCGCAGGGTCAGCCGCGCATCCGCGCCGATGACCTGGGTCATGAACACCACGGCGAGCTGCTCCAGCGGATCGATCCAGAAAGCGGTGGAGGCCGCTCCGCCCCAGAAGTATTCGCCTGCCGTACCGGGCAGGCGCGCCCTGGCCGGATCCACGTTTACGCCACAGCCGATGGAGAAACCCATGCCGCCGTAGCCCGCCTCGGTGAACAGTCCGGCGGCGGGGACCATATCCGTCATCAACCGGTTGTCGGGTAACAGGTTGAGGCTGAACATCGCCACGGTTTTCGGGCTCAGAATCTGCACGCCGTCCAACGAACCGCCGTGCAGCATCATGCGGCAGAAACGCATGTAGTCGTGCGTGGTGGACACCAGTCCGCCGCCGCCACTCTCCAGTTGCGGCGGTCTGGCGTAGGTGGAGTTGCGGGCGTCGTCCTGCAGTTTCAGTCCACCACCGGGTTTCGGTTGATAACACGAGGCGAAGCGCACGATCTTGTCCTCGGGACAGAAGAACCCCGTATCGTTCATGCCGAGCGGTTCGAAAAGCCGCGTGCGCAGAAACTCGCCGAAAGGCATGCCGGACAGCGTCTGCACCAGGTAGCCCATCACGTCGATGGAGACCGAGTAGTTCCACATCTCGCCGGGGGAAAAGTCCAGTGGCAGCGCCGCGAGCTGTTCAATGAAGGTGTCGAGCCCGCCGGGTGTCTGTGTGTCGCCAATCCTGTTGGCCCGGTAGGCGGCGTCTACGCTCGTGCGATGCATGAAACCGTAGGTGAGCCCCGACGTATGGGTGACGAGATCGATGACTTTCATCCGCCGTCCGGGCGGCTGGGTGACGAACTGGCCGGTGGTGTCCGACAGCAGACCGGGCAGGCCGGACGCATAGACGCCGAGTTTCTTCCATGAAGGAATATGTGTGTGCACGTCGTCGTCGAGGCCGAGCTTGCCTTCCTCAACGAGCATCATGAGCGCCACGGCGGTGATGGGCTTGGACATGGAGTAGATGCGGAAGATGGCGTCGTCGCGCAGGGGTGTTGCGCGCTCGATATCCATCATGCCGACCCGGGAGTCGTGTGCCAGTGCACCGTTGCGGTAGATCATCGCGTGGAAGCCGGGGAGGGCTCCGGAGTCCACGTAGCGTTCGGTCATCACCCGGTCCAGCAGTGCCAGCCGGGTGGGCGACATGCCTGCATCTTCGGCGAGTCCCATCTGTATTTCCCCTTCAGCGGTGATTTGCGCAGCCCGTGCCGTAGCCGCACGGATTGACGACCATTGAGCCTGAGCAGGGATGGGGGATCAACCGGTCAGTGGCGGGCGCGGTGACGCAGATAATCGGTGTAGGCGTTCAGTGCGCCTTCAATAGTGGCGGTGAATCCGGTATTGCCCAGAATCTCCCGCAGGGTCAAGTCCGTACCGAGTAGCGGCACCAGGCAGGTTGCGCCCGCCACGTGTATGCCGCCCATGGTCTGAAGCACAACTGCCAGGGATGTCTGTACCGCTGGAACCCGGTTCGATGTGCTCAGGAAGGCAAACGGCTTCTCGACGAAAGCGTCGGTGCCAACGAGCCAGTCCAGCGCATTCTTGAACGTACCGGGATAACCGCCCGCGTATACCGGACACGAGACAAGAATGCCGTCACAGGTCCGGACGCTGTCGATATAGCGGCTGAGCGTCTCGTGCGATTCCACGGGTAGATCGGGATTGAAGTGCGGCAGATCGCCCAGAACCGTCACGATTTCGACGGCGACGCTCGCCGGCGCCAGCAGCGCGGCGGCCTCGAGCAGGCGTGTATTGGACGACGCCTCCCGCAGGCTGCCGCTCATACCCAGCAGTTTCATGCCTCGTTCTCCGGTGCGCCGTTGCCGTGGCCAGTGAATCGTCGCGCCAGGATGGGAAGGACGCATGCGCGCCCGTGTTCCGCCGCAGGCTTCCAGACGCCATCACGAACAGCGTTCGAGACGGAGGCAGATTGCTCGAACACTGTTCTACTGTCAACCTCCCGCCAACGCACACCATTGGCGTTCACCACATGAAAAAACTGTCCGGCCAGCGGCAATCCGCCGTACGGCTCAATCGTGAGAATGTCGTTGCCGCCGCCAGCGACCTGATCCGCCGTGACGGCATCGAGGGGTGGTCGATGCGCGCGCTGTCGCGGGAGCTGTCCGTCAGCGTCTCGACGCTGTACTGGCACGTGCGCAACGAACAGGATCTGCTGGGTATGGTCATTGACGAAGCGCTGGCTGCCATCGTTGTTGCCGATACGCCTGACTGGCGCGCGGGCATTGCGGACTTTCTTCTGCAGGCTCGTCGGCTGCTGTGCGAATACCCGGCACTGGTCAGGCTGATCTGGCGTTCCGGCTGGCAGCTAGGTCCGCGGACGCTCAGGGTGACAAATGATTTTCTGGGCCTTGTCGCGCGCAGCGGAATTGCGGAAGACGAGGTCGCCGATGCGTACTATCTGCTGGTCGCCTTTCTGTTCGGCTTCGTTCTCATGGAGACACAGTCGCCGGACACACCGGACTTTGTCGCTGAGCGAGGCGCGTCATCGTCAGCGGCGGTGCCGGCGCTCGATCACCTCGCGCGCTATTCGCCTGCCGCGGATGCCGCCGGCATGGACCGGCGATTTGCTTTCGGCGTAGAGCGATTGCTCAACAGTCTCGAGCGTGGGTCGGCGGCTGCTGAACGTCCTGGTGCCGTGGGCTAGCCTGCCTCCAGGCGGCGATGTCAGGGCGCCATAACAATCTCTTCGACGGCCAGGAACAGCAGCACGCTACCCGGCTCCGCGAAATTTCTGGCGTCGTTCGATTGATCTTCCCGCATCTGCCGGGAGGCCATCGCCGCCCGCGCCGACGCGGTGTCCGGCCAGTGCAGTTCAGTGATGCCGTCATAGGGCGGAGGCGTTTGCCCGTAGGTTTCCGGCAATGGATGACATTGCAGATAGTAGACGGCATGTTCGGTCAGGGCGGCGATCGGGCCGTGGTTCAGCCACCAGTAACGTTGAAATTCGCCAACGGGAAGATGTGGCTGGCGGCGAAAGGGGAAAACGCCTTTGACCAGTCCCCCCTGATGATGACGGGCCAGCCGCAACACCGTGCGCGCACGGCCGGTGACAATCGGTCCCACGCGGGTACCAGGTGTCAGCAGCGGAGCGATCGAGTCGGCGTGCGCGGCGGCATTCAGTGCGTCGCGTGAATGCGCGAACCACAGCTCGGCAATTCCGGTAAACGGTACGACTGCCCGGTCTTCGATCTGTTCGCGCTGACTGCGCGTCTGTGTGTAGCCGACCAGGCCGGGAAATGCCTCGCCCACGGCTGCCGCGGCGTGCCTTGCGCGCAGGCCGAATGGCTCGGAGCCCGGCTCGCCTTCCAGAAACAGATAGGTCTTGTACACGCCGCTCCCTCAATTGCGCTGTGATACCGGGCACGATTGTTTCTGGTGTTCACGGCCGGGTCAACGCGCGTCGGCGGTGGCTCACGCCCGGCGATTGCGATATCCCCGCGACCCGGCGCCTCCCTCTGAGTCATGGACTCGGGTAGCATCCTGACTTTCGTGTGTCCGGGAGGGGCGGCAATGCGGAACGACGGACGATTTGTGGTGGACATGGACTCGCACGTCATGGAACCACCGGACCTCTGGCTGAACTATCTTGAGCCCCGCTTCCGGGAGCGGGCGATCCACATCGCCCGGGACGATAGCGGTGTGGAAATGCTCATGGTGGATGGCAAACCGATCCTCACGGGGCGGTTGGCAGCGCTTGGAGGTGCTGAGCACGATGCCGTCGAAACGTTCACCAATCCGGCGTTGACCTATCTCGACGGTTGCCCGAAAGCGTCCTATGACACCAGTGCGCGCGTGCAGCTGCTGGACCAGTGGGGTGTGGATGCCGGCGTCGTGTTCCCTACCATCGGCATCCTCTGGGACAAGGAAGACGATCCCGAACTCGCCATGGCCTATGCCCGAGCCTACAACAACTGGCAGTGGGACTTCGCGAAATCCGCGCTGGATCGCATCTGGCCGATCGCGCAGATACCGCTCTACGACGTGGACCTGGCGCGTGTCGAACTGGAACGCTGTCTGAAGCTGGGTTTCAAGGGCATGTTCCTGGCGCCGGAACCGGTTTGTGGCAAACGTCCGTCGCACCCGCAGTTCGATCCGCTGTGGCAACTCCTGGTGGCGGCGGATCTGCCCGTATGCGTTCACCTCATCGTGCGCTTCGATCGGGTCGTCAACCTGAGTGGCACGCGCTGGTGGGATCCCGAAAAGGAGCGCACCGATACGGTGTTTTCCTTCGCGCTGGGCGGCACGATGCAGCTCATTCCCGCGGTGGCGGCCCTGGTGTGTGACGGCCTGTTTGACCGCTTCCCCGGGCTCAAGGTTGCCATCGTCGAATCCGGCGCCGGATACGTGCGTTACCTGATGGACCGGCTGGACGAAAAATATGCGCGTTTCGGTCGCACGAGTCCGCTCAGGCGACGGCCGAGTGAATACATCCGCGAAAACTTCTGGTTTGTCATGGATCCCTCCGAGGGCGCCATCGATGCCCAATGCGATCTGGTTGGCGAAGACCGTTTCCTGTGGGGTTCCGACTATCCCCATGTCGATTCCCATCTGTCCGCCATGCAGGAGGTGGAAATGGCGCTCGCCCCGATGACGCCAGCGCGACGCAACAAGGTTCTTGGGGGAAATGCCAGGCGCCTGTTCAATCTCCCGTAGTAACCGTTCCTCGCGGAAGCGGCGGCAGGCTTATTGCGTGGTCGCGGTGCGCTGGTTCATCAGCGTTTCCCGGACAGGCGGAGCGGCATGGCCGCAGCCATCCTTGGCGCGGCCAAGCTTGGGGATGCCAGCGAAGCTGTCGAGCCGGACCACCAGGAGGGGCAACGATCGGAGACTACTCAAGTTGACCGGCCAGGGCGGTCGGTTCCACTGCGTCCCATCCGCGCGGCCCCAACGCGCGCGCCACCACATATCCGTTCGGGGCGATGAAGTAGGTTGCCGGCAATCCCCAGCCGGTAAACGGCGCATGACCCGTGGCCTGTTGTTCCAGTACGACGGGCAGCGTGATGCCATGCTGCTGCTGGAATGCCTCCACCAGCGCCCGGTTGTCACCGTCCATTGCCACGGTGAGCAGCACGAAGGTCCCGGCGCTTCGCGCTTCGAATCGTTGCAGGGCCGGAAGCTCGCGCACGCAGGGTGTGCACCAGGTGGCCCAGAAATGCAGCATGACCCACTGGCCCTGATAGTCGCCGAGGCTGCGCCCGCCACCCAGGGACAATGGCGGGGCAGGTTGATCGAGACGGTCAAGCGGCAGGGTACGCGCCGATAGCGGGGGGCACGCGAGCGCCAGCAGGAGCAGCATGCCTGGCCATGCGGTTTTCGGCGGTTTGTCAGAAGAGATAATTGATACTCCCGAAGAGCTTGAAGTCCTCGCCGAGTTGTACCTGGTGCAGATCGTGCCAGACGGCTTTTCGATAGCTGAGCTCCGCGATCCAGTGCTGGCCCACGTTGATCTGCACGGCCGGCACGACATATAGCGTATGCCCTCCCGAGTCGCGGACCCGCTGCCCGGCTTCCTTTTCGTGTCCCCGCCATTCTCCGGCGACACCAAACGACGCGAAGACGCTGACCCCGTCCCCACCCTGCATGGCCGGTAGCAGGCGGTAGCGGACGGAGGCGTCGTAGTTCAGCGAATCCCCGAATGTGTGGTCCACGTTGCCGGCTTCGCCTTTGCCATTGAAGGAGGCCAGTGCATTACCGGACAACGTCCAGCGGCCGAACGAATGGTTGATGGCCGCCCCGGCAAGAACATCCCACGAGCCAGTGCCGAGTTGGGTATGCGCGTCCAGGTACTCACCGTCGTTGGTACGACCGGAGGTACTACCGGTAGGCAGTTTGACGCCCAGTGTCAGCGCCACGAGGGTCGTGTGCGTGAGCGTGTGGTGTTCGAAGGCGTTGTAGCGGGCGAGCAGCGACAGGTCACCGATTCCCTCGTCTCCGCCGCGGTCCGGGTGTACCTCGTATTCATTGCCGCCGATCGCCAGCGAGGATCCTGCGTGCGCGTCCGCGTCCGCCTCCTCGTCTTCGTGGTCGCCGTCGTGCAGATGCAGATGACCGCGCACACGGGTAGCGCGCACAGGCAGGTTGGCCAGCAACAGCCAGCCGTCGCGAGGTGAGAAGAACCCACTCAGATCGGTGGTCCAGAACGCCTCCCGGGCGCCTGGATTTGGCACATGGTTGGTGCCTTCGTATACCTCATCCACCCGCGTATACCGCTGTGAAACGCGCAAACCGCTGCCTTTCAGCGAGTCGAGGGGAGATATGCCCTGCTGCAGCAGACAGAAGTCGCAGCCCATTGCGGCGGCTGGCAGGAACAGCAGGGTGATGGAAGTCGTGAGCAGTTTGTTCATCATCAGCGTTGGTGTGAATCGATGACCTTGAGAACCCGCAGCGTATCGCTGCCCGGCCGTGGTGAGGTGCGGCAAATTGTCGCGACGCCTGGGGGACTGAACGCCGCCCTTCGGGAATCACGTAGTGATCTTCGGGATATCCAGCGCTGTTCCGGTGCGTGCCGGGACTTCACCATCACACCCTGCCGGAAGGTAGGGGAAAAGGGGGGCGCCACGAGTTATGTCCACGACGCCCGCCCGGAAAGGGTCGAAATGCCCCGGCGCACGTCCGGAGTGCATACCATCAAGCCGGCCAGAATCAGAACGCGGAGGAGTCAGCCATGGTTGAAACGGTCACGGGTACGAATCGTTCGGCGGGGGTCAGCTACGACGAGGTACTGGCCAGGGACTCGCATCCGGTTCGGGACATCCTGCGGGTTACCAATCCGTTGCCACCGGGGCCGACGATCGTCGATCCCAAGGTGTACTACTCCCGCGAAGTCCATGAACTGGAAAAGGAACGGTTGTGGAAACGCGTGTGGCAGATGGCCTGTCACGAGGATGACATCCCCAACGTCGGTGATGCCATCAAGTACGATATCGCCGATCTGTCATACATTGTCGTACGCAGCGGCGAGGACCAGTTCCACGCGTTTCCCAATGCCTGCCTGCACCGCGGGCGCCAGATCATCCACCAGGATGAGACCTCGCTCCGCAACTTCCGCTGTGCATTCCACGGATGGGCGTGGTCCCTGGAGGGGGAATTGCAGGAAGTGCCCTGTCACTGGGACTTTCCCACCGTAACGAAGAAGAGTCATTCCCTGCCACAGGTGAAAGTCGGCCGTTGGGGTGGCTTTGTATTCATCAATCCGGACCCGAACTGCGAGCCGCTGGAAGACTTCCTCGGCGACATCGATGCACACATGACGCACGTACCGATGGATCGCCGTTACAAGGCGGTGCACGTTGCCAAGCGCCTACCCTGCAACTGGAAGGTGGCGCATGAAGCATTCGCGGAGGCGTACCACTCCATCGCCACGCATCCGACGTTGCTGGGAAGCCTCGGGTGCGCCAACTCCAAGTACGACATTTTCGGCAATTTCTCCCGCGCGTTGTCGGCGCATCTCGTGGGCAGTCCGCACGTGCCGAAGGAACTGGCGGAGCACCCTTACATGGACGCCACACCGTTCACGCGCCAGCGGCATGAACTCACCGGCAACATCTATGAACGTGTTGCCCAAGGGCGCGTGAAGGTAACCACGACCGACAACCGTGTCGGCTACTTCGATGACCGCGGCAACCATCTGGATGGTGCAAAATTCCATGCGGACATCCATCTGTGCAACTGGGTCGGCGGGCGTCTGGTGGAAGGAATGGACGAACTGCCGTCAAACGTAGTGACCGGTGACTGGGCGGACAAGCGGGCCAAAGCCGCATCCGTGCGCCGTGAAGCGTTGCGTCCAACGCTCGGTGACATGATGGACGAGGTCAGCGACGCGGAACTGCTCGATCCCATCTACTACAGCCTGTTCCCCAATATCAGCCCCTGGGGTTCGTTCAACCAGATCTTCTATCGCTTCCGTCCGTACGGCGACAATCCCGAGGAGTGCATCCACGAGTGCCTGTTCATGTGGCCGGCGCCGGCGGGCAAGCCGAGACCGCCCGCCGCGAAGATGCAGTGGCTGGATCTGGACGACGATTACGTGGATGCGCCCCAGCTTGGTCACCTGAGCAAGGTGTTCAACCAGGACACGCTGAATCTTCCGTACGTACAGAAGGGACTGCATTCGTTGAAGGAAGTGATTTTTGCCAACTATGGCGAGACCAAGCCACGGCACTTCCACATGATCTACAACCAGTGGATGGCGAAAGAGTAGATCAGCGGCCAGGCGAGCGAACCGGGGGCAGGGGATGCAGGACACGAGCAGGATGAACCTTGCGGATGTGGGCATCCAGAAATGCCCCTGGGATGCTTACCGGCGACTCCGGGACGACGCGCCGGTGCACTATCTGCCTGAGGTGGACATGTATGTCATCAGCCGTTACGAGGACATCTGCAGTATCGTGCGGGATTCGAAACGGTTTTCGATGCAGAAACCCGGGCGTGGCTTTCTGTTCCGCACCGAAGCCGCGGTGAAGTACTACGAAGATCACGGGCTGCCCCGCTACACGCCGCTGTCGACCGACCCGCCTTACCATACGGATTTTCGCAGTCAGGTTGAGCCGTTTTTCACCTCCGGTCGTATCCGTCGATGGGAGCCGCGGCTGCGCGAGCTCATCGAACGCCTGGCAACAAACCTGGACACGGATGCGCCCGTGGATTTTGTCAGGCGCTTCTGCGTGCCCCTGCCAATGAGCGTGATGACCATTCTGCTTGGCCTGCCACTCGAGGACCACGATCTCCTGAAACACTACACCGACGTGTGGGTGCTCCCGTATTCGCATGCCATGACGGCGGAACAGGAAATGTACGTGGCGCGGGAAGGGGTGAAACTGCAGGCGTACATCCTGGACCATCTGGAGAAAAAGCGTGCCCGTCCTGGGGATGATCTTCTGTCCCTGCTGGTTCAGGCCCGGCGGGAGGACGGCAGTGGGCTCACCACGCAGGAAATGGTGGGATTTGCCGAGCAGGCCATTGTGGGCGCGAATGAAACCACGCAGAACGGCCTGGCCATGGCCATGTGCGCCATGATCGAGCAAGCAGGACTCGAAACGCAGTTGCGCGACGAACCGAAACGCATCAAGACGTTCATCGAGGAGTGTTTGCGCCTGCATTCGCCGACGGCGGGAATGTACCGCTTCGCCACGGAAGACGTGGAATTGCACGGGGTACGCATCCCGAAAGGCGCGGCGGTGCACCTGCGTTTTGCGGCGGCGAATCGCGACGAGCGTCACTTTCCGGATCCGGACAAGCTGGATATCGAACGACGGAATGCGGGTTCGCATGTGGCATTCAGCCATGCCACGCATCATTGCCTGGGGGCGCCGCTGGCGCGCCTGGAGCTGAATCTGTCGTTCCAGGTATTGCTGTCGCGGCGTCGGAACTTCCGTCTGGCGCGCGGTGATGCAAGCTACGACTATGTACCCGGTCTGGCGCTGCGGCAGATGGACTATCTGTGGATTGAGTCGGACGCCGCGCAGGGGACTGGTCAATGAAATGCCGGATCGATCCCAGCCTGTGTGAAGGGCATCATCGGTGCAGCGGACTCTACCCCGATCTTTTCGAGGTGGGGCAGGACAACAAGGCGCGGGTGAAATTCGGGGAAGTGCCGGAAGACTTCGAAATCGATGCGCAATCGGCGGCCAACAGTTGTCCCGCTGGCGCAATTGTCATCGAGTACTGAGTGTCACGTTGTTGTCGAACTGCTGTCGAATTCCTCGGAGCGGAAGCGGTAGGCGCGCATCGCTTCTGACCAGTAACTCCCCGTCCAGCCACCCTTCAGCTTGAGTTGCGCCACGAATTCGCCGGCGTGAGGCAGGCTTTCCCAGACCTTCGGCAGAAACACCGCCCGGCGGCGCCCGTCGTCGAGAATCAGACCGTCCACGCGTGGCACCAGGGTGGCCAGCAGTTCCGCGTTGCTCCGCACCGGTAACCGGGCAAGCGGTGAAAGCACCGAGATCTCGATGTCCAGATCCCGCAGTTCATGGGCCGCCAGCGAGGCGAAGCGGGGATCGCGGAAGGCGGACTTGAAGGCCGATTCCGCCACGTCCAGCGCCAGCGGCTGGCAGGCGCTGATCGAGCCGATGCAGCCACGCAGCCGGCCACCTCGCCGGATCGTGACAAAGGTGGCGCGATTCCGGGTGAGTTGTGGGGGCAGTGCATCCAGGTCCGGCGCCAGTGGCTGCCCCGTTCGCAGACCCTGAACGATGGAGTCCCGGGCGATGTCGAGCAGCAGGCGCCGGCTGGTGGCGTCGTATTCCTGACGCTCGCTCGCGTCCGTGTGGTCTGCCCGTAGGTCTGCCGGATTTTCCGTCAGCGCCCACGCGCCATAGCCCACGACCCGGCTGCGATCGCCGGCCGTATCGCCCGAATTGCGCACGTCCAGTGTCCGCACGCGCAAATCGTGCGCCACGGCGACACGCATCAGGCCGTTGATAGCGCGCGCGCCACAGGCTTCCTCGCCGCGCAGCGAACTGCTGCGGTGTTCAATCTGCCGCGTGGTTGCCGCGTCCACCTGGCGTGCCTGGGAGTAGGGCAGGTAGTGCGACAGGTCCGAACTCACCAGGATGACGGTTTCCTCACCGCCCCAGAGTGCTTCCAGTACGCGCGCGACGGCATCCGGCGCACAGTCGCCAACAAGAAAGGGCACGATGCGGAAGTCCTTCAATGCACGCTGCAGAAACGGCAGGTGCACCTCGAGACAGTGCTCCTGCGCATGCGCGGCATCCGATAGGACAGTCTCGGGGAGTTCCAGGACGGCGGTAATCGCGCGTCGGTCCACCCGCACCGTGCCCAGTGGGGTGGCAAAGGCGTCCGCGGAGGGAAACGCCATGCTCTGGAGGTAGACCCGGTGCGCGGGGCCGAGCAGTACCACGCGACGGATCGACTCGCGTCGCTCAGCGAGCAGGCGGTAGGCATTCGCAGCGATGGGGCCGGAGTAGACATAGCCCGCATGCGGCACGATCAAAGCCTTGGGTGGGCGCGGGCTCGAACTGTCCGCGTGCGCCAGCAGCGTCGTCACCTGTTCCGCGAGATCGTCGGGATCGCCCGGATAGAACATGTCCGCCACGGCAGGCGGTCGAACGGAGATTGCGGTCATGTGATGTTGACGATTGCCTGTTTGTCCGCTTGATTTATGAGGGTGATACCGCCACATAACAAGCATGGATGAAACAATTGTAGACACCCGGCACTGGCATGCACTCGGCGATGGCCGCGTGCAGTGTGACGTTTGTCCGCGGCATTGCCATCTGCATGAGGGGCAGCGTGGTCTGTGCTACGTAAGGCAGTGTCTGGATGGCGGCGTGAAGCTGGTCAGCTACGGCCGTTCCAGCGGCTTCTGCGTGGACCCCATCGAAAAGAAACCGCTCAATCACTTCTATCCAGGCAGCAGCGTGCTGTCGTTTGGTACGGCGGGTTGCAATCTGGCGTGCAAGTTCTGCCAGAACTGGGACATGAGCAAGTCGCGGCAGATGGATACGCTGGCGGATCGGGCCATGCCGCAACAGCTGGCCGATGCCGCGGTACAGCTTGCCTGCCGCAGTGTGGCCTTCACCTACAACGATCCAATCATCTTCATGGAATACGCCATCGACGTGGCCGAAGCGTGTCATGCCCAGAACGTGAAAACGGTGGCAGTGACGGCGGGCTATGTCGATCCCGAACCGCGGGCGGAATTTTTCCGTGTCATGGATGCAGCCAACGTGGATCTGAAGGCGTTCACCGAGCGCTTCTATCACAAGATCTGCGGTGGCCATCTGGCCTCCGTGCTTGAAACACTGCAGTACATCAAGCACGAGACCGGCTGCTGGCTGGAACTGACCACGCTGCTGATTCCCGGGGAGAACGATTCCGAAGACGAACTGCAGGCGATGACGCGATGGGTGGTGGAACACCTGGGACCCGACGTGCCCATGCATTTCTCCGCCTTCCACCCGGACTGGAAGATGCGCGATATTCTCCCCACGCCACCGGAGACACTCACCCGCGCGCGCCGTATCGCCATGAACAATGGCGTTCGTTTTGCGTTTACCGGCAACGTGCATGACGCGCAGGGGTCCAGCACGTGGTGCCCGAACTGTGGCGAACTGCTGATCGAGCGCGACTGGTTCAAGCTGGGGCGGTGGTATCTGGATGGCCGCGGCGCGTGTCGCGCGTGCGGTACCCCGGTGCCGGGACACTTCGAAGCGGCGCCGGGACAGTTTGGCCCAAGGCGCATTCCGGTGCGCCTGTCGCGCTGAGGACCATCCCGCTACGCTTTGCTTGTCATGACTCCGGTTGGTCCCCCTGTTACTACCCGGTGTGTTGTCACGGCCAGGAATCGACCGTCGGCTGCAACGCTCTACGCGCCACCGCGCACGTAATCGGGGAGAGTCATCCAACACTTCGTCTGGCCGGAATTTTTCGGTCCTGGCTTCGACCCCGATGCGCTGAGCGAGGCGTAACGTCAGGAGCGCGGCTGGCGATAGAGGCGGCGGCCGCACACGAACCGGTGGGTTCAGAGCGCGCCGATTCCCCAGCGAATGCCGCGCCGCAGCAGTTCGTAGTACACCGGTGAATTCCACGAGCCGCGCACGACCGGGAAAATGTCCACCAGGGGTTTCATATCGTGTTTGCCCGCGCAGTGTCCGAGCGACAGGTAGAGCACCTGACCGTCACCCCACGGGTGCAGGTACATCTGCGGGTGATTCTCGCGGTCAGTGCCGTAGTCGGCGCGCACATAGCCTTCGGAGCGGGCGCTGTACGTGGCCTCGAGAAGCACCGTCTGCTCGCCCAGCGCCTCGCAGTAGTAGGGTTCTTCGTCTTCCACGTCGAAGTCTTCGATCGCCGCCGTCAGCGGGTGCGCGATATCCGTGACACGGACGCGGAAGGCCTGGTTGGCGGGATGCGCGATGAAACGGGAGCCGAGCAGCTTCATGTAGTCGGGCGCGCGGTCCGGCGTATCCACCTTGCCGCCGGCAACAAATTCGAGCAGCGCGTTGGTGGCGTGCAGTGCAAACCAGCGGCCGCCGTTCTCAAGGAAGCGTGCCAGGCCCTGTTGTTCCTCCGGCGTCGGCTGCAGATCGCAGGTGTAGGTGATGAGCAGCCGGGAGGTATTGATTGCGTCGATGTCCTTGAAAGAATCCGCGACGCGTGTGTGGATATCCTCGTTTTCAGCCAGCAGCTTCAGCAGTTCCAGGCGGGCGAAGTTGGTGTCGTGGAAGCGCGCGTTGCAGACGAGGTAGACGTCGATCTTTTCGCTGGCTGCCATGAAGTTCTTCCTGCGTCGTCGGGATCGTCAGTGTCCCTGACCCGCCGGCCGTTGTCACGACATACGGACACGCAACTGGCAGGCTGCTGAAAAAGCAGCCGGTTAGTCCCGCCAGGGATGGCTGGGCCACACATGCGGCGCAAACCGCTGTATTTAGCGCGAGTCGGCGAAGCCGACGACTGCTGAAAGAAGTCCAGGAGGGGCATGCCCAGCAACCTCTATCGGCGCGCAGAGGGAAAGCGGGGCAGCCAGCGGGGTACACGTGCGCAGTAGGCCCGATAGTCGTCACCGAACTGCCGGCGCAGCGTCCGTTCCTCGTAGCCCTGCACAAACAGGCAGAACATCGCCGTCACGCCGGCGGCGTAGATGGCCAGTGTGCCGGACAGGTGCCACACCGCCTGACCGGCGATGACGCACAGCACGGCAACGTACATGGGGTTGCGGACGAACCGGTAGGGTCCCGCCACCTCGAGCTGCTTCGGTGGATCGATGGGCGCGGGCGTACCACGACCGAGGGTGGCGAACGGCCAGAGACAGGCGATGTAGAGCAGCAGTCCCAGTGTTATGAGAACACTGCCCGTGGCGATGCTGGCTGCGGTGGCCGCACGAGCCTTGTCCAGGGAGGCCAGCCAGCACGGCAGGTAGACCGCGACCGTTCCCGGTACCAGGACGGTGAACAGCAGATTCTTCAGCAGAAGGTGCATGGAACAAGCCTACAGCACGCAAATTGGCAAAAGGTGCCGGCACCGGCAGAATCGTGCTGTTTCGACAGTGGACTCGGCCATGTCGTCATCCGCTCACGACTTACGCCGCCGTCTGCGCGGGGAGGACCAGCCCGGATATGTCCGTCTGCCGGGATTCGCCGCGCCGGAAACGGGACGGCGCATGCTGGACGATGTGATCGCGCTTGCCCGCCAGGCCGCGGCCGGCAGGGACGTGACGCCCAGTCTGGTCACACTGGAAATGCAGGCGGGATTTGGTGGCACCAATCCGGAAGACCGGGTTTCGAAGATCTTCCGCCTGCACCGCCGGCCCGCGTTTCTGGATTTCCTGGGGTGGCCCCGGGTTGTTGAGCTTGTCGGTGCGGCTCTTGGCGGTGACGTTGACTGCTTTCTCTCGCAGTTCATCTTCAAGAATCCCGGCGCCTGGGGACAGCCGTGGCATCAGGATTCCTACTATTTCCCGTTTCAGCCCAGGCGGCCGATCATCGGACTCTGGCTTGCGATTACAGAAGCGACGCTCGAAAACGGTTGTCTGCATGTGCTGCCGGGCAGCCAGGTGGAGCCCGTGCATACGCATGTCAGGGACCGGCGACCGGACGCCAACCACGGCTACGTCGAGATCGTCGATCACGATATGGGAGCCAGCGTCCCCTGTCTGCTCGATCCGGGTGATCTGCTCGTATTCGACAGCCATCTCATGCACCGCTCCACCGACAACACCTCATCCGGTATGCGTGCGGCGATGGTGTGGCATTTCGCGACCGCCGGTAGCATCGATCCGGGGTCCCGGGACGCACAGGGTCGGTGGCGGCCGTCGCCGGTGAACGACTGGATGCCCTATCTGCGGGGTGGGAAAACGGTCCTTTGATGCGGCATGGGCAGGAGACTGGTGTCGAACCAGGGGCTGTCGTGATAAAAGGGTTGCGCATCCGATCCTTGAAGCTGCCACCAGGACCCGCATGTTCCTGAACCGCAATACCGCCGTCCTGTTCCTGGCCCAGTGCATGTTCGTCACCGGGACGGTGCTCATGGTCACCCTGGGCGGTATCGTTGGCAGCGAACTGGCACCATCGCCGATGCTGACCACGCTGCCCATGTCATTGATGGTGGTCGGTACCGCGCTGACTACGGTGCCGGCCAGCCTGGCGATGCGCCGCTTCGGGCGACGACCGGGCTTCCTTTCGGCGGCGTTTGTGGGTGTCGTCGCGTGCGCGTTGGGGGTCGTTGCCCTGCACGTCGCCAGTTTCACCCTCTTCTGCCTGGTGGCGCTCCTCATCGGGATTACCGTGGCGTTCAGTCAGCAATTCCGCTTCGCGGCGGCGGAAAGCGTGGCGTTGTCGAGTGTTCCCCAGGCGGTGTCGTTCATTCTGGTCGGCTCCATCGGTGGGGCGCTGCTGGGGCCGGAGCTCGCCTGGCGCAGTCCCGGCTGGTTCCCCGGTGAATCCTATGCCGGGGCGTTTGCCGCGGGTATCGCCGCGTATCTGGTTGCCGGGGGTGGTTTGCTGGTGTTGCGCGCGCCGCGGCTGGCGGAAAGCCAGGAGGTGCACGAGGAGCCGGCGCGGCGTGTGGCCGACATCATCCGCATGCCCGTGGTTACCGCGGCGATACTCGGCGGAGTGGTCGGGCAGGGCGTGATGACCTTTGTCATGACCGCGACGCCGGTGAGCATGCATGTCGTTGACGGGCACAGCCTGGCCGATACGGCGGGCGTGGTGCGGGCGCATGTGCTGGCGATGTATGTACCTTCCCTGTTTTCCGGGGTGCTGATCGGCTGGATCGGCGTGCGGGCGGTCATGACGCTGGGTGTCGTGGCGTTCGCGGCGACCATCCTCATGGGGCTGCAGGGGCATGCCTATCTGCACTACTGGGGCGCGCTGGTGCTGCTGGGCATCGGCTGGAA